>NZ_JBIRRY010000001.1:0-1535633 GCF_044333935.1 Streptomyces sp. NPDC020884 | reverse complement strand
GTTGATAGGCCAGATGTGGAAGCCCTGTAAGGGGTGGAGCTGACTGGTACTAATAGGCCGAGGGCTTGTCCTCAGTTGCTCGCGTCCACTGTGTTAGTTCTGAAATAACGAACGGCCGTGTTGTGTTCCGGTGTTGGTTAATTTCATAGTGTTTCGGTGGTCATTGCGTTAGGGAAACGCCCGGTTACATTCCGAACCCGGAAGCTAAGCCTTTCAGCGCCGATGGTACTGCAGGGGGGACCCTGTGGGAGAGTAGGACGCCGCCGAACAATTTTTCCGGGAAAGCCCCGTGCCATTGGCACGGGGCTTTTCTGCGTTCCGGACCGGTTCCAGAGGCCGGCCGAGCAGTTGCTCGTGGTGGAGAGCTTCGCAGACCTCACGGTCCCTGAGGGGGCGGTGGCCTCATTGAAGACGGTGCAGAACGCCCCCCGGGCCGGCCCGGAGGGCGTTCTGTTCACTGCCGCGCCACACTTCCGGCGGCGGTGGGGGTGCCGCGGGCCGCGCGCGTACGGGGAGTGTCAGTACTTCTTGGGACGGTACGCGTCGTACTCGTCCGCCCCGATCCCGTAGCTGAGTGTGCGGTAGTCCGTACCGTGCCCTCCGCGCTGCTCGTACGCCTTGTAGCTGGTGTGGGCGCTACTCGTCCACTTCTCGAAGATCACGACGTGGCGCGTGGTGCTGCTGCCCGCCGCGTCGATGATCAGGTCGCCCTTGGTGAGCTGTGCAATGTTGATCGGCGTGGTGAAGTCTGAGCTTGCCAGCATCACCGTATTGGCGCCGGGCTTGCCGTACTGGAGCGCCATGCTGACGTATCCGGAGCAGTCCGCACGGTATCCGCCGAACGTCGCGGTCTGGCTGTAGGGCACCTGACTGCCGTTGTTCGCCGTCAGCCAGGTCTTGGCCCGCTGGATGACGGAGTCGCGGCTGACCGTGGCGTGGACATCGCCGGCGACCTTCTTCCCGGCCGCGGTGGGGGAAACGCCAGGGGCGCCGGTCTCCACCGCGGTGGCGGAGTGGGCCAGCGGCACCATCAGGGCAGCACCCATGGTGATGGGGAGGAGAGTTCGGGCTAAGCGGTTCATCGTGCTCCTTTCGACGGTCTGCATACCGGTCCCGGCCGAAGATGTGTGCTGCGGCGGGCACGGAGAAGGGCAACTCTCCAAGCATGTCATGGCCATGTCAATGGATAGGTGCACGACGGCCCCTACCAAGAGTCCCGACCGCCCGCCATACGGCTGCGGTGCGCCGGAAGGCCCCGAAAGCGCCCCGCAGACCAGTGGATTCCGTCCTCGCTCACACCATCAGGCGACCACGGAACCACTCGAAGAGTCACCAACCGCCCTCTCAGAGACGGCCTGCGGCCTTCAGGGCCAGGTAGGCATCGGCGAGCGCGGGAGCGAGATGGTCCGGAGTGGCGTCCACGACGACGACGCCGTGGCGCCGGAGCCGGTCGGCGGTGCGGCGGCGGTCGGCCTGGGCCTGGCCGGCGGCTGCCGCGTCGTACACCGAGTCCACCGTTCCCCGGGCGTCGGCCATCTCCTCGATCCGAGGGTCGGAGACCGCGGCCAGCAGAACGGTGTGGCGCTGAGTGAGCTGAGGGAGCACCGGGACGAGCCCCTCCTCGATGGGAGCGGCCTCCAGCGTCGTGAGGAGGACGATCAGCGAGCCGCGGGGAGCGTCGGCGAGAGCGGCGTTGCTGAGGCCCCGGGCATCCGTCTCGATCAGTTCGGGTTCCAGCGTGGCCAGGGTGTTGATGACGGTGGCCAGGACATTGCCCGTGGTCGTTCGGCCGTGTACCCGGGCTCGGACCTGACGGTCGTAGGCGAGGAGGCTCACGCGGTCGCCGGCGCGCGTGGCGAGTGCGGTGAGAAGGAGTGTGGCGTCCATCGAGGCGTCCATGCGGGGGACGTCGCCCACCCGGCCCGCGGATGTCCGTCCGGTATCGAGGACGATCGAGATGTGCCGGTCACGCTCGGGACGCCAGGTCCGGACCGCTACGACGGACTGGCGTGCTGTGGCCCGCCAGTCGATGGAACGCGTGTCGTCCCCGGGCACGTAGGCCCGCAGGCTGTCGAACTCCGTGCCCTCACCGCGGGTCAGAACGCTGGTACGGCCGTCGAGTTCCCGGAGCCGGGCGAGCCGGGAAGGCAGATGCTTGCGGCTGGTGAACGGCGGCAGGACCCGTACGGTCCACGGGGCGCGGTGCTGCCCTTGGCGGGCGGCGAGGCCGAGCGGGCCGAACGAGCGGATCGTGATGTGTTCCGCCCGCCGTTCTCCGCGGCGCGTGGGGCGCAGAACGGTGACCAGGCGCCGTCGTTCCCCGGCGGGGATCGTCACCGTGTGACGTGAAGCGCGCGGTTCGGCGCCCGAGGTCCAGCTGCTGGGAGGCCAGGCGTCCCGCAGCTGGGCGCGTAGGCGCCGGCGCGAGGTGTTGGTCACCGTCAGTTGAACTTCTGCCGCGTCACCGAGTCGAACAGATGTATCACCAGATCGAGTGAATCGAAGCGTGCGCACTGGCGCGGCCAGGGCGTAGTCACACAGAATTGCCAGGGAGAGCGGTGCGTTGACCGCAAGCATCCCGGTCCAACTGGGAGCGAAGATCCCTACGGGGAGTGACGCCAGGGCGGCCAGCAGCGCGGTACGTCCGGTGAGGGCCATGGTCACCGCCTCATCGGGGTACGGGGACGTGGGCGAGCACTGAGGCGATGACGGAGTCCGGGGTGACTCCTTCCATTTCCGCCTCGGGCCGCAGGTGGATGCGATGACGGAGTGTGGGCAGCGCCAGAGCCTTCACGTCGTCCGGGATGACATAGTCCCGGCCGGTCAGCCAGGCCCAGGCGCGGGCGGTCGACAGCAGTGCGGTGGCGCCTCGAGGGGAGACGCCGAGGGCGAGCGAGGGGGAATCGCGCGTGGCACGGCAGATATCCACGACATAGCCGGCGATCTCGGGGGAGACGGTCGTCCTGGCGACAGCTTCGCGTGCTGCTTCCAATGCGGCGGGTCCGGCGACGGGCTGTATCCCGGCGGCCTTCAGGTCGCGTGGGTTGAAGCCGTCGGCGTGACGGGTGAGGACGTTGATCTCGTCCTGCCGTGAGGGGAGCGGAACCGTCAGTTTGAGCAGGAAGCGGTCCAGTTGCGCTTCGGGGAGGGGATAGGTGCCTTCGTACTCGACGGGGTTCTGGGTGGCGGCGACGAGGAAGGGGTCAGGCAGTGGCCGTGGCGTTCCGTCGACGGTGACCTGCCGTTCCTCCATCGCCTCGAGGAGGGAGGACTGGGTCTTGGGAGGGGTGCGGTTGATCTCGTCGGCGATCAACAGGTTGGTGAAGACGGGGCCGGGCTGGAAGGAGAATTCGGCGGTGCGCGCGTCATAGACCAGTGAGCCCGTGACGTCGCTGGGCATCAGGTCGGGTGTGAACTGGACGCGCTTCGTGTCGAGTTCGAGGGAAGCGGCGAGCGCACGCACCAGCAGGGTCTTGGCCACTCCGGGCACGCCCTCGAGGAGTACGTGACCGCGGCAGAGCAGCGCGACGACGAGTCCGGTGACGGCGGGGTCCTGGCCGACGACAGCCTTGGCGATCTCGGAGCGCAGGGCCTCCAGGGACGCACGGGCCCTGTCGGACGGCTCCGGTTCCGCGGGCCTCATGGGGGCCGCAGCGGGCACCGCGTACTCGGCCGGCTCGGGGGTCGGGGCGCTCATGAAGTGCGTACCTCTCTTTCGAGGGCGTCGAGTTGATCGACGAGGAGGACCAGGGCGGCATCGGTGGCGGGAGCCGTACCGAAGAGCAGGGCGCTGAGGTCGTGTTCGGGGGCGGTGATGCGGGTGGAGACGGCGGTGAGGAGGACGTCGGGGGTGTGCGCATCACGGGCGGGCACACCGGCGAGGGGGGCGATGCGGGTGCGGGTGGCGGCTCGGAGGGCCTCGGCGGCCCGGTCGCGGGCGTTGGCCTTCCGGTAGAGGAAGGAGCGGCCTTCGGCGGTTTCGGATGCGCGGATGGCCACTGGTAGCCGTTCTGTCACCAGGGGGCCGAGTCGGCGGGCCCGCCAGACGGCGGCGAGGGCGGCGGCGAGGGCGAGTTGGAGTGTTCCCCACAGCCAGCCGGAGGGGACGAGGTCGAGGAAGCTGCTTTCGTCGTCCGCGTGGTCCGGGTCGTTCCCTGCTCCGTCCTCGGACTGTTCCTTGTCTCCGTTTCCGTCGCCGTTGTCGGGGGCGTCGGCTGTTGCGGATGGATCGGTGAGAGAGGGGAGGTACCAGACGAGATGGGGGCGGGAGCCGAGGAGTTGCAGGGCGAGCGAGGCGTTGCCCTGCTTGTCGAGACGCTCGTTGTGGAGGAGGTCGGGGGAGCCGAGGACGACGGTGTCGCCGTTCGCCCCGGTCGGGAGGACGACCAGGCTGGGGAGGCCCGCGCTCGGGTAGCAGGTGACGGCGGTGGGGTCCTGTGCCGTGTAGCGGGTGCCGCCCATGTCCGCGGTGCCCGCCCGGCGGGCGGCGCGGAGCTCGCACGACGGAGGGAGAGCGCTGACGGCGTGGTGCGGCTTGGCGCGGACGCCGGGGGCGAGTCGGGGTGTGGCCCCCGGCCCCGGGGCGATCAGCAGAGTGCGTCCCGCGGACATGGAGGTCGTCTCGCCGAGTCGGAGCTGTTGCGACCGTGTCAGGAGGTTGGGGCCGGCGACCAGGAGCGTGGTGTCGGGGCCGGTCGCGGCGGTGGCTTCGTCGAGGGTGGTGGCGACGGTGACGGATATGCCGCGTGCCTTGAGGAGTTCGGCCACGGCGCGGCTGCCCTTGGGGTCCGCGGAGCGGGGGTCGAGCTGCACGTGGTTCGTTCCGGAGCGTACGGCGGCGAACGTGACGCCGGCGACGACGAGGATGAGGACGACGGCCAGGATGCC
The DNA here is from genome assembly GCF_044333935.1 of Streptomyces sp. NPDC020884. Classification (NCBI taxonomy): domain Bacteria; kingdom Bacillati; phylum Actinomycetota; class Actinomycetes; order Kitasatosporales; family Streptomycetaceae; genus Streptomyces; species Streptomyces sp. NPDC020884. The sequence goes on along the minus strand of NZ_JBIRRY010000001.1, from coordinate 1,530,746 downwards.
TCGGGCACGAGTCCAGACCTGGCCCGGGGTGGGCGCCGTCGAGGTGGGGGAAGCGGTGGTCGCCGCGGTCATCCGGTGGCTCCTCGGGCGGTGCCGGGCAGCAGCGGCTTTGCCTCGTCGAGTTCGAGGTCGAGGGTGCGCAGGGACAGATATGTCGGCTGGTCCGCGGTGCGGCCGCCGTATGTCACGTCGTCGAAGCTCCGGGCGGCGGCGCGCAGCCGGGTGGCGTGCTCGGGCAGGGTGCGGCCCGCTTCGGCTGCGGCTTCGTCCGCGGTGCGGCCGGGGCGGGGGTCGAGCAGAGCGCGCTCTTCCAGGGCTCGGACGATGGCGCGCATGCGTTCCTGGACGGCTTCGGTCCAGCGCAGAGCCGCGGCGTGGGCCTCGGCGGCGGCGCGGTGCTGGGCCGCGCCGCGGGGGCCGTCGTTGTCGAAGAGGGCGTCCGCGCTGCGGGGCGAGCGTTGCGGGGTGCCGAGCCGCCACCAGAGGGCGGCGGCAAGGCCGATGACGATGACGACCAGGACGACGAGTCCGGCCGGGCCGCCGGGGGCGGCACTCGCGGCGGCGTCGAACACTCCGGCGACCCAGTCCCAGAACTGGTTCAGGGCGCGCTGGAGGAAGTTCGGGTCGTTCTCGTGGTACATCGGCTTGGACAGTTCGCTCTCGGCCGCCTCCCGTGCGGGGAGACGTGGAGTGTCCACGGGTATGTCGCCGGCTGTGGCGCCCCGCTGTGCTGTGGTGATGCCCCCCGCCCCCGACACCGCATCAGCTCCTGGGGGTGTCGACGCCGAAGCCGGGCAGCCCGGCGGCCCGTGCCAGGTCGAGGTCCAGGGCTTCGCGGCGGATGCGCTGGTCCATGTAGAGGAGGGCCATCACGCCGGCGACGAAGGGGTAGATCAGTGTCGAGACGATCACTTCGCCGACGCCGGTGATGATCAGGAACGGCCAGCCGAAGGAGGGAGGGCTGCTGCTGAAGAAGTCGCTGACGTCGGTTCCGTCGGCGATCACCGCGATGATGCCGAACGGGATGGAGACGAGGAACGTCAGCAGGAAGGTCAGCAGCCAGGTCAGGGCGAGGATCCCGAAGGTGCGCCACCAGGCGCCGCGGACCAGCTTCGCCGACCTGCGCAGTGCGGCCACGATGCTCTGTCGTTCCAGCATCAGTGCGGGGGCGGCGAGGGCGAAGCTGACGTTGAGCCAGAGCATCACGACGCAGGCGGCGGCGAAGCCGAGGAAGGCGAGTGCGGCCCCGGCCTCGGAGCCCAGGAGCAGGCCCGGTCCGATGCCCACGGTCATGATGGCGGCCATGATCACGGCCACCAGGACGGTCAGTCCGAGCAGCGGGAGGACCCGGGGGCGGGCCTCTGCCCAGGCGTCGGAGAGCGTGGTGGGGCGGCCCAGCACGGAGCGGCTGATGACGACGGTGACGATCGACGCGGTGAAGAGCGTGGCGATCATCGAGATGAGGGAGGCCGGGCCCAGGGAGATCAGTGTCGAGCGGGCCGAATCGGCGGTCTGGCGGAGGGCCTCGGCGCCGGTGGCGTTCGGGTCGACGGTGGTCGGTTCCGGCAGCAGATAACGCTGCATGAGGATGACCGCGATCTGGGTGACCACCGAGACCGCGAGGCTGAAGCCGAGTGCCGTGCGCCAGTGGGCGCGCAGGGCGGAGACGGAGCCGTCGAGGATGTCGCCGAGGCCCAGGGGGCGCAGCGGGATGACGCCGGGCTTCGCGGCCGGCGGTGGTCCTGCCCAGCCCTGTCGCTGCGGGCCGCCGCCCCAGCCGGGTGCGGGCGGCTGTGTTCCGGGGCCGCTGCCGGGGTTGCTCGGTGGGGACCACTGCCCGGGAGGCGGCTGCTCGGGGGACCACTGTCCCGTCGGGCCGCTTCCGTCCTGGGGGTCGGAGGGGCGGGGAATCGCCGTCTCCTTGCCGTCGGAGGGGGCAGATCCGGGCGAAGCCCAGCCCGGAGAGTCGTTCATTCTCGCTCCTTCACCGTCCTGACCGCTCATCGGGGCGGCAGGTTGGCAGCCATCGTGCCACGCGTCGGCCCGGGGCGGACCAGCCGCTCTATCTCCTTCGCACCTTCATGTGCGGGCTGCTCAGCGGGCAGACTGGACAGATGGCTGATCAGGACGCGCAATCGCCGGTGGGCAACGAGCCTCCCGCGCTTCCCGTACTTCGCTGGGACGAACCTCCGGAAGGTCCCGTGCTGGTGCTTCTCGACCAGACGCGGCTGCCCGCCGAGGAGGTCGAGCTGGTGTGCACCGATGTGCCCGTGCTGGTGCGGGCGATCCGGACGCTGGCGGTGCGAGGGGCTCCGCTGCTCGGGATCGCCGGGGGCTACGGGGTGGCGCTCGCGGCGGCCCGGGGCTACGACGTCGCGGAGGCGGCGGGTCTGCTGGAGCAGGCGCGGCCCACCGCCGTGAACCTCGGCTATGGGGTGCGGCGGGTGGCGGCGGTCTACTGGGAGGCCGTCGGGAAGGGGGCGGGGGACGAGGCCGCCGCCGCGGCGGCGCTGGCCGAGGCGCGGGCCCTGCACCGGGAGGATGCCCAGGCCAGCAGGCGTATGGCGGAGCACGGCGAGGTGCTGCTGGAGGAGCTGCTGCCGGGCCGCGGGTATCAGCTGCTGACCCACTGCAATACCGGGGCGCTGGTCTCCGGGGGCGAGGGGACGGCGTTCGCCGTGGCGTTGCGGGTGCACCGGCGGGGGCGGCTGCGCCGGCTGTGGGTGGACGAGACGCGGCCGCTGCTCCAGGGGGCCCGGCTGACGGCGTACGAGGCGGCGCGCAACGGTCTGGCGTACAGCCTGCTCACGGACAACGCGGCGGGTTCCCTGTTCGCGGCCGGGGAGGTCGATGCCGTGCTGATAGGGGCGGATCGCATCGCCGCGGACGGCTCGGTGGCCAATAAGGTGGGGAGTTATCCGCTGGCCGTGCTCGCCAAGTACCACCACGTGCCCTTCATCGTGGTGGCGCCGACGACGACCGTGGATCTGGAGACTCCGAACGGCACATCGATCATCGTCGAGCAGCGTTCCGGGAGAGAAGTGACGGAGCTCACATCAGCGCAGGGTGTATCGGCCGGCGGCGGAGGCGGGATGGTCGTCGCACCCCTCGGGGCACCGGCGTACAACCCGGCCTTCGACGTCACACCGCCGGAACTGATCACGGCGATCGTCACCGAGGAGGGCGCAATTTCCCCGGTCACAGGGGTCGGACTGGCAGAGCTGTGTGCCAGGTCATCGCAGGTAACGATTAGCTAATGGGATGATGTCGATTATGAAGGGACGCGTCCTTGTCGTCGACGACGACACCGCACTGGCCGAGATGCTCGGGATTGTGCTGCGTGGAGAAGGTTTCGAGCCGTCGTTCGTAGCGGACGGCGACAAGGCACTGGCCGCATTTCGTGAGGCCAAGCCGGACCTGGTGCTGCTCGACCTCATGCTGCCCGGAAGGGACGGCATCGAGGTGTGCAGGCTGATCAGGGCCGAGTCCGGTGTGCCGATCGTCATGCTCACTGCCAAGAGCGACACCGTCGATGTCGTGGTCGGCCTGGAATCAGGGGCCGACGACTACATCGTCAAGCCGTTCAAACCTAAGGAGTTGGTTGCCCGGATCAGGGCACGTCTGCGGCGGTCCGAAGAACCCGCCCCGGAGCAGCTGACCATCGGTGACCTGGTCATCGACGTGGCCGGGCACTCCGTGAAGCGGGAGGGGCAGTCCATCGCCCTGACTCCGCTGGAGTTCGACCTGCTGGTCGCGCTCGCCCGCAAGCCGTGGCAGGTCTTCACCCGTGAGGTCCTGCTGGAGCAGGTGTGGGGTTACCGCCACGCGGCCGACACCCGCCTGGTGAATGTGCATGTCCAGCGTCTGCGTTCCAAGGTCGAGAAGGACCCGGAACGGCCGGAGATCGTCGTGACGGTCCGAGGCGTCGGCTACAAGGCCGGACCTAGCTGAGATGGCCGGAGGCAGTGCTGCTCCGGGGCCCGGGGAGCCGGGAGTCCGTACGGAGCGGGCTGCCGGCCCGGGACGGAGGGCACCACGTATGAGCCGATTCCTGCAGGGCGGCCGGTTGTTCGAGGACCGGACGCCCGGCGGGCCCGTACCGCGGTTGCTGATGCGGTGGGTGCGCCGTCCGTTGCTCCCTGCCGTCCGCTTGTGGCGGCGCAACCTGCAGCTCCGTGTCGTCGCGGGCACCCTGCTGATGTCGGTCGTGGTCGTGCTGCTGCTCGGCTTCGTCGTCATCGGACAGGTGCGGAACGGCCTGCTCGACGCGAAGGGCAAGGCCGCCCAGACCCAGGCCGCCGGTGGTTTCGCCGCGGCCCAGGAGAAGGCGAACGCCCCGTTGTCCCCGGGGGGACAGGGCAGCGACGCGACCGACGGCATGACCGGCAGCACCTCCTGGCGCACCGAGCTCGTCGATCAGCTGGCCAGTGGTGGCAAGAACGCGTTCAACGTGGTGGCGCTCAGCGCGGACACCGTGGGCGAGGGCGCGGGCAGCCGTGCGCCGCGCGGTTCGGGCAGCGTCGAGGCGTCCAGCGTGCCCGAGCGCCTGCGCCAGGACGTGGGCAAGGGGCAGGGAGCCTTCCAGACGTACTCCCTGATCCGGTACTCGTACGGCAAGGAGTCGCAGCCGGGGCTCGTCGTCGGCAAGCGGCTCTACGACATCGATCAGCACCCCTACGAGCTCTACTACCTCTTCCCGCTCACGCAGGAGGAGAAGTCCCTGACCCTGGTCAAGACGACCCTGGCGACCGCCGGGCTGTTCGTCGTCGTGCTGCTCGGGGCCATCGCCTGGTTCGTGGTGCGCCAGGTCGTCACGCCCGTGCGGATGGCGGCAGGCATCGCCGAGCGGCTCTCCGCCGGCAAGCTCCAGGAACGGATGAAGGTCACCGGCGAGGACGACATCGCCCGGCTCGGCGAGGCCTTCAACAAGATGGCGCAGAACCTCCAGCTGAAGATCCAGCAGCTGGAGGAGCTCTCCCGGATGCAGCGGCGCTTCGTCTCCGACGTCTCGCACGAGCTGCGCACCCCGCTCACGACCGTCAGGATGGCCGCCGACGTCATCCACGAGGCGCGTGCCGACTTCGACCCGGTCACCGCGCGCTCCGCCGAGCTGCTCGGCGACCAGCTCGACCGGTTCGAGTCGCTGCTTGCCGATCTGCTGGAGATCAGCCGCTTCGACGCGGGCGCCGCGGCCCTGGAAGCCGAGCCGATAGACCTGCGGACCGTGGTGCACCGGGTGATCGGCGGCGCCGAGCCGCTCGCCGAGCGCAAGGGCACCCGGATCCTGGTCATCGGCGACGAACAGCCGGTGATCGCCGAGGCCGACGCCCGCCGCGTCGAACGCGTCCTGCGCAACCTCGTGGTCAACGCCGTCGAGCACGGAGAGGGCCGGGACGTCGTGGTGCGGATGGGTGTGGCACAGGGAGCGGTCGCCGTGGCCGTCCGGGACTACGGGGTCGGGCTCAAGCCCGGCGAGGCGACCCGGGTCTTCAACCGGTTCTGGCGCGCCGACCCGGCGCGGGCCCGGACGACCGGCGGGACTGGTCTCGGCCTGTCGATCGCCGTGGAGGACGCCCGGCTGCACGGTGGTTGGCTCCAGGCCTGGGGCGAGCCGGGCGGCGGCTCCCAGTTCCGGCTGACCCTGCCGCGTACGGCGGACGAGCCCCTGCGCGGTTCGCCGATACCGCTGGAGCCCGAGGACTCGCGGCGCAACCGGGGCAACCGGGAGCGCGACGAGGCCGGGACGGGCGTGTCGGACGACCACCGGCTGATGTCCGTGCCGCCGCAGCCCGGGGCAGGCGAGCGTTCGCCGCTGCCGGTGCCCGGCCGGGGCCCCGCCGTGCACAGCGGCGCTCCCTCGTCGGTGCACCCCGCCGCGCTGCCCGGCAACGGAGCACGTGTCGTGGCGCGCCCCGCCCAGGAGCGCCCCGGTGGGCGCGCGAGCGGTGGCGTACGGAATTCCGACCAGGAGGACACCACTCGTGGGTACTGACCGCCGTCCGGGCGGCCGCGGACGGGCGGTGCGGACGTCCGCGCTGCTGGGCTGCGGCATCGTGGTGCTGGCCGGGTGCGGCTCGATGCCGGTGACCGGGGACGTCAAGGCGGTCGACGCCTCGCAGCCCGGCGACTCCCAGGTGCAGGTGTACGCGGTGGCGCCCCGGGAGGGCGCACCGCCCAGCGAGATCGTCGACGGCTTCCTGGAGTCGATGACCAGCGACGATCCCGCGTTCGCGACCACGCGGAAGTATCTGAGCGCCGACGCCCGGCGGACCTGGCAGCCGAGCGGGGGCACCACGGTGCTCGCCCAGGCCCCCAACCGCAGCGGCCCCCTGCTCCACGACGAGGACAACCGGGACACCCGGGACCGGGAGACGACCTACACGCTGACCGGCGAGAAGGTGGCGGCGGTCGACGCCCAGAGCTCCTACCAGCCGCTCGCGCCCACCGACTACTCCCAGACCCTGCACCTGGTGCTGGAGAAGGTGGCGGAGGGGAAGCAGGAGTGGCGCATCGACGTCGTGCCGGACGGCCTGGTCCTCGGGCAGTCCGACTTCAAGCGGCTCTACCGCTCCGTGAACAAGTACTACTTCGCCACCGGGCGCACGAACGGGCAGTCGACGCTCGTCGCGGACCCCGTCTACGTCCGCAACCGCACGGATCCGGTCACGCGGATGGACACCGCCACCCAGACCGTCAGGACGCTGCTCGCCGGGCCGACGAACTGGCTGCGGCCCGTGGTCGACTCCCGGTTCCCGACGGGGACCGCCCTGCGCAAGGGCGTCACCGCGCTGGCGCCGGACGATCAGAACATCCTGAAGGTGCCGCTCAACCAGAAGGCCGACAAGGCGGGCCGGAGCGCCTGCCGGATGATGGCCGCCCAGGTGCTCTTCACGCTCCGGGACCTGACCTCGGCACGGGTCGAGCGGGTGGAGCTGGACGGCAGCGAGGGCCGGCTCTGCGCGCTGGACGCCGACGACGCACCGGAGTTCTCCGCCGACCAGGGCTCCGAAGGGGCCGACAGCCAGTACTTCATCAACGACAAGGGCCAGGTGGAGCGGATCCCCGGCGCCACCGACACGCCCGAGCCCGTGACCGGTCCCCTCGGCGTGGGCGCCGTCCCGATGGGCGCGGTCGGGGTGGCCCGGGACGAGAAGCGGGCCGCCGCGGTCTCCTCCAACGGGCAGCGCCTCTACGTGTCCTCCCTGGAGACGGAGGGCGAACTGGCCGAGCCACTGGTCACCAGCACGGCGAAGAAGGCCGCCGACCGGCTGTCGCCGCCGAGCTGGGACGGGCGCGGGGACCTGTGGGTCGCCGACCGCGATCCGGCCGGTCCCCGGCTGCTGCGGCTGGCCGGGGGAACGGGCGAGCCCCACGAGGTCAGGGTGCCGGGCCTCGACGGCGCCCGGATCGAGGAGCTGCGGATGTCCGCGGACGGCGTGCGGATCGCTCTGCTGCTGACGGAGGACGGGCATACGACGCTGAAGATCGGCCGGGTCGAGCGCCGGGGGTCGTCGGTGGCGCCCGAGATCTCGGTCGAGGACCTGCGCCAGGCCGCACCGCAGCTCACGGACGTGCGGGCCATCTCCTGGTCGGGGCGCAGCCGTCTCGTGGTGGTCGGCAAGGAGGAGGGCGGTGTCCAGCAGGTGCGTTACGTGCAGGCGGACGGCTCCACGTCGGCCTCGGGCGCGCTGCCCGGGGTGAACCAGGTCCAGTCGGTGGCCGCGGCGGACGACGAGCTGCTTCCGCTGATGGCGGAGACGGTCGGCGACGGCATCGTGAAGCTCTCGCCGGGGGACAACTGGCAGACGGTCCTCAAGGAGGGCACGTCGTTGGTCTACCCCGGCTGATCCGGGAGCCGCCCGGGGTTTTCCACAGGGGTGGTCCGGTCCCGGCGGTCCCGGCACAGTGGGGTCATGCGGAACGCGTGGCAGGAGCTGTCCGGTCTGCTCCTGCCGGTGGCCTGCGCCGGCTGCGGCAGACCGCGCACCGAGCTGTGCGCGCTCTGCGGGGCCGCGTTGCACGGTGCTCCGGCCCGTCGGGTCCGGCCCTCGCCCCGGCCCCCGGGACTCCCGGCGGTGCATGCCGCCGCGCCGTACGAGAACGCCGTACGTGCGGTTCTGCTGGCCCACAAGGAGCGAGGGGCACTCGGGCTGGCGGGGGCGCTCGGACGGGCCCTGGCGGGTTGTGTGCGGGCCGGGACGGGGCGACCGGGCCGTGCGGGGACCCTGCTGCTGGTGCCCGTGCCCTCCGCGCGTCCCTCGACCGCGGCACGCGGCCATGACCCGGTGCGCCGGATCGCCGCCACGGCCGCGCGGGACCTGCGGCGCGGAGGCCTGCCGGCCCAGGTGCTTCCGGTGCTGCGGCAGCGGCGCGCGGTCGTCGACCAGTCGGGTCTCGGGGCGCGGCAGCGGCGGGCGAATCTGGCCGGAGCGCTGGAGCTCACGGCCGGGGGAGAGCGACTCCTGCGGAAGGGACTGCTCCGTCCCGACCGGGTGGTCCTGGTCGACGATCTGTTGACGACCGGGTCGACGCTGGCGGAGGCGGCACGGGCCATCGGGCAGGCGCGCGGCGCCGGTCGGGAGCCCTTCGTGCACGGAGAGTGCCGGGCGGCGGTCGTCGCAGCTTCTCCCTCCGCCTTCGAAATAAACCGGAACTGACCGAGAACCTGCATCGTTGCAGGTAATGAGAGGGCAATACCCCCTGAACGGAGGTACGTGCCGGTAGCGGGTGCCGAGACCCTGGTGTGCAGGCTATGTTCGGTTGTGAGGAACGGTGAATGCCGGGCCTCGATGAATGCACCATCAGGTTTCGGGCAGGTAACTCACCGGTAGGAGAAGCACGCAAAGTCGGTGGGGTTGCGATCCTTCCGGCGGGGGAGGAGGAGGCGAAAGCCACCGAGTCCGAGGCCCTGGTGATCTCCGGGGCCTGGTGCAAAAGGGAGATGCTCCGCCGCTGAGCGGGGCGATCCGGGAACGGAGTTCTGCGTGGACATCGTCGTCAAGGGCCGCAAGACCGAGGTGCCCGAGCGGTTCCGCAAGCACGTGGCCGAGAAGCTGAAGCTGGACAAGATCCAGAAGTTCGACGGCAAGGTGATCAGCCTCGACGTCGAGGTGTCCAAGGAGCCGAATCCCCGTCAGGCCGACCGTTCCGACCGGGTGGAGATCACGCTCCGCTCCCGGGGACCGGTCATCCGGGCGGAAGCGGCGGCGGGCGACCCTTACGCAGCGCTCGACCTGGCCACCGGAAAGCTGGAGGCCCGGCTGCGCAAGCAGCACGACAAGCGCTACAGCCGCCGTGGCAACGGCCGGCTGTCGGCTGCCGAGGTCGGGGACGTGGTCCCCGGCGTCGCTTCGTTCGACGAGGACGGTGAACTGGTCGGCGACCAGCCGTCGGAGCCCGTCCCCACCACGAAGATCGGCTCGCTCGAAGTGCAGGGCGAAGGGCCGCTCGTGATGCGCGAGAAGACCCATACCGCCGCACCCATGTCGCTCGACCAGGCGCTCTACGAGATGGAACTGGTCGGCCACGACTTCTACTTGTTCGTCGACTCCGAGACGAAGGAGCCCAGCGTCGTCTACCGGCGACACGCCTACGACTACGGCGTCATCCACCTGAGGACCGACCCGCTCGCCGCGGACGAAGCCGGCGGCGCGGGCGGTGCGCTCGGCGGCTGAGGCCACAGCGTCGGGGTGCCCCCGGGGCGCTTTCGCGCCACCGGGGGCACCCGTGTACGGGTACAGGGCCACCGGGTCGGGGTGCGGGCATGGAATCATGGCGGCCCGAGCCAATCGGTGTTCTGTGAGGTGCCGTTGGCGAACGACCGACATTGCAGGCCGTGGCCTTCAGGGGGAGGAACGATGGCGGACACCTTCGGGCCCGTGCGCGATGCGAATGACTCCGACGACGCCGCCGGTGCGTATACCGGCACGGACGCGGACGGCGCTTCACGCAAGGAGCCCATCAGGGTCCTCGTGGTCGACGACCACGCGCTCTTCCGCAGAGGTCTGGAGATCGTCCTCGCGCAGGAGGAGGACATCCAGGTCGTCGGCGAGGCCGGGGACGGCTCCGAGGCGGTCGACAAGGCCGCCGACCTGCTGCCCGACATCGTTCTGATGGATGTCCGGATGCCCAAGCGCGGCGGCATCGAGGCCTGCACCGCCATCAAGGAGGTGGCCCCCAGCGCGAAGATCATCATGTTGACGATCAGCGACGAGGAAGCCGACCTCTACGAGGCGATCAAGGCGGGCGCGACCGGATATCTCCTCAAGGAAATCTCCACCGACGAGGTCGCCACCGCCATTCGCGCGGTCGCCGACGGACAGTCCCAGATCAGCCCCTCCATGGCCTCCAAGCTGCTCACCGAGTTCAAATCGATGATCCAGCGCACCGACGAGCGGCGACTCGTGCCGGCGCCCCGGCTCACCGAACGCGAGCTGGAAGTGCTGAAACTCGTGGCGACCGGCATGAACAACCGGGATATCGCCAAGGAGTTGTTCATTTCCGAGAACACGGTGAAGAACCACGTCCGCAATATCCTGGAGAAACTGCAGCTGCACTCCCGGATGGAAGCCGTGGTCTATGCCATGCGCGAGAAGATCCTGGAGATCAGGTAGCGGACGGCCCCGGCTCCCGCTCCGGGCCCGGTCAGCGGTAGGCGCGCTGGAGCGCGTGCCCGATCTCCGTCCTGAGCGGCTCGCGCAGCTCCGGGGGGTCGACCCGGTCCACCCGGATGTCCGTGCAGCCCACCCAGGCCGCCGCCTCCACCAGGGCCTCGGCCATCGGGACCAGCGCCTTCGGACCGGTCGGCGACGCCTGCCGGGCGACCAGCGTGGTGCCCTCGCGCGCCGGGTCGACCCGGCCCTGAAGCTTTCCGCCCGCCAGCAACGGCATCGCGAAGTAGCCGTGGATCCGCTTCTGCTTGGGCACGTAGGCCTCCAGCCGGTGCGTGAAGCCGAAGATCCGTTCCGTGCGCGCCCGCTCCCAGATCAGGGAGTCGAACGGCGACAACAGCGTCGTACGGTGGCGTCCGCGCGGCTCGGTGGCCAGGGCCTCCGGGTCCGCCCAGGCCGGCTTCGCCCACCCCTCCACCGCGACCGGGACCAGCCCCGAGTCCGCCACCACGGAGTCGAACTCCTCGCCCTTCAGCCGGTGGTAGTCCGCGATGTCGCTGCGGGTGCCGACGCCCAGGGACTGGCCGGCCAGCGCGACCAGCCGCCGCCGGCACTCGGCGTCGCTCAACCCGTCGTGCAGCAGGGCGTCCGGGATGGCCCGCTCGGCCAGGTCGTAGACCCGCTTCCAGCCGCGCCGCTCGGTGCACACGACCTCGCCGTACATCAGGGCCCGCTCGACGGCGACCTTGGACGCCGACCAGTCCCACCACTCGCCGCCGTTCTTCGCGCCGCCCAGCTCGGTCGCCGTCAGCGGGCCCTCGGTGCGCAGTTGCTTGATCACGGTGTCGTACGAACCGTCGGGCAGATCGTGGCTCCAGTGCGGGCGGGAGCGGTAGGCCCGGCGGCGGAAGGCGAAGTGCGGCCACTCCTCCACCGGCAGGATGCACGCGGCGTGCGACCAGTACTCGAAGGTCCGGCCGCCCGACCAGTAGGCGTCCTCCACCGCTCGGCGGCCCACCGGGCCGAGCCGGGCGTAGGGGATCAGCTCGTGCGAGCGGGCCAGCACCGAGATCGTGTCCAGCTGGACGGCTCCGAGGTGGCGCAGCACCCCCGGCACCCCTGCCCGGCGGTCCGGGGCTCCCAGGAAGCCCTGGGCGCGCAGCGCGATGCGGCGGGCCTGGTCGGCGGAGAGTTCGACTGCGGGAGGAGGCACAGGCGTCATACGTCGAACCCTAGACGCCGCCACTGACAGTCCGGCCCCGGATTTCCGCCCTCAGGTCACCGTCCGGAATCCGGGGCCCCGCCGGGCCGCGGGGCGTGCCGCTCGGGGACGTACGGGTGGGTGCCCGCGAGCCCCAGGTCGGACGGGAGCAGGGCCGCCGTCCAGGCGTCGCGCCGCACCCCTTTGTTGAGCAGCCCGGACCGCTGCTCTCCCTCCAGCCGGAATCCCGCCCGCAGGGCGACGGCCCGTGAGGCCAGATTGCCGATCTCGGCCCGCCACTCCAGCCGGTCCGCCCCGAGCGAGGCGAAGGCCCAACGGGCGGAGCCGAGCACCGCCTCGGTGACGTATCCGCGGCCGCGGTGCTCCTTGGTGGACCAGTAGCCGACCTCGTAGGTGCCCGGCCGGCTGCGGCGGTCGACGCCGAGCGCCCCGACGAGCGCCCCGGTCTCCCGCAGGACCAGGGCGAAGCCGTACGCGGAGTCGTCCTGCCAGCCGGCGGGGGCGAGCTTCGTGGTGAACAGTTCCGCGTCGGTCAGGCGGTACGGGGAGGGGATCACCGTCCAGCGCTGGATGTCCGGGTCCTGGCAGGCGGCGTGCACCCGGTAGGTGTCCTGCGGGCCGAAGGGCCGCAGCAGCAGACGTTCCGTGGTGAGTGTGATCGGCTCCATGGGCCGATTCTTGTGAGCCCGCTCCCGTGATGCGAGCACTTTTCGGGCTTCCCGGCACCTTCCGTGCCTTTGGACCGTTGTCTTATAAGGGTGCGGCGAGGTCCACGCGACGGCAGCCCTCCCGACGCGGTGGGGTCCTCGCTTACGATGGCCGTTGCGGTGGGGCCCACCTGCCGTGCCCGCGCCAGAGTCCATTACACGACCCAGTGCCAGGCCCGATCGGCAAGGAGACCAGCCTCAGTGTCCGTCTTCAACAAGCTCATGCGTGCAGGCGAAGGCAAGATCCTGCGCAAACTGCACCGCATCGCGGACCAGGTCAGCTCCATCGAAGAGGACTTCGTCAACCTCTCCGACGCCGAGCTGCGGGCGCTCACCGACGAGTACAAGGAACGGTACGCGGACGGCGAGAGCCTGGACGACCTGCTTCCCGAAGCGTTCGCCACGGTCCGTGAGGCCGCGAAGCGCGTCCTCGGACAGCGCCACTACGACGTACAGATGATGGGCGGAGCCGCCCTGCACCTCGGTTATGTGGCCGAGATGAAGACCGGTGAGGGCAAGACCCTCGTCGGCACCCTGCCCACCTATCTGAACGCGCTCTCCGGCAAGGGCGTGCACCTGATCACGGTCAACGACTACCTCGCCGAGCGCGACTCCGAGATGATGGGACGGGTCCACAAGTTCCTCGGCCTGTCCGTCGGCTGCATCATCGCCAACATGACCCCGGCGCAGCGCCGCGAGCAGTACGCCTGCGACATCACGTACGGCACGAACAACGAGTTCGGCTTCGACTACCTCCGCGACAACATGGCGTGGTCCAAGGACGAGCTCGTCCAGCGCGGCCACAACTTCGCCGTGGTCGACGAGGTCGACTCGATCCTCGTCGACGAGGCCCGTACGCCGCTGATCATCTCCGGCCCGGCCGACCAGGCCACCAAGTGGTACGGCGACTTCGCCAAGCTGGTCACCCGCCTCACCAGGGGTGAGGCGGGCAACCAGCTCAAGGGCATCGAGGAGACCGGCGACTACGAGGTCGACGAGAAGAAGCGGACCGTGGCCATCCACGAGCCCGGTGTCGCCAAGGTCGAGGACTGGCTCGGCATCGACAACCTCTACGAGTCGGTGAACACCCCGCTCGTCGGTTATCTGAACAACGGCATCAAGGCCAAGGAACTGTTCAAGAAGGACAAGGACTACGTCGTCATCGACGGCGAAGTCATGATCGTCGACGAGCACACCGGCCGTATCCTCGCCGGCCGCCGCTACAACGAGGGCATGCACCAGGCGATCGAGGCGAAGGAAGGGGTGGACATCAAGGACGAGAACCAGACCCTCGCCACGATCACCCTGCAGAACTTCTTCCGCCTCTACGGCAAGCTCTCCGGCATGACCGGTACGGCGATGACCGAGGCCGCCGAGTTCCACCAGATCTACAAGCTCGGCGTGGTGCCGATCCCGACGAACCGGCCGATGGTCCGCGCCGACCAGTCGGACCTGATCTACCGCACCGAGGTCGCCAAGTTCGCCGCGGTCGTCGACGACATCGCCGAGAAGCACGAGAAGGGTCAGCCGATCCTGGTCGGCACCACCTCGGTCGAGAAGTCCGAGTACCTCTCGCAGCAGCTCTCCAAGCGCGGCGTCCAGCACGAGGTCCTCAACGCCAAGCAGCACGACCGGGAGGCGACGATCGTCGCCCAGGCGGGCCGCAAGGGTGCCGTCACCGTCGCGACGAACATGGCCGGCCGAGGCACCGACATCAAGCTCGGCGGCAACCCGGACGACCTCGCCGAGGCGGAGCTGCGCCAGCGCGGTCTCGACCCGGTGGAGAACGTCGAGGAGTGGGCGGCCGCGCTGCCCGCCGCGCTGGAGCAGGCCGAGCTGGCCGTGAAGGCGGAGTTCGAAGAGGTCAAGGACCTCGGCGGGCTCTATGTGCTCGGCACCGAGCGCCATGAGTCGCGCCGTATCGACAACCAGCTGCGCGGTCGTTCCGGCCGTCAGGGCGACCCGGGCGAGTCCCGCTTCTACCTGTCGCTGGGCGACGACCTGATGCGCCTGTTCAAGGCGCAGATGGTCGAGCGCGTCATGTCGATGGCGAACGTTCCGGACGACGTCCCGATCGAGAACAAGATGGTCACCCGCGCCATCGCCTCCGCCCAGTCGCAGGTCGAGCAGCAGAACTTCGAGACGCGTAAGAACGTCCTGAAGTACGACGAGGTGCTCAACCGGCAGCGCGAGGTCATCTACGGCGAGCGCCGCCGCGTCCTGGAGGGCGAGGACCTCCAGGACCAGATCCGGCACTTCACGGACGACACGATCGACGACTACATCCGGCAGGAGACCGCCGAGGGCTTCGCCGAGGAGTGGGACCTGGACCGGCTGTGGGGCGCCTTCAAGCAGCTCTACCCGGTGAAGGTCACGGTCGAGGAGCTGGAGGAGGCGGCCGGGGACCTGGCGGGCGTCACCGCCGAGTTCATCGCCGAGTCGGTCAAGAACGACATCCACGAGCAGTACGAGGAGCGCGAGAGCACCCTCGGCTCCGACATCATGCGTGAGCTGGAGCGACGCGTCGTCCTCTCGGTGCTCGACCGCAAGTGGCGCGAGCACCTCTACGAGATGGACTACCTCCAGGAGGGCATCGGCCTGCGGGCCATGGCGCAGAAGGACCCGCTGGTCGAGTACCAGCGCGAGGGCTTCGACATGTTCAACGCCATGATGGAGGGCATCAAGGAGGAGTCCGTCGGCTACCTGTTCAACCTGGAGGTCCAGGTCGAGCAGCAGGTCGAGGAGGTTCCGGTGAAGGACGGCGCCGAGCGCACCTCGCTGGAGAAGGAGGGCGCCACGGCCGCCCCGCAGATCCGCGCCAAGGGCCTCGAGGCCCCGCAGCGGCCGGACCGGCTCCACTTCTCCGCTCCCACGGTCGACGGGGAGGGCGGTGTCGTCGAGGGCGACTTCGCCAACGACGACGACGGTGCACGGGCGGGCTCCTCGGACGGCATGACGCGTGCCGAGCGCCGCAAGGCCCAGAAGAACGGCGGCGGCGGTCGCCGTCGCAAGAAGTAGCACCGGCGGCAGCGCGGCAGGGGCCGGACACCACGGGGTGTCCGGCCCCTGCCGCGTGCGCGGGGTCACCCGGGGCCCGGGGCGCCGGCCGTGAGGCGTTCGCCGCCCAGCTCCACCGCGGCGCAGCGCCAGCGCTGGTCGGCGCCCTGCTCCAGGCGGAAGGCCATCGCCCGGACCCGGTCGCCCGCGGCGATGCTGGCGAACGCCTCGACCACGCCCGTGGCGGGCTGGGCCCCGCGGCAGTGGCGGAGGACGGGGCGGCTGCCCCGGGCGGACCCCAGCGGGGTGCTCGGGGCCAGCTCGGCGAGCTGGTCGTAGGCCTCGCCGATGGTGTGGCCGAGCATCCAGTGCACCGGGCGCTGGCCGCTGAGGACCGCGAGCAGGCGCTCGGCGAACCACTGGTGGGGCCGCTGCGGCCGGTGGGGCTGCCTGCGGGACCGCTGCGGAGGTACCGACCGGGGACCGCTCTGGTCGCGTCGGCCGGCGGGCCTCGTCCTGTCCGTGCTCATGATCGATCGCCCCCGTTGACCGGGCCCGGCGTCTACCGGGCGGTAACTTGTGTTGGGGATCTTCTACGGGTGCGGCCGTCAGCCCCGCAAGGGGCCTCCGGGCGCCGACCGCGTGCGGGCCGATTCACCTATCCGTGGCTCGACCCTTGTGGGGCAAGGGCGACAGCGGGGGTGACGAGGCGTCGGCCGTGGACGGACGGCCCCGGTTGCCGAAACCCGAAAGGGGACGTTCCCACGTATCCTGAGGACGTTTCCCTCTACGAAAGCGACCTGCCATGCGCGTGTACGTCCCCCTGACCCTCTCCGGTCTCGCAGCGGCGCACGGTGCGGGCGAGGTCGGCCCCGGACCGCTGACCGCCTACGCGGTGACCCCCGGGCTGCGCGAGTGGTACGTCTCCGACGACATCGAGGAGCTGGAGTACGCGGCGCTCAACCGGGCCGCCGCGGCCTCGCTCAGGGCGATCGCCGGGAACCCGGACGAGGCGCGCCGCCGGGTCGTCGTCGCCGTCGACGTACCGGACGGGTCCGCCGTGGCCGACCCCGATCACGGGCTGAGCGCGTCATCGCTCGGCGAGGTGCGGATCGCCGGCGCGCTGCCGCTGGCCAAGGCGGCGGCGGTGCACGTGGACGCCGACGACGCGGAGAAGGACGTGGCCGCCGCGGCGGCGGCCCTGGGCGCGGCGGACCTCGGAGACGACGACGCGCAGTTCACCGTGGACGGCGCCGAGGACCACGAGCTGCTCTGGTTCGGCGTCCAGGAGATTCCGCAGCTCATCGCCTGAGGGGCGGCGTTGTCGTACCCGGCGGGTAGATTTTCCGTATGACTTCCGGGACGACGCGCACACATCTGGTCTGGGACTGGAACGGCACACTGCTCGACGACACGCATGCCGTCATCCAGGCGACGAACGCCGCGTTCGCTGAGGTCGAGCTGGCGCCGATCACGCTGGAGCAGTACCGGGAGATGTACACGATCCCCATACCCCGGTTCTACGAGCGGTTCCTGGGCCGGCTGCCCACCGAGGCCGAGTGGGAGCGGATGGACGGCATCTTCCACCGGTATTACGCGGAGCAGCGGGTGGCCTGCGGGCTCACCGCCGGGGTGGAGGAGCTGCTGAATCAGTGGCAGCTCGCGGGGCGCAGTCAGTCGCTCCTGAGCATGTACGGGCACGAGCAGCTGGTTCCGGTGGTGCGGGGGTACGGCATCGAGCCGCGGTTCGTCCGCGTCGAGGGGCGTACGGGGCCGTCCGGCGGGAGCAAGGCGCTCCACATGGAGCGGCACTTCGCGGCGCTGGCCGGTGTGGGCGGGATCGCGCCGGAGAATTCGGTGGTCATCGGGGACGCGCTGGACGACGCGGTGGCGGCGGCGCATGTGGGGGCTCGGGCCGTGCTGTACACCGGGGGGTCGCACAGTCGGAGCAGTCTGGAGGGGGCGGGGGTGCCGGTGGTGGACAGCCTGGGGGAGGCGGTGGCGTTGGCGGAGACGTTTGCCGCGTAGCGGGGTGGCGGTGCCGGTGCCGTGTGCGGGTGGGCGTGGTGCGGGCCTTCGGGGCGCTGCCCCGGACCCCGGTCCTCAATCGCCGGACGGGCTGAAAAGGTGTCCTCAAGCGCCGGACGGGCTGAGAAGGGCGGGCGGAGAAGGGTGTCCTCAAGCGCCGGACGGGCTGAAAAGTGCGGGCTGAGAAGATGTCCTCAAACGCCGGACGGGCTGAACAGGGCGGGCTGAAAAGTGTGGGTTCTACTGGGTGCGTAGCACCTTCAGGAACTCTCGCATCCAGGTCGGGTGGTCCGGCCAGGCTCGGGATGAGACCAGGGTGTCGTCCACGACCGCTTCCGTGTCCTGGAATGTCGCGCCCGCGCTCTGCATGTCCGGTTCCAGGGCGGGGTAGGCCGTGACGTTGCGGCCGCTGAGGCTGCCGGTGGCGGCGGTGATCAGGGGGCCGTGGCAGATCTGGGCGACCGGGCGGTCCGCGGAGAAGAAGGCGCCGACGATCTTCCGCAGCTCGGCGTTGTTGCGGAGGTATTCCGGGGCGCGGCCGCCGGGGATCACCAGGGCGATGTAGGCCCCGGGGTCCACCTCGGCGAAGGACAGGTCGGCGGGCCAGGTGTAGCCGGGCTTCTCCGTGTACGTGTCGAAGCCGGGCTCGAAGTCGTGGACCACGAAGCGCAGCGTCTTGCGCTCGGGGGCCGCGATGTCGACCTCGTACCCCTCCTCCAGCAGCCGCTGGTACGGATAGAGGACTTCGAGCGATTCGGCGGCGTCGCCGGTGACGATGAGGATCTTCTGCGGCATGGCGGGCTCCTCGGGGCCGGTCGGTCGCGGCGGACCGTCGTCGGACTGCCGATGGCCTGCCAGGGGTCCTTCGGCGGCCCTCTGGTGGCCTGATTTCGTACTGTTGGGACAGATTGCCCCGGTTTTGAGAGTTCATCAAGGCGGCGCGGCGCACTGTCCAGAGTGTCAAAGTTCGGGGGGTTCTTTTGTACACAAGCAGCTCATGACGCGGTGGGGTGCGGGGGCGATAGCCTGGTGCCGTGATCAGCGCGATACGCCTCGGGGGCAGCGAAGCCCCCGACCGCCGCCCGGAGTGCCACCGCACCCGGGCGATCCGCGATCTCCCGACTCCGGACCGGATCCCGCCGAAAATGGCCAGAATGGTCCCGGGTATCTCTCGAAGCGGCATAGCGTCGACCCAGACCGGAAACCTCGCGTCGTGGCGTTACGTCGCTTTTCTCACCTACGTCACGCAATGGCGCGCGACAGGAGCCAGAGGACATGCAGACCAAGCTGGACGAAGCCAAGGCCGAGCTGCTCGCAGGGGCCGCCAAGGTAGCTGACAACGGTCCGGGCGGTGGTGTCGGTGGCCCGGGAGGTGCCCCCCGGGCGCGGGTTGCCGCTGCCGGGGCCGACGAGAGCGCCCGTCCCGGTCAGGACACGGTGCTCGCCTACCTCCAGCGCTACTACCTGCATACGGCTCCGGAGGACCTCAGCGGCCGGGACCCGGTCGATGTGTTCGGCGCCGCCGCCTCGCACTACCGGCTGGCCGAGAACCGTCCACAGGGCACCGCGAACGTCCGCGTGCACACCCCGACCGTCGAGGAGAACGGCTGGACCTGCAGCCACTCCGTCGTCGAGGTCGTCACCGACGACATGCCCTTCCTGGTGGACTCCGTCACCAACGAGCTGTCCCGGCAGGGTCGCGGCATCCATGTCGTGATCCACCCGCAGGTCACCGTCCGCCGCGATGTCACCGGCAAGCTCATCGAGGTCCTCTCCGGCGGCCCCGGCACCCCGAAGACCGCCAAGGGCCGCAAGAACGCCAAGGACCAGAAGGCCGAGCTGCCGCACGACGCGCTCGTCGAGTCCTGGATCCACGTCGAGATCGACCGCGAGACCGACCGCGCCGACCTCCAGCAGATCACCGCCGACCTGCTGCGCGTCCTGTCCGACGTGCGGGAGACCGTCGAGGACTGGGGGAAGATGCGCGACGCCGCCCTCCGGATCGCCGATGACCTGCCCGGCGAACCGCTGGACGACCTCGCCGACGAGGAGGTCGAGGAGGCCCGCGAGCTGCTGCGCTGGCTGGCCGCCGACCACTTCACCTTCCTCGGCTACCGCGAGTACGAGCTCAAGGACAGCGACGCGCTCGCCGCCGTGCCCGGCACCGGACTCGGCATCCTGCGCTCGGACCCGCAGCACAGCGAGGACGAGGCCCACCCGGTCAGCCCGTCCTTCGACCGGCTGCCCGCCGACGCCCGCGCCAAGGCCCGCGAGCACAAGCTCCTCGTCCTGACGAAGGCCAACAGCCGGGCCACCGTGCACCGCCCCAGCTACCTCGACTACGTCGGCGTGAAGAAGTTCGACGCCAAGGGCAACGTCGTCGGCGAGCGGCGCTTCCTCGGGCTGTTCTCCTCCGCCGCCTACACCGAGTCCGTGCGCCGGGTGCCCGTCATCCGCCGCAAGGTCGCCGAGGTCGTCGAGGGCGCGGGCTTCTCGTACAACAGCCACGACGGCCGCGACCTGCTCCAGATCCTGGAGACCTACCCGCGCGACGAGCTGTTCCAGACGCCCGTCGACCAGCTCCGCTCCGTGGTGACCTCCGTCCTCTACCTCCAGGAGCGCCGCCGGCTGCGGCTCTACCTGCGCCAGGACGAGTACGGGCGCTACTACTCCGCGATCGTCTACCTCCCGCGCGACCGCTACACCACCGGCGTGCGCGTGCGGCTGATCGACATCCTCAAGGAGGAGCTCGGCGGCAACAGCGTCGACTTCACCGCCTGGAACACCGAGTCGATCCTCTCCCGGCTGCACTTCGTCATCCGGGTCCCGGCCGGCACCGAGCTGGCCCATCTCACGGACGCCGACGCCGACCGCATCGAGGCCCGTCTCGTCGAGGCCGCCCGCTCCTGGGCCGACGGCTTCCAGGAGGCGCTCACCGCCGAGCTGGGCGAGGAGCGCGGCGCCGAACTGCAGCGCCACTACGGCCACTCGTTCCCCGAGGGTTACAAGGCCGACCACTCGCCGCGCGCCGCCGTGGCCGACCTGGTCCACCTGGAGACCCTCAAGCAGGGCGAGAAGGACTTCGCCCTCAGCCTGTACGAGCCGGTCGGCGCGGGCCCCGGCGAGCGCCGCTTCAAGATCTACCGGACCGGCGAGCAGGTCTCCCTGTCCGCCGTCCTCCCGGCGCTCCAGCAGCTCGGCGTCGAGGTCGTCGACGAGCGCCCGTACGAGCTGCGCTGCGCGGACCGTACCCACGCCTGGATCTACGACTTCGGGCTGCGGATGCCCCTGGCCAACGGCAACGGCGGCTATCTCGCCGACGACGCCCGCGCCCGCTTCCAGGAGGCCTTCGCCGCCGTCTGGAAGGGCGAGGCGGAGAACGACGGCTTCAACACGCTGGTCCTCGGCGCCGGGCTGAACTGGCGGCAGGCCATGGTGCTGCGCGCCTACGCGAAGTACCTGCGGCAGGCCGGATCGACCTTCAGCCAGGACTACATGGAGTCCACGCTCCGCAACAACGTCCACACCACCCGGCTGCTCGTCTCGCTCTTCGAGGCCCGGATGTCGCCCGGCCGCCAGAGCGCCGGCACGGAGCTGACCGACGGGCTCCTGGAGGAGCTGGACGGGGCCCTGGACCAGGTCGCCTCGCTGGACGAGGACCGGATCCTGCGGTCCTTCCTCACCGTCATCAAGGCCACCCTGCGCACCAACTTCTTCCAGAGCGCGAGCGAGGGAAGCGGCAAGGGGGACCGGCGCCCGGAGGGCGGCACGCCGCACTCCTACGTCTCGATGAAGTTCGACCCGCAGGCCATCCCGGACCTGCCCGCACCCCGGCCCGCGTACGAGATCTGGGTCTACTCGCCGCGTGTGGAGGGCGTCCACCTGCGCTTCGGCAAGGTCGCCCGCGGCGGGCTGCGCTGGTCGGACCGGCGCGAGGACTTCCGTACGGAGGTGCTCGGCCTGGTCAAGGCGCAGATGGTGAAGAACACCGTCATCGTCCCGGTCGGCGCCAAGGGCGGCTTCGTCGCCAAGCAGCTCCCGGACCCGTCCGTGGACCGCGACGCCTGGTTCGCCGAGGGCATCGCCGCCTACCGCACGTTCATCTCGGCGCTGCTCGACATCACCGACAACATGGTGGCCGGCGAGGTCGTGCCGCCTGTCGACGTCGTCCGTCACGACGAGGACGACACCTACCTCGTCGTCGCCGCCGACAAGGGCACCGCGAGCTTCTCCGACATCGCCAACGAGGTCGCCGTCGCGTACGGCTTCTGGCTCGGCGACGCGTTCGCCTCCGGCGGCTCGGCGGGCTACGACCACAAGGGCATGGGCATCACCGCCCGGGGCGCCTGGGAGTCCGTCAAGCGGCACTTCCGGGAGCTGGGCCACGACACCCAGACCGAGGACTTCACCGTCGTCGGCGTCGGCGACATGTCCGGCGACGTGTTCGGCAACGGCATGCTGCTCTCCGAGCACATCCGCCTCGTCGCCGCCTTCGACCACCGGCACATCGTCATCGACCCGAACCCCGACGCCGCCACCTCGTACGCCGAGCGGCGCCGGCTGTTCGACCTGCCCCGCAGCTCCTGGGCCGACTACGACGCGGGCCTGCTCTCCGCGGGCGGCGGAATCCACCCGCGCAGCGCCAAGTCGATCCCTCTCAACACCCACATCCGCGAGGCGCTCGGCATCGACGCGTCGGTGGCCAAGATGACGCCCGCCGACCTGATGCAGACGATCCTCAAGGCCCCCGTCGACCTGGTGTGGAACGGCGGCATCGGCACGTACATCAAGGCCGTCTCCGAATCGAACGCCGACGTCGGCGACAAGGCCAACGACGCGATCCGCGTCAACGGCGAGGACCTGCGGGCCAAGGTCGTCGGAGAGGGCGGCAACCTCGGCGCCACCCAGCTCGGCCGGATCGAGTTCGCCCGCAGCGGCGGCCGGATCAACACCGACGCGATCGACAACAGCGCCGGGGTGGACACCTCCGACCACGAGGTGAACATCAAGATCCTGCTCAACGGGCTGGTCCGGGACGGCGACATGACCGTCAAGCAGCGCAACAAGCTGCTCGCCGACATGACCGACGAGGTCGGCGCGCTCGTCCTGCGCAACAACTACGCACAGAACGTCGCGCTCTCCAACGCCTCCGCCCAGGCCCCCTCCCTGCTCCACGCCCAGCAGCGCTTCATGCGCCGCCTGGAGCGCGACGGCGCTCTCGACCGGGCGCTGGAGTTCCTGCCCGCCGACCGGCACATCCGGGAGCTGCTGAACAGCGACAAGGGGCTGAGCCAGCCGGAGCTGGCGGTGCTGATCGCGTACACCAAGATCACGACGGCGGACGAGCTGATCTCCACCGTCCTGCCGGACGACCCGCACCTGCAGAAGCTGGTGCACGCCTACTTCCCGAGCGAGCTGCGCGAGCGGTTCCCCGAGGCGGTCGACGGGCACGCGCTGCGCCGCGAGATCATCACGACGGTCCTGGTCAACGACACGGTCAACACCGCCGGTTCGACCTTCCTGCACCGGCTGCGCGAGGAGACCGGGGCGTCGATCGAGGAGATCGTGCGGGCCCAGTTCGCGGCCCGTGAGATCTTCGGCCTGTCCCGGGTCTGGGACGCCGTGGAGGCACTCGACAACAATGTCGCCGCCGATGTCCAGACCCGGATCCGGCTGCACTCGCGGCGGCTGGTCGAGCGCGGTTCGCGCTGGCTGCTGGGCAACCGCCCGCAGCCCGTCGCCATCGCGGAGACCATCGAGAGCTTCCGGGACGGTGTCGCGCGGGTCTGGGACGAGCTGCCCAAGCTGGTCAGGGGCGCGGACCTGGACTGGTACCACTCGATCCTGGACGAGCTCACCTCGGCGGGCGTCCCGGACGAGCTGGCGGCCCGGGTGGCCGGGTTCTCCTCCGCCTTCCCGGCGCTGGACATCGTGGCCATCGCCGACCGTACGGGCCAGGACCCGCTGGAGGTCGCCGAGGTCTACTACGACCTCGCGGACCGGCTGCGGATCACCCAGCTGATGGACCGGATCATCGACCTGCCGCGGGCCGACCGCTGGCAGTCCATGGCCCGTGCCTCCATCCGCGAGGACCTGTACGCGGCACATGCCGCGCTCACGTCGGACGTGCTGAGCGTGGGGAACGGGTCCGCCACTCCGGAGGAGCGGTTCCGGGCGTGGGAGGAGAAGAACGCGGCGATCCTGGCTCGGTCGCGCTCCACGCTGGAGGAGATCCAGGGGTCGGACGCGTTCGACCTGGCGAATCTGTCGGTGGCCATGCGGACGATGCGGACGCTGTTGCGTACGCACGCCTAGGGGGTCTTGTACGTCTGGGGGGCCGGCGCCACGTCTGTGGTGCCGGCCCCTTGGGCGTTCGGTGCCGCCTTTCCCGGCGGAGGGCTTTGTCCTCAAGCGCCGGACGGGCTGTGAAGACGTCCTCAAGCGCCGGACGGGCTGGAAGGATGTCCTCAAGCGCCGGACGGGCTGGGTTTGCGCGGGTGGGCTGAGAGGTGTCGGGCGGCTTCTGCCGAGGCGTCGTCCTCAAGCGCCGGACGGGCTGGGTTTGGCCGGACGGGCTGGATAGGGCGGGCCGGGACGGCTACTTGCGCTTCGTGAAGGCCTCGTACGCTGCCACCACGTCCTTCGCCGGGCCGTCCATGCGCAGCGTGCCCGCCTCCAGCCACAGGGCGCGGTCGCAGGTCTCGGTGATCGATCTGTTGCTGTGGCTGACCAGGAACACCGTGCCCGCCTCGGCGCGCAGCTCCTTGATGCGGTCCTTGCTGCGGCGCTGGAACTTCGCGTCGCCCGTGGACAGCGCCTCGTCGATCAGGAGTACGTCGTGGTTCTTGGCCGCCGCGATGGAGAAGCGGAGCCGGGCGCCCATGCCCGAGGAGTACGTGCGCATCGGCAGCGTGATGAAGTCGCCCTTCTCGTTGATGCCGGAGAAGTCGACGATCTCGTCGTAGCGTTCGCGGATCTGCTCGCGCGTCATGCCCATCGCGAGTCCGCCCAGCACCACGTTGCGCTCGCCGGTCAGATCGCCCATCAGCGCCGCGTTCACCCCGAGCAGGGAGGGCTGGCCCTGGGTGTGGACCTGGCCCCGGGTCGGCGGCAGCAGGCCCGCGATCGCCTTCAGCAGCGTCGACTTGCCCGAGCCGTTGGAGCCGATCAGCCCGATCGCCTCGCCCTTGTACGCGGCGAAGTTGACGCCCCTCACGGCGTGCACCTTGCGGGCGCCGGGGGTCGCGCGGCGGGTGGTGAGCCGGCTGAGCGCCGAGGTGGCGCTGCCCCTGCCCGTACGGGCGCCGTGCACCGTGTACGTGATGTGGACGTCGTCCACGACCACGGTGGGGACCCCCGGGTCGGCGGAATTCCTGAGCTCAGCCACGTCCGTACGTCTCCTCGGCCTGCCAGAAGTACACGAATCCGGCCACCCCGCACACCAGCGCCCAGCCGGCCGAGGCCGCCCAGGCGTACGGCGGCAACTGCGTCCAGGCGTAGCTGTCGATGAGCGCGTACCGCATGAGGTTGATGGAGAGCGCCGCCGGGTTGTACTCCAGCAGCACCGTCACCGCGTGCGGCACCCGGTCGCCGGCCAGCAGATGGTCCAGGCTCCACATGACGCCGGAGGAGTACATCCAGGTCCGCAGCACGAAGGGTGTCAGCTGGGCGATGTCCGGGGTCTGCGCGGTCAGCCGGGCCACGGCCATCGACAACCCGGTGTTGAACACCGCCTGGAGGGCGAGCGCCGGGACGGCCAGCAGCCAGGACGGGCGCGGGTACTGGCCGAACGCCAGCAGGATCAGGGTCAGCGCACCCAGCGAGAACAGCAGCTGCTGCAACTGCTGGAGGGCCAGCGCCACCGGCAGCGAGGCGCGCGGGAAGTGCAGGGCCCGCACCAGGCCGATGTTGCCGCTGATCGCCCGTGTGCCCGCGGTGATCGAGCTGCTGGTGAAGGTCCAGATGAACACCCCGGTGACCAGGAACGGGACGAAGTCCTCCACCCCGTGCTTGGTGTTCATCAGGACGCCGAAGATGAAGTAGTAGACCGTCGCGTTGAGCAGCGGGGTCATGACCTGCCAGACCTGCCCGAGCTTGGCCTGGCTGTACTGCGCGGTCAGCTTGGCGGTGGCGAACGCCGTGATGAAGTGCCGGCGGCCCCAGAGCCGGCGGATGTACGCGCCGAGCGTCGGCCGCGCCCCGCTGACGGTCAGACCGTGCCGGGCGGCGAGCGCGGCCAGCTCGCCGGGAGCGTAGACGGGAGCGTAGACGGGAGCGGAGACAGGGGCGGGGGCGGGGGCGGTGGAAGGGGCGGAGCGGTCCGGGGCGGGAGTGGAACCGGTGGGAGGTGCGGTGTCCGCCGGGGGCGGCGGAGCTGCTGTCTGGCTCACCACGATCGCTTTCGACGCAGGCGGGAGAGAGGGGGGAACGATACGGTCCCGTAGGGACGCCCTCGTTGGGACGGAACCGTATCGTCGTAACGCCGAGAGTAGGACGCTTCTACGTCGCAACGCAACCGTTTCGTCGCGGCCGACTATCATGCGGGCCATGACCACCGAACGGGGAACCCGCCGCCGCGCCCCCGCAGGCGCCGCCGTCCTGCGTGAGGACGTGACGGACGCCATCCGCGCCGCCGTCTTCGAGGAGCTCGCCGCGGTGGGGTTCGCCCGGATGTCCATCGAGGGCATCGCCCGGCGCGCGGGCGTCGGCAAGACCGCCGTCTACCGCCGCTGGAAGTCCAAGCTGGCGCTCGTCCTCGACCTGGTCGCGGCCGTCGCCGCCCAGGGGATGCCCGCCCCGGCCACCGGTTCGCTGTACGGGGACGTGCGCGCCGTCCTCGAACTGGCCGCCTACGCCCTGCGCCACCCGGTCGCCTCCCAGGTCATTCCGGACCTGCTGGTCGAGGCGGCACGCAATCCGGAGATCTCCGAGGCGATCAAGGCCGCGCTCCTGGACCAGCAGAAGGGCGTCGCCGTCGTCGTCGTACGGGAGGCGGTGGCCCGGGGCGAACTGCCCGAGGGCAGCGATCCCGACCGGGCGCTCGACCTGATCGTGGGACCGCTGTACTGGCGGCTCGTCGTGGTCCGCGGCGAACTGCCGAAGGGCTACCTGGACGATCTGGCCGCCTCGGCGGTCGCCGCACTCCGGCACTCCGGCTGACCCCCTACGCGTACGGGATCAGCCGCCGCCCACCCGCGCCAGCACCTCGCCCGTGCGCGGGCTGAACGTCAGCACCGTCGCGTTCTCGGGCAGCCGCTGGAAGCGGGTCAGCAGCAGCCATCGCACCCCGTACCGGGTGGTGATCCCGTCCCGCCGGGCCTGCGGGGTCGACACGTCGAGATAGGCGGCCACCGCCCGGCTCCGGTCCCGCCGCTCGGTGGTCGCGAGCCCCGCGTCCGGCAGCGCGTCGGCCAGTACGTACGCCCCGTGCCCGGCCAGCGCGTACATCGCCGGGCGGCTGTCCGTCAGGACCACCTCGCCCGGGGGCACGTACGCGGTCGCCCAGGCGTACGGTTCCCCGGCCGCCCGCACCCCCGCGGCCGCCGGGGGCCCCGTGGTCCGGCCGGCGGCGGGGGTGCGCGGTGCGGTGAGCCCGTTGTAGTACGGCCACAGCGCCGCCACGGCCACCGCGCACACGACGGCGAACGCCCACCGCCACACGGCCGGCCGGATCCGGGTCCGGGTCCGGACCGCGATCAGGGCGAGGCACCCGATCGCCGCGCCGAGCGCCGTCGGCGGGTGGACCAGCAGGACGAGCCCGAGCAGCACGCCGATCCCGGCCGCCTCCGGCCACCGGGGCGTCCGGCCGGGCTTCGGATCACCGGGGCGGGCGGTCCGGGCGGCCGCGTGACCGGTCCACGCCCACAGATGGAGGGTGACCGCGACCGCGAACGTGCTCGGCGCGCTCCAGCGGGCCGGGTCCGCCCAGTGGATCAGGGCCAGCGGTGCCAGCACGAGGACCGGCACCCAGCGGTTCGGGGTCAGCAGCCGGGTGAGCCGGCCGATCCCGGTGAGCAGGAGCAGCAGGTTCACCGACGCGGCCAGCGCGACGACGGACGGGCCCAGGAGCCCGGTGGCACGGGCGGCCAGACCCTGGAGCAGCGCGTACGGGGAGTAGTGCGCGCTCGCGACGGCGGGCAGGTCGGTCATCGGGAACGCCGGGTGCAGCAGGTTCACCCGCAGCCGTTCGACGATCGCGGCCTGGAGCCCGGCCTCGCAGCACAGCGGGGCCTGCCAGGCCGCCGCCGACAGCACGGCCCACAGCAGGCCGCCCAGCACGAGGTACGGCGACGGCAGCCACAGGGGCGGCCGGACCGCCCCGTCGCCTTCGGCCACGGCGGGCGGTAGGTCGGATGACGGGGCGGAGGCAGCGGAGAAGAGGGGCACACCTCATGGGTTCCGTGCGGCGGGCCCGCTCTCCCGGCCGCCACTCGTCCGGGGGATTCCGGCCTCCCCCTGCGCCGGGTCCGCCAGCAGCCGGTCCGCGACCCGGGCCGCCGCGCCGCCGTCGTCCAGGTCGCAGTAGTCGCGGCGGAAGCCCTCGTACGCGTCGGCGTGCCGCGCCGCCAGCGCCTCCGTGTCGCGCAGTGCCTGGGCCACCTCGTCCGTCGTGACCAGCAGCGGCCCCGGGGCCCGGGTCTCGAAGTCCAGGCAGAAGCCGCGCACGGTGTCGCGGTAGTGCTCCAGGTCGTAGGTGTGGAAGAGCATCGGCCGGCCCGTCAGTGCGAAGTCGAACATCAGCCCCGCGTAGTCCGTCACCAGGACGTCCGCGATCAACAGCAGCTCCGCGGCCCCCGGGTGCCCGGACACGTCGAGCACGCCGGGCCCGTCCTGGGGGCCACCGGTGACCCGGGGGTGCCGCCGGACCAGCACCGTGTGGCCGGGGCCGAGCGTCCGGGCCAGCGCGTGCGGGTCGAGCGCCGGGTCCCAGCGGTACGGGCCAGGGGCCGTGCGGTCGGCGGACGCGGCCGGGGGGTGGGCCAGGTGGTCGCGGTAGGTCGGGGCGTAGAGCACGAGGCGGTGGTCGTCCGGCAGCCCGAGCCCGCGCCGCACCTCCCCGGCGGCCTTGTCCCGGTCGGGCGGGAACAGCACGTCGTTGGCGGGCGACCCGGCCTCCAGCACCTCGCCCCCGTACCCGAGCGACCGGCGCAGCCACGGGGTGGCGAAGCGGCTCGGGGAGACCAGCACCGACCACTGGGCCGACCGCTGCGGCAGGGTGGCGAGGTGCTGGTGGTCGGCGTAGAGGGTGTCCGCCAGGCCCCCGCCGAACCGGCCGAGCGGGGTGCCGTGCCAGGTCTGCACGACCGTCTGCCCCGGACGCCGCTCGAACCACGCGGGCAGCTGCCCGTCCGTGACGATCCGGCGGGAGCGGGCCAGCGCCTCGTACCAGGCGGCGCTGTGCGCGGGGACGGCCCGCGCGCCGGGCGGGACGTGGGTGGTGCGGCCGGGGGCGGTGCCGGTGACCCACAGGTGTTCGGCCTCCGTGCCCCGGCGCACGAGCTCGGCGTGCACGGCGCGCGGGGAGTCGCCGCCCGCGTAGAGGACGGTGTCGCGGAGGGGGAGCGCCGTGCGCCGGTCGCGGTAGTGCGCGGCGCGCAGGAGCCGTCTGCCGTACGCGCCCCGCCCGGCGGCCGGCAGGTCCGGCCCCGCGAGCACGGACAGCCGGTCGCCGTGCCGCCGCTCCAGACGCAGCGCGTCGTCACCGCAGGGCAGCTGCGCGGCGGCGGAGCCGAGGACGCGTACGGGGCGGCCGTCCAGGCGGATGTCCCACCGGCCCTCGGGGAGCGGCGGGGAGATCAGGGCGGAGAACCGGCCGGGTGCGGGGGCGGGGGCCGCCGCGTTCGGGGTCGGGTCCGGGGTCGGGGTCGGGGCCGGAGGCTCGTGCGCGACGGTGTCGGCGTCGTGCACGCCGTCATCTGCGACGTGCGCGACGGCATCTCCGACGTGCACGCCGGTGTCCCCGACGTTCACGCCGTCATCTGCGACGTTCACGACGGCATCCGCGACCGGGAGCGTCTCGTGCAGCGTCTCGTGGCGCAGGACGAGACGGTTGCCGGACGACGCAGACGCGGTCCCCGGCGCGGGCGGAACGTACGCCCCCGAGACGCGCAGGCCACCCTCGGGCGTGCGCTCCACCCGGTCCGCGTACGGGGGCCCCGCCAGGTCCAGCACCAGGTCGCCCGCCGGGTCCGCGCACGCGGGCGGCGGCAGGTCCGGGGCGGCGGGCAGCGGGACGCGGGAGCCGTCGGCGAGCAGCAGCCGCACCCGCCACCGCGCCCCGCCCGCCGCCTCGACCTCGCGGGGGGCCCGGTGCGGGGCGGGCGGAACAGCGGCGAGTACGGCGACCGGCACCCGCACGGTGAACACGACCCCGTCGGGCCGGCGCCGCCCGTCCGGGCGGGGCTCCCCGTCCGTGCAGGGCCCTCCGTCCGTGCCCGGCGACCTGTTCGTGCCGGACCTCCTGTCCGTTCCGGGCCTCCCGCCCGTTCCGGGCTCCCCGTCCGGGCCGGGCGGCCTGTTCGGGCCGGGCTCGCGGTTTGCCTCGCGTGCGTCGTTGGCCCCGGGCTCCCCGTCCGGCCCGCGCGTCTCTTCCGGCCCGGAGCCACTGCCCGTACCGGGCCTCCCGCCCGGCCTGCGTGCTCGGTTCGCCCCGCACGCCCCTTCCGCCCCGGGCTCCTCGTCCGCCCCGCGTGCCCCTCCCGCCTCATCCACGTCCATGTCCGCGTCCGCGTCCGTGCCGATGTCCCCGCCGGCCGTCGCATACGTCACCGGGTAGGAGCGCTCCTCGTCCCCGTCGCGCGTCAGCAGCAGTGCCGTGGGCCTGCTTCCGGCGAAGTGCCGGCCCGTGAGTTCCAGCGGGGCCCCCTCCGCTTTGACGGGGCGGTGGCCTTCGATCAGGGCCCGTGGCCGGGACACGGTCAGCCGGAGCCGGCCGCCCCGGTGGTCGAGCACCGCCCGTCGGCCGTCGGCCAGGTCGTGCACCAGCGGCTGGTCCGCGCCCGCGTCCGCCGCGCGCACCGCCACCCGGCGGACCGTTCCGGGCCCCGCCAGGACCAGGCCGATCAGCCAGCCGCTCCCCGCCGTCGCGGGCAGCCGGTCGGGGTCGAGGACCATCTCGAAGCCCGCGTGGTCGTAACCGTGCAGCTCCTGGCCGGAGTTCACCGTTGCCTCGGGCGCGGACACGACACGTACCGGCACCGGCCGTACCTGTCGGCCCCGCTCCGCCCGGACCATCCCCACCGTGAGCCGCTGCCGGGGGGAGGCGGCGGGGAGGTTGCGCAGGTACGCGTACCCGCGCAGCCGCAGCTTCCCGTCCGCGCCCCAGTGCGCCTCCAGCAGCCGCGCGACCGCAGGAATGTCCGTGCGCGCGAGCCGGGCGCTCGCGCCGTGCACGCCGGGGTACACGGCCCGCCGCAGTCCCGGGGGGCCCTCGACGGCGAACGTGCCCGCCCCGTTGGCCCGTTCGAAGGCGAGGACCGCCAGCAGTTCCGTCAGGCGTCGCTCCCGCACCAGCTTCCACTTGATGCGCAGCTCCACCGGCAGCCCCTCCAGCGCCCCGGGTCCCGCCCGGTCGACGAAGGCCCCGGCTCCCTCCAGGAACGCCGCCCGGTACGCCGTGCCGCCCATCGGCAGGCCGTCCAGGAAGTACCCGAAGTCGTCGCGCAGACAGGACGCGTCGTACGCCCGCCGCTGCGCCGCGTCCCGGCCGCCCAGGAACGCGCTGACCTGCTCGCACGCGGCGATCCGGTCCCTCACACCGGTGACGTCCGTGCGCCGCCGGGTGATCGAGCCCTCCCGCACCCGCCAGTAGTAGACGTGCTCGTGCAGGACGTCGACGGACCCGGCGAGGTGGTGCGCGGGAATCATCACCGGGGTGTCCTCGTACAACTTGCCCTCGGGGAAGGCGAAAGCGTGCGCGTCCCAGAAAGAGCGCCGGAACACCTTGTTCCACGCCACCCGGTCGGCCAGCAGACGTGGGTCCCGGGTGATGTGGGTGCGGGGACGGGTGGCGGTCAGCCAGCGGTACTGCCAGGCCTGTTGCCGCCCCTGCCCGGTCAGCCGCCACACATTGCCGGTCACCAGATCGGAGCCGGTCGACTCCAGCGAGGCCGTCATCCGCTCGTACGCGTCGTGCACGACGATGTCGTCGCTGTCGGCGAACGCGAGGTAGGGGACGGTGGGGGTGGTGTGCCGGACACCGGTGTTGCGCGCGGCGCTCAGACCGGCGTTCTTCTGCCGGACCAGCCGGAAGCGGTCGTCCCGCGCGGCGAACTCGGCGGCGATCCGGGCGCTGCCGTCCGTCGAACCGTCGTCGACCATGACCACCTCGGTCGCTTCGAGGCTCTGTTCCGCCACCGACCGCAGGCAGTCCTCAAGGTAGGCCTCGACGTTGTGGACGGGGACGACGACGCTGAGGAGTGGCTTCATGTCCTGGTCAACAGGGGGCGGGTCCCGGGGTCACCGGCGCTGACCCGAACGGGTGAACGCGGGCCACCGGCCGGCCGGGCCCGCGATTACGCTCGGCTGCCATGCCCACCAGAGCTTCCGCGAAGCGGTTCGTCCGCAGGCAGGCCATGCGGGCCGCCTACCGCATCGACCTGCGCCGCCCGCTCGACCCGAACCTCGCCGTCTACGGGGCCTACTGGAACCGGGGCGTCGCCTGCAATCCTGCCGCCCTGCACGCCAAGGCCCGTGAACTGGTCCCGCACATCCGGGGCGTGTGGGCCGTCTCCTCGCGCCATCGCGACCGGATGCCGAGCGGGGTGCCGTACGTCATCGAGGGCTCGCGGCCCTACTGGCGGGCCATGGCCACGGCCACCTACCTGGTCAACAACTCCAGCTTTCCCGGCGGTTTCACCAAACGGCCCGGTCAGCGCTATCTCCAGACCCACCACGGGACCCCGCTCAAGACCATGGGGCTCGACCAGCGCGCGTACCCCGCCCTCGCCCGTAAGACCGACTTCGGCAAGATCCTCGCCCACGTCCGCCAGTGGGACTTCAGCCTCTCCGCCAACCCGCACAGCACCGAGGTCTGGGACCGCGTCTACCCGTCTCCCGGTGACCGCCCCTACGAACGGCTCGACCTCGGATACCCGCGCAACGACGTCTACTTCACCGCCATCGCCGCGGACATCGCGAAGATCCGCGCCGGACTGGGCATCGCCGAGGGGCAGACCGCCCTGCTCTACGCCCCGACCCACCGCGACTACCGCACCGGCTTCGTCCCCGACCTCGACCCGGAGCGACTGGCGCAGCAACTGGGCTCGGGTTATGTCGTGTTGGTCCGCGCCCACTACTTCTACGGGCGTTCCGCCGGGGTCGGCGCGACGGGGGCGGGGCGGGTCGTGGACGTCACCGGCCACCCCCGGGTCGAGGAACTCTGCCTGGCCGCAGACGCGTTGATCGCCGACTACTCCTCCCTGATCTTCGACTACGCCTGCCTGGACCGCCCGATCGTCGTCCACGCCCCCGACTGGGCCGCCTACCGGGCCGCGCGCGGCACCTACTTCGACCTGCTCTCCGGGCGGCCCGGCGACACCCCCGGCACCGTCACCGCCACCCCGGACGAACTGGCCGACGCGTTCCGGACGGGGCAGTGGCGGTCACCGGAGGCGGCCGCGCTGCGCGCCGCGTTCCGGGAGCGGTTCTGCCCGTACGACGACGGGCACGCGGCGGAACGCGTCGTACGGCGGTTCTTCGCGCCGTCCCTGTGACGCCCGGCCGGGCTCGTGCCGTCCCTGTATCGCGGGGGCCCGTCACCCGGATGGCCCAAGGCGGCCTCCTCGTGCCGATTCCTCCGCCCCGCGCCGTCGTTGTGCCCAACAGCTCGCTCACCCCGCCATCTTGGGAGACGTCCATGCACCGGTCCGCCTACGAGCAGATGGAACTCTGCATCAAGGAGTATCTGCCGGTCGAAGGGCCCGCAGGCGAAGCCGCCTCCGGCCGGTACCGCGTCGTCGACCTAGGATCGCGCATCTCCGGCAAGCAGACCCGTACCCACCGGGCACTGCTCGCCGGGCACCCCATCGACTACTTCGGGGTCGACGTGCAGGACGGCCCCAACGTGGACGCGGTGATGACGAAGCCGTACCGCATCCCCGCCCGCTCCAACAGCGCCGATGTCGTCCTGTCCGGGCAGGCGTTCGAGCACATCCCGTTCTTCTGGGCGTCGATGCTGGAGATCGCCCGGATCCTGAAGCCCGGCGGGCACGCGTTCATCACCGCCCCCTCGCGCGGCCACGTTCACGACGCCCAGGACTGCTGGCGCTACTACCCCGACGGCTTCCGAGCGCTGGCCGCGCACTCCCGGCTCGAACTGCGCGAGGCCTACACCGATTTCCCGCCGCGGAAGGGGATCTGGCACGACTACCGGGCCATCGACAAGAAGGCCGCTTACTGGGGCGACTCCGTCGGCGTCTTCCGCAAGCCGCAGCGCTACCCCCGCCTGACGATGTTCGCCGTACGGGAGCTGGCGGTGTGGTGGGCCAACCGGGTCGGCGGCGTGGACGGCGTCCCGCTGCCCCGGCCGGTGGACGGCCGCGAACGGTGCGGCAGGGCCGAGCCCGCACCCGCCCCCGTACCCGAGCAGACGCCCGCACCGGAACAGGCCCCCGTGCGTGCCGAGTCGGCGGGCTGAGCCATGAGCGGGACCCGTGGGATCAATGGCAGGTTGACGAAAGATGACATGCGGCGCAAACCGCGCGTACTGTCCCGGGGCATGGCTTGGCGCAACGCCGTCAACGGCGTCCTTCAGCAGCTCACCGGATACCAGCTCAGGCGCGTCACGGTGCCCGCCGCCCGCACCGCCCCCGCCGGTCCCGCACCGGCTCCGGCCGCCGCCGCACCCGTCCCCGCCTCCGTTCCCGCGAAAGCCGCGGAGCCGAAGCCCAAGGCGAAGAAGTCCGCCCTCGCCTTCCCGGCGGACTACGACGACGAGGCGAAGGACATCATCCGCGCGGTCAAGCCGTACTCGATGACCTCGCCGGAGCGGCTCAACGCCTTCATCCTCGCCACCCGCTACATCACCCGGCACGACATCCCCGGCGACATCGTCGAGTGCGGCGTCTGGCGCGGCGGTTCCATGCAGGCCTGCGCCCGGACCCTGCTCTCCGCCGGGGAGACCGAGCGCGACCTGTATCTCTTCGACACGTACGAGGGCATGACCCCGCCCACCGCAGAGGATCTGCGGCGCGACGGCCGGCCGGCCCAGGAGCTGCTGGACGCCCAGGGCAAGGACCGGCCGATCTGGGCGGTCGCCTCGCTGGAGGACGTCCAAGCGGGCTTCGACAACGTGCCGTACCCGAAGGAGCGCGTCCACTACGTCCGGGGCCGGGTCGAGGACACCGTCCCCGGGCAGGCCCCCGAGCAGATCTCGATCCTGCGCCTGGACACCGACTGGTACGCCTCCACGAAGCACGAACTGGAGTACCTCTACTCCCGGTTGGTCAGCGGCGGGGTGCTCCTGATCGACGACTACGGGTACTGGCAGGGATCGCGGCAGGCGGTCGACGAGTTCCTCGAGAAGACCGGCGAGCGGCTCCTCCTGCTCCGTATGGACGAGGGCCGGATCGCCGTCAAACCCTGACGCCCGGCTCCACGGCAGCACCGAGCCCCGTGCCCTTCCGGTACGGGGCTCGAACGTGCTCCCGGCGCGCCCCCTGGTGGATGACTCCGCCCTCCGCTTCACCCGAACGGACCCCCTCGGGTGACCCGGCCATCCGGCGCGGGTTGTACCCCATGGCCCCCGACGGGCCCCGATAGGCCCCTCACGCCCCTCGAAGTCCCAGCCCAACTCTCCCTCCCCGCAATCGAAACCGAAGACGAACCCGCAGTCGAACCCGCAGCCGATCCCGCAGTCGAACCCGACCGAACCCGAACCCGTACCCGTCTCCCCGACGCTCATTGACCCCCGATGTCGTCCGCCCGGAAGGATCGTGCGCCGCGATGGCACCCCGTCTCACCGTCGTCGTCCCCCTCTACAACGTCGAGGAGTACCTCGGTGCCTGCCTGTCCTCGCTCGCCGAACAGACCATGCCGGACCTGGAGGTCGTCCTCGTCGACGACGGCTCGACGGACAACGGACCGGCAATGGCGCAGGAGTTCGCGGACCGCGACCCGCGCTTCCGGCTGGTCCGGCAGGAGAACGCCGGGCTCGGCGCGGCCCGCAACGCCGGGGTCCGTGAGGCCCATCCCGGCGCGGAGTTCCTGACGTTCGTCGACAGTGACGACGTCGTGCCGTCCGGCGCGTACGCCCGGATGCTGGCCGAACTCGACCGGTCGGACTCCGACTTCGCCACCGGCAACGTGCTCAGGCTGCGGGCCAACGGGGATCTCGAGCAGTCCCCGATGTTCCGCAAACCCATGGAGAAGGCCCGCGCGGCCACCCACGTCACCCGGGACTGGATCCTGCTCGGCGACCGCATCGCCTGCAACAAGGTCTTCCGCCGCACCTTCTGGGACGAGCACACCTTCGCCTTCCCCACCGGGGTGCTGTACGAGGACATCGCCGTCGTCCTGCCCGCCCACTTCCTGGCCCGCTCGGTCGACGTCGTCGAGGAGCCCGTCTACCACTGGCGCGACCGCGACGGCTCGATCACCACCCGGCGGGCCGTGCCCCGGGGCATCCGCGACCGGGTCACCGCCGTCACCACCGTCAGCCGCTTCCTCGCGGGCCGGCCCGACCTGACGGAGGCCAAACGCCGCTACGACGCCCACGCGCTCTCCGGCGACCTGTGGCTGTTCATCGAGGCGCTCGCGGGCGGCGACGCGGAGTTCCACGAGGCGTTCCTGGAGCACGCGGGCGCGTTCGCCGCCACCGTCGAACCCGATGTTCTCGCCGGACTGCCCCTGCATCTGCGGGTCAAGTGGCAGCTCATCCGCGAACGCCGGCTGCCCGAACTCCTCGCCCTGCTCGCCGACGAGAAGAAGGACCGGGACACCTTCCACGTCACCGGACTGCTCCGCCCCCGCGCCCAGCACCCCGCCGTCCGCGACCCGCTGCCGCCCGCCACGACCGCCCTGGCCTCCGCCGATCTCCCCGTCCACGCCCACCTCACCGAGGCCGTCTGGCGGGACGGGCTGCTGCACCTGACCGGCCACGCCTACGTGCGCAACGCCCCGGGCGGACCGGTCCGGCTCGGCTGGCTGCGCTCCGGGAAGCGGCTGATCCCCCTGCGGACCCGCCCGGTCCCGGGCGACGAGGCCACCGACCGCTCCGACCGCTCCCTGCACCGCTACGACCGCGCCGGGTTCGAGGCCGTCATCGACCCGCGCCGACTCACTGCTCAGGGGAAAGGCAAGGGCAAGGGCAAGGGCAGGGGCAGTGGCGGGGGCGGTCGTACGACCTGGAAGCCGGAGGTCCTCGTCATCGGCGCGGGCCGGCCGCGCCGCGGCCCGCTGCGGCTCGTCGGCACCCCGGCCCCGCCCGCGGTGACGTACACCGACGAGCGGACCCGTATCGTCCCCGTCCTGTCCGGCAACAAGCTGGAGCTGCGCGTCGAACGCGTCGCGGCCGTCCTGACCGGCCAGTCGGCCGGCGAGGACAGCGTGCGCCTGGAGGTGCAGGTCCTCGGCGACGCAGGGCCGGTCGCCCTCAGGCTCACCGAGTGGCGCACCAAGGAGACCCGGGAGTTCGCCCTGCGCGGCTCGCTCGGCTCCCGGGCGGCCGAGATCCCGCTCGACGTCTTCCGGGGAGAGGACGATATCTGGGGCGTCCAACTCGTCGGTGATGGCACGGCGTTGACGGTGGCGGCCCGGACCGACGGCCAGGACGGGCGCTATCCGCTGCCCGGCGGCCGTGAGCTGTACGCGGCCCCCAACCCCTCGGGCGACCTCGTGCTCACCGACCGGCCCGTCCAGCCCGTCGTCACCTCCGCCGCCTGGGCGGAGTCGGGCGAGCTGATCCTCGAAGGTGTGTACCCCGAACCCACGGGCGCTTCCCGGGAACTCGTCCTGCGGCACAGCGGCCACCAGGAGGAGACCGTCCTCGGCCTGGAGCGGGGCGAGGGCGGCGGCTTCCGGGCCGTGATCGCACCCGCCGCCGTCCAGGGGCCCGGCGGGGCGCTGCCGCTCGCCGAGGGACGCTGGTACCTCTTCCTGCGCGCCCCGGGGGAGCGGGACCCGGAGGCGTACCGGCCGCTGCGCCTGAGCACCCCGCTGCATCACGGCCTGCCCCGACAACAGCACGCGGGCGGACGGAACTTCACGCTCCAGCGCCGTCACCACGACCGGCTCGTCCTGGAGTCCGGCAGCGCTCTCGCGCCGGGTTCCCGGGGAGCGTACGGGCAGCGGATCCAGCGCGAGCGGTACGCCGAACTGCGTGCCTCCACGGTGGACGAACTGCGCCCGGCCGTCCTCTACTCCAGCTTCGACGGCCGCCAGCACTCCGACTCGCCCCGTGCCATCCACCGCGAACTCGCCGCACGGGGACGGGACATCGAGCACCTGTGGGTGGTGCGCGACCAGCAGGCGACCGTGCCCGACGGCGTCCGCCCCGTCGCGCTGCACAGCCCCGCCTGGTACGAGGCGCTGGCCCGCAGCCGCTGGGTCGTCACCAACACCCACCTGCCCGGATGGTTCGAGCGGGCCGAGGGCCAGTGCGTCGTCCAGACCTGGCACGGCACCCCGCTCAAGCGCATCGGCCGCGACCTCGCGGGCACCCCGCACGCGGATGCCGCGTACATGGCGTCCATGGAGCACCGGGCCGCCCAGTGGAGCGTGCTGGTCTCCCCGAACAGCTTCTCCACCCCCGTCCTGCGCCGCGCCTTCGGCTACTCGGGCGAGGTCCTGGAGTGCGGCTACCCGCGCAACGACCTGCTGTACGCGCCCGACCGGGCCGAGACCGCCGCCGCCGTACGCGAACGGCTCGCGATCCCCGAGGGGCGGCGCGTCGTCCTGTACGCCCCCACCTGGCGCGACGACCGCCCCAAACAGGGCGGGCGCTACGGACTCGACCTCCAACTCGACCTGGAACAAGCGGTGGAGGCCCTGGGCGAGGACCATGTCCTGCTGGTCCGCCGCCACTACCTCGTCGGCGGCAGCGTCCCCGACACCGATGTCGTCCGGGACGTCTCGCGCCACCCCGACGTCGCCGAGCTGCTGCTCATCAGCGACGTCCTGGTCACCGACTACTCCTCGATCATGTTCGACTTCGCGCAGACCGGCCGTCCGATGCTCTTCCACACCTACGACCTGGCCCACTACCGCGACACCCTGCGCGGCTTCTGCTTCGACTTCGAGCGCCGCGCCCCGGGCCCCCTGATCCCCGACTCCGCCGGGATCGTGGCCGCCCTGCGCGACCCGGAGGCCGCCACCGCCGGGCACCGGGAGGCCTACGAGCGGTTCCGCGAGGCGTTCTGCGACCTCGACGACGGGACCGCCGCCGCCGGGGTCGTCGACCGGATGCTCAAGAGGGAGCAGGCATGAGCGACTTCAGCTGTGTGATCACCGGTGGTGGGGAGGGTGCGGGGCCCGCCCCCGCCGACGCCCTGCGCGGCTCCGTGGAGTCCGTCCTCGACCAGTCGCTGCGCGCCGCCGAGGCCGTCGTGGTCCTCGCCGCCACCGCCGACCCGGCCGTCCGCACCGCCGCCCGCACCCTCGCCGACCGCGCCCCCGACCGGGTCCGCCTGGTCCACGCCGACCCGGCCGCCCGCACCACCGGGGCCCTGCGCAACGCGGGCCTGGACGCGGCGAGCGGTCGCTACGTCCTGGTGCTGACCGGGGGCGAACGCCTCCAGCGGCACGCCTGCCGCAACCTCTGGCAGGCGGGCGAGAGCAGCCGCGCCGACCTGATCGCGGGCCGCTGGAGCCGGATCGCCGACGAGAGCGGCAAGGAGCGGGAGCCTTCCTGGCAGGGTGAGCTGTACGCCCGCTCCCGCACCCTCACCCGCTTCACCGAGGCCCCCGAACTCGTCGTCAGGGACGCCCTGGTGACCGGATTCTGCCTGCGCCGCGAGGCCGCCAGGCGGCACGGGCTGCGGTACGAGGAGGACCTGACGTACGGCGAGATCCTGTTCGGCCCGCTGGCCGCCGCCACGGTCGGCCGGATCGCCCTGGTCCGCCGCCTCATCGTGAGCGGCCGGGCCGTCCCCGACCGGGCCCGCGACCTCGCCGCCCTGGTCGAGGCCCACCGCCGGGTCGCCAACACCCTCCTCGCGCACGGGCTGCCCGAGCTGCGCGAGGCACGGGAGAGGGCGTTCGCCCGCGATCACCTGGTGCCGCTCGCCCGGTCCTTCCCCCAGCTGCCCGCCGCGCGCCGCGCCCGGGTCGCCGCAGCCGCCGCCCGCGTACTGACCGACGCGTTCCCGCCCAACCCGGCCAACCCGCCGGACCAGCCGAACCCGGCCAACCAGCCCAACCCGGTGGGCCTCCCGCCGCTGGAGCGGGTCGCCGTGAGCCTGCTGGCCCGGGGCGACGCCGAAGGCGTCCTCGCGGCGGCGTACGCGCTGAGCCGGCCCGCCACCGTGTGCGCGCCGCTGACGACGGGCGCGGACGGGCGGGTGACCTGGGGCGGCGACCTATCGGGGCCGGCCGTCGACATCACCGAACTCGGCTACCAGCACCGCCCGTTCGGCGAGCTGCGGCTGATGAACCGGCTCACCCGCGCCACCGTCGAGAACGGCCGCCTGCTGCTCGAGGGCCGCCTCGTGCTGCCCGGCCACAGCGGACCCGCCCCCGACGCCCCGCTCGCCGCCACCCTGGAGTTCCGGGCCCGGGGCGGGGCGCGCGCCGTCGCGTTCCCGGTCGAGGAGGTCCGGCACGACGGGAACGGGATCATCTGGCGGGCGCGGGCCGACGTCGCGCGCCGCCTGCGCCCCGTGGGCGTACGCGACACGGCGTGGGACGCGCGGCTGACCGTACGGACCGACGGCCCCGACGGGCCCCGGTCCGTCAGCGATCTCTTCGCTCCGCAGGACCTCACGTCCGACGCGGGCCGCCTGCCCGCCCGGCCCCGGCTCGGGCGGCTCGCCGGGGACGCCTGGGAGCCCTACATCACGCTCAAGGACCACTTCGCGCTCCGGCTGACCGCCCGCCGCCGCCCGGCCCGCACCGCCCACCGCCTGATCCGCTACGCCACCCGCTTCCGGCCCGCCCGCAAGGCGAAACTCCTCGTCCGGGCCCTGCGCAAGCGCCTGGACCGCTACCGCTCCCGGGGCTTCAAGGCCCCCGCCTACAACACCTGGCTCACCCGGCTCCCCGTGCGCCGGGGCTCCGTCGTCTTCGAGAGCCACATGGGCACCTGCTACGGCGACAGCCCGCGCGCCCTGTACGAGGAGATCCGCCGCCAGGGCCTGAAACTGCACGCCACCTGGTCCTACGACCCCTCCCCGGCCGGCTTCCCGGGCGACGCCCGCCTCGTACGCCGCTGGTCCTGGCGCTATCTGTGGGCGCTGGCCCGCGCCGAGTACTGGGTCGACAACCAGGGCTTCCCGCAGCATCTGCGCAAGCCCCGGCACACCACCTACCTCCAGACCTGGCACGGATCCGCGTACAAGCGCATGGGCTTCGACGAGCGACGCGTACGCCTCCAGAACGCCCCCCGGCGCGAACGGCTCCAGCAGGCCGTGGACCGCTTCGACCACTTCCTCGTCCGCTCCGAACACGACGTGCACACCCTCGCCCGCGCCTACCTGCTGCCCGAGGAACGGCTCCTGCGCACCGGCTACCCGCGCAACGACGCCCTGGTCGCCGAGCGCACCCGGTCCGAGACCGAGGGGCGGCTGCCCCGCCCGCCGCTCGCCCGGGAGCTCGGGCTGGACGACCACAAGAAGACCGTGCTGTACGCGCCGACCTTCCGGGGCGGCCCCGGCAGACAGCGAAAGAGCCGGCTCCCGCTGGACGTACGGGAGTTCGCGGAGCGGTTCGGCGACACCCACACGCTGCTCGTCCGGTCCCACTACCTGGAGTCCGCCCGGCTTCCCGTCTGCCCGCCCGGAACCGTCGTCGACGTCTCGCGCCACCACGACGTCAGCGAACTCCTCGCCCTCACCGACGTGCTGGTCACCGACTACTCCTCCATCATGTTCGACTTCGCGCTCCTGGACCGGCCCGTCGTGCTGTTCGCCCCCGACCTCGACGCGTACGCGGATCAGCGCGGCAGCTACTTCGACCTGCGGGAGAAGGCCCCCGGACCGGTGACCGAGACCCCGGACGAGCTGTTCGCCGCCCTCGCGGAGCTGAAGAAGTCCGACACCCGGTACGCCGAACGACGCCGGTCCTTCGCCGAACAGTTCGGCCGCTACGACCGGGGCGACGCGGCCCGCCGCACCGTCGCCGCCGTCTTCGCCCCCGGATCCTCCCGGGACGCCCACCGCACCACCGACCACGACCGGGGGGCCGGCCGATGAGCCGCGACATCTTCATCGTCTCCAACAGCACCGACGAACTCGGCGGCGTCACCGGCTGGATGTACCAGACCGCGCGCCTCCTGGCGGGCCGGGGCCACCGGGTCCACGCCATCGGCATCCACGCCGCCGACCTGAAGATGGCCCTGCCCGAGCAGCCCGGCCACCCCGTCACCGCCCTCTACCCGGCCCACCCCCCGACCCCCTGGACGCCCCACGGCGTCCGCGACCGCTTCCGCGTCCCCAGCAGGCGTGGTGAGGCGGCCCGGGTCGCCGCCAAGAAGCAGGCGGTCGGGCGGCTCTCGGAGATCTTCGCGACCGCCGGCCCCGGCGCGGTCGTCATCGTCACCCAGGTCTGGGCGATGGAGTGGGTCGGCGAGGCCGACACCACCGGCCTGCGGGTCATCGGGATGAGCCACGAGTCCTACGACTACTCCCGCGCGAGCCACCGCTACCGCTGGATCAAGAACCACTACAGGAACCTCGACCACTGGCTCGTCCTCACCGAGGAGGACGCCGACCAGTGGGCCGGCGACGGCATGAACAACGTCGGCTTCCTGCCCAACGCCCTCTCCCGCCTCCCCGCGTCGCCCTCCCCGCGCACCGCGAGGACCGTCGCCGCCATCGGCCGGCTCAGCGACCAGAAGGGCATCGATCTGCTCCTGGACAC
The DNA here is from genome assembly GCF_044333935.1 of Streptomyces sp. NPDC020884. Lineage (NCBI taxonomy): Bacteria > Bacillati > Actinomycetota > Actinomycetes > Kitasatosporales > Streptomycetaceae > Streptomyces > Streptomyces sp. NPDC020884. The sequence goes on along the minus strand of NZ_JBIRRY010000001.1, from coordinate 1,488,171 downwards.
CTGGGCCCTGGTCGCCCCGGCCCGCCCGGACTGGGAGCTGCGCGTGTACGGGGCGGGCGAGGACGAGGCCGCGCTGAAGGCGCAGTGCACCCGGCTCGGCCTCGACGGATCGGTCCGGTGGATGGGCCGCACCGACGACGTCGAGGGGGCCCTCGCGGAGGCCTCCGTCTTCGTCCAGTCCTCCCGGGGCGAGGGCTTCCCCCTCGCGCTGCTCGAGGCGATGGCCAGTGGAGTGCCCTGCGCCGCCTTCGACTGCGCGCCCGGGGTGCGGGAGATCGTCCGGGACGGCGAGGACGGGCTCCTGGCCCCCGCCGGGGACATCGCCGCCCTCGCCGACCGGCTGCTGCGGCTCACCGGCAACCCCCGGCTGCGCGACGCGATGGGCGCGCGGGCCCGGTCCGGCGTGCAGCGGTTCTCCGAGCCGGAGACCCTGCGCCGCTGGGAAGAGCTGTTCGCGTTCCTGGAACGCTGAGCCGGCCCGGCGGCCGGCTCAGCTCCCGACGCCGGCCCCGGTCTGCTCCTGGGACGGCAGGGCGGCGGGCGTCCGGCGGGCCGGGGACGGCGTCGGCCGCCCGTCCGTCTCGCCGAGGAAGACCCGGCGCACCACCCGCTCGGCGGCGCATCCGTCGTCGTACGGACAGAACCGGGCCCGGAACGCGGCCCGCAGCTGCGCCGAGCGGGAGCCCCGCCAGTGGTCCGTGGCGAAGATGTCGAACAGCTCGTCCTGGCTCCGGGCCACGATGCCGGGCGGGAACGTCGTGATGTCGAAGTACGTGCCCCGGGCCGCCTCGCACGCCTCGATGTCGTCGAGGTGCAGCACGACCGGGCGGTCCAGGTTGACGTAGTCGAACATCAGCGACGCGTAGTCGGTGATCAGGGCGTCCGAGACGAGCGCCAGGGTCTCCACCGACCGGTGCGTGCTGACGTCGATGATCCGGGGATGCGGAACCCGGCGGACGCCCCCCGGGCCAGCGGGGAGAGGCGTCCTGGACAGGATCACGAACTGCGGGCCCAGCACCCGGATCAGCCGCTCCAGGTCCAGGGCGGGCCGCTGGACGCGCCGGTAGTCGCGGTGCGTCGGGGCGTGGAGCAGGGCCGTGCAGCCCGCCGGGATCCCCAGCGTCTCGCGCAGCCGCGCCACATCGGCCGGGCCGGTGCGGTGGTACACGTCGTTGCGCGGTGAGCCGTACTCCAGCGTCGTGTACGCGGACGGGTAGGCCCGCTCCCGTACGAGGGTGGAGTGCGGGTTCGCCGAGAGGGAGAAGTCCCAGGTGTCGACGGAGCGCAGCAACTGCTCGAAGTCGGTGCCCCGGGCGGCGGCGGGCCGGTCCAGCAGATCGGTGCCCACGGTCCGCAGCGGAGTGCCCTCGTGCGTCTGGAGCAGGATCTGGCCCCGGCGCTTGACCAGCCTCCGGTCGAAGGGCGCGTCGTTCACCAGGTATGTCGAGCGGGCCAGCGCCGTCCAGTGGGCGAGGGTGCCGGGCGCGAGATGCCGGGTGCCGGTCGGCACGGTGTGGGCGTCCGCGGGCCGGCAGATCCAGGCCGTCCGCACCCCCGGGACCAGTTCGCGGACCTTCGCCTCGATCGCCGCCGGGCTGCCCGCGTACCCCGGGCCGCCCCGGGCGGCGAACACCGCGTCCCGGGACCGCAGCGGCAGCCGCAACTGGATCAGGTAGTGCGCCCGGAGCACCGCGCCCCGCACCGCCCGGCGCACGGCGCTCGAACCCCGGCGCAGTTGGCCGCCGATGCGCTGGGCCGCCGAGAGGGCCCGGTAGGTGCGCCGCGCGCCGAGCCGCAGCAGCCCGTGGCGCAGCAGCGCGCGGCGGGGGACCGGAGCGCCGGGGGTGTGATAGCGGCGGCAGGACGCGGTCGCCCGGCGGAAGAACGCGGCGCGGCTGTGGAGCGGCAGCCGGTCCCGGGAGGCGAAGAGCGCCGAGAAGTGGTCCAGCATGCGGCGGAATATCACCGGCCGCCACAGGGCGAGTTCGGGGCGGGAGTCGATGAACGCGAAGACCCGGTCGTACTGGTCGAAGACGTCGAAGTGCTTCTCGCTCGTGGTGGAGAGGATGTTGCCGCGCCGCCGCTGCCGGTAGGAGACGCAGACCGCGTCCAGCACCGCGATGGACCCGGCGGACATCAGCACCGGGTACGTCCAGGGGGTGTCCTCGTAGTAGCCGGGCGGGAAGGTGAACCCCTCGGCCTCGACGAACGTGCGGCGGTACGCCTTGTTCCAGACGACCATGAGGAGTTGCAGCAGCTCGGGGCGGTCGGTGAGGCGGAAGCGGGCGGGGCCGCTCTCGTCGAGGTGGACGGCCAGGACGTTGCGCACGCTGCGGCCGGTCCAGTACGTGCGGGCGTAGTCGTACATCAGGACGTCGGGCTCGCCGGTCGTCCCGATCCGGTCGGCGATGGTCTGGAGCGCGTCCGGCAGCAGTGTGTCGTCGCCGTCGAGGAAGATCAGGTAGTCGCCGACCGCCCGGCCCATCCCGGCGTTGCGGGCCGGTCCCAGGCCGATGTTGCGGGGCAGGTGCAGTGCGGTGACGCGGGGGTCCCGGCGGGCGTACTCGTCGGCGATCGGTCCGCAGGCGTCGGGGGAGCAGTCGTCGACCACGATGATCTCGTAGTCCTTGAAGGACTGGGTCAGCACGGAATCCAGACACGCGTGCAGATACGCCTGGACCCGGAATGCGGGCACGATGACACTGAACCGGGGCACTACACATCCATGGGTCGTTCGCGGGAACCAGGTGGCCCGCAAACGTCGGATGGAATGACAGGGTTACGCCGGACGTGGCATTCGGGGGAAGTACACGGCGAAGCGGCCCGGTTCCGGGGAACCGGGCCGCTCCGGGTTGACGTACAGCCGTACGCCTTCGTGGGCGTACGGCCCGATGGCGAGGGCTACTTGACCGAGCCCGCCATCACGCCGGTGACGAACTGCCGCTGGAAGGCGAAGAACACCACCAGCGGGATCACCATCGACACGAACGCGCCGGGTGCCAGCACGTCGATGTTGTTGCCGAACTGGCGTACCTGCTGCTGGAGCGCCACGGTGATCGGCGGCGACTCGGAGTCCGCGAAGATCAGCGCGACCAGCATGTCGTTCCACACCCACAGGAACTGGAAGATCCCGAGCGAGGCGATCGCCGGACCGCCCAGCGGCATCACGACCCGGGCGAAGAGCCGGATCTCGCCCGCCCCGTCGAGCCGGGCGGCCTCCAGCAGTTCGCGGGGGATCTCCGCGAAGAAGTTCCGCAACAGGAAGATCGCGAACGGTAGGCCGAACGCGGTGTGGAACAGGACCACCCCGAGCGTCGTCTCGAAGATCCCGATGGTGCCGAAGAGTTCGGAGACCGGGATCAACGCGACCTGCACCGGCACCACGAGCAGCCCGACGACCAGCAGGAACCACCAGTCGCGGCCGGGGAACTCCATCCAGGCGAAGGCGTATCCGGCGAGGGACCCGATCACCACCACCAGCACCGTGGAGGGCACAGTGATCATGATCGTGCTCACGAGCGAGCCGGTGATCGTCGAATTGTCCAGCAGCCGCTGGTAGTTGTCCAAGGTCATCTCGGACGGGGCGGTGAAGATCTTCCACCAGCCGGTCGCCGCGATGTCCTGCGGACCGCGCAGCGAGGACAGCAGCAGGCCGATCGTGGGCATCATCCAGAACAGGGCGACCAGGATCAGGAAGACCCGCATCACCCCGCCGCCGGCGCGCGCGGCGACCCTGGCCCCGAGGGACTGCTTGGCCCGGGGCGCCCGGGGCGGGCCCGCCTCCCCGGAGGCCGCCCGCTGACGGCCGATGCGTGCGGTGTTCACTTCCGGTGCGCTGCTCATCGGCGTCCCTCCTTCCGGATCCGGCGGATGTTGAACAACATCACCGGGATCACCAGCAGCAGCAGAAGCACCGCGATCGCGCTCCCGATGCCCAGGTCCGCGTCCGTGCCGAACGAGGACCGGTACAGCTGGAGTGCCAGCACGTTCGCGTCGTCCTGCGAGGAGCCCGGCGCGATGATGAACACCAGGTCGAAGACCTTCAGCACGTTGATCATCAGCGTCACCAGGACCACCGCCAGCACCGGTGCCAGCATCGGCACCGTGATCCGGCGGAACACCTGCCACTCGTTCGCGCCGTCCACCCGGGCCGCCTCCAGGAGCTCGCGCGGCAGACCGGCCAGGCCCGCCGCGATCAGCACCATCGCGAACCCGGCCCACATCCACACGTAGCTGCCGATGATCCCGGGCGTCACGAGGGACGGGCCGAGCCAGTCGACGCCGTTGTACGGCTCGCGGAAGTTCTCGGCGGGCAGGCGCAGTTGGGCCCCGTCCGCCGACGCGGGCAGCGTGAACACGCCGTCCGCCCCCGCCGTGGCCGTGGCGACGACCTTCCCGTCCTTCACGGCCTCGACCTTCAGGCCCTTCAGGCCCAGCTCCTTCGGGTCGACGACGTTCGGCTTCCCGCCGCCGCCCCGGGTGAAGTCCAGCCAGGCGGTGCCGGAGATCTTGTCCCCGGCGGCCGCCGGGGCGCCCTCGGCCGGCCGCGCGTCGCCCGGCATCTTCGCCGGGGCCACGCCGATCAGCGGTACCCGCAGCGGCTGGCCCGCCCGGATCGGCTCCTTGGACACGAACGTGCCGCCCGTGCCCTTCTCCAGCGGGTGCACGGGCAGCGGGCGCGCCTTCGGGAAGCCGGAGGACTCGTTGAACGTGTCGTGCACGCTCACCGCCACCGCGTTGGCGACACCACGCTCGGGAGCCTGGTCGTACACCAGCCGGAAGATGATGCCCGCCGCGAGCATCGAGATCGCCATCGGCATGAAGACGATCAGCTTGAACGCGGTGCCCCAGCGGATCCGCTCGGTCAGCACCGCGAAGATCAGCCCGAGCGCGGTGGCGACCGTCGGGGCGAAGACCACCCAGATCGCGTTGTTCTTCACCGCCGTGAGGATGGTGGCGTCGGTGAACAGCGCCTTGTAGTTGTCGATCCCGGCGAAGCCCGTACCGGCCTGGTCGAAGAACGACCGGTAGACCGAATACCCGATCGGATAGAGCACCAGCGCTCCGAGCAGCACCAGCGCGGGCAGCAGGAACGCCGCCGCGATGACCCTGCGGGTGCCGGTCACGCTCCGGCGGGACTTCGCCGGATCCGGGGGCGGGGACGGGCGTGGACTCGTGTCGTCGGCGGGAGGCGCCGCTCCGGCGCCCCCCGCGGTCGTTGTCGTCACGGCGTCAGCTCTTGTACGCCTTGACCGCTGCGGACTCCAGTTTCTTCTGGGCCCCCGCGATGTCCTTCGGGTTCTTCAGGAAGTCCTGGAGAATCTTCCACTCGCCCGCACCGGGCGTCCCGCCGAACGACTGCGGGGCCTGGTCGGACATGTCGAACCGGACGTCGTCACCGGCGTCGATCAGCGCCTGGGCCATCGTGCGCTGCACGTCGTTCGGGTACGCCTTCGGATCCAGGCTCTTGTTCGGGGAGATGAACCCGCCCGCCTCGGCCCAGATCCTCGCCGCGTCGGAGGAGGCCAGCCAGGTCAGCAGCGCCTGGGCGCCCTTGGTGTCCTTCAGCGCCACCGCGGCGTCGCCGCCGGTCACCACGGGGGAGTCCGCGCCGACCGCCGGGAACGGGAAGACCTTGGCGTCCGTGCCGATCTTCGCCTCGGTCTGCGCGATGTTGACGGCGACGAAGTCGCCCTCGAAGACCATCGCGCCCTTGGGCTGGTCGCCCCCGGTGAAGGTCTGGGTCACCGAGGCCGGGAACTCCGTCTGGAGCGCCCCGTCCGCGCCGCCCGCGATCAGCTCCGGCTTCCCGAACAGCTCGGCCAGCGTGGTCAGCGCGTCCTTCACGGACGGGTCGGTCCACGGGATCTCGTGCTTCGCCAGCTGGTCGTACTTCTCCGGGCCCGCCTGGGAGAGGTAGACGTTCTCGAACCAGTCGGTCAGGGTCCAGCCGTCCGCGCCGCCCACCGAGACCGGGGGGACGCCGGAGGCGGAGACCGTCTCTGCGGTGGCCAGGAAGTCCTTCCAGGTCTTCGGCTCACTCGCCCCCGCGTTGTCGAACGCGGCGGCGTTGTACCAGATCAGGGACTTGTTGGCGGCCTTGAAATACACGCCGTACTGGGTGCCGTCGACCGCGCCGAGATCCTGCCAGACCTTGGCGTAGTTCTGGCCGAGCTGGGCCCGCGCCTCGGGGCCGACCGGCTTGGCCCACTTCTTCGCGGCCGCCTGCTGGATCGCGCCCACCTGCGGGATCATCGCCACGTCCGGCGGCTGCTTCCCCGCGATCTTCGTTCCCAGGAAGTTGATGATGGGGTCCTGCGCCGGGACGAAGGTGACGTTCGCCCCCGTACGCTTCTCGAACTCGTCGAGCACCTTGGTGAAGTTGGCCTGCTCGGGTCCGGTCCAGACCGCGGCGACGGAGATGTCCTCCCCGTCCAGCTTCGGCAGGTCGACCGTGGAGGCGCTGTCCGTGCCCTTGCCGGAACCGTCGTCCGACTTCTTCTTGCCGTCGCCGTCGCCCCCGCAGCCGGTGAGCGCCAGAGCGCCGACCGCCGCAAACACAAGTGCGGCCCTGCGTATCCGAAGGGTTGTGCGCATTCCTGCCCCGTTTCTTTCTCACGCGCCCGGCCATGTCTCCAGGCCCGGACTACGTCGTCCGTGCGCACAGTCCTACGCCCGGTGCACGGGCCCCGCAATACCGTCAGTGGTGGCAACTAGATGATCGTGATCGCCTCGTGACGACATGTCAGGCCTATGGGGTGTCTCGACCCGGACAACTCCGTTGACGGAAGGGGCTGTTGACGACGTCAGGCCGTGAACGGGACGAGCGCCGGAAGCCGTTCGGCGTTCACCGATCGGGCGGCTCGCTCCAGCGCGCTGGCGAGCAGCGCCAGGTCGGTCGGCCCGTTGCCCAGCTCCCGGACCGGGCGCCGGGTCGGCGGATCGCCCATCCGCTCCCACTCCAGCGGGACCACGGTGGGGCGCAGCGTCGCCGTACGCGGGATACGGCCGGTGACCCGGCCCCCCTGGAACGGCGTCACCCGGCCGTCCGGATGCCCCAGCCGGCCCCTGCCCGGAGCCGGTTCGTCCGGGGACGGCGGCAGCACCGGGGCGTCCAGCACGATGCGCAACCGGGCGCCCCGGGCCAGCTCGGTGTCCTCGGTGCGGTCCGGGCGGGCGGAGGTGGCGACCAGGTGCACCCCGAGCCGTCCGCCGTCCCTGGCCACCGCCTCCAGCGCCCGCACCACCGAACCGGCGGTGGGCCGGCCGGGGCTGCCGAGCGCCGGGGCGACCAGCGCGTCGAAGTCGTCGGCGAGGACGACGAGGCGGGGCAGCGGGGACGGGCCCGGGTCCGCGGACCGGGAGACGGAGCGCAGCCTCAGGGTGCCGCTGGCCGCGGACTCCAGGTCGCCCCGGCGCTCGGAGCCGCTCGCCGGCCGCTGGCCCACGACGCGGGGGGAGGCCTCCTGGTCGGCGTACCGCTCGTGCCAGGCCGTGAAGTCCAGGTCGCCGAGGAGCTCGGCGCGCCGCTTCAGTTCGCCGCCCAGGGCCTGCGCGAACTCCCGCATCCGGACCGGGTCGGACGCCACGAGGTGGGTGAAGACATGCGGCAGCTCCGTACAGGGGAGCAGGCCTTCGCCGCGCTCCCCCTGCTCGCCGCCGGAGCCGTCGACGAGCAGGATGCCGAGCCGGTCGGGCCGGGCCGCGGAGGCGAGCGAGGCGGCGACGGCCCGGAGCAGCTCGGTGCGGCCGCTGCCCGGAGGGCCCTCGATGAGCAGGTGCGGCCCCTCGTCGGCGAGATCGACGCTGAGAGGGCCCCGGGGGCCCGCCCCGAGCACGAGCACCGGCCGGCCGGTGTGCACGCCCTGGACGGACGCCGAAGCGGCGGCATCGCCCTGTTCGCCGGGACCCGGCCCGAGCCGCTGCCCCGGGCCGGAACGCTGGGAGCCGAGGTAGGGCGTGCGCTCCGCGTCGTGGCTGTCCAGCGGTGGGTAGGGGGTGCGGTCGGGGTCGGGGGCGCCCGCCGCCGGATACGGCGTGCGGCCCGATGCGCTGTGCGGGGAGGAGGAGGTGGTGCGCTGGGGGCCGACGCGCGGGCCGGCGCTGAGAGTGCGCCCGGAGTCGGTGCTGTCCAGCTCCGAACGGCCCGGGGCGCTCGCCCCGGCCCGGGGCGCCGAGGCGCCGGGCTGGGCCTCCGCCGTGGACGCCCAGCGGGCCATCAGCGAGGCCGGTGTGGCGCGGGCCAGGCCCAGCTCGTCCAGCAGCCGGGCGGACGGCGGCAGCGCCGCGGTCGTCGGGCGGCCCGCCAGCGCGGCCGAGCCCTCCTCGCGCAGGGGCGCCAGCCCCCGTCCGAACCGCTCGGCCCAGGCCGCCGACACCGCGTCCACCGCGGCCACCGTCCCGTGCCCCGCCGCCTGCCCGCCCGAGGTGCGCAGCAGGCGCAACGCCGTGGCGACGTCCCCGCTGAGCATCGCCACCGCCCCGCACTCCCGGAAGGCGATGGAGGCCCGGCAGGCGGCCTCGTACGTCGCGGCCACCGGGGAGGTGGGGGAGGCGGCCGGGGTCTCGGCCAGGCAGATCAGATGGATCCCGGCCGCCGCGCCCGCCCCGGCCAGCCGCGCCGTGGTCTCGCGCAGCATCGCCGTACCGGGGTCGCCGTCCAGGACGACCACCGTGTGCGGGCCCGTGTGGGCGCGGGCGGCCTCGGCCACCGCGGCCCGGTCCAGATGCGGCCAGCCAGGACCGAGCGGGCCCTCGTCGAGACGGCGCACCAGCTCGGCCGTACGGGCGGCGGCCTGCTCACGGTCGTACGCGAGGAGCAGCCGGCAGTCCTGCCCGTGCGTCGGGCGCAGATGCGGCAGCCAGCCCAGCCAGGACCACTCGCGCCGCCGTTCCTCCAGCGGGCGGGAGCGGTCCGTGCTGATGAGGACGATCTCCAGGTCGAACGGGGAGTGCAGCGCGGCCAGCTGCGCCACCGTCGCGCGGGCCAGCCCCGCCAGCCGGTCGCGCGGACCGGCGAGCCCCAGCGAACCGGCCTCCCGCAGCCCCACGGTCACCGGCACGGCGGGCACCTCGGCCCGGTCGGTCGTGCCGAGCCGCACCACCAGTGCCTCCGGGTGCTCCGGATGGCGCTCCCAGAGCCGGGGCCCGGGGCCGAGCGCGGTCAGCAGCACGGCGGCCGGATCGGGCCAGGTGCCCTCGGGGGCGGAGGGCAGCGCGGAGAAGGGGGAGCCGGGGGAGGCCGGGGAGGCGAGGTGCCCGGCCCCCGACGAGCCGGCGGAGGGGTCGGGCGAACCGCCCGGGGAGCCGAAGGAGCCCGCCCCGGATCCGTACGCCGCCGGGCCGCCCGGATCGCCCGCGGTGCGGGAGTCGCCGTACGCGTCGGGGGTGCGGGAGGACCCACCGGCCCCCGTCGTCTGCTCGCCCTTCGCGCCGCCCGTGAGACGCCGCGCCCAGGCCCCTATGCCGCCGCGCCGGGGCGCGGGGGCGGCGTCGGACTCCTCGCCGCGGGCGTAGCGGTCGTGACCCGGATACGCGCCCGGCCCGGCCTCGGCGTGCTCCGGCCAGGAGGCCACGTCATCGGCGAACCCGGAGGACCCGTACGAGCCGTGGGCCCCGGAGGACGCCGGTGAAGGGGAGTGGGAGGAGGAAGGGGAAGGGGAAGGTGAAAGGTGGCTGGAGGGGGAAGCGGGGAACGGGGAGGCCGCTGCGCCGTACGCGGGGCCGGAGCCCGCGCCGCCGTGGTCCGGGGTGCGCGCGGCGAAGGGCGCACCGCCGGCCCGGCCCGGGGCGGGCGGCCCCGCCTCGGCGCGGGTCACCCGCAGGTGTCCCTCGCCGTCCGGGGCCGTCGGCAGCGTCGCCGGACGGGACCCCGCCGTGAGGCGCAGCGCGGACTCGCCGAGCCGCAGCAGCGCGCCGGGGGCGAGGCGGACCGGCCGTTCGAGCACCTCGACGCCGTCCAGCGAGGTGCCGTTCGTCGAACCGAGGTCGGCGACCGAGACCCGGCCGTCCTCGGAGACCGTCACCGCGCAGTGCAGCCGGGAGACGTCCGGGTCGTCGAGCGGGACGTCCGCGTCGGCGGAGCGGCCGATCCGGATCTGCCCGCCGTGCAGCAGATGGACCCCGCCCGCGTCCGGCCCCGCCACCACGTGCAACTGGGCCGGAACGGCGTCGTCCGTCGCCTCGTCCCCGCCGGGAACCTGGAGCGAGAGGACCGCTCCGTCGACCAGGGGCGGCTCGCCCAGCGCGATGCGGTGCGCGTCCAGCCGCTCCCGACCCGCGAAGAGCACGACCGCCCCGCCGCCCTGGGAGCTCTCGGGCCCCGACACGGCGGAGGCCAGCTGCGAGGCGACGGCCGCGAGCGCCGTCCCGGCGGGGCCGGTGACGAGCACGTCGCAGGTGCGCGCCGGGGTCTGGCCGCTGCGCGGCGCGAGGACGGTCAGCCGGATCTGCATCGCCGTCAGCGGTCCCTTCTGCGCGGGGGTGCCCGGCAGGGGAAACGCCCTGTGATCCCCCCACCCGGCACGGACACGTCGTCCGTACAGGTCGTCACGCACCGCGAGACTCCGACCCCGCAGATCCGTGCTGCAGGCATCCTCGCACCTGCCACTGACAACACGCCCGGCGGTCACCCTTAAATGATCTTGGATGGTCGGCTGTGGGCGCAAAAGTGCCTGCTTGCGTCCGGATCCCGCCGCTCGGAGGGGTTCCCGGCGGATATCGGAGGAGTTCCCCGGCAGAAACCTGCCGTATGCCGGGCAGGAACCTGCACCCGCATCCGAACGTTCGAGCGGCCTCTGATCAGCCGTGCGGCAACCATCTGCCCGGTCTGCGCGTCTTCCCCCGAAACATGAGCCTCCGGTGCCCCGTTCGGCGGCACTACAGTGGGCCGGAACATTCGGGCGGCCCGGGGGGACCGCAAGCACCACGATCAGCAGGGAGCGCATGACGTGCGGCCGGTAGGCAGCAAGTACCTGCTCGAGGAGCCGCTCGGACGCGGCGCCACGGGCACCGTCTGGCGAGCCCGCCAGCGGGAGACCGCGGGCGCCGAGGCAGCCGTCGCGGGTCAGCCCGGCGAGACCGTGGCCATCAAGGTCCTCAAGGAGGAGCTGGCCAACGACGCCGATGTGGTGATGCGCTTCCTGCGGGAGCGCTCCGTCCTGCTCCGGCTCACGCACCCGAACATCGTGCGCACCCGGGACCTCGTCGTCGAGGGCGATCTGCTCGCCCTGGTGATGGACCTGATCGACGGCCCCGACCTGCACCGGTACCTCCGCGAGAACGGCCCGCTCACCCCGGTCGCCGCCGCACTGCTCACCGCGCAGATCGCGGACGCGCTCGCCGCCAGCCACGCCGACGGCGTCGTCCACCGCGACCTCAAGCCCGCCAACGTGCTGCTCGACGAGCGCGACGGCCAGATGCACCCGATGCTCACCGACTTCGGCATCGCGCGCCTGGCCGACTCCCCGGGCCTGACCCGGACCCACGAGTTCGTCGGCACCCCCGCCTACGTGGCGCCGGAGTCCGCCGAGGGCCGCCCGCAGACCTCCGCCGTGGACATCTACGGCGCGGGCATCCTGCTGTACGAGCTGGTCACCGGCCGCCCGCCGTTCGCCGGGGGCACCGCCCTGGAAGTCCTGCACCGGCACCTCAGCGAGGAGCCCCGCCGCCCCAGCACCGTCCCCGCACCGCTGTGGACGGTCATAGAGCGCTGCCTGAGCAAGAACCCGGACCGGCGGCCCAGCGCCGAGAACCTCGCCCGCGGTCTGCGTACGGTCGCCTCGGGCATCGGCGTCCACGCGAACTCCGCCCAGATCGCCGCCGCCGACGGGGTGGGCGCGCTGCTCGCCCCCGACCCGGCGCCCACGGCCGTCCCGGAGACCCCGGGCGCGGCCGACCCCACACAGGTGCTGCCGAGCAACGCGGGCTCCTTCGACCCGGCCGCCGCCACCAGCGTGCTCCCGCAGACCGGACCCGGCGGCCAGGGCGGACCCGGCGGCCACGCCGACCCGACCGCCGTCATGCCGCCCGTGCCGCAGAGCCCCGACGGGCCGCCGCAGCCGGACGGCCCGCACCCCTGGCAGTCGCAGCTCCAGGCGGCCCGCGACCGCAACGAGCAGACCCAGGTCCAGTACCTCGACCCGAGCCAGGACCCGCTGCGCCGCCGCCCCCAGCGCCAGCAGCAGCCGCCGCAGCACCAGCAGCAGCCGCCCCAGCGCCGCCAGCCGCCGCCGCAGCACCAGCAGTACCCGCCGCAACACCAGCAGCAACAGCACCAGCAGCAACATCAGCCACAGCGCTACCAGCAGCCGCAGCAGCCCCAGCGGCAGCAGTACGCGCCTCCACAGCAGCCCCAGCAGCCCCAGCAGCCGGCCGCGCGCCCGCCGCGTGAGCCGCGTCCGCCGAGGCAGCGCGGCGCCAACCCGATGCGCATCCCCGGACTCGGCTGCCTCAAGGGCTGCCTGTTCACCGTGGTGCTCCTGATCGTCGCCGGCTGGCTCATCTGGGAGCTGACCCCGCTCCAGGACTGGGTAGCCCAGGGCAAGGGCTACTGGGAAGCGATCGGCGACGCGATCGGCACGGTCACCGACTGGATCTCCAAGGTCGGCGACAGCACCGGCGGGGCCTGATCCACAACGGTCGGGCGGCTTCCGACCCGTAATCCTGTCCCTTTGTCGACTTCTCCGGGCCTATTTGACCCGGAGAAGTGAAGGTCGGTGCCATCCAGGGCACGTGACACCCCGAACGCCGCGTAACTTTGTCGACCGGGGGTCCACCGCCAGCCGCTGAGGGAGCAGTCTTGGCACGGAATATCGGCAGCCGGTACACGGCCCACCAGATCCTGGGGCGCGGCAGCGCCGGCACGGTATGGCTCGGCGAAGGGCCCGAGGGCCCGGTCGCCATCAAGCTGCTCCGTGAGGACCTCGCGTCCGACCAGGAGCTCGTGGGCCGCTTCGTGCAGGAGCGCACCGCCCTGCTCGGACTCGACCACCCGCACGTGGTCGCCGTCCGCGACCTCGTCGTGGACGGCAACGACCTGGCCCTGGTCATGACGCTCGTGCGCGGCACCGACCTGCGCACCCGGCTGGACCGCGAGCGCCGCCTCGCCCCCGAGGCCGCCGCCGCGATCATCGCGGACGTCGCCGACGGACTGGCCGCCGCGCACAAGGCCCAGGTGGTCCACCGGGACGTCAAGCCGGAGAACATCCTGCTCGACATGGAGGGCCCGCTCGGCCCCGGCGGCGCCCACCCCGCCCTGCTCACCGACTTCGGCGTCGCCAAGCTCATCGACACCCCGCGCCGCACCAAGGCCACGAAGATCATCGGTACGCCGGACTACCTGGCCCCCGAGATCGTCGAGGGCCTCCCGCCCCGCGCCGCCGTCGACATCTACGCCCTGGCGACCGTGCTCTACGAGCTGCTCGCCGGCTTCACGCCCTTCGGCGGCGGCCACCCCGGCGCGGTCCTGCGCCGGCACGTCACCGAGACCGTCGTCCCGCTCCCCGGCATCCCCGAGGAGCTCTGGCAGCTCCTGGTCCAGTGCCTGGCCAAGGCCCCCGCCTCCCGGCTGCGCGCCTCGGAGCTCGCCGTACGGCTGCGCGACCTGCTGCCCCTGCTGGCGGGCATCCCCCCGCTCGAGGTGGACGAACCGGGCCCGGAGGAGAGCGACCAGCAGCCCCCCTTCTACGACGAGCAGCAGTACACCCCGGCCGCCGAGGAGCCCCGCCGCCGCGGGGCGGTCCCGCTGGTGCCCGGCTCCGCCCCCGACTCCAACCGGGACACCCACACGAGCATGCGCGTCCCGGCCCCGGACGAGCTGGCGGGCGGCCCGCTCGGGACGGCCCGCGCCCCCCGCGCCCCCGGCCGGCCCCGGCCCGGCTCCGCCCGCAACAAGGCGGCGGCCGTCCGCAAGCGCCGCATCACCCTCGGGGTCGCCGCCCTCGTCCTGTGCGCGGCCGTCGCGGTCGGCGGCTGGCTGGCCACCGGCGGCGGCGACGGGGACCCGACGCCCCAGGACAGCGAGAACTCGGCCCCCGCCACCCCGTGAGCGAGCCCTTCGTCCGGACCGGTTCCCGGGCGAGGGCAAGCTTCATCCGCCCAGCCGTTACGCTGGACCCGTGGCAGTCGTCGATATTTCCGAAGAGCTGAAGTCCCTCTCCTCGACCATGGGGTCGATCGAGGCCGTCCTGGACCTGGATGCGCTGAGGGCGGACATCGCCGCGCTCGAGGAGCAGGCTGCGGCGCCGTCCCTGTGGGACGACCCGGAGGCGGCCCAGAAGATCACCAGCAAGCTTTCCCACCTCCAGGCCGAGGTCCGCAAGGCCGAGACCCTGCGCGGCCGCATCGACGACCTCGAAGTCCTCTTCGAGCTCGCTGCGGACGAGGGCGACGCCGACGCCCAGGCGGAGGCCGAGACCGAGCTCGAGTCGGTGAAGAAGGCGCTGGACGAGATGGAGGTCCGCACGCTCCTCTCCGGCGAGTACGACGCGCGCGAGGCCCTGGTGACCATCCGGGCCGAGGCCGGCGGCGTCGACGCCGCCGACTTCGCGGAGAAGCTCCAGCGCATGTACATCCGCTGGGCCGAGCGGCACAACTACAAGACCGAGGTCTACGAGACCGCGTACGCCGAAGAGGCCGGCATCAAGTCGACCACCTTCGCCGTCCAGGTCCCCTACGCCTACGGCACGCTCTCCGTCGAGCAGGGCACCCACCGCCTGGTCCGCATCTCGCCGTTCGACAACCAGGGCCGCCGCCAGACGTCCTTCGCGGGCGTCGAGGTGCTCCCGGTCGTCGAGCAGACGGACCACATCGAGATCGACGAGTCCGAGCTGCGCGTGGACGTGTACCGCTCCTCGGGCCCAGGCGGACAGGGCGTCAACACCACGGACTCCGCGGTCCGCCTGACCCACCTGCCCACCGGCATCGTCGTCTCCTGCCAGAACGAGCGCTCGCAGATCCAGAACAAGGCGTCCGCGATGAACGTCCTCCAGGCGAAGCTCCTCGAGCGCCGCCGCCAGGAGGAGCAGGCGAAGATGAACGCGCTCAAGGGCGACGGCGGCAACTCCTGGGGCAACCAGATGCGTTCGTACGTCCTGCACCCGTACCAGATGGTCAAGGACCTGCGTACGGAGTTCGAGATGGGCAACCCCGAAGCGGTCTTCAACGGCGAGATCGACGGCTTCGTCGAGGCGGGCATCCGCTGGCGCAAGCAGCGGGAGAAGTAACCTCGGCGGTACGGATGTTGGGCCCGGACAGGCGACTGTCCGGGCCCGCCTGCGTTGGGGAAGGGCCCGGCCGGAGCGAGGAGAACCTGTGCCCGATGCGTCACAGTCGTGCTTCCGAATAGCCGTCAAGAACCCCCATACCGGTGCCTAGTGCACGGAACGGCCTTGACGTAATCCTTAACTCTGGCCAGGGTGCTAGAGCAGCATGCGTATGTCTGGGACGGGTGTGAACCGGGGGCGGGCGGGGTGACCACGACACGACGTGGCCTTGCCGAGAGCGAATCCCCGCAGGGCCCGCGGCCCGCATATGGCTGCTCCAATGACGAGATCGGCTACTGGGGGTAGCAGCAAATGACGAAGAAGACGCGTGTTCGCGTCGCGCGGATAGCCGCTGGTGCGGTTATCGCGGCGGGTGCCTCGCTGACTGCGGCCGGTGCGGCGCAGGCGCTGGACCTCGACGGTTCCAGCAAGTCCACCATCTCCACCCAGGACGAGACCGAGGACGGTCTCATCGGTGGCCTCATCGAGGGCACCACCGAGGGCGGCGACCCGGGCGGCGTCGATGCGGGTGCTGACGGCGGCGCTGCTGACGGTGGCGTCGATGGCGGTGCCGATGGTGGCGTCGATGGCGGTGCTGACGGTGGCGTTGACGGCGGTGCCGATGGTGGCGTCGATGGCGGTGCTGACGGTGGCGTTGACGGCGGTGCCGATGGTGGCGTCGATGGCGGTGCCGATGGTGGCGTTGACGGCGGTGCTGACGGTGGCGTCGATGGCGGTGCTGACGGCGGTGCCGATGGTGGCGTTGACGGCGGCGTCGACGGTGGCTCCGGCAACAACGGTGGCTCCGGCAACAATGGCGGCTCGGGCAACAACGGTGGCTCGGGCAACAACGGTGGCTCCGGCAACAACGGTGGCTCGGGCAACAACGGTGGCGGCGACCAGGGCGGGACCGGCACCTCCGGTTCGTCCACGGCCGGCTCCACCGGCGGCTCCACCGGTGGCGACGACGCCGGCGGCTGCACCGTCGACCTCGACGGCGCCGAGTGCACCGACAACACCGACACCGACAGCGTCGGCAACAAGCCGGTCGAGCAGAGCAAGGGCAAGGAAGAGCTCGCCGAGACCGGTGCGGCCGAGACGACCTTCCTGGTCATCGGCGCCGCGACGATGATCGCGGGCGGCATCGGCTTCCGTATCCTGCCGCGTCTGGTCGGCGGCGGTCGCACGGTCGCCTAGGTCCGTAGCGGACCGTGGTGGACCGTACCGACGCGTAGCGGGCGCAGGCCGGGCCCGTAGGCGCGACGGCACAGCATGACGAAGGGCCCGGGAGGGCGTACGACGCCTCCCGGGCCCTTCTGTGCGTCCGGACCGCTCAGGCGGCCGTACGGATACGTCTGTCGGCCCCGACGGGGCGATGAGGGGCGGCCCCGAGGGGCCGTGCGGGCCTGATCAGGCCGCTTGGTGCGCCAGCAGCGCGAGCGCGGTCAGCAGCACCACCATCAGGGCGATCAGCATGGCCGGGCTCATCCCGGCCAGCGGGCCCTGGCCCTGCTCCTCCAGCATCTGCTGCCGCACGGCACGGCAGACGCGGCAGCGGCCCTCGCTGACGGGGGACGCGCAGTTCGCGCACACCAGTCGGTCATAGGTCATGCGCATTCCTCCTCCCGCGCGGCGGAGCCGCTTGCCTGCTTTCTCTCCGCACAACGCTCACGGAAACGCAACCGTTCCCCCCACCACTGTGCCAGCTCGCGGGGTTTTCGGCGCGGCCCGCCGGACAAGGTCCGGCACGACCCGTTTCGTTCCCTGGGGTGATCCGCCATAAATCGCCCATTGCCGGACGCCGCCTGCACGCGTGAGCCCGGTTCGCGTATGGTCACGCTCACCTACTCCCGGCCGACCGTGGTGCATCCGTGATCCGATTCGACAACGTCTCCAAGACCTACCCGAAGCAGACCCGACCGGCTCTGCGCGATGTCTCGCTCGACATCGAGAAGGGTGAGTTCGTCTTCCTGGTGGGCTCCTCCGGCTCCGGCAAGTCGACCTTCATGCGACTGATCCTGCGCGAGGAGCGCGCCAGCACGGGCATGGTCCATGTGCTCGGCAAGGACCTCGCGCGGCTCTCCAACTGGAAGGTGCCGCAGATGCGCCGCCAGCTGGGGACGGTCTTCCAGGACTTCCGCCTGCTGCCCAACAAGACGGTCGCGGAGAACGTGGCCTTCGCGCAGGAGGTCATCGGCAAGCCCCGCGGCGAGATCCGCAAGGCCGTGCCCCAGGTCCTCGACCTCGTCGGCCTCGGCGGCAAGGAGGAGCGCATGCCCGGTGAGCTCTCCGGTGGTGAGCAGCAGCGTGTGGCCATCGCCCGCGCCTTCGTGAACCGCCCCATGCTGCTGATCGCGGACGAGCCGACCGGCAACCTCGACCCGCAGACCTCGGTGGGCATCATGAAGCTGCTGGACCGGATCAACCGGACCGGCACCACCGTGATCATGGCGACCCACGACCAGAACATCGTCGACCAGATGCGCAAGCGCGTCATCGAGCTCGAGCAGGGCCGTCTCGTACGCGACCAGGCACGCGGCGTCTACGGCTACCAGCACTGACCGAGGGGCTCCGGCCCCTCGTGCATTTCGAGCATCGAGTACTGAAAGGACGCCATGCGCGCCCAGTTCGTCCTGTCGGAGATCGGCGTCGGTCTCCGCCGCAACCTCACGATGACCTTCGCGGTCGTGGTCTCCGTCGCCCTCTCGCTCGCCCTGTTCGGCGGTGCGCTGCTGATGCGCGAGCAGGTCAGCACGATGAAGGACTACTGGTACGACAAGGTCAACGTCTCGATCTTCCTCTGCAACAAGAACGACGCCAAGGACATGCCCAAGTGCGCCAAGGGGGCTGTCACCAAGGAGCAGAAGACTCAGATCGAGACCGATCTGGAGAAGATGGACGCTGTCGAGACGGTCCACTTCGAGACGGTCGACGAGGCGTACAAGCACTACCAGGAGCAGTTCGGCGACTCCCCGATGGCGGGCAACATCACGCCCGACCAGATGCAGGAGTCCTTCCGGGTCAAGCTGGACGACCCGCAGAAGTACAAGGTCGTCGCGACGGCCTTCGCCGGGCGGGACGGGGTGCAGTCCGTCCAGGACCAGCGGTCCATCCTGGACAACCTCTTCGAGCTGATGAACGGCATGAACGTCGTCGCGATCTACGTGATGATCCTGATGCTGGTCATCGCGCTGATCCTGATCGTCAACACCGTGCGCGTCTCCGCGTTCAGCCGCAGACGTGAAACGGGCATCATGCGCCTGGTGGGAGCCTCCGGCTTCTACATCCAGGCCCCCTTCATCATGGAGGCGGCCGTCGCCGGCCTGATCGGCGGCGTACTGGCCTGCGCGATGCTGCTCGGTGGCCGGTACTTCCTGATCGACGGCGGCCTCGCGCTCCAGGAGAAGCTCAACCTGATCAACTTCATCGGCTGGGACGCGGTCCTCACCAAGCTTCCGCTCGTGCTCGCGATCGGCCTGCTGATGCCCGCCGTCGCCGCTCTCTTCGCGCTGCGCAAGTACCTGAAGGTTTGAGTGCTCCCCCGGCTGAAGCCGGGGGATTCCTGGCTCACGCCGCCCGGCAGCCCGGCGGGCTGTCAGGTCTTCCGCGATCAGCGCCAGCCGGGTCCAGACCAGCCCGGACGAGCATCACGCGTGCGGAGTTCCTGTCCCTGGGGGACACGGCTCCGCACGCGGTGCAGGTGTAGGTGCGTTCCGACAGCGGGAGTGCGTGCTTGGCTCTCGCTCCGCAGTGTCCGCAGTCCATGGTGGTGTGCGCAGGGTGCACCAGATGCAGGGTGCGCCGGTGCTTGCGCGCCATGTTGATCAGTTCGCGCTTGGTGGCAGTGATGGCTGCGTCGGCCGCTTTGCGGGCCATCGTCGACCGGGCGAGGAACTTCGGCCTGAAGTCTTCCACCGCGAGCTGGTCGCCGTCTCCTTGACGCCCCAGTCGATGCCGATGCTCCGGCCCGTCTCCTGCAATGGCTGTGCTTCGGTTCGGACGACGAAAGAGGCGTACCAATGGCCGATGCTGTCGCGGTGGATGCGGACGCTCGAGGGCTGGTCGGGCAGTCGGCGTGACCACACCACCGTCAGAGAGATGCCGCCTGCGAGATGCAGACGACCCTCCTTGAGGCGGAAGCCGCGTCGGGTGTAGCTCAGGGTCGGGGCGGAGAGATCCTTCTTCTTGAACTTCGGCATTCCCGCGCGCCGGTTGACGGGGAGCCGGGCCTTGATGTCCTTGAGTCCTTTGGCGCGGGACGCGGCGAAATCGCGGATGATCTGCTGCTGCGGCACGGACCCGCCCTGACGCAGCCATTCCTGCTCGGCGCGCCAACTCGTCAGCATCTTGTCCAACCGCGCCGGGCCGCACTTCTCTTCACCCCTGTGTGCCGCGCGGGATTCTGCGACGCACTGGTTCCAGACCCAGCGGCACCGATCCCATTCGGACATCAGTGCGGCGAGGGCGGTAGACGACACCCGGAGTCGGTACGTGTACCGGGCATACCCGATACCGTCGACCTGGGATGGTGTCGTCATGGTGTCAATTTAATGCCGCAGTGACACCGTGGCTCCATGGATTCCGATATTCGACTCACTCTCCGGCTCCCGGCCGACCTTCACGCTCGGCTGACCAGTCACGCCAGGCGCGAGCGGCGGTCGCTCAACGCCGACCTTGTCTACCTCTTGGAGGGCGCCCTGCCGGCGGCCGCAGGTGTCGCTGATCCGACCGCAGCTGAACCGGCCGCTCCTGGCAGGGCCGGCGGGAATTCCGGCCCTCCCGTGACGTGAACGGTCCGGTGTCCTCCTGCTCGTGGTGACGTACGCCTCCCGGGGCGCGCGGGCGAGTGCCCGTGCGCCCCGGGGGGCTTGTCCTAGACTCGTCGCCATGTCGGGCTCTGCGCACCGCTTCGGGCCCCGCGGTCTTCGCCGCGGGGCGGCCCTGACATTGGTCTTCGGGTGTGCTCTCGCCACCGCCGCCGCGACCGGTTCGCTGCCGCAGGACGATCCCGAGCCCGGTACGCAGACCCGTGCCGTCTCCTCCACCGTCGCCCCGGTCGACCGCGAAGAGATCGAGGACGCCGCCGCTGAGGCCGAGGCCGACGGGAAGTCCGTGAAGGACGCCGCCGAGGAGGTCGTCAGCCGCAGCGGGGACCGCTGGGGGGCGGTCTACGACGAGCGGGAGTACGAGGAGTTCGAGCAGGCGCTGGACGGCTCCTACACCGGCGTCGGGCTCTCCGCCCAGCGCACCGCCCACGGCGACGTCACCGTGTCCCGCGTCCAGCCCGGCGGTCCCGCCGACCGGGCCGGGATCCGCGCCGGCGACCTGCTGCGGACCCTGGACGGCCGCGCCGTCGCCAGACGCCCCGTCGCGGAGGTCGTCGCGTTGCTGCGCGGGGACGGTACGGGGGCGGCCGAGGGCAGCCCGGTGGAGCTCGGCCTGGTCCGGGAGGGCCGGAGCTGGACGGAGAAGCTGGAGCGGGCCCGGCTGGCCACCGAGGCGGTCACCGTGCGGCGGCTGGGGACCGAGCCCTCCTCGGCGGTGCTGATCAAGGTCGCCGCCTTCACCAAGGGCGCGGGGGCCGACGTCCGGGACGCGGTCCGGGACGCGCCGGGGGAGGCCGGGATACTCCTCGATCTGCGCGCCAACTCCGGCGGACTCGTCGCCGAGGCCGTCGTCGCCGCCTCCGCCTTCCTGGACGGCGGGCTCGTCGCCACGTACGACGTGCGCGGGGATCAGCACGCGCTGTACGCCGACCCGGGCGGTGACACGGACCGGCCGGTCGTCGTCCTGGTCGACGGCGGCACGATGAGCGCCGCCGAGCTGCTGACCGGCGCGCTCCAGGACCGGGGCCGCGCGGTCACCGTCGGCTCGCCCACCTTCGGCAAGGGTTCCGTGCAGATGCCGAGCAAGCTTCCGGGCGGTTCGGTGGCCGAGCTGACCGTCGGCCACTACCGCACTCCGGGCGGCCGCAACGTCGACGGGAAGGGCATCACACCCGATCTCGTGGTGCGGGAGAAGGCCCGGCAGCGGGCCGAGACAGTATTGAGTGGCCTCGGGGGTGGGTCGTAGTGCGAAAATGACCGCACTATGGCGAAGGAAAAAGACACCGGGCGCAAGATGGTCGCGCAGAACAAGAAGGCGCGGCACGACTACACGATCCTCGACACCTACGAGTGCGGCCTCGTCCTCATGGGTACGGAGGTCAAGTCCCTGCGGATGGGACGGGCCTCCCTGGTCGACGGCTTCATCCAGATCGACGACCACGAGGCCTGGCTCCACAACATCCACGTACCCGAGTACGTCCAGGGCACCTGGACCAACCACGCGGCCAAGCGGAAGCGCAAGCTGCTGCTGCACCGGGCCGAGATCGACAAGCTGGAGTCCAAGTCGCAGGAGAGCGGCCACACGATCGTGCCGCTCGCTCTGTACTTCAAGGACGGCCGGGTGAAGGTCGAGATCGCGCTCGCGAAGGGCAAGAAGGAGTACGACAAGCGGCAGACGCTCCGCGAGAAGCAGGACACGAGGGAGACGAACCGCGCCATCTCGGCGGCCCGCCGTCGCCAGCGCAGCGCCTGACCGGCCCGCTGGGCAGGAATACGCTGGCATCGTCCGGCGTTGGTCACGTACGATGGGCCGTGCACCTCAGCGAAGGTGTGCGTTTTGAAAAATCAACATGGGGATGATCGGTTTCGACAGCGGATGTCGAAGCAGGGGAAGCGAGTCGAGGAAGCGGCAATGATCTCGTAAACCATATGTCGCAAACAATAATCGCCAATTCCAAGCGCGATTCCTCCGCCTTCGCCCTCGCTGCCTAATTAGCAGCTAAGCGAAGACTCTGCGGAGTGTCAGCCCGGGGGTGGTCCCGACCCGGATCCTGGCATCAACTAGGGATCTAAACTTCTCGGCCCGGCCACGGGGCCGAGAAGGAAATCAAACAGTGGCTGGGCCTGTCGGAGGCTTGTTCGCGTGACCTCCGGGGCCGAGAAAAGCGCAGCGAACTGCACTCGGAGAAGCCCTGGTTCCGCACCGTTGGACGCGGGTTCGATTCCCGCCATCTCCACCACCCCATGTAAGCCTCCGCCCCGCGAGTTCACTCGCGGGGCGGAGGTTTTTCTCATGCCCTGGGCGTGCCCGGTGTGCCGGGCACGCCCAGGGGTGTGTCAGGGCTCCAGCACGGGGTCGGCGAAAGCGGCCCTGCTGCTCCGGCCGCACTTGCCCGAGACCGTGGTGAGCTGAATGCGCAGCCGCAGCACGTCGGCGACCGGCACCTCGAATTTCCGCTCCTCGCCCAGGGACAGGGCGCCCGACGCCAGGACCTTTCCGTCGCCCAGCAGGGTCACCTTGCCCTGAGACTGGGGCGAGCTGTCCGTGATGCCGCCGGTGAACCGGAGCGTGGACCACGCCCGCTCCAGGTTGTATTCGGTGGCGTAGGTGAAGCCGGAGCAGGGCAGGCCCGTGCTCATCGCCGTGTCGAAGCTGCGGGTGTTCAGGACGACCGGTTCGGTGGAGTACTCCAGACCGTCCACCGGCGTCAGCGCCGTCAGGGACTGGGGCTCCCTCCGGGCGGGCTCCGAGGAGGGCGTGGCGTCCGGGGTGCCGGACGGGGTGGCCGTCGGCTCCTCGGGTGTTCCCGACGGGGTGCCGGGCTCGGGGCTCGGCTGTGTCGTGGGGGTCTCCGTGACCGTACGGGTCGCCTCCGGGCGCTTGCCGGAGGAGGTGTCGCCGTCGTCGTCGCCGGAGGCCAGTCGGGAGCCCAGGAATCCGCCTGCCACCAGCAGCGTCACGGCTGCCGCCGCGCCCAGCGGCAGCAGGTACTTCGGGCGGGAGCGCCTCGGGTCCGGGGCCGTCGTGGGCGGCTGCGTGGGTGGTTGTGCCGGTGGTTGTGCCGGCGGTGGCTGCGGCGCGACGTAGTGCGGGCGCGTGGAGGGCGCGGCTCCGGGCGGCGCGATTCCGGGCGGCGGGGCCGTGGGCGGGGGAGGGGCCGTGGCGGTGCGGGCGCGGGACGTCGTCGTGACGACCGCCGGGCGTAACTGCCGGACCCAGCCGGTCAGCGACTCCGGGCGGCCGCCGGGGTCGGCGTCGTACAGCGCGAGCAGGCCGGCCCGCCGCTCGGGCGGGAGGCCGGCGACCTCCGGCAGCGCGGTGAACCGCTCCCGCAGCTGCTCCGGGGCCGTGGGCGGGCTCTCGCCGCTGAGCAGGAAGTAGGCGATGGCGCCGAACGCGTACCGGTCGGCCGCCGGGGACCGTACGCCCTCGTGCACCTCCGGTGCGGCGAACCCGGGCGTGAACCAGACCTCGGTCGTCCGGTGTTCGGGGGCGAGCTTGCTCAGCCCGAAGTCGACCAGGGTGGCCTGTCCGTCGGCGTCGACCATCACATTGCCGGGCGACAGGTCGCCGTGCACCACCACGCGGCCCGACGGGGTGGCGCTGCCCGAGTGGAGCCGGTCCAGGACCTCTGCCAGCTGCTCCAGGCAGCGCACGGCCTCGCGCCGCTCGGCGGGCGTCTCCAGCGTGCGTTCGGCCCGCCAGTCCCGCAGGTCCAGGCCCTCCACGTGGTTCATCACCAGGTAGAGGCAGCGGCCGGTGCTCTCCCCGGCCCGGCCCGGGGGGTGCGGGGGCGGGCCCTCGAAGTGCTCCCGCACGCCGATCACGCCGACCCGGTGCACGAAGCGGAGCAGTTCCGCCTGGTCGCTCCAGGCGGCGCTGATCCGGGCGAAGCCCTCGGCCGTCATGGTGGTGCGGGTGTCCAGGACCTTCACCACGACGGGCTCGGCCTCCCCGGACAGCTCCAGGTCGGCGAGGTAGAGCACCGCCTCCCCGCCGCGTCCGATGGACCGCCGCAGTCGGTAGCGGTCCGGGGCCGAGTCCGGCCCGACGCGCAGGCCTCCGGTCGTGGTCGCCATGCGAGAAGTCCCCCCAGTACGCGTGAACAACGGCCGGGATCAGCCTCTCCCAGCCATCGGGCCAGGTCAACTCCCCTTCGGCGCTGCCGCATTGACCTGTCCGTAGGTGCGGGGCGAAGCCGTCCTGCGCAGGCCCGCGCCCGCGATGACCAGGGCGAGGGCCGCCGCGGACATCGGGGCCGCGTAGCCGGGGGACGTCCCCGCGTGCTCGACCAGCCAGCCGCCCGTCGCGGCGCCGGCCGCCACCCCGCCCAGCAGCGCGGTCACCGCGAGCGTCATGCCCTCGTTCAACTGCTCGGGGCGTGTGGCCCGTTGGACCAGCGTCATGCCCGTGACCATGGTCGGCGCGGTCGCCGCGCCCGCCAGCAGCAGGCAGAGCGCCAGGACCGGCAGGCCGGCGGACCCGGTGGCGGCCAGCATCGGCAGGGACATCAGCGCCGTCATTCCGGCCAGGCACAGCAGCAGTCGGCGGTGGGCATTCCGGGCCGGCCGCAGCGAGCCGTAGACCAGGCCCGCCGCACACGACCCCGCCGCCTGGAGCGCCAGGATCGCGCCCCCGGCATGCGCGATGGAGACCACCTCCAGCGCCCCGAACACCGCACCCGTGGCGAGGAAGACCGCCAGCAGCGCGGGCATCCCCGGCGTGCGCAGGGGCGAGGCCACGGTCTTCGTACGGGGGGTGACCGGCGGTTCCGTGGCGCGCTGGGCGGCGAAGAGGAGGACGCCGGTCATCAGGAGCGCCGCCCCCACCAGCGTGCCCGCCTCCGGGAACAGCGCCCCGCAGAGCGTCGCGGCCAGCACCGGGCCCAGCATGAAGCACAGCTCGTCGGCGGCCTGCTCGAAGGAGTTCGCGGTGTGCAGGGCCGCCGGGTCGCCCCGGTGCAGATGCGCCCAGCGGGCCCGTGACATCCCGCCGGTGTTCGGGGTCGTCGCGGTCGCGGCGTACGCGGCGAACAGGGTCCAGGCCGGGGCGTCGTAGTGGACGCAGAGCACCAGGGCCAGCGACCCCAGGACGGCGAGCGCGGTGGCGGGCACCGCGACGCGCGCCTGCCCGAAGCGGTCCACGAGCCGGGCGGTGAAGGGCGCGACGGCCGCCGTCGCCGCCAGACCGGTCGCGGTGACGGCCCCGGCCAGGGCGTACGAACCCCGGGATCCGGCGATCATGATGACCGCGCTGACGCTGAGCATCCCCATCGGCAACCGGGCGATCAGGTTGCCCGCCGTGAACGCCTGCGCCCCGGGGGTGGCCAGCAGCCAGAGGTACGGGTTCCGCGGCCGCCGCCGCCCGGCGCTCCCGGGCGCGGAGCGCGGGGCCGCGACCAACTGGCCGCCGGCGAAGGCGAGCAGAGGAGTGGACGGCGGCGCGGCGGCCCGGTCCGGGCGGGCGACGAGGACGGGCCGGGGAGGGGCGACCGGGCGGCCGGAAGCTCCCGGCGGAGTGGGGGCCGCCGGACGGCCGGAAGCTCCCGGCGGAGTGGCGGTCTCCAGGCGGCTGGAAGGCACCGGTCGAGTGGCGGTCTCCGGACGGCCGGAAGCTTCCGACGGAGCGGTGGCCTCCAGGCGGCTGGAAGGCACCGGTCGAGTGGCAGCCTCCGGACGGCCGGAAGCTCCCGACGGAGTGGCGGTCTCCGGGCGGCCGGTGGCACGGGGTATCGGCATACACCCAGGCTGGCCGTGCCCCGCCGTCCCGGTCCAACACCTTCTGCGTACCGATTCACGCAGCCGTGTTGTGAATGGCGTCCCGCGCGGTAGATTCGCGGCGTGCCTCCCGCCGACACCGACCCCCGTCTCCTGCGCGCCTTCCTCGCCGTCGCCGGGGAGCTGCACTTCACCCGGGCCGCCGCCCGCCTCTTCGTCGCGCAGCAGGCGCTCAGCCGGGACATCCGGCGGCTGGAGCGCGAGCTGGGCGCCGAGCTGTTCGTCCGCACCACCCGGCAGGTCGCGCTCACGCCGGACGGTGAACGTCTGCTGCCGTACGCCCGCCGGGTGCTCGACGCGCACGCCGAGCTCGCCGGGGCCTTCAGCGGTGGGCCCGCCCGGCCGTTGCTCGTCGACCTGAACAGCGAGGGGGCGACCCCCGCCCGGGTGCTGGCGCGGGCCCGGGAGCTGGCGCCGGAGTGCGAGCTGATGGCCCGCTTCGAGTCCGGTCTCACCTGGGCCGCCGCCGAGATTCTGGCCGGCCGGCTGGACGCCTCCTTCGGCCGGGCCGCCGGGCTGGTGCCCGGGGTGCTCGCGCAGCTGTCCGTACAGCCGGTGCGGTACGAGCCGATGGCCCTGATGCTGCCCGTCTCTCATCCCCTCGCCGTGCGGGAGGTCGTCGCTCTGTCCGAGCTGTCCGGGGAGACCGTCTACGCGGGGGCGGGCAACGAGCGGACGCTGGAGTGGACCGACCTCGCCGCACAGTTGTTCGCCGCCTGGGACATCGAGCTGGCCCCGCCCATTCCGCTCGCCGTGGGTGTGGCTGAATTTCAGCGGGTCATGTCGAAAGCTGGACACCCTGTGCTCGCAGTTGTCGGCTTCCCGCCGCTGCCGGGAACGGTGCTGCGCCCGCTCGTCGATCCGGTTCCGCTTTCGCCGGTGGCGCTGGTCTGGCGCAAGGGGCTGAACCACCCCGGTCTGGACGCCTTGCGGAACGCTACTGGCCAGTTGGCCCTTGCCGAGGGATGGATGGTGGAGCCATCCGGCTGCTGGCTCCCCGAGGGCGATCTGTCACTGATGCGCAACCGTTCCTGATCAACTCCGTTCAGGGGCACTTGGGCGTCAATGTCGTGCGCTACATTCTTCGTCCGGGTGCATGAATGTCAGGTTCGCGGACGGGTGGGGGCCCAGTCCAACAGTAAAGAACCAGTCAAAATCCGTGTGCCTGATTCTTTGAGTGGGGGATGGGCTGCACCTGTGGACAATTGGCGCGAAGGCAAGAGAACCGGGCACACGCATGAGCCCAACGACGCGACGATCCAGCTCGACGGGCTGGGCCGTCAGCTCGCCGAACTGCCCGGCGAACCCGCCCCGCCGGACGGCTCCGACGGCCCCGTCTTCGTCGACGAGAGCGGTCGCCGCAGCAAGACCTTCCGACGTCTGGGCTGGGTCCTCGCCTCGGTCTGCGCCGCGTACGCCGTGACGCTGGTCTTCGCCGTCCTCGGCGGAAACTCCAGCGCCCCCTGGCTGCCCCTGTCCGGGCCCAAGGAGGAGGCGCAGGCGGAGCAGGCCGAGGAGGCCCCCGCACCCGAGGAGACCGCCGGCGAACCGTCCGGCGACTCCCCGGAGCCGGGGCCCGGCGCGTCCGGCTCCGCGTCGGCCGAGTCCGGTGCGCCCGGCGGCGCGGCCCCGTCGGCCACCTCCGTGCTGGTGCCCGCCGGATCGACGGGCAGCCCTTCCGCGTCCACGTCGGCGGGCCCGTCCCGCGGCGCCGGGGGAGACGGTGCGGGGAGCGCCACGCGGCCGGCCCCCACGACCTCGACCGCCCAACCGCCGGTCGACCCACCGCCGCCGTCCCCCGAGCCGGAGCCGTCAGCCCCGACGACCCCGCCCGCCGAGACTCCCGACCCGCCGGTGCAAGAAGAGAGCGCCCCGTAAATGAACTCCCCCGCCACGCGGGGCAGGAACGGCAGATCGAGGAAGGCGTCACGCGGCCGGAGCCGGCTCAGGCTCCCCATGCGCTACCTCCTGCCGACGACGTTCCTCGTCGCCCTGCTCGCGATGCTGATGCTGCGCGGATACGTGCACAGCGAGATCCTCGCCGACCACCGGGTCCGCGGCGCCGACCGCACCACCCACGTGCCGACGGACGTCCTGACCGGCGGACCCGTCATCGACGCCCGCTCCGGTGACGCCGAGACCCTGCGCATACCCGACCGCCGGATCGTCCTGACCTTCGACGACGGCCCGGACCCGGTGTGGACGCCCAGGGTGCTCGACAAGCTGAAGGAGTACGACGCCCACGGCGTCTTCTTCGTCACCGGCAACATGGCCGCCCGGTACCCCGAACTGGTCGAGCGGATGGTCGCCGAGGGCCACGAGATCGGCCTGCACACCTTCAACCACCCCGACCTCTCCTACCAGTCCACCGAGCGCATCGACTGGGAGCTGTCGCAGAACCAGCTGGCGCTCGCGGGCGCGGCCGGCATCCGCACCTCGATCTTCCGGCCGCCCTACTCCTCCTTCTCGGACGCCATGGACAACAGGTCCTGGCCGGTCACCGAGTACATCGGCAGCCGCGGCTACCTCACCGTCGTCAACGACACCGACAGCGAGGACTGGAAGCGCCCCGGGGTCCGCGCCATCGTCGAGCGGGCCACGCCGAAGGGCGGCGAGGGCGCCATCGTCCTGATGCACGACTCCGGCGGCGACCGTTCGCAGACCGTGGCCGCGCTCGACACCCTGCTGCCGGACCTCACGGCGCGGGGCTACACCTTCACCCGGCTCACCACCGCCCTGGACGCCCCCAGCGCGCACACCCCGGTCACCGGGTTCGCCCTGTGGAAGGGCAAGGCGTTCGTCTCCGCCGTCGCGGTGTCCGAGCGGATCACCGGCGTCCTGGTCGTCGGGCTCGCCGTCATCGGCGTCCTGGTCCTCGCCCGCTTCGGGCTGATGCTGCTGCTGTCGTTCCTGCACGCCCGCAGGGTCCGCCGCACGGACTTCCGCTGGGGCGAACCGCTGACCCGGCCGGTCTCCGTCCTCGTCCCCGCGTACAACGAACGCGCGTGCATCGAGGCGACCGTGCGCTCCCTGGTCGCCAGTGACCACCCCATCGAGATCATCGTGATCGACGACGGCTCCACCGACGGCACCGCCGACCTCGTCGAGGCCATGCGGCTGCCCCGCGTCCGGGTCGTGCGCCAGCAGAACGCGGGGAAGCCCGCCGCCCTCAACAACGGCATCAGGCACTCCCGTTACGACATCGTCGTGATGATGGACGGCGACACCGTCTTCGAACCGTCCACGGTCCGCGAGCTGGTCCAGCCCTTCGGGGACCCCCGGGTCGGCGCCGTCGCGGGCAACGCCAAGGTCGGCAACCGGGACTCGCTGATCGGCGCCTGGCAGCACATCGAGTACGTGATGGGCTTCAACCTGGACCGCCGGATGTACGACGTCCTGGGCTGCATGCCCACCATCCCCGGAGCCGTCGGGGCGTTCCGCCGCGAGGCCCTGGACCGGGTCGGCGGGATGAGCGAGGACACCCTCGCCGAGGACACCGACGTCACCATGGCCCTGCACCGGGACGGCTGGCGCGTCGTGTACGCGGAGAACGCGCGGGCCTGGACCGAGGCGCCGGAGTCCGTGCAGCAGCTGTGGTCGCAGCGCTACCGGTGGTCGTACGGCACCATGCAGGCCATCTGGAAGCACCGCCGCGCGGTGATCGAACGCGGGCCCTCGGGCCGCTTCGGACGGGTCGGGCTGCCGTTCGTCTCCCTGTTCATGGTCGTCGCCCCGCTGCTCGCCCCGCTGATCGACGTGTTCCTGCTGTACGGGCTGGTCTTCGGCCCGACCGGCAAGACCGTCGCCGCCTGGTTCGGCGTCCTGGTGGTCCAGGCGGTCTGCGCCGCGTACGCGTTCCGGCTGGACAGGGAACGCATGGTGCACCTGATCTCGCTGCCGCTCCAGCAGATCCTCTACCGCCAGCTCATGTACGTCGTGCTGCTCCAGTCCTGGATCACCGCGCTCACCGGCGGCCGGCTGCGCTGGCAGAAGCTGCGCCGCACGGGCGCGGTGGAGGCGCCCGGCGGCTCGTCCGCCCAGCGCCCGCGGCGGGCGGCCGCCGACACCGGGCCCGTCAGCGGCGACAGCACGGACCGGAGGCCCTTGGTATGACCGCCCCGCCCCTGCCGAGGACCGCCGCCCCGGACCCCGCTCTCCCGCCGCGGCCCGCCCCCGTGAAGCCGGTCCGCGACCGGTACTTCGACCTGCTGCGGGCCCTCGCCCTCTTCCGGGTCGTCCTCTACCACCTGACCGGCTGGGCCTGGCTGCCCATCGTCTTCCCCTCCATGGGCGTGATGTTCGCGCTGGCCGGGACGCTGATGGCCCGCTCGCTGAAGCGGCCGGCCGTCCAGGTGATCCGGGGCCGCGTCCGCCGGCTGCTGCCGCCGCTGTGGCTGCTCGGCGCGATCGGCGTCACCGGCATGGTCGCCCAGGGCTGGGGCCCGGACGCCGAGGGCCACCCCGGCTGGTGGTGGCAGCACCTCCTGTACTGGGTGCTGCCGCTCAGCGACCCGCCGTACGCCTTCGACGTGGCGGGCATCGACGGCTTCCTCGGGGAGAGCTGGCCCGAGGAACTGGCCGGGCCGCTCTGGTACATCCGCGCCTACCTGTGGTTCGTCCTGTTCTCCCCGCTGATCCTGCGCGGCCTGCGCAGGCTGCCGTGGCCGACGCTGCTGGCGCCGCTCGCCCTCGCCGCCGTGATGCGCCTGGAGCTGTTCTCGACCACCGACCGCCTCGACTCCGCGATCACCGACTTCTCCACCTTCGGCGCCTGCTGGGTCCTCGGCATGGCCCACCAGGAAGGCGTCCTGAAGCGGCTGCCCGCCTACGCCGTGCCGTCGATCGCCCCGCTCTTCGCGGGCGCGGGGCTGTGGTGGGCGAGCCACGAAGGCTTCCGCAGCGGCTTCGACCTGGACTCCATCCCGCTCGCCCAGGCCCTGTGGTCCTTCGGCTGTGTGCTGCTCCTGCTGCACTACAGCCCCTCCTGGACCGAGTGGCCGAGGCGGCTGCGCGTCCTCGACCGGCCCGTCACCCTGCTCAACTCACGGGCTGTGACCGTCTACCTCTGGCACAATGTCTGCATCCTGGCCGCTGCCACGCTCTACGACCGGCTCTGGTCCGTGGACGCGCTGAGCGAGAACGTGCCCTGGCTGCTGGAGAGCTGGGTGCCCGTTCTGCTGATCACCTGGGCGCTCATCGCGCTCTGCGTGGTCGTCTTCGGCTGGGCCGAGGACCTCGCCGCCAGGCGTCGGCCGCAGTGGTGGCCGGACGGCAGACGGTAGCGGGCACACCGCATCTCACCGGGTCGGCAACAGCCCGGTGAGAGCAAGGTTGCCCACCGGTCACCTCACGGCACCGCACCGAAACGCACGCTCCCTAGCGTCGGGGACAACACCCCGACCCCCCTGTGGAGGCACGTGATGGCAGGCCGTTGGATCGAGACCTGGGAGCCGGAGGACGAGATCTTCTGGCGGGAGAAGGGGGAGCGCGTCGCCCGCCGCAACCTGTGGTTCTCCGTGCTCTCCGAGCACATCGGATTCTCCATCTGGACCCTGTGGTCGGTGATGGTCCTGTTCATGGGACCGGAGTACGGCATCGACCCGGCCGGGAAGTTCTTCCTCATCTCGACCGCCACCCTCGTCGGCGCGCTGGTGCGGGTGCCGTACACCTTCGCCGTCGCCCGGTTCGGCGGCCGCAACTGGACGATCTTCAGCGCGGTGAGCCTGCTGGTCCCGACCCTGGCCGCGTTCTGGGTGATGGAACCGGGCACCTCGTACGGCACGTTCGTCGCGGTCGCGGCGCTCACCGGGATCGGCGGCGGCAACTTCGCCTCGTCGATGACCAACATCAACGCCTTCTTCCCGCTGCGCAAGAAGGGCTGGGCGCTCGGCCTGAACGCGGGCGGCGGCAACATCGGCGTCCCCGTCGTCCAGCTCATCGGCCTGCTCGTGATCGGCACGCTGGGGGCCTCGCACCCCCGGATCGTCCTCGGCGTGTACCTCCCGCTGATCGTGCTGGCCGCCGTGTGCGCCGCCCTGTACATGGACAACCTCCGGCCGGTGAAGAACGACACCGGGGCCGCGCTGGAGGCCGTCCGCGATCCGCACACCTGGATCATGTCGGTCCTCTACATCGGCACCTTCGGCTCGTTCATCGGCTACAGCTTCGCCTTCGGCCTGGTGCTCCAGACCCAGTTCGGCCGGACCCCGCTCCAGGCGGCCTCGCTCACCTTCATCGGCCCGCTGCTGGGCTCCCTGATCCGGCCCGTCGGGGGCCGGCTCGCCGACCGGTTCGGCGGCGCGCGGATCACCCTGGGGACCTTCGCCGCGATGGCCGCCGCCACCGGCGTCGTCATCCAGGCCTCGGGGAGCGCCTCGCTGCCCGTCTTCCTCGTCGGCTTCATCGCCCTGTTCGTCCTGACGGGCCTCGGCAACGGATCGACGTACAAGATGATCCCCGGCATCTTCCACACCAAGGCCCTCGCCCGGGGGCTCTCCGGCGAGGCGGCCGCCGCGCGGGCCCGACGGCTCTCCGGCGCGGCCATGGGCCTCATCGGGGCCGTCGGCGCACTCGGCGGCCTGGCCATCAACCTCGCCTTCCGCCAGTCCTTCCAGGCCTCCGGCACCGGAACCGCGGCCTTCTGGTCCTTCCTCGCCTTCTACGGGGTGTGTTTCGCCCTCACCTGGGCGGTATACCTTCGCCGCCCCGCACCCGTGCCCGCGCGGGCCCAGCTCGGTTACGCGGAGGTGTAGGAGGGTTCGGGACGACATCCCGGCGTCATGCGACGTAACGGCCGGGAAATACGGGGGAACCGAGCCTGTCACGCGGGGTTGGCAGGCTCGCTTCCCCCATACCGACGCGTACCGGGAACAGACGAGAGCCCGCGGGACCTAACAGGAGCCGGACACACCATGCAGGACGACGACGCAACGCACGGGCCCCTCGCGGGCTTCACCGTCGGGGTGACCGCCGCCCGTCGCGCCGAGGAGCTCGGCACCCTTCTCCAACGCCGCGGGGCCGCCGTCCTGCACGCCCCCGCCCTGCGGATCGTGCAGCTCGCCGACGACAGCGAACTCCTCGCCGCCACCAAGGAGCTGATCGGCCACGCGCCCGACGTGGCGGTCGCCACCACCGCGATCGGTTTCCGCGGCTGGATCGAGGCGGCCGACGGCTGGGGGATCGGCGACGCCCTGCTGGAGACGCTGCGGGGAGTCGAACTCCTCGCCCGTGGCCCCAAGGTCAAGGGCGCCGTCCGGGCCGCCGGGCTGACCGAGGCCTGGTCGCCCGGGTCCGAGTCGATGGCCGAGGTCCTCGACCGGCTCCTCGCCGAGGGCGTTCAGGGCCGCCGGGTCGCCCTCCAGCTGCACGGCGAACCGCTGCCCGGATTCGTCGAGTCCCTGACGGCCGCGGGCGCCGACGTCGTCGTCGTACCGGTCTACCGCTGGATGCCGCCGCAGGACATCGCGCCGCTCGACCGGATGCTCGACGTCACGGTGGCCCGGGGCCTGGACGCGATCACCTTCACCAGCGCCCCCGCCGCCGCCTCGTTCCTGGGCCGCGCCGAGACCCGCGGGCTGCTCCCCGAGGTCCTCGGCGCCCTGCGTGACGACGTGCTGGTCGCCTGCGTCGGACCGGTCACCGCCCTCCCGCTGCAGGCCCGGGGCATCACCACCGTCCAGCCGGAGCGCTTCCGGCTCGGCCCCCTCGTCCAGCTGATGTGCGCCCAGCTCCCCGCGTCCGCCCGGGTGCTGCCGGTGGCCGGCCACCGGGTCGAGATCCGGGGGCACGCCGTCCTCGTCGACGACGAGCTGCGCGCGGTGCCGCCCGCGGGCATGGCCCTCCTGCACCTGCTGGCCCGCCACCCCGGCTGGGTGGTGGCCCGCGGCGACCTGTTGCGGGCCCTGCCCGGCAGCGGCACCGACGAGCACGCGGTGGAGACCGCCATGGCCCGGCTGCGCTCCGCGCTGGGCGCGCCCCGGCTGATCCAGACGGTCGTCAAGCGCGGCTACCGGCTGGCGCTGGACCCGTCGGCGGACACGAAGTACGGCGACTGAGGGGGCCCGGGAGGAGCCGGGGCGCCGGGGTTAGCGTGATCGGATGACCGATCACCTCCACCGACTCGCCCCGGACGTGGCCTTCCGGCCCGTCGCGATCACCGACGCGCCCTCCTTCGCCGCCGCCCTCACCCGCAACCGCGCCTACATGCGCCGCTGGGAACCCGTACGTCCCGATTCCTTCTACACGGTCGAAGGCCAGGCCGCCCGGCTCACCGCGCTGCTGGCCGACCGGGACGCCGGACGGGCCATGCCCTGGGCGCTCACGGACGCCGACGACCTGGTGATCGGCGGCTTCACGCTCTCCGGCATCGAGAAGGGCCCGTTCCGCAACGGCCGCCTCGGCTACTGGGTCGACGCGGGCCACGCCGGACGCGGGCTGGCCACCGCCGCCGTCGGCGCGGTCTGCGACGCCGCCCGGGACCGGCTGGGCCT
The DNA here is from genome assembly GCF_044333935.1 of Streptomyces sp. NPDC020884. Lineage (NCBI taxonomy): Bacteria > Bacillati > Actinomycetota > Actinomycetes > Kitasatosporales > Streptomycetaceae > Streptomyces > Streptomyces sp. NPDC020884. The sequence continues at coordinate 1,453,815 of NZ_JBIRRY010000001.1, read as the reverse complement.
GCACCGTGTGGAGGCGGCGACCGTCACCGACAACGTCCCTTCCCAACGGGTCCTCGCCAAGGCCGGGTTCGACCGGATCGGCACCGCGCCGGGCTATCTGCACATCAACGGCCGCTGGCACGACCACCACCTGTTCCAGCGGCTTCTGCACGAAGATCCACCGGCCGGCTGAGTGCGTCCCGGTACGGGGACGGGTCCCGCACCGGGAACGGCGGCAGGGGTTCCGGCCGGGCCCCGACAGGGGCACTCTGGGGGTGGCCGTTCCACCGGTGACCCAAGGCGGTGACAGGAGCATGGCAGCGGGCAGGGGTGCGTGGACGTGGCGGTTCGACGCGGGCCGGATCTGCCTCGATCTGGTGGCGACACAGAGCGCGGGCGGCGTGCCCGGGACCGGCGAACAGCTCGACGGGCCCGAGCGCCTGGCCCGGTGGCTGACCGAAGCCCGGCTCGTCCCGCCGGGCACCGTGCTGGTGGCACTGGACGACACCTGGGTGGCCCGCTTCCACGAACTGCGGTCCGCCGTCAGCCGGCTGATGGCCGCTCAGCTCGGTGGGCCCGGTGCCGACGGTGCGCTGGATCGGGTCAACTCCCTGGCGTCCGGCGCGCCTCCGGGGCTGCGCGCGGTGCGCGGCGCGGACGGCGACCTGGTGCGGGCCCTGGCCGCCGCACCCGACTGCGCGGGGCTCCTCGCCGCCGTCGCCCGGGACGCGGTCGACCTGCTGACCGACCCGGTCGCGCGGGCGGCCCTGCGCCGCTGCCAGGGCGAGTCCTGCGACCGGTTCTACCTGGACACCTCGCGCGGCGGACGGCGGCGCTGGTGCTCCGGCGCGGTCTGCGGCAACCGCGAACGGGTCGCCCGGCACCGGCGCAGGACCATGGGAGCCCCCGATGCGTGCGGTCCGGGGAAAGAAATTCCGCCCCGCGTTGAATGAACCGGCCCCCGCCCCCGTATCGATGGTCGAAGAGCTCGTTTCAGAGGTCTCGACCGGGAGGTTCGGGTGCGCAAGGATGCGGCCGTGGCCGATGACCGTCCGCACAGGGCTCGACATCGCAGTGAGCCGCCCCCGTCCCCCGCCGGGATACCGGACGAGGAACTGATGAGGGCGCTGTACCGCGAACACGCCGGGCCGCTGCTCGCGTACGTGCTCCGACTCGTCGCGGGCGACCGCCAGCGGGCCGAGGACGTGGTGCAGGAGACGCTCATCCGTGCCTGGAAGAACGCCGGCCGGCTCAACCGGGCCACCGGCTCCGTCCGCCCCTGGCTGGTGACGGTCGCCCGGCGCATCGTCATTGACGCCCACCGCAGTCGGCAGGCCCGGCCGCGCGAGGTCGATCCGTCGCCGCTGGAGGTCATTCCCGCGGAGGACGAGATCGACAAGGCGCTGTGGCTGATGACGCTCTCGGACGCGCTCGAAGATTTGACCCCCGCACACCGGGAAGCATTGGTCGAGACCTACTTCAAGGGACGTACGGTCAATGAGGCCGCCGAAGTGCTGGGCGTCCCCAGCGGGACCGTGCGGTCCCGGGTGTTCTACGCACTCCGTTCGATGAAGCTCGCACTCGAAGAGAGGGGGATCACGGCATGAGCGACCAGCAGTGGCAGCCGTTCGGGCCCCGGCCTCCCGGTCACCGCACGCCGTCGGGTCCCTCGAGTCCCCCGTATACCGCGGGTCCTGCACACCCCTCAGGGCCCGCGCACCTCTCCGGCTTCCCCGGCCCCGCGGGCCCCTCGGGTCCTTCCGGCCCTTCCGGCCACGGGGAGCCGTTCGGGGCGCCGCCCGAAGGGACCGAGCACGACGCGGCGGCGGCGTATGTCCTCGGCATCCTCGACGACGCGCAGGCCAGCGCCTTCGAGGCCCATCTCGCGGGCTGCGCCCGGTGCGCCGCGCACCTCGACGAGTTCGCGGGGATGGAGCCGATGCTCGCGATGCTCTCCGAGGCCCCGGCCGCCGTGCCCGGAGCCCGGCCCGTGCCGCATGTGCCGGAGCGGCCCGCGCCCCGGCTGCTCGGCGGGCTGATGGACGAGGTCGCGCACAAGCGGCACCGCCGCACCCGCCGCAGCCGGTATCTGGTCGCCGCGGCCGCCGCCCTGATCATCGGCGGCCCGGTCGCCGCCTTCGCGGTCACCGCGGGCGACGACCGCGGCGGCGGTTCGGTGGCCGCGGGCGATCCGCACCCGACCAGCCCGGCCGAGGACGCCTTCTTCCAGCACATGACGGAGAAGGTCTCGGCGACCGACCCCACCACCCGGGTCGGCGCGTCCGTCGGCATGGAGGAGAAGGCCTGGGGCACCCACACGGTCCTGGAGCTGAAGAACGTCAAGGGACCGCAGAAGTGCCGGCTGGTCGCCGTCTCCAAGACCGGCGAGGAGGAGGTCGTCACCTCCTGGTCCGTCCCCCAGTGGGGGTACGGCATCGAGGGCGCCACGAACCCCACGGCGAAGTCCCCGCTGTACGTGCACGGCGGGGCGGCGATGGACCGGAAGGACATCGACCGCTTCGAGGTGCGGACCTTCGACGGGGAGCGGCTGGTGGAGATCGGGGCCTGAACCCGCGCCCGGCGCGCCCCACCCGACGCGACGCGCGATCGGGATGCGGGCGACAGGTGCGCTCGGGCCCCCCTTCGCATAGGGTTGACGGCTGCCCAGTGCACGTCAGAAGGGGGCCTCGGTGGCCGCGCAGGATGCCGCTGTCGAATCGCTGCGGGACCGGGAAATCGGTGTCGAGCAAGAGCATCTCGACCGTGTTTATCACCGCCTCGAAGAGAAGATCCACGAGGCGGAATTCCTCATGAACGACGCCGTCAAGCGCGGCCAGGTCGGTACGCCCGGCGCGCTCGCGGAGCGGGACGCCCAGGTGTTCCGGGCGGGGATCCACCTCAATCGGCTGAACAGCGAGTTCGAGGACTTCCTCTTCGGGAGGATCGACCTGCTGCTCGGCAAGGACGGGGAGCGCGGCCCGGACGGCGCGTACACCTCGGTCGAGCCGGCCGACGACACCGTGCGGGAGGACGCCACCGCCGACATCGCGGAGACGCTCCACATCGGCCGGATCGGGGTCCTGGACTCCGACTACGCCCCGCTGGTGATCGACTGGCGCGCCCCGGCCGCCGCCCCGTTCTACCGCTCCACCCCGAAGGAGCCGGGCCGCGTCGTACGCCGCCGGGTCATCCGCTCCAAGGGCCGCAAGGTCCTCGGGGTCGAGGACGACCTGATGCGCCCGGAGCTGACGGCGTTCCTGGACGGCGAGCGGCTGCCGGTGATCGGCGACGGCGCGCTGATGGCGGCGCTCGGCCAGGCCCGCAGCCACACCATGCGGGACATCGTCTCCTCCATCCAGGCCGAACAGGACCTGGTCATCCGGGCCCCGGCCGCCTCCGTCACCGAGGTCACCGGCGGCCCCGGCACCGGCAAGACCGCGGTCGCCCTGCACCGGGCGGCGTATCTGCTCTACCAGGACCGGCGGCGGTACGCGGGCGGCATCCTGGTCGTCTCGCCCACCCCGCTCCTGGTCGCGTACACCGAAGGGGTGCTGCCCTCGCTCGGCGAGGAGGGCCAGGTGGCGATCCGCGCGGTCGGCTCGCTGTCCGACGAGGCGGCGGGCGTCCAGGGCGCGACGACCTACGACGAACCGGCCGTGGCCCGGATCAAGGGCTCCTCCCGGATGCTCCACGTGCTGCGCAAGGCCGCCCGGGGCGCGCTGGAGCAGGGCCGGACCGCACCCCGCGCCGAGCACGGCCAGCTCTCCTTCGGCGAGGAGCCCGCGGACGGCCCGACGGCGTCCGCGACGACCCCGAACCGGCTGCGGGTGGTCGCCTTCGGCGCCCGGGTCGAGCTGGAGGCCGACGAGCTCCAGCGCATCCGGCACAACGCCCTGGGCGGCACCGCCCCGGTCAACCTGCTGCGCCCGCGCGCCCGCAAGCTGCTGCTGGACGCCCTGTGGAGCAGGTCCTCCGAACGCGGCCGGTACACCGACCCGCAGCTGGTCGCGGAGCTGCGCTCGTCGTTCGACGAGGACGTCTCCACCGAGACCCCGTTCCTGGAGTTCCTCGACGCCTGGTGGCCCGAGCTGACGCCGCGCCGGGTGCTGGCCGCGATGGCCGACGAGCGGCGCCTGGGCCGCTGGTCCCGGCGCATCCTCAACCAGGGCGAGGTGCGCCGGCTGGCCCGCTCCCTGAAGCGTCTGGACGCGGACGGCAGCGGTCCGCTCTCCGTCCACGACGTGGCGCTCCTGGACGAGCTCCAGGCGCTGCTGGGCACTCCGCACCGGCCCAGACGCAAGCGCGAGGCGGATCCGCTGGATCAGCTCTCCGGCCTGGAGGAGCTGATGCCGCAGCGCGAGGAGACCCAGTGGGAGCGGGCCGAGCGGCTCGCGGCGGAGCGCACGGAGTACGCGCACGTCATCGTCGACGAGGCGCAGGACCTCACCCCGATGCAGTGGCGCATGGTCGGCCGCCGGGGCCGGCACGCCACCTGGACGATCGTCGGCGACCCGGCCCAGTCCTCCTGGTCCGACCCGGACGAGGCCGGCGCCGCCCGGGACGAGGCGCTCGGCTCCCGGCCGCGCCGCCGCTTCACCCTCACCGTCAACTACCGCAACCCGGCGGAGATCGCGGAGCTGGCCGCGAAGGTGCTGGCGCTGGCGATGCCCGGCATGGAGTCCCCGGCGGCGGTCCGCTCGACCGGGGTGGTGCCGCGCTTCGAGCCGGTACGCGAGGGGGACCTGGCCGCCACGGTCCGCGAGGAGGCCGCCAGGCTGCTCGCGGAGGTGGACGGCACGGTCGGCGTGGTCGTCGCGATGAACCGGCGCGCCCAGGCCCGCGAGTGGCTCGCGGAGCTGGGGGAGCGGGTGGTGGCGCTCGGCAGCCTGGAGGCCAAGGGCCTGGAGTACGACGCCACGGTGGTCGTCTCGCCCGCGGAGATCGCGGACGAGTCCCCGGCCGGCCTGCGGGTGCTGTACGTGGCGCTGACCCGGGCGACGCAGCAGCTCACGGTGGTCTCGGGGGAGCGGGACATGCCGGACGAGGACGGGGTGCCGGACCTGCTGAGGGACTGACGCCGAACAGGTCCCGCGAGTCAACCCGGCGCGCGGGAATCACTTCTCGGGGGTGTTTGTTACCTTGGTACTGGCACCGACTCGATCCAAGCCCCCGGGCCCAACCTTCGTCGCTTCGAGCGACCACTTGCCGCGAGGCGAGCATGGCGGGTCGGTGCCACCTAACTGAAGAAGACAGACCCGCGTCACCTGTTGGTGGCGTGGGTCTGTTCTTGTTTACGGGGCGTCCGGTCCTGTTGACGAGCCGTCCGGCCGGGTTCGGTCCCGTTGGGGGTTCCGCCGAACGGGTAGTTTCTCGTATGGTGGAAACTACTTTCCGAAAGACGGCAGTCATTACCGGCTACCAGCCGGTAGGTGCGACGATCGGGAAGCGTGTCCGGAACGAGGGTTCCGGATGCGCGGCAATGAAGCTAAGGAAAGCGAAGGACTCGGCCATGGCAACGGCGCCCAGCGTCTCGTACTCGATGACGGTCAGGCTGGAGGTGCCCGCGAGCGGCACCGCGGTCTCCCAGCTCACCACGGCCGTGGAGTCCTCCGGGGGCTCGGTCACCGGCCTCGACGTGACCGCTTCCGGCCACGAGAAGCTGCGGATCGACGTCACCATCGCGGCCACCTCCACCTCGCACGCGGACGAGATCGTCGAAGGTCTGCGCGACATCGAGGGCGTCGTGCTGGGCAAGGTCTCCGACCGTACGTTCCTCATGCACCTCGGCGGCAAGATCGAGATGGCGTCCAAGCACCCCATCCGCAACCGTGACGACCTCTCGATGATCTACACCCCGGGCGTCGCCCGGGTCTGCATGGCCATCGCCGAGAACCCCGAGGACGCACGCCGCCTCACCATCAAGCGCAACTCCGTCGCAGTTGTGACGGACGGCTCCGCGGTGCTCGGCCTCGGCAACATCGGCCCGATGGCCGCGCTGCCCGTCATGGAGGGCAAGGCGGCCCTCTTCAAGCGCTTCGCCGGCATCGATGCCTGGCCGATCTGCCTGGACACCCAGGACCCCGATGCCATCGTCGAGATCGTCAAGGCCATCGCCCCCGGCTTCGCGGGCATCAACCTGGAGGACATCTCCGCGCCGCGCTGCTTCGAGATCGAGGCCCGGCTGCGCGAAGCCCTCGACATCCCCGTCTTCCACGACGACCAGCACGGCACCGCGATCGTCGTGCTGGCCGCCCTGACCAACGCCCTGCGCGTGGTGGGCAAGAGCATCGGGGACGTACGGGTCGTCATGTCCGGCGCGGGAGCGGCCGGTACGGCCATCCTGAAGCTGCTGATCGCCGCGGGCGTCAAGCACGCGGTCGTCGCCGACATCCACGGTGTGGTGCACGCCGGACGCGAGGACCTGGTCGCGGCCGACCCCGACTCGCCGCTGCGCTGGATCGCCGACAACACCAACCCCGAGGGCGTCACCGGCACCCTCAAGCAGGCCGTCGTCGGCGCCGACGTCTTCATCGGCGTCTCCGCCCCGAACGTGCTGAACGGCGACGACGTCGCCGCGATGGCGGACGGTGCGATCGTGTTCGCGCTCGCGAACCCTGACCCCGAGGTCGACCCGGCGATCGCCCGTCAGACGGCGGCGGTCGTCGCCACCGGCCGCTCGGACTTCCCCAACCAGATCAACAACGTGCTGGTCTTCCCGGGTGTCTTCCGCGGTCTGCTGGACGCTCAGTCCCGCACCGTCAACACGGAGATGATGCTCGCCGCGGCCGGCGCCCTGGCCGACGTGGTCGCCGAGGACGAGGTCAACGCGAACTACATCATCCCCTCGGTCTTCAACGACAAGGTGGCGGGCGCGGTCGCCGGAGCCGTCCGAGCCGCCGCCAAGGCCGCCGCAGGCACCGGAACGGCCTCCTCCACCGCCGTCTGACTCCACCGTTTCGCGGGGCGCCCGAGGGGTACCCGCGAGACATACCGGGCCGCACCCGCCCGTGCCGTACGGCGCGTCGCGGGTCGCGGCGCCCCAAACGCCCCTTTAGGGTGGGCGGGCAGTGGGCCCTGCGGGGCCCGGCATCCGCTGCGGACCGCTCGGCCAAGTCGACGGAGCGTCACCACGAGCAAACCGTGGCGCTTTTCATTGACCCCGAAGGGTTCCGGATTGGCTTTCCCGCCGCTGGTGGGGGCAGGATGCGTAATCGGGCGAGAGGGTCTGACATCAGACCCGGGTCCGGGGACTGTCAGAGGGCCCTGGCAGCATCGGCTTCGATCTCACGCCTCACAGGCAAGAAGAACACGGGAGTAACAACATGAACCGCAGTGAGCTGGTGGCCGCCCTGGCCGACCGCGCCGAGGTGACTCGCAAGGACGCCGACGCCGTGCTGGCCGCGCTCGCCGAGACCGTCGGTGAGATCGTCGCCAAGGGCGACGAGAAGGTCACCATCCCCGGCTTCCTGACCTTCGAGCGCACCCACCGTGCCGCTCGCACCGCTCGCAACCCGCAGACCGGCGACCCGATCAACATCCCCGCCGGCTACAGCGTGAAGGTCTCCGCGGGCTCGAAGCTCAAGGAAGCCGCCAAGGGCAAGTAACCCACCGAGGCGCAATGAGGGCGGCCACTCCCGACCAGGAGTGGCCGCCCTTGCGTATGCCCGGGGCACATGCGGACCGCCGGGGCGTCCGGGAGGCCGAGGGCTCTCCCGTCCCCCTCAGGGGTGCATCCGCGCGCCCTTGAGGACCTTGTCCACGGCGTTGCGCGGCCCGTGCACCGCGATCCCCACCAGATCGAGCGCGTCCCGCCCCACCGCCCGTACGGCCGCCCGGTTGTCCCGGTCGTTCCCCGTGCCGAACAGGTCCGCGGTGAACACGGCCGTCGCCAGGGACCGGGACAACGCCTTGGCGTGCGCGGCGGTCAGCGTCTGCCTCGATCCCTCGAAGACCAGCACGGGCTGCCGGAGCATCGGCAGGTACGCCGTGGCGTCCGCGTCCTCGTACGGCTCGCCGATCACCTCGGGCGCCGCCGTCCCGAGGCCGCTGACCAGGAAGGCGGTCACATTCAGGCGCTGCCAGGTCTCCAGGTCGTCCCGGAGCAGCACCGCGATCTTCGTGTCGAAGCGGACAGGAGCGCTCTCGGCCGCCGTGGTCGCGGCCGGTTCCGTCGTCGTGGTTCTCATGGTTCGAGACTGACCGGTGGTCCCGGACGGCGTCTTGTACGTTCTTTGCGTGAGCCGTGCGACCCGTCCGCAGGAGATCCTCGCCTGGCGCCCGGCCGTCGCCGGCGTCGTGGAGGTCCTCCACGCCCGCTTCACCGAGCACGCCTACCCCATGCACGTCCACGACGCCTGGACGCTCCTGATCGTCGACGACGGGGCCGTCCGCTACGACCTGGACCGCCACGAGCGCTCCACCCCGGACGGCACGGTGAGCCTGCTGCCGCCGGGGGTCCCGCACAACGGGTCGCCCGCGACCTCCGCCGGCTTCCGCAAACGGGTGCTCTACCTGGACCTGACGCGGCTCGACGCGAGCCTCATCGGACCCGCCGTGGACACCCCGGACCTGGCCGACCCGCTGCTGCGCGCCCGCGTCGCCCGACTGCACACCGCCCTCGCGGACCCGGGCGGCGCGTTCGAGGCGGAGAGCCGTCTGACGCTCATCGGCGAGCGGCTGCGGGGCCACCTGCGCCCCGGGGGCTCCCCGGCGGCCCCGACGCCCGGACCGGGCGTCGCACGCGATCTGCGCGAGCTCCTCGACGAGCGGCTGCGCGAGGGCGTCACCCTGGCCGAGGCCGCCCGGCTGGTCCACGCGCACCCCGCCCATCTCGTACGGGCCTTCAGCGCGGCCTACGCCATCGCGCCGCACCAGTACGTGACGTCCCGCCGCGTCGACCGGGCCCGCCGGCTGCTGCTCGACGGGGTGCCGCCCGGCGAGGCGGCGGCCGCCGTGGGTTTCCACGACCAGTCCCACCTCACCCGGCACTTCAAGAGGATCGCCGGCACCACCCCGGGCCGCTACGCCCGCCAGGCCCGCTCACAGGGCCTTCAGGGGCCCTTCTGACGCCCGACAGCCCGCCGCCCCGGCTCCGAGACCGGAACCGGGGCGGCGGGCTGTTCACGCGGGGGCTGCGCGGTGCGCAGTGCTGTGTGCGGCAGCACTGAGCGGCCTGCGCGGCGCGCGGGGACGGTCAGACGAGCGAACCGCCCGGCAGTTCGACCTTCGCGCCGAGCTTCTCCAGCTTCTCCATGAAGTTCTCGTAGCCGCGGTTGATCAGGTCGATGCCGTGCACCCGGGAGGTGCCCTGCGCCGCCAGCGCCGCGATCAGGTACGAGAAGCCGCCCCGGAGGTCCGGGATGACCAGGTCCGCGCCCTGCAGCTTGGTCGGTCCGGAGACGACCGCCGAGTGCAGGAAGTTGCGCTGGCCGAAGCGGCAGTCCGAACCGCCCAGGCACTCGCGGTACAGCTGGATGTGCGCACCCATCTGGTTGAGCGCGGAGGTGAAGCCGAGCCGCGACTCGTACACCGTCTCGTGGACGATCGACAGGCCGGCGGCCTGCGTCAGCGCCACGACCAGCGGCTGCTGCCAGTCGGTCTGGAAGCCGGGGTGCACGTCCGTCTCCAGCGCGATGGCGTTGAGCGCGCCGCCCGGGTGCCAGAAGCGGATGCCCTCGTCGTCGATCTCGAAGGCGCCGCCGACCCGGCGGAAGGTGTTCAGGAAGGTCATCATCGAGCGCTGCTGGGCGCCGCGCACATAGATGTTGCCCTCGGTCGCCAGCGCCGCCGACGCCCAGGAAGCCGCCTCCAGGCGGTCCGGGATCGCCCGGTGGGTGTATCCGTCGAGCTTGTCGACACCGGTGATCCGGATGGTCCGGTCGGTGTCCATGGAGATGATCGCGCCCATCTTCTGCAGTACGCAGATGAGGTCCTCGATCTCCGGCTCGACGGCCGCGTTGGACAGCTCGGTGACACCTTCGGCGAGCACCGCGGTGAGCAGCACCTGCTCGGTGGAGCCCACCGAGGGGTACGGCAGCCGGATCTTGGTGCCCCGCAGCCGCTGCGGGGCCTCCAGGTACTGGCCGTCCGCCCGCTTCTCGATGGTCGCGCCGAACTGGCGCAGCACCTCGAAGTGGAAGTCGATCGGCCGGCCGCCGATGTCGCAGCCGCCCAGGCCCGGAATGAAGGCGTGGCCGAGGCGGTGCAGCAGCGGGCCGCAGAAGAGGATCGGGATGCGCGAGGAACCCGCGTGGGCGTCGATGTCGGCGACGTTCGCGGACTCGACGTGCGAGGGGTCGAGGATCAGTTCGCCCGGCTCGTCGCCGGGGCGGACGGTGACGCCGTGCAGCTGCAGAAGTCCCCGGACCACCCGTACGTCACGGATGTCGGGAACGTTGCGGAGGCGGCTGGGCCCGCTGCCGAGCAGCGCGGCGACCATTGCCTTCGGCACCAGGTTCTTGGCGCCTCGGACGCGGATCTCGCCCTCCAGCGGGGTGCCGCCGTGGACAAGCAGGACATCGTCTGTGCCGGTCATGTATCTCGCGTTCCGGAGTGGTCGGGCAGGGGGCCAACGAAAAGGGTAATGGCCTCCTACCCCCCTTCCGTAAGGCGAAGGGGGGTGGGCGAACGTCATGAATCCGCCACAACACCCTCCGCGCACCCGATCTTGCGGAGGGTTACCGTCCGGATGGCCCACCGCGCCCCCGCCCGACGGTGCGCTCCCCGTGCCTCCGTGCGCCCTGAGCTGCGCTCGCTCTCCTGAGGGCGGCATCACGGTCACTCGGCCCCCGTGAAGGGCGAAGATGCGGGATCATTCCTGCCATGACCGAGGTGTCCTCGCTCACAGGGCGACTGCTCGTGGCCGCACCCGCCCTCACGGACCCCAATTTCGACCGTGCGGTGGTGCTGCTCCTCGACCACGACGAGGAGGGCTCCCTCGGCGTGGTCCTCAACCGCCCGACCCCGGTCGGCGTCGGCGACATCCTCGCGCCCTGGGCCGGCCTGACCGGCGAGCCGGACGTCGTCTTCCAGGGCGGCCCGGTCTCGCTGGACTCCGCGCTCGGCGTGGCGGTCATCCCCGGCGACGAGGGCCCGCTCGGCTGGCGGCGGGTCCACGGGGCGATCGGCCTGGTTGATCTGGAGACCCCGCCGGAGCTGCTGGGCCCCGCCCTCGGTTCGCTGCGGATCTTCGCCGGGTACGCGGGCTGGGGCCCGGGTCAACTGGAGGGCGAACTGAACGAGGGCGCGTGGTACGTGGTCGAGTCGGAGCCCGGCGACGTCTCCTCCCCGCGCCCCGAACAGCTCTGGCGTGCGGTGCTCCGCCGCCAGCGCAGCGAGCTCGCGATGATCGCCACGTATCCGGACGACCCTTCGCTCAACTGAGGGACGGCCCTTCCCTCCACCGGAGGCGCTGAAGGCCACGGCTTTCAGTACCCTTGGCGGTTATGAGCACTCTTGAGCCCGATCGCGGGGCAGGTACGGGGACCCTCGTCGAACCGACGCCGCAGGTGTCGAGGGGCGACGGCGACCACGAGCGCTACGCCCACTACGTCCAGAAGGACAAGATCATGGCGAGCGCCCTGGAGGGCACTCCCGTGGTCGCGCTGTGCGGGAAGGTCTGGGTGCCGGGGCGCGACCCCAAGAAGTATCCGGTCTGTCCCATGTGCAAGGAGATCTACGAGTCCATGGGCGCCGGCGGCGACAAGGACAAGGGCAAGGGTGGCGGCAAGGACAAGAAGTAGGTCCGCTCCCCACCTCGCTGTCAGGCCCCCGGGGCGCGCGTCACCGCGCGCCCCGGGGGCCTTCTGCCTGCCCGGTCACCCTCGGTGACCGGGCGGTCGCGTTGCACGGGCTGCATCGGCTGGTCACAGAGTGGTGGAGACCACTTGTCGGCGTCGGGGCGCGGATCTACTCTCCTGCCAGTTGTGCAGAACGAAACGCACGTTGCACATGGTGCAACACCCGACCGGTAGGGGTTCCGGATGAAGCTTTCTGCCCGAATGGCCGCCCCGGCTGCGGCGCTTGTGCTGGCCGGCCTCACCGCCACCGCCTGCGCGCCGCAGACCTCCGACACCAGTGCCAAGGGTGACGAGAAGAGCGGCACGCTCCGTGTCTGGCTCTTCCAGGAGGTCGGCAACAAGCCCAAGGAGAAGGTCGTCGACGCGGCCGTCGCCGACTTCGAGAAGGCCCACAAGGGCGCGAAGGTCGAGATCGAGTACATACCCGTCGACACCCGCGCGCAGCGCATCAAGGCCGCGTTCAACGACCCCAAGAGCGCCCCCGACCTCATCGAGTACGGCAACAGCGACACCGCCGGGTACGTCAAGGACGGCGGACTCGCGGACGTGACCGAGGAGTTCGGCGCCTGGGACGAGGCCAAGGACACCGACCCGATCGCCAAGCAGTCCGTCACCGTCGGCGACAAGGTCTACGGCGCCCCCTTCTTCGTCGGCGTCCGGGCCCTCTACTACCGCACCGACGTCTTCGAGGACCTGGGCATCGACGCCCCCAAGTCCCAGGCCGAGCTGATCTCCACCGCCAAGAAGATCCGCAAGGCCGAGCCCGACCTCTACGGCCTCGCGGTCGGCGGCGCGTACACCTACGGCGCGATGCCCTTCATCTGGGCCAACGGCGGCGAACTCGCGGGCGAGAGCGGCGGCACCTACAAGTCGGGCATCAACAGCGAGAAGTCCCGCAAGGGCATCGAGGCCTACACCTCCCTCTTCGGCGACGACAACTGTCCCGCCGCCAAGTGCGCCTCCATGGGCGGCAACGCCACCGTGACCGCCTTCGCCTCCGGCAAGGCCGCCATGGCCATCGGCGGCGACTTCAGCCACGCGGCCGTCGAGGCGGGCGCGGTCAAGGGCAAGTACGCCGTCGTCCCCCTGCCCGGTGTCGCCGAGGGCTCCATCGCCCCCGCCTTCGCCGGCGGCAACAACCTCGGCGTCCTCAAGAGCAGTTCGCACCGCACTCTCGCCGTCGACCTGATGAAGTCGCTGACCGGCAAGAAGACCCAGGCCGAGATGTTCGACGCGATGGGCTTCCTGCCCACCTACACCGACGTCCTGGACAACGCCGCGAAGAAGCAGCCCTTCGTCGCCCCGTTCGTCCGGACCCTGGGCGCGGGCGCCAAGTTCGTCCCCGCCTCACCCGCCTGGGGCCAGATCGACGCCTCGCTGATCCTGCCGACGATGTTCCAGGAGATCGTCTCCGGCCGTAAGGACGTGGCGGAGGCCTCGGACGACGCGGCGAAGAAGATGGACACGGCCTTCACCGACGCGGGCTGACGATGACCACGCACACCACCCCCCTCAAGTCGCCGCCCGCCGCCGGGGCGGGCGGCGGCGCCCCGGCCGCCCGCCCGCCCCGGCGCGGCCGGTCCGTCTCGCCGGCGAACCGCTCCGGCTGGACCCCGTGGCTCTACCTCCTGCCGGCTCTCGTCCTGCTCGCCGGGCTGCTGGTCTACCCGATCTACCAGCTCGGCCTGATCTCGTTCCTGGAGTACACCCAGGCCCAGGTCAGCGGCGGCGAACCCACCACCTTCCAGGGCTTCGGCAACTACGCCACCCTCTTCCGCGACAGCCAGTTCTGGCAGGTCCTCCTCGCCACGGTCCTCTTCGCCGCGGCCTGCGTGATCTCCACCCTGTTCGTCGGCTGCGCACTCGCCGTCCTGCTCACCCGCATCCGCGCCCTGCCCCGGCTCGCGCTGATGATGGCCGCGCTGGGCGCCTGGGCCACGCCCGCGATCACCGGCTCCACCGTCTGGGTCTTCCTCTTCGACCCCGACTTCGGACCGGTCAACAAGGTGCTCGGACTCGGCGACTTCTCCTGGACGTACGGCCGCTACAGCGCCTTCGCGCTCGTACTCCTGGAAGTCCTGTGGTGCTCGTTCCCGTTCGTGATGGTCACCGTGTACGCGGGCATCCGGGCCATCCCCACCGAAGTGCTCGAGGCCGCCTCGCTGGACGGCGCGTCCCAGTGGCGGATCTGGCGCACCATCATGGCGCCGATGCTCAGGCCCATCCTGATCGTCGTCACCATCCAGTCGATCATCTGGGACTTCAAGGTCTTCACCCAGATCTACGTCATGACCAACGGCGGCGGCATCGCCGGCCAGAACCTGGTGCTCAACGTCTACGCCTACCAGAAGGCGTTCGCGTCCTCGCAGTACAGCCTCGGATCGGCGATCGGCGTCGTGATGCTGGTGATCCTGCTGGCCGTCACGCTGGTCTATCTGCGCCTGGTGAGGCGCCAGGGGGAGGAACTGTGAGCGCGACGACCGGCAGTCCCGTACGCGGCGGCACGCGCGAGGGCGGTGGCCTCGCCCGGCGGCTGCGCGTCAAGCGGCCCGGCAGGCTGGCCGCCGAGGCCGCCGCCCTGCTGATCGCCGTCGCGGTCGCCTTCCCCCTCTACTGGATGGTGCTCTCCGCGTTCAAGCCCGCCGGGGAGATCCAGTCCACCGACGCCCGCCCCTGGACGCTCGCCCCCTCGCTCGACTCGTTCCGCCGGGTCTTCGAACAGCAGGACTTCGGCCGCTACTTCCTCAACAGCCTGCTGGTGGCGGGCACGGTCGTCATCCTCTCCGCGCTGATCGCCTTCCTGGCGGCCACCGCGGTGACCCGCTTCCGCTTCAAGTTCCGCACCACGCTGCTGATCATGTTCCTGGTCGCGCAGATGGTGCCGGTGGAGGCGCTGACCATCCCGCTGTTCTTCCTCATGCGGGACTTCGGCCAGCTGAACACCCTCGGCTCGCTGATCCTGCCGCACCTCGCCTTCTCGCTGCCGTTCGCCATCTGGATGCTGCGCGGCTTCGTCAAGGCCGTCCCCGAGGCCCTGGAGGAGGCCGCCTACATCGACGGGGCCAGCCGCACCCGCTTCCTGTGGCAGATCCTCTTCCCGCTCGTCTTCCCGGGCCTCGTGGCGACCAGCGTCTTCTCCTTCATCACCACCTGGAACGACTTCCTGTTCGCGAAGTCGTTCATCATCAGCGACACCTCGCAGTCGACGCTGCCCATGGCGCTGCTGGTCTTCTTCAAACCGGACGAGAACGACTGGGGAGGGATCATGGCAGCCTCGACGGTGATGACCATCCCCGTACTGGTCTTCTTCGTACTCGTACAGCGACGCCTCGTCTCCGGACTGGGCGGAGCGGTTAAGGACTGACGTCATGGCATCCCGGAACACCGAGAACACCGAGAACACGGACGGCCCGGACTCCGTGGACACCGCGGCCCTCGGTCTGATCCCGGCCCCGCGCACCCTGACGCCGGCCCCCTTCGGGCCGTACGCGCTGGGCCGCGCGACCCCGCTGAGCGCCGCGCCGGGAGCCGAGGGCGTCGCCCGCTGGCTGCGCACCACGCTCGGCGCGGCCACCGGACTGCCCCTGGCCGAGGGCACGGGCGGCCACGGCATCGTGCTGACGCTCGACGAGGAGCTGGACCCCGAGGCTTACCGCCTCGCCGTCGAAGCCGATGCCGTACGCCTCACGGGCGGCAGCGCGGCGGGACTCTTCCGGGGCGCGCAGACCCTCCGTCAGCTCCTCGGCCCGGAAGCCTTCCGGCGTGCGCCGCTCGCCGCGGACCGCGCCTGGCAGGTCCCGGCGGTCGTCATCGAGGACGAACCCCGCTTCGGCTGGCGCGGCCTGATGCTCGACGTCTCGCGGCACTTCCTGCCCAAGGACGACGTCCTGCGCTACCTGGACCTGCTCGCCGCCCACAAGCTGAACGTCTTCCACTTCCACCTCACCGACGACCAGGGCTGGCGCATCGAGATCAAGCGCTACCCCCGCCTGACCGAGGTCGGCTCCTGGCGCTCGCGCACCAAATACGGCCACCGGGCCTCCGAACTGTGGGACGAGACCCCCTACGGCGGCCACTACACCCAGGACGACATCCGCGAGATCGTCGCCTACGCCGCCGAGCGGCATATCCGGGTCGTCCCCGAGATCGACATCCCCGGCCACTCGCAGGCCGCCATTAGCGCCTACCCCGAGCTGGGCAACACCGACGTCATCGACACCACCGCCCTCTCCGTCTGGGACACCTGGGGCGTCAATCCGAACGTCCTCGCCCCCACGGACAGCACTCTGCGCTTCTTCGAGGGCGTCCTGGAGGAGGTGCTGGAACTCTTCCCCGCCGAGACCTCGCCCTTCGTCCACATGGGCGGTGACGAGTGCCCCAAGGACCAGTGGAAGGAGTCCCCGACCGCCCAGGCGAAGATCGCCGAACTCGGCCTGAAGGACGAGGACGGGCTCCAGTCCTGGTTCATCCGGCACTTCGACGCCTGGCTCACCGCACGGGGCCGGCGCCTCATCGGCTGGGACGAGATCCTCGAGGGCGGCCTCGCCGAAGGGGCCGCGGTCTCCTCCTGGCGCGGCTACGGCGGAGGCATCGCGGCCGCCGAGGCCGGGCACGACGTGGTCATGTGCCCCGAGCAGCAGGTGTATCTGGACCACCGTCAGGACGGCGGCCCCGACGAGCCGATGCCCATCGGGTACGTCCGGAGCCTGGAGGACGTCTACCGCTTCGAGCCCGTCCCGCCGGGCCTGAGCGAGGAGGCGGCCCGTCACATCCTGGGCACCCAGGCCAATGTGTGGACCGAGGTCATGCAGAACCGGGCCCGCGTCGACTACCAGGTCTTCCCGCGCCTCGCCGCCTTCGCCGAGGTCGCCTGGTCCGCCCTGCCCGCCCCGGCCGACCGGGACTTCGCCGCTTTCGACGCCCGGATGAGCGCCCACTACGCCCGGCTGGACGCCCTCGGCGTCGACTACCGCCCGCCGGGCGGCCCGTACCCCCGGCAGCAGCGCCCCGGCATCCTCGGCCGCCCGCTGGAGGGAGTGCCTCCGGTGCTGTGAGCCGCCCGTGGGCCCGTCGGCCGCGGCCGCCCTCCCGGGCCGCCGCGGCCGACGCGCGTCCGGGGCCGACCGCCCTGCCGACGTGCGCCGGAACGAGGACGCGAACCGCATAAGTCGTACAAGCCTTGCCGAAGAGTGGCAATTCACCCTCCTCGCCGAAGAAGTGCGAAACCGGAATATCCCGCAGGTCGGGGACGGATCCACCCTTCGCGGACCCTCGCGCCGGTCCGATCGGAAGATGTGCCAGAGTTGCCACGTCCGGGCTGTGAACACGTACCGTACGGCGGAACAGGCGGGACAGCCGGGAGACCGGGAAGGGGCAGCTGGGTTGACCACGCACGCACCGCAGGCGACGCAGTCGGTGACACTGCCGGCCTCGTTGGACGAGGCCGTGGCGGCACTCGGCGCCATGCCCGCGGCCGTTCCGGTCGCGGGGGGCACGGACCTGATGGCGGCCGTCAACAAGGGGCTGCTGCGCCCCTCGGGGCTGGTCGGCCTCGGACGGATCAGCGAACTGCGCGGCTGGCACTACCAGGACGGCCACGCGCTGCTGGGCGCCGGACTCACCCACGCCCGCATGGGCCGCCCCGACTTCGCCGCCCTCATCCCCGCGCTCGCCGCCTCCGCCCGCGCCGCGGGACCGCCCCAGATCCGCAACGCCGGCACGCTCGGCGGCAACATCGTCACCTCCGCGCCCACCGGCGACGCCCTGCCGGTGCTGGCCGCGCTGGAGGCCGAGCTCGTCATCGCGGGCCCCGGCGGCGCCCGCCGCGAGATCCCCGTCTCCCACCTGCTGGCCGGCCGTGAACTGCTGGAACCCGCGGAGCTGATCGGCTTCGTCCGGGTACCGCTGCTGCACGCCCCGCAGGTGTTCCTGAAGGCCACCGGCCGCACCGGCCCGGGGCGCGCCACCGCCTCCGTCGCCATCGTCCTCGACCCGGCCCGGCGCGGCGTGCGCTGCGCGGTCGGCGCCATCGCCCCGATGCCGCTGCGCCCGCTGGAGGCGGAGCGCTGGATCGCCTCGCTGATCGACTGGGACGGCGAGCGGGGCCTCGCCCCCGACGCGCTGGCCGCCTTCGGCGAGTACGTGGC
Organism: Streptomyces sp. NPDC020884; assembly: GCF_044333935.1. NCBI lineage: Bacteria > Bacillati > Actinomycetota > Actinomycetes > Kitasatosporales > Streptomycetaceae > Streptomyces > Streptomyces sp. NPDC020884. Next base: position 1,435,892 of record NZ_JBIRRY010000001.1, on the reverse strand, counting down.
CGCGGCCTGCATCCCGGACCACGCCCCACCGGCCGACGGCTCAGAGGCCCCGCCGCTGTCCCCGGCCGTACTGCACCTGCGGCGCACCGTCGCCGCGCTCGCCCGACGCGCGCTGGGGAGGGCACTGTCGTGAGCAATGAGGAACCCGCCGACCAGCACGGCCGGCAGGACGGGCAGGCCGGCTCCGGTGGACCGGATCCGCGGTACGGAGCCTGGCAGCCGACGCCGCAGAGCGGTGAGTACGACGCCGACGCCACGGCGTTCGTCCAGCTCCCGCCGGAGGATCTGGCGAACATCCCGCTGGCCGCGCCCGGCCAGGGGTACGTCCCGCCGATGATCCTGCCGCTGACCCCGGCCGCCGGGCTGGACCCGGCGGCGACGGGCAGCTGGGTGCTCCAGACGCAGACCCAGCAGGCACAGGCCCAGCAGGCACAGACCCAGCAGGCACAGACCCAGCAGGCGCAGGCCGAGCAGCGCGCCCAGGAGGCCGCCGCCCAGCAGCCCGGCGCGGTCCACTGGCCGGACCCGAACCACCAGGGCGGGCAGGCCGGATACCAGGGCACCTCGCACGCCACGGCCCAGTGGAACTTCACCGAGGCCTTCGGCGAGACGGCGGCCGGCCCGGAAGCGGGCCGTCCCGAAGCCGCCCCCGAGACCGGTCACACCGACCTCTCCGGCCGCGTCGACACGTCCGGCCAGGCGGACCACGCCGGCCACACCGGCCAGTGGACGATCCCGGTGGCGGACGGGGATCTCCCGGACGAATCGGGCGAGTTCCTGGCCTCGGCCCACACACCGCAGTGGTACGCGGACCGAGCCCGCCCCGCGACGCTCCCCGGCGGCGCCCCCGCCCCCTGGGCCACACCGGAACCGGAGGCCGCCCCCGTACCCGTGACGGAGGAGACCCCGGAACCGGAACCGGAACCGGAACCGGCGGCGGACGAGCCGACGGGACAGACCGCGGAACGGGCGGACGGGGCAGCCCGGCCGCAGGAGGAACAGGCCGACACCGCGGCCGTACCGGAATCCGCGGCGGCACGCGGGACCGATCCCGGGGCCGACCCCGACGCGGCGCCGGAGACGGCTTCCGAGGCCGACCCGGACACCGCCCCGGACGAAGACCCCGCCCCCGTCCTCCTCGACGTACCGAGCGAGCACCCCTCCGCTTCGTACCTCCTCCATGTGAACGGCGTGGACCGCCCGGTCGGCGACGCCTGGATCGGCGAGTCCCTGCTCTACGTGCTTCGCGAGCGCCTCGGCCTGGCCGGGGCCAAGGACGGCTGCTCGCAGGGCGAGTGCGGCGCCTGCAACGTCCAGGTCGACGGCCGTCTGGTCGCCTCCTGCCTGGTCCCCGCGGCCACGGCGGCGGGCAGCGAGGTGCGGACGGTCGAGGGCCTCGCCGTCGACGGCGAACCGTCCGACGTCCAGCGCGCCCTGTCCGCCTGCGGAGCCGTCCAGTGCGGCTTCTGCATCCCCGGCATGGCGATGACCGTCCACGACCTCCTGGAGGGCAATCACGCCCCCAGCGAGCTGGAGACCCGCCAGGCACTCTGCGGCAACCTCTGCCGCTGTTCCGGCTACCGGGGCGTGCTCGACGCGGTCGCCGACGTCGTCGCGGCCCGCGAGGCGAGCGCCGAGGCGGCCCAGGACGGGGCACGCATCCCGCAGCAGGCCGAGCCGGGCGCCGGCGGCGTGCAGCAGGGCCCCCACCCGCACGAGGGAGAGGCGCTGTGAGGCGAGCCCGCGGCCCCGCCGTACGACAGCGGCACCACGCGAACCCAGGGCCCACCCCCCGCCGCCGCACCGGCGGGGCGAACGACAAGGAGGCGGCGTGAGCAGCGACGCGGCCACCGCGGCCAACGCGACCAGCACCAGCCTGCCCCGGATCGACGCCGTCGGCGGACCCGGCCGGGACGCCGACGCCGAGCAGCCCCTGCTCGGCCTCGGCGTCTCGCTGCCGGCCGCCGACGCCCGCGCGAAGACCGAGGGCACCTTCCCGTACGCCGCGGACCTCTGGGCCGAGGGGCTGCTGTGGGCGGCCGTGCTCCGCTCCCCGCACCCGCACGCGCGGATCCTGTCCATCGACACGTCGGCGGCCGTCGCGATGCCGGGGGTGCGCGCGGTCGTCACGCACGAGGACGTGCCCGGCGACAGCAACTACGGCCGCCATGTGGTGGACCGCCCGGTGTTCGCCTCCGACCTGGTCCGCCACCACGGCGAGCCGATCGCCGCGGTCGCCGCGGACCATCCGGACACCGCACGGCTGGCCGCCGCCGCCATCGCCGTCGAGTACGAGGTGCTGGAGCCGGTCACGGATCCGGAGAAGGCGTTCGCGGCGGAGCCCCTGCACCCCGACGGGAATCTGATCCGGCACATCCCGCTGCGCTACGGCGACGCGGAGGCGGCGGGCGAGGTCGTCGTCGAGGGCCTGTACCGCATCGGCCGCCAGGACCCGGCCCCGATCGGCGCGGAGGCCGGCCTCGCCGTGCCCCGCCCGGACGGCGGCGTCGAGATCTACACCGCCTCCACCGACCCGCACACCGACCGCGACCTGATCGCCGCCTGCTTCGGCCTGGAGCCGGACCGGGTCAAGGTCGTCGTGACCGGGGTGCCCGGCGCGACCGGCGACCGCGAGGACCCGGGTTTCCAGATCCCGCTGGGTCTGCTCGCGCTGCGCACCGGCTGCCCGGTGAAGCTGGCCGCGAGCCGCGAGGAGTCCTTCCTCGGCCACACCCACCGCCACCCCACCCTCCTGCGCTACCGCCACCACGCGGACGCGGAGGGCCGGCTGGTCAAGGTGGAGGCCCAGATCCTCCTGGACGCGGGCGCGTACGCGGACGCCTCCTCCGAATCCCTGGCCGCCGCGGTGGCCTTCGCCTGCGGCCCGTACGTGGTGCCGCACGCCTTCATCGAGGGCTGGGCGGTCCGGACGAACAACCCGCCATCGGGCCATGTGCGCGGCGAGGGCGCGATGCAGGTCTGTGCGGCCTACGAGGGCCAGATGGACAAACTGGCCGCCAGACTGGGCATCGACCCGGCCGAACTGCGCCTGCGCAACACCCTGTCGACCGGCGACATCCTGCCCACGGGCCAGACGGTGACCTGCCCGGCCCCGGTGGCCGAACTGCTCCGCGCGGTCCGCGACCACCCCCTCCCCGCCCTCCCCAAGGACGCCCCCGAGGACGACTGGCTGCTGCCGGGCGGCCCCGAGGGCGCGGGGGAGCCCGGGGCGGTGCGCCGGGGCGTGGGCTACGGCCTGGGCATGGTCCACATGCTGGGCGCCGAGGGCACCGACGAGGTGTCCACGGCCACGGTCCGGGTGCACGACGGCGTCGCCACGGTGATCTGCGCGGCGGTGGAGACGGGCCAGGGCTTCACCACGCTGGCCCGCCAGATCGTCCAGGAGGTCCTGGGCGTGGACGAGGTCCACGTGGCCGCCGTCGACACCGACCAGCCCCCGGCGGGCCCGGCGACGCACGGCCGCCACACCTGGGTCTCGGGCGGGGCGGTGGAGCGTGCGGCCAAGATGGTCCGCACCCAGCTCCTCCAGCCGCTGGCCCACCAGTTCGGCATGTCCACGGAGCTGCTCCAGATCGCCGACGGCAAGATCACCTCGTACGACGGCGTGCTCTCCACCACCGTCACGGAGGCGATGGACGGCAAGGAACTCTGGGCCACCGCCCAGTGCCGCCCGCACCCCACGGAGCCGCTGGACGAGTCCGGCCAGGGCGACGCGTTCGTCGGCCTCGCGTTCTGCGCGGTACGGGCGGTGGTCGACGTGGACATCGAGCTCGGCTCCGTACGCGTCGTGGAGATGGCGGTGGCCCAGGACGTGGGCCGCGTCCTCAACCCGGCCCAGCTGGCGATCCGCATCGAGGCGGGCATCACGCAGGGCATCGGCGCGGCCCTCACGGAGAACCTCCGCACCGCCCGCGGCCTGATCCGCCACCCCGACCTGACCGGCTACGCGCTCCCGACCTCGCTGGACGCCCCGGACATCCGCATCGTGAAACTGGTCGAGGAACGCGACGTGGTCGCCCCCTTCGGCGCGAAGCCGGCCTCGGCCGTCCCGGTCGTCACGGCCCCCGCGGCGGTCGCCTCGGCGGTCCGCTCGGCGACGGGCCGCCCGGTGAACCGCCTGCCCATCAGGCCGCAGGCGGCGGTGGCGACTCCGAAGGGCTGACGAGGCGACGGTCCCGGCGGCGGCTCCGGCCTCAGCAGGGACCGTCGTCGACGGTGGCGGTGAGGTCGTACGCGGGAATCGAGGTGCTGCCGCTGTCCGCTCCTGGCACGAAGACCCCGCCCCCCGCGGACTTCGCTTCCGTGACGTGCAGGCAGACAGTGGTGTCGGCCCCGCCGGCCGAGATCTCGTAGTCGTCACCGGCCTGTTCCACGACGACCTCGTACGAGGGCCCTTGGCCCTCACCCACTCTCATGAACTCCGCCTCGATCAGCGAGGCGTAGCCGCCCTGGGCGTCACGGTGGATCTGCGGTTCGGCGGCCAGGGACACGCCCGCGCCCTCGGCGGCCTCCCTGACCTCGCCGGCGCTCCAGGCCCCCTTGTCGACGCCCTCCAGGACCGAACAGCCCCCGAAGAGAAAGACCCCGGCGACCCCGAACGCGGCGACCCGCCCCACCGCGAGAGCCGCGTCCGACGGCTGCCGCCGCCCGAGGCCGGGCCCGCCAGTACAACCGGTACGGGCCGACAAGGGCGATGACGAGAAACGCCGCGGCCAGGACGAACAAGAAGACGACGACGGACATATGCGCGCCCCATGGATTCTGCTGGATTCATGCCCGAGCAAAGGCTCAGATTCTACTCGTCCGCCCTGCGCCCGCCACCGTACGGTGGCGGGCGCAAGGCTGTCCGCATGGCAAGACCCGGGGGAAGACGTGACGTTCGAGAAGGAATGGGCCGAACTGCGTTCGGCGGCGGCAGAGCGCAGTGCTATGCAGCTCAACAGTGCTCCGGCCGAGGGCGGCGGGACCACCGCCGGCACACCCGACCTGGTGGTCAACCGGGACGACCTCGGCGCTATCGGGAATGATGCCTACGAGTTGAGGACGAAACTGTCGAAGGACGGTGACCACGCCCGCCCGGCCACCTTCGACGCGGCGATCGCACTCACCAACGGCAACTTCGCGAGTGGTGCGGCGGTGCTCAAGGTGCACGACTTCTGGCAGACCCATCTCAAGACGCTGCTGGATTCCTGTGCACACATTTCGAACCACCTGGATTACACCAAGGCCCTGCACGCGAAGGACGACGTGAAGATCGGCGGGGATCTGACGTCGATCTCCAAGCTGTCGGAATACCTGAAGTAGGGCTCGGGGGAGCGCGCACATGCTGAGTTACGAGGACATCGTCGAAGCCCCGTTGGGGAAGCTGAAGGCCGCGGCCGACGACTGGTCGGAGGTGGCGGCAAACCTGGACAAGCTCGCTGATCAGGCAGCGGACGGAATGAAAGAGAAGGCTCCGATGGAGGATTTCCTCGCACTCCATACGACCAAGGATGATTCCTCTCTCCGAGAGGACCTGGCGCAAGCGATGGCCGTGGGCTACGGGGTCGGAAACGACCGAGAGAATCAGCAGGGTGTAGATCCGGAGACGGGCTGAAGCTGCCCCGGGCGGCAGTGAAAGGTATGGCTGTGAACCAGAACGGAAAGATGCTGATCGCTGGCCTTGTGGCGGCTCTCTGCGCTACCGCATGTTCCCTCCGCGCTGTCTCCGTCCACGTGAGCGGGCGAGGGAGGCCCAACCGCGGCCGCGCCGGTCTCGGCGGCGCGGTCATCGCGGTGTTCCTGGCGGCCGGCGCGGTCGGCTGTGCTGGAGGGAACGACGAGGCCCCGAAGGAAGGCGGCGAGTTCGTGGCGGGGACACTTCTCTGCGGCGGCGAAGCGGTCTCCACCGAGGCGGCCGAATCACTGAAGGTGATCACGGGGTCCTCGCGGTTCGAGGCGCCGGCCGAGGGATCCACCGTCGCACGCGCCGCCAGGTCGTTGAGTGAGGCGTTCGCTTCCCCTGCCGCCGATGACGGTGACATCTGCCAGGTGTTCGCGATCAACGCCGCCCAGAGCGATCGGCTGGAGGTGACCTGGGAGCTGGCCAGTGGCCCGCCGGAGGGTGAACCTGCTCCGAAGTTCACGGTGCTCCCGATGGGAGTGCGAACCCTGACGGCTCCGGACTCCGCTGTTGTCCAGTTCGCCTGCCGGAGCGCGAAGCTGCCCGGTTCCACGCCGGCTCAGGTCAAGATCGGCGTGGAGCGCTGGTCCCCCACCGAACCCGAGGGCGACCCGGAGAAGTTGAAGGACGCCTACGCGACCGTGGCCCACTCCGTCTCGCTGGCCATGGCGAAGGAGCTGGGCTGCGAGAACGACGGGGGACTGGAGGCCCGGCCGTCACTCGACCCTGCGTGACCCCGGCAACGGCCTGCGACAGGGGAGGAATAGGCCCCTCCGTGATCGTTTATGGCTAGTTCGGCCCTCACCCTGTCACCCCCTGTGGCCGCTACATTCACCCCTGTCCAGAAAAACATGACCAGGGGGAAACAGACGATTATGCGTACCCATAGACCCTTAAGCCGCACCGGCAGGTCACTCATGATGGTGACCGCCCCCGCGGTCGCCGCAGCGCTCGCCGCCATGGGCCTCGCCGCCTCGCCGGCCGCCGCGGCACCCACCAACGCGACGGCACCCGCAAGCGCGGCGGCGCCCCAGCTCGGCGACGCCTGTACCGCGGCCGACCTCGGCACCCGCCACCCGTACATCAAGACCACCGAAGTGTCCCCGACGATCACCCACTTCAAGGGCTGGTACGTCACCGAGGGCACCACCGGCAACCACACCGTCGTCACCAGCACCCAGACGACCATCGCGGTCTCCGTCGGCCTCAACGGCAACGTCGAGGGCAGCTTCGCCGTCGAGGCCCTCGGCACGGTCGGCGCGAGCCTGGGCCTGAACGTCAAGGTCGACTACTCCTCGACCAGCAGCGAGTCGAACACGGTCGCCTGGAGCTTCAACCAGCCCGGCTACTACGGCGTCTACAAGGGCACGAAGAAGGTCACCGGCACCTACGGAAGCCTCAACTGCAACCGCGCCCAGCAGAGCGACGGCAGCTGGGCGTTGAAGTGGACCGACGGGGCCGGCAGCGGCAACTTCACCACCTTCACCACCCTTGAGGAAGGCGCGGTGCGCTGCCAGGACACCGTGCCCGCGGGCAGCATCATGGCCAAGGCGCAGGGTCTCCTCGACTGCGGCTCGGCCGCCGCGAAGGCCGAGCGCCCGGCGGGTGCGGTGGCGCCGACGGCGGAGCAGGAGCGGGACCGCCTCGAGCAGGCCCCGGCTCTCGCCGGCGGCAGCTCCGCCGAACAGCCCAAGGCCGCCGGGCGCGGCGCACGGGCCGCTCTCGACTGCCAGGCACAGGTCTACAAGATCGCGGTACCCGGCAAGCCCCTGTCCTGGGGCGCGCCGGTCCTGGCGAACGACGGGGTCCGCCTGCGGCCCTCGACGATCTTCAGCGCCCACCTGGACCACTGGCGGCTGTGCAACGTGACGGAGACCGACGGGGTCCTCGAGGCGACCCTGTGGAACTGGGGCAACGGCGGGTGCGCGACCATCGCCGAGCAGAACCCGGCCACCGAACGGGCGGCCCTGAAGACGGTCACCTGCGCGGAGGACGACCTCCAGCGGTTCTCGATCTACCGCGATGTCCCCGGCAGCTCGAAGATCGGTGTGCAGAACAAGTACACCGGATCCATGATCGGCCATGACCGGTACGCGGACGGGGAGTTCATGCGCCAGTACTCCAGCGGCAGGCAGGACGGTACGGGCACGTACACCCTGGTCGGCGTCTGACGGCCCCACGCCCGCTGAGCGGCCCCGCACGTGAACCCGGTCCTCCGCGTTCCGTGCGGGGCCCTTGGCGTCCCTGCCGGAGCGAGAGGCCGCCCGGGTCGAAGGGGACTCCCGGACACTCCCGGATCCACCCGGATACTCCCAGATCCGCCCGGATACTTCCGGGTCGGACCGGAGAACTGGACAATGCCGCGGAGGACCGAACCGGTCCGCAGGTTCGTACCGTCGTCCGACCAGGAGAGAGCCCGTACGTGATCAGTGAGCCGGAGTTGGTGGGCGATCCCGGGCCCGGCGCGCCCCCGGACGTGGTGAGCGGGTTCGACCGGGAGCGCGCGACCGGGCGGCGGCGGGGGCGGCGGCTGCTGTGGACCGCCGCCGGAGCGCTGGTCGCGTCGGCGGTGTGGGCGACGGCGGTGTTCGCGTACGGGATCGGCGGCGACCGGAAACCGGACCCGCGCGGCTACCGGGTTGAGTCCGACTCCTGCGCCGCGATGGAGCTGAGGGCGCTCACCGAGGCGGTGGGAGAGCCGGAGTCCGAGCCGGCCACCGAACTGGACGGGATCGAGCATCCCGCCCTCCACCGCATCAGATGCTCCCTCGCCTTCACCCCGTCGGGCGCGGCGGCGCAGGGCGGCAAGGGCGGGGAGGGCTGGACGACGGTCTACCAGGCGTCCCTGACGGCCGCGCTGCACAAGGAGACCGACCCGCGCCCCGAATTCGAGGCGAGCAGCACGCAGACGGAGATCGACGGCGTGGGCGTGACGCAGGTGGAGCAGGTCCCGGACCTCGGGGACCTGGCCCATCTCCTGGTCATGGACGACAACGTCATGCGCTTGAAGGTGGTGGAGGGCGGTGCCGTCGTGACGCTCGCCCTGTCCGTCTCGATGGACTACGAAGGGGAGGCCGACGAAGGGCTCCCGGACGCGCCGCAGAGCCCCGAACTGCTCGCCTACCGGGCCGCTCTGATCAGCGACATGCGCGATGTGATGAAGGCGCTGAAGACGGACTGAGCGCCGACCGTCCGTCGTATGCGCGAAAAGCGGAAAGTGACCGTCCCCGTCCTTACGGGGACGGCCACTCTCCGTCCTGGAGACCGTGACCGGAATCGAACCGGTGTAACTCGAGTTGCAGTCGAGCCCCTGAGCCTCTCGGGCACACGGTCGGGGGTGGTGCGGTGTCGCTGTCCTTCTGCTTGCTGTCCATGACGCTACGGGCCCCCGTCCGCCGCCTCAAGGGATCCGGCCGGGGCGCAACGCGACTGCCATACGCCGTTCACACCCGGGCTTGCGACCTACGACCAAGGGCCGAGCGCGAGACGGTACATCGACAGGGTTCAAACCGTGCCATGCCCCTTACGCTGAGCCCATGACCGCCCTCGAACCGCGTGACGGCACCGATGCCGCACGCCTCGCGCCGACCGCGACCGACGCCCCCTCCCCGGACCCGCTGTCCGGCATCCCCCTCGCGGCCGCGGAGGGGGTCCTCGGGCGCACCTACCGGGCGCTGAGCATCGGCATCGTCTCCGTGGTGTTCCTCATCGCGTTCGAGGCCACGGCGGTCGGCACGGCGATGCCGGTCGCCGCCCGTGAACTGAACGGGATCCCGCTCTACGCGTTCGCCTTCTCCGCGTACTTCACCACCAGCCTCTTCGCCATGGTCCTCTCCGGGCAGTGGGCCGACCGGCGCGGGCCGCTCCAGCCGCTCGCCACCGGGATCACCGCGTTCGGCGTCGGCCTGCTGCTCTCCGGGGCGGCCACCAGCATGTGGATCTTCATCGCGGGCCGGGCCGTCCAGGGGCTCGGCGGCGGGCTGGTCATCGTCGCCCTGTACGTGGTCATCGGGCGGGCCTACCCCGAACACATCCGGCCCGCGATCCTGGCCGCCTTCGCCGCGAGCTGGGTGATCCCCTCCGTCGTCGGACCGCTCGCCTCCGGGACGGTGACCGAGCACCTCGGCTGGCGCTGGGTCTTCATCGGCATCCCCGTGCTCATCGTGATCCCTCTCGTCCTGGCCCTCCCGGCGATCCGGCGGACGGCCTCCGGGCCCGCGGATCCGGCCGCCGCCACCCAGCCGTACGACCGCCGCCGGATCCGGCTCGCGCTGGGGATCTCGGCCGGGGCGGGGCTGCTCCAGTACGCGGGGCAGGAGCTGAACTGGCTCGCCCTCCTGCCGGCCGCCCTCGGCGTCGCCCTGCTGGTGCCCGCCGTCCGCGGACTGCTGCCCACCGGGACCGTACGGGCGGCCCGCGGGCTGCCCTCGGTGGTCCTGCTGCGCGGGATCGCCGCCGGGTCGTTCATCGCCGCCGAGTCCTTCGTACCGCTGATGCTGGTCACCCAGCGCGGGCTGTCCCCGACGATGGCCGGGCTCTCGCTGGCCGTGGGCGGGGCGACCTGGGCGCTCGGTTCGTACGTACAGTCCCGGCCGCGCATGGAGCCCCACCGGGAGCGGCTGATGGTCAGCGGCATGGTGCTGGTCGCCGCCTCGATCGCCGTCGCGCCCTCCGTGCTGATCGAGGGGGTCCCGGTCTGGACCGTCGCCGTCGCCTGGGCCTTCGGCTGCTTCGGCATGGGGATGGTGATCGCCTCCACCAGCGTGCTGCTCCTGAAGCTGTCGGCTCCCGAGGAGGCGGGCTCCAACTCCGCCGCCCTCCAGATCTCCGACGGGCTCTCCAACGTGCTGCTCCTGGCCACCGGCGGGGCGGCCTTCGCCGCGCTCGGCGGCGGCGCGGTGGGCGCGGCCGCGCACGGGGCGGTGGAGGCGGGGGCCTCGGGTTCGCACCCGGGGGCGTTCGCCGCCGTGTTCCTGCCGATGGCGGCGGTGGCCGTGGTGGGGGCCTGGGTGGCGACCCGGGTCCTCGTACGGGAGAAGGGGTTCGCACGGTAGCCGTATCTGTGAAGAGGGTCTCAACGGACTCGAACCGCGACTCGTTCGTACGGGTTCCCGGCCGGCCCCCCGGTAAGGTGGCCCGGTTGTCGTATCGCGGACCGGGATCCAGTCGGCCCGGTCCGGTGCCGGCAGCGCCCCACGTACCCGAGAGCCCCGAACCGGAGACCGTGACTACTACCACCGCCTCCCACCACCTCTCACCCGCCTTTCCCGGCCGCGCCCCCTGGGGGACCGCCGGGAAGCTGCGAGCCTGGCAGCAGGGCGCCATGGAGAGGTACATCCAGGAGCAGCCGCGCGACTTCCTCGCCGTCGCGACGCCCGGCGCCGGCAAGACCACGTTCGCGCTGACCCTCGCGTCGTGGCTGCTGCACCACCATGTCGTGCAGCAGATCACCGTCGTCGCCCCGACCGAGCACCTCAAGAAGCAGTGGGCGGAGGCGGCCGCGCGGATAGGGATCAAGCTCGACCCCGACTACAGCGCCGGTCCGCTGAGCAAGGACTACCACGGGGTCGCCGTCACCTACGCGGGTGTCGGCGTCCGCCCGATGCTGCACCGCAACCGCTGCGAGCAGCGCAAGACGCTGGTGATCCTCGACGAGATCCACCACGCCGGTGACTCGAAGTCCTGGGGCGAGGCCTGCCAGGAGGCGTTCGACCCGGCGACCCGGCGGCTCGCGCTGACCGGTACGCCGTTCCGGTCGGACACCAACCCGATCCCGTTCGTCGCGTACGAGGAGGGCAACGACGGCATCCGCCGCTCCTCCGCCGACTACACCTACGGCTACGGCAACGCGCTCGCCGACGGCGTCGTCCGCCCGGTCATCTTCCTCAGCTACAGCGGCAACATGCGCTGGCGTACGAAGGCCGGCGACGAGATCGCCGCCCGGCTCGGCGAGCCGATGACCAAGGACGCCATCGGGCAGGCCTGGCGCACCGCACTGGCCCCCACCGGCGAGTGGATCCCCAACGTGCTCTCGGCCGCCGACAAGCGGCTCACCGAGGTCCGCAAGGGCATCCCCGACGCGGGCGGCCTCGTCATCGCGACCGACCAGGAGTCGGCGCGCGCGTACGCCAAGATCCTCAAGAAGGTCACCGGCGAGACACCGGCCGTGGTCCTCTCCGATGAGAAGGCCGCCTCCAAGAAGATCGACAAGTTCAGCGGCGACGAGTCGCGCTGGATGGTCGCGGTCCGCATGGTGTCCGAAGGCGTCGACGTGCCGCGTCTCGCCGTCGGCGTGTACGCGACCACGATCTCGACGCCCCTCTTCTTCGCCCAGGCCGTCGGCCGCTTCGTGCGCTCCCGCAGGCGCGGTGAGACCGCGTCCGTCTTCGTGCCGACGATCCCGATGCTGCTGGACTTCGCCAACGAGATGGAGGTCGAGCGCGATCACGTGCTCGACAAGCCGAAGAAGGGCAGCGACGAGGAGAACCCGTTCTCGGAGGAGGACAAGCTCCTCGCCGACGCGGAGAAGCTGGAGGACGAGGAGACCGAGGAGCAACTGCCCTTCGAGGCGCTGGAGTCCGACGCCGTCTTCGACCGGGTGCTCTACGACGGCGCGGAGTTCGGCATGCAGGCCCACCCCGGTTCCGAGGAGGAGCAGGACTACCTCGGCATCCCGGGCCTCCTCGAACCGGACCAGGTCCAGCTCCTGCTCCAGAAGCGGCAGAGCCGGCAGATCGCGCACAGCCGCCAGAAGCCGGCCTCGGAGGCCGACCTCCTGGAGAAGCCGGCCGAGGCCCGGCCGGTGGTCACCCACAAGCAGCTGCTGAGCCTGCGCAAGCAGCTCAACACGATGGTCTCCGCCTACACCCACCAGAGCGGCAAGCCCCACGGGGTCATCCACACCGAGCTGCGCCGGGTCTGCGGCGGCCCGCCGAGCGCGGAGGCCACGGCCCACCAGATCCAGCAGCGCATCGTGAAGGTCCAGGAGTGGGCGACCCGGATGACGTGACCGGGGACGACGAGGAGGAGGGCGGGACGCGTATCCGTATGCGTCCCGCCCTCCTCCTCGTCGGGGCCGTCAGCCGTTCACGGGTTCGGGGACCCGGGCGGGGAGCGCGGCCTCGTCCGCACAGCCGAGCTCTTTGGACAGGCCACGCGCGACGTCGTTGAGGACGGTCATACGGTCCTCGGGTCCGGAGCCGGGGGCCAGCTGGCCCCCGGACGAGTACATCCTCGCCCTGACGTAGGGCGACGCACCCCCGGGCCCCTTGGTCGAGCAGGCGAAATAGAGGTTCGCCCCGCTGTCGCCGTTGATCTCGGCATAGGAGCCCAGGGGGAAGACGAGCCGGTCGCCGTCTGCTCTCTGCGCTTCCTCCTCCGGGACGGGGTGATTCTCCGTGGGCTCGAACTCGATCTTGAGCAACGGGATCCCACGGTCGTCGCCCGCCTTGTAGACCATGCAGATGTTGCGTTCCTTCACCCCTCCGTAGAGCCTCTTCGCGGCCAGTTCCAGAGAGAACCCGTTCGCGTCTCCCTGCTGATCGGTGCCGGTGAGTTCGGTGAAACGCTCGGTCGACGCCAGGCGCTCGAGGGCTTTCGCCGAAGACGGGGTCAGGGTGCTGTCGCACACCTGTGATGCCGAGAGCGCCGCTTCCTTGCCGCTCTCGTCGTCGGTGCAGGCGGTGACCGTGAGAAGTATCAGGCTCCCGCAGAGCATCCAGTGCGGTCTGTTGCGCATGGCACGCTGCCTCAGGGGGATTCGGAGTGGGTGGGCGTCAGTCCTTGTAGGCCGGGCGCCCTCGGTAGTCGTTCTGTTGGGACCCGGTGCCGAAGTAGCCGTAGGGAAGCTACCCATCAGGCGCGCCGCGAGGTCGCCCGGACCGCTGTTCGTCCACATTCCGAACAGACGGTGCTTCCGGCATCCGGTGATCGAGGAAGAGGCGCAAGAAATCGTGTACCAATCCTTCACGCAGTGTTAACGCCGGTTCACGCTTGTGTGCGCTCTGTCGCGCACCAGTCGTGACACGTGAACGCGCGTAGATGTTCGCTTTCCGGACGCCGCCCCGCTGACCGGCCCTTATGCGTGGGCCGCATCCGGGCCCGGTGTCCGGAGACCGGATTCTGGACGAGGACTTCCGCTGAGCGGACTGGCTCGCTACTGTCCCCGCCATATGAACGCCCCGTGGCAACGCCGCCGCGGAGCGCAGCCGGTGCCTTGCCAGACCGGCGGCCTCTCCGTGCGTCGCCGCTGGGACCGGCGTCGCAACCGCCGGAGCAGGACCGTCGTCGCTCACCCCGAAGAGGAGAGGGCGTCGTGACAGCGGAGACTTCCCAGACGCTCGACCGAGGACTGCGCGTCCTCAAACTGCTCGCCGACACCGATCACGGCCTGACCGTCACCGAGTTGTCCAACAAACTCGGCGTCAACCGGACCGTCGTCTACCGGCTGCTCGCCACTCTGGAGCAGCACGCTCTGGTCCGCCGTGACCTGGGCGGCCGCGCCCGGGTCGGGCTCGGTGTGCTGCGGCTCGGCCGGCAGGTGCATCCGCTCGTCCGGGAGGCCGCGCTGCCCGCGCTGCGCTCCCTGGCCGAGGACATCGGAGCCACCGCCCATCTCACGCTCGTCGACGGCAGCGACGCCCTCGCGGTCGCCGTCGTCGAGCCCACCTGGACCGACTACCACGTCGCCTACCGGGCCGGCTTCCGGCATCCGCTGGACCGGGGTGCGGCGGGCCGGGCCATTTTGTCCGCCCGGCAGACCACGGAGGCCGGACACCCGGGCTACACCCTCACCCACGGTGAACTCGAGGCCGGGGCCAGCGGGGCGGCCGCGCCCCTGGTCGGGGTCTCGGGCGTGGAGGGGAGCGTCGGCGTCGTCATGCTCGCCGACGCCGTGCCGGAACGGGTCGGGCCGCGCGTGCTCGACGCCGCCCGGGAAGTCGCCGACGCGCTGCGGTAGGCGCGTGGCGGGACGGAAGCGTGCCGGGGGTCGCGCTCGCGGAGGCGGCGAGCGCGGCGTACGCCTGGCGCGTTCCCGTTCGGGGGCGGCGGCTAGATTGGGTGGGTGCTCACTCGTCTCACGCGCCCCCGCGTCCTCGCCCTCTGCGCGCTGCCCGTCCTCGCCCTGTTCGGCACGGCGGCCCTCGCGCCGCTGCCGTTCACCCTGGCGCGGCCCGGGATGACCGCGGACGTGCTCGGCAAGGACGACGGGCGGCCGGTGATCACCATCACCGGCACCGGGACCCGGCCCACCGACGGGCAGCTGAGGATGACGACGATCCTCGCCACCGGGCCGAAGGCGGACGTCCGCATCGGCGACGTGATCGACGGCTGGTTCCGGGCCGACCGGGCGGTCATGCCGCGCGACTCCGTGTACCCCACCGGCGGCTCCGAGAAGGAGATCGAGCGGCACAACCTCGACGACATGAAGCAGTCGCAGAACGTCGCCGTCGACGCCGCCCTGAACTACCTGGACCGCGAGCCCGGTTCGATGCGGGTCGAGGTCGACCTCGGCGACATCGGCGGCCCGAGCGCCGGGCTCTTCCTCTCCCTCGGCATCATCGACAAGCTCGACGGCGACGGCTCCGGCGGCGACCTCACCGGCGGCCGCACCATCGCCGGTACGGGGACGATCAGCGCGGACGGCGAGGTCGGCGCGGTCGGCGGGGTGTCGATGAAGACCCAGGCCGCCCACCGCGACGGGGCGAGCGTCTTCCTCGTCCCGAAGGCCGAGTGCCGGGAAGCGGAGGCCGAGCGGCCGGACGGGCTGCGGATCGTGCCCGTCGGCACGCTGAAGGACGCGGTCGGCTCGCTCAAGGCCCTGGCGACGGGCGGGACGGTGCCGAGCTGCTGACCTGCGGCTCCACGGAGGGCTCCGGGCAATCCGCGGCCCCCGCCACCGGCGCGTCGTCCAGCGTCCGCCAGGACGGGAACACCAGCGGGCTCAGCGTGGCCAGGAAGTAGATCCCGCCCATCGCCAGCAGCGCCCCCGTCGCCCCCGCGCCCTCCACCAGCAGCCCGGCCGCGAGCCCGCCCAGCGGCATCGCGAACTCACAGCCCGCCGTCAGGGCCCCGGCGACCCGGCTGCGCAGCCGGTCGGGCACCCGCTCGTAGACGACCGTCGTCAGGATCGGGTTCAGCACGCCGCCCGCGATCCCGCCGAGCAGCATCGTCACCGCGAGCGGAAGCGTCGTCCCGGTCACCGCGGCGACCAGGAACCGCGGCGCGCCGCACAGGATCACGCACACCGTGAACACCGCCCGGCGCGGGAAGCGGTGCCCCACCGCCCCGTACAGCAGCGCCCCCGTCAGCCCGCCCGCCCCGAACAGCGCGGTGAGCAGCCCGATGGCGGTCGCGCCGCCCAGCTCCGCCTCGGCGTGCACCGGGAGCAGGACGGCGTACCAGCCCTGGTCGGTGCCGTTCATGAACATCACCATGATCACGACCGCCAGCAGCAGCCGGTTGCCCAGCAAGTGGGTGTATCCCTCGCGGAGTTCGGAGCCGTAGGTGCGCAGCGAGACCGGGGCCTGGGCCTTCCGCGGCTCGGCCGCGGGCACGCCCCGTACGCCCGCGGCGATCAGCAGGGCGGACAGCCCGAACGTCGCCGCGTCCAGGAGCAGCACCGTCTCCGCGCCGACGAAGGCGATGAGGACCCCGGCGAGCGCCGCACCGACCATCCGGGCCCCGCGCGAGACCGCGTCGAAGAGGCTGGCGGCCCGGGGGAGCGTGGTGCCGGCGTGCTCGGCCAGGTCCGGGATCAGGACGTAGCGCGCGGTGTTGCCCGGGGTGTGGGCGAACCCGTTGAGCGCCATCAGCGCGCACAGCATCCAGAAGTCGAGGGCGTCGGCGAAGTGCAGCAGCGGGATCGCGGCGATGGCCGACGCGCATACGGCGTCGGACGCGACGGCGACCCGGCGGCGGCCGATCCGGTCGATGACCGGTCCGCCGATCAGTGCGGCGACGACGATCGGCAGGGTGGCGCAGAAGGCGACGAGCCCGGCCCGGCCCGCGCTGCCGGTGGTCTCCAGGACGAACCAGGGGACGCCGATCAGGGTCAGTGATGTGCCTGCTGTGGAGATGGAGTTGGCCGCGAGCGTGGCGGCGAGCGGGGTGCGGTGCCCCATGGTTCTGTCTCCCCCCGGTCCATCGATGGCTATGCGGTGCGGAACGCGCCGGTCGGGGGCGCGGCGGTCGCGGACGCGGTCCGGCTCTGTGTCAGCCGGAGGCCGACCTCGACCAGGGTCCAGCCGACCCGGGTGCGCAGGCTGGTGCGGGGGAGGCGGAACGCCGTTGCCCCGTCGTGGAGTTCGGCCGCGTGGAAGGCGTGCAGGAGGTGGTGTACGTCGGCGTGCATAACGATTCCTCTCGGCTGAAGGGCTGTCGGCGGCGCGGCGCTCATTCGGAGGGGTGCGGGAAGGTGTGCAGGTGGGTCCGTACGACGGCCGAGCCCTCGGTGTCGTCGGGGACGCGGCCCCGATAGCTCTCCACGAGCTCCTGGGCCTTCTGGGCCAGCTCCAGGGCCAGCTCCGGGGTGAGGCGGATCGTGAAGTCGCTCAGGTCCCAGCTCCGCTGCCACTCCGGTGACCAGTCGTCCATCGTGCCCAGCCAGGTGTTCAGCTCCTGGGCGTGGCTGGTGGCCGTCTCGTGGAGGAGGAAGTCGATGGCTCCGCGCACCTCCGGGTCGGCGTGCGTCCGGAACTCGGAGCTCTCGATGGTCGAGCCGTCGTGGGTCGCCCGCCACCAGCGTTCGCGGCCCTTGCCCAGCTCCGGGGCGTCCTCGACCAGGCCGGACTCGGCCAGCTGGCGCAGGTGGTAGCTGGTCGCGCCGCTGGACTCGCCCAGCCGCTCGCCGAGCTTGGAGGCGGTGGCGGGGCCGAAGCCGCGCAGCGCCTTCAGCAGTCGCAGCCGGAGGGGGTGCGCGATGGCTCGCAAGGTGCGGGCGTCGACGTTGTGGATCTTCCGGTCGGAGCCGTCGTAGCGGTAGGGACGGACGTCCTCGTTCTCTGCCATGACTCGAAGATAGAGATGCAAAGAAGCCTTTGCAAGCCTTTTTTGCAAGGATCTGTTTGCAACGACTCTTTGTAACTCAGCCCTCCTCGATGAACCCCTCCGCCACCAGCCAGTCCTTCGCCACCTCGTGCGGGTCCTCGCCGTCCACGTCCACCTTGGCGTTCAGCGACTGCGCGACCTCGGTCGTCAGCTTCTTCGCGAGCGGGTCCAGCAGCTCCGCGATCACCGGGTACTTCTCGAAGGTGGCCTCGTGGATGACCGGGGAGGCGTTGTAGTTGGGGAAGAAGTTCTTGTCGTCCGCCAGGACGTCCAGGTCCATGGCCTTGATGCGCCCGTCGGTGGTGAACACCTCGCCCAGCAGGCAGGAGCTGGACCCGGAGACCTGGGTGTAGATGATTCCGGCGTCCATCTTCTGGATGTTGCCCGCCGGGATCTTCATCCCGTACCGCTTCTCCATCCCGGGCAGCCCGTCGTCGCGCGAGGCGAACTCGTTCTCCACGCAGATCGTCACCGCGCCCGGATCCTTCTTCGCCAGCGCGGCCACGTCCGAGAGGGTCTTCAGCCGGTACTTCGCGTTGTTCTTCTTGCTGATGGCCAGCGCGTACGTGTTGTCTAGCGGGGCCGGCGGCAGCCAGACCACCCCGTTGCCCCGGTCCTCGTCGCGTACCGCCTCGTACTGCTTCTGCGGGTCGACGATCGGGTCCGCGTGGCCGAGGAAGGTGATCCAGCCGGTGCCGGTGTAGTCCCACTGCGCGTCGGCGTCGCCGTTGATGATGGCCTCGCGCGCGCTGATCGAGCCCGGCAGGTTCGTCCGGTCCAGCACCTCCGCCCCGGCCGCCTTGAACACCAGGCCGGTCATCTGGCCCAGGATGATGTTCTCGCTGAAGTTCTTCGAGGTCACCGTCAGCGTCGCGCCCTTGAGCGGCTCGCCCTGCCCGACCGACCCCGGCGACACGTCGTCCACCATCGGCGAACCGCTCTTGAGCCCGCAGCCGCCCACCAGCAGCACCAAGGACGCGGCCGCCAGGACCCGGATACCGTACGTCGCCATCAGCGCTCCTCCAGCCCGCGCGGCGTCAGCGCCAGTTCGGCCAGCGAGGCCAGCCAGTCCACCAGCAGGGCCAGCACCACCGTCAGCACCGAGCCGATGATCAGCACCGGCATCCGCTGCGTCTGGATCCCCGAGGTGATCAGGTCGCCGAGCCCGCCGCCCCCGCCGAACGTCGCCAGCGTCGCCGTGCCGACGTTCAGGACCAGTGCCGTACGCACCCCGGCCAGGATCAGCGGCACCGCGAGCGGCAGCTCGACCTTCATCAGGACGCCCCGGCCGGACATCCCCATCCCGCGCGCCGCCTCGATCATGTTCGGCTCGATCGCCCGCAGCCCCGCCACCGTGTTGGAGAGCACCGGCAGCACCGCGTAGATCACGATGCCGATGATCGCGGTCCGCGGGCCGATGCCCAGCCAGATCACCAGCAGGGCCAGCAGACCGATCGCCGGGGTCGCCTGCCCGATGTTGGCCAGCGCCGTGAACGCCGGGGCCGCCTTCCGCAGCCGCCGCCGGGTCAGGGCGATGCCGAGCGGGATGGCGATGATCAGCACCCAGAACGTGGAGATCGCCGTCAGCCGCACATGCTGCCACCAGCGCAGCTGCACATTGCCGCCGGACAGCGAGTTCTCCGCGATCGAGTCCAGGTGGATGTTGGTGATCCACACATAGGTGACCACCAGGACGACCACCAGCACCACCGGCAGGACCACCAGCTTGCGCCAGGTGAACCGGCGCTCCGGCGTGGCCGGGGCGGGGGAGGGGTCGCTCTCCTCGTCGTGGAACGCGTGGCCCTTGACGTCGTGCTCGCCCGGCGGCCGGGTCGGCGACGGCTCCTTCCCGGAGCGGGCCGGATGGCTGGGACTCATCGGCCGCCCCCACCCCCCTCCAGCTCCTGCTCGGTCTGGTGGACGCGCAGCTCCTCCAGCTCGTGCTGGTGCTCCATCGCGGTCAGCCGGTCGGCCTCCAGCAGCTCCTGCACGTTGTCCATCAGCGTCTTCATGTCGACGACCCCGATGAACTCGCCGCGCCGCCCGGTCACCGCCACCCGGCCCCCGCTGTCCGTCAGCACCGCCTCCAGCGCGTCGTGCAGCGTGGCGTCCCGGGTCACCGTGTCGTGCACCAACTGCCCGGCCCGCGCCAGCGAACCGCGCGCCCGCATCAGGTCGCCGCGCCGCAGCCACTTGTACGGGCGGTTCTGGCGGTCCAGCATCAGCAGCTCGTTGTGCGGGCCGCTGCGCAGCTTGTTGAAGATCGACTGGAGTGGGTCCTCGACCGTGACCGTCGGGAAGTCGGCGATGCCCACATCGCGTACGCGGGTGAGGTTGAGGCGCTTGAGGGCCGCGCCCGCGCCGACGAATCCGGAGACGAAGTCGTCCGTCGGGTTGGTGAGGATGGCCTCGGGGGTGTCGAACTGGGCGATGTGCGAGCGCTCCCGCAGCACCGCGATCCGGTCGCCCAGCTTGATCGCCTCGTCGAAGTCGTGGGTGACGAACACGATCGTCTTGTGCAGCTCGTGCTGGAGCCGGATCAGCTCGTCCTGGAGGTGGTCGCGGGTGATCGGGTCGACCGCCCCGAACGGCTCGTCCATCAGCAGCACCGGCGGATCGGCGGCCAGCGCCCGCGCCACGCCCACGCGCTGCTGCTGCCCGCCGGAGAGCTGGCGCGGATAGCGGCCGTGGAACTCGCGCGGGTCCAGGCCCACCAGGTCGAGCATCTCCTCGACCCGGTCCTTCACCCGGGACTTGGACCAGCCGACCATCTTCGGGACCAGGGCGATGTTGTCCGCGACCGTCATGTGCGGGAAGAGGCCGGAGGACTGGATCGCGTACCCGATCTTGCGGCGCAGCTTCACCGGGTCGATGTCGGTGACGTCCTCGTCGTCGATCCGGATCCGGCCCGAGGTCGGCTCGATCAGCCGGTTGATCATCTTCAGGGTGGTGGACTTCCCGCAGCCGGACGGCCCGACGAAGATCACCGTCTCGCCCGCCCTGATCTCCATCGACACGTTCTCGACGGCCGGGTTCGGATTGCCCGGGTAGCTCTTGGTGAGGCTCTCCAGCTGGATGGTGGCCCCGGAGGCCGAGCGCCCGCCGGCCGTGCCGCCGGTGTGGTCGGTTCCGGTGTCGGTCGTCTCAGGCACGGATCCCCCTCGGGATGGTCAGCCGTCCCAGCAGGACGTACGCGGCGTCGAAGAGCAGGGCGAGGACGACGATGCCGAGCGTGCCCGCGAGGACCTGGTTGATCGCGTTGGCGCTGCCCAGCGAGGCGATGCCCCGGAAGATCTCGTTGCCGAGGCCGGGCCCGGAGGCGTACGCGGCGATGGCGGCGATGCCCATCAGCATCTGGGTGGAGACCCGGATCCCGGTCAGGATCGGCGGCCAGGCGAGCGGCAGCTCCACCCGGCACAGCCGCGCCAGCCGCGACATCCCGATCCCCGTCGCCGCGTCGACCAGGGACGGATCGACGCCCCGCAGCCCGACGATGGAGTTCCGGACGATCGGCAGCAGCCCGTACAGGGTCAGGGTGATCACGGTCGGCGCGACGCCGAGGCCGACCAGCGGGATCAGCAGACCGATCGCGGCGAGGGAGGGGATGGTGAGGATCGTCGCCGTGGAGGTGATGGCCAGCGAGCCGCCCCAGCCGCTGCGATAGCTCACCACCCCGATGACCACGCCCAGCACGGTGGCGATGACCATGCACTGGAAGACCGCGCTGACGTGCTGGAACGCGTCGGTGAGGAGCTGCTGGTGGCGGGTGCTCAGATACTCCCAGAAGCTCACACGGCACTCCTTCGGCTCAGTAAAGTCCCGGGCCCTCGGGTCGGTCGGTGTCCTCGGCCGCCTGTTCCACCAGCGGGATGATCCGCAGCGGAACCGGGTTCTCCATGACGATCGCCGTGGAGGCCCGGACAATGCCATCAAATCCGACAACCCGGTCGATCACCCGCTGAAGGTCCGCGTTGGAACGGGCCACCAGGCGGCAGAACATGTCGCCGTGCCCGGTGGTGGTGTGCAGCTCCAGGACTTCCGGGACGCCGCCCAAATGGGCCCGTACGTCGGCCCCTTGGCCCTGCTTGATCTCCAGCGTGGCGAACGCGGTGACCGGATAGCCGAGCGCCGCCGGATCCACGTCGGGGCCGAACCCCCGGATGACGCCATTCGACTGAAGGCGGTCCAGTCGCGCCTGCACGGTGCCGCGCGCCACCCCGAGCCGCCGGGACGCCTCGAGGACGCCGATACGCGGTTCACGCGCCAGGAGCACGATGAGCCGCCCGTCCAGATGATCGATCGTCATGACTCCACCTTCGATGGTCACCCTGTACAGATAGTCCGGCCATCATGGCGATCGACTGAGCACATTGACCAGTGAATGCGCGAACTATTGCGCACCTTGCGATGTGGGGAGAGCCTTCGAACATGACTGAGACTCTGCACACCAGCCCCGAAACCGCCCGGCAGGCCGACCCCTTCCCGGTCAAGGGAATGGACGCGGTCGTCTTCGCCGTGGGCAACGCCAAGCAGGCCGCGCACTACTACTCGACCGCCTTCGGCATGAAGCTCGTGGCCTACTCCGGACCGGAGAACGGCAGCCGCGAGACCGCGAGTTACGTTCTCACCAACGGCGCCGCCCGCTTCGTCCTCACCTCCGTGATCAAGCCGTCCACCGAGTGGGGCACCTTCCTCTCCGACCATGTCGCCGCACACGGCGACGGCGTCGTCGACCTCGCGATCGAGGTCCCGGACGCCCGTGCCGCGTACGCGTACGCCGTCGAGCACGGCGCGCGCGGCATCACCGAGCCGCACGAGGTCAAGGACGAGCACGGCACCGTCGTCCTCGCCGCCATCGCCACGTACGGCAAGACCCGCCACACCCTGGTGGAGCGCTCCGGCTACGACGGGCCCTACCTCCCCGGCTTCACGGCCGCCGAGCCGATCGTCGAGCCGCTCGCCAAGCGCACCTTCCAGGCGATCGACCACTGCGTCGGCAACGTCGAGCTCGGCCGGATGAACGAGTGGGTCGGCTTCTACAACCAGGTCATGGGCTTCACCAACATGAAGGAGTTCGTGGGCGACGACATCGCCACCGAGTACTCCGCCCTGATGTCGAAGGTCGTCGCCGACGGCACGCTCAAGGTCAAGTTCCCGATCAACGAGCCGGCCATCGCGAAGAAGAAGTCGCAGATCGACGAGTACCTGGAGTTCTACGGCGGCGCGGGCGTCCAGCACATCGCGCTCGCCACGAACGACATCGTCGCCTCGGTCCGCGCGATGCGCGCCGCCGGCGTGCAGTTCCTCAACACCCCCGACTCGTACTACGACACCCTCGGCGAGTGGGCCGGCGAGACCCGGGTGCCGGTCGAGACCCTGCGCGAGCTGAAGATCCTGGTCGACCGCGACGAGGACGGCTACCTGCTGCAGATCTTCACCAAGCCGGTCCAGGACCGGCCGACGGTCTTCTTCGAGATGATCGAGCGCCACGGCTCGATGGGCTTCGGCAAGGGCAACTTCAAGGCCCTGTTCGAGGCGATCGAGCGCGAGCAGGAGAAGCGCGGCAACCTCTGACCCGCGGCCGGCCGACCCGCCTTCCTCCCGCAGAACGCCGCCGCGGTCCGGGGCAGTACCCCGGACCGCGGCGGCCCACTCGTGCACGGCGGCCGGTCAGGGACTCTTCGACGCCTCGGCCGGTCCGCTCGCAGCGGCCTTCGACGGGGCGGCCGGGGACTTCGACGGGGCCGGAGCCGACTTCGAGGGCGCCGGAGCCTCGGGCTTCGTCTCCTGCTCGGGCTTCGTCTCCTGCTTCGGCTTCGGCTCGGGGGCCGGCGGGGGCGGCGGCGGCTCCATGTCCCCCGGCCCGCCCGGCGGCGGTTCGCCGAGCGCGTCCAGGGCCTCCTGGGCCAGCGGCGCGGCGAGCGGCGAGAAGGCCGGGTTGGTGCGCAGGGCCTCCTCCAGATGGCGGCGCGCCGGACCGTAGTCCGCCAGCTCCCGCTGGATCACGCCCAGGTGGTACGCGTACGAGGCGTTCCGCACGCCCGTGCCGACGGCCCGCTCCGCGTATCCGAGGCCCTCCTTCGACTTGCCCGCCCGGTGCAGCGCCCAGCCCAGCGCGTCCGCCACCGCCGCACTGCGGTGCTGCTCGCGCCACTGGCCGCGCAGCAGCTCCACCGCCGTGTCCGGGTCCCCGTGGTCGGCCTCGAAGCGGGCCAGCAGCAGCGACTCGTCGCCCCCGGCCCGCTTCGCCTCCGCCACCATCCTCCGCAGTTCCGCGTACTGGGTGCGGGCGTCCCCGTCCAGCCCCAGCGACTCGTACAGCTCGCCCAGCTCCAGGGCGTACTCCGGGCGCGGGAGCTGCTCGAGCGCGCTCTGGTAGGCGGCCGACGCCTCCTCGGCGCGGTCCAGCGCCACCAGGGCGCGGGCCCGGCCCGCCAGCGAGGCGTGGTGACCGGCGTCCGTGCGCAGCGCCGCGTCGAACTGGGCCACCGCCTCCTGCGGTTCGCCCCGCTCCCAGGCCAGCTCGCCCAGCCGGTGCAGCGCCTCGGCCTTCTCGGCGGGCTGGGTCGCCAGGTCGGCCGCCTCCCGGGCGGTGGCCAGCGCGTCCTCGCGCCAGCCCTGGCCCCGGTAGAGCTCGGCGGTCCGGGCCAGCGCCGGAACGCCCTTGCGCAGCTCGCCGAACCTCTCCGTCGCCGCGGTCGCCGCCTTCTGGTCGCCGAGGCCGGTGTACGCGTCGATGAGGACCGGGTAGACGCTCCAGGTCTTGGGCTGCTGCGCCTTCACGGTCTCGCCCCACCGCTTCGCCGCGAGGAAGTCGTGCCGCGCGTTGGCCAGGGCCGCCAGGCCCACCCACGCCTCCCCGTTGCCGCGCTCGCCCGGCTGCGCGTCCAGCGAGCGCTTCAGGGCCTGTTCGGCGCGGGCGTAGTACGCCGTGTCCGCCGACCGCCGCGCCCACTCCACGTACGCCGTGCCGAGCGTCGCCAGGGACGGGGCGTCCTTCGGGTGGGACTCCACCCACTTCTGCCGGTCCCCGATCAGTGCGGTGAGGTCCGAGAGCGAGGCGGGGGAGCCCGCGGTCGTCGCCGCCTCGGCCCGCTCGACCGGACCCGGCTCCTTCGGCCCGTCGTCCTCCCCGCCGGGCACCGCCACCAGGGCGCCGGCCAGCAGGACCCCCGCCGCCACCGCCCCGAACGCGGCACGGCGCAACGTCGTCCGCACGGTGGGCGGCGGCAGGGGCACGGCGGTGGCGCCTTCGGCGGGCAGCACGTAAGGGTCCTGCGGGGACGGCTCGGGCGGCTGGCGGGACTCCGGATCCTGCTGCGGCATGACATCCATGGCCATCACTCTGCGTCAGTCATACGAGCACACCGCGCCTTGGGATCGCTGCCGCCTACGGGTTCACACCATTGGCCCCGGGTGTCAGGCTCGGATCATGAGCGATCTCCTCGAACGGCTGCGCGCGGGACTGCCCCCCGAGGCGCTGATCACCGATCCGGACGTCACCGCGTCCTACGCCCACGACATGGCGAGCTTCTGCGAGGCCGGCACCCCGGCCGTCGTCGCGCTCCCCCGTACGGTCGAGCAGGTCCAGCACGTCATGCGGACCGCCACCGCGCTGCGCGTCCCGGTCGTCCCGCAGGGCGCCCGTACCGGCCTGTCCGGCGCGGCCAACGCCTCGGACGGCTGCATCGTGCTGTCCCTGGTGAAGATGGACCGGATCCTGGAGATCAGCCCGGTCGACCGGATCGCCGTCGTCGAACCGGGCGTCGTCAACGCGGTGCTGTCACGCGCGGTGAACGAACACGGTCTGTACTACCCGCCGGACCCCTCCAGCTGGGAGACGTGCACCATCGGCGGCAACATCGGCACCGCGTCCGGCGGCCTGTGCTGCGTGAAGTACGGGGTCACCGCCGAGTACGTCCTGGGCCTGGAGGTCGTCCTCGCCGACGGACGGCTGCTGACCACCGGCCGCCGCACCGCCAAGGGCGTCGCCGGATACGACCTGACCCGGCTCTTCGTCGGCTCCGAGGGCAGCCTCGGGATCGTCGTCAAGGCCGTCCTGGCGCTCAAACCGCAGCCGCCCCAGCAGCTCGTCCTCGCCGCCGAGTTCCCCTCGGCAGCCGCCGCCTGTGACGCTGTGTGCCGGATCATGGAGCGCGGTCACACGCCGTCACTCCTCGAACTGATGGACCGTACGACCGTGCGTGCCGTCAACGCGCTGGCCTCCATGGGCCTGCCCGAGACCACCGAGGCCCTGCTCCTCTGCGCCTTCGACACCCCCGACCCGCTGCCCGACCTCGCCGCCGTCGGAGCGCTCTGCACCGAAGCGGGAGCCACCGAAGTGGTCCCCGCCGACGATCCCGCCGAGTCCGAACTCCTGCTCCAGGCCCGCCGCATGTCGCTCACCGCCCTGGAGACCGTCAAGTCCGCGACGATGATCGACGACGTCTGCGTACCGCGCTCACAGCTCGGCGCGATGCTCGCGGGCACGGCGGCCATCGCCGAGGAGTACGACCTCACCATCGGCGTCTGCGCCCACGCGGGCGACGGCAACACCCACCCCGTCGTCTGCTTCGACCACCACGACCCCGACGAGTCCCGCCGGGCCCGCGAGTCCTTCGACGCGATCATGGCGCTCGGCCTCGACCTGGGCGGAACCATCACCGGCGAACACGGCGTCGGCGTGCTGAAGAAGGAGTGGCTGGCCCGGGAACTGGGGGAGACCGGCATCGAACTGCAGCGCGGCATCAAGGCCGCCTTCGACCCGCTCGGTCTCCTCAACCCCGGCAAACTCTTCTGATCCCTCCTCCTCCCGTCTGTGCCGCCGGCTCTCACGCCTCGCCGTCCTGGGAGGGCGACTCGTCCGCCGCCCACGGGTCGCTCAGCCACAGGTCGTCCGCCGGCAGCGGGGCCAGCAGCTCCGCCAGGGCCTCGTCGAGGCCGAGCCGGTCGCTCTCGGTGCCCGGCGGCACCACCCGCAGGGTCCGCTCCACCCAGGCGGCCACGGCGGCCGACGGGACCTCCAGCAGGGCGTTGCCGTCGGGGGAGGTGAGGGCCACGCAGATGACGCTGCGGTTCTCGACCTTCGTCGGCCAGATCCGTACGTCCCCGTGCCCGCACGGCCGGAACACGCCCTCCACCAGCAGCTCCCGGGCGAACGTCCAGTGCACGGGCGACTCGGAGCCGATGTGGAAGGCGATGTGCACGGCGTACGGGTCGTCGGTGCGATACGTCAGCCGGGCGGGTACGGGGATGGACCGCTCCGGCGACAGAACCAGCTTCAGCTCCAGCTCACGTTCCACGATGCTCATCATGAGAATGCACGACCTTCCGGTGCTCGTGGGCCGGTCCCGTGACCGTCCCGCACAAGGAGAGAGCGCCCTCCCTGCCACCTATTACGCGACTTCTCCAAAAAACTTCGTGCCGTCCCCGAAGTGGTTCCAAACCGGAGGACCGGCCCGGGGGCGGGCGGCTGTCTGATAGATGTGGACCCTTGTATTGAGGCCGTCCGCCCGCACCGCGGGGACGGCCTGAGGCCTCGAAGAGATACGGGATCCGCTGATGAGCGCGCCAACTCCGGCACCCGGTGACGAAAGCCCCCGCGAGGGCTACTACCCCGACCCCTCCATCCCCGGCTACGTCCGGTACTGGAACGGTGCGTCCTGGGTCCCCGGCACGAGCAGGCCCGCGCCCCGGCAGACGGGCCCGGCCGCGGCTTCGGGAGCGGCCCCCGCCGCCGGTGCGCAGACCGCGCCGGTGGAGGAGACCGGCCCGATCTTCTTCGACGAGGAGGAGGGGCCCGGGGCCGGCCGGGGTACCCCGGCCGGCCCCGGCGCACCCGCCGCGGACCACGCGGGGGCCGCGTCCGTCTGGCAGGCGGACACGGCACGCCAGAGCGGCTTCGGCGGCGAACAGGACCGCCGGGTCGCCTGGGGCGGGCCGGAGCCCACCGGGCAGCCCGCGCCGGTGGCCGACCCGCGGGCGCCCCTGGCCCAGGACCCCACCGGTGGCGCGCTGCCGGGGATGCGGGACGGCGGCGGCCGGTCCGCGGAGGAGGCCGGGGCGCTCCCGCCGACCGACGGGACGGTCACGATCCGCGCGGTGGGACCACGGCCGAACGCGGTACGGGGGAGCGCCCCGCAGCCCCGTGCCGGACAGCCCGATGCCGTACAGCCGAACCCGGCACCGGCGAACCCGGCACCGGCGAACGCCGGTACGCCGCAGGGGCCGCAGAACGTGCCCGCGGCGCAGCACAGCCTCGCCCCGGCCCCGACGCCCCGGGTCCTCCCCGCGCAAGCGCAGCCGCAGCAGGCCCAGCAGCCGCAGCAGGCGCCGCCACCGGCTCCCGCGCCGGTCCCGGCCCCCGCTCCCGCCCCCGTCCCCCCGGCGGCCCTGCACACGCCCCTGACGCCGGGACCCGGCGGCGGCTCGGCCTCCTGGGCGCAGCAGGTCCACCAACTGGCCCAGCCCGAACCGCAGCAACAACAGCAACAGCAGCAACAGTTTGCGGACCAGGGGCCGGGGACCGACCAGCCCGTCGTGCCCTGGAAGCCGCCGGTCGACGACCCCTTCCAGCAACTGGCCCGCAACCAGGCCTCGGCCCGGCCCGCCGGGCTCGGCAAGCGGTTCGCCGCCCGGCTGGTCGACAGTCTCGTGCTCGGCGCGGTCGTCGGGGCGGCGGCGGTCCCGCTGGCCACCCGGGCGCTCGACCACATCGACCGGAAGATCACCGCGGCGAAGGAGACGGGGGAGACCGTCACCGTCTGGCTGCTGGACTCCACCACCGGGGCGCTGCTGGGGGCGCTGCTCGCCGCGTTCCTCCTCCTCGGCTTCCTCCTGGAGGCGCTGCCGACGGCCAAGTGGGGCCGGACGCTGGGTAAGAAGCTCTTCGGGCTCGACGTACGGGACATCGAGTCCCACGACGCGCCGACCGTGGGCGCGGCCCTGCGCCGCTGGCTCGTCTACGGCGTGCTGGGGCTGCTCGTCATCGGCGTGGCCAATGTCCTCTGGTGCCTGATCGACCGACCCTGGCGTCAGTGCTGGCACGACAAGGCCGCCCGCACCTTCGTCGCCGGCTGAGCGGGCCGCCGGACGGCCCGGACGCGGGGCCGGGCGAGGGGCGAGGGGCCCGTTCCAACTCGTATGCCGCTCCGCTTCCCCCGAACGTACCTGAGCCGTTGCGGGCCCCGGTGGCGCGGGATGCACTGCCCCCATGAGCAACGACCAGCCGACGCCCGGCCAGCCGCCCGAGGACGACGATCCGTTCCTCAAGAAGCCGCAGGAGCCCTCGCCGCCGTCCGAGGGTCAGCCGTACGGCAGTGCGCCGCCTCCGCCGCCGCCTCCGCCGCCGCCGAACGATCCGTACGGCAGCGGCGCAGGCTTCGGGGCGCCCGATCCGCTGGCCGGGATGCCGCCGCTCGCCGAGCCGGGGAAGCGGATCCTGGCGCGCCTCATCGACTTCCTCATCATCTCGATCCCGCTGTATCTGATCTCGCTGCCCTGGGGCGGCGCGGTCGACGTGAACGGGGACGGCGACGACGGGTTCGGCGACGCGGTCAGCAACGGGTACAGCGGGCACCAGCTGCTGTGGTCGCTCATCGGCCTGGTGGTCTACGTCGCCTACGACACGTACTTCACCCACAAGGACGGCCGCACGCTGGGCAAGCGGCTGCTGAAGCTGCGCGTCGCGATGCTCAACGACGGGCGGGTGCCCGACACCGGGGCCGCGCTGATGCGGGCCGTCGTGCTGTGGGCCCCGGCACTGCTCTGCTGCCCCTGCCTGTGGTGGCTGATCAACATCGTGCTGATGTTCACCGACAAGCCCTATCGGCAGGGATTGCAGGACAAAGCGGCCAAGACGGTCGTCGTGTCCGCCCGTTAGCGGGCTTGCGGGACAGCCCTCAGCGGCGCAGCGAGTGTTCGTCCGCTCGCGCGGACGAACGGCCCGCCGGAACCCGCTCCCGTGCCCCGATGCCCTCCAGGGCGTGGTGGGTGCGGGCGGCGGCGTGGGAGGCCGCCGTCCCGCCGGCCGGCCGGTGGCCGGGCAGCGGCAGGCGCAGGGCCACCAGGAGGCCGAGGGCCAGTGCGGTCGCGCCGACGGCGGCCACGCCGACGCCGGACTCCGTGCGGAACAGCAGCAGCAGGGCGAGCGTCGTGGCGACGACGGTGGCCGAACCGTAGGCGAACTGTGCGGCAGTCGGACGCGGCATGACGGATTCCGTCCTCGGGACGTCGGATGGGCGGGGCGGCCGGCACGGTCGTGGGCGCCGAACGACCCTACGACGGTGGATGCCCGACCCGGACCGGTAGTAAGCGTGACCTAACCCACGGTACCGGTGCACGGGGGGCGCACTGAGTCACGCCTCTCACCAACCGGACAGTGGGGCGCGCCGGTTGACGCGGGTCGACGAGCCTGGTCCGGACTTTCGCTGTTCTTTTACCGTTCCCTTACCGTCCGCATACCGGAAGAGTGCTCCGCATAGTGCACTTGGTCTGTTCAAGTCAAGGTCTGTCTTTTCTCTCATAACTCCGATCGAATGTCGTCACTTGTGACGCGTTTACGCGCGCGGCCCGCTTCATACCCCCCTGGCCGCAGCGCGGACGCCCGGGGAGGACTGCATCAAGTGACCAATCAGAGACGGGCGCTTCGCGCCGCTGCTGTTGTCGTGGCCATGGCTGCGACCGCTGCGACGGCGTCGACCTTCGCCACCGCCCAGGCGCATGACAGCACATCAGGTTCTGGTGTCTCCACCGTCGACCGCCGTGACCCGGCGCCGGCCAAGGGGCACGTGGAGCACAACCTGGAGGGCCCCTTCAGCGAGCAGCAGGCCGCCCAGCGCGAGGCCGCGCTGGAGCAGGTGCTGTCCGGGGACAAGAAGGTGGCGAACCGGAGCGGCTCCAAGGTCGTCAAGCTCGGCGACAAGAAGTACGTGGAGCTGGGCCGGGAGAAGACCGACAAGATCTTCACCATCCTGCTGGAGTTCGGCGACGAGGTCGACGACACCACCATGTTCGACCCGGACGGCGACGGCCCCAAGCCGCCGGTCAAGAAGTTCGGCGGCACCCCGGGCCCGGCGCACAACAAGATCGCCAAGCCGGACCCGAAGAAGGACAACAGCACCGCCTGGAAGGACGACTACAACCAGGAGCACTTCCAGGAGCTCTACTTCGGCGAGGGCAAGGGCGTCAACTCGCTCAAGACCTACTACGAGAAGACCTCCTCGGGCCGCTACTCGGTCGAGGGAGAGGTCTCCGACTGGGTCAAGGTCCCGGCCAACGAGGCCCGCTACGGCTCCAACTACTGCGGCCAGTCCAACTGCGCCAACGTGTGGGACGCGGTGCGCGACGGCGTGAACGCCTGGGCCGCCGACCAGAAGGCCAAGGGCCGCACCGACGCGGAGATCAAGGCGAACCTGGCCGAGTACGACGCGTGGGACCGTTACGACTTCGACGGCGACGGCAACTTCAACGAGCCCGACGGCTACATCGACCACTTCCAGCTGGTCCACGCCGGTGAGGACGAGTCGGCCGGCGGCGGCGCCGAGGGCGAGAACGCCATCTGGGCGCACCGCTGGTACGCGTACGGCACCAACGCCGGTGCGACCGGTCCCGAGGGCAACAAGGCCGGTGGCGCCCAGATCGGCGACACGGGCATCTGGGTCGGCGACTACACCGCCCAGCCCGAGAACGGCGGACTGGGCGTCTTCGCCCACGAGTACGCCCACGACCTCGGTCTGCCGGACCTGTACGACACCTCCGGCGGCGGCGAGAACTCGGTCGGTTTCTGGTCCCTGATGTCGGCGGGCTCCTGGCTCGGCACCGGCAAGGGCGAGATCGGCAACCTGCCGGGCGACATGACCTCGTGGGACAAGCTCCAGCTGGGCTGGCTCGACTACGACACGGCCAAGGCGGGCAAGACCTCGCTGCACAAGCTGGGCGTCTCGGAGTACAACACCAAGGACCCGCAGGCGCTCGTCGTCGAGCTGCCGGAGAAGGCCGTCACCACCACGGTCGTCAAGCCCGCCGAGGGCTCGAAGCAGTGGTGGAGCGACATGGGCGACGACCTGTCGAACACCCTGACCCGCTCGGTCGACCTGACCGGCAAGTCCAAGGCCACGCTGGACCTTTCGGGCTGGTACGACATCGAGGCCGACTACGACTACCTCTACACCGAGGTGTCCGACAACGGCGGCACCAGCTGGACCGCGCTCGACGGCACCGCCGACGGCAAGGCCATCCCGCGCGACGCCAGTGACAAGCCGGCCCTGACCGACGTCTCGGGCGACTACAAGAAGCTCTCCTTCTCCCTGGACGCCTACGCGGGCAAGAAGGTCGACCTCCGCTTCCGCTACCAGACGGACGGCGGCGCGGGCGGCAAGGGCTTCGCGGCCGACGAGATCACCGTCACGGCCGACGGCGCCGCGCTCTTCTCGGACAACGCCGAGGGCGACGACAACGGCTGGACCGCGAAGGGCTTCTCGCGGATCGGCGAGTCCTTCACCCAGGACTACCCGCAGTACTACATCGCGGAGAACCGCCAGTACGTGTCGTACGACGAGACCCTGAAGGTCGGCCCGTACAACTTCGGCTTCTCCGGCACGCGTCCGGACTGGGTCGAGCACTACGCGTACCAGAACGGTCTGCTGGTCTGGCTCTGGGACACCTCCCAGAAGGACAACAACACCTCCGTCCACCCGGGCCAGGGTCTGATCCTGCCGATCGACGCGCACGCCAAGCCGCTCAAGTGGAAGGACGGCTCGCTCCTGCGCAACAAGATCCAGCCGTTCGACGCGCCGTTCAGCTGGTACCCGAACAAGGGCTTCACGCTCCACAACGCGGACGTCCCGCTGAAGATCAAGCCCGCGCTGGGCAACCCGGTCTTCGACGACCGCAAGGGCACCTACTGGTACGAGGAGAACCCCACGGGCAGTGTCAAGGTTTCTGACACCAACACCCGCATCTCCATCGTTCACGAGCCCCTCAACGGCTCGACGATGAGCCTGCTGGTCAGCCCCTCGGGCCGCTGATCAAGTAAAACCGCAGGTCACAGCGTGATCGGCCGTCGCCCCCTAGCGGGCGGCGGCCGATCGTGTTTAGGTGCGTCTTGTTCAGATCCTTATTGACACGACGTCTCACGGGGGAGCGCGGAGTATGGCAGGCGGAGGTTTCTGCAGGTTGCCGAACGGCACGGTAGTGGTCGCACTGACCCTGACCAGACCGGCCGACGGCACGGATTCCTGCGGCGGTACGGGAGCCGGGCCCGGAGCCCCGGTACGGGTGCTGGTGCACGCGGTGAACCGGGCGCGCGCCCTGACCAGGCTGCGCAATCTGGGGCTGCGGGCGGTGTACCTGCGCGGCAACGACCGGCCGCCCACGCCGGACGAGGTCACGGCGGTGCTGCACCATCCGGACGGCCTGCTGTGGCGGGCCGCTCCGCAGGCGGAACCGCCCGGACGGCCCGGGGGCATCGCTCCCCAGTCGTGCCAGGAGCTGTGGCACCCGATCAGGGCGCTGCTGGGCCCCGCCGGGTACGCGGGACCGGCCCGACCGGCCGCGTAGGGCGCGACCGGGCCGGGCGGAGCGGGTTACGGCGCGACGACCGGCGTGCCGGAGAGCTTCACGCCCGCCGTGCGCAGCTCCGCCAGGGCCCGTTCGGTGGTCGCTCCGGAGACGCCCGCGGTCAGGTCGAGCAGCACCTGCGTGACGAAGCCCTCACGGGCCGCGTCCAGGGCGGTGGCCCGCACACAGTGGTCGGTGGCGATGCCGACCACGTCGACCTCGGTCACCTCGCGGTCGCGCAGCCACCGGGCGAGGCCGGTGCCGTTCTCGTCGGAGCCCTCGAACCCGCTGTACGCGGCCGAGTAGGCGCCCTTGTCGAACACCGTGTCGATCGCGCCCGAGGCCACGGCCGGCGCGAAGTTCGGGTGGAAGCCGACGCCCTCGGTGCCGGCGACACAGTGCACCGGCCAGGAGTGCACGAAGTCGGGGCTGGGCGAGAAGTGGTCGCCCGGGTCGATGTGGTGGTCGCGGGTGGCCACCACATGGCGGTAGCCGGGCTGGGCGTCCCCGATCAGGTCGGTGATGGCGGCGGCGACGTCGGCACCGCCCGCCACCGCGAGGCTGCCGCCCTCGCAGAAGTCGTTCTGAACGTCCACGACGATCAATGCGCGGTGCATGGCGGGTGTCCTTCGATGGGGGCGGGAGCGGATGGAGCGGGGGCGGGGCCGGAGCGGGAGGGGGATACCGGGGCGCCCCGGGTGGGTCCGAGGGTTCGAGCCTAGGCACTGGAACGTCACAATCAAGCCCGTCCGCGAAACCGCCGGCCCGGACCCGGCCGGTCCGGGCCTCCCGGGGCCGCCTCG
Organism: Streptomyces sp. NPDC020884; assembly: GCF_044333935.1. Classification (NCBI taxonomy): domain Bacteria; kingdom Bacillati; phylum Actinomycetota; class Actinomycetes; order Kitasatosporales; family Streptomycetaceae; genus Streptomyces; species Streptomyces sp. NPDC020884. The sequence continues at coordinate 1,401,800 of NZ_JBIRRY010000001.1, read as the reverse complement.
CGGGGCGGCCCCGGGGGCGTTCTCAGACGTACTCGGTCGGGATCACCGGCTCGCCCCGCGACAGCTGGCTCGCCGACATCGGCAGCCCCGAGCGTGCGGCCACGTGCCGCTCCCGGGCGGCCTCCAGCGGCTCGCGCGCGACCACCTCGCCGCCCCGCACCAGCTCCACCAGCAGCTGCCGTCCGGCCGGCCGGTCGGACGCGGGTCCGGTGCCGATCACCTCGGCCTCGGCGACCCCGTGCTCGTCGGTCCGGCGCACGGCCCACTTGCGACCGCCCCTCGACGACTTCGCGCCGAGCGACTTCTTCGCCACCGGGACCAGCGGAGCGTCCGGCTCCGCCGAGCCGGCGCGGGCGACCAGTTTGTAGACCATCGAGCAGGTGGGGTGCCCGCTCCCGGTGACCAGCTGGGTGCCGACCCCGTACGCGTCCACCGGCGCGGCGGCCAGTGAGGCGATCGCGTACTCGTCCAGGTCCGAGGTCACCACGATCTTCGTGCCCGTCGCCCCCAGCTCGTCCAGCTGCTGGCGCACCCGGTGCGCGACCAGCAGCAGGTCCCCGGAGTCGATCCGTACGGCGCCCAGCTCGGGCCCCGCGATCTCGACGGCCGCCCGGACCGCCTCGGTCACGTCGTAGGTGTCGACCAGCAGCGTCGTGCCCCGGCCCAGCGAGTCCACCTGCGCCCGGAACGCGTCGCGCTCGGTGTCGTGCAGCAGGGTGAAGGCGTGCGCGCTCGTGCCGACGGTCGGGATCGCGTAGCGGAAGCCCGCCGCCAGGTCGGAGGTGGCGTCGAAGCCGCCGACGTACGCGGCGCGGGCCGAGGCGACCGCGGACAGCTCGTGGGTGCGGCGCGCGCCCATCTCGATCAGCCGGCGGCCGCCGGCGGCGGCCGACATCCGCGAGGCGGCGGCGGCGATGGCGGAGTCGTGGTTGAGGATGGAGAGGATCACCGTCTCCAGCAGCACGCACTCGGCGAAGGAGCCCTCCACCCGCAGGATCGGGGAGCCCGGGAAGTAGACCTCGCCCTCCTCGTAGCCCCAGATGTCGCCGCTGAAGCGGTAGCCGGCCAGCCATTCGAGGGTGGTCTCGTCGACGATGTCCTGCTGGCGCAGGAAGCCGATCATCTCGTCGTCGAAGTGGAAGTTCTCCACCGCGTCCAGCACCCGCCCGGTGCCCGCGACGACTCCGTAGCGCCGCCCCTCGGGCAGCCGGCGGGTGAACGCCTCGAAGACCGAGTGCCGGTCGGCGGTGCCGGCCTTGAGGGCCGCCTGCACCATGGTCAGCTCGTACTGGTCGGTGAAGAGCGCGGTCGACGGAACGCCGACCCGTCGCCCGAGGTCCGCTGAGTTCATGGCTGGGATGCTACCCCCTATTCGTCAAAGTGACGAGATGTGGGGTCCGTTTATGCGCCGGGCCCGCCCGGGTGGCAGCATGGGACGGGTGAGCGTTGCTACCCCCGTAGAGATCGAACGTCCTGATCCGGCCGAGGAGACCTTCGCGGTCCCCGAGCCGGACGTCCCGTGGGTGACGCTCGTCCACAATGACCCGGTCAACCTCATGAGCTACGTGACCTACGTCTTCCAGGCCTACTTCGGCTATCCGAAGGACAAGGCCCACAAGCTCATGCTGGACGTGCACCAGAAGGGCCGCGCCATCGTCTCCAGCGGGAGCCGCGAGGAGATGGAGCGCGACGTCCAGGCCATGCACGGTTACGGGCTGTGGGCCACCCTCACCCAGGACCGCAACTAGGCCCTGCCCCGCCCGGACGCGCCCCCGCCGCCTCCGGGACCTCGCCCGTCCCCCTGCCCCGCACGACCCACCATCGGAGAATCCATGGCCGGCCATTTCGAGGCCACCCCAGGCGGCGGCGCGGCCGTCGCGCTCGACGAGGTCGAGATCTCCATCCTGCGCTCCCTCGTCGTCCAGATGCTCGAACTGATCGGTCCGGGCGACCAGCCGGCCGAAGGAGAGGACCCGCTCGCCGCCCTCTTCGCCGAGGGCCCCAGCAAGCCGCCCTCCGACCCGGCGCTCGCCCGGCTCTTCCCCGACGCCTACGGCGGCCCCGACCTGCCCGCGGAGGGCGGAAAGCCTCAGGAGGAGCTGCGGGAGCTGTCCGCCGAGTTCCGCCGCTTCACCGAGATGGACCTGCGCTCCCGCAAGCGCGAGGACGCCCTCGCCGTCGTCCGCACCCTGGACGCGCTCTCGCCCGACAGCGGCGGCGCCGTGCTCACCCTCACCGGCGACGAGTGCCGCAACTGGCTCGGCACCCTCAACGACCTGCGCCTGACCATCGGCACCCGGCTGGACGTCGCCGACGAGGACCAGGGCGAGGAGGGCTCCCTCTACCGGCTCCCCGACACCGACCCGCGCAAGCCCATGGTGATGGCCTACCTCTGGCTCGGCGCGCTCCAGGAAACGCTCGTCGAGACGCTGATGCCGTAAATCCGGGCCCTTCCCGCGCGGCGCCGAAGGGGCCGTTCCGTTCGCTCAACGGACGCTCAGATCCGTATAACGATCCCACCAAGTGATAGGTGGCATTCGTGGCGTACGGAGTCCCTTGTCCGCTTTTTGCTGTGGTGTGCACCACAGAATGTCCCACGGTGTCCCGTGACGGCCGTGATAAATCTTCACGACCGCCCGGGGACGCCACCCCTGTTCCTGGGGGCGCTACACACCGGCCGAACGCCGGTCGCACTCCATCCATATCCGGGGGGATCAGGACCTGATCCGCAGCCTGCACGGCGCGGATCGGCGTGGAGAAAGGCGCACCAACATGACATCGGCGCAGGTCGACGAGGGACAGGTCGACAAGGGTCGGCCCGGCGGCGACGCCGGGGACGCCGGGACCGGTGGCGAGGGATACCAGCGCGGTCTGGGAGCTCGTCAGATTCAGATGATCGCCATCGGCGGAGCGATCGGCACCGGGCTCTTCCTCGGTGCGGGCAAAGCCATCGACCGGGCCGGACCCAGCCTCATCCTGGCCTACGCCATCGCGGGCCTGGTCATCTTCTTCATCATGCGGGCCCTGGGCGAACTCCTCATGTACCGCCCGGTCTCCGGCTCCTTCGCGGAGTACGCCCGGGAATTCCTCGGCCCGTTCTTCGGATTCGTGACCGGCTGGACGTACTGGCTCTTCTGGGTCGTCACCGGAATCACCGAAGTCACGGCCGCGGCCACCTATATGACGTACTGGTGGAACATTCCGCAGTGGCTGTCCGCTCTGGTGTTCACCATCATTCTGTACGGTGCGAACCTGATCTCCGTGAAGCTCTTCGGTGAGCTGGAGTTCTGGTTCTCGATGGTCAAGGTCACCGCCATCATCGGCATGATCCTGATCTGCGCGGGCGTTCTCACCCTCGGCTTCTCCGACGCCGGAGACACCGCGACCGTCTCCAACCTCTGGAACGACGGCGGCTTCTTCCCGAACGGCATCACCGGCACGCTCATGACGCTCCAGATCGTCATGTTCGCCTTCCTCGCCGTGGAACTCGTCGGCGTCACCGCCGGGGAGTCCAAGGACCCCAAGACCGTGCTGCCCAAGGCGATCAACACCGTGCCGTGGCGCATCGCCGTCTTCTATGTCGGCGCGCTGATCATGATCCTCTCGGTCGTGCCGTGGTCCACCTTCAAGCCCGGCGTCTCGCCGTTCGTGAAGGCCTTCGAGGAGATGGGGCTCGGCGTCGGCGCGGCCATCGTCAACTTCGTCGTCCTCACCGCGGCGCTCTCCTCCTGCAACTCCGGCATGTACTCCACCGGCCGCATGCTCCGCGACCTCGCGCTCAACGGCCAGGGCCCCCGGGCCTTCACCAAGCTGACGAAGAACGGCCTGCCGCTGGTGGGCACCACGTTCTCCGCCGCCCTGATGCTCGTCGGCGTGTGGATCAACTACCAGTGGCCGGGCGAGGCGTTCAACTACGTCGTCTCCTTCGCGACCATCTCCGGCATGTGGGCCTGGATCATGATCCTGATCAGCCAGATCCGCTACCGCCGGCTCGCCGACCAGGGCATGCTGCCGCAGTCCTCGTTCAAGGCGCCCGGCGCCCCCTACACGAGCTGGTTCGCGCTCCTGTTCATCGGCATGGTCATCGTGATGATGGCGATCGACAAGGACGCCAGGATCTCGCTCTACTGCGCACCGCTGTGGGCGCTCATCCTCTTCGTCTCCTACCGGGTGCTCCAGGCGCGCACCCCGGAGAAGGCCTCCTCCGGCAACCGCTGACCCCGGGGGCGGGCCCCACGACCGCCCCTCTCCCGGACCGCCCCCGGCCGCCCCAACGGCCGACCGTGTCCAGCATGCGGGCCCCCGCGTACCACCCACCGGTACGCGGGGGCCCGCGGTCTTATCCTGGCGCCATGCTGACCATCACCCAGACGCTCTACGACCAGATCGTCGCCCACTCCCGCGCCGACCACCCCGACGAGGCGTGCGGAGTGGTCGCGGGCCCGGCCGGGACGGGGCGCCCCGAGCGCTTCGTCCCGATGCTCAACGCCGCCCGCTCGCCCACGTTCTACGAGTTCGACTCCGCCGACCTCCTCAAGCTCTACCGCGAGATGGACGACCGCGACGAGGAGCCCGTGATCGTCTACCACTCGCACACGGCGACCGAGGCCTACCCCTCCCGCACCGACGTCTCGTACGCGGGCGAACCCGGCGCCCACTACGTTCTCGTCTCCACCGCCGACACCGACGGCTCGGGCCCCTTCCAGTTCCGCTCGTACCGCATCGTGGATGGCGAGATCACCGAGGAAGACGTGCAGGTCGTCGAGGCGTACTGACCGCCCGGGTGCCTCGCGGGGCCGCCGCCCGGGTCTGGCACACTGCACCCCAGACCCGACCACAAGGCAGCAGGAACCAGGAAGCCGGTGCGAATCCGGCACGGTCCCGCCACTGTGACCGGGCCCCCTCCCACGCGGACGACTCCCCAGCGGACGACCCCGCACCGGAGGGCGGCCCGGAAGCCAGGAACTGGCCCGCCGCCTTCTCGCATCGACCAGGGGACGCGGAAATCCCCCGGAGAGGCCCCGCCATGCCCCGGCGCACCCCCGCGCTCATAGCCGCCGCCGTGCTGCTCCCGCTCGCCCTCACCGCCTGCTCCTCCCCGGACGGCGACACCGCCGCCGGGGACGAGGCGGCCGGCCGGAGCGACGGCTTCCCGTACACCGTCAAGAACTGCGGCGTCACCACGACGTACCAGGCCCCGCCGAAGCGCGTCGTCACCATGAACCAGCACGTCACCGAGATCATGCTGGAACTGGGCCTGACGAAGTCCCTCGTCGGCACCGCCTACCTCGACGACCAGGTCCTGCCGAAATACGGAGAGGACTACGCGTCCGTCCCGGTCCTCGCCAAGGAGTACCCCTCCTACGAACAGGTCCTCGCCGCCAACCCCGACTTCGTCTACGGCGGATACGGCAGCGCCTTCACCGCCGGCGACGGCCGGGGCCGCGAGGCGTTCGAGAAGGCCGGCGTCGAGACCCGCCTCAACACCGAGAGCTGCACCAAGGGCGACCGGCCCATGGACACCCTCTACCAGGAGATCCGCGAGGTCGGCCGCACCTTCGGCGTCCCCGACCGCGCCGAAGCGTGGATCAAGCAGGCCAAGGCCGACAACGCCGCCACCGCCAAGAAGCTCGCCGACATCAAGCCCGTCTCCGTCTTCGTCTACGACAGCGGCGACAAGACCGCCTTCACCGCGGGCGGCGAGGGCATCGGCAACGAGCTGATCGAGCGGGCCGGCGGCAGCAACGTCTTCGCCGACCTCGACAAGCCCTTCGGCGACGCCTCCTGGGAGAACGTCGTCGACCGCAGGCCCGAGGTCATCGTGATCTACGACTACGGCTCCACCACCGTCGAACAGAAGAAGAAGCGCCTCCTGACCGACCCGGCCCTCGCCGACGTCCCCGCCGTCAAGAACCGGCGCTTCGCCGTCATGCCGCTCTCCGACGCGGTCCTCGGCGTCCGCGTCCCCGCCGCCGTCGACAAGCTCGCGGCCCAGCTCCACCCGGCGGCCTCCCCCTCGTGACCTGCCGCGCCTCCGCACCGCGGCGGCCGCTCGGCTACACCCTGGTGCTCGGCGCCCTCGCCGCGCTCCTGGCCGCCGCCGTGCTCGCCGCCCTCGCCCTCGGCTCCGTCCGCATCCCGCCCGGCCAGGTCCTCGACATCCTGACCGGGCGGGCGGAGGCCGGACCGTTCCGCACGATCGTCCTGGACGTCCGGCTGCCCCGGGTCCTGCTCGGCATCGTCGTCGGCGCCGGACTCGCCGTCATCGGCACCGTCCTCCAGGCCCTCGTACGCAACCAGCTCGCCGACCCGTTCCTTCTCGGCGTCTCCTCCGGGGCCTCCACCGGCGCGGTCCTCGTGATCGTCCTCGGCATCGGCGCCACCCTCGCCACCACCGTCACGATCCCCGCCGCCGCCTTCGCCGGCGCGCTGCTCTCCCTGCTGCTGGTCTACGCCCTGGCCCGCGGCGGGGGCGGCCTCACCACCAACCGGCTCGTCCTCGCCGGCGTCGCCGTCTCCTACGTCCTCTCCGCGCTCACCAGCCTGATCCTGGTCACCTCCGCCCGCGCCGACCACCTCCAGGAAGTCCTCTACTGGACCCTCGGTGGCCTCGGCGCGGCCCGCTGGGACATGCTCGCGCTCCCCGCGATCACCCTCGTCGCGGGGACCGCCGTCCTGCTCACCCTGGCCCGCCCGCTCGACCTGCTCCTGGTGGGGGAGGAGGGCGCGACCGTCCTCGGCCTGGACACCGCCCGCTTCCGGGCCGCCGTCTTCGTCCTCGCCTCCCTCATGACCGGGGTGCTCGTCGCGTACAGCGGGGCGATCGGCTTCGTCGGGCTGATGGTCCCGCACATGGCCCGGATGGCGGTCGGCGCCTCGCACCGGGCGCTCCTCCCGGTGGTCGCGCTCGGCGGGGCGGTGTTCCTGGTCCTCGCCGACCTGGCCGCCCGGACGCTCGCCGCCCCGCAGGACATCCCGGTCGGCGTACTCACCGCGCTGACCGGCGGCCCGTTCTTCCTCTGGATGCTCCGCCGCAGGCCCGAGGGAGCGCCCGCATGACGACCGTACGCACTCCCGAGGGAGCCTGCCCGTGACCACCCTGCGCACCGAGGGACTCTCGTACGGCACCGGCGAGGGCCGCCACCTCGTCGACGCGGTCGACCTCATCGCCGCCGACGGCGAGACCGTCGGCCTCGTCGGCCCCAACGGCAGCGGCAAGACCACCCTCCTGCGCTGCGTCTACGGCACCCTGCGCCCCACCCACGGCCGCGTCCTCCTCGACGGCGACGACCTCGCCGCCCTCCCTGTGAAGGCCCGCGCCCAGCGGATCGCCACCGTCCCGCAGGACGGCCAGGCAGGCTTCGAGCTCACCGTCGGCCAGGTCGTCGCGATGGGCCGCGCCCCGCACAAGCGGTTCTGGGAGGCGGACAGCGCCGCCGACGCCGCCCTGGTCGCCGAGGCCCTCGCCCGGGTCGGCGTCGCCGCACTCGGACCCCGCACCTTCGCCTCGCTCTCCGGCGGCGAACGCCAGCGCGCCCTGGTCGCCCGCGCCCTGGTCCAGCAGCCCTCCCTCGTCGTCCTGGACGAGCCGACCAACCACCTGGACATCCGCTACCAGCTGGAGATCCTCTCCCTCGTCCGCGACCTCGGCACCACCAACCTCCTCGCCCTGCACGACCTCAACCTCGCCGCGTACTACTGCGACCGCCTCTACGTCCTCCAGGCCGGCCGCGTCGTCGCCTCCGGCACCCCGGAGGAGGTCCTCACGGCCGAGCTGCTCGCCGAGGTGTACGGGGTGGCCGCCGAGGTCAGCACCCACCCGAAGACCGGCGCACCGACCGTCGTCTACCTCCCGCAGGACTCCCTCCACCGCCGCGCGTCCACATAGTGGTCGCTCTCCATCCATCATGTGGGATCACACTCGGGTTTCCGGACGGGGAATCGATACGATGCCCGCATGGTTCCCCATGACGTGAGCGACAAGACGCCGGGCGCGCTGCTCGTCGCGCGGCTGCACGTCGACCTGTGCAGGCTCGCCAGCGCGATCTGTCCCGACCGAGCCTGCCCGTGAGCCGCCCGGCCTGAGCCGCGGTCCGCGCGCCCACCACCCGGCACCACCCCCTGCGCGGGGGCAGAAACGCGCGCCCCCACGCCACCTCCTCCACGCTTTCGACAGGAGCCCACGCCATGGCCATCGAGGTCCGCATCCCGACCATCCTCCGCACCTACACCGACGGCGCGAAGGCCGTCGAGGGCAACGGGGACACCCTCGCCGACCTCTTCGCCGACCTGGAGACCCGCCACACCGGCATCCGGGAGCGCATCGTCGACGGTGCGAACGGCGAACAGCTCCGCCGCTTCGTGAACGTCTACCTCAACGACGAGGACGTCCGCTTCCTCGACGGCATCAGCACCAAGCTCAGCGACGGCGACAACGTCACGATCCTCCCGGCCGTCGCCGGCGGCATGCGCTGATGCGGTACGACTCCCCGCTGGCGGCCGTGGGGAACACTCCCCTCGTCCGCCTCCCGCGGCTGTCCCCGTCCGAGGACGTCCGCGTCTGGGCCAAGCTGGAGGACCGCAACCCCACCGGCTCGATCAAGGACCGCCCGGCGCTCCACATGGTCGAACAGGCCGAGAAGGACGGCCGGCTGACACCCGGCTGCACCATCCTGGAACCCACCAGCGGCAACACCGGCATCTCGCTCGCCATGGCGGCCAGGCTCAAGGGCTACCGCATCGTGTGCGTCATGCCGGAGAACACCTCCCGGGAACGGCGCGACCTGCTCGCCATGTGGGGCGCCGAGATCATCTCCTCCCCGGCCGCGGGCGGCTCCAACACCGCCGTACGCGTCGCGAAGGAGCTGGCGGCCGAGCACCCGGACTGGGTGATGCTCTACCAGTACGGCAACCCGGACAACGCCGGCGCCCACTACGCCACCACCGGACCGGAGATTCTCACCGACCTCCCGTCCATCACGCACTTCGTCGCGGGCCTCGGCACCACCGGCACCCTCATGGGCGTCGGCCGCTACCTCCGCGAGAACCGCCCCGGCATCCGGATCGTCGCCGCCGAACCGCGCTACGACGACCTGGTCTACGGGCTGCGCAACCTCGACGAGGGCTTCGTCCCCGAGCTCTACGACGCCTCGGTCCTCACCACCCGCTTCTCCGTGGGCTCCGCCGACGCGGTCACCCGCACCCGCGAACTGCTCCAGCAGGAGGGCATCTTCGCCGGCGTCTCCACGGGCGCCGCGCTCCACGCGGCGATCGGCGTGGGCAAGAAGGCGGTCAAGGCGGGGGAGAGCGCCGACATCGTCTTCGTCGTCGCGGACGGCGGCTGGAAGTACCTGTCGACCGGCGTCTACACGGCCGCAACGACAGAAGAGGCCATCGAAACCCTCCAGGGCCAGCTCTGGGCATAGCCCCAGCCCCGTCCGGGCGCACCATTCAGCCCGTCCGGCGTTCGAGGACGTCTTTCCAGCCCCTCCGGCGGTTGAGGAGCGGGGCCCGGGGCAGCGCCCCGAAACCAGGGCCCCGCCCTCACCCGGCCCCCAACCCCCGCACCCGCTCCCAGAGCTCCGGCTCCACCGCCCCCACCCGCCGCCGGAACCCCACCAGCCGCACCTCCCGCAGCTCGTCCGTCTCCAGGAAGCTCCGCCGCCCCTGCCGGTCGCCGACGGTCCCGGAGGGCAGCGCGATCACCCCGGGCCGCTCCTCGTGATGCTTGCTGGTGATCTTGGCGACCAGCGCCGTGCGTCCCCGGCCCCGGCCCCGTACCGAGATGACCAGACACGGCCGGTCCTTCGACCCGGGCCCGTCCTCGTACGGCACATCGGCCCACCAGACCTCGCCCGCCCGCGGCGTACGCCCGTCCCCGCGCCCCTCCGGGCCCGACGGCCTGCCCGGCGGCCGGGTGCCGGCCCTCCGTTCCGGCTGCCGGGGCCGTCGCGAACGGGGGCCCCGGTCCGAGCGCCCCCGCCCGTCCACCACCGTGGCGACGAGCGCGAGCAGAACCACGGCGACCAGCGCCACCCACCAGAACGTGTTCATCCACCGACCGTACCGGTGGGCGCGCTTCCATCGAACCGGTGACAGAGCAGGTGAGTTCCCCCACAACGGAGGGCAGCGGAGGAGCGACGTGGAGTTTCGCGCCTTACGCTCGACAAACCGCAAAACCCATCTCGCGGGAACCCTGAAGAGCTCCCGCGGGATACGCACGAACCCTCCCCGTTCCCACGTCTCGGAGGTTCACGCTCCATGAAGCTCACCGTCGTCGGCTGCTCCGGCTCGTTCCCGTCCACGGGTTCGGCATGCTCGAGCTACCTCGTAGAGGCCGACGGCTTCCGGCTGCTCCTCGACATGGGCAACGGCGCCCTCGGCGAGCTGCAGCGCCACGTCGGTCTCTACGACCTCGACGCGATCTTTCTCAGCCATCTGCACGCCGACCACTGCATCGACATGTGCGCGTACTTCGTCGTGCGCTACTACCGCCACGACGGCGCCCGCCCCGTCCCCGTCCCGGTCTACGGCCCCGAGGGCACCGAACAGCGGCTGACCGCCGCGCACGGCGACACCCCCTCCGAACGGGCGATGAGCGAGGTCTTCGACTTCCACACCCTCAAGGCGGGGTCCTTCGAGATCGGCCCCTTCTCGGTCCGTACGGAGAAGCTCTGCCACCCCGTGGACACCTTCGGCATCCGGGTCGAGCACGGCGGCTCCGCGCTCGTCTACTCCGGCGACACGGGGGCCTGCGACGCGCTGGAGGACCTCGCGCGGGACGCGGACCTGTTCCTCTGCGAGGCGTCGTTCGTCGACGGCAAGGAGGACATCCCCGACCTGCACCTCAACGGCCGGGAGGCCGGCGAGGCGGCGGCCCGCGCCGGCGTGCGCCGGCTCGTCCTCACCCACATCCCGCCGTGGACCGACGCCGACCGCAACGCCGCCGACGCCCGTGCGGTCTATCCGGGCCCGGTGGAACTGGCGGCTCCGGGCGCGGTGTACGAGATCTGAGAGCCGGTCGCCCCGCCGTGACCCGCCCCGCCGCGACCCGCTCCGTGGGACTCCCGGGACGAGATGTGCTGCGTACGCCGGAGCCCCCGTCGCCCGAAAGACATCTTCGGGCGGCGGGGGCTCCGGCGTGGTGCGTCGTGCGTGCCGTGCTGCGTGGCGCGGAGGCTACTTCGCCTCGGCCTTCTGCAGCTCGGCGAGCTCCTCGTCCGACTCCCGGCCCGGGGTCGGGAGGTTGAACTTGATGATCGCGAAGCGGAAGACCACGTAGTAGACCACCGCGAAGCAGAGGCCGACCAGGACCAGCAGCCAGGGCTTCGACGCGATGCCCAGGTTCAGCAGGAAGTCGACCAGACCGGCCGAGAAGCCGAAGCCGTCCTTCATGCCGAGCGCCCAGGTCAGGGCCATCGACACACCGGTCAGCACCGCGTGGATCGCGTACAGCACCGGGGCGATGAACATGAACGTGAACTCGATCGGCTCGGTCACCCCGGTGACGAACGAGGTGAGCGCGAGGGAGAACATCATGCCGCCGACGACCTTGCGGCGCTCGGGGCGGGCGCAGTGGACGATCGCGAGGCAGGCCGCCGGGAGGGCGAACATCATGATCGGGAAGAAGCCGGTCATGAACTGTCCGGCGTTCGGGTCACCGGCCAGGAAGCGGGCGATGTCACCGTGGGCGCCGTCGTACTCGCCGGCCTGGAACCACGGGAAGGAGTTCAGCAGGTGGTGCATGCCGACCGGGATCAGCGCACGGTTGGCGACACCGAAGATGCCCGCGCCGACCGCGCCGGAGCCGACGAGCCACTCACCGAAGTTGTGCAGACCGGCGCCGAGCACCGGCCAGATCAGACCGAAGACGATACCGATGACCAGACCCGCGAAGGCGGAGAGGATCGGGACCAGGCGGCGGCCGCTGAAGAAGCCGGCCCAGTCGGGCAGCTTCGTCCGGTAGAACTTCTGGTAGAGCAGGGCCACGACTATGCCCATCACGACACCGCCGAGAACACCGGCGTTGACGGGGGCGTCGACCATCACGATCTTGTTGTCGACCACGGTGGCGACCTGGGGCAGGTTGCCGTCCGTGAAGGTGGCCAGCACCTTCTGGAAGACGAGGTAGCCGGTGACGGCGGCCAGGGCGGTCGAGCCGTCCGACTTCTTCGCGAAGCCGATGGCGATACCGACGGCGAACAGCAGCGCCATGTTGTCGAGGATGGCGCCACCGCCCGCGGCCATGTAGCCGGCGAGCTTCGTGATGAAGGTCGGGAACGATTCGCGGCCCAGCATGTCGTCGTTGCCGAGGCGGACCAGGAGGGCGGCGGCCGGCAGCACGGCGACCGGCAGCATGAGGCTGCGGCCGATGCGCTGCATGACGGCCATCACGCCTGCGCCCTTCTTCTTCTCGGCCGCGGGTGCGGTCTCAGCCGTGGTCATCAACATCCTCCATGGGGCACGGTGCCGCCCGGGTCATTGATGCGGGGAGGCGGCGACTCGACAGACGGCGGCAGACAGCCGTGGTCTGGACCACTCAGTGGTGTAGACCAGTTTTAGCACGGTGAGGGTTAGATAAGGAACCTTCAATTCCCCTCTTGATTCGCAGTAGCAGATCCGGCACGTTCGGTGACATGGCGAAGGCCCCCGGACCGGATGGTCCGAGGGCCTTGTGCGGGCCTGGTGCGGCAGGGTCCGCGACCCCGCTGTCCTGCTGGTCCTCGCTACTTCGTGAGGTCGTTCTCCATCTCCTTCTCGATCTCCTCCGGTTCGCGCCCCGGTGTCTTGAGGTCGAACTTGGTGATCGCGAAGCGGAAGATCACGTAGTAGACGACCGCGAAGCATGCGCCGATCGGGAGGATCAGCCAGGGTTTCGTATCCAGATGCCAGTTGACGACGTAGTCGATCAACCCGGCGGAGAACGTGAACCCGGCGTGCACCCCCAGCAGCCAGGTGATGCCCATCGAGGCCCCCGTGAGCACCGCGTGCACGCCGTACAGCAGCGGTGCGACGAACATGAACGAGAACTCGATCGGCTCGGTCACCCCGGTGATGAACGAGGTCAGCGCCACCGAGAACATCAGGCCGCCCACCTCCTTGCGGCGCTCGGGCCGTGCGGTGTGGGTGATGGCCAGGGCCGCGGCGGGCAGACCGAACATCATGATCGGGAAGAAGCCCGAGGTGAACTGGCCGGCCGACGGGTCCCCGGCGAAGAACCGGGTGATGTCGCCCTGGACGGTCGCGCCGTCGGCTCCCGTGAACTCGCCCGCCTGGAACCAGAAGAACGTGTTCAGGAACTGGTGCATGCCGACCGGGATCAGCAGCCGGTTCGCGAAGCCGAAGATCGCCGCGCCCCACGAGCCGAGGTCGATCAGCTGCTTGGAGAACCAGGTCAGTCCGTCACCCACCGGCTGCCACAGCAGCCCGAACAGCACGCCCAGGATGACGCAGAGGAACGCCATCAGGATCGGGACCAGGCGGCGGCCGTTGAAGAAGCCGAGCCAGTCCACCAGCTTGGTGCGGTGGTAGCGCTGCCAGACGACGGCGGTCAGCAGTCCGATCAGGATGCCGCCCAGCACTCCGGGGTTCTGCGGCTCGCCGGCGGGCAGCTCGTCGGTCACGGTGCCGTCCATGGGGAAGGCGGTCAGCACCCCCCGGTAGACCAGGAAGCCGACGACGGCCGCCAGTGCGGTCGAGCCGTCCGCCTTCTTCGCGAAGCCGATGGCCACACCGATGCAGAACAGCAGCGGCAGGCCCAGCTCGCCGTTGAGGATCGCGGTGCCGCCGTTGAGCAGGACCGCGGAGGTCTTGTCCCAGAACGCGCCGTGCAGATAGGAGGAGAACAGGTTGCCGAGGCTGACGAGCAGGCCCGCCGCGGGGAGGACGGCCACCGGGAGCTGAAGGCTCCGCCCGACCTTCTGAAGGCCCTGGACCGGTCCGTTCCACCATTTTCGCTGCGGTACCGCAGCGGCGCTCGAACTCATGGGCGTCCTCCCGGAACACATCACGTTTGGCGGGCGTCGCATACTGGTGTAGACCAGTTGCGTCACGGTCCGGGGTCCGTCCCGAAGGCAGGGCGCCGGTGATCGTCATCCTTCGGGATCGTCCGGTTACCCGCCCGCGAAGTTGGGCCAACCGTGCGTTACCGTGACGAAACGGACCCGCAGCGGGCGGCCGTCTGCGCGTGAAACCAGGGAGAAGGACATGGCCACCAAGGCTGAGAAGATCGTCGCCGGGCTCGGCGGCATCGAGAACATCGACGAGATCGAAGGCTGCATCACCCGCCTCCGCACCGAGGTCCACGACCCCAGCAAGGTCGACGAAGCCGCCCTCAAGGCCGCCGGCGCCCACGGCGTCGTCAAGATGGGCACCGCGATCCAGGTCGTCATCGGCACCGACGCGGACCCCATCGCCGCCGACATCGAAGACATGATGTGACCGGCTGACCCCACGCCGGACCCCGCGGGCCCCGTCCTCCACCGGTGGGCGGGGCCGCGTCATGCCCCGACGCCCCCGCGCACGCGGTCCACGGCGGCCGCCACCGCACCCGAACGGAGCCACCCCCGCCCAGCGGATAAAGTCGGGCCCATGTCTCGCATCGACGGCCGCACCCCCGAACAGCTCCGCCCCGTCACCATCGAACGCGGCTGGAGCAAGCACGCCGAGGGCTCAGTCCTCATCTCCTTCGGCGACACCAAGGTCTTCTGCACCGCCTCCGTCACCGAAGGCGTCCCGCGCTGGCGCAAGGGCAGCGGCGAGGGCTGGGTCACCGCCGAGTACTCCATGCTGCCCCGCTCCACCAACACCCGCGGCGACCGCGAAGCCGTCCGCGGCAAGATCGGCGGACGCACCCACGAGATCAGCCGCCTGATCGGCCGTTCGCTGCGCGCCGTCATCGACTACAAGGCCCTCGGCGAGAACACCATCGTCCTGGACTGCGACGTCCTCCAGGCCGACGGAGGCACCCGTACGGCCGCCATCACCGGCGCCTACGTCGCCCTCGCCGACGCCGTCACCTGGGCTCAGGGCAAGAAGATCGTCAAGGCCGGCCGCAAGCCGCTCACCGACACCGTCGCCGCGATCAGCGTCGGCATCGTCGACGGCACCCCGCTCCTGGACCTCTGCTACGAGGAGGACGTCCGCGCCGAGACCGACATGAACGTCGTCTGCACCGGCGACGGCCGCTTCGTCGAGGTCCAGGGCACCGCCGAGGGCGCGCCCTTCGACCGCAAGGAACTCGGCGCGCTCCTCGACCTCGCCACCGCCGGCTGCGTCGACCTCGCCGCGCTCCAGCGCGACGCACTCGCCCGCACCCAGGACGCGTAGCGACCCACCCTTCGCGGGTAAAGAAGCAACCAAATACGCACCACAGAGCGTCGTTACGGATACGGGCGCACGGGTCGAACCGTGCGTCCGTCCACGTATCGACCCCCGGGGAGGGACCGCACCATGGCTTCGCGCCGCCACCAACGCCTCGCACTCGCCACCGCCGCCACCCTGCTGACGCTGACCACGGCCGTGGGCTGCGCCGGCCTCGACAAGGCGCTCGACTGCGTCCGTACCGCCGATGCCATCGCCACCAGCGTCGGCAACCTCCAGAAGGCCGTCTCCAACGCCTCCGAGGACGTCACCCAGGCCTCCGAGTCCCTGGACGAGATCGACCGCGAGCTGAAGAAGCTCGACGACACCACGGACAACGCCGACCTCTCCAAGGCCGTCGACGACCTCCAGGCGGGCGTCACCAGCGTCCGCAAGTCCATCGAGGGCGGCGACGCCACCCCCGACATCACCCCGGTGACGGACGCGGCGACGGAGATCGGCAAGGTCTGCACGCCGTAGGACCACGGGCGGCCGGGCCGGTCCGGGGTGCGACCGGCCCGCCCCGCGCCTGCGGCGATAATCGCCCCATGAAGCGCCTGATCCTCGCCACCCGCAACGCCGGGAAAATCACCGAACTCCACGCCATCCTCGCCGACGCGGGACTCGACCTCGACCTCGTCGGCGCGGACGCGTACCCCGACATCCCCGACGTCAGGGAAACCGGCGTCACCTTCGCCGAGAACGCGCTCCTCAAGGCCCACGCCCTGGCCCGCGCCACCGGCCTCCCGGCGATCGCCGACGACTCCGGCCTCTGCGTGGACGTCCTCGGCGGCGCCCCCGGCATCTTCTCGGCCCGCTGGTCCGGCGCCCACGGCGACGACCAGGCCAACCTGCGTCTGCTCCTGGCCCAGCTCGGCGACATCGCCGACGAACACCGCGGGGCGTACTTCGCCTGCGCCGCGGCCCTGGCCCTGCCCGACGGCACCGAACGCGTGGTCGAGGGCCGCCTGAACGGCACCCTGCGCCACACCCCGTCGGGCGCCAACGGCTTCGGCTACGACCCGATCCTCCAGCCGGAGGGCGAGACCCGCACCTGCGCGGAGCTGACGCCGGCGGAGAAGAACGCGATCAGCCACCGGGGGGAGGCGTTCCGGGCCTTGGTGCCGGTGGTGCGGGAGTTGGCGGGGTAACGGGAGACGAAAAAACGGCCTGCGCATCAGTGCTTCGATCCGCAGGCCGTTCTTGGTGCGGCGGAAGGGATTCGAACCCTCAAGCCGTTTCACGGGCCACAGATCCTAAGTCTGCTGTGTCGCCAGTTGCACCACCGCCGCTAGCCGCCTGCCATCGTACCGGGCAGGCGGCCGAGGTGGTGAGCGGGTTTGACGGCTCAGAACTTCGGTTCCGGCGCCTGCGCGTGGACCAGTTCCGCCGCCTCCTCGTCCGTCTCGACCGACGGCGGGGAGCCGATCAGCGGCTGTTGGGCGGTCTCCTTCATGCAGGCGACCGCGATCACCCCGACCAGGGCCGCCGCCATCGCGTAGTAGGCGGGCATCAGGTTGGAGCCGGTCCAGCTGATCAGGGCGGTGATCACCAGCGGGGTCGTGCCGCCGAAGATCGACGCGGAGAGGTTGTAGCCGACCGACAGGGACCCGTAGCGGACGTTCGTCGGGAACAGGGCCGGCAGCGCCGCGGACATCGTGCCGAGCATGCAGACCAGGGAGAGGCCCAGCAGCAGCATGCCGGCCGTGATCGGGAAGATGCCGTCCACCCGGATGAGGAGGAACGCGGGGAGGGAGAGGAAGAGGAACCCGAGCATCCCGGTCATCAGCAGCGGCTTGCGCCCGAAGCGGTCGGAGAGCTTGCCGACCTGGCTGATGATCGCCATCAGGAACACCATCACCGCCAGCAGGATCAGCAGACCGTGGGTCTCGCTGTAGCCGAGCTCGTCGGAGAGGTACGTCGGCATGTACGACAGCAGCATGTAGTCGGTGATGTTGTAGGCGCCGACCAGGCAGATGCAGAGGATCAGCGTCGGCCAGTACTGCCGGAAGATCTTCGCCAGGTCGCCCTTGGCCGTGGACTCGACGCCGTCCGCCGCCTCGCTCGCGTGCGCCGTGCCGCCCTCCAGCTTCTGGAAGGCCGGCGTCTCGTCCAGGCGCAGTCGCAGGTACAGGCCGACCAGGCCCAGCGGGCCCGCGACGAGGAACGGGATCCTCCACCCCCAGGCTTCCATCTGGGCGTCGTTCAGGAGGGCGTACAGGGCCGTGACGAGGCCCGCCGCGCCGACGTAGCCGGCCAGCGTGCCGAACTCCAGGAAGCTGCCGAAGAAGCCGCGCCGTTTGTCGGGGGCGTACTCGGCGATGAACGTCGAGGCGCCGCCGTACTCACCGCCCGTGGAGAAGCCCTGGAGCATCCGGAAGAAGATCAGCAGGATCGCGGCCCAGACGCCGATCGTGTCGTGGGAGGGGATCAGGCCGATCGCGAACGTTCCGACCGCCATCAGGATCATCGTCAGCGCGAGGACCTTCTTGCGGCCGACCTTGTCGCCCATCGGGCCGAAGAACATGCCGCCGAGCGGCCGTACGAGGAACGCGACCGCGAAGGTCGCGAACGAGGAGAGGAGCTGGGTGGATTCGTTCCCGGACGGGAAGAACACATGCCCGATCGTCACGGCCAGGTAGGAGTAGATGCCGAAGTCGAACCACTCCATGGCGTTGCCCAGCGAGGCCGCTTTCACGGCCCGCTTGACCGCGGCGTCGTCCGTGACGGTGATGTCCGTCCGGCGCAGCCGCGGATTGCGCCGCTTCCGGACGGCCCGGAAGAGCGCGGGGTGACGTTTGACCGCTGCGGGGTCGGCCGCCTGGTGGGGGTCGGGGGCCGCCATGGCCGGGTCCTTTCCTCGAAGGGTGTTCCAGGAAAGGCTTCTGCGCGGTCATGGCGGCCGCAAACCGACTTCGGGGGTCGATGCGATCTCCCTCACACGATCTCCCTCACTTGATCTCGACACGTTCCCCCCGGGGAGCGTGTCGAGATCGTGTGGGGCGGGCGGGTGTCAGATGCCCAGATCCCTGATGATCTTCGCCACGTGGCCGGTCGCCTTCACGTTGTAGAACGCGTGCTCGATCTTGCCGTCCTCGTCGACGACGAGGGTCGAACGGATCACGCCCGTCACCACTTTGCCGTAGAGCTTCTTCTCGCCGAAGGCGCCGTACGCCTCCAAAGTTTCCTTGGCCGGGTCGCCCACCAGGGTGACCTTGAGGTTCTCCGTGTCGCGGAACTTCGCGAGCTTCTCCGGCTTGTCGGGGGAGACGCCGATGACGTCGTACCCGGCGCCCGCGAGGAGGTCGAGGTTGTCCGTGAAGTCGCAGGCCTGCTTGGTGCATCCGGGGGTAAGAGCGGCCGGGTAGAAGTACACGATGACCTTGCGGCCCTTGTGGTCCGCGAGCGACACCTCGTTGCCGTCGGCGTCGGGAAGGGTGAAGGCGGGAGCGGTGTCGCCGGGCTTCAGTCGCTCGCTCATGTGGTTCTCCTCGGGTGGTGCACGGGTCGGACGGGACCGAGGGTAATAGGGGTGCCGCCGGGTGTGCGGAGGTTCGAGCTGACAGACTGTCGATGAAGGTTTACCGGACGACGACCACGGAGGCGGCGCAGTGTCGGATGCCAGGACCCCTGCGCAGATCGAGGCGGACATCATCAGCAGGCGCGAGCAGCTCGCTGTGGTGCTCGACGAGATCGGGGTGCGGGTACACCCGAAGACGATCATCGGAGACACCAAGGCGAAGGTGGCCCAGTCCGTGGACCGGACGGCCGGCCGTGCCTTCGTCGCGGTGAACCGATCGGTGTCGGATGTGAAGGCGCAGTTCGTCGCGGAGGACGGCTCGCCGCGGCTGGAGCGGGTGATTCCCGCGGCGCTGCTGGTGGTCGGTGTGGTGGGGCTGCTCACGGTGTCCAAGCGCCGCCGCCGCGCGTGATCCGAACCCGGCGGCGTACGGCCCGGGGCGCGGCGGGTAGGTTGCGGGCGTGAGCGAGAACCCCCAGGACGACAAGCTGCCCATCCGGATGCTGCACGACCGGGTGCTGGTGCGGAACGACGCGTCCGAGGGCGAGCGGCGCTCCGGCGGCGGCATCCTGATCCCGGCGACGGCCGCGGTGGGGCGGCGTCTCGCCTGGGCCGTCGTCGTCGCGGTCGGGCAGAACGTGCGGACGGTGGAGCCCGGTGACCGGGTGCTGTACGACCCCGAGGACCGTGCCGAGGTCGAGGTGCGGGGCGTGGCGTACGTCCTGATGCGGGAGCGCGATCTGCATGCGGTGGCCGCCGACCGGTTCGAGGGTTCGGTCGACTCGACCGGGCTGTATCTGTAGGGCCCCGACGCAGGGCCCGGAGGCAGGGCCCGGACGCAGGGCCCTGGGGGCCCCGAGGGTCTGGTGACCGGTGTCACCAGGCCCTTTCCCCGTTTTTTGCTACGGTGGAACCACCCCGACGAGACGCGCCGTACCGGGTTGGCAAAGACGACGCACCCGTTCTGTTCGCGTGGTCGTCGTCGGAGGTGCCAGTCATGGCGTGGGTTCTGTTGATCGTTGCCGGTCTGCTCGAAGTGGGCTGGTCGATCGGGATGAAGTACACCGAGGGGTTCACCCGGCTGTGGCCGAGCGTGTTCACGGGCCTCGGGATCGTGGCGAGCATGGTGCTGCTGTCGCATGCGGCGAAGACGCTGCCGATCGGTACGGCGTACGGCGTGTGGGTCGGTATCGGCGCGGCCGGTGCGGCGATCCTGGGCATGGTCGTGCTGAACGAGCCGGTGACCGCCGCCCGGATCTTCTTCGTCTGTCTGCTGCTGGTGGCCGTGGTCGGCCTGAAGGCGACCTCCGGGCACTGACGGAGGACGGACCCCCGGCGAGCCGGCCTCGGCCGGCTCGCCGGTCACACGGGCCGGCCGTCCGGGAAGACCGGACCGCGAGCGCCCTCGATGAAGCCGCCGTTGCCCCCGTTGCCGCCCCCGTTGTTCCCGTCCCCGCCGGTACCGCCGCCTCCGGTGTTCCCCGTCTCTCCCGGGCCGCCGCTGCCGGCGGTCGTGCCGCCGGAGGCGCTGCCTCCGGTGGCGCCGTCGTCCCCGCCCGTTCCGCCGGTGTCCGTGCCGGGCGTCGGCGGGGTGTTGCCGGACGGGTTGCTCGGCGTGGTGCCGGAGGGGGTGGTGGCGGGTTCCGACGAGGAGGACGGGTCCGTGTCTCCGTCGGGGTCCTCCTCGGGGTCCTCGTCGAGCTGGGGCTCGTCCTCCTCGTCGGAGCCCGGAACCGTCTCCAGGTCGAACTCCACGGCCGGGGAGGAGCGCAGCGCCGCTTCCGTATAGGCGGCCCAGGTCTCGGCCGGGGCGCCGCCGCCGTTGACGCGGGGCAGGCCGAGGGCTCCGTACAGCGGGGTCTGGGCGCCGGTGTCCGGGTTCTGGCCCATCACGGCGACGACGGTCGCGAGGTCCGGGGTGTACCCGGCGAACCAGGCGGCCCGGTCCTCCTCCGCGGTGCCGGTCTTGCCCACGGCCGGGCGGCCCACCGCCTGGGCCGCCGTGCCGGTACCGCCCTCCACGACGCTGCGCAGCACGGCGGTGGTGGTGTCGGCGGCCTCGCGGCTGACGGCCCGGTCGGTCGTGCGCGCGGGCAGCTTGACCTCCGTGCCGTCCTTGGTGACCTTGTCGACGAGGACGTGACGGCCGTGCCGGCCGTGGTCGGCGAGGGTGGCGTACGCCTCGGTCATGTCCAGGACGCTGGCGTTGGCGGGGCCGAGAGCGATGGAGGGGGAGGCGGTGAGGTCGGGGGTGTCGGTGGGGATGCCGAGGGCGACCGCGGTGTCCCGGACCTTTCCGGGGCCGACGTCCTGGGCCATCTGCGCGTAGACGGAGTTGACGGACCGGTCGGTGGCGGTGCGCACGGTGATGGAGCCGTAGTCGACGTCGTCCTCGTTGGCGGGCGCGTAGTCGGTGGAGCCCTGTGTGCCGACGACCGTGCGCTTGTTGGTGCCGTCGTAGACGGTGTTGGGCGTGATGGGCCGGCCGTCCTGGGTGGTGGAGTCGTTGACGAGGGCGGAGGTGAGGACGAACGGCTTGAAGACGGAGCCGACCTGGTAGTCGCGGCGGGTCGCGTTGCTGACGTACTGCTTGGTGTAGTCGATGCCGCCGTACAGGGCGACGACCGCGCCGGTGTCGGGGACGATCGAGGCGCCGCCGACGCGGACGTTGCGGTCGGCCTTGCGCTCGGCGCTGGTCTTGGACATCACATGGGTGTCGACGGCCTTGACGAAGGCGTCCTGCTTGGCCTTGTCGAGGGTGGTGGTGATGCGGTAGCCGCCGGTGGCGAGGGTCTTCTCGTCGAGGATGCCGCGCCGGTTCAGATAGTCCTCGACCGCCTGCACGATGTAGCCGCGCTGCCCCGAGAGCCCGGTCGACGGTCTGGCCTCGCCGGGCGTGGGGAACCGGGTCCGGGCCCGTTCGCCCGCGTCGAGCCAGTCCTCCTTGACCATGCCGTCCAGGACGTAGTTCCAGCGGTGCTGGGCCGCGGGTGCGTTGTCGGGGTGGGCGACGACGTCGTAGGCGCTGGGGGCGTTGAGGAGGGAGGCGAGGTAGGCGCCCTCGGCGGTGCTGAGGTCCTCGACGTTCTTGCTGTAGTACGCCTGGGCGGCGGCCTGGATGCCGTACGCGTTGCGTCCGAAGTAGCTGGTGTTGAGGTAGCCCGCGAAGATCTGGTCCTTGGTCTCCTCGCGGTTGAGCTTGACCGCGATGAAGAACTCCTTGGCCTTGCGCAGGACGGTCCGCTCCTGGCCGAGGTAGTAGTTCTTCACGTACTGCTGGGTGATCGTCGAGCCGCCCTGCTTGCCCTTGCCGGTCACGGTGTTCCAGCCGGCCCGGACCATCGCCTTCACGTCCACGGCGCGGTCGGAGTAGAAGTCCCGGTCCTCGGCGGCCAGTACCGCGTGCTGGACGGTGGCGGGGACCTGGGAGAGCTTGACCTTCTCCCGGTTCACCTCGCCGTCACGGGCGATGACGCTGCCGTCGTTGTAGAGGTAGACGTTGGACTGGGCGGTGGCCGCGGCGTTGGCGGCCGGGATGTCGACGAAGTGGTATCCGGCGACGAACCCGCCGATGAGGAGGAGGGCGAGGCCCAGCACGGTGCCGAGGACCATCCGCCAGGTGGGGACGGCACGCCGCCAGCCGGTGCGCGGGGGTCGCTCGGTGCGCCGCTTCTTCCCGTTCTTCCCGGTCCTGCCGTCCGTCCCGGGGGGCTTTCCCCGGTCGCTCCCGGGTGCGGCCACCGCGTCCGAGGGATCGCGGGGGGCCCAGTGCTGTGACTCGTCGCTCATGTCCGTGGGGCTCCTCGGGCGTGGTCAGTTCTCCCATAGTGCCCGTTTCGCCGGAAAACCTGCGGTTCTCCCCGAGTCGTTCCCTCCTCCGGTCGTCCCGAAATACGGTCGCGGCGGCTGTCGCGCGTGCACTACTGTCGTGCGCTTTGGTGTCGAGAGCCGGTGGGCGGCGGGGGAGAGGGACGGCGTGCGGCTCTATGCGGTGGTGGCGGGGGGTGCGTTCCGGCGCTACGCCACGTATCGGACGGCCACGGCCGCGGGCGTGTTCACCAACACGGTCTTCGGCTTCATCCTCGCGTACACCTACATCGCCCTGTGGGACGAACGTCCGCAGCTCGGCGGCTACGACACCGCCCAGGCGCTGACCTACGTCTGGCTCGGCCAGGCCCTGTTGATGGCCTGCGCCATGATGGGCGGCGGCTTCGAGGACGAGCTGATGGAGCGGATCCGTACGGGGGACATCGCCGTCGACCTCTACCGCCCCGCCGACCTCCAGCTGTGGTGGCTGGCGGGGGACCTGGGCCGGGCGGCGTTCCATCTGCTGGGGCGCGGTGTCGCACCGATGTTCCTGGGGGCGCTCGCCTTCGACCTGGCGCTCCCCGGCTCCGCGTGGACATGGGTGGCGTTCCTGGTCTCGGTGACCCTCGGTGTGATCGTCAGTTTCGCCGTGCGCTTCCTGGTCGCGCTGTCGGCGTTCTGGCTGCTCGACGGGGCGGGCGCGATGCAGATCGCCTGGCTGATGGGGCTGTTCTTCTCCGGGATGCTGCTGCCGCTGAACCTCTTCCCGGGGCTGCTGGGCGAGGTGGCCCGGATGCTCCCCTGGTCCTCGCTGCTCCAGATCCCGGCCGATGTGTTCCTCGGCAAGCACACGGGGTGGGGGCTGGTGGAGGCGTACGCGTTCCAGGGCGGCTGGGCGGTGGCCCTGCTGCTGGCGGGGCGGCTGCTCCAGGGCGTGGCGACGAGGAGGGTGGTGGTGCAGGGTGGCTGACCCGGTGCTGGTGCGGGAGGCGGAGCGGGAACCGGGAGGCTTCGCTTACGAGGAGCGGCCCCGGCTGCTGGAGGGCGTGCGCGCGTACGGGCTGATCGTCGCGATGTGGGTGCGCTCGACGATGGCGTACCGGGCCTCGTTCGTCATGACGACGTTCGGGAACCTCGCCGTGACGACCTTCGACTTCGTCACGATCATGCTGATGTTCACGCACGTCGACGCGCTGGGCGGCTACACGCTCCCGGAGGTCGCCCTGCTGTACGGGGTCTCGGCGACCGCGTTCGGGCTCAGCGATCTGCTGCTCGGGTCGATGGACCGGCTGGGGCGGCGGGTGCGGGACGGGACCCTGGACACGCTGCTGGTGCGGCCGGTGCCGGTGCTGGCGCAGGTGGCGGCGGACCGGTTCGCGCTGCGCCGGCTCGGGCGGATCACCCAGGGGCTGCTGGTCCTCGGGTACGCGCTCATCACCCTGGACATCGCGTGGACGCCGCTGAAGGTGCTGATGCTGCCTCTGATGGTGGTGAGCGGTGCGGCGATCTTCGGGGCGGTCTTCGTGGGCGGGGCGGCGTTCCAGTTCGTCGCCCAGGACGCCTCGGAGGTGCAGAGCTCCTTCACGTACGGCGGGACGACGCTGCTCCAGTACCCGCCGACGATCTTCGCGAAGGACCTGGTGCGCGGGGTGACGTTCGTGGTGCCGCTGGCCTTCGTCAGCTGGCTGCCCGCGCTGTACGTGCTCGACCGGGAGTACCCGGTCGATCTGCCGCAGTGGGTGGCCTTCCTGCCGCCGGTGGTGGCGGTGGGCTGCTGGGCGCTGGCGGGCCTCGCGTGGCGGGCGGGGCTGCGGGCGTACCGGAGCACGGGCAGTTGAGCGGGATCGATCACGGAGGAGGGCACGGACATGGGCGACGGTACGGGTACGAGCACGGGTACGGCTGTGGGCACGGGTGCGGAGGTTCCGGGTGCCGCCGCGGGTGACGGCGGCTTCATCAGCCTCGACGGCGTCGAGAAGGTCTTCCAGGTCCGCCGCCGCACCGGACTGCTGCGCCGCGAACGCCGCGAGGTGCGGGCGGTGGACGGGATCAGCTTCCGGGTGGCCCGCGGCGAGATGGTCGGCTACATCGGCCCGAACGGGGCCGGCAAGTCGACCACGATCAAGATGCTGACGGGCATCCTCACCCCGAGCGGCGGCCGGCTGCGCGTCGCGGGCATCGACCCCTCCCGCGAACGCATGCGCCTGGCACACCGCATCGGCGTGGTGTTCGGCCAGCGGACGACCCTCTGGTGGGACCTGCCGCTGCGCGACTCGTACCGGCTGATGCACCGCATGTACCGCATCCCCGACCGGCGTTATCGGGAGAACCTCGACCGCTGTGTCGAACTCCTCGATCTGGGCGAGCTGTTGGACGTCCCCGTACGGCAGCTCTCGCTGGGGCAGCGGATGCGCGGCGACATCGCGGCGGCGCTGCTGCACGATCCGGAGGTGCTCTACCTGGACGAGCCGACGATCGGTCTCGACGTGATCTCCAAGGCCAGGGTGCGGCAGTTCCTGAAGGACCTGAACGCCGAGCGCGGGACGACGGTCCTCCTGACGACGCACGACCTCACCGACATCGAGCAGCTGTGCAGCCGGGTGATGGTGATCGACCACGGCCGTCTGATGTACGACGGTTCGCTGGCCGGCCTCCACGAGGTGGGGGAGAGCGAACGCATGCTCGTGGTGGACCTGGAGAGCGAGCTCCCTCCGATCGTCCTGAAGCCGCAGGGCGCGGGCGGGGAGCCGACCCTGCGGGCGGTCAAGGTGGAGGGCCCGCGCCAGTGGCTGGCGTTCCCCGCCGCCGCGTCGGCGGCCCCGCTGGTGGCGCGGATCGCCGCGGAGTACCCGCTGGTCGACCTGTCGGTGCGGGAGCCGGACATCGAGGCCGTGATCGCCAGGATGTACGAGTCCGGGCGGTGACGGGGGCTTTCCCGGGGCGGCGCGCGCAGGTCGTGGGCCTGCATGTCTGTGCCGGGAACGGGTGCGTTCAATAGGCTGCGCGGTATGACAAGTGAACGTCCGGAAATGCGCGCCTCCGATGCCGAGCGTGAGCGGATCGCGGAACTGCTGCGCGAGGCCGTGGCCGAGGGCCGCCTGGAGATGGACGAGTTCGACCAGCGCCTCGAAACGGCCTACAAGGCCCGCACGCACGGCGAGTTGGAACCGTTGGTCCAGGACCTTCCGGCACCCGGTTCGGCAGTGGCCCCGGTGGGTTCCTCCGCCCCCGTCCCGCTGCGGGGTTCCGCGGCGAACTGGCCCGCGCGGATCGGCGGCAACGCCACCTCGAAGGGGGCGTTCGCCTTCTGGGGCGGATTCAACCGGAAGGGCCGCTGGACGGTGGCCCGGAAGTTCACCGCGTTCGCGATGTGGGGCGGCGGCGAGATCGATCTGCGCGAGGCGAACTTCGAGGACCGCGAGATCGTCATCCGCTGCTTCACGATCATGGGCGGTCTGCATGTGACCGCGCCGCCGGAGCTGAACCTCGAGGTCAGGGGCATCGGCATCATGGGCGGCTTCGGCGAGGGCTCCAACGAGGAGGGCGAGCCCGCCCCGGACGCCCCGCACGTGCGGGTCACCGGCTTCGCCCTGATGGGCGGCGTCGGGGTGGAGCGCAAGCGGACCAAGGCGGAGCGCCGCCGGCTGAAGGAAGCGGAACAGGCGGAGGTGGAGGCGCGCCGCCGGCGCGAGCTGGAGGGCCCGGACGGCGGCACCCGCAAGGAACTCTGAGAAACGGGGAATCGCCTCTCAGAGCCCCCTCACAGCGGCCCGCAGAGCCCCCCTCAACGGCCGTAGAGCCTGCTCAGCGCCTCCTCAGCGCCTCACAGCGCGTCGGACCGGGGTGCGCGGGCCCGGTCCAGGGACTTCAGGTCCACCCGGTCGCCCAGCGCGCGGTATCCGTCGTCGTTGAGGTGCAGGTGGTCGCCGGAGTCGTACGAGGCGAGGATCCGGTTCGGCGCGGCGGGGTCGCGTACCGCCGCGTCGAAATCCACGTACGCGTCGAAGACCGTGCCCGCCCGGATCTGCTGGTTGACCACCTGGCGTGCGGCGTCGCGCTCGGGCGTCCAGGTGGCGAAGCCGCCGAACGGCGTCAGGGTCGCGCCGACGACCGTGAGTCCGCGGGCGTGCGCCCGGTCGGTGAGGGCGCGCAGGCTGTCCACGATGCGCTGGGGGTCGGTCTCCTGGGGGGACTGCTGTACGTCGTTGATGCCGAGCGCCACGACGAGGGTCCGGGCCCCGGCGACCGACAGGGCGTCGCGGTCGAGCCGGTCGGCGCCCGCCTGGCCCCCGGCGCCGCGGCCGATGCCCACGATCCGGTTGCCCGCGATACCGGCGTTGGCGACTCCGTACCGCCCGCCCAGCCGGTCGGCGAGGACGTCGGTCCAGCGGGCGTTGGCGTCGGTGGTGGAGCCGCTGCCGGCGGTCAGGGAGTCCCCGAGGGCGACGACCGCGCCGAGCGCCCTCTCGCTGCGGACGTCCACGGCGGTCAGATAGCGCCAGTGGGTGGTGCTCCAGGTGCCGCGGTCGTCGATCAGGAACGACGTCTGGTGGGTGTAGGGGTGGTAGGTGACCGGCCCGCCCGCCTGCGGGGTGCGGAAGCTGACCTCGAGGTCGGAGTCGGGGGCCACGGGCACCACGACCGGGTCGCTGACGACCCGTCCGCCGGCGGCGACGGTGACGGTGGCGGCGCCCTTGAAGGTCACCGGCCGGGTGTTGACGGTGGCCTGGTCGATGACCAGGGGGGCGGTGCCGAAGAGGTTCGACAGGGTGATGCGGGCGGCGTTCCCGCCGATGCTGGTGTGCACGACGTTACGGATGGTGCGCCCGGGGAGTCCGTCCTCGGTGCCCGGTTCGGCGCGGACGGGCGCGGCGGTCCAGGTGGCGACCCAGGTGCCGCCCGAGGTGGCGGGGGCGACCGGGTTACGGGCCGCCGCCTGGGTCTCGGCGGGCGCGGGCGGCGTCGACCGGGGGCCGGAGATCAGCGTCGTACCGAAGGCGACGGCGGCGGCGAGTGCGGCGGTGCCCGCCACTAGGGCGATGAGCAGGGCATACCCCTGGCGCCTGGGCATGTGCGGTGATTCTCCTTGTGATGATCGTGCTGGTCCCATGATGCGACAGGCCGTCGGGAACTCGACGTGCGGCCCGGGAGTAGGGGAGGTAGGGACAATGCCTACGTCACGGGGGCGAGGCGTAGGCGGACGGGTGGAGCGGATGGAACGGACCGGATCCGGCGAGCAGGAGCAGGACGGGGACGCGGTGCAGAAGTCGGAGCGATCGGATCGACCGGAGCGGTCCGCGCCGCTGGAGAGCGCGGGGTCCTCGGGGCGGGCGGCGGAGCTGGAGCCCGGCCCCGAGGCGGAGCAGGCACAGGGGGCGGGGCAGGGGCAGGGCCCCGGGCGGAATCCCGAGGGATCCGGGCCGCCGCGCGCCAGGGGCCCGTTGGCCTCGTTCGCGTACACCGCGGCGGACGAGGAGAAGCAGCGCGGCGTACGGCGCATGAAACTCACTGCCACCGGCCTCCTTCTGCTCGTCGCGCTGGTCTACGTCCTGGCCACCTGGGCGAAGAACTCAGGCGTGGGGGGCTGGCCGGGCTACGTTGCGGCGGCTGCCGAGGCGGGCATGGTGGGCGCTCTCGCGGACTGGTTCGCCGTGACGGCGCTCTTCCGCCGCCCGCTCGGCCTGCCCATTCCGCACACGGCCATTATCCCCAACAAGAAGGATCAGCTGGGACAGTCCCTCGGTTCCTTCGTTGGCGAGAACTTTCTCTCCGGAGACGTCATTCGTGACCGAATTCACGCTCTGGGGGTCGGTCGCCGGCTCGGTGTGTGGCTCGCGGAGCCGGCCCACGCGGACCGGGTCACCGCCGAGCTGGCGACGGCGCTGCGGGGCGCGCTGACGGTCCTTCGGGATTCCGATGTGCAGGCGGTGGTCGGCGAGGCGATCACCCGGCGGGCGAATGCGGCGGAGGTCGGCCCGAGTCTCGGCAAGATGCTGGAGAAGGTCGTCACCGACGGCGGTCACCGCAAGGTCGTCGACCTCGTCTGCGTACGGGCGCACGACTGGCTGGTGGAGCACGGCGACTCGGTGATGGACGCGGTGCAGGGCGGGGCCCCCGGCTGGACCCCGCGGTTCGTGGACAAGCGGGTGGGGGAGCGGGTCTACAAGGAGCTGCTGCGGTTCGTCACGGAGATGCGGGACATGCCGGAGCACCCGGCGCGCGGCTCCATCGACACCTTCCTGAACGACTTCGCGGCCGACCTCCAGAGCGACGCCGACACCCGGGCCCGCGTCGAGCGGCTGAAGTCGGAGATCCTGGGCCGCGGTGAGGTCCAGGACGTCATCGCCTCGGCCTGGACCTCCGTGCGCACGATGATCCTCTCGGCGGCGGAGGACGAGCGGAGCGAACTGCGGCTGCGGGCCCGCGCGTCGCTGATGTCGCTGGGCGCGAAGCTGGCGAGTGACGCACGGCTCCAGGGCAAGCTGGACGGCTGGCTGGAGGACGCGGCGGTGTATGTGGTGACGACGTACCGCGCGGAGATCACCTCGCTGATCAGCGAGACGGTCGCGAGCTGGGACGCGGACCAGACCTCGAAGAAGATCGAGGCGCACATCGGCCGCGACCTCCAGTTCATCCGGATCAACGGCACGGTGGTCGGGGCGCTGGCGGGCCTGGCGATCTACACGGTGTCGCACGCGCTGACGGGCTGACCGGCGGGGCCCCCGGGCTCCGCTCCGGGTGCGTGCCCGTCCTGTCGTACGGGTACGCACCCGGCCTACGCGGGGAGTTGCCCAGTAGTACGGGCCCGGGGCGGCCGGAGTTCAACGGGGGGCGGAATTCTTTCCGGCCGGCCGGCCGCCCGGCCGCCCGGCCGGCTCGGTGCTTCGGGCGAGGAGCCCTACGCGCGGCGGGTGACGGCCCAGGACGCGGCGGCTACGCCACCCGCGACGGCGAACACGGCGGGCCAGGCGCCGACCTTCTTGGCGAGCGGGTGTGATCCGGCGAAGGCGGCGACATAGGCGACGGTCAGCCCGGCGGCGGCGCGCGGCCCGGCCTGACGGTTCCACCCGTACGCGGCGACGGACCCGGCGGCGGCGAGCGCGACACCGCCGAGCGGCCGCTTCTCGGTCCACCGCGCCACGCCGTAACCCCCGACGAGCCCACCCGCCGCCACTGCCGTCGCCCAGACCTTCGCCATCGCCGCCACCATCGCTTCCTCGAGCCGTTGGTCCACCTGTGGTCCGCTTCCACCCGAGGCTAACGTTCGGGGCGCTAGGGCCGTCGGGTGGGACGGGCGGCCGGGCGGCCGGGTGGCCGGGTGGCACGAGGGACGGGGTTCAGGGTGGGAGCAGGCACGGTCACGGTGGTGAGCGAGGACGGCTTCGAGGGGCCCGTACGCCTCTTCTGCACCGACCGGGGTGGCAGCGGCCCGCCCCTGCTTCTGCTGCACGGGCTGGCCGGTCACTGCGGCGAGTGGGATGCGCTGGCGGCCCGGTTCCGTTCCACGCACCGCGTGATCGCCTTCGATGCCCGGGGTAGCGGAGCGAGCACCCGCCGCCCGGGGGACGTGACGCGGGCGGCGCACGTCCGCGATGTTCTGGCCGTCGCGCGCCGGTTCGGTCTGGCAGGGCAGGACACCGTGCTGGTCGGCCAGTCGATGGGCGGCCTCACCGCTCTGCTGACGGCGGCGGCCCAACCGGAGGTGTGCCGTGCGCTGGTCCTGATCGAGGCGGGCCCGGCGGGGCCGAGCCCGGAGCTTCCGGGGCAGATCGGGACCTGGCTCGACTCCTGGCCGGTGCCGTTCGCGGACGCTGAGGCGGCCGAGGCGTTCTTCGGCGGCGGACCGGCGGGCCGCGCCTGGGCGGCCGGTCTCGCGCCGGGCCCCGGCGGTCTGCACCCCCGTGTCGACCGGGACGTGATGGTGGCCACCGTCCAGGAGAACGCGCATCGTCACTACTGGGACGACTGGGACCGGGTGCGTTGTCCGGTGCTGGTGGTACGGGGAGAGAACGGTGCGATGAAGCCGGACGAGGCGGCCCGGATGAGGGCCCGGCACCCGGCGACGCGGATCGGCGTCATCCCGGGGGCGGGCCACGACGCCCACCTGGACAACACGTCGGCGGTGTACGCGGAGATGGCGGCCTTCTTGGCCTGAACCCCGGCCGTGGCCCCGTGCAAGGGTCTGGATGGGGCGCAGGCGCACTTACCGTGGTCGTCGCCGCGACACTGGTCCCCTGCACGCAGGCGTCGAGCGGCAGGCGGACCGCGCGTATTCATCACGGTCCCGGCCGCTCTTCAGGTCACGTGAGGCTGATGACAGGGACCTTTGAGGGGGCCCCGTAGGTGAGGACCCTCTTCAGACCTGTCCGGAGTTCATCGATGTCAATGCCTGGGGCGATCCCCAGAGTTATGACCCTGGAGGGCAGTTCCAACTCTTCCGCCGACTCGCTCCGGAACTGGAGGATGAGCCGGCCTGGAAGCAGGGTTGCCTCTTCGAGGCCGCCATAGTCAACGCCGTCCCCCTCCGACACGATGCAGTAGCTGTCCAGTTCGAGATCGATCTCCTGTTGTCCAGGCTCCTCGATCATGCGCTGCAGATCGAAGTACCGGGCTTCCCCGCTGTCGCCCTCGGCGATGAACACGGTGAACGTCTGTCCAGGAACAGACTCCCCGGACTCCAGGTGCCGGATAGTCCAGTAAGGAACGCCCGGTTCGGCCATCTGTCAGTTCTCCGTCCTTGAAGCTCCCCGCCATGGAGGCTCGCCCGGGGCGCCGGCTTCGGCAAGGTTGGCGATGCGCCCTCCCTGATGACGAGCATGACGATCCAGGAGACACGGCCTGGGCTGCCGCCCAACACCGGCTCCGGCAGCGGGCCGCTCACTCGCAGGCGACGCCGTCCCCGTCGCGGTCCAGGTGCCGCCCGTAGCCGGGCTCCCCGGCCCGGATGGGCGCGGCGCCCGCGTTGCGCACGGCGGTGCAGTTCGCGTAGTAGGTACTGCCGCCGCCCCCACCGCTCGTACTGCTGCCGCCGCCGCTGTTTCCGCCGGAGGACGACGAGGACCCGCTCCAGGGCTCGCATCCCACGCCGTCGCCGTCGCGGTCCAGATGGGGCGCGTAGCCGGGATCGCCCTTCTCGACGGGGGCGGCCCCGGCGGCGCGCACGGCGTCGCAGTTCTTGTAGTACACGGGCGCCGGAGTCGTCGCCTTCGGCACGGGTTTCGGGGTGGGTGTCGGGGTGGGACTCGGTTCGGGAGTGGGCGCGGTGACGGTGATGCGGACGACGGCGGTCGCGGCGGGGACCTCGGTGCCCTTGAGGAGAACCCGGTACGTGAACGCGTCACCACCGGCGTACCCGTCGGTGGCCGTGTACGTGACCGAGGCCCCGGACACGGTGGCGGTTCCGTGGCCGGGCGCGGTGTCGATGCTCAGGGTCAGCTCCGCCGGTTCGTAGGCGTCGAGCAGGGCCGCCGCCTCCCCGCTCTCCAGGGTGACCGAGTCGTTGTCGAGGACGTCCACCTCCAGGCTCTTCCCCGCCTCCGCGCTCTGCTCGGCGTCGTCCATGAGCGCCAGGGCCCGTTCGACGGAGGGCGACGGACTGACGGACGCGGCGACCTCGGCGGTGTCCTTCCCGGCCCGGTCGTCCGTACCGCCGTCGCCGCCTCCGCACCCCACCAGGGCGAGCGCGAGCGCGGCCGCTCCCACCGGTATCCGTATCCGGAGGAGCCCGTGACCCGGCCGCCGTGACTGATTCCTCGTCTGCATGTGGTGCCCCCAAGGCCGAACTCTGTGCGGTGGAGCAGCCGATGCTCGCAGCGCACCGGGAGCTTCATCAGGGGCATGAGGGAAGCGAAGCGGAATTGTGATGAAAGCGTGCAGGAGGTGTGCAGGGGCGGTCGGAAGGGGGCGGTGTGCGGTGGTGTCCGGGGGTGTCTCAGCCGGCGCGCCGCTGGCCGAGCAGCCGGGCCTGTTCCTTCTTCAGCACGGTGAACCCCTCCCGCGCGTAGGCGGCGAGTTCCTGACTCGGGAACGGCACGACGGACAGGTGCTGGTCGTACCGCTCCTGCGCCCACCGGGCAGTCGTGATCTCGTAACCGGACACGTGTGCGCACAACTTGAGCAGGATCGGCGGCATCTCGGATTCGCGCAGCAGGTCCGCGTGGGTCACCACGAGGTCGCGCATGGCCCGGATGTTCGGCAGGAAGACGGTCGTGATCCACAGCCGCCACTCGGCGAGTTCCTCCTCGGTGGGTGGATCCTCGTGGTCGAAGGGGAAACGCCCGTCGGGGCGGACGTTGCGCTCGGCGAACGCTGCGAAGGCGCGGCTGTTGGCCTCGGTGATGGCGAACAACGGCCCGTAGAAGTCACTGAGTTGCCGGTTGACGCGCGCGAGCCGTTCGTGGCGCTGGGCAAGCCGCAGCCCGTTCAGGTAGGCCGTGACGTACCCGACGAACGCCAGGGCGATGGTGACGACCAAAGCAATCATGGACGGTGATGGTACTGAGGCCGGCGCACTCGTACGGGTGAGCTGTCGCCTACTGCTGGTTGCTGCTTGTCGGGCTACGGCTATCGCTACTGCTGCGGACGCGCTCCGGGGGTCACTCCAGGGCGACGCGGGCGGCGACGGGCAGGTGGTCGCTGCCGGTGGCGGGCAGGGTGCGGATATGGCCGACCGTGGCGGACCGGGCCATCACCTGGTCGATCCGGGCCAGCGGGAAGGCGGCGGGGAAGCTGAAGGCGAAGCCGCGCTCGGCCACGTTCAGGCGTGAGGTGAGAGGCGCCAGCCCCCGGTCCTCCACGGCCCCGTTGAGATCCCCGAGCAGAATCACCGTATCGACCGGCTCGGCGGCGATGGCCCGCCCCAGCAGCTCGGCGCTCTCGTCGCGCAGGGCGGAGGCGAGGCCGCCCGCCCCGACGCGGACGGAGGGCAGATGGGCGACGTACGCGGCGACGTCCCCGTGCGGCGAGTGCACCACGGCGCGCACGCCACGGCTCCAGCCCGCCGGGATGCTCGGGGGCTTGATGTCCACCAACCGCTCACCGCTGAGCGGGTACTTGGACCAGAGGCCGACGGTGCCCCGGACGACGTGATGCGGATAGTCCGGCGCGAGAGCCTTCTCGTACGCCGGCAGGTGCGGGACCACCAACTCCTCCAGTGCGATCAGGTCGGGCCCGGCCTCGACCAGCGCACGGGCGGCCACCGCCGGATCGGTGTTCTCGTCGCTCACGTTGTGCTGCACGACGACGAGCTCCCGCTCACCGGCGTCCGAGGCGGGCAGGAGCAGCCCTCCGAAGAGATACACCCAGACCCCGGCCGGCAGAAGCAGGGCCACCAGGGCGACGGTGGACCGCCGCCACAGGGCGATGCCCAGCAACACGACCACGGCGACCGCGACCCAGGGCAGGAAGGACTCCAGCAGACTCCCCATCCGTCCGGGCGAGTTGGGCACCGCGCGATGGAACGCCGGCACCCCGGCCACGACGACGGCGAACCCGGCAACCACATACCCGCGCCGGCCCGCCCCCGAGGACCCGCGCCGACCGACGCCCCAGAGCCCGCGCCGGCCCGCCCCCGCGCCGGGGGCCGTGCGACGCGCCGCCGCCACGCCGGGGTCTGCCTGCTCCACCATGTCTCCCACGTCTTTCCGTCCGCTCGGTCTCGCTCCCCAGGACGCGTGACCAGGGGAGTCGGGTTCCGGTCCCCGCCTCACCGGCGCCCGATACCGGCGCCCCGGTCAACGGCCGGACCGCAAAGAATCAGTCCACTCGCCCATAGTTGGCCGGAAAGAGTTCTCGCGAGAATCGGATTTCTTGATTCCGTACTTACTCCTGTCACTGTGTGTCCACCGGGAATAATCGCAAAGGCTGACGAAGCGGGCCTGCGGTTAAACCGTCAATGATTTGAAGGCGAAACGTGCCGTGCATCACACTTGCGCGGATCGAAATGCGAGACCTACAGTTCCGGGGTGTTACAGAAGCGAAGGGGAGGTGATTCAGATGCAGTACTCCGCTCAGTGGAAGGCGGCCCGCGAGGCCCGCAAGAACCGCCCGGTCCTGGCCCTTGGCAACAAGTGGTAGTACCGGAACTCGCATCGGGCACACAGGCGCTGCCTGTGTGCCCGATTCCATTTTGGGGGATGAATTGACTGAATGGATTTCCACCCTGGCGGAGTTGTCGAAGGCCGGTGCCGCAGGGGACAGTGTCCGTATCGCATCCGGGCTCACCGAACTGACCTCCGCCGTACGTAAGGCACCCGAGCAGGACATCAGCAATATTGCCGCTGCGGCTGCTATGCATGAAATGCCATGGGTTCGACAGTCCTTGATGAACTCTCTCGTTCTGCGCGCTCCGAACCATGCGGACGTTCGCGACGCGGTGACCTGGCTGACGCATGATTATGAAGACTTCGTCGCCTTTGACGCACTGCATCTCGCCGGGCGCCTCCGGCTCACCGAGGCGCTGCCCGAGCTCTTCCTCATCGTCGGCCGGGCGAGTCGCCGCCTCAGCCATGAGGCGGGAAAGCCC
Source organism: Streptomyces sp. NPDC020884 (assembly GCF_044333935.1). NCBI lineage: Bacteria > Bacillati > Actinomycetota > Actinomycetes > Kitasatosporales > Streptomycetaceae > Streptomyces > Streptomyces sp. NPDC020884. The sequence goes on along the minus strand of NZ_JBIRRY010000001.1, from coordinate 1,366,590 downwards.
GTCGGGATCGGCCACGCCGTGGCGCTGCGCGCCATTTCCGCCATAGCCGGCACCGCGGACCCCGATTCCCTGGCCAAGCTGGAAGACGAGATCTTCCCCGACGGCTACGACCTGAACGCGTATCCGGCGGCGGCGCCCCAGGACGCGGAGCGCGCCGGCACTCACGTCCACGACGGCATGGTGCGCGTGCCCGCCGGTTTCGTCCTGGGCGGACCGCCCCGGGCCTTCGACCGGGACTCGCTGGTGTTCGACTGGGACGATCCCCAGGAGGAGCGCGCCTGCGGGGACTTCATGATCGATGTGTTGCCCGTCAGCAACGCCGAGTACGACGCCTTCGCGATCAGCGCCGCGGCCACCGGTCACACGTACTGCCACCCCGCCGAGCAGCCCGACAAGATCCACCTGAGGAACACGCTGCTGGACAGGTCCAGCGGTCCCGGCCATCCGGCGACCGGCGTCGACTGGTTCGACGCCTACGCCTACGCGAGGGCCCACGGCAAACGGCTGCCGAACGAGACCGAATGGCAAGCGGCGGCCCAGGGCCCCGACGGCCGCGCGTATCCCTGGGGCGACACCTTCGACCCCACCCGCACGCATGCCTCGTCGTTCCGGGCCGAGCCCGGCTGGGCGGGCGTCGAGGCCTGGCGGGAGCATCTCCTGGAGGTCCTGGACTCCTCGCCCGCGCTCACCACCGTCCCCCGGGGGATCGCGGGCAGCGAGAGCCCGTACGGCGTCCGCGACATGTCGGGCAACGTGTGGGAGTGGACCGCCACCTCGTCGGACGGCCCGCCGTTCAGCCCGCTCGACGCCGGCCGGGACGCCCTCGACGTGATCTACGACCAGCGCTCCTACGCCGTCATCAAGGGAGGTACGTGGACCTCCCTCCCGGAGCAGGTGTCCGTCGCCTTCCGCGGGCGTGATCTGGCCCTCGACCGGCACTTCGAGATCGGGTTCAGATGCGTCTGCGACTGCGACCGCTCGTGATTCTCTGAGACAGCAAGCAACTACGGAGTCATCATGCCTGGGCGTTACCACTTCTCCGGTGAAGTGACAGCAAAAGAAAAAGCCTTCTACGAAGAGAACGGCTTCGTCGTCTACGAGGGGTTCCTCAGCCCTGATGAGGTCGCCCGGATCACTGCGGAGGCCGACGCCTATCAAGAGATGATTCGCGACGGGAAAATTCCTGCCGAGCGGATCGACAAGGCGATTCCGGTGGCGCGAGACGAGAGCGGCCGGATCGCCTACTACCACCGCCTCAACTATTTCACCGAACAGTCGGCGACGGCTGCCGGGCTCGCTGGTTCGAGCGCGATGGACGCTGTCCGCACCGGCCTGGGCAGCGATCGGCACCAGCTGCTGGAGAATTCACTCAACGGCGTCGTATGGCAGTTGAAGACGGGTGAGTCGCGAAGCGGCTACTCGCGTATTCGCTGGCACGGTGACTTCCCGCCCGGCCATGAACTCTCGCCGGCGTTCACCGCAGGCGTCTACCTCAATGACTCCAACCGGTTCAACGGCTGTCTCGCCGTCATTCCCGGATCGCATCGAAACCCGGTCGGCCCGGTGGCTCCCGAGCCCTTCTACATCGAGGTGGGGGCGGGCGATCTCGTCTGCCACCACGAGTGGATCTACCACGGATCCGAGGCGATGCCGCGCCGGGACGACCGGCGGGCGACGCTGTACTTCTACTACTGCGCCGGCCGCGGCGCGGTGGCCGACAACGCCGGTTCCTCTCGCTACGAGCACATATCCGCCGCAGACTCGCTCTTCGTCAGCGCCGCATCCGAGGAGACTTCGTGAACCCGTCTGCCCCGTCTGCCCCGCTTGCCGAAACCGCAGCAGAGGCCGCAACCGAAGCCAAGGCCGCAACGGAAGCCGAGGCCGCAACCGAGGCCGAGGCATGGGCCCTCCTACAGCCCATGACCCCGACGTCGCCCCCGGTGGACGAACTCCTCGCGGCCGTGGCCACCCTGGCGCACGCCGTCGCCGAGGGCCGCGCCCCGGCCGACGACCTGTGGGCCATCGGCGCCCTGCACCCCTGTGCCGCCGCACGGCTCGCCGTCCTGCGGGTGGCTGCCGGACATCCCGAGGACGAGGAAGCCGCGGAATTGCTGGCCTGGGCGGTCAACGACGCCGACGACCGCGTCTCGGTCGCAGCGCTCGGCGCGATCCGCGAACACGGCTCCCTCAGCACCATCGACGAGGTCTTCATCGCGGCCGGCCGGTCCGCCGCAGCGTTCGACGGAGTCACCTCCGCGCCCGGAGACGCCCGGCACAACGCCGGGGTGACGGCCCTCTCCTCGCTGATCGGCCGGCACGACGACCCCGGCGCGGAGCGCGACAGGCTCGTCATGAGCAGCGGCGGCCGACGCCCCGACGCGCAGAGCGTCGACTTCGACACCGCGGGAATGATCGAGATTCCGGCAGGACCCACCCCCGGCCCGCGAGCCTTCTACGTGGACGCCCACCCGGTCACCTGGGCGGACTACGCGCGCTTCGTCGAGGCGGTCGCCGAGCACGGCCCCCTGTGGAGCCACCCCGGCCAGGACGCGCAGCACGACCACGACGTCCTGCGCCATGTGCCGCAGGACCGGCGCGAAGCCCTGCTGGACCACCCCGTCACCCATGTCTCCTGGTTCGACGCCTGGGCGTACGCCACCTGGAGGGGGAAGAAGCTTCCCAGCGCGGCTCAGTGGGAGCGCGCGGCGGAGCTCTCCGCCGGGCACGGCCACCCCTGGGGCGAAGAGGCGCCCACACCGGCGCACGCTCGGTTCCGGGAGCCCGGCAGCGGCGACCTCACTCAGGTGTACCTCAGCGCCGACCTCGCGGAGCTGACCAGTAAGGTCGGCGCACACCCGCGGGGAGGCTCCGGAGCCGGAGTCATGGACCTCCTCGGGAACGTCTGGGAGTGGACGCGGACCCGTTACCTCGACGGCAACGAGATCACTCCCTTCGTCGGCGCGGCCTCCTATCCCGACACCACGGGCAACTGGACCCTCACCGCCTGCGTCAAGGGCGGGAGTTGGGCCACTGCGGCGGAGGAGCTGAGCAGTGGGACCCGGGTGGCCAAGCACGTACTGCAGCACGGTCCGGAGACCGGCTTCCGCTGCGTCATCGAACCGAACGGGGAGTGACCTCACCCAGTGAACAAGACATCGCCCAGCCTGGTCATCGGCGCGTTCGACGAACCGGCCACGCTGGATCCGCACAAGGCGTTCGACACGGCGTCCAGGCATCCCCTCGTCAACATCTACGACGGGTTGTACCGGCTGTCCCCGGACCGGGTGATCGAGCCCGCGCTGGCCGAGGCGCTGCCGGTCCTGGAGGAGCGGGGGACGGAGATATGGGCGACGCTGCCCGTGCGCGCCGGTGTCCGCTTCCAGGACGGATCGGCCATGACCCCGCACGACGTCGGCTACTCCCTGCGGCGCATGGCGATCACCGCCAACGGCCCCGCGTCGCTGTGGAGCGATGCCCTGCTGGGCGAGCCGCTGACGGAGCTCGACGCCGAGGTGGCCACCGCCATGGCCGACCGGATCCACGTGACGAGCGACGGACTGCTGCTGAAGCTGCGCGGGAACTTCAACCCGCTGGCCGCGTTCCTCGTCGAGTGGTCCCTCGTGATGAGTCAGGACTGGGCGGTGGCGGCCGGCGGCTGGGACGGCGACACCGCGTCGATCCCCCGGTTCATCAACGCCGGGACCAGCGCGATCGACGCCACGACGAACGGCACCGGCCCGTACGCGTTGGCGGAGTGGGACCGCGACGAGCGCTTCATGCGGTTCACCCGTCACGACGCGCACTGGTCGCACCGTGAGGACACGCCCGTCGAGGTGACGCTCCGCTCGGAGGATGACCGCTTCGTGCGGGAGGACCAGTTGCTGACCGGGAAGAGCGACTTCTCGGTCTGCCAGCCGGAGTCCCGGGAGCGCCTCGGCGATCTCGGCGGCATCGTGCTGGAGAAGCAGCCCGGCGAGTGGAGCATCACGCCGGTGGGCTTCATCAACCAGAACGTGGCGAAGGGCTCTCCCGCCCTCGGCTCCGGCGCGTTCGGCCCGGACGGCATCAGGCCGGACGCGTTCTCCGACCTCCACCTGAGGCGCATGCTCGGCCACGCCTTCGACCACGACCGGTACATCAAGGACGTCCTCGACGGCGAGAGCCTGAGCCACCCGGTGCCCTTCCCGCTCCCGGCCCTCCCCGGTGGCGCGTCGGCACTCGCACCGTACGATCTCGACCTCGCGCGGGCGGAGTTCGAGCAGGCGTGGGGAGGCGAGGCGGCGCGCAAGGGACTCCGGCTGGTGATGCACACCCACGCGGCCAACATCTCGCGCGTCCGGGCGGCGGAGATCATGGCGGAAGGGTTGCGCCAGGTCCATCCCGCGATCGTGGTGGAGATCGAGGCGCTCGACTTCGTCGCGCTGATGAGTTCGCTCTATGACGGACTCAGTCCGCTGACATGGCTCGGATGGTCGGCCGACTACCCGCACCCCTATGCCTTCGCGTCGACGATGCTCGACGAACGCGCCCCGCTGCCGAGCGTTCTCGGCATCTCCGGCCCCGTACTCGCCGATCTCCTGGCCCGCGCCCAGCAGGCGACGGAGGAGCAGGCCGGTGAGCGCTACCGGCGCATCTCCGACCACTGCCGGGAGCAGTCGCTGTTCGTGGCCGTCCCGGGCAAGGTCAGCTACCTGACCTACGCCGACCGCTGGGAAGGCGTACGGCTGAAGAACGAGATGGGCAACATCCTCGACTTCAGCAGCTTCCGGCTCCGCGAGGGATCCGAAGGGGCCCTCTCATGACGGCGATCGGAAGCTACCGCGCTCAGCTGGGGAACAAGCCCTTCCGGCGGTACTTCATCGGCGAATCCGTATCGAGCGTCGGCGACGCGATGACGGACATCACGATCGTCATGCTCGCGATCGACCTGCTCCCGGCCGACGAACGCCCCATGGGCATCGCCGTCGCCGCAGGGGCCTATCTGATCCCGAGCATGGTCAGCGGCGTGCTCATGGCCCGCCGCATCGGAGGTCTGAGCGGGCGCACCATGCTGCTGGTGGACAACGTGTGGCGCGGCGCGCTCCTGGGCCTCGTCGCGCTGCTGGCCGTCATGGACAGCCTGAGCTTCACCTGGTGCGCGGTGCTGTTGGCGATGTCCTCGGTCACGCGCCCCCTCAACGGGACCGGCGCGAGGGCCATCGTGCGGGACCTCGCACCGGAGGGTCAGCTCTTCGCGGCGAACTCCCTCGTCGGGCTGGCCGTCCAGTCGGCCTCCCTGATCGGCCCCGTCACCGCCGGATTCCTCTGCGCGTGGTTCGGCCCGGGGCTGGCCCTCGGCCTGGACGCGCTGAGCTTCCTCTTCTTCGCCGGGTCCCTGCTGCTGATACCCCGGGCCGCGGTGACGAGGCGACCGAAGGCCACGGACCGGACCATGGGCGGTGACGCCGAGCCCGTGCCCGATCCCGAGCCGGCGAAGGCAAAGGCGATGGGCGTCCTGGGATCGCTCCGAGTCCCCGGAATCGGCGCGCTGTTCGGCCTGACGGCCGTCTTCTACCTTCTGTACGGGCCCTTCGTCGTGGGGCTTCCCCTGATGGCGGAGGAGCGGTCGTTCGGTCTGTCGACCGGTTCGGCGCTGGGCATCCTCTGGAGCGCCTTCGGCCTGGGGGCCGTGGTCGGCGGCGTCGTGGCCGGCCGTTTCACCGGCCTCGCCCAGGTCCGGATCGCAGCCCTCAGCGCCGCGGGCTGGGGCGTTGCGATGTTCATCGTCGCGATGCCCGTGCACTACTACGTGGCGCTGCTGGCCATGTTCCTCGGAGGCCTCTCCTACGCGCCCTACGGCCCGATCGTCAGCACGGTCATGCAGCGCGAGCTACCGCCCGCACAACTCAACGAAGTCAGTTCCTATTACGGGTCGATGACCAGCGTCGCCTCGCCCCTGGGCACGTTCGCGGGTGGAGCCGCCGTCGGACTGCTCGGAGCCTCGAACAGCATCCTGACCGTCGGCGTGGTCCTCGCCGCGGTGGGCGTCCTGATCTCGTTCATGGCACGGCAGAAGAAGAGCGAAGTGACGGACTACTCAATGTCTGGGAGTGCTGGATGAATCAGCGAAACGAACCCGATGTCTCCTGGTTCACCGCGCTCGCGGTGCGGGACCGCATCCAACGGCTCGATGCCACAGCGGGCGGCGTGCCGCTCTTCGAGGCCCTGGATCTGCCCGATGACGAGGAATCCGTCATCGACGAGAACTTCCACGACAAGGAAGCCCCGCACTATCAGGCCTACTGCGAGATCCCCCGTACGAAGATCTCGGAAGCGTGGCTCCTCGACTGGATCCAGGAGAGGACGCCGGAAGGCATCGTCCTGGACCTCGGCAGCGGCACGGGCCGCGTGGCCGAACACCTGGCGTCGTCGACCCGTCGCGTGATCGCGGTGGACCGTTCCGCCGGAATGCTGGAGTACGCCCGCGAGAGCTTCCCGCCCGAGCGGGGCGTCGCCCTGCGATCCGACATCCGGAACCTGCCCGTCAAGGACGGGACGATCGACGGAATCGTCTGCTCCGGCGTACTCCACCATCTCCCGGAATGGCGGCGCGCACTGAGGGAAGCGGCGCGTGTCCTGCGCCCCGGCGGGCGGCTGATCGTACGGGAACCCAACGCCCGCTACGCCGGGAACCTCTTCGAGCCGGCCGAGAAGCTGATGAACTGGCTGGCCACCACCGGTCGTACGACGCAGGGAACGCCGGAGGGAGAACCGCAGGAGGGCCTGTCACCCGTCGAGGAGCCTCTTTCCCCCGAGCACTTGGTGGAAGCCGCGAAGGCGGAGGGCTTCGACGTCGCCACGCTGGGGTCGGCCATGTTCCTCGGCTCACTGGGCATCCCGGGCGAGTCTGCCTGGCAGGGGCTGTACTTCCAGCCCGCGAACCTCGTCGATCGCCTGATGCTGCGTTACGCCGGCCACGACCGGGGTGCCTTGCTGCTCTCGGTTCTCGTCAAGCGGTGGTGAACCAGGACAACTGCCGAACGGTGCCGACGAACCCGGGCGCAGCGCGCGCCCCCGGAGCTTCACTCCGGCATCGGCCGACCAGCTTGACGGCGTGATGGAGCGGCTCAAGGAGGAGCTTCCCCAGCACGGCTGGAAAATCGTCGAGTACGGCCCTAATACAAGCAAGAACAAGAGTATCCAGCTCACGGCCGACAACGAAAAGAAGAAGCACAGCGTCAAGATCACCCATTTTGCGAAGGGTGGGACGCCAAGCCTGAACCTGATGGTCGTCTCCGGCTGCTATCAGGTCCCGGAGGGTGAAAAGGTCGACCGGTTCTGAGGATGCCGCATTGATACCGGAGCGGCGTGAGGCAGCCCGTGCTGCCGACCACGCCACTTCCGCTCGGTCGGCTTCTCTCTCAGCGGCTTACGTGGAGTACTCCTTCTCCGATACCGCGGCTCGGATCAGGAACCGCGCGAAGTCGTCCACGTCGAGACCAGTCAAGTGCTCGATCAGGGCCTGACGGACGTCACGCACACGTTGGGGTAGGTGCTGCTCCGTGATCTCGCCGGGCAGGATGACCCGCCGGAACGCATCCTTCTCGATCACACCGCCGACGAGCTTCTCCACGACCCAGACCGGCGTACGTTCCCGGATCGCGAACGTCAGATGGATGCTGCGGGCCTGTGCGTCGAGCGTATGAGGGTGGTGCACCCACCCTCTTGGCAAGAGCAAGGACTGACCCGGCCGGAGATCGACCTCCAGATCGGGTCCCGCGGCCTCCCACCGCGGGATGAAGCCGGGGTCCCAGACGCGGAAGGATTCCTGGTACTCCCGCATCGGGGAGGCAAACATCGGGCGCCAGAGCTGCCACCGCTTGATGCCCGCGATCTGCACGATGACGGCCATCTGCTGGTCCCAGTGGTGGAGCAGGCCCTGGCGGCCGGGTGGGGTCACGAAGGCGTGCAGGTAGTTGCTGAAACCGGTCTCCTGCTGAATGCCGCGGGAGACGTCCGCCAGGAAGGGGACGACCCGCTGGAGGTTGCCGAGCCGGATCGTATGGCCGTCCTCGTAGAGGCTCCGTAGCTTCGCCGGGTCGGTCCGGCCCGCCGTTCGATGGCGGTCAGGGTGGAGTACGGCACCGTCGATCACGACGGCGATCTCGTCGGCGGGCACGCACCCGGTTTCCAGATAGTGGTCGATGCTCTCCGGGTTGATCACACGGTCCAGCTCGCCGGCCTTGCGTTCGTACACGCATGGCTTGTCCGGCCAGGAGGTCAGGAGCGCTGTCACGCCCGGTTCGGGCAGTAAGAGGTTGAGTGACACGGATGGCTTCCTCGCTTCACGTCACCGAAGGGGTACGGAGGTCAGGCGGGCGTGAGGGGGCACGGGAGGTCGGGGTGGTGGTGGTTGAGGCAGCACACCACCGAGAAGGAGATCAGGCTCTGGGACTTGGTGTAGTGCACCCAGCAGACGTCGACCCCTCGGGGAAGGGAGTCCATCGCGTGCACGATCTTGTGTTCGAGGGTGACGTAGGCGCGGCCTCCGTCGTCCCTCTCCGCAGGGGGATTCGCCTCGTACGTGCTCTTCAGCCACGTGACGGCGCCCACCACACGGGTCCATGTGCGGTCCGTAGCGGTCTGGTTCTGCCGCATGAGCCAATGCCCGGTCATGAGGGGCGGCATCGTCGAGGCGACGAAGGCGCGGGTGTGTTCGGAGTTCAGTTCTGCACCCGGACGGCGTAGGGCCTCCTGGCCGTACGCGTCCCTGCTGCCGGTCCACGGACCGTATCCGTGCCAGTGTCCTGACCAGGTCATCTGCGCCCTTCGCTAGGGGAGAAGGGCCGGTCCGGAGACTGCCCGGTCCGGCCCACTGCGTGGTGCTTCGTGCTCAGGAAAGGAGCCAGGTTAGAGCGCCAAGCCCCTCGTCCTGACCCACCAGGTGGCGAAGCCGTCGAGCTCGGCCTCGGTGAAGCGCAGCTCCCTGCCCGCCCCCTCGGGCTTGCTGTCACGGATGACGAAAGAGGCCTCGGCCCCGGGGATCGCGGCGAGACTCACGCAGGTCTCGTTGGAGCCACCGGCGTTGCCGCCGCAGTAGGTGGCGAAGAGGTCGTCCGGCGGGATCGGTAGTGCGTAGAGATTCCCGTTCATGGGAGAGTCCTTCCGGTGCTGATGTCGCGGAGATACGGTCTCCGCACCGTCGTGCTCATGGCCCCGCCCGGCTGCCGACCGTCCATGGAGACAGTCGGGCGGGAGTTTGTGAGGCTGATGGCGTGTGCTGTTCAGGGCTGCGGCGCGCGGAAGGGTGCCCTGGCTACCGGCCTGACCAGACCGCCGCGATGATCGACGAGCCGATGGCGGCAAGGCAGACGACATATCCGATCTGTCGAGCCCGCTCGCTCACCGTCCCGTGCCTCGCCTTCGCCCTGGAACCGGCCGTACAGGAAGGGGCGGTCGGGATGAAATTGCCATTGCTGCATGGTCGATGTCGTTCATCGCAGCGAGCTTCCGAAGAACCCGGGCCAGCGCTCGGACGTGGGAGTGGACCTCGTGTGACAGGGCTTCCGGAGCCGGAGGGTTGTCGAGGAGGAAGGTGACCTCCAGGAGGTAGCCGCGGTCAGTCCCACTCATGCCTCGTGCTCCCACCGACAGAGCGCCGGCGAGGGCTTCCGCCCGGCCGCGCAAGGAAACTGCCGAGTCGTCGAGTTCCGCGCGGGTGGTCGTACCGAGCCGGAAGGCAAGTACGCGCCGCACCTCGTGCTCCGTGTCCGCCTCCTCACCTGCCGCTACCGCCTTGGGGCGGCCTGCGCCTGCTGCGCTGCATGTCTTCGTCACGTCGGTCACTAGGCATCTCCGCTCATGGCCGCTTTTGATCGCGTTCTGTGTAGAGATAACTGCGCGCCGTGCTCATCCCGGTACCGTTGGAGACAGGCGTAACCGTGAAAGCCATGAATTTCCGGGGAGTTGGTGTGCCCGTGGCACCTAGGAGCGACCGCAACTCAGGCCTTGAGAACCTTCTTGAACAGGCCGGATGGTCCCGGACGCAGCTTGCGAACGCCGTGAATCGCACGGCTGGAGAAGCGGGCCTGGCGTTGAAGTACGACCAATCCGCCGTTTCGCACTGGCTGAGCGGGACGCAGCCGCGAGCACAGGTCCGGCCAGTGATCGTCGAAGTGCTCGAACGGAAGCTCGGCCGTCCGGTGACCTATATCGAAGCAGGACTGCGCTCGCCGAAGGGCCTGTCAGCGGACTCCGTAGGCACAGCTGACTCCCTCTTGGATCTCGGAAGGGCTGACATGGACCCCTCGCGGCGCGGAGTTCTCGCAGCAAGCCTGTACTCGGCTGCCCTTGCCGTCCCTCTCTTTGCAGGTGAGGCCTATGCCGAGGAACGGGAGCGCTCGGTCCGGCCGACCGGGCGCATCGGTGCGGCAGAGGTGGCGACTGTCCGCTCGATGACGGACCGAATCGCGGACATTCTCGACGAGCTCGGCGCCGGACACGCTCGCCCGATGGCTGCCGCGTTCCTCGTCAACACCGTGGCACCGTACCTACGTGCCGCCGCTACCGGACCGGTTCGACGCGACATGCTCTCCGCCGCGTCCGACCTGACCTACCTCACCGGCTGGATGGCCATGTACGAGCGCGCTCACGGCCTCGGCCAGCAGTATTACGTGAAGGCGCTGCGCCTTGCCCAGGAAGCATCCGACCACGTGACGTACTGCCGCACCTTGCGCGGCATGAGCCTTCAGGCATCCAATCTGCGGTACGGCCAGAGGGCACTGGAGTTCGCCGACTCGGCAGCTGAGGCGGCACCGGATGCAGGGCCTCGTTTGGTGGCCTTCCTCCGCGGGCAGCAGGCCCACGCCGCCTCGATGGTCGGAGACCGCCGTGCTGCCTTTGAGAGGTTGCGTGAGGCGGAATCCGCGCTCTCCAAAGCCGATTCCAGGCGGGAGTCGATCGGAGGCTACGACCAGTCCGCCTACCAGTTTCACGTGGCCCACGTTCTGTACGAGACACGTGATCTGCCGGGCTCCATCGCAGCATTGAAGACTTCACTCCGAGCGCAGCCCAAGCAGGAGAGGCAAGGGCGACTCCACGCCAACGCGGTCATGGCTCAACGGCAGTTCGAGTTCGGCCATATCGAGGAGGCCTGCACCACGTGGGGCGTCTTCCTCGACGCCTACGTGGGGCTTTCCTCGGCACGCGGTGACGAGCACTTCACAACCATGCGCAAGCGCATCGCGCCGTACGGCAAGATCCGGGCTGCACGCGAGCTCCAGGAGCGGTCGCGGCAGGTGGCGGGGATGAAGGCGTAAGTCTTCGCCGCCAGCCTAAAGAGCGATCGCTCCACGCGGGATAGAGATAGGGCCTCTTGGTTCTTGGGGCTGGCGGTTACCTGGTCGCAGGGTGCCGGCGGCAGGTCTGCAACGTTTGAATCAGGTCATTGTTCGAACAAATTGAGCCGGATGCTCTATCGCGCAGTTCGTGGCTTCGTTCGTATCCCCTCAGGTCGGCAGCATGTCTTCATGCCTGCCTATCGAGCTGTCTTTGGACATGTGAACGATGTCCCTCCCGGTGCCGCCTTCGAGTCGAGAGAAGAGGTCAAAGCGGCCAAACTACACAAAGAGAACGAGGCTGGCATCTCGTGGGGGCGTGACGACGACGGCGAGCGAGCTGCCGACGCGATTGTGCTCAATAAGGGGTACGAAGATGACGTAGATAATTGGCAAGAGGTCATTTATACGGGTGCCGGAGGGAAGACGAGAAACTCTACCAAGCAAACCTCCGATCAGACATGGGATAACAAAGGAAACTCAAGCCTTCGGCGAAGTCGGGTGAAGGGGAACTTCGTCCGAGTTATACGAGGGAGCGCTGGTGAGCGTGCGTACTCTCCAGTGAGTGGGTATCGGTACGACGGTTTGTATAAGGTGGTTGAAGACTGGTCCGAGACGGGTAGGTCGGGATTTAAGATCTGCCGATTCGTGTTGCATCGTTTGGGTGATGAATGGCAAGAGCTTACCTCTTTTGAGCAGCAGATCCGTGAACTCCTTCATGTTAGCGCGCAAGGAGTTGGCGGCGACGAGGAAACGGATGGTGAGCCTGTTCGTAGGCGCTCCACATCTGTGGAGCGCATCGTTCGAAAATCTGCTGTTACTCGGCGTGTAAAGCGCCTGCATGGTTATATCTGTCAGGTTTGTCGAACTCCGCTACGGATAAATTCGAGTGGAATGAATTACGCTGAAGGTGCTCATATTCATGCTCTCGGCGGCCCTCAGGGAGGTCCGGACGTCGACGGCAACGTTCTCTGCCTGTGCCCCAATTGTCATGTGAAGCTTGACCGTGGAGCCCTGTACCTCACCGATGATTTCCAGGTCGTTGATCGATTTGCGACTGAATCTGGATCGAGTGTCGTGCCGCTTCGCATGGTGAGTGGTCATCGAGTGCAGGAACGTTTCATCCGTGCGCATCGTCGATTCTGGAATATTCTCGATGGGTGCGATATTTAAGGATCTACTGTCGATCTAGATAGATCATTTAGCCTGCGGCGATTGATGAGTACGTCAAAACATCAGCAGGGATTTGGTGGAGAACTTTCCACACGATGGCCATGGGGTTGCTGCCCTCATGCTTAACGTACTCTGCGGGTCCCAAGAGCATCCAGGGCTGGGGTCCACTGATGTCCGTCGTTTTGTAGCGGCGAACGAAGAGGAGCACATGGGTGCCCTTCTCCTTGTGTGTCTGGTAGCGGATCCCCGTGGGCGAGATCTCCGAGGTCTGGTTCTGTGACTCCCAGTGAAACAAGGAGTCGTTGAGGGCGTAGTCCTTGTATCGGGTCTCGGGTGAAAAGTCCTTCTCGTCTTTTTCTAGGGTGACGAACAGCGCGTCAGTCTGGATTCCCTGGCACCACTTCACTCCCTCGCGAAAGTGGCCCGGCTTGAAGCCGTCTACTGCAGCCTGGCCTAGCGCAGGGAGAATCTCTTCGCGGCTGTACGAAGCATGCACGGTCAGCGGGATACTGGCGTGCATTCTGGGGAGCGGGACCGGAACATGGTCAGCTTGCTCCAGGACGTGTGTAAGCACCTGGCGAAGCTCGTCGCGGAATGCGTGTTGAGGGCGGAGCGCATCCAGACCCGCCTGGTAGCTCGGGAGTTCACCCCCCAACGGCCAGAGCGAGAAGAAGAGCATGCGGGCGTACCCCTGCTCCTGCTCGTTGATTTCGTCGTAGGCAGGAGCATCATCAGCTAGAAGCTTGCAGTACGCGGTAACGCGCAGTGGGTCATCTACGTGAAGGAACGCCGACACTCGTTTCAGGAGGGCTGCCTCACCTTCGGGGCCCGTTGGGCTGAGGAGCTTGGATCGACGCAGCAGGCCCGTCCAAGAATTTCCGTTGCCGCGGTACAACTCCTTCAGCTCTCGGCCGCTCTCCCGAAGGAAATCTGCAAGTCGAGGCTCTGTGTAGGAAGCGACCTCCCGGGCCAACTGCGTTACGTTGACAGCGATCTGTGCGCGGATGTTGTTGATGATCAGCTCCTTGGCCTTCGGCTCAAGGATGATCTGGCAGCCGGATGGAAGCTGCGGGAAATCCTGCTCGACATTGCTGAGTAGGCGGTTTCGGGTCAGGTTAGTTAGAGCGCGGAACTGTTCCTCGAAGCGGAACTCCTTGCGATGCTGACCGATGAAGTCCAGGACGGTAAGGGCCGCCTTGTCTTCGGTGCGCCGTAGTCCACGACCCAACTGCTGCAAAAAGACGGTGGCGCTGGACGTGGGACGGAGGAGGAGCAAGGTGTCGACGTCAGGAATGTCGAGCCCCTCGTTGAAGAGATCCACAGAGAAGATGATTTGTAGATTGCCAGTGCGCAGATTATCGAGTGCTGCTTTACGTTCATGACGTGGTGTATCGCCAGAAAGTGCGACGGCGTGGAGGCCTGCCTTTCGGAAGAAGTCAGCCATGAAATGGGCGTGTGCGACGGACACGCAGAAGCCCAGGGCCTTCATGGAGCCTGGATCTGCGATCTTGGCTTTTACTCCCTGCACGACGAGTCGCGCGCGGGCATCGTTGCCGGTGAAGAGATTACTCAGGGCTGCCGGATCGTAGGCGCCACGCTTCCATGCGATGGCGCTCATGTCCGTGTTGTCGGTGATCCCGAAGTAGTGAAATGGACTGAGGAGCTCGTTCTCCAGGGCTTCCCAGAGTCGCATTTCGGCGGCGATTCGGCCGTCGAAGAATTCGTCTTGAATGTTCAGGCCATCCATGCGCTCCGGAGTGGCTGTGAGGCCGAGGAGTTCGTGTGGCGTGAAGTGATCCAAGATTTTGCGATATGTGGGCGATGTGCCGTGGTGGAACTCATCGATCACGATCACGTCGAAGTGATCAGGAGCGAATCGTTCCAGCGTTTGTGAAGTGAGTGACTGGACACTCGCGAAGACATGGTTCCAGCGGTCGGGGTTCTCGTTAGCGAAGAAGAGTTCACCGAAGTTCGCATCGATGAGGACGTTCTGATAGACGCGCAGAGACTGTTCAAGGATTTCTTTGCGGTGAGCCACGAAGAGCAATCGAGGATCATGGCCGAGCGTCTGACGCAGGTGTTTGTAGTCCAGGGCCGCCATGACAGTTTTCCCGGTCCCAGTGGCTGCGACGAGGAGGTTCTGATGCCGGTCGTGCACCGTGCGCTCTACTTGGAGCCGTTCCAGCATGTCCCGCTGGTGGGGATACGGGCGAACCTCCAGGCCAGAGAGCGTGATGCTCCGGCCCCCAGGACGAGTGCTGCTGCCTGCATACGACAATGCGTCATCGAGCCGCTGTGCGTCCTGGTCAGGGTCGTACAGCTCGAAGGCAGGATCGCTCCAGTAGGCATCAAACGTCGCCTCGAACTTGCGGATCACCGAAGGGGTTGCCACGGAGGACAGCCGGACGTTCCATTCGAGCCCGTCGAGGAGAGCCGCCTTGGAGAGGTTTGAGCTGCCGACGTAGGCGGTGTCGAAACCGCTAGAACGGCGGAAGAGCCACGCCTTGGCGTGCAAACGGGTGGAGCGTAGCTCGTAGTTGACCTTCACCTCGGCACCGAAGTCCCGCACCAAGCGGTCTAGAGCGCGGCGTTCGGTTGCGCCGATGTAGGTCGTCGTGAGCACACGGATGGGGATACCGCGCTCGCGTGCAGATGACAGGGACTTTTCGAGAACGCGGAGACCATGCCATTTCACGAACGCGCAGAGAAGGTCGACGCGGTCGGCGGTCGCTAGCTCGGCGCGCAACTCAAAGCCGAGGCTGGGGTCCTCGGGGGAGTTTGTGATCAGCGCCGTTTCGGACAGCGGCGTCGCCGGGCGTATCGCGTAGACACCCGGTGCCTCCTGCTCTGCGACAGCGAGCAGTTGTCGCGGTCCTTCAGCGACGAGATCGACCCATCCCTTGGCACCCTCGATGGTATTGAGCGATTCCAGGATGTGATTGGCGGCGACTACCTGCTCGGCTGGCGAGAGGCCTTGGAGTAGCTGCCGCACGATGGCGCCGATGTGGCGAGCGAGCACGTGTGGGGCCGACTCCTGGCCAACTGGGGCGTCGATGGGGCGCCACCCTGTGGTGGCGAGTTGCTTCATGCGCTCGGCAAGCCGACGGGTGATGAGTGATTCGTACAACCCAGCAACTGGTGTGTCGTCCGAAAGGTTGTTGGGCATGCCCGAGTTCCCCTTGTCTCGCTGCCTACGACATGAGCAGTTGTATCAAGGGCAGCTGACAGCAGGACTGAAGGCCGTCGAAACCCGGTAGAGGCCGCCACCCGCAATGCTGCGGGTGGCGGCCTCTATGAGGGAGAAGACAGGATTCACCCGCGCCCGTGGCACACCCCATAGGCCTCCCCGCTGCCGCACCAGCAGGCGGCCGTGCGGGACGGGGGCCAGGGGAGGGCGCGGCCTCGGGCGGCGAGGGTGGTGGCGTACTGGGGGAGGAGGCCCGGGTCGGCCGGGGACGCGGCTTCGGAGGCGGCGAACGCCTCGTACGAGGGGACCGTTCCCGTCACGATGCCCAGGTTCGGGGTGCCCGTCGCGTGGAGGTCGCGCAGGGCGGTCTCCAGGCGGTCCAGGTGTGTGGCGCGGTCCACGTACTCCTCGGCCAGCGCCGGGTACGTGGTGAGCAGTTCGCGCAGTTCGTTCTCGGGCCAGTGCAGGACGGCGACCGGGAACGGGCGGGAGAGAGCCGTGCGGTAGGTGCCCAGTTCCGCGCGGAGGCGGGTGATCTCGGCCTTCAGCTCGACCGGGTCCGAGGAGCCCAGGGACCACAGGCGCTTGGGGTCGTGGAGTTCGTCCAGGGGGACCGCGGCCGTGTGCAGTTCGCCGGCCAGCTCGTCCCAGGTGTCGTGGTCCAGGCCCATCAGCCGGCGGACCCGGTGCCGGCCGGTCAGCAGGGACTGGACGGCGTACGGGACCTCCTCGCCGGGGGGCAGCAGCAGGGTCAGCGCGGTCGAGAAGAAGTCGTGCGCCGACTCCAGCTCGTCGTGCGCCTCCAGGGTCTCCGCGGCCACCTGCCACGGCGCGGCGACCGGCGGGCCCGCGGTGCGGATGCCGTCGATGATCGCTCGGGCCTCGGCCTCGTGACCGTACTCCCAGAGGTTGGCCGCTTTGAGGGCCTTGATCAGGTGCGGGTTGTCGACGGTGGGCTCGGGGGCGGCGAGCAGGTCGTCGTAGAGCGTGCTCGCACGGGCGCGGTCACCCGCGAGTTCCAGGTGGGCCGCGGCCTGGAGGATCAGCGGTTCGTGGTCCTCGGGGTACTGCGCCGCGGTGCGGAGCAGACGCTCGGCTTCGGTGGTGTGGTCGGCAGGCGTGTCGGGGCGCATGGACCACACGGTACTGCCGGACGGTGACGGTGGGGAGAAGAGGGCGGGGGACGAGAAGCGGGAGAAGTCTGGAGAGTTGTGAGGTTTGCCCCTACCGTGCGCGCCGAGCGGGGAGGAGTGGCGGCCACCCGGGAGGAATGGCGGTCACGCGAGAGGTGCGGGAGCAGTTACGGGCGCGCGGGAGGTGCCGGAGGTGTCGGAGATGTCGGAGCGAGGAGCTGGGGGAGGGCGGCGGGGAGTTCTGGCGGCCGTCGTGCGAAGGTGCGGGGCCGGTGGTGGGCCGCGCCTCCTCGCCCGGGGGCTGTGGGTGTCCGCCGAGCTCGTCGTGACCCTCGGCGTCGTGCTGCTGCTCCTGGTCGCCCACCAGTTGTGGTGGACCAACCAGGAGGCGCGCGCCGATGCCGGGCGTACGGTCCAGAGCCTTCAGCGGGAGTGGGGCGAGTCGGCCCCGGGCGACGGTGAGGACGGCGGCGAAGGCGAAGGCGAAGGTGATGGTGCGGGGGAGGGGAGTGGGGCCTCCGCCTCCGGGGCGCCCGCCGTGAGGGAAGGGCAGGGGGTGCGGGGCGGTTCTGCCCGGACCAGCGCCGAACCCCGCTGGGACCAGGCCTACGCCGTCCTGCGCATCCCCCGGATCGGGCTCACCGCCCCCGTCGCCGAGGGCACCAGCAAGGGCGGGGTGCTCGACCGGGGGTACGTCGGGCACTACGCGCGCACCGCGCAGGCCGGGCAGGCCGGGAACTTCGCGCTCGCCGGGCACCGCAACACCCACGGTGAGCCCTTCCGGCGCATCGACCGGCTGCGGAGCGGCGACCGGATCACCGTCGAGACCCGGGACGCCGTCTACACGTACACCGTCGGCAAACGCCTGGCGCAGACCGCGCCGTCCGACAGCGGGGTCATCGCGCCCGTGCCGCGCAGCAACATCACCCCCTCCGTGGGTTACCGCGAGCCCGGCTACTACCTGACCCTGACCACCTGCACCCCCGAGTTCAGCTCCCGCCACCGGCTCGTCGTCTGGGGGAAGCTCACCGCGATGCGCCCGCGGTGAGCTTCGACCTGGGCGTAGGGTCCCCGGGTGCTCGGAGTGATCAGGCGACGCCCTCAACTGCTGTGGCTGCTCGCCCCTTATGTCCTGTATCTCGTTGCGCTGCCGTTCGTGAACCGCGTGACCCCGCTGGTGTTCGGCGTGCCGTTCCTCTTCGTGTGGCTCCTCGGGGCGACCCTCCTCACCCCGGTCGCCGTGTGGCTCACCCGGAGAGGGGACCGCCGGGACCCGCGCCGGGGTGGTCGCGCGTGAACGCCGCCGTCGCCACCTCCGTCTTCGCCGTCTTCATGGTCGCCACCGTCGCCCTCGGCCTACTCGCCCTGCGCGGGCGCGGCGGAGGCGGCGGGCTCGACGAGTGGTCCGTGGGCGGGCGGAGTCTGGGGCCCGTCTTCATCTGGGTGCTGATGGCGGGCGAGGGGTACACCAGCTTCAGCTATCTGGGGGCCGCCGGCTGGGGCTACAACTACGGGGCGCCCGTCCTGTACGTCGTCGCGTACATGTCCTGCGGCTACGCGATCGGGTACGTCGTCGGACCGACGCTCTGGGGGTACGCCCGCCGGCACGGCCTGGTCGGGATCACCGACATGGTCGCCCACCGCTTCGGCCGGCCCTGGCTCGGCGCCGTGGTCGCCGTGCTGGCCACCGTGTTCCTGCTGCCGTACATCCAGCTCCAGATCACCGGTATGGGGGTGGTCCTCTCCGTCATCTCCTACGGGGCCGTCAGCCTGAACTGGGCCTACTTCGTCGCCTTCGCCGTCACCACCGGCTTCGTCGTGGTCAGCGGGCTGCGCGGCAGCGCCTGGGTGTCCGTGCTGAAGGACGTCCTGGTCATCGCCACCCTGGGGTTCCTCGCGCTGTACGTCCCGCTGCACTACTTCGACGGGTACGGGCCCTTCCTCGACCGGCTCGTCACCGAGAAGAGCGACTGGCTGACCTTCCCGGGACACGGCGGAGGCGGGGACGGGGGCAGCGGGCTCGGGGAGCTGTGGTTCATCAGCACCACGTTCCTGAACTCGCTGACCGTCGTCATCTTCCCGACCACTGTCGCCGGGTACCTCGGGGCCCGGAACGCCGACGCGCTGCGCCGCAACGCCATGTACCTGCCCGCGTACAACGTCCTGCTCTTCGTCCCGATGCTCCTGGGCCTCGCCGCGCTGTTCGTGGTGCCGGGGCTGGCCGGCGCGGAGTCGAACCTCGCGCTGTTCAAGCTGGTCGTCGACTCGCTGCCCGCCTGGGCGGTCGGCGTCATCGGGGTCGCCGCCGCCCTCTCCTCCATCGTGCCCATGGCCGTCTTCATGCTGGTCATCGGAACGATGTGGGGGCGCAGCGTGCTGTCGCTCCTGCCGCGCTTCGCCGAGCGGCAGAAGTCCGCCGCCCAGGTCGTCGTGGTCGTCGCGGGCTCCATCGCCCTGCTCCTCACGTACATCGCCCCCAACACCCTCGTACGCCTCTCCCTCATCTCGTACGAGGGGATGGCGCAGCTCCTGCCGATGGTGCTGCTCGCCCTGGTCTGGCGGCGGCTCACCTTCCGGGGCGCGTTCAGCGGGCTGATCGTCGGCGTCGCGGTGGTCTGCGCCCTCGTCTTCAGCGGGAACGATCCGCTGCGGGGCGTGAACGCCGGGCTCGTCGCCCTCGCCGCCAATCTGGCCGTCGCGCTCGCCGTCACCTTCGCCGGGCCCCGGGACGCGGACCCGCGGCCCGACTCCGAGGTGCTGGCCGACGACCGGGACGAGTACGCCGACGCCTCGGTGTGAAACGGATCATCGTGTATAACGAATGGAGTGCCGTACGCATCCACGTACGGCAGGAACGAGCCTGACGAGACGAGCCCTACGAGGGGTGGGAGGTGCGCACCGTGCGGGATGCCGACGCCCTGCGCCGCGCCTTCGCCCGGCTGCTCCGGCCCGCCGGACTCCTCGTCCTCTTCCTCACCGAGGTCCTCCTCGCCGAGGGCGGCAGCCTCTCCGCCGCCGTCGCGCTCGCCGCCACCGCGGCGGCCGGTTCCGCGCTCCTCGCCTGCTCCGTCATCAGCGCCCGCTGCGCGCCCCCGGTGCCCCGCACCCGGGTCCGTACGGCCATCAGGGACCGGGAGCAGCGCACCGCGTTCCTTCCGCAACGCGACCCCGACGCCCGGGGCCGCACCAGGCCCCGAGCACCCGGGCGCGCCCTCCTGACGGCCGCCGCGTAGCGAACCCGCAGTTCCCGCCCGTACCGCTTCTCGTACGTGCCCGTGTGCGCATGTGCCTGTGTGCGTACGTGCGGTGCGACCCGCGCCGGTCGTCATGCCGAGTGATCATCCCGTACCTCCTCGCAGGTACCTCCCGGCACGACGAGACCCCCGGAGGGCTCACCCATGTCCGCCTTCATGTCCGCTTTCGCGAACCTGGTCGGCTCCCTCGCCGACCTGCTCGAACCGTTCTTCCGGACCGCGTCCACCGCGGCCGCGATCATCCTGTTCACCGCGCTCGTCCGGCTCGCCGTCCACCCCCTCTCGCGGGCCGCCGCACGCGGGCAGAAGGCCCGCAGCCGGCTCCAGCCGCAGATCGCCGCACTGCGCAAGAAGCACGGCAAGAACCCCGAGCGGATGCAGAAGGCGATCATGGAGCTGCACGCCGCCGAGAAGGTGTCGCCGCTCTCCGGCTGCCTGCCGAGCCTGCTCCAGATGCCCGCCTTCTTCCTGCTCTACCACCTGTTCTCCAGCGGCTCGATCGGCGGCGAGCCCAACGCGCTGCTCAGCCACGACCTGCTCGGCGCACCGCTCGGCGGGCGCTGGCACGACGCTCTCGCCCACGGCGGGATGTTCGGCGGACAGGGGTGGGTCTACCTGGGGCTCTTCGTGATCGTCGCCGCCGTCGCCACGTTCAACTACGGCCGCACCAAGCGGCAGATGGCCGCCAACCCGATGACGCCCGCCGCCGGCCCGGACGGGCAGGCCGTGCCCGGGATGGGCGCGATGACGAAGCTCATGCCGCTGCTGTCCTTCTTCACCCTGATCACCGTGGCCGTCGTCCCGCTGGCCGCCGCCCTGTACGTCGTCACCACGACGACCTGGACCGCGATCGAGCGGGCCTGGCTGTACCGCGACATGCCGGTCGCCGGGGGCGCCATGGCCACGGCGGCGTAATGGCGGCACCCACTGTGCCGGTCCAGTGTGTGAACCAGGTCTTGCGGACTGTCCGTATCTCTTGGACGATCAGCCAAGTCCTCCGTCGGCCGCAACCCGCCGGAGGGCTCTCCACCTCGACCAAGAGGAGTTGGACCGTTGAAGCTGCTTCGAGTCGGTACGGCGGGCGCCGAGCGCCCCGCACTTCTCGACCGCGACGGGACTCTGCGTGATCTGTCGGGGATCGTCCCCGACATCGACGGCGAGCTGCTCGCCGACGCCTCGACGCTCGCCCGGGTACGGGCGGCCGCCGAGGCGCCCGGTGTGCTGCCCGCGCTGGACGCGACGGGGCTGCGGATCGGCCCGCCGCTCGGGCGCATCGGCAAGATCGTGTGCATCGGGCTGAACTACCACGACCACGCCGCCGAGACGGGTGCGGAGATCCCGGCGGAACCCATCCTGTTCTTCAAGGCCCCCGACACCGTCGTCGGGCCCGACGACACGGTCCTGGTGCCGCGCGGCAGCCGGAAGACCGACTGGGAGGTCGAGCTCGCCGTCGTCATCGGGCGCACCGCCCGCTACCTGGAGACGGCCGAGGAGGGCCTCGCGCACGTCGCCGGGTATGCCACGGCGCACGACGTCTCGGAGCGCGAGTTCCAGATCGAGCGCGGCGGCACCTGGGACAAGGGCAAGAACTGCGAGACGTTCAACCCGCTGGGCCCCTGGCTGGTCACCGCCGACGAGGTCCCCGACCCGCAGGCCCTGCCGCTGCGGCTCTGGGTCAACGGCGAGCTGAAGCAGAACGGCACCACCGCCGACCAGATCTTCCCGGTCGGCGAGGTCGTCCGCTACCTCAGCCACTTCATGACGCTCTATCCGGGCGACGTGATCAACACCGGTACGCCCGCCGGGGTCGCGATGGGACAGCCCGAGCCGAAGCCGTACCTGACGGCGGGCGATGTGGTGGAGCTGGAGGTGGCGGGGCTCGGCCGGCAGCGGCAGGAGCTGAAGGGGGCCTAGGCATAGAGCCCCCCGGCGAAGCCTGACCGGGGCGGGGCGGGGCGTCGCACAGCTGACGCCCGCCCCGCCCCCTCCCGCGTACGGAGTCTCAGGCCCCGGTCTTCGCCGCGAACTGCTCCAGCGCCTCGACCACCATTGCGTGGTCCTCGGCCTGCGGCAGCCCGGACACCGTGACCGTGCCGATCACGCCCGCGCCCTCCACCGCGATCGGGAACGAACCGCCGTGCGCCGCGTACACGTCCGGGTCCAGGCGCGAGGACTCCTCGAACGTGGTGCCCTTGGCCCGGAACCGGGTGCCGACCAGGTACGAGCTCTCGCCGTACCGCTCGACGACCTTGCGCTTGCGGTCGATCCACGCGTCGTTGTCCGCGCTGGAACCGGGCAGCGCCGCGTGGAACAGCTGCTGCGCGCCGCGCCGGATGTCGATCGCGACCGGTGCGTGCCGCTCCCGGGCCAGCGCGACCAGCAGGCTGCCCAGCGCGAACGCGTCGTCGTAGCCGAAGTGCGGGAGAGTGAGCCGCCGCTCCTGGGCGATCAGCTCGGAGAGAGTGGGGGAGGTGCTGCTCATGCGCGCTGCTCCGCTTCGTCGTGGTGCGGGAGAAGGGTGACCGAGACGCCTTCGCGGGCCGAGCGGCGGGCGGCCTCCAGGACGTCCAGTGCGGCGGCGGCCTGGAGTGCGGTGACCGGGTTGCCGCCGGTGCCGCGGACGGCGGCGGCGACGGCGGCGTAGAACGCCGGATAGTCGCCGGGCAGCGAGCGGACCGGGGTGCCGCCGCCGGTCAGCGGGGACTCGCCCGAGCCGAGGCGGCCCCACAGCTCCTCCGTCTCCTCGCCCCACGGCTCACCGGCCACCGGACGCAGCCCCTCGCGCAGGGCCGCCTCCTGCGGGTCCAGGCCGTACTTCACATAGCCCGCCGTCGAGCCGAGCACGCGAAAGCGCGGGCCGAGCTGGGCCGTGGTGGCACTGACGTACAGATGCGAGCGGACCCCGTTGGCGTGGGTGATCGCGATGAACGTGTCGTCGTCCGCGGCCGCGCCGGGACGCCGTACGTCGGACTCGGCGTACACCTGGACCGCCGGACCGAACAGCGCCAGCGCCTGGTCGACGACATGGCTGCCCAGGTCGTACAGCAGACCGCCGATCTCCTCCGGGTCGCCCGACTCGCGCCAGCCGCCCTTGGGCTGCGGCCGCCAGCGCTCGAAGCGGGACTCGAAGCGCTGCACCTCGCCCAGCGCGCCGTTGGCGATCAGCCCGGCCAGGGTGCGGAAGTCGTTGTCCCAGCGGCGGTTCTGGAAGACCGAGAGCAGCAGCCCGCGCTCCTCGGCGAGAGCGGCGAGCTCGCGCGCCTCGGCGGCCGTCCCGGCGACCGGCTTGTCCACGACCACCGGCAGCCCGGCCTTCAGCGCGGCCGTCGCCAGCGGGACGTGCGTCTTGTTCGGGGTGGCGATCACGACGAGGTCCAGCTCGTCGGCGCGCTGCCACAGCTCGTCCGGCGAGGCCGCGAAACGTACGTCGGGGAACGCGGCACGGGCCTCGGCCCGGCGCTCCTCGTTCGACGTGACGACCGTGTCGAGGACCAGGCCGTCGGTCGCGGAGACCAGCGGGGCGTGGAAGACGGAACCGGCCAGGCCGTAGCCGACGAGGGCGACGCGGAGAGGGGCGTTGGCAGTCATGCATTCCACTTAAGCAACGCTGTTGCCAAAGTGCAAGCGACCGGCACAATGGGACGGTGAACAGGAGTGAGCCGTGAACAGGAGCAGGACGAAGACCCCGGCGGGGGCGAACCTCCCGGCGCTGCGCCACCACAACGCCGCGCTGGTGCTTGACCTGCTGCGGGCGGCCGGGGCGGAGGGCATCAGCCGGCTGGAGCTCGCCGAGGGCACCGGCCTGACCCCGCAGGCCGTCAGCAAGATCACCGCCCGGCTGCGGGAGGACGGACTCGCCGTCGGCGCCGGCCTGCGCCCCTCCACCGGCGGCAAGCCGCGCACGGTGCTGCGACTGGTCCCCGACGCGCAGTACGCCGTCGGACTCCACCTGGACCGCGACGGTCTCACCGCCGTCCTGGTCGACCTCGCGGGCCGGTCGGTCGCGGTCACCAGCGCGCCCCTGGACCTCGGATCCCCGGCGGAGCAGGTCCTCGCGGACGCGGCGGACGCGGTGCGCGACCTGTGCGCCGCCGAACCGCACAAGCCGGTGCTGGGGGTGGGCGTCGCCGTACCCGGCCCGCTGGACCACCGGGACGGCGTCCTGCACCGGGTGACCGGCTTCCCGCGGTGGGACGGGTACCCGCTGCGCGCCGCCCTGGCCGAGCGGACCGGGCTGCCGGTGGTCCTGGACAAGGACACCAACGCGGCCGCCCTCGCCCTGGCCCTGTCCCTCGACCAGCCGCGCGGCGACTTCGCCTACCTCCACCTCGGTACGGGGCTCGGCGCGGGACTGGTCCTCGGCGGCGAGGTGCACCGGGGCGCGCGGACGGGCGCGGGCGAGTTCGGCCACCAGACCCTCCAGTTGGACGGCCCGCTCTGCGGGTGCGGGGGGCGCGGCTGCATCGAGGCGCTGTGCCTGGCCGCCGAAGCGCGCGGCGAGCGGGGGGAGGCCGCCCGGATCCTGGGGACGGGCGCGGCCAACCTGGTCGGGCTGCTCGACATCGACCGTGTGGTGCTGGGCGGCCGGACGGTGGCCGCCGACGAGGACGCGTACGTACGGGGCGTCCGGGCCGTGATCGAGGAGCGGGCCGCCCGGGGCGGCACGGGCGCGGGGGTGACCGTCACGGTCGCCCGGGGCGGCGACCGGCCGGTCGCGGAGGGCGCGGCGCAACTGGTGCTCGCGCCGGTGTTCGGGCGGGTGGGGGAGCGCGGGTAGGGCTCTGCGGTCCGCGCCCGGGGGCACCTCTCGGGCGCGGGTAGGGCTCTCCGGTCCGCGCCCGAGGGGCGCACCCCTCGGGCTCCGGTCGGGTGATCCTATGAATCAAGTCGGCATGTCGACTCTCTTGTTCCGCGCGCGCGTGATGGCGTCGGAGGCCACTGCCGGAGGCCGCCGCCCCGGTCGTCCGCGAGTAGCGAAGGGTGACCCCTCATGCCCCCCACCTCCTGCGCACGGCTGCGTGACGCCCGTGCGCTCGCCGCCCTCGGGCTGGCCGCCGGGATCACGGTCCCCGCCGCGCTCCTGGGCGGCCCGCAGGCCGCCGCCCAGCCGGCCGCGCCCGCCGCCGCCTTCTTAGCCGCCGATGAGCAGCCCGGCTGCGGTGACCCGGGCGCCAAGGAGTTCCCCATCGAGGCCCGGATCCAGGAGGCCCCGGACCGCTATGCCTCCGGCGGCGGTTACGGCACCTGGTTCCTCGATCTCACCAACACCACCGACGCGTCCTGCCGGGCCCTGCACCCGGTCCTCGTCCTCGCCGACCGTGACCGCCGGCTGACGTCGGACCAGATCCAACTGGAGTTCAGCGAGCCCGGCCGCCCCGGGACCGAACACCGGGTCACCTGGGAGAGCACCGACCGCGACGAGCAGATCGGCGTCTTCGGCGACGCGTTCCTCGGGTTCACCGTTCCCGCCGGAAAGACCGTCTCCGTACGCGTCCGGATGGCCTTCACCTCCGACACCGCCCCCGGCCCGGTCACCGCCCACGCCGCCGTCGTCCAGCGCCGTCACCAGGACAAGGCCAAGGGTGGCGGGCGCGAGGACGGTGAATGGGTGGGGGAGTCGGAGGACTACCCCTTCCTGATCGTCGACGGCGCGACGGGCGGCATCCGCGAACCGGAAGGCCCCCGGCCCGAGCGCCCGCAGCCGGAGGATCCCCGACCGGAGGATCCCCGACCGGAGGATCCCCGACCGGAGGATCCCCGACCGGAGGAGTCCCGGTCGGAGGAGTCCCGGCCGGAGGGCCCCCGGTCGGAGCGTCCCGACCCGGCGCGCACTCACCCGGAGCGCACCGACCCGGAGCGCACCGACCCGGGCGCCGGTGCCCGTACGGAGCGGCCCGGCGATCCCGACGGCTCCCGTACGGACCCCGGCACGGGCCGGTCCCCGTCCCCTTCCCCGGACCGCGACTCCGGCTCCCGCCCGCCGACCCGCCCCGGAGCCGGAGAAGAGGGCCGGGACGCCGACGGGGACCACCCCGGACTCCCGCCCCGCGACGGACTGGGCCGCCCGCTGCCCGAACTCGCCCGCACCGGACCGGCGTCGCTGCCCTGGACCGGGGCCGCCGCCGGGGCGCTCCTGCTCGGCGGGGCCGTCCTGCTGCGGCAGGCCCGCCGGACCCGCCGGACCACCGGCTGACAGGCGGCAGCCGTCCCGCTGTCGTCCCGGGACCCTCCCGCCGCCGTCCCGGGGCCGGCAGCTGCCGGAGCCGTACGGGTACGTGTACGGGTACGGCTGCCCGAACCCGTACCCGTACCGGCCTGTTCACCCGCGTCTGCAACCATCGGGCCGTGGACTACCCGAACGACCAGGCACCTGGCGCACCGATCCGCTCCGGCATCCCCGAGCACGGCCGCATCCCGAAGTACTACGCGGTCAAGGCCCGTATCGCGGTGCTCCTGGACGAGTTGGGCGAGGGCGGACTCCTGCCCACCGAGCGGGAGCTCGCCCAGCGGCACGAGGTCTCGCGCGAGACCGTCCGCCAGGCCCTGCGCGAACTCCTCCTGGAGGGGCGGCTGCGCCGGCAGGGGCGCGGCACCGTCGTCGCCGGACCCAAGCTGGAGCAGTCGCTCTCGCTGGCCAGCTACACCGAAGGCGTCCGCCGCCAGGGCAGGCGGCCCGGCCGCCACCTCATCGGCCTGGAGCGCTTCCCGTGTCCCGAGGCGCTCGCCGCCGAGATCGCGGTCGAGCGGGGCGAGCCGGTCTGGCACCTGGAGCGGGTGCTGCTCGCCGACGACGAACGCGTCGGCCTGGAGAGCACGTACGTCGGCGTCGCCCGCGCCCCGGACCTGGACACGGGGTTCGACCCGGACTCCTCCTTCTACGGCTACCTCCGCGACCGCCTCCAGATCGCCTTCGGCGACGCCGACGAGCGGATCGAGACCGTGCTCGCGACCCCCCGCGAGGCCCTGCTCATCGGGACCCCGCCCGCCCTGCCGATGCTCCTGATCCACCGGCTGTCCCGGGACACCGACGGCCGGCCGCTGGAGCGTGTGCGGACGCTGTTCCGGGGCGACCGCTTCTCCTTCTCCGCCCATCTGCGGGGCGAAGGGCGGGACTGAGGCAACCCGCTCCACGGGTCGCCACTTCAGCCCCTTCGGTCACGGAAACATAACGGGTCTGGTCCAAGCTTGGGGTGTCGTTCGCCGTCCCGTCGGTGAACGGACGCGTGCGGGACACCCGCCCCCAGGAGCGTGGCCGTCGTGAGAGTCATCGTCGTAGGAGCCGGCGTGGTGGGAACCATGCACGCCTGGCACGCAGTCAGCCGCGGCCACGAGGTCGTACAGATCGAGCGCGAGAGCGAGGCGCGCGGGGCATCGCTCCGCAATTTCGGACAGATATGGATCAGCGGCCGGGCCGGTGGCGAGGAGCTGGAGACCGCCCTGCGCGCCCGGGAGCTGTGGGAGGCCATCGGGGAGCGGGTGCCCGGTCTCGGCTATCGCGCCTGTGGTTCGCTCACCCTGCTGCGCGGCGCACGCGAGGTCGCCGTCGCCGAGGCGGCGCTCGCCCGGCCCGACGCGGCGGCGCGCGGCTACAAGCTGCTCACCGCCGGTGAGGCCCGTGCGCTCAACCCGGCCCTGCGCGGCGCGTTCACCGCCGCCCTGTGGTGCGAGCGGGACGCGGCGGTCGAACCCCGCACCGCCCAACTCGCCCTGAAGGAAGCGTTGCTGGCCTCCGGGCGGTATGCCTACCTCGGCGGCCGCGAAGTGCGGGACGTCGTCGGGGTCGGCTCGGTGCGCGACGACCACGGCGACGTCCACAGCGGCGACGCGGTGATCCTCGCGACCGGCGACCGGCTCGGCGGGCTCGTCCGCGAACTCGCCGGGCCCGAACTGCCCGTGCGCCGCGTCCGCCTCCAGATGATGCAGACCGACCCGCTCGGCGAGCCCCTCACCACCTCCGTCGCCGACGCCGACAGCTTCCGCTACTACCCCGCCTACCGGGGCGGGGCGCTCGACGCCCTCAATGCCGGACAGCCCCAGGACCCGGTCGCCGCCGAGCACCGCATGCAGCTCCTCATGGTGCAGCGGCGCGACGGCGGGCTGACCATCGGCGACACGCACGCGTACGAGCATCCCTTCGCCTTCGACACCGTCGAGGAGCCCTACGAGCACCTCACCCGGGTCGTCGAGGCCTTCCTCGGCCGCCCGCTGCCACGCGTCCGTCACCGCTGGGCCGGCGTCTACGCCCAGTGCACCGACACCTCACGCGTCGTCCACCGGCAGCAGGTGTCCGACGGGGTCTGGCTCGTCACCGGGCCCGGCGGGCGCGGCATGACGTGCTCGCCCGCCATCGCCGAAACAACCGCCGACCAACTGGGCTGGTGAATCACATGACTTCCCCGACACGTATGACGCGCGACCCCTACGACCTCGTCGTCCTCGACATGGCCGGGACCACCGTCGCCGACGGCGGTCTCGTCGAGCAGGCCTTCTCCGCCGCCGCCCAACGCCTCGGCGTGCGGCCCGGATCCGACGAGCACGCCCGCCAACTCGCCTATGTGCGCGCCACCATGGGCGAGTCCAAGATCTCCGTCTTCCGGCATCTCCTCGGTGACGAGGACAAGGCCCAGTACGCCAACACCGCCTTCGAGGAGGCGTACGGGGCGCTCGTCGACGGCGGCCGCGTCGCTCCGCTCCCCGGCGCCCGCGAGGCCGTCGAACGGCTCACCGCCGAGGGTCGCACCGTCGTCCTGACCACCGGCTTCGCCCGCACCACCCAGGACGCCATCCTCACTGCCCTCGGCTGGCAGGACCTCGTCCCGCTCACCCTCTGCCCCGCCGACGCGGGCGGGCGGGGCCGGCCTTTCCCCGACATGGTGCTGGCCGCCTTCCTGCGCACCGGGGCCGTGGCCGACGTCCGGCGGACCGTGGTGGCCGGCGACACCTCGTACGACATGCTCGGCGGCGTACGCTCCGGCGCCGGGATCGTCGCCGGGGTCCTCACCGGCGCCCACGACAAGGACCAGCTGACCCGGCACGGCGCGACCCACGTCCTCGGGTCCGTCGCCGAGCTGCCCGACCTCATCGCGCGGGCCGAGGCGTGAGGGCCCCCGCCCCCGCCGCGCCCGGCGCACGCGGCCCCGACCGGTCCGCCCCCGCCACCCCCAGCGGCATCCGCTTCGACGGCGTCACCGTCGCCTACGTCGGGAACGTCGTCCTCGACCGGCTCGACCTCACCGTCGAACCCGGCGAGGTGATGGCCCTCCTCGGGCCCTCCGGCTCGGGCAAGACCACCGCTCTGCGCGCCGTCGCCGGCTTCGTCCGGCCCGCCGCCGGGCGGGTGTTCCTCGGCGGCCGGGACGTCACGGCCCTGCCCCCGCACCGGCGTGGCATCGGCATGGTCGTCCAGCAGTACGCCCTCTTTCCGCACCTCAAGGTCAAGGACAACGTGGCCTTCGGGCTCAAGGCCCACCGCACCCCGAAGGCCGAGATCCCCGGCCGGATCGCCGAAGCCCTCGAACTCGTCGGCATGGCCGCGTACGGCGACCGCCACCCGCGCGAACTCTCCGGCGGACAGCAGCAGCGCGTCGCCATCGCCCGCGCGCTCGCCATCCGCCCCGGCGTTCTGCTCCTGGACGAACCGCTCTCCGCCCTCGACGCCCGGCTCCGCTCCGGCATGCTCGCCGAACTGGCCCGGCTGCACCGCGAGTTGCCGGACGTCTCCATCCTGTACGTCACCCACGACCAGGTCGAGGCGCTCACCCTCGCCGACCGGATCGCCGTCATGGACCGCGCCCGGCTCCAGGACTGCGGAACCCCGCAGGAGCTCTACCGCCGCCCCCGTACGGAGTTCACCGCCTCGTTCGTCGGCAACGCCAACCTGCTCCCCGTCACCGTCACGGGCGACGGCGGCGTCGACCTCGGCGGCCGCCCTCTCACCGTCCCCACCGACACCGCGGCCCCCGGAGCCACCGCCACCCTCTGCGTCCGGCCGCACCTGGTCGGCCTCGGCGCCGGGCCCAACGCGCTCACCGGCAGCGTCACCGAGGTCCAGTGGCGCGGCTCCACCCACCGCGTCCACGCCGACATCGACGGCCACCGCGTCATGGCCGACCTCCGCGAACTGCGCGAGCCCCCGGCCCTCGGCGACCCCGTCACCCTGCACTTCGCCGCCGAGGACGCGGTGCTGCTGCCCGCGGGGGCGAGCCAGGAGACGGCGCCATCGACCGAAACGGTGGGGGTCGGCCCATGACCACTACCACCACCGCCGCCCGCAGCGCAGTCCCCGCCCCCACCGGACCGGCCCCCTTCTCCCGCTCCCTCCCCGCCTGGGTCTGGGCGCTGCCGCCCGTCGCCGTCCTCGCGGTCGCGTTCCTCTACCCGCTGGCCCTCGTCGTCCAGCAGTCCTTCACCCCCGACGAGGGCGGCGTCTCGCTCGCCCCGTACGCCGACGTGTTCGCCTCCGAGGTCTTCCGCGACGCGCTCGCCACCACTGTGTGGCTCGCCGTCAGCTCGACGGTGGGATGCCTCGTCCTCGGGTTCGTCCTCGCCCTGGTCATCGCGTTCGTCCCGTTCCCCGGCGGGAAGGCGGTCGCCCGGTTCGTCGACGTCTTCCTCTCCTTCCCGTCCTTCCTCATCACCCTGGCCCTGCTGTTCATCTACGGCTCCGTCGGGATGGCCAACGGGCTCTGGACCGACGCCACCGGGGCGGCCGATGGGCCCTTCGACTTCCTGGCCACCCCCTGGGGCGTCCTGCTCGCCGAGATCACCTACTTCACGCCGTTCGTGATGCGCCCGCTGCTCGCCGCGTTCTCCCAACTCGACACCGGACAGCTGGAGGTCGCCTCCTCGCTCGGCGCCGGGCCCGTGCGGATCATCCGGCAGGTGATCCTGCCCGAGGCGCTCCCGGCCCTCGCGGCGGGCGGCAGCCTCGTCCTGGTGATGTGCCTCAACGAGTTCGGGATCGTCCTGTTCACCGGGGCGAAGGGCGTCACGACGCTGCCGATGCTCGTCTACGGCAAAGCGATCCTGGAGTCGGACTACCCGGCCGCCTGCGTCGTCGCCGTCGTCAACATCGCGATCTCCGTGGGCCTCTACAGCCTCTACCGGGTGGTGAGCCGTCGTGCTGGTGCATAGCCGGGCCGGGAAGTGGGCCACCTGGGCCGTCTTCCTCCTCCTCTTCGTCCCGCTGTTCGCGGTGCCCCTGCTCGTCATCCTCGCCGCGTCCCTCGCCACCCACTGGTCCGGTGCCTTCCCCTCCGGGCCCACCGTCGAGCGCTACTCCGCCGCGACCAGCGGCGACTCCCTCCAGGCGCTGACCACCAGCCTCGTCACCGCCGTGACCGCGAGCGTGCTGGCCCTCACCCTCGGCGGCTGGGCGGCCCTCGCCGCCGCCTCTCTCCGCAAACGAGGGAAGCGGCTCCTGGACGCCCTGTTCATCCTGCCGGTCGCCGTGCCCTCGGTGGTCGTCGGCCTCGCGGTGCTGGTGGCCTACAGCCAACCGCCCGTGCTGCTCAACGGGACGCGCTGGATCGTGATCCTCGCCCACACCGTCCTCGTCACCGCGTTCGCCTACCAGTCGGTCGCCGCCGCCGTCCGTCGTCTGGACCCGATGTACGAACAGGCCGCCGCCGGCCTCGGGGCGAGCCCCGCCCGGGTCCTGTGGCGGATCCGGCTGCCGCTCCTGCTGCCCTCGCTCACCTCGGCCGCCGGGCTCTGCTTCGCCCTGTCGATGGGGGAGTTGAGCGCCACGATGATGCTCTACCCGCCGGACTGGACCCCGCTGCCGGTGCAGATCTTCGCCGCCACCGACCGGGGCTCGCTCTTCACCGGCGCGGCCCTCGCCGTGGTCCTGATGGCGACGACGCTCCTCGTCCTGGCCGCCGTCTCCCGCATCCGGACCCGCGCCTCCTACCGCTGAACCCTTCTCCCACCCCCGTAACCCTCTCCCTGGAGCACTCCATGCGTACCCCCGCACCCACGCTCGCCCTCCCCCTGGCCGTCCTCGCCGCCGCCACCCTCACCGCCTGCGGCTCCTCCTCCGCCGCGTCCGACGAGAAGTCCGTCACCGTCTACAGCGCCGACGGCCTCAAGGGCGAGAACGGCGACGGCTGGTACGACAAGGTCTTCAAGGACTTCGAGAAGAAGACCGGCATCGAGGTGAAGTACGTGGAGGGCGGCTCCGGCGAGATGGTGCAGCGCGCCGCCCGCGAGAAGTCCAACACCCAGGCCGACGTGCTCGTCACCCTGCCGCCCTTCATCCAGCAGGCCGACAAGAAGGGGCTGCTGACCGCGTACGAGCCGAAGGGCGCCGACCAGGTCGACGGCGCCGACCGCGCGCCCGACGGGAAGTGGACCTCCGTCGTCAACAACTACTTCGGGTTCATCCACAACACGAAGGAGCTGAAGACCCCGCCCCGGAGCTGGGAGGACCTGCTCGACCCCGCGTACA
The DNA here is from genome assembly GCF_044333935.1 of Streptomyces sp. NPDC020884. Lineage (NCBI taxonomy): Bacteria > Bacillati > Actinomycetota > Actinomycetes > Kitasatosporales > Streptomycetaceae > Streptomyces > Streptomyces sp. NPDC020884. Next base: position 1,334,080 of record NZ_JBIRRY010000001.1, on the reverse strand, counting down.
AGGAGAAGGTCCAGTACTCCACCCCCGGCGTCGCGGGCGACGGCACCGCCGTCCTCATCAAGGCGATGCACGACTTCGGCGGGCAGGAGCCGGCGATGGCGTACCTGAAGAAGCTCCAGACCAACAACGTCGGCCCGTCCGCCTCCACCGGCAAGCTCGCCCCCAAGGTCGACAAGGGGGAACTCCTCGCCGCCAACGGCGACGTCCAGATGAACTTCGCCCAGTCCAAGGACATGCCCCACCTCGGCATCTGGTTCCCCGCGAAGGGCGACGGGAAGCCCACCAGCTTCGCCCTCCCGTACGCGGCCGGGCTCGTCGCGAAGGCCCCGCACAGCGAGAACGGCAAGAAGCTGCTCGACTTCATGCTCTCCGAGCAGGCCCAGCGCGACGTCAGCGCGGTCGGCGGGGGCTTCGCCGCCCGCAAGGACATCAAGGCCACCGACGCCAACGCCGTCGAACTGGCCGGGCTGATGGAGGGCGTGGAGATCTTCGAGCCCGACTGGTCGGACATCGGCGCCAACCTGGACGCGTACATCGACGCCTGGAAGTCGGCCACCGGAAGCTGACCGGCCACCTTTCGGCCACGGCTTCCTGCGAAGGTCTGGACCCGGCCCGGATATCTCTGAAAGGTAACGGGTCTGGTCCAGAAGGCAGTTCACGTTCCGTCCCTGCTCGACCCGCCCACCCCGGAGGATCACGTGTCCCGGTCCCTGTCCCGCCGCTCCGTGCTCGCCACCACCGCCGCCGCGGCCACCACCGCCGTCGTCGCCCCGCTCGCCACCGCCGCCACGGCCCGCGCCGCCGCGGCGGCCGCGCCCACCCTTCCCGACGGCACCAGCAAGGACAAGGTGCTCGTCGTCGGCATGGACGGGCTGCGCCACGACGTCATCGCCGCCGCCAACGCCCCGCACCTCACGTCGATGACGGCCAACGGCACGTACGGCACCTCGCTGCTGTACGCGAACCCGATGGCCGCCACCTCCTCCGGCCCCGGCTGGTCGACGATCTCCACCGGCGTCTGGCCCGACAAGCACGGCGTCAAGGAGAACTCCTTCGCCGGGAAGGACTACGGGACGTATCCCGGCTTCCTCGCCCGCCTCGCCCAGGTCCGCCCCCAGCTCTCCACCTACGCCGCCGTCGACTGGAAGCCCCTGGACGCCCAGGGCACGGTCACCCCGGGCGCGGACGCCAAGCTCGTCCTGGACGGCGACGCCGACGGCTACACCGGCCACGACGCCACCATCGCCGCCGAGACCGAGTCGATCCTCCGGAACCAGAACCCGGACGTCCTGTTCGTCTACTTCGGCCAGACCGACATCGCCGGCCACTCCTCCGGCGCCGCCAGTGCCGCGTACCGCCAGGCCATCGCCGTCCAGGACGGCTACCTCGGCCGCCTCCTCGCCGCGATCAGGGCCCGCCCCTCCTACTCCACCGAGCGGTGGACCGTCATCGTCACCACCGACCACGGCCACACCGACTCCGGCGGCCACGGCGGCAGCGCGATCGAGGAACGGCGCACCTTCGTCCTCGCCCAGGGCCCCGGCATCGCGGCCGGCGCCAGGCCCACCGACACCCGTCTCGTGGACGTCGCCGCCACCGTCTTCCACCAGCTCGGCATCACACCCGACCCCGCCTGGGGCCTGGACGGCAAGCCGATCCAGGAGCGCTCCACCGACCCCTTCGAGGCGCTGTACCCGCAGCTGAAGGCCCGCGCCGACGAGAGCGGCATCCCGGCGGGCGTCCTCGGCTGGACCCGCACCGCGCCCAGCGGCTGGTCCGTCGTCAACTCCGCGATGGGCACCGGGGGCGTGGCCGAGTGGCGCGGCTGGTCCTTCGCCACCGACGAGTTCTGGAGCCGCAGCCAGCGCGACCAGTCCCGTGAGCTGAACGTCCGCTCGCGCGGGATCTTCGCGGTCGCCGACTCCGACGAGTGGGACGACAAGGCGTCCTCGGGACCGTACGACTCCACGCTCGTCACCCCGGCGTACGCGGTCGCGGGCAAGTCCACCGTGACGCTCGGCCTCACCACCCTCTACCGGCAGGAGGGCAGTCAGAGCGCCCGGATCCTCGCCTCCTGGAACGGCGGGGCGCCCGTCGTCGTCAAGAGCTACACCTCCGACGTGCTCTCAGAGCGCCAGACGCTGACCCTGGACGTCCCGTCCGGGGCCGCCAACGTGAGCTTCCGGTTCCACTACACCGGCAGCAACAACTGGTACTGGGTGATCGACGGGGTCACCGTCACCGCGGGCTAATTATGCTGGGGGTGCCAGGACGGTGTGGTCCGGGCACCCCCAGCACGCAGTGCGTACGGCAGGAGTCCCGACACATGGCAGAGCGCAAGCCGATCTCATCCTGGCTCACCGACATGGACGGCGTCCTCATCCACGAGGGCATCCCCATCCCCGGTGCCGATGCCTTCATCAAGCGGCTGCGGGATTCCGGGCTGCCCTTCCTCGTCCTCACCAACAACTCCATCTACACCGCGCGCGACCTGCACGCCCGGCTCAAGCGCATGGGCCTGGACGTGCCCGTGGAGAACATCTGGACCTCCGCGCTCGCCACCGCCCAGTTCCTGGACGACCAGCGCCCCGGCGGCACGGCGTACGTCATCGGCGAGGCCGGTCTCACCACCGCCCTGCACGACATCGGGTACGTCCTCACCGACCACGACCCGGACTACGTGGTGCTCGGCGAGACCCGGACGTACAGCTTCGAGGCGCTGACCAAGGCGATCCGGCTGATCAACGCGGGCGCCCGCTTCATCTGCACCAACCCCGACGAGACCGGGCCGTCCGCCGAGGGCCCGCTGCCCGCCACCGGTTCGGTCGCCGCCCTCATCACCAAGGCCACCGGCAAGGACCCGTACTTCGCGGGCAAGCCCAACCCCCTGATGATGCGGACCGGGCTGAACGCCATCGGCGCGCACTCCGAGACCAGCGCCATGATCGGCGACCGGATGGACACCGACGTCCTGGCGGGCCTGGAAGCGGGCATGCAGACCTTCCTGGTCCTGACCGGGCTGACGTCCGTCGCCGACATCGACCGCTACCCGTACGGGCCCTCGCACGTCGTCGAGTCCATCGCCGACCTGGTCGACCTCATCGACCTGCCGGACTAGGCGGACCAGGCGGACAAGGGTGACGAGACGGGCAAGGCCGAGCCGGCAGACCGCCGCTGACCTGCGCGGAACGCATCCGCGGTCGCTCGAATGGAGGACTGCGGATGCGGGCCGCCGCCGCAGGCGTGAACCTTCCCGTAGGAGGTTCACGATGCGTTCAATGCCCCTGACGTTCTGTGCCGCAGCGGCGGCCGCGCTCATAGCCGTGCCCGCACCCGCCGCTCTGGCATCCCCGGCCGCCCCGGCCGGCGACGACGACCGAGGAACCGTCTCGGTCACCCCGTCCACCATCGCCCCGGGCGGGCAGGTGGAACTGTGGGTCGATGTCTGCGGCAAGGGCCGCCGGGCGAAGGGCAACTCCGACGCCTTCACCTCGGTCGCCCAGTTCCGCCCCGCCGACGACAAGGGTCTCTTCGCCGAGGCCCGCATCCGGTCCGACGCCGAACCCCGCTCCTACGACGTCTGGGTGACGTGCGAGGACAGCGGCGGCAAGGCCACCGGCACCCTCACCGTCATCCACCACAACCGCCCCTCGCCCGCCGCACCCGTCAAGGCGGGCGGCGGAGGCACCGCGACCCTCGCCGAACGGTCCACCGAGGCCGAGGGCCCCGGCACCCGGCACGCGGTGATCGGCCTGGTGCTCGCCGCCGTCGCGGCCGTCGCCGTCGCCCTGCGCAGCTCGCGCCGGCGCCGCGACCCGGCCGGCAGCTGAGATGAGTGCCCCGGACCGCCCGGCAGGCAACGGGCGACTGCTCACCGGAGTGACCTGGGCCGTGCTGCTGCTCGGCCTGTGGCTCTGGAACCGGGAGGCCGGCGGCGGGCTCGGCGGCCTGTCGGGGCCCACCACCGGCGACGTGGCCGCGGTGGGCCGCCCCTTCGGAGCGGAGCTGCCCCCGGCCCACGACCCGCTCGACGGGGCGGCCCCCGAACACGTCGAGGTTCCCTCCGTGGGGATCGCGGCTCCCGTCGTGGCGCGCGGCCTCGACGAGGACGGGGCCATCGACCCGCCCCCGTACGGCATGCCGAAGACCGCCGGCTGGTACGGCGACGGCGCCGAACCCGGTGCGAAGGGCGCGGCCCTGTTCGTCGGCCATGTCGACACCGACACCAGGCCGGCCGTCTTCTACGGGCTCAGCGCGGTGAAGCCGGGCGCGCGGATCGAGGTCACCCGGACCGACGGCAGCGTCGCGGAGTTCACCGTGGACGACGTCCAGCTCGTCACCCGCGAGCGCTTCGACGCGCGGAAGGCGTACGGGCCACGCGAGGACGGCCGGGCCGAGCTGCGGCTGATCACCTGCGGCGGAACGTACGACCACAAGACCCGCTCGTACACGGCGAACGTGGTCGTCTCCGCCTACCTGACCGGTGCCAAGGACGCGAAGGACACCGCGGAGCGCGTACAGGCCGTCAGCCACGGCAGCCGCGGCTGACCCCCGCCGCGGCACGCACACGCGGCACGTCCAACCCGGCCCGGCCGGCCGCCTCTCACGGGGGCGTGCCCGCCGGGCCGGTCCTCGACCGCGTGCGCCCGGCCGCGGGAGTCGCCCGGCGCGGTACGGGAGGTCGGTGCGGTGGGGAAGGCCGGTCCCTCGCCACTGTAGGGGGACCGGCCGGACGGATGACCTGCTTTCGAACAGGATGTCCGGAACCGGTGCCCCGGTGTGACCGTTGTACGGGTGGGAGCATGGGCGCCCGGCCGCTGTGCCAGGATGGATCGGACCGGCAGCACATCGGTGCAACCAGTGAGAACCAGTGCAGGCAGTGCACCCAAGGGGGAGTGGATGTACGGCAGTTACACCGGCCGGTCCTGGACGCGCAGGAGCGCGGCGGGCCTGCGGACGACCGGTACGGCAGCGGTGCTCGGGGCGGCCCTGCTGCTGGCGGGCTGCTCGGGCGACGGGGACGGCGGCGACAAGAAGAGCGCGCCGACCGTCGAGCAGCAGCCCAAGGACAAGGACCCCTACTGGGTCAACCCCGACGGCAACGCGGCCCGTCAGGTCGCCGCCTACAGCGAGGACGGCGACGAGAAGAACGCCGAGCTGATCCGGAAGATAGCGCAGCAGCCGGTGGGCGAGTGGATCGGCCCGGACAACCCGGAGAACGAGGTCAAGGGCGTCACCGAGGCGGCGGCCGCCGCCGACCGGGATGCCCTGCTGGTCCTCTACAACGTCCCGCACCGCGACTGCGGCCAGTTCTCCAAGGGCGGCGCCTCCGACGGCAACGCCTACCGGACCTGGCTGGACGGTGTCGCCAAGGGCATCGGGGACCGCAGCGCCACCGTGATCCTGGAGCCGGACGCCCTGCTCCACCTGGTCGACGGCTGCACGCCCCAGGAGTTCCACGAGGAGCGCTACGACCTCCTCAAGGGCGCGATCCAGCGGCTGAAGCAGCAGCCCGCCACGAAGGTGTACCTGGACGCGGGCAACGCGGGCTGGCAGTCGCCCGACGCGCTGTTCCAGCCGCTCCAGCGGGCCGGGATCGCCGAGGCGGACGGCTTCTCGCTGAACGTCTCCAACTTCCAGACGACGGCCGTCTCCACGGAGTTCGGCAAGAAGCTGTCGGAGAAGATCGGCAACAAGCCCTTCGTCGTCGACACCAGCCGCAACGGCAACGGCCCCTACGAGGGCGGCGACCCCGCCGAGAGCTGGTGCAATCCCCCGGGCCGCGCACTGGGCGAGGCCCCGACCACGCAGACCGGCGACGAGCGGGTCGACGCCTACCTGTGGATCAAGCGCCCCGGCGAGTCCGACGGCGACTGCAAGGGCGGCCCGAAGGCCGGCGCCTGGTGGCCGGAGTACGCGCTGGGCCTGGCCGGCGCCACGAAGTAGCGGAAGCCCGGCGAGGCGGCCGAAGCCCCGCCGGAGCCGCCGAAGGCCGCACCCCGGGAGATCCGATCTCCCGGCGTGCGGCCTTCGCCGCGTGCGTACGCGCCGCTACTCGGGCACCTCCACCCACATGCCCTCCGACGGGGTGCCCTTGTCGTCGGTGACGAAGAGCAGGTACCAACCGGACGGCACCAGCGCCCGGTTCTTCGGCACGGTGACGGTGATCCCGTCCGCCGACTTCTTCAGGTCCAGCGCGACGGTGCGCTGGTCGGTGTCGGTGACATGGGTGACCGCCGAGGGCCGCATCAGCTTCGCCGAGGTGATCGAGGAGGCGTGCTGCGTGGTGAACAGTCCGGTGGAGCCGCGCTCGATCTTCTTGGGCCCGGCCGTCAGCTCCGGCCGGGAGTCCCGGTAGAGGTAGGGCGGGGTGTAGATCTCGATGCGCTGCTCGAAGACGCCGGGCCGGGTGTTGGCCCGGTCCGAGTAGAGCGAGTCCGAACCGAAGATCATGACCCGGCCGTCCGGCAGCAGCAGCGACCCCGAGTGGTAGTTCCGGCCGACCGCCGGGTCCGCGACCTTCTTGTACGTGTCGCTCTTCGCGTCGTACAGCCGGGCCTGGAGCACGTCCGAGCCGCCGCGCCCCCGGTAGTCGTTGGAGCCGCCGGTGACCAGCAGGGAGTCGTCCGGCAGCAGCGAGGCGCTGGGATAGCGGGTGCCCTCGGAGAGCGCGGCCCCATCGGTGAACCGCGGGTTCTTCTTCTGGAGGTCGACCAGCCGGGACTTCTCGCTGGACTTCTCCGACTCGCCGACCCCGCCGCCGCCGATCACCATGAACTTCTCGTCCTGGGCCGGGGGCAGCCGCACGGTCGCCGAGGTCTCCAGCTGGTCCGGGTCGCTGAGCCCGGGGATCTTCTTGAACTTGTTCGTCGACAGGTCCCAGACGCCCGGGTCGCGGCCCACGTCCGCCGGACCGTAACCGGCGTTGGAGCCGGAGTAGAAGAGCTTGCCGTTATTGAGCAGGAAGACCGCCGGATAGGTGGGGAACTTCCGTTCGATGCCGGTGTACTCCCACTCCTTGGTCTCCGGGTCGTAGATCTCGTCCTTGCCGGGGACGATCTGCCCGATCTCGTCCAGCCCCGACAGCGCGAGGACCTTGCCGTCCTCCAGCGTCGTCAGCGTCGGATACCAGCGGGCCTCGTTCATCGGGTCGACGGGTATGTACTTCTCCGCGACCGGATCGAACTCGAAGGCCTCCCGGATCCCCTGGAAGTCCTTCTTGTCCAGGGCCAGCTTCTGCGCGATGCCGTAGACGTTGCGGGTGTCCGAGCCGGACAGGCCCGCCACCCGGTAGTTGTCCTCGGTGCCCGTCTCGTACTTCGTGCCGGTCTGCTGCGCCTCGACGTAGATGCGGCCGAGCCCGGGGTCGTTGCGCAGGAACGCGCCGGTCTGCTGGTCGAAGACCTTCTTGGCCTTCTCCACGAGCACCGGGTCCTTGGAGACGAACGTCTTGCCGTTCTTCTTGCCGGTGAACCGGGTGCCCGCGGGCAGGGTGATCGGCTTGTCCGGGTTCTCGTTGTGGACGATCATCAGGCCGCCGGCCTTGGTGACGTCGCCCTGGAGCTTCTCGTACCGCTTGGTGCCGCCGGCTATGAGGAGCTTGCCGTCGGGCAGCTGGGTGTGCCCGGCGCAGAACATGTCCTTGGGGGTGGGGATGTCCTTGAAGACCTTGGTCTTCGGGTCCCACAGCACCGAGCGGAAGCTCTTCGCGTCGAAGTTCTTCTGGTTGTTCCCGGAGCCCGCGACGAGCAGCACCTTGCCGGTGTGCAGCAGCGCCGCGTGGATCGTGTTGATCCGGTGCTCGGAGGGGATGTCCAGGAAGTCCCAGTGGCCGTTGGCCGCCTTGTAATCCGGCTGGTTGATCTTGTACTCGTGATAGCGCTCGGTGCTGAAGCGGTACAGCCACGGCCCGTTCGCCCCCGCGAGCGCGAGAACCACCGCCGTACTGATCGCCAGGCGGCGGGTACGGCGGCTCGGACGGTACTTCATTTCTTACGTCCCCCCAGGGAGATCTGCATGGTCTGGTCGTTGCCGGGCGCTCCGGGCAGGGGCCCCGGCCGGGGCTCCGGGGCAGGTCCGCCGCTGCGGTGCGACCCGCCCGCCCGGCGCTTCTTCTTCTCGGCGCGGATCGTGTGCCGCCAGCCGATGATCGGCGCGGCGGTGATCAGCAGCGCCAGCGTGGCCCAGGTGACCATCGCGGGGTGGCTGTGGCCCAGGAAGAACGAGGAGATGATCGACGCGCCGAAGACGACGATGAAGAACAGATGGATCCGGAAGGTGCCGAAGAGGGTGTCCGGGCTGGAGGAGTCGCCCTTGGGCGTCACCACGAACGAGCTCTTGCGGCGCAGCACCGCGTCCATCAGCGAGCGGGCGTAGATCGGCGCGGAGAGCGCGGACATCGCCATGCCGGCCAGACCGCCGGAGCCCTCGGGCTCGTGCGGCGAGACGTTGTGGCGGCGGTTCCAGATGTACAGGCCGATCTGGAGCGCGGAGGCGTTGCCGTACAGCATCATCCAGATGGTCGGGTCGATCTGGACGCCGGAGGCGCCCATGCCCAGGAACAGCGCGCAACTGAGGGCGGCGAGGATCCAGTTCAGGGCCGACATCGGATAGAAGATGATCATCATCGTGTAGTTGAAGAGCTTGCCGGGCGGCATGGTCCCGAAGCCCTTCCAGAACTGCCCGATGATCGTCTCGTAGGTGCCCCGGGACCAGCGCAGCTGCTGGGTGAAGAAGTCGGTCCACGCGGTCGGGCCCTCACCGACGGCCAGCACGTCAGGGGTGTACACCGAGCGCCACTTCTTGCCCGTGGCGGGGTTGCGGTGGCGGTGGATCTCGAAGCCGGTGGCCATGTCCTCGGTGATCGAGTCGTACAGGCCGCCGATCTGCTTGAGCGCCGAGATGCGGACCGCGTTGCTGGTGCCGACGAACATGGGCGAGCCGTAGCGGTTGCCCGCGCGCTGGATCAGCGCGTGGAAGAGGAACTGCTGCGACTCGGCGGCCTTGGTGACGAAGGTGTCGTAGTTGCCGTAGACCTGGGGGCCGATGACGAACCCGATGTCCGGGTCGCGGAAGTAGCCGAGCATCCGCTCCAGGTAGTTCGCCATCGGGACGTGGTCGGTGTCGACCGAGGCGAAGAAGTCGTAGTCGCCGCCGTGCGCGTCCAGCCAGGCGTTGTAGTTGCCGTGCTTGGTCTTGGCGCGGTGCGGGCCCTTGGCCTGGTTCCAGTGCGCCACGCCCTTGCGGGAGAAGTGGTGCACACCGAGCCGGGCGCAGACCTCCTTGACCGCCGGGTCGTCGCCCTCGTCCAGCAGCCAGACGTGCATCAGGCCGCGGTGGCGGATCTTCACGGCCGCTTCCAGGGTCTTCGTCACCATCGCCAGCGGTTCCTTGCCGGGGACGAAGGAGGTGAGGAAGGCGACCTTGGTGCCGCTCTCGGGGATCACCGGGACCGGGTCGCGGGCGACCAGGGTGGCATGCGCGTTCGACAGGACATTCATGGTCCGGAACAGCTCGATCAGACCGATCGAGACCAGCATGACGATGTCGAGGGCCAGCAGGAGGTCGTTGTCCAGGTTCGGATCGCGGTCCGTCCAGTGGCTGGGCTGCATCAGCCAGGCGAACAGACCGAGCGAGACGAGGGGAGCGGCGCCGAGTAGGAGCGCCGCGCGCACCCGGTGCGGCTCCTGCGATATGAGCGAGCGGTACTGGACCTTGTACGGCTTGCCCGCGGGGGGCTGCGTCAGCGGTCCGGCGAGCCGGCTGTAGTGCTCGTAGTCGTAGCGCGGCAGCTCTTTTTTGGCACGCCGCCTCGCCGCGCCGGCCCGAAGCTGCGCCGGTATCCGGAGCTGCGTCGTCCGGGAAGCGTCGTTCTCCGGCCGTTCGCCTGGCGGCGTCGACGTCATGGGTCATCCCCCCGCACGCATGCTGGTGCGTGACTGGTCGGTCTCTACGTGCGCGGTGGGTCCCCGTTCTTCACCGGGCACGCACACGGTGGCAAGCCGCCGTCCCCACAGACATGGTTCGGCAGCCTTCCGGTTGCATGATGCCCCCTCGGCGCCCACCCCTGAGCGGGACCCCCACCCCGCGGCGCAGACAACCGGAACGTCACGCTCTGCTGTGCCAACAGTACGGACCAGCAGCCCCCTTGGCGCCCCGTCGGGCCCCCAGACAGATTGTCCGACACGGAACGGGATCGCAAGGGTGAAACAGCCGGTTTACCGGCCATACGCGCGATTTGGGCACCCCTTGTGGAGGGGGTGTGACGAAGTGGGGAGCGGCGCCTACGCCCCGCTCCGTCCCTGCTATGTGACGTTCCGGAGTCCGATGGTGGCTGCGCGTATATGTCTGCGGAGTGTCACCGGGTGCCGGACGGGGAATGATCAAGGCCCCCTCACTGAAAGTGAGGGGGCCTTGACTGTGCGTGCGCCGTCAGGGACTCGAACCCCGGACCCGCTGATTAAGAGTCAGCTGCTCTAACCAACTGAGCTAACGGCGCCTGCTGACCTGGAGAACACTACCCGACTCCGCGGAGTGCTTCGAACCATTTACCGGACGCCACGCCCTGTCAGATGGTCGTTTTTTCTCATTGGTCCGTCAAAATGCGATATGTACGGAGAGTTGAGACGCTGACGCCCGTTGCAGCCGCGCCCCAAGATCTTGACGAACGACGAGTGATGAACGACGAACGACGAGTACAGAGGGGAATCGCATGACTGTGCCGGTCTTCGAGGAGTACGAACCCGCCATCGACTGCGCATGTGCGGGGTGCGCCGTACGGCGGCGCTCCGCCGCGAGGGCTCTGCCGGTGCGGTACGGCGGCCACCCCGCGGCGCACGGCGCGCGGCGCGCCCTGGTGCTGGCCACGGCCGCCGGGGTGGTCCTCTCGTGCGGCGCCGCGGGTGCGGCGGCAGCCGCAGGCCATGCCTCCGGGGTCCCGCGCGCCGACGGGGACGCCGACCCCGAGCCGGGCACCCCGCAGGGTGAGAAGGGGCCGCTCAAGGGCACGGGCGCCTCGGGCCCGCCGTCCGCCGGATCGGCCGTGCGCAAGACGACCCGGGCCGACATCATCAACCGGGCCAAGAAGTGGGTGGCCGCGAAAGTCCCGTACAGCATGGAGAAGTACTGGTCGGACGGTTACCGCCAGGACTGCTCCGGCTATGTGTCGATGGCCTGGAACCTCGGCAACAACGAGTGGACCGGCAGCCTCGCCGTCCACGGGACCCGCATCGCCCGCGCCGACCTCCAGCCCGGCGACATCCTCCTCTTCCACAACCCGGCCGACCCCGCCAAGGGCTCGCACGTCACGATCTTCGGCGGCTGGACCGACTACACGCGCACCCATTACGTCGCCTACGAGCAGGCGCGCCCGCAGACGCGGAAGCAGTCGACGCCCCTGGCGTACTGGAACAACTCCGACCGTTATGTTGCGTACCGGTACAAGGGGGTCACGGGCGGATCGCCCGGCTCCGGGTCCTCCACCACCTTCCCCGGGGCCAAGCAGTTCGGCCCCGGCGCCAACAACAAGTACGTCACCCAGCTCGGCCAGATGCTGGTCCAGCGGGGCGGCAAGCGTTTCTACGCGGTCGGCCCCGGGCCCGTGTGGGGCGCGGCGGACCAGCGCGCGACCCAGGCGTTCCAGCGGGCGCAGGGCTGGAAGGGCAAGGAGGCGGACGGCATCCCGGGCCCGGACACCTGGCGCCTGCTGGCCACCGGCGGCGGACGGAGCATTCCGGCCGCCGGCGCGGGCGGCAGCCCGAATACAGCCGTCGCGTTCCCCGGACGCGGCTATTTCAAGCCGGGTCAGTCCAACGGCCATGTCGACCGGCTCGGCAAACAGTTGGTGAAGAAGGGATACGGCAAGCACTACGTGTCGGGCCCCGGCCCGCGCTGGACCGAGGCGGACCGCCGCAACGTCGAGGCGTTCCAGCGGGCCCAGAGCTGGCGCGGCGGTGCGGCCGATGGTTACCCGGGGCCGGAGACCTGGCGCCGGCTCTTCGCGTGACGGACGTGACGGAAAGGAATCGGGAACCGGTGACGACCAACGAAGACCAGCCCCGCCGAACCACCACCCCCACCCCCCACACCCCTACGTTCCACACCCCTACCACCCCCCACACTCCCCCCACCCCCCACTCCCTGGACGACCAGCTCCCGCCGTCCCTCTTCGCCCCACCGGGCAAGGGGAGCCCGCCCCCGTTGTTCGGCAGCGGCAGCGGCAGCGGCAGCGGGGGCGGGGACGGCGAGAGGGCGCAGCCGCACGGTGAGGTTCCGTCCTCGCTGTCCGACCGCGCGGACCGGGAGCCCGCGTCGCCGAAGAAGGACAGCGGAGCCGACACCCCGCCGCCACTCTTCCGCACCGTGGACGACAAGCCCCCGCCCGCCCCGCCCCGCACGGCCACCCCGGAGCCCCCGAACATGAGCCCGCACCAGGGACCGACCCCGGCCCCGCCCACGCCCACCTCGGATCGCCTTGCGGTGGCGGGCCCGCGTGCCGATGGGCCTGGCTCCGGCAGCTTTGCGGCGGGCGGGCCGCGTGCTGATGGGCCTGGATCCGGTCGTGTGACGGCAGATGGCCCGGCCGCAGACCGGCCCGCCTCCGGTCGCCTTGCGGCGGACGGGCCGCGCGTTGATGGGCCTGGCTCGGGCCGTGTGTCGGCAGGTGGCTCGGTCGCAGATCGGTCTGCCTCGGGCAGCTTTGCTGCGGACGGCCTGCGTGCCGATGGACCCGCCCCCAGCCGCTTTGCGGCGGACGGGCCGCGTGCTGATGGGCCTGGCTCCGGCCGCGTGACGGCAGGTGGCTCGGCCGCAGATCGGTCTGCCTCCGGCAGCTTTGCGGCGGACGGACCGCGTGCTGATGGGCCTGGCTCCGGCCGCGTGACGGCAGGTGGCTCGGCCGCAGATCGGTCTGCCTCGGGCACCTTTGCTGCGGACGGCCTGCGTGCCGATGGACCCGCCCCCGGCGGCTTCGCGGCGGACGGCCCGCGCCCCGATGGGCCCGCCCCCGGCCGCGTGACGGCGGACAGCCCACTCCCCGCCCGGCCGGTCCCGGCCGCTGACCGCGCCACTCCTCCCTCTCCCTCCGACCGCCTTGCCGCGAGCGGCCCGGCCCCGGCCGCCGCCCGTCCTGCGCCGCTCGACGGGAACCTCCACCTCAAGCCCGTCCGGCGTTTGAGGACGGAACCCTCGGCGGAGTGGACCCCGCATCCCTCCTACGGGGCGGAGCCGGGGACCGGAAAGGGGGCCGCCCCGAAGGCCGTGGGCGGGCACGGGCCCCAGGACGCCCCCGCGAAGGGATCCGTGGACGACCCCGGGCCCGATACCGAGCTGGACCTCGTCCTGGACCTGGCCCCGGGCGACCGGGCCGCCTCCGCCACGTTCTCCGTACCGGTCGCGGTCCCCGTCCCCGCGTCCCCGACCACCGTGCCCACCGTGCCCACCGCGACGTCCTCGAACTCCGGCCGCCGGCACTCCGTCATCGCCAACGAGACCACCGCCTCCATCCCCGTACACCTCCTCTTCCGCGACGACCGGGAGCCGGCCGAGCGGGACGAAGCGGCGGCGCTGCCCGCGGCCGTCGCCCGTCGCCCCGCCGCCGGGGACCGTGCCCCCGCCACCCGGCGGCCCCCCGTGCCGCGTTCGGCGCAGACGCAGACGCGGGTGCGGCCGTCGACCCGGCCCGCCCCGGTCGCCGACCCCCGGCTCGCCGAACGGCCCGGACCCGCCCTGTCCGGCTACGCCGCCCTCCTCACCGGCGTGGCCGGGATCGCCGGCGGGCTGGCCGTCCTGTGGTGGCGCGGTGCGCTGCCGGCCGCATGGCAGACGGCCGCCGGCCTCACTCCCCGGGCCGACCTCGGCGTCGGCGTCGGGGCCTGGGCCCTGCTCGCCCTCCTCGCCACCGTGGTGCTCCTCACGCTCGGCGGCCTCGGCCGGGGCCGGGTCGGGTACGCATGGGTGCTGACGCTGTTCGGCGACTACCGGGGCAGCGTCCGGCGCACCGGCCTCGTCTGGGTCTCGCCCCTGCTGCTGCGCCGCCGCGTCGACGTACGCCTGCGGCACTGGCGCAGCGAACCGCTGCCCGCCGTGGACGCGAACGGCACCGCGCTGCGCGTGGTCGTCCTCGTGGTGTGGCGGATCAAGGACACGGTCCGGGCCGTCCTCGGCATCGAGGACCACGAGGCGTATCTGAGCGCACAGGTCGAGGCCGCGATGGCCCGGGTCCTGTCGCAGCTTCCGGCCGACGCGTTCCACGAGGACGCCCCGAGCCTGCGCGACGCGGAGGCCGTCGGCGACGCGCTGACCCGGATGCTGACGGCGGACTGCGAACCCGTGGGCGTGGAGGTGTACTCCGCGCAGCCGACCGGCATCGAGTACGCCCCCGAGGTCGCGGCGGCGATGCAGCGGCGGCGGATCGCCGCGATCGACTCCAAGCATCGGGACAGCGTGCTGACCTCCGTGGTGGACGCGGTCGACGACACGGTCAACCGGCTCACCACGCGCGGGATCGTCGAGCTGGACGACTACGAACGCAAGGCGCTCGTCAAGGACTTGACGGTTGCCTTCTACACCGGTCGCAGTGGGGGAGGAGACGGGGCCTGAGTGACGAGGGGCGGCCCTGGAGCGGTGCGGGGAGCGATGCGGGGGCAGCCCCCGCATCGCTCCCCGCACCCCTTCCGGGGCCGTTGGAATATGACGCTCATTGGTCTGGACATGTTCACGCCGCGTCAATAATCTAAGACTTGGTCTAGACCGCAGCACCCGCACCACGCATCAAGCGCGCAGCAGGTCGAGCAATGCTCATGGAACCTCCCCCACGTTCTAGAGGAGCGACAGCCCATGCGGAAAAAGGCAAGCGCGGCCGTGATCGGCCTGGCGATAGCGGGCGTCTCGGTGCTCGCGACCACCAGCGCCAGCAGTCACGGCTACACGGACTCCCCGATCAGCCGTCAGAAACTCTGTGCCCAGGGCACGGTGACCGGCTGCGGCAACATCCAGTGGGAGCCCCAGAGCGTCGAGGGGCCGAAGGGCTTCCCGGCGGCAGGACCGGCGGACGGCCAGATCTGCTCCGGCGGCAACGGGCAGTTCGCCCAGCTGGACGACCCGCGCGGCGGCAACTGGCCCGCCACCCAGGTGTCCGGCGGACAGGGCTACAACTTCCGGTGGCAGTTCACCGCCCGCCACTCCACCAGCGACTTCCGCTACTACATCACCAAGGACGGCTGGGACTCCACCAAGCCGCTCACCCGGGCCGCGCTCGAATCGCAGCCCTTCATGACCGTGCCCTACGGGAACCAGCAGCCGCCGGCCACGCTGACCCACCAGGGCACGATCCCCACCCAGAAGAGCGGCAAGCACATCATTCTCGCCGTGTGGAACGTCGCCGACACCACCAACGCGTTCTACGCCTGCTCCGACGTTAAGTTCTGACGCTCCATCAGCTATCGTGCGGCGCCATGAGGAGTACCGGCACCGTCGCGGAGCTCGTACGACGTCAGTGGGGCGACCACCGGCCCGCCCTGAAGCACGGCCCCACCGTGCTCAGTCATCACCAGGTGGTCGAGGGCGCCGCCGCACGGGCGGCGCTCCTGGCGGATCTGCTGCCGCGAGGCGGCGAGCCGCACCTCGGCGTACTGCTCGACAACACCCCTGAGTTCCCGCTGTGGCTCAGCGCGGCGGCCCTGGCCGGGGCCGCCGTCGCGGGGATCAACCCGACCCGGCGCGGCCCCGAGCTGGCCCGCGACATCCTGCACACCGAAGCCCCGGTCCTGATCACCGAGCGCGCCCACCTGCCGCTCCTCGCGGGCCTGGAGCTGCCGGGCGTACGGGTCCTGGTCACCGACACCGAGGCGTACGCCGCCCTGCTCGCCCCCTACGCGGGCGCCCGCCCCGGCGACGCCGTCGTCGCCCCTGTCAGCGGCGACAGCCGCATGCTCCTCTACTTCACCTCCGGCTCCACCGGCGCGCCCAAGGCGGCGATCTGCACCCAGGGCCGGCTCGCCGGGGCGGGCGCGTCCCTCGCCGGGCACTTCGGGGTGCGGCCGACGGACGTCCACTACATCTGCATGCCGATGTTCCACGGCAACGCGGTACTCGCCGACTGGGCGCCCGCGCTGGCCGCCGGAGCCGCGATAGCGCTGCGCCCCCGCTTCTCCGCCTCCGCCTTCCTCGACGACGTACGCGCCTACGGGGCGACGTACTTCACCTACGTGGGGCGGGCCGTGCAGTATCTGCTGGCCACCCCCGAACGCCCCGACGACCGGGACCACCCGCTGCGCCTCGGCTTCGGCACCGAGGCGGGCACGGTGGACGCGGCCCGGTTCCGGGAGCGGTTCGGGGTGGAGCTGGTCGAGGGGTACGGCTCCTCCGAGGGCGGCGCCGCCCTCCAGCGGACCCCCGGCACCCCGCCGGGCGCGATCGGCAGGGCCGCCCCGGCCGACGACCTCGCCGTCGTCGATCCGGAGACCGGCGAGGAGCGGGTCCCGGCCCGCTTCGGCGCGGGCGGGCGGCTGCTCAACGGGGACGAGGCGATCGGCGAGCTGGTCAACCGGGGCCCGACGCCCTTCGAGGGCTACTGGCGCAATCCGGCGGCGGACGCGGAACGGGCCCGGCGCGGCTGGTACTGGACCGGGGACCTCTTCTACCGGGACGCCGAGGGCTTCCTCTACTTCGCGGGCCGCACCGACGACCGGCTCCGCGTCGACAGCGAGAACCTGGCCGCCGCGACGATCGAGCACATCCTGGCCCGCTGGGAGGCGGCGGCCGCCGCCGCCGTCTACGCGGTCCCGGACCCGGTCACCGGCGACCAGGTGATGGCCGCCCTGGCGCTCCGGTCCGGCGCGGACTTCGACCCCGTCGCCTTCGCCGCGTTCCTGCGCGCCCAGCCGGATCTGGGGACGAAGATGGCCCCCCGGTTCGTCCGGATCCTGGACCGGATGCCGGTCACCGCGACGAACAAGATCCACCGGGTGGGGCTGCGCCGGACGGGCTTCCGCTGCCCGGACCCGGTGTGGTGGGACCGGGACGGCGACGGTGCGTACAGGCTGCTGGACGCCGAGGGCCTGAAAGCCGTGCTCGCCCGCTACGCCGAGCACGGCAGAACGCTCTGACCAGGGGAAAAGCACAGTGGGCGGACTCCGTGAAGGAGACCGCCCACTGCGTGTCGTGCGCCGTCAGGGACTCGAACCCCGGACCCGCTGATTAAGAGTCAGCTGCTCTAACCAACTGAGCTAACGGCGCCTGCTGACTCGAAAATAATACCTGGTCCCCAAGGGTGCTGACGACACCCGCCCGTGGCCCGCCCCCCCCGGGGGCGCTCCCGCTCCCGGCCGCACCGTCCCGCGCTCGGCTACGCCGTCCCCCGGGAGGCCACCGCGTCCGGGATCAGCGGGCCGATCCAGGCGGCGAAGGCGTCCCCCAGCTCGTCCCCGGCCGCACGGACGACCGCGTTGGGGTCCTCGGCCGCCTCCAGGCCGAAGCGCTCGCGCAGCCAGGTCCGGAACGCGGGGTTCGCCGGGCAGGGGTCGTATCCGTCGTCCCCGTCCCCGTCCTCGCTCTCGTCGTCGTAGTGCAGGCTGTCCCAGTCGCCCATCGGGGACCAGCCGGAGGCGAGGATGCGCAGCAGCTCGGGCAGATCGCGGGCGGCGACGTGGACGCCGCCCTCGTCGCCGAGGAAGAGCACCGGCAGCGTGGCGAGGTCGGCGCGGTCGTCCCGCAGCCAGATCGCGTACGTCGAGCCGGAGCCGTTGGCCTGCGCGAAGGGCCGAATGCGGTCGGAGAGCTGCGGATAGCCGCCGTCGTCCTCGCCGAATCCGATCAGTTCGAAGCCGGAGGCGAAGTAGTCGTCGACGCTGTCCTCGAACTCCTTGAGGAGGTTCAGCTCGCTCATGGGTGCGTACATGGCAGTGACGTTACCCCCGACGGGCCCGGCCCCCGGCCCGCGTACTCGGAAAATGCCGATATGACGTTACAGCGGTGGAGACATCGGATCTGCGAGAAATAGTTGACTAAGAGGCCGGTAAAGCGGATGCGGATACGGTTCCGAGGTTCCAAGATTTTCGGCCAAAAATCCTGAGGCATTCCCGGAGTGGGGGGCCACGGAAAACGCCTTGACAGGGAACCGAGGTCTGTCCAAGTATTTCGAATATCGCATCGACCTCACTACGAGAATTCGAACGGGGAAATTCCACATGTCACTCAAGAGCTTGGGCTCGGTACTCGCGACCGGCTCTGTCGCCCTGCTTCTGGCGGCCACCACCGCGACATCCGCCTCCGCGGCGCCGGCGGACCACACGGAGTACGCGAAGGTGGCGGGAGCCTCCCCGCCCTCGTCCGCGTACTGTCAGACGCTCTACTACCCGAACCCCAACGTCGCCGCCGGCAGCGCCTGCTTCGAAAAGAGCGGTGACGTGTTCTGGCTGCGGGACCGGAAGGCCGACGGGCATCACGTGGAGATGCGTGCGCAGATGCCTTCCAATGGGAAGAAATTCCGATGCCACGAGGGGCGCGGTTCGGGAGTGGGGTGGCAGAAGTGCACCAGTTTCGCGAGCAAGATTCCGGAGCACGACAAGATTTTCTGGTGGCTCTCGGTCTATGAGGGCAGCGACGCCCTGAACACGTCCAATGTCCAAGAGGCGGCGACGACCTGAGCGGGTTACGCGCGTGCCCCGCCGGTCCGCCGGCGGGGCACGCGCTCAGGTCGACCTGTCCGGTGCGGCGCGGGGCGCCCGCACCGGCACTCCTACAGCGCCAGCGACAACAGCACCGGCGCCGCCCGGCGGCTCAGGGTCTCGGCCGCCGCCCGCAGCCGGTGCGCGTCCTCGATCGGCAGCGACAGGGCGAGGCAGCCCGCGGAGGAGCCGGCCGTCAGTGGCACGGCCGCGCAGACGGTGCCCACCGCGTACTCCTGGAGGTCCAGCACCGGGACTGTGGCGGACTGGGCGTCCAGCTGGGAGAAGAGGACCTTCTCGCTGGTGATCGTCCGTGAGGTGAGCCGGGCCGTCCGGTGCCGGGAGATGTGGTCGCGCCGCCCCTCGTGGTCGAGCTGGGACAGCAGGCACTTGCCGACCGCGCTGGCGTGCGCGGAGGAGCGGAAGTCCACCCACTCGTTGACCGCGGGGGTGAGCGGTCCGTCCGCGACCTGGGTCACGCTGACCTCGCCGTCGACATAGCGGCTGAGATAGACCGCCGCGCCGATGGAGTCGCGCAGCTCGGCCAGGGTGTCCTGGAGACGGTCCGCCAGGGCCTGGCGGCGGGCCGCCCCGGAGCCGAGCAGCAGCAGCGAGGCGCCGATGACGTACGCGCCGTCGCTGACCTGCTCCACATAGCCCTCGCGGCGCAGCGTGAGGAGCAGGGAGGCGAGGTGGCCGGTCGGCAGCCCCGTCTCGCGGGAGATCTGCGCATCGGTCACGCCGTCGCCGTGCTGGGAAACCGTTTCGAGCACACGCAGGGCGTACTGCACCGAGTGGAACGGCGCGGTCGGCTCGGGCTTCAACGCCACGGTGTCCCCCTACCAGGTTGTGACCGCAAGCTTTGGCCCCACGATAGCCGCCGAAACCCCCGTACGGGGCGGCAGTTGGCGAGTCCGTGGGTGCGCCCCGGAGCTGTCATCTGGGGCGCACCCGTCTGGCATATGCCAGCGTCACGATCGGACTCTCAACTGTGAGGTCACAGCACCGCGTTGAGAAACTCGCGCGTACGTTCGTGCGACGGATCGGAGAAGATTTTTTCCGGGGATCCGGATTCCACGACCCGCCCCGCGTCGAACATCAGCACCTTCTCCGAGACGTCCCGGGCGAAGTTCATCTCGTGGGTCACACAGAGCATGGTGATGTCGGTGTTCCGGGCGATGTCCTCCAGCAGCTCCAGCACGCCCGCCACCAGCTCCGGGTCGAGCGCCGAGGTCACCTCGTCCAGGAGCAGGATCTCCGGCTCCATGGCCAGGGCGCGGGCGATGGCGACCCGCTGCTGCTGACCGCCGGAGAGCTGGGAGGGGTGGGCGTCGACCTTCGCGGAGAGGCCGACCAGGTCCAGCAGCTCCCGGGCCCGGGTCTCCGCCTCCTCGCGGCTCTGGCCCAGCACGCTGACCGGGGCCTCGGTGATGTTCTCGATCACCTTCATGTTCGGGAAGAGGTTGAACTGCTGGAAGACCATCCCGATCTTCTTCCGGGACTCGCGCAGCTGCTTCTCGCCCGCGGGCTTCAGCGAACCGCCCGACGTGCGCACATGGGTCAGCGGTGAGCCGTCGACCCAGATCACCCCGTCGCTGACCTTCTCCAGCGTCATCAGCAGCCGCAGGATCGTGGTCTTGCCCGAGCCGCTGGGCCCGATCAGGGTGACGTGCTCGCCACGGTCCACGGTGAAGTCCAGCTCGTCCAGGACGACATGGTCGCCGTAGCGCTTCACGACCCTGTCGAAACGCACCAGCGGCTCGCCCGTGCGTCCGGCGTCCGGTGCGGCGTCCTCGGGGGCTCCGGCCGGCCCCGGCGACTCCGTCTTCTTGAGGGGGAGCGGTTCAGTGGCCAAGGCGCTTCTCCAGCTTTCTCATCAACAGTGACGTGGGGTAGCTCGCTACCAGGAAGATCAGGCCCGCGAGCGTGAACGCCTCGGTGTAGTAGCCGAAGTGCTCGGCGCCGTACTGCCGGGCCTCGAAGACCATCTCGTGCACCGTGATCACGGCGAGGAACGGGGTCTCCTTGAACATCGAGATCGCGTAGTTCCCGAGCGCGGGCAGCACGTTGCGCACCGCCTGCGGCAGGATCACGGCCTGCCAGGTCCGCCGGGGCGACAGCGACAGCGCGCGGCACGCCTCCCACTGGCCCTTCGGCACCCCGTCGATCCCGGCCCGGTAGACCTCGGACGTGTACGCGGCGTAGTGGACGCCCAGCACCACGATGCCGATGGTGAGCGGCTCGACCGAGGTGAACAGGGCGGCGGCCCCGACCAGTTGGACGAGGAGCGGCGTGGAGCGGACGAACTCCATGACGAGCCGCACCGGGATCGTCACGAACTTGCTGGGAGCCCGTCCGGCCACGGCGATGGCCAGACCCAGCACGGCTGCCACCAGGGTGCCCAGTACGGTCGCCAGCAGGGTGACCCGGAATCCCTCCAGCAGGAGAGGCAGAACCTCCCCGGCGGCGTTCCAGTCGAAGCCGTTCACCCGGCACCTCCGGCAGCGGTTGTGGTCACCCTGCGGCTCTTGAACAGGCTCTTCTCGCCGGTCTCCAGGCCGAGCCGCCGCTTGGCGGTCCGTTCCAGGAGGTTCATCAGCATCGTCAGGGCGTAGGCCAGCACGAAGTACGCGGCCAGCAGGGTCAGATAGGCGGTGAGGGTCTCACCGGTGCGGTCGCGCAGCTGCTGGATCACCGTCATCAGATCGGCCGCCGAGATCAGCCACAGCAGCGGGGTCGCCTTCAGCAACTGGATCAGCAGATTGGTGAAGGACGGGATCATCTGCACCCAGGCCTGCGGCAGGATCACCTTCCGCAGCCGCCTGGCCGGACTCAGATTGAGCGCGATGGCGGCTTCGTACTGCCCACGCGGAACGGAGTTGATGGCGCCGCGGACCACTTCGGCGCCGTAGGCCCCGAAGTTGAGGCCGAAGGCGACCACTCCGCAGACCAGGGGGGTGAGTTCGTAGCCGGTCAGCGGAGGCATCGCGTAGTAGAGCCAGAACAGCTGGACGTAGAGGGAGGTGCCCCGGAAGAACTCCACGACCACCCGGGAGACCCCGCGCGCCAGGAGCAGTCGGCTGCCCGCCATCAGGCCGAGCGCGAAGGCCAGGACGAGAGCCAGCAGCGCACCGAGGGCCGTGGCCTCCAGCGTCACCCACAGGCCCGCACGGACCTGGGGGAGTTCGTCCACGAAGGTGGAGAAGAAGTCACTCATGCGTGCGCGTCCGCCCCGTCAGCCCTTGCACAGATCCGCCGTCTTCAGATCGGTGGGAGGGATCTCCGTCTTCCCGAAGCCGTACGGCTCCAGCAGCTGCACATAGCGGGAACCGTCCGACACGATCTTCTTCAGCTCGCGGTTGAAGGAGTCCCGCAGGTCCTCGTTGCCCTTGCGGAACACCGCGCCGCCCGGCGAGAACTGCTCCTTGCCGTCCAGCTCCGGCACGAACGCCTCGGTGACCTCGGTGTCCGGGTTGGTCTTCGCCAGCCAGCGCAGCGAGATGCCGGTGAGCAGGAAGGCGTCGATCCGGCCGCCCTTGACGGCGTCGGCCCCGTCCTGCGGCTTCTGCAACGTCTTGATCTTGCCCTCGGGGATGCCCGCGCCCTTGGCGTAACTGCCCTCGACCGCGCCCGACATCACACCGACGGTGATCCCCGCCTCCTTGGCGGAGGCCAGGTCGGTGATCTTCTTCGGGTTGCCCTTCTTCACCATCAGCGCCGTCGGCGAGATGAACTCCGGCTCGGAGAAGATCGCGTTGCCGCAGCGCTCCGGGGTGATGGCCATACCCGCGCTGACCACGTCGTACTTACCGGCCTGGAGCCCGGGGATCAGCCCGTCCCACTCGGAGAGCGTCGGCTTCAGCTCGTCCACCCCGAGCGCCTTGAAGATCTCCCGGTGCAGCGTCGGGGCCTCGCCCTTGAGCTCCTTGCCCTCCAGGTACCCGTACGGAGCCTCGTTCGCGTACGCCACCCGTACGAAGCCCTGCTTGCGGAGCTTGTCCAGGGCGCCCTCGCCGGTCGCGGAGCCGGAGTCGGTCTTGCTGCACGCGGTGAGCAGGCCGGGAACGACGAGGAGGCCGCCCACGGCCGCCGATCGGTTGAGGAAACCCCGGCGGGACAGATTCGGGAATTCAGCCATGGTTCGCAATCTCCTGGAGGTCGAACAGTCCGGACAGGGTGAGCGCCTGCCCGATCCCGTACGTCTCAGCAGGAAGCCGGGCGCATGTAACCCAACAGTGGCCGGAAGGTGACCTTCCCGTGCCCGGAGAGGGGCGGAGAGCGACCGAGGATGTGCGGGGTGTGTCCCCCGTTTCCCCCGTTGCGAAGGATCCGTGACAGCGAGTCAGCGTTCGGCGGGGTTCTCGGCGAGATCGGACGACGGAACGTAACCGTGGGCCTTGTCGACCGTGTTCGGCAACGGCTCGTCGCGCGACCACCGTTCGTACATCGCCACGAACTGCGCGCCCAGCCGGTCGCGCCAGCCCGCGACGGCCCCGCCCAGCTGCGGGGTGAGCACGAGTCCCGGGGCGTCCCACAACGGGCTCCCGGTATCGGGCGGTTCCTCCTGGAAGGTGCTGAGCGCCGCCCCCGCGAGCCAGCGGCGGTTCAGCGCGTCCACCAGGTCGGCCTCGACCACCGTCGCCGCCCGCCCCGCGTTGACGAACCGGGCCGACGGCTGGAGCAGCCCGAAGAACCGGGTGTCGAACATCCCGCGCGTCGACTCCGTCAGCGGGACCGCCGCGACCACCCAGTCCGCCCGCGCCGCGAGCCGGTCCAGATCCGCCACCCCGTGGATCGTGCGCCGGGCGGTCCGCCCCACCAGGGCCACCGTGACACCGAGGCCGTGCAGCAGCCGGGTGATCTCCCGGCCGATCGGCCCCGCCCCCACGACCACCGCCCGTGATCCGGCGACCCGCTGCCCCTCCCGGCCGGGCCGGCGCCGCTGCCGCTGGAACTCCAGGGCGCCGGGGAGATCCGTGGCGAAGGCCAGCACCAGGCCCGCCACGCACTCCGCGACCGGCCGCTCGAAGACGCCCCGCGCGTTGGTGAGGACGGTGTCGGACGCGGCCAGCTCCGGGCCGAGCAGCCGGTCCACCCCCGCGCTAGCCGTGTGCACCCAGCGCGGCCGCGCCCCCGGTCCGGGCCAGGCCGCCCGGACCGCGTCGGAGGCCAGGTCCCACACGAGCAGCACATCGGCGGCCGGGAGCAGCACGGCGAGCGAGGAGGCGTCCGCGTGCCGCACGTCCACCCGGCCGGTCAGCCGGCCCAGCCGCGGCGGCGGATCGGCGTCGAGGACGAGCAGGACGGGATCCGGCATCGCTGGTCGGCCCTCCGCTTCGGAGCGGGCGTACGGATCGCCCACGCTCGCAGCAGGCACCCCCTGCGTCAACGAGGCCCGGCCGCGCGCCCCGGCGCTCACCCGGGGGAATACTGGGAACAGGTCGGGGCACGCGTGACCGGTCGCGCGGTCACCGCCGCCGGAAGCGCCCGGAGGGCCGCCGCGATCCGCGACAGGGTCGCCCGCCGCGCGGCGGGCGCTCGACGCACAGGAAGGGTGGACATGACGACCGTAGGACTTCTCTACCCGGGCCACGCGGCCGAGGACGACTTCCCACGGACCGAGATCCTGCTCGACACCGACATCCGGCTGCCCCTGTTCTCCACCGGGACCGGCGAGGACGCCTACCGCGCCGACGCGCTGCGCGAGCAGGGCGCCCCCGCCCGGATCGCTGAGGGCGTCGAGGAACTGCGTCTGGCCGGCGCCGAGGCCCTGGTCTGGGCGTCCAGCGGCGGCAGCTTCGGGCAGGGCTGGGAGGGCGCCCACGAACAGATCGCCGCGCTCGCCCGGACGGCCGGTCTGCCCGCCTCCAGCACCTCCATCGGCTTCTGCCACGCGGTACGGGAGCTGGGCGCCGGCCGGGTCGCCGTCGCCGCGCCCTACCCCGAGGAGGTCACCGGGCTCTTCGCGGAGTTCCTGGCGTCGGCGGGGGTCGAGGTGGTGGCCGCCGCGTCCGGCGGGGCCGGCTCGTCGGCCGAGGCCGGATCCTGGGCCCCGGAGCGGGTGAAGCGGCTGGCGCGGGAGGCCGACCACCCGGACGCCGAGGTGGTGCTGATCCCGGACACCTCCCTGCACACCGCCGCGTACGTCCCCGAGCTCGAGGAACTGCTCGGCAAGCCGGTCCTCACGGCGAACCAGGTCACGGTGTGGGAGGGGCTGCGCCTCGCCGACCGCCGGACCTGGGCCCCCACGCTCGGCACCCTGTTCGCCACCCGCGAGCCGGTGCTCGGGTCGCTGGAGCCGAAGGGCCTCGAGATACGGGAGTAGCGCCCCGCGGTGGACCGCCCGACGGAGCGGCCCGCGGAACGAGCGGAATAAAACGGAGCCCTCCTCCTGTTGCATCTCTCCGATACGCAGACGTACGAGAGCAGCACCAGGAGAGGCCGACACGTGGACGAGATCCGAGGCGACGAGACCCGCAGCGACACGAGCGGCGGGACGGCCGACGGTGACGGGATCCGAGCCGCCGCCGCCGGAACGGCCCCCGTTCCGCTGTCCGTCCTCGACCTGGTCACCGTGGGGCAGGGCCGCACCGCGACCCAGGCCCTGCGCACCAGCGTGGAGATCGCGAAGCGCGCCGAGCGCCGCGGCTTCCACCGCTTCTGGGTCGCCGAGCACCACTCCATGCCCGGGGTCGCCTCGTCCTCCCCGGCCGTGATCCTCGCGCACATCGCCGCCCACACCGAGCGCATCCGCCTCGGCTCCGGCGGCGTGATGCTGCCCAATCACGCCCCGCTGGTGATCGCCGAGCAGTTCGGCACCCTGGAGGCGATGGCCCCGGGCCGGGTCGACCTCGGCCTCGGCAGGGCCCCCGGCACCGACGGGGCGACGGCGGCCGCGCTGCGCCGCAGCGACCGGCTCAACGAAGGGGCCGACGATTTTCCGCAGCAGCTCGGTGAGCTGATCCGCTTCCTGGACGACGACTTCCCCGACGGACACCCGTACGCCCGGATCCACGCCGTGCCGGGCCCGGTCCAGGCGACCGCCGCCGGCGGCGTGCAGTCCGCGCACCGGCCGCCGGTCTGGCTGCTGGGCTCCTCCGGCTTCAGCGCGCGGCTGGCCGGGACACTCGGGCTGCCGTTCGCCTTCGCGCACCACTTCTCGGCGCAGAACACCATCCCCGCGCTCGACCTGTACCGCGAGTCCTTCCGGCCCTCCGCCGTGCTGGACGCCCCCTACGCCCTGATCGGCGTCTCGGCGCTGGCCGCCGACGACGAGCGCGAGGCCCGCCGCCAGGTGCTGACCGGCGCCCTGTCCATGGTCCGGCTGCGCACCGGCCGCCCGGGGCTGATCCCGAGCCCCGAGGAGGCGGAGGCGTACGACTTCAGCCCGATGGAGCGGGAGTTCGTCGACGGCTGGCTCGCCAACGTCGTCCACGGCACCGCCGACGAGGTCCGCAGCGGCCTGGACCACCTGGCCAAGCGCACCGGCGCGGACGAGCTGATGATCACCGCCAACGCGCACGGCGGCGAGGCGCGGCTGCGCAGCTACGACCTGATCGCGGACGCGTACGGCCTGCCCGCCGCTCCGTAGCGCCGTGCCGGGTTCCGGCCCGCCCACGGCGGTCTGCGGCACCGTGGGCGGGTCCCGGTCAGCCCTCCGGCGGCCGGGACGCGGTCAGCCCTCCAGGGGTCGGGACCCGGTCAGCCCTCCAGCGGCCGGGACCCGATCAGCCCGGCGATCCGCTCCGGCGCCACGGCCCGTGAGTACAGCCATCCCTGCCCGGTGTCGCAGCCGATCCGCCGCAGCCGCTCCGCCTGCCCGGCCGTCTCCACGCACTCCGCGGTGACGGTCAGGCCCAGGCGGTGGGCCAGCTGCACCATGGCCTCCACGATCGTCTCGTCGGCCGGGCTCGGATGCGTACCGTCCTCGTACCGGAAGCCCTTCACGAACGCCCCGTCCAGCTTCAGTACGGAGACGGGCAGCCGGCTGAGGTAGGCGAGGTTCGAATACCCGGTCCCGAAGTCGTCGATGGCGATCCGGACGCCCATGTCGCTCAGCGCCTGGAGCGCCCGCAGCGGACGGCCGCCCGAGCCCATCACCGCCGACTCGGTCAGCTCCAGCTGGAGCAGCCCGGGAGCGAGTTCCGTCTCGGCCAGGATCTGGGCCACGTCGGCGACCAGATCGGAGTCCCAGACCTGCCGTACGGCGACGTTGACGCTGATGAACAGCGGCGGTTCGTCCGGGTGGTCCAGCTGCCAGCGCCGCGCCTGCCGGCACGCGGTGCGCAGCACCCACCGGCCGAGCTGGACGATCGAACCGTCCTCCTCGGCGATCTGGACGAACCGATTCGGCGGCAGCACGCCGAACTGCGGATGGTTCCAGCGCACCAGCGCCTCGACCCCGCGCAGCACCCCGTCCGCCATCCCGACCAGCGGCTGGTACTCCAGCGTGAACTCACCGCGCTCCACGGCGGGCCGGAGCGTGGAGGAGAGGGACTGCCGGGTCATGCGGTGGGCGTTGCGCTCGGGGTCGAACAGGGTCCAGCGGGCCTTGCCGTCCGCCTTCGCCCAGTACAGCGTGGTGTCCGCGGCCTGCATCAGACCGGTCGGCGAGGTGCCCGCGGCGGTCCGCTCGACCACCCCGATCGACGCGGAGACCGAGAGTCGCTGCCCGGCCAGGTCGAACGGCTGCTGGAGCGCCGCGAGGACCGAACGGGCCAGCTCGGTGAGGGCCGGCGTGCCGGCCGAGTCCTCCACCAGGATCGCGAACTCGTCGCCGCCCAGGCGCGCCACCAGCCGGCTGCCGCCGGGATGGCGGGAGGCGTCGGTCTCGGCGCAGTCGGTGAGCCGCGCGGCGACGGCGGCCAGCAGCCGGTCGCCGGTCCGGTGGCCCAGGGTGTCGTTGATCGCCTTGAAGCCGTCCAGGTCCAGATAGCAGAGCCCGATCCGGGCGTGCTGCCGGGGCGGCAGGGAGTCGTCCTGGTACGGCGGGGTCTCCAGGGCCGAGGCCAGACGCTCGAAGAACAGCGTCCGGTTGGGCAGCCGGGTGACCGGGTCGTGCATCTGGAGGTGGCGCAGCCGCTCCTGGAGCTCACGCCGGTCGCTGACGTCCGCGACCGTCAGCAGCACCCTGGCCGACTCCGCCGCCGAGGCTCCGGTCATCGGTACGACGGTGATCTCGGCCCACAGGGAGCGCCCGTCGGGGTGCTTGAGGCGGCGGGTGCAGCGGAACCGGGAGCGGCGGCCCAGGAGGACCTCGCGGTAGGCGTGCCAGGTGCGGTCGTCGGAGGCGAGGTCGAGCAGCTCGCACGCCTGCCGCCCGGCGAGCACCGCCGCGGGCGCGGCCAGCAGCCCGCCGAGCGCCTCGTTGGCCCGCACGACGTGGCCCCGGCCGTCGACGACGGCCATCGGGAGCGTGGCGGCGTTGAAGGCGGCCCGGTAGTCGCGCAGCTCGGAGGCGGAGGGCTCGTCCCCGGCCGCCGGGGGATCCGATCCCGGGGGGCCCGCCGGCTGCCGGGGACGGTCCGACGGGGACGGATCCGCCGCCGTCGTATGACGCTCCGTGACCGGCGCGGGGGCCGCGCCGGAGGCCGTGCCTGCCGGGGCGCTCGGCCCTTCGGAGGTTCCGCTCACCGCTCGCTCCCGCTGTGAAGGTCGTCGTGAACTCGTGGGGTCGCACAGGCCACCGGGTGGCGGTCCCGTGAAGGGCCCGTTCCACGCGGGGAAAGCGTGGTGAAGCATAGAGGGTGCCGCGTCGGCCGTTCCAGCTCGCCGTCCGGTCGGGGCTGCCGCACGGGTCCGCGAGGGGGCGGGGGCGGCCGTTCCGCTTTGACCGGGCCTGGTCATTTCTGTGCGGATCTGTTGCATCGGGTGGCTGGACTGACCGACAGTGACGTTCCGTGAGGATGTGGGCAGCGATTCTGACCGCTGACCCGTGTGGGGCAGCACAACAGGGCGTGGCGTGGTGAAGCGGCACAGGGTGGACGGGATGGACCGTGTTTCCCCACCCGGAGGTCGATGTGCCGTGCCGTCGCGGACCCGGGGGAGCGGAGGCGCCGCTGCTGCGCAGTCTGGCCGCCGCCGCCACCTCCCTCCTGGCGCTCGCCGCCACGTCCCTCGTCGCGGGCCCCGCCGTGGCCGCCACGGGGGACGCCGCTCCCTGCGCCCTGCCCCGGACGGCGGCGCACCACTCGCTCGGCCTGAACACCTGGAACACGGCCTACCCGCGCCCCGACCAGGGCCTGGACGCGGTCATGATCTTCCTGTCCTTCCCGGACTCGGAGCCCACGCTCACCCCCGAGGTGCTCACCGCCGACCACTTCCCCTCCACCACCCGCTTCTTCGAGCGCGCCAGCTACGGCCGGTTCACCCTGCGCCCCCATCCGCAACGGACCTGGACCCAGATGCCGCGCGACTCGACCTGGTACGGCATAGAGCGGGACTGGAACTCCGAACGGCGCACCGCCTACCTGCGCGACGCCATCGCCGCCGCCGACCCGGAGGTGGACTTCTCCCGGTACGACGTCGTCTACCTGGTGGCCGACCCGGACGCCCCGGGCGTCGACTCCGACGCCACGAAGGTCGTCAACTTCGAACGGCCGCTGCGCGCCGACGACAGCGACATCCGGCGCGTCGTCACGGTCTTCGAGCAGCACCCGCCCGACCGCAACGTCCTCGCCCACGAGACCGGACACGTCTTCGACCTCGCCGACCTCTACCACCGGCCCACCGACGGCAAGGGCGACTGGGACACCCACGTCGGCGACTGGGACGTCATGGGCAGCCAGTTCGGGCTCGCCCCCGACCTGTTCGGCTGGCACAAGTGGAAGCTCGGCTGGCTCGGTGGACGCCAGGTCGTCTGCGTCCAGGGCTCGGCCGACCTCACCCTGGAACCGGTCGCCGCCGCCCCGGTGCCCGGCGGGTCGATCGGGACGCGGCTCGCCGTCGTCCGCACCGGCGCGGGCAGCGCCCTGGCCATCGAGGCCCGCAGCGCCACCGGGAACGACCGGGACACCTGCGCCGAGGGCATCCTGATCTACCGCGTGCGCAGCGGAACGGTCTCCGGCGGCGGGCCCGTCGAGGTGGTCGACACCCATCCGAACACCGGTGCCTGCTGGGACCGCTCGGTCTACCCGCCGCTGGCCGACGCGCCGCTCGGGGTCGGGGAGACCTTTACCGTGCCGGGTGACGACACCCGTATCGAGGTCGCCGACCGCACCCCGTCCGGCTCCTGGACCGTCCGGGTCACCACGGGCGTCTGACCGCGCCGGCCGGCGCCCCGCACACGAAGAAGCCCCCCGCTTCCGCGAGGGGCTTCTTCCGTCTGTGCGCCGTCAGGGACTCGAACCCCGGACCCGCTGATTAAGAGTCAGCTGCTCTAACCAACTGAGCTAACGGCGCCTGGTGACGTCGTAGACATTAGCACCCTGATCCGCCCGAGGAAAAATTGAATGCGCGGCACCCCGGGAGGACCCGGACCGGCTCACCCGCACACAGGCCCAGAGCAGCACATCGGGGCCCGGCAGCCATGGCGTACGGGTGTCGGGGGCGACCACCCAGCGCGGCCCGCTGTCGGACGACGCGCAGGTCAGCGGCGGTACGGTCACGGCGTCACCGGTGCCGTGACAGAGCAGGGGCGGCACCGCGCCGCGCTGCTCCCCGGGGCCTCCGGAGCCCCCGGAACCGTTGGTTCCCCATTCCTCCCAGGCGAGCAGCGAGGGCAGCCGCTGGGCCGTTCCGGGGGCCGCGAAGAGCAGCATCCGGCCCCGGTGCGTGGCGACCGGGCCGGAGCCGGGGCCCTCGGCCCAGAGCTGCTCCAGCATCCGCCGCCCGAACAGCGCCGGCACGTTCACGACGTCGAAAGCGGAACCGCAGGGGAGCACCCCGGGCGCCCCGGGGCGCTCCTCCCACTGGGCGAGCGTGCTGCGCGGGTAGGGAGCGGCCCCCGCCAGCCAGGCGGCTCCGGCCGCCGTGACCTGTGCGGCCTGGGGTCCGGACTGGTCCCGCAGCAGGGCGAAGATGTCGACGCCGTGGTGCGGGGCGGCACCGGCCTGCAGGGTCGTTTCGTCTTTCAACCATGCGCTCATGGAGCTAGGTCTACCGGGAGTGACGGAGCTGATTCCGAGAGTTGCCGGAAACCGGGACAGGGTGGGAGGGGGAGGGGTATCTTGCCCGCCGGAATATGCCAACGGACCTGACCTCCGGCCTGGCAGACCGGTATCTGCCTCCCATGACGCACATGCCTCCCATGGCCCAATCGCCCCACGTCCCCCACACCCCCCGCAGCGCCCTCGCCC
Organism: Streptomyces sp. NPDC020884; assembly: GCF_044333935.1. Lineage (NCBI taxonomy): Bacteria > Bacillati > Actinomycetota > Actinomycetes > Kitasatosporales > Streptomycetaceae > Streptomyces > Streptomyces sp. NPDC020884. The sequence continues at coordinate 1,303,119 of NZ_JBIRRY010000001.1, read as the reverse complement.
CCCTTGGCTCACGGGGTGCATCGGAGGCATCGGCCTCGAGCGTCAGGCTCTGGGCGTGTCCAGCAGGGAGCGGCCGAACTCGATCATCTTCTTCGCGTAGTCCTCGGTCCACTCCGCGCGCTCCGCGACGTCCGCCGGGGTCAGCCGGTCGAACCGGCGCGGGTCGGCGAGCTGAGCCGCCGCCATCGCCTGGAACTCCACCGACCGGTCCGTCGCCGCCCGGAAGGCCTGCGTCAGCTCGGTCGCGCGGGCCAGCAGCTCACGGGGGTCCTCCAGCGACTCCAGGTCGAAGAAGTGCTCCGGATCCGCCGTGACCTGAGACGGCTCGAAGAGCAGCGGCGCGGGGCGCAGCCGCTGCCGTTCGTTCCGCTCGGACTGTGTCATGGGGTGTCCTCCCTGGGGATGTCGCGTCGGATGACCGGGACGGCCCGGAAGACCCGGACGGCCACCCTCCATTGTCCAACCCCGCGCAAGAGGGCCGGGGCGTGCGCCGGGGCGCGGGGGCGCGACTCCCGCTCAGGGCCGCCACCGCACCCGCCGTTCCGCGAGGTGGGCCAGCACCGCGTGGTTCGCCTCCCAGCCGTCGGGGAACTTCACCGTGACGCCCAGCTGGACCGGCTCCGTGGACGGATGCTCGTCCAGCAGGTCCGCCACCCCCTCCCGGCACACCACGACGCAGGCGTGCCGATGCCGTGAGGCCAGCACGCACAGGCGGCCCGTCTCCAGATGGAATGCCGTGGCGTCGGGCCGCCCCGACAGCGGGTGCAGCACCACGGTGACGTCGAACTCGCGGCCCTGGAGCCGGTTCGCCGTGTCCACCGCCACGCCGGTGACGCCCAGCTCCGCGAGGGCGGCGCGCACGGCCGCCGCCTGGTCCCGGTGGGCCGTGCCGACCGCCACCCGGTCCGCCGTCACCGGCACCGGCTCCTCGGCCCGCTCGCTCGTGGCGACGCCGCCCCGGTCCAGCAGCCGCCGGACCACCAGCGCCACCGCCCGTACCGCCTCGGGGTCGGTCCGCGGGGTGTGCCGGGCCGGCAGCTCCAGCAGCCCCCACCCGGACTCGGCCGCCTCGTCCAGCACCCGGTCGGGCCCCGACCCGTCCGACGCCACCCCGAAGGAGAGCTTCCGGTCCCCGTGGTCCGTACCGCTGCGGAAGGGTGTGTACGGGTAGAACGCGTCCGACACCAGCGGGGCCGCCGACGCCGGGAGCCGCCACGACACCGGCAGCCGGTGCTGCGGCAGCTCCGGATTGTGCGCCAGCAGCGTGGACACCGCGCTCGCCGACGGGTCGTAACTCAGCCCCGCCCACTGGTCCGCGCCCACGATCGAGAACGGGTCCAGCTGCCCCGGGTCCCCGACGAACAGCGCCCGCTCGAACAGCCCGGCCACGGCCAGCAGCGCGTCCGAGCGCATCTGGTACGCCTCGTCGACGATCGCGTGCCCCCACGGCTCCACGTTCTTCACGTGCGCCCACTTGGCGGCCGTCGAGATCACCACGTCGAGCCCGGCCAGATCAGCCGCCTTCGCCGACTTCATCACGTTGTCGAGGCCGTCCAGCACCTTGTCGTACGGGTCGGAGTCGCTGCTGTGCAGCCGCCCCACCGGCAGCTCCGGGTCCTTCTCCGCGAGCCGCACCACCAGGTCGTCGACCTGGGCGTTGGTCTGCGCGATCACCATCAGCGGATGCCCGGCGGCCGCCAGCTCCAGGGCCGCCCGGACCACCAGCGTCGACTTGCCCGCGCCGGGAGGGGAGTCCACGACGATGCCCCGGGCGCTCCCGCGCAGGGTGTCGTCCAGGATCGCGCCGGTCGCCCGAGCCGCCTCCGCGCCCGGGTCGAAGACGATCGTCACAGCAGGTCCTCCGGGGCGACGAGGGTCGGGATCACAGCAGGTCCTTCGGGGCGACGGGGGTCGGGATCACAGCAGGTCCTCCGGGGTCACGGGGTCGGGGTGCTCCGTGCGCCCGGCGGCGTCCGCGCCCGGCGGACCGCCGTGGGTCCACGGCGTCTCCTCCGGGTCCGGCAGCTTCGGGCCGCCGCGCTGGTCGTGCTCGAACAGGGTCCAGGCGATCCGCTCCCCGGGCTCCGGCACCGAACCCGGCGCGGGCTCCTTGCCCCGGCCCATCCGGTCCAGGATCCGCAGCACCAGCAGGGCCTCGCCGTCGTCGGCCGGGGGCTCGCCCGCGTACCGCACGAACTCCGCCGTCTGCGGCTTGCCCTCCAGCGAGCGGTAGACCTTCGTGCGCTCGCCCAGCTGCGGACGCTCGACCGTGGAGACGGTGACCAGCGGGCGCGGGGAGGGGCGCTTGGACTCGGTGTACGCCATCTCCACCTCGGACACCGCGGCGAGGAACGCCTCGCCCGCCAGCCGCCGCCCCGCCAGCACCAGCGGATCGTCCAGCGCCTCCTGCGCCTCCAGCTGGGCCTGGGCGGTCTCCCGGGAGGCCAGCTTCTGGGCCGCCGTCACCGCGTCGTCGCGGCGCGGCTGCGGCGGCTCGCCCGAACGCACCCGGTCCCGGTGCGCGGTGAACGACCACCGGTCCCGGGTCCAGCGGCTCTCGGCCCGGGACCCCTCGGGCAGCTCCCGCAGCAGGTCGAGACCCCGCCAGACCGCGTCCCAGGTCGGCAGCATGACCCGCGCCAGCAGGGAGCGGATCTCCCGCTCGGCGGCGCTCAGCTCACCGAGGCGGGCATCGGCGGCGAGCCCGTCCTCGGCGGACGCGAGCGCCGTGCGCGCCCGGTCGTACCGCTCGATCGCCGGGGCGAGGAGGCGGTTGTCGAAGTCCGGGTCGGTGGCCGGACCCGCGGGCGGGCACAGCAACTGGCCGTCCCCGTCCCGGGCCAGCTCGGCCCGGAGCGCCGCCTCGGCCCCCGAGGAGCCGCCCGGCGGATCGACCCAGGCCAGCAGCGCCCCCAGATGCTGGTCCTCCAGACTGCTCTGGCCCGTCGCCCAGTGCCGGTTCAGCAGATCCGTGGCGGTCAGCAGCAGCGAGGAGCCGGGCACCCTGGCCCGCTCCCCGTAGTGCGTCAGCCAGCGGCCGAGCAGCGGGACCCGGGCCGGGGCCGGATAGGGGGTGTCCGGATCGTCCTCGGCGGTACGGCGGAACCGCATGGAGCGGCCCAGCAGCCGGACGAACTCGACGCCCGCCCGGCTCGGCACGATCAGCTGGGCGGCGTCCGTGCACAGCTCGACCTCGACCTTGGTCTTCTTGCCGGTCGCCGGATCCGTCTCGTTGCGCTCGGCGGGCTCGATGACGTCCGCGTACGCCTCGATGTGCGGCAGCACCGCCTCCGCCAGCTCGGCCAGGAACGCGAACCGCAGATCCCGGTCGCGCGGCTGGGCGACGGCCAGCAGCCGGGGCGCCTCCCGGTCGGTGCCGACCAGCGCCCCGAGCGGGGCCCCGGCCTCTCCGGCGGTGGTCAGCGGCACCAGCACGAGCGGCCGGTCGGTGAGATGCCGGTGGCGGACGGTCGCCAGCGGCTGGGCACGGCCGGAGTCGACGGCCTCCAGCCGGGCCAGGGTGGTGATCAGCGACATGCGGCCCCACCCTCCAGCGCCTCGGCGCGCAGAACGGAGGCACTTTCCAGGGCCTCGGCGCGCAGGGCGGCGGCGCGGCGCAGTGCGGCGACCGTCGGATCGGCGGGATCGCCCTCCTTGCCCGCGGCGGCGGCCAGCACGCCGGCCACCGTGGTCAGTCCGCCCAGCTCACCGCGCACACTGCGGCCCAGCGCCTCCACGGCCCCCTCGGCCCGGGACTTGGCCCGGCAGTGGAAGGCCAGCTCGCAGGCGGCCAGGCACTCCGGGGCGTACGCCGGGGGCACCGCCGACACGGCGGCGTCCAGCTCCGCGGGCGGGCACGCCGGATCGAACGTCGTCCCCCCCGGCAGCCCCGCCGCGATGTCCTCGACGCGCGTCAGCCGGGTCAGCTGCCGGCGGGTCACGGCGCGCTGCTTGCGTACGTCCACGACGGAGGCGGTCGGCAGGTTCGAGAAGTCCTTGGGGCAGACCAGCAGCACCCGGTGCCCGACCTCGGCACCCCCGGTCACCGCCGCGACCCGCTCCAGCGCCAGCACATACACCGCGGCCTGCCGGGCCGCGGCGCCGACCTTCGAGGCGTCGGCCGAGGCGTCGATCATGGGGAACGACTTGATCTCGACGACCGTCCACCGGCCGTCGGGGTGCACCACCACCGCGTCGGGCTCCAGATAGGCGGGGGAGCCCGCCACCTCCAGGGCCAGCATCGGGTGGTCCAGCAGCGTCCAGCCGCCCGCCGCCGTGGCCTCCCGCAGGGCGAGCGCGGTGCGCGCGGCGCGGCCCTCGGGACCGGCGGCGCTCAGGTCGGGTGTGGCGGCGTCCCCGGCCGGGGACGGAGCACCGCCGCCGAGCCGTTCGTACAACAGGCGCAGCAGCTCGGCGCCGCCGTCGGCCTTGACCTTCGCCTCGAAGGCGTTGCCCCGCATGAAGGCGAACTGGGACTGCCCGAAGGGGGCGGGGGAGCCGAGCGCGGTGGCCAGCACGCCCTTGTCGACCCCGGCGCCGTCGAGCAGGGCCCGCCGCTTGCAGCCGGGGTTCGCGGCCAGGGCGGCGAGGGCTCTGGCGTCGAGCGGATGCGGTGCGACGGAGGGTCCGCGCAGCTCAGCGAGCCGCTGCCGGAGCGTCGTCGTTCGCGGACGCGTCGGCGGCGTCTCTGGCTGCCGCACCGCCGACTGCCGTGCCGGGGGGATCTGCGGAGGTGGTCCGCTGGCCGGGGATTCGCTCACCCGGGGAAGTCTTGCACCCGGCACTGACATTCGGGGGCACGGTTGCCGGAACGGGCTCGGCGACGGGTTCCCGGCCGCCCGGGAAGCGGTCCGCGAACAGGACGGCGGCCAGGCGCCCCGGCCGGGCTCCGCCCCAGGCCTTGAACCGGTCGGCGACCCGGATGACCAGCCTGGTCAGGAGGGCTCCGATGCCCATCACCGCGGCGCCCGCGACAGCGTCCAGGAAGTAGTGGTTGGCGGTGCCCATCACGACGATGGTGGTGATCAGCGGATAGGCGATGCCCGCCGCCCGTACGAGGGGGTGGCGCCCGTGCCGCCACAGCAGGATCCCGCACCACACGGACCATCCGACGTGCAGGCTGGGCATCGCCGCGTACTGGTTGGTCATCCCGCTCAGCCCGCGCGGGGCGCTCGCTCCGGCGCCCCACCAGCCGTAACCGCTGTACTGCGCCATCGTGTCGACGAAGCCGTGGCTCGCGTCCAGCAGCCGGGGCGGGCAGGTCGGCATCAGCGTGAAGCCGACCAGTCCCAGCAGCGTGGAGTTCATCAGCCAGACCCGGGCCGCCCGGTACGCCGCCGACCTGCGCCGGAACATCCATATGAGGACGGCAGGGGTGACCACGTAGTGCAGGGACGCGTACGCGAAGTCGGCGGGTATCCCGAGCGACGGGGTGCTGGTGAAGAGACGGTTCAGCGGATGCTCGGCGTTCAGGTGCAGCGTCTGCTCCAGCCGCAGGATCGCCAGACCGTGGTCGACGGCCGTCGACACATCGCCGCGCACCAGGAGCCGGCCCACCGAGTACAGCGCGTACACCACCGCGATCAGTGGGAGCTCCGTCCACCAGCGGGGCCGATGACCGGTCGCGGGCGGCGCGGTGGCGTGCGGCATCCGGTAGCTCTCCCCATGTTCATGCGGCCGACGGCGGGCGTTCAACCGTACGGCGGCACCGTGCCGCCGGTTCCCCCGGGGTCCCCATCCGGACATCCCGTACGCAGTGGTCCCCGCCGTGGTCCGGTGCTGTCGGCAAGGGGACTGCTCAGGAAGGGACGTCGGCGCGGCCCCGGAGGTTGCCTGCCCGTCCGGTACGGGATGATGGAAGACCCAGTACCAGCGTTTCAGGGAGAGCCGTCATGGCACCGCGCATCTTGCTCGCCCGGCACGGCCAGACCCAGTGGTCGGTCCGGGGCAACCACACCGGCAGGACGGACATCCCGCTCCTGGACAGCGGGCGCGAGGACGCCAAGCTGCTCGGTCAGCGGCTGCACCGGGCGCCCTGGGCGGGACTGCCCGGCGTCGAGGTCCGCACCAGCCCGCTCGTCCGGGCCGCCGAGACCTGCGAACTCGCCGGGTTCGGGCAGCGGGCCGAGCCGTGGGACGCGTTGATGGAGTGGGACTACGGGGCGTACGAGGGCCTGACCTCGGAGCAGATCAAGGCGGACCGGCCCGACTGGCTGATCTGGCGCGACGGAGTCCCGGACGGGGAGTCCGTCGCCGACGTCACCGCCCGTGCGGACGAGGTCGTCGCCTGGGTGCGCTCGGCGGACCGGGACGTTCTGGTCTTCGCCCACGGCCACATCCTGCGGGCGCTGGGTGCGCGGTGGCTGGGCGAGGACCTGTCCTTCGGCGCCCGCATCCGCCTGGAGCCGACGTCGCTGTCGGTCCTGGGCTGGGCGTACGACTCGCCGGCCGTGGAACGCTGGAACGACACGGGCCACCTGGAGCGGTAGCGGCAGACCCGAGCCGGTCGGACGGGCCCGCCCGAGCCGGTCCGGCGGCTTTCCCGAGCCCGTCCGGTGGGCCTGCCCGAGCCGCTTCGGCGGCTTTCCCGAGCCTGTCCGGCGGGCCCGCCCGAGCCTCTCCGGCGGGCCACTTCAAGCCCCGTCCGGTGGGCCTGCCCAAGCCCGTCCGGCGGCCTTCCAGAGCCCGTCCGGCGGTCCTGCCCGAGCCGGTTCGGCTGGCCCACCGAAACCCGTCCGGCGTTTGAGGACGGAACCCTGGGCCACTTCAAGCCCGTCCGGCGATTGAGGACGGAACCCTTCGCCCGGTGGGCGGCCCCTTCGCGGACCCGTGGCGCGGGACATTCTCATGGGCACCCGAGAACGTGCTTCCCGGTTCCGTCCTCAAACGCCGGACGGGCTGGGTGGCGCGCGGGACATCCTCATGGGCACCCGAGAACGTGCTCACCGGTTCCGTCCTCAAACGCCGGACAGGCTGGGTGGCGCGCCGGACGGGCGGCAAGGCGGGCCGGACAAGCTGGGTGGCGCGGAGGACAGGCTGCAAGACGCGCCGGTCGGGCTGCAAGGCGCGCCGGACAGGCTGGGTGGCGGGCTGGAAGTCGGCCCGGGTCAGGGTGCGGTTGACTCCTGGTGGCGGGTCAGGAAGCTCGCCGCCCCCACCCCGCCCCGGACCTCCAGCACCCGCGCCACCCCCACCAGCATCCCCCGGATCCGCGAGGACTGGACCCGGGTCAGCAGGTCCAGCACCTGGTGCCCCGTCGCCGCCGCCTCGTCCACCCGGCCCGCCCGCGCCAGGTCACCCGTCAGCTGGGCCCGGTACAGCGCCAGGTTCCGGGTGAAGTGCGCGTCCTGGAGCGCCGTCGCACGCCGCCCGTGCCGCGCCGCCCGGGACCAGTCGCCCAGCGCCGACCAGCACTGCGCCTCCAGCAGCTCCAGCTCCGCCTCCCGGAAGAAGCTCATCCACTCCGGATCACCCGCCGCCGGACCCCGGTCGAACGCCGCACGGGCCCGCCCGATCGCCCGGTCGCACCCCGTCCGGTCCCCGAGCCCCGCCCGGCCCCCCGCCTCCCGCAGCGCGAGCAGCGCCAGCAGCCGGGGCGACCCCAGCGTGCGGGCGGCCCGCTGTCCGGCCTCCGCCGCCCGTACCGCCTCCCGCGGCCGCCCCGCGTCCCGGGCCAGGAACGACGTGTTGCAGAACGCGTGCGCCTCGAGCCCCGCGTCCCCGGCCAGCCGCGCCGTGGCCAGCGCCTCCGCGTAGTGCGAGCGGGCGTCGTCGAAGCGGCCCGAGTCGTGGGCCAGCCAGCCCACCGAGATGGCCAGCTCGCCCGCGCCCGCGTGCAGCCGGTCCGAGGTGGAGCGCCGTGCGGCGGTCCCGGCGTCCAGCAGCTCGTACGCCGCGCGCAGCGGCTGGGCGGCCCGCCGGTAGAGCCCGTCCGCGCCGTGCCGGTCGTCCAGCAGCCGGATCTGCCGTACGGCCTTCTCGACGGCGTTCACCTCCGCCTCGCCGACCCGGCGCTGCGCTGGCAGCGAGACCCGGGCGGCGGAGGCGGGCGTTCCGCCGAGACCCAGGGAAGCGGCCGCCACCGTGGCGGTGCCGCTCGTCATGAACACGCGACGCAGCACGTCGCTCTCCTCGTCGGTTTCGTCGATGTCGCTGTGGAGCGCGCGTGGGGACACCGGTACGGACACGGGTGCGGGCGGGGGTTCGGACACGACCCGGGCGCCCCGCCCCCGTACGCTCTCACGGGCCGAGAACCCCAGGTCGGCCAGGGACGCCCCGGGAAACATGTGCAGGAAGACCCGTTCGTAGGCGTAGTTGGGGCAGCGGATCTCCCCGGACTCCACGCGCCCCACGTACCGGGCGTCGCACGCGACCTGTTCCCCGATCTCCCGCGCCGCCCGGCGCACCGCCGCCGCGAACTCCCCGGCGGAGCGCCGGCCGCGCAGCCGACGGAAGGCGAGGTTGGGCACTGCCCCTGTCGACACCATGGCCGGCCCCTCTCCGGTGCAGCCGGAATTCCCGTTCTCCGGTGTCCCGGCGGAGCAAGAACGTACCTGCTGTGACGAGACGCACACGCAGCGTTTCGCTATAAAAGGGGCATCCCGCTTCTGATCCGCCATGAACTGCCACCCTTTGCGGCGGTGTGGGCCCGTAGCCCTTGACGCACTCGCGCCGTTGGTCCATGGGAGACGGGGTCTGGCTCCGTTCGGCGATGAGAGGAGAGGTTCCCTTGTTGCATCTCGGCCGGGAGACCGGCTCATGGACGACCGCGACGACCGCGACGACCCGCACGACTGCGACCGCGACAGTGCCCGCGCCCGCCACCGCCGCGAACCCGGCGTCGGAGGAAGAGTCCTGCGACCTCGTCACGGTCCCCGCGCGGCAGGGCCTGGAGGCCGTCGACATCCTCCGCCGGGGCCGGGACCAGGAAGTCGTCGGACCGGTCCTGCACGACGGCGCCTGCGACACCCTCGGCTTCCTCGTGCCGCCGGGCACCGCCGACGCCTGGGACGTACCCGGCAGCGCCTGTACCCGGACGGACGGCCGCGGGCTCCACATCCCCGCCGAGCCGCCCGTCTCCGGTTCCGGCTGGCTGCTCCCGCCCGCCGACGACGCCCCGGTCACCGATCCCGCCGTGCTCCGCGCCGCCCTCGACCAGGCCGCCCGGCTGATCGAGGCGGCCGACAACTGCCGCTGAGCCCATAATGGCCGGACGGGCGGAACTCCTCCGCCGCGGCCGGCGCCCCGGGCCCCCACCAGCAAGGACCAGCGAACGTGACACGTCGAGGAGCGTCGGCCGGGGGCAAGGACAAAGCGGGGGGCAAGGGCAAAGCCGGCGGCGGGGAGAAGGAAAAGGCGGGCGGGAAGAAGGAACAGCGCCGGAGCTCCGGCCGGGCCGAGCGCGAGCCGGTCTCCCGGCCGGTCGACGGCGGGCTCGCCGAGCTCATACCCGACCGGGAGCGCCCGCACGGCTGGACGCTCCTGATCGACGGAGCCCCGCAGTCCCACGTCGACCTCGACGACCCCGCGCACCTCTCGTTCGCCTACCAGCGCCGCCTCGGCCACGTCATCGACCTCGCCGCGCCCCCGCTCCAGCCGCTGCACGTCCTGCACCTGGGCGGCGGCGCGTTCACCCTCGCCCGGTACACCGCGGCGTCCCGCCCCCGCTCCACCCAGCAGATCGTCGAGATCGACGCGCCCCTCGTGCAACTCGTCCGCGACCGCCTCCCGCTGGACCCCCAGGCCCGGGTCCGGGTCCGGGCGACGGACGCCCGCGAAGGGCTCGGCAGGTTCCCGGACGGCTGGGCGGACCTGGTCATCGCCGATGTGTTCAGCGGGGCCCGCACCCCCGCCCACCTCACCTCGGCCGAATTCCTCACCGAGGTGCGCCGGGTCCTGAAGCCGGCGGGCCGGTACGCCGCGAACCTCGCCGACGGCCCCCCGCTCGCCCATCTGCGCGGTCAGGTGGCCACCGCCGCCGCCGTCTTCCCCGAACTGGCGCTGGCCGCCGACCCGGTGGTGTGGCGGGGCCGCCGCTTCGGCAACGCGGTCCTGCTCGCCTCGGCCCTGCCGCTGCCGGTCGCGGACTTCACCCGGCGGGTGGCGAGCGACCCGCACCCCGGCCGCGTCGAACACGGCCGTGCGCTCACCGACTTCACCGGCGGCGCGGCCGTCGTCACCGACGCGGCGGCCAAGGAGTCGCCCGCGCCCCCGCCGTCCGTCTTCGAGAACCCCTGACGCGGTCACCGACCGATCCCCGACCAGCCTCTGGCCGACCTCCGGTCAGCCTCTGACCGACCCCCGACCGATCCTCGACCGACCCCCGACCAGCCTCCGGCCGATCCTCGACCAGCCTCTGGTCGGCCTCCGATCGACCCCTGAACGACCCGTCCCCCGATTACGGTTCGACGATCTGCACCGTCGGCGGGGTCCCGTTCCACGTGCAGAACACCGAGTACGTCTTTCCGTCCTCCCCGCCCCCGTCGCCGAAGTCCACCCGGATCCAGGCGTCGTTCGTCCACACCTGCATCGACCAGCCCGGCTCCGGCGTCGCCGAGACGAGCTTCGCCGAGTCGGCGCCCAGCTCGAACACCACCCGGCCGCCGTCGGTGCGATAGCTCTTCACCGTGCCCGAACTCGACGGCGCGGGCGGCTTCGCCGGGGCGGCCGAGGGAGTGCGGGAGGGGCGGGGGGAAGACGGCGAGGGCCTCGCGTCGCTGGTGCGCGGCGAGGGGGAGGGCGAGGGCGCGGCCCGGTGCGTCGAGGAGATGAGCGGCGCCTCGGTGCTCTGCCCGATGCGCTGAGGAGGCCCCGCGCCCACCGAGATCGGCACGGCCCGGGGCGGGTCGTAGGCCGTCCCCGTCATCACCGTGTGCACGCCCCACCACGAGAGCGTGACCGCCGCGCCGGTGGCGAGCGACCACGCCAGCGCGTGTACGAGTCCTCGTTGCATCGGGCACATCCTGCACCACCCGGCCCACCCCGGCTCCCGTCAGGGGGACCTGAACTATCGCCCTTCTCCGGCCTTTGCGGAGGATTCCGGCGGGGCCGGGACCGGGCCCGCCGGCATGGCGTACGGTGCCGCCCATGGCAAGTGTGCTCGTGGTCGAGGACGACCAGTTCGTACGTTCCGCCCTCATCCGGCACCTCAGTGAGGCCTCCCACACGGTACGGAGCGTGGGCACCGCGCTCGAAGCGCTGCGCGAGGTCGCGCACTTCCGCTTCGACGTGGTCATCCTCGACCTCGGGCTGCCCGACCTGGACGGCGCCGAGGCGCTGAAGATGCTGCGGTCCATCACCGACGTGCCCGTGATCATCGCCACCGCCCGGGACGACGAGAGCGAGATCGTCCGGTTGCTGAACGACGGCGCCGACGACTATCTGACGAAGCCGTTCTCCGTCGAGCACCTCTCCGCCCGGATGGCCGCCGTGCTGCGCCGCTCGCGTGCGGCCGGGGGCGAGGCGCCGCCGCCCAGGGTGATCCGGGTCGGCGGGCTCTCCATCGACCCGCTGCGCCGCAGCGCCGAGCTGGACGGGGCCGAACTCGATCTGACCCGGCGGGAGTTCGACCTGCTGACCTTCCTGGCCGGGCGCCCCGGTGTGGTCGTCGCCCGCAAGGAGCTGCTGGCCGAGGTCTGGCAGCAGTCCTACGGCGACGACCAGACCATCGACGTCCACCTGTCCTGGCTGCGCCGCAAGCTCGGCGAGACCGCCGCCCGCCCGCGCTATCTGCACACCCTGCGCGGCGTCGGCGTGAAGCTCCAGCCGCCGGCCGACTCCCCGGCCGGTACGCCGTCCACGGAGCCGCCCGCATGAGATGGGCCCTGGTCAAGGTCTGCCTGGCGGTCACGGCCATGGTCGTCATCGCCTTCGCCGTACCGCTGGGACTCGTCATCCGGGAGATGGCCAGCGACCGGGCCTTCTCCGACGCCGAACGCCAGGCCGCGACGATCGCCCCGACGCTCTCCATCACCACCGACCGCGAGGAGCTGACCCGGGCCGTCCTGTCCACCGAACCGGGCGACCGGGGACACCTCGCCGTCCATGTCCCGGCCCCCGACCGGGCCGAGGGCGGGACGGAGGGCGGGGCGGAAGGCGGGCCCCTGGACATCGGCACCCGGCGCGCCACCCCCAAGGACGTGGAGACCGTGCGCAAGGCCGGGCGCGCCTCCATCAGCGAGGTCACCGGCGGCTTCGCGCTCCTCCAGCCGACCGCGCTGAGCACCGGGGAGATCGCCGTCGTCGAGGTGTTCGTCCCCGAGGGCGAGGTCTCCAACGGGGTCGCCACCGCCTGGCTGATGCTGGCGGGCGTCGGCGTCGGGCTGATCGTCGGCTCGGTCGCGGTCGCCGACCGGCTCGGCGTACGGATGGTGCAGCCCGCCCAGCGGCTCGCGGGCGCCGCCCAGGACCTGGGGGAGGGCCGGCTCGGCACCCGGGTCCCCGAGGAGGGCCCCACCGAACTGCGGTCCGCGGCCGTCGCGTTCAACTCCATGGCCGATCAGGTCGTCCAGCTGCTGGCCAACGAGCGCGAGCTGGCCGCCGACCTCTCGCACCGGCTGCGCACCCCGCTCACCGTGCTCCGCCTGAACGCCGCATCGCTCGGCGAGGGCCCGGCGGCCGAGCAGACCCGGGCGGCCGTCCAGCAGCTGGAGCGCGAGGTCGACACGATCATCCGCACCGCCCGCGAACAGCGCCCGCAGACCCAGGGCGTGCAGACGGGAGCGGGCTGCGACGCCTCCGAGGTGATCCGCGAACGCATGGGCTTCTGGTCGGCCCTCGCGGAGGACGAGGGCCGCGAGGTGCGCCTCGCGGGAGTCGACCGTACGGTGCGCATCCCCGTCGCCCGGCCCGAACTGGCTGCCGCACTCGACGCGTTGCTCGGCAACGTCTTCCGCCACACCCCCGAGGGCACCGCCTTCTCCGTCGATGTCCACCACAGCGGCGACGCGGTCATCGTGCTCGTCTCCGACGCCGGTCCGGGCATCCCCGACCCGAAGGCGGCCCTCGCCCGGGGTGCCAGCGGGCGCGACGCGTCGAGCGGATCCGTCGGCTCCACCGGCCTCGGCCTGGACATCGTGCGCCGGGTCGCCGAGTCCACCGGCGGCGACCTGCGCATCGGCCGGTCCGTCCTCGGCGGCACGGAGGTCCGGATCTGGATCGGCCTGCACGGCAGCCGCCCCGAGCGCCGGCGGCGCGGGCACGGCCGGCGGGTCGCCCGCCGGGTCGGCTGGCAGCGGCGCAAGGAGTCCCCGGCCGCGGCCGCTCCCGGGTCCCATCATTAACCCGCGCCCATGCGTTCCTTAAGCGCACCCTAAGAACATCAACCCCCGCCCGTATCGCCCTCTTTGCCCGTTCCGCTGCCGCTAGCGTGCTCTCGCATCCCCCCAGGGAGATCCGCAAGAACATCCGCAGGACACAGAGGCAGGCAGGGCACGTTGATGGGTTCCCGTACGCACCGTCGCACGACGACCACCCGCACCAAGGCGATCGGAGCGGTCGTGGCCGCCGCCGTCATCGGCGGCACGGTTCTCGCGCTGACCGGCACGGCGCAGGCTGCCGCGATCGGCGCCGCGTACACCCGTACCAGCGACTGGGACGGCGGCTACACCGGCCAGTACGTCGTCACCAACGAGACCGACAGTCCGCTCGCCGACTGGACGCTCGCCTTCGACCTCCCGGCGGGCACGAGGATCGGCTCGCTGTGGAACGGCGAGCACACGGTGAAGGGCGACCGCGTCACCGTGAAGCCCGCGAGCTGGGACAAGGAGCTCGCCCCCGGCGCGTCCGTCACCGTCGGCTTCGTCACCTCCGCCACCGGCACCGCGGGCGACCCGGCCGGCTGCCTGATCAACGACGCCGCCTGCTCCGTGGACGGCGGCGCGACTCCCACCCCCAGTGGCCGCCCCACGGACGCCCCGACCGCGGCCCCCACGCCGACGGCCACCCCCTCCGCGAGCGCCCCGGCCACCCCGACCCCCACGCCGACCCCCACCGCCACCGGTCGCCCCGGTGACGGTGGGGAAACCGGCTCCCGGTTCGCCCCCTTCGTCGACACGTCCCTCTACCCCGCCTACGACCTCCTGGACACCGCTACGAAGACCGGCGTGCGGGAGTTCCACCTCGCCTTCATCACCTCCGGCGGCGGCTGCGCCCCGCTCTGGGGCGGTGTCACGGGCCTGGGCGACGACCAGGTCGCCGCCCAGATCGGCGCGTTGCGGGAGCAGGGCGGTGACGTCCGGGTCTCCTTCGGCGGTGCGGCCGGCGCCGAACTGGCCCTCAACTGCTCCTCCGCCGCCGACCTCGCCGCCGCGTACGGCAAGGTCGTCGACGCCTACGACCTGACCAAGGTCGACTTCGACATCGAGGGCGCCGCCCTGCCCGACGCGGCCGCCAACACCCGCCGCTCCCAGGCCATCGCCCAGCTCCAGAAGACCTACCCGGACCTCGACGTCGCCTTCACGCTGCCCGTCATGCCCGAGGGGCTGACCCAGCCCGGCGTGGACCTGCTGGCCGACGCGGAGAAGAACGGCGTCCGCGTCGACGCGGTCAACATCATGGCGATGGACTACGGCCCCGCCTACAGCGACGACATGGGCACGTACGCGATCCAGGCGGCGACAGCCACCCAGGCCCAGATCAAGGGCGTCCTCGGCCTCTCGGACGCCGCCGCGTGGGGGGCCGTCGCGGTCACCCCGATGATCGGCGTCAACGACGTCGTCACCGAGATATTCACCGTCGAGGACGCCGGCCAGCTGGTGAAGTTCGCCCAGGAGAAGGGCATCGGCCGCCTCGCGATGTGGTCCGGCACCCGGGACAAGGCCTGCCCCGGCGGGCCCAAGCCGGCCGCCGACGCCACCTGCAGTTCGATCGACCAGGAACCGCTGGCCTTCACGAAGGCCTTCGCCGCCTACAAGTAGCCCGTACGCCCCCGATCCGCCGTATCCCCCCACCCCCGAACCGCTCCCTCCCCCCACCCCCCCCCACCGCGCGCCCCGGCCGGACCCCACCCCACCTCCGGCCGGGGCGCGCCCCCATGCCTGGCCCCTGCCCCTGCCCCTGCGCCCGCCCCCGCGCCCGCCACCCCTGAGATCGGCACCGCCGTCCTCTGCTGCGGCAGGAGGTGCCCCGGAGCGGCGTGACACAGGGTGAACTCGGCAGGGACGGAGTCCCCGTCACCCGGCGCCGCCCGCCCGGCCTCCCTTCACCTTTCGACGGGAGGGCGGTCCGCGAGCCCCTCCGTGACGCGCCGGACATCCCTCGGCAACGGAATCGTCTTCAAGTCTTGACACCCACCCCCTTCAGGCAGCAACCTTCCGGCAACGGCGCATGGGAGCGCTCCCACTCTGGGGGAAGGTCTCGCGCGCTTCCTCTTTCCCGCAGCAGCCCGACGCCCTCCGCCCCGCCTCGCGGAACAGCGCCGGTACCACCCCGGAACAAGGAGCAGTGGAATGCGCATCACCCGCAGCGTTGCCGGTCGACGCCGGAGAACCACCTTCGTGGCCACCACGGGCCTCACGGTCACCGCCCTCCTCCTCACCGGATGCGGCGGCTCGTCCGACTCCGGAAAGGGGGCCGACGCGGACGGGAACATCACCCTGACCGTCTCCGACTTCGGGCAGTTCGGGTACAAGGAAGCCGGGCTCTTCGCGAAGTACCACGAGCTGAACCCGAAGATCACGGTCAAGGAGGACACCACCGCCGAGGAGAAGAACTACTACCCCAAGCTCCTCCAGCAGCTGAACTCCGGCAGCGGTCTCGCCGACGTCCAGGGCATCGAGGTCGGCCGGATCAAGGAGATCGTCGACACCAAGGCGGACTCCTTCGCCGACCTCTCCAAGGTGATCGGCGTCGACGAGTGGGTGTCGTGGAAGGCCAAGCAGGCCACCGCCCCCAGCGGCGCGGTCATCGGCGCGGGCACCGACATCGGCCCCATGTCCCTCTGCTACAACCGTGAGCTGTTCGAGAAGGCCGGACTGCCCACCGACCGCGCCGAGGTCGCGAAGCTGACCGAGGGCGGCTGGGAGGACTTCCTCGCCCTCGGCGAGCAGTACAAGAAGAAGGCGCCCGATGGCACCTACTTCATGGACTCCGCGAGCGCGATGTTCAACGCCGTGGTCAGCTCCAGCCCCGAGCAGTACTACGACGCGAGCGGCAAGCCGATCTACCAGGAGAGCGCCAGCGTCGAGAAGGGCTGGAAGCTCGCCTCCCAGGCCGCGTCCAAGAAACTGACGCAGGGCCTGGCCCAGTTCGAGGACCAGTGGCAGGCGGCCCTGCGCAAGAGCACCATCGCCACCGTCGTCTGCCCCGCCTGGATGGCCGGCCAGATCTCCACGTACGCCGGTGATGCCAACAAGGGCAAGTGGGACATCACCAGCGCCCCCGGCAACACCTCCGCCAACTGGGGCGGTTCCTTCCTCGCCGTGCCCAAGTCCGGGAAGAACGTCGACGAGGCCGCCAAGCTCGTCAAGTGGCTGACCGCCCCCGAGCAGCAGGCCGCCGTCTTCAAGGCGATCGGCGTCTTCCCCTCCAACCAGGGCGCCTACGAGCTGCCCGACGTGAAGAACGCGACCCTGCCGTACTTCAACGACGCCCCCATCGGCCAGATCTACGCCGACGGCGCGAAGTCCATCCCCGAGGCGGTCCTCGGCCCGAAGGACGGCGTGATCAAGGACTCCATCTCCACCCAGATCAACAACATGGAGCAGCGCGGCACCAGCCCCGACGACGCCTGGGACGCGGCCGTGCGGACGATCGACAAGGCCATCGGCTGACCTGACACCGGACCGGCCCGAGCCGGTCCCGCGCCGGGGCGGGCGGCACCCGCCCGCCCCGGCCGCCCACCCACCCCGCCAGCCGCCCCGGCCGTCCGTCGGCGCACCCAGGGAAGGACTCCCCGCCCGTGGCAACCTCGACCCCCACCCGGGATGCGTACGCGAAGGCGCCCCGTGAACCGAAGAAGGAACCGCCCAGCGAGCGGCGGCAGTTGTGGCGCAGCCGGCTGTGGCGGTTCGACGACAAGGCATCCCCGTACGCGTACATCGCGCCGTTCTTCCTCGTCTTCGGGGCCTTCGGGCTCTACCCGCTCCTCTACACCGGCTGGATCGCCCTGCACCGGGTGGAGATGACCGGCCTGGACTCGATGGAGTGGGTGGGCTGGGAGAACTTCGACAAGATCCTGCACGACCCCGAGTTCTGGACCTCGGTCAGCAACACCTTCCTGATCGGCGTCATCTCGACCGTCCCGCAGCTCCTGGTGGCCCTCGGCCTCGCCCATCTCCTCAACTACCGGCTGCGTGCCAGCACGTTCTGGCGCACGATCATCCTCACCCCGTACGCGACCTCGGTCGCCTCGGCCGCCCTCGTCTTCGCCCTGGTGTTCCGGGCCGACGGCGGACTGCTGAACTGGGCCCTTGGCCTCGTCGGCTTCGACGACACCAACTGGGCCAACGGGCACTGGACTTCGAAGATCGCCATCTCCGTCATCGTGATCTGGCGCTGGACCGGCTACAACGCGCTGATCTACCTCGCCGCGATGCAGGCCGTCCCCAACGACCTCTACGAAGCGGCCTCGTTGGACGGCGCGTCGCGCTGGCAGCAGTTCCGCAAGGTGACCATCCCCTCGCTGCGGCCGACGATCCTGTTCACCATCGTCATCTCGACCATCGGCTCCATGCAGCTCTTCGGCGAGCCGCTGCTGCTGGAGGGCGGCGCGCTGGGCGCCACCGGCGGCAACGAGAACCAGTACGAGACGCTCAGTATCTACCTCTACAACTACGGCTGGAACCTCGGACATCTCGGTCCGGCCGCCGCCGTCGCCTGGGCGATGCTCGCCCTCCTGCTGATCATCGCCGCGGCCAACTGGTTCATCGGCCGATTCGTCCGCAAGTCCGCGGTCTGACCGGGAGCGCATCCATGACCCTGACCAGCCCCACCCCTGCCCCGGCCCCGGTGAAGCTCGCGCCGACGCCGGACCGCACCACCTCCCCCCAGCGTCCGCGCCGCTTCCGGATGGGCGCGGGGCAGCAGATGAAGGGCGGCCCGTTCGCGTACATCGCGCTCGCCGTCGTCGGCTTCGGCTCGCTGCTGCCGCTCTACTGGACCCTGGTCGCGGCCTCCCGCACCCAGGACGAGGTCCTCGCCTCCACCCCGCCGTTCCTCCCGGGCGGAAAGCTGATCGAGAACGTCCAGACCGCCTGGGAGCAGGCCAACCTCGGCAAGGCGATCGTCAACAGCGTCATCGTCTCGTCCTCGATCACCCTCGCGACGCTCTTCTTCTGCACGCTCGCCGGATACGCGTTCGCCAAGATGCGCTTCCGGGGCCGCGGCTGGCTGATGACCGCCGTCATCGCGACGCTCACGATCCCGCCGCAGCTCAGCGTCGTCCCGCTGTTCATGATGATGTCCGGCCTCGGCTGGGGCGGGCAGCTCGAATCGGTGATCTTCCCGACGCTGGTGAGCGCGTTCGGCGTGTTCTTCATGCGGCAGTACCTGATCGAGGCGCTGCCGTACGAGCTGATCGAGGCGGCCAAGATCGACGGCGCGAACAACCTCCGCATCGTGGTGAGCGTGGTGCTGCCGGTGGCGCGCCCCGCGATGATGGTGCTCGGGATGCTCACCTTCGTCCAGGCGTGGAACGACTTCTTCTGGCCCTACCTCGCCCTCAACCAGCAGAACCCGACCCTGCAGGTGGCCCTCGGCCAGCTCAGCGCCTCCTACACCCCCGACCAGTCCATCGTCATGGCGGGCGCGCTGATCAGCACGCTGCCGCTGCTGGTGGTGTTCGTGGTCTTCGGCAAGAAGATCGTCGGCGGGATCATGTCCGGCGCGGTCAAGGGCTGACGGCCCTTCTCCCAGCTGTCTCCCACCCCAGATTTCCCCGCACTTCTCACCCCTGACTCCTCACCCTTCCCAAGGGAGCGCTCCCGCATGACAGTCGTCCGACCTGACACGGTCCCGCAGCAGGCCCCCGCCGGCACGGCCCCCTTCCCGACCGGTTTCCTCTGGGGCGCGGCCACCGCCGCGTACCAGGTGGAGGGCGCGGCCGCCGAGAACGGCCGCACCCCCTCCATCTGGGACACCTTCAGCCACACGCCCGGCAGGGTCCTCGGCGGGGACACCGGGGACGTGGCAGCCGACCACTTCCACCGCTACCGCGACGACGTCGCCCTGATGAAGCGCCTCGGGCTCCAGGCGTACCGCTTCTCGGTCTCCTGGTCCCGGGTCCAGCCCACCGGCCGGGGACCGGCCGTCGAACGCGGCCTGGACTTCTACCGCTCGCTCGTCGACGAGCTGCTGGCGGCCGGCATCACGCCCGTCGCCACGCTCTACCACTGGGACCTGCCGCAGGAGTTGGAGGACGCGGGCGGCTGGCCCGAGCGCGCGACGGCCGAACGGTTCGCGGACTACGCGGCCATCATGGCCCGTGCGCTCGGCGACCGGGTCGGCACGTGGACCACGCTGAACGAGCCCTGGTGCTCGGCCTTCCTCGGATACGGCTCCGGGGTCCACGCCCCCGGTCGCACCGAACCGGCCGCCGCGCTGCGGGCCGCCCACCACCTCAACCTCGCCCACGGCCGGGCGACCGAGGCGCTGCGCGCGAACCTCCCCGCTGCCGCGCAGACCTCGGTCACCCTCAACCTCCACCAGGTACGCCCGCTGACCGACAGCGAGGCGGACGCGGACGCGGCGCGCCGGATCGACGCGGTGGGCAACCGGGTCTTCACGGGCCCGATGCTGCACGGTGCGTACCCGGACGATCTGCTGGCCGACACCGAACGCCTCGTGAACTGGCCCGAGTTGATCCACGAAGGTGACCTGGCCGCCATCGCCGCCCCGATCGACGTCCTCGGCGTCAACTACTACACGCCCACCATCGTCAGCACGCCCGTCTCCGGCGGCGGGGACACCCGCAACGACGGCCACGGCAGCAGCGAGCACTCCCCGTGGCCCGGCTCGGAGCACGTGGCCTTCCACCTCGCCGAGGGCCGGCCGGTCACCGCGATGAACTGGTCGGTCAAGCCGGAGGGCCTCTACGACCTCCTCATGGACGTCGCGCGCGAGCACCCGGACCTGCCGCTGATGGTCACCGAGAACGGTGCGGCCTTCGAGGACGCCCCGGACGCGGACGGCCGGGTCCACGACCCCGAGCGGATCGCCTATCTGCACGGGCACCTGGAGGCGGTGCGCCGGGCGGCGGCCGACGGGGCGGATGTGCGGGGCTACTTCCTCTGGTCCCTGATGGACAACTTCGAGTGGGGCTACGGCTATGCGAAGCGCTTCGGCGCGGTGTACGTCGACTACGCGACCCAGCGCCGTACGCCGAAGTCCAGCGCCCACTGGTACGGCGACGTGATCGCCCGCCACGCCCTGCCCCCGGCGGGGGGCCCGGACGCCTGACGCACCCGGCCGTGGGAGCCCGACCGCCACCCGGCCCCACGGCCTGCCGCCGCCTCGTTGGGAGCGCTCCCATATCATGGCCCCACCCCCTGCGGGGTGATCGATCCAGGACTTGGATTGACGTTACGGCTGTGAGAAATTGACCGGGAACGGGGAGGCAGCCATGGCGGCAGCGCGAGTACGGAGCGGCGGGCGGCCCACGCTCGAAGAGGTGGCGGCACGGGCCGGTGTCGGCCGGGGCACGGCCTCGCGGGTCATCAACGGCTCGCCCCGGGTCAGCGACGCGACCCGGGAGGCGGTCGAGGCTGCCGTGGCCGAGCTGGGGTACGTCCCCAACCGAGCCGCCCGCGCCCTGGCGGGCAACCGCACCGACGCCATCGCCCTGGTGGTGCCCGAGCCGGAGACCCGCTTCTTCGCCGAGCCGTACTTCTCCGCGATCGTGCGCGGCGTCGGAGCGGCCCTGGCCGACACCGAGATGCAACTGCTCCTCACCCTCGTCGGCAACGACCGCGAGCGCCGCCGCCTCGCCCAGTACCTCACCGCCCACCGCGTCGACGGGGTCCTCCTGGTCGCCGTGCACGCCGACGACCCGCTGCCGGAGCTCCTGGAGCAGCTGGGCATGCCCTGTGTGATCAGCGGCGCCCGGCACGCGGCCGAGACGCTGCCCTCGGTCGACTCCGACAACTTCGAGGGCGCGCGGGCCGCCGTCGAGCACCTGGTCTCCCGGGGTCGCCGCCAGGTGGCCACGATCACCGGCCGCCTGGAGGTCTACGGCGCCCAGCGCCGCCTCGACGGCTACCGCGCGGCGGTCTCCGCCGCCGGCCTGGCCCCCGACGAGCGGCTCATCGCTCCCGCCGACTTCACCGAGGAGGGCGGCGCGCAGGCGATGCGCGAACTCCTCGCCCGCCGCCCCGGCCTCGACGCGGTCTTCGTCGCCTCCGACGTGATGGCCGCCGGTGCCCGCCAGGTCCTGCGCGAGGCGGACCGCCGCATCCCCGAGGACGTGGCCCTGATCGGCTTCGACGACTCGGTGGTCGCCCGCCATATGCACCCGGCCCTCACCAGCGTCCGCCAGCCCATCGAGGAGATGGGCCGCCGCATGGCCCAGCTCCTCCTCGACGAGATCGCTGGCCGGGCCCCGGGCGACGAGCGCCCTTCGGTGGTGCTGCCCACGGAGCTGGTGGTCCGCGACTCGTCGTGACGGTGGCGGGGCTTCCGTATTTCACGGGTTCTCCACATGTTCCGGCTCCGGCGGCTAGGGTTCGCGGAGTACGACGAATGTGTGACGCACCACACACGTCACGCAGCGAGCTGCCCGGGTGCGTTCCGTGCGGCGGTGCATATGGGGGGCCTCGTGCACGAGATGACCAAGGGTGCCAACGTCGGTCTCACGACGTTGAGCGAAGACGTCGGCTCGGTGATGGTCAGCCTGGGCTGGAGCAGCGCCACAGGAGAGGGCGACGCCGATGTGTCCGTCCTGCTGCTCGACGGCGACGGCAAGGTCCGCAGTGACATCGACTTCTGCTTCTACAACAACCCGGTGGCGGGCAACGGCAGCGTGCAGTTGCTCGGGAAGACCCCGACGGCCGACGGCAGCGAGGACCGGATCACCTTCGATCTGGACGCCGTGCCGCAGGAGGTCGACAAGGTGGTCGTCGCCGCCAGCCGCTACGGCAACTCCCGTTTCGGCGAGCTGGACGACCTCCGCCTCACCCTCGCGGACAGCACGGGCGACGGACTGGTCCGGTTCGCCGTGGAGAACGTCGATGAGGTCAGCGCGCTGATCTTCGGTGAGCTGTACCGGCGCGCGGGCGCGTGGAAGTTCCGCGCGGTCGGCCAGGGGTACGACTCCGGCCTGGCGGGCCTGGCGACCGACTACGGCGTCGACATCGACGACGACGCGGACGAGCCGGAGGCGGAGGGGCCCGAGCCGGACGCGCCGGAACCGCCCGAGGCCATCGGGAAGGCCGAGCCGGAGCGGCCCGCCCGCGTTCCCGCCCAGGCCCGGGGCGGCATCCCGGAGGACCCGGCGGCAGCGGCGACACGGGCGCCGGCGGACCCGTCGGAAGCGCCCGCCGCACCGGGGCCCGCCGGCCCCGCCACCGGACCGAAGCCCGCTCGCCGCCCCCGTACGGCGAAGAAGAAGGTCACGCTTCCCCGCACGGCCAGGAAGTCGCTCGCCGACAACGACACGTGGCGCACCGCCCGGCTCTTCCCCGTCTCGGCGCTCAAGAGCGACCGCGAGCGCGAGACGCGGGCCACCTCGGTCGTGCTGTCCGTGATGGCGCAGGTCCCGGAGTTCGGCCGTCGCCTCACCGCCGGGTTCGGCGCCCCGGCCGGGCGGATGGAGACGTACACCGAGGTCTCCCTGCCGCACGGCGAGTCGCCCCGCCGCCCGGACGGCGTCATCCGGGTCGAGCGGGCGGGCAAGCTGTGGACCGCCCTCGTCGAGACCAAGACGAACGGCAACGCCCTGAAGTCGGACCAGGTGCAGGCGTACATGGACATCGCCGCCCGTCGCGGCTACGAGTCCGTGATCACCCTGTCCAACGACGTGGCGCTCGACGGCAGTCCACTCGTCGACGTCAGGATCGACGGGCGGCGCAAGCACAAGGTTGCCCTCTGGCACCTGTCCTGGGCCGAGGTCGCGCACCAGGCGCAGATGCTGATCCGCCATGAGGGGGTGGGCAACGCCGCGCACGCCTGGCTGCTCCAGGAACTCCTCCACTACCTCCAGCACGAGAACTCCGGCTGCCACGGCTTCCAGAACATGGGCGCCGCCTGGGTGCCGGTACGCCGGGGCATCGACGACGAGACCCTGTGCCGGGGTGACAACCGGGCCCTGGAGGTCATCGAGAACTGGGAGCGCCTCGTACGGCAGGTCTGTCTGCGGCTCGGCGGAGAACTGGGCCAGAAGGTCCTGCCGGTCCAGCGCACCCGGCGCGGCACGGACCCCCGCGTCCGCCGCACCGAGCTCGCCGACCACCTCTGCGAGCAGGGCCGGCTGAACGCCGAGATCCGCATCGAGGGCACCCCGGGCGTCCTGGCCATCACCGCCGACCTGCGCACCGGCAAGCTCCGCACGTCCATCGACGTGCCCGCCGCGGAGGCGGGCTATCCGCTCAGCCGTGCCAAGCGGCTGATCCGCCGCCTCTCCGAGGCCCCCGCCGACCTGCACATCGAGACCCTCGTGGACGGTGAGGGCGCCGGACCGCGCGGCACGCTGGAGAGGCTGCGCCCGGAGCCGGCCGACCTCGTGCCCAAGGACGGGGCTCCGATCACGGGCTTCCGGCTGTCGCTTTTCAAGGGCATGGGGAGCGGGCGGGGCAACGCGGAGACCGGCTTCATCCGCAGTGTGGACGAGGCGGTGGACCGCTTCCACGCGCAGGTCGTGGCCCACCTGGAGCCGCCGGTCTCCCGCCGCTCCCGCGCCGGGGAACCGGCGGCCGACTGAGGCAGCCCCCGCAACAAACGAAAGAGCCCCGGTCCGCAGACCGGGGCCCTTCCTTCAGGGTGAGTAACGGGACTTGAACCCGCGACATCCTGGACCACAACCAGGTGCTCTGCCAGCTGAGCTATACCCACCATGTCGCCCGGTCGTTTCCGACCGGCCGAGAAAAAGTGTACAGGGTCCGGGAGGGTGCTCGCGCCCCCGTTTCCCGGGGCCGGTCCACGGGCGCTTCTGCGCCCGTGACCAGCGGGTTCCTAGGAGGTGGCCGGGGTCGCGAGGCGCGCCGCGATCTCCTTGGCGCGCTCCGAGTCCGGGCCGGGCTGCGGTACGAAGACCGCCTCCCGGTAGTAGCGGAGCTCCGTGATCGAATCCCGGATGTCCGCCAGCGCCCGGTGGTTGCCGTTCTTGGCCGGGCTGTTGAAGTACGCCCGGGGATACCAGCGCCGGGCCAGCTCCTTGACCGAGGAGACGTCCACGATCCGGTAGTGGAGGTAGCCCTCCAGCTCCCGCATGTCCCGCGCCAGGAAACCGCGGTCGGTACCGACCGAGTTCCCGCAGAGCGGGGCCTTGCCGGGCTCCTTCACCTGTTCGCGGACATAGGCCAGGACCTGCTCCTCGGCGTCGGCCAGGGTGGTGCCCCCGGCCAGCTCGTCGAGGAGGCCCGAGGCGGTGTGCATCTGCCGCACCACCTCGGGCATGGTCTCCAGGGCCGCGTCCGGCGGGCGGATCACGATGTCCACCCCTTCGCCGAGCACGTTCAGCTCCGAGTCGGTGACCAGGGCGGCTACCTCGATGAGTGCGTCGTCCGTCAACGAGAGCCCGGTCATCTCGCAGTCGATCCACACCATGCGGTCGTTCATGAGCCCCACCCTACGGGGCACTCCGCTGTCCCGGCAGGGCCGGGCGTCCGGGAACGTACGCGTCAGGACCCGACAGGGAGTGCTCCCCGGGCCCCATCGACGCCGCCATGGCGACGGGTGCGGAGGACACCGGGGAACCCCGGCGTCCGGACGGCGGCCCCTGGCTGGGCACCATCGTCTCGACCACGGTCGCGGCGCTCTCCGCCACCCCCTGCGGACGGCGGGCCCGATAGGCGGCCCGGTACGCGGCGGGGGAGGAGCCGAGCTGGCGGCGGAAGTGCCCGCGCAGCGCGACCGGTGAGCGGAAACCGCAGCGGCCGGCGACCTCGTCGACCGAGTAGTCGGAGGTTTCCAGCAGCCGCTGTGCCTGAAGCACCCGCTGGGTGATCAGCCACTGCAGCGGTGCGCTCCCGGTGAGCGAACGGAACCTGCGGTCGAAGGTCCGCCTGCTCATATAGGCGCGCGCGGCGAGCGTCTCCACGTCGAACTGCTCGTGCAGATGCTCCAGGGCCCAGGCCACGACCTCGGCGAGCGGGTCGGACCCGATCTCCTCCGGTAAAGACCTGTCCAGGTAGCGCTCCTGCCCGCCACTGCGCCGCGGCGGCACGACCAGCCGGCGGGCGAGTGCCCCGGCGGCCTCCGTGCCGTGGTCGGTGCGGACTATATGGAGGCAGAGATCGATGCCGGCGGCCGTGCCGGCGGAGGTGAGCACATCGCCGTCGTCCACGAACAGCTCGCGCGGATCGACGTGCACCGACGGATAGCGCTTGGCCAGTGTCGGTGCGTACATCCAGTGTGTGGTGGCCGGCCGTCCGTCCAGCAGGCCGGCTGCCGCGAGCACGAAGGCTCCCGTGCACAGACCGACGATGCGGGCGCCCTCCTCATGGGCGCGCCGCAGCGCGTCCAGTGCCTCGGCGGGCGGCGGCGAGGTGATCGACCGCCAGGCGGGCACCACCACGGTGCCGGCCCTGCTGATCGCCTCCAGGCCGTACGGCGCGGTGAGTTCGAGCCCCCCGGTGGTGCGCAGCGGCCCTTCCTCGCCGCCGCAGACCAGCAGGCGGTAGCGGGGAACTCCCGCGTCCTGCCGGTCGATTCCGAAAACGGAGAGCGGGATGGAGCTCTCGAAGATAGGGCCGCCGCTGAACAGCAGCACGGCAACGACTTCCCGGCGTCGCCGCCCGGTCAGCTTGCGTGCGGCCTCCGTCGCGGCGGCGGAGTCCTGGCTCATGACGCTAAGCCCCCCTTGGTGTTCGCGTCTCCCTGGTCCTTACGGGCCTGTCGCTCCTGCACGTTTCCCCTCGGTGTCGCACGTGTCCCCAGTCTCCGATTTCCAAGATCGAATCTACTGCGTCGCGTGGTCCCGCCGTGACACCTTCCCCCACCTGCTCAATGTCGATAAGGAAACGTGGCGTGAAGCGTTCGATCACGAAGCGTTCCACCTGCGAAGCGCACAGGGAAGTGCCCTTCGACAACGTGGCCCGTCCGCGTCGGGTGAAAGCGTACCGCGCGGTCTCTTCCTGCCTGGTGGGCGGTGGGTTGTCCGGCCATCCGGCGAAGGGTTCGGCACCTGAGCGAAGTTGGCTGAAAACCATCGGTTGTGTGTGCTGGATCCGGTCACGCCGGGCGCACAACCGCCGCCGGACGACCACGCCGGTGCGCTCCCCGACCTCGTGAGTCCTGACGTTTTCGGACCGCCGCGGGAGGCGCCGTGAGCCGGGCGGGGGCCGGGGGGCCGGAGGGCCGCATCACCGGCGGATGCCCCGTGGGCCACGAGAAAGCGCCGGTCCGGGCGGGCGGCCGGGGACGGCCCGGCGGACCCCGTCGACCGCCGGTCCGGCGGCCGTCGCCGGGCCGGGCCCGAACGAGGGTCGCGTGGGGTCCGGCGCGGCGTCACCCCTCGGGGTGATGGCGCGGTGGCGGTGTGGCCAACGGAGGCCGGGTGCGGGCATCGGCCCCGGGTGCGCCAGGAGGTCGCCGGCCGTCGCGGAAAACAGGACGGCTGACGGTGTTCTGCCCCTCCGAGGCCCGTGTACGACGCAACCGGCATTGCCATCCAGGACAGGCTCGGGCATGCTCCCTCCAGCGTCGCGCACGCTTTTGCGGGGGTCTGGGCGGTGGAGGAGTGACGCCGTACCCTTGGGGGTATGGGGTTGGGAAGATGATTCCCGGACAGAGCTTCACCACCGACTGATGCACCTCTCGAAACCGTTCCCTCCTCACGAGGACTCTCTTCGCCGAGACACCGATGGCCGGTCACGAAATCCCTGAACCCAAAGACCGCAAGCCGGTAGCCGACCCCGGGTCGGAGCCGCGGACGGTCGAAGAAGCACGCCCTGCGTGCGATCCCGCCTTCCGGCACGGAGTCGTGGTCGGTTTCGACGGCTCCATGTCCAGTGAGCGGGCTCTCGCCTACGCCATCGGCATGGCCGGCCGCTCGGGCTCCGGCCTGATCATCGTCCATGTCGCCAACCGGCTGCCGACCACGGTCTGGGCGGGCTGCGAGCCCCCCGTCTTCGTCGACGTCCCCGACCACCGCACCGAGGTCCTCGGCCTGGAACTGGCCTGCGCCGACTATCTGTCCGAGGTGCCCTGGGTGCTGGTCGAGCGCGGCGGCGACATCTGCCACGAACTGGAGGAGGTCGGCCGGGAGTACGCCGCCGACGCCATCGTCGTGGGCTCCACGCACGGCATCGTCGGCCGGATCTTCGGATCCGTGGCCGGCCGGCTCGCCCGGCGTGCCCAGCGCCCCGTCATCGTCATCCCCTGACGGACCGCCAGAAAGCCCTGGAACGGCACGCGCCCGGCCCCGTACCGACTGACTGAAGGTACGGGGCCGGGCGTTGGTGCGCCGTCGTCTACTCGACCGTCACGGACTTCGCCAGGTTGCGCGGCTTGTCGATGTCACGGCCCATCGCGAGGGCCGTGTGGTACGCGAAGAGCTGGAGCGGGATGCCCATGAGGATCGGGTCCAGCTCGTTCTCGTTCTTCGGCACGACGATGGTGTGGTCGGCCTTCTCCTGCACCTGGTGGGCGACGGCGAGGATGCGGCCGCTGCGGGCCTTGATCTCCTCCATCGCGGCGCGGTTCTTCTCCAGCAGGTCGTCGTCCGGCACGATCGCCACGGTCGGCATCGCGGGCTCGATCAGCGCGAGCGGCCCGTGCTTCAGCTCGGAGGCCGGGTAGGCCTCGGCGTGGATGTACGAGACCTCCTTGAGCTTCAGGGAGGCCTCACGGGCCACCGGGTAGCCGCGCACCCGGCCGATGAACATCATCGACTTGGCGTCCGCGTACTCGGCCGCGAGGCGCTTGATCTCGTCCTCGCCCGCCAGGATCTCGCTGATCTGCTCCGGCAGCCGCCGCAGCCCGTCGATGATCCGCTTGCCGTCCGCCACCGACAGGTCGCGGATCCGGCCCAGGTGCAGGGCGAGCAGCGCGAAGGCGACCACCGTGTTGGTGAAGCACTTGGTGGAGACCACGCAGACCTCCGGGCCCGCGTGGACGTACGTACCGCCGTCGGCCTCCCGGGCGATCGCGGAGCCGACCACGTTGACCACGCCGAGGACGCGGGCGCCCTTGCGCTTCAGCTCCTGGACGGCGGCCAGCACGTCGTACGTCTCGCCCGACTGGGAGACCGCGACGTACAGGGTGTCGGGGTCCACGACCGGGTTGCGGTAGCGGAACTCGGAGGCCGGCTCGGCGTCGGCGGGGATGCGGGCGAGCTCCTCGATCAGCTGGGCGCCGATCTGGCCCGCGTGGTAGGAGGTGCCGCAGCCGAGGATCTTGATCCGGCGTACCCCGCGCGCCTCGCGGGCGTCCAGGTTGAGCCCGCCCAGGTGCACGGTGGAGAACCGGTCGTCGATCCGGCCGCGCAGCACGCGGTCCACGGCGTCGGCCTGCTCGGAGATCTCCTTGTGCATGTACGTGTCGTGGCCGCCCATGTCGTACGACTCGGCCTCCCACTCCACGGTGGTCGGCGTGGCCGTCGTGGTCGAGCCCTCCGTGGTGTACGTACGGAAGTCGTCGGCCTTCAGGGTGGCCATCTCGCCGTCGTCCAGCGTGACGACCTGGCGGGTGTGGGCGACCAGGGCGGCGACGTCGGAGGCGACGAACATCTCCTTCTCGCCGATGCCGAGGACGACGGGGGAGCCGTTGCGGGCCACCACGATCCGGTCGTTGAAGTCGGCGTGCAGCACGGCGATGCCGTAGGTGCCCTCGACGTGCCGCAGCGCCTCGCGGACCTTCTCCTCCAGGGTGTCGGCCTGGGCGCGGGCGATCAGGTGGACCAGCACCTCGGTGTCGGTCTCGGAGAGGAAGACGATGCCGTCGGCGGTGAGCCTGGTGCGCAGCTCGGAGGCGTTGTCGATGATCCCGTTGTGGACGACGGCGACCTTGCTCTCCGCGTCCAGGTGCGGGTGGGCGTTCTCGTCGCTCGGGGCGCCGTGGGTGGCCCAGCGGGTGTGCGCGATGCCGGTGGTGCCCGCGAACCGCTTGGGGACCTTGGCCTCCAGCTCGCGGACCCGGCCCTTGGCCTTGACCATTTTCAGGGCGCCGGGCCTGCCCGCCGCGGCCTTGCCGGTGATGACGATGCCCGCGGAGTCGTACCCCCGGTACTCCAGCCGCTGCAGGCCTTCCAGCAGCAGCGGAGCGACGTCACGCCTTCCGATGTATCCGACGATCCCGCACATGAGTTCTCTGCCCCTCCATCGACGTACACGATTTCCGTTCGGCGCCCCGCACGGGCGCCCGGCCGGCCGTTGCCGGTCAGCCGTAGACGATGCGGCGCAACTGGCGGAGCGAGAGCTCCGGCGGCGCCACGGCGCGGTGCGGCAGCTCGGCCGCGATCCGCTCGAAGATCTCCGTGTTGACCAGGCCGCCGGACTGCAGTTCACGGTGGCGGCGCCGGACGAAGTCGTCGGTGCTCTCGTCGAAGTACGCCAGCACGTCGAGAATCACCCGGGCCGCCTCACCGCGCTGCAGCGCGGTGGAGCGTACGAGGTGATCGATGAGGTCGTCGTGCGACGAGCGGCGTTCAAGCACCCGTCGATATTGCTTGCCGAGGCGCGCTTATGCAAGAAATCTGCCCGATATCGGGCAGGCTGGCCGGGAAAGGCTCCTCGATTGCGTCACATACTGCGCAGGACCGCCTGCTTCGCGGTGCTGAACTCCTCGTCGGTGAGCACCCCGGCCCGGTGCAGCTCGCCCAGCTCCCGCAGCCGCCTCAGCAGCGTGTCGTGGTCGCCCGCGGGCGGGGCGGCGGGCGCGGCCGCCTTGGTCAGGTCCGGGGCCGCGGGCGGTGCGTCCAGTGCCGCACGGGCGGCCCCGGGCAGCCGCGCCAGCACCGCCGCCGCGACCAGGACCGCGGTGTGCTCCTTCTTGGAGATCCCCCACAGGTCCAGGGCGTACGGGTCGTACTTCGGCGGACTGGAGACGGCCCCCTCGACCGGCTCGAAGCGCAGATAGCCGTTCTCCAGCCCGATCGAGGGCAGCCACCGCACGCCCGCGATCCGGGCCAGCGGGAAGGTGGCCGGGCCCCCGGCGGTCTTGGACTCCTCGGCCTTCCAGTTCCAGGTCAGCCGGACGGTCTCGCCGTCGAAGGAGGCCGTGCCGTCGCCGCCCCCGCCGGAGACCGGCAGCGCGGGGCCGGGCAGCAGGAAGCGGTCCACCGGGCCGTCCGGCACCTGCTCGATCAGCAGCGCGTTGCGGACCTCGTCGACGAAGTACTCCGCGACGCCCGTGCGGTCCTTCTCCACGGTCAGGACATAGGGGTCGGCGCCGTCCTTGAGCCGGCCGTCGGCGGCCCGCAGCACCGGGCAGGCGCCGCCGCGCAGCCGCAGGCGCAGCCGCCCGCCCTTGCGGTCCGGTTCGAACGAGACGCCCGCCACCGCCTGCACGGGTACGGCTATCTCACCCAGCTCCTGCCGGACCGGGTGCGCCTTTCCGCCCGGCACGATGCGCACGGTGTCCCCGTCGAACGTCCACGTACCGTCCCGCTGGATGATTTCTGCCATGGCCCCGATTCTGCCAGCCCGTCGCACCGGGCACGGAGGAAGAAGGCGAGCGCCCGGGGGACCGTCCCCGGGCGCTCGCCGGTCGGGGGCCGCCGCGCCGCGGCGGGGGCTCAGAACCCGGCGATCGGATTCCTCAGGCGCCCCACCAACTGGAGCGCTCCGGCGGGGTCGTCGAGGTCCACCATCTGCTGGTTGTCGCGCAGCTGGAGGCGGTTGAGGCAGGACAGTGCGAAGTCCTCCTGGAACAAGTCGTATTCGGCGAACTTGTCCGCGAGGTAGGGCACCGACTCCTGGTAGTCGCGCACACAGGCGGCGACCGTCCGCCAGAAGGCGTCCTCCTCGAGGATCCCCTCGGTGGCCAGGCCCGCGCCCAGGAAGCGGAAGAAGCAGTCGAAGACGTCGGTGAAGACCGACAGCACCTTCAGGTCCTCGGGGACCTCGGCCCGGATCCGCTCGACCTTCGGCGGCAGCACCGCGTCCGGGTCCATCACCGCGATCTCCTCGGCGATGTCCTTGAAGACCGTGCGGGTGACGACACCGTCCTCCACGACCAGGATCACGTTCTCGCCGTGCGGCATGTAGACCAGGTCGTAGGCGTAGAAGCTGTGCAGCACCGGGACCAGATAGGCGTCCAGGTAGTGCCGCAGCCACACCTGCGGATCCAGGCCCGACGCGGCGATCAGCGCCCCGGCCACCGAGCAGCCCTCCTGGTCGGTGTGGAGCAGGGAGGCCATCGTCGCGAGCCGCTCGCCGGGCTCGAGGCCCGGCACCGGGCTCTCGCGCCACAGGGCGGCGAGCATCTTCCGGTACGGGGAGCCCTTGGCGGTGGCCGCCTCGTAGGACCGGTGGTGGTAGCCGATCGCGGCCCGCTCCCGGATGATCGAGAACCGGGCCCCGCGCAGCAGGTCGTCGCGCTCGATCAGGCCGGCCAGCCAGTCGTTGATCGCGGGCGTGGCCTCCATGTAGGCGGCGGACAGGCCACGCATGAAGCCCATGTTCAGGACCGACAGCGCCGTTTTGACGTAGTGCTTCTCGGGGTGGTCGGTGTTGAAGAACGTGCGGATCGACTGCTGGGCGAGATAGCCGTCCTCGCCCTCGCCGAGCACCACCAGATGCCGCTCCGCCAGCTCGCCGGCGAAGGTGACCGCGAGCTTGTTCCACCACTGCCAGGGGTGGACGGGCAGCAGGAAGTAGTTGTCCGGATCGAGGCCGAGCCCGCGCAGCGCGCCGTCGAACCGCTCCCGGGCCGCCTCGCTCAGCTCGCCCTTCACCAGCGCGTCGTAGTCGAGACCGGCGCCCGCGGTGAAGGTGGCCCGCTCCCGGCGGGCGGCCAGCCAGACGAGCCGGATCTCCGAGGCCGCCTCGGGGGCGTACGCCCGGTACTCCTCCACGCCGAAGCCGAGCCGCCCGTTGTTGGCGACGAAGCACGGGTGGCCCTCGGTCATCCCGGTCTCGATGGCCTGGAAACCGGCGGCGACGAGCTGGCCGGAGGTCGCCGGTTCCTTGGAGAGTTTGTAGGCGGTTCCGGCCAGGGTGGAGGAGATCTCCTCCAGATAGACCGGCAGGACCTCCGCGGGGATCCCGAGCGTGTGCCGCAGCTCGATGAAGAACTCCAGTGTATCCAGGGGGAGTTCCGAGCCGTGCCGGTGCCGGGTGATGGTCTCGGCCTCGACCTGCCAGTGGTCCAGGGCGAAGAGCCGCGCGGTGAAGCGGTACTCGGTGGACGCGTCGTCGCTGCGAACGGTGAAGCGGTGGTCGCCGAGCGGCGTGGGGACCAGCAGCCGCTCATGGCTGAATTCCGCCAGCGCTTTGCGGACGAGCAGTCGGTTTGCGGTGGCCCAGCGCCCCGGGGAGAGGTGGGCGACGCTGTCGGTGAGGGCGGTCGTCATCGGTCGTTTCCTCCGGTTGCTGCTTCGAACTGCTCACGGGTGCAGACGCTGAGCAGCGCGTCCTTCTCCGGTTTGGCGATCTCCCGGAGCACCTCGAACCCGACGGCCTTGTTGAGGGACTGCACGGCGCTGTTGGTCACGTCGGGCTCGACGACGACCCGGCGTACCGACGGGTCGGCGAACAGGAAATCCATCACGGCGGTGATCACGGCCCGGGTGAAGCCGTGCACCGGGGCGTCTGTCGGGGCGACCAGGAAGTGCATCCCGACGTCGCCGGGCTCCGCCTCGTACAGCCCCTTCAGCTCGACCTCGGTGGGGTCGTAGCGCTCGATCAGGAAGGCGGGTTCGCCGTCGTGCAGCCCGATGAACGCGTCGTGGTGCGGGTGGGCGGCGATGTCCCGGTACTCCCGCTCCACGTCGGCGGGTGAGGCGTCGCCCATCAGCCAGTACGCGGCCTTGGGGTGGGTCACCCACCGGTGCGCCGGCGCGGCGTCGGCGGCGGGGTCCAGCGGGCGGACGGTGAACGTGCCGAGTTCGTCGGGGCGGTGTCCGTCGGGACGGTGTTGGTCGGGGCGGCTCATACGGCGAACTCCTGGAAGGCGATGGACTTCTCGACCGGGTAGTACGCACGGCCGAGCAGTTCGCCGATGATGTACGCGTTGCGGTAGGCGCCCATGCCGAGGTCGGGCGAGGTGATCGAGTGGGTGTGCACCGAGGCGTTCTGGAGGAAGACCCCGCGCCCGGTGGTGTCGATGCTGTAGTTGCGGGCCACGTCGAAGCGGCCCCGGCTGTCGTGGCGCAGCCGCCCGGCGATGGGTGCGAGGAAGGCGGGAGCCTCGTACCGGTAGCCGGTGGCGAGGATCAGGCCCTCGGTGGTCAGGGAGTAGTCCTTGCCCTGCTCCTCCTGGCGCAGCCCCAGGCTGTACGCGCCGCCCTCTTCGTCGTAACGCGCGCTGAGAAGAGCGGAGTTGGTCAGCAGCCGGGTCGGCGCCGGTCCGGACAGGTTCTTCCGGTAGAGCAGGTCGAAGATCGCGTCGATCAGCTCCCCGTCGATGCCCTTGAACAACCCCTTCTGGCTGGTCTCCAGCCGGTAGCGGGTCTCCTCGGGCAGCGCGTGGAAGTAGTCGATGTACTCCGGGGAGGTCATCTCCAGCGTCAGCTTGGTGTACTCCAGCGGGAAGAACCGCGGGGAGCGGGTGACCCAGTTGAGCCGGTAGCCGTGGGCGTCGATCTCGGAGAGCAGGTCGTAGTAGATCTCCGCCGCGCTCTGCCCGCTGCCCACCAGGGTGATCGACTTCTTCTTCTGGAGTTCGGCCTTCCCCTCCAGATAGCGGGAGTTGTGCAGGAAGTCCCCGCCGAGCCCCTGACAGGCGTCCGGGATGTGCGGCGGCGTGCCGGTGCCGAGGACCAGCCGCCGGGAGCGGAACAGCTCACCGGACGCGGTGCGTACGGTGTAGAGCGCCGCGCCCTCGTCGTACGTCACCGTCTCGACGGTCTCGCTGAAGCGGATGCTGCTCAGTTTCGCTGCGGCCCACCGGCAGTAGTCGTTGTACTCGGTCCGCAGCGGGTAGAAGTTCTCCCGGATGTAGAACGAGTAGAGACGGCCGCGCTCCTTCAGGTAGTTGAGGAAGGAGTACGGCGAGGTCGGGTCGGCCATGGTGACCAGGTCCGACATGAACGGCGTCTGGAGATGGGCCCCTTCGAGGAACATTCCGGCGTGCCACTCGAAGTCCGGCTTGGACTCCAGGAAGACGCCGTTCAGCTCGTCGACCGGCTCGGTCAGGCAGGCGAGGCCGAGGTTGAACGGGCCGAGCCCGATCCCGATGAAGTCGTGGGGGTCAGGAAGCGCGGTCAAGGGAATCTCCCAGGTACTTCTCGGCATGGCCGGAGATCAGATCGAGGACGACGGCGATGTCCCGCACGGTCGTTTCGGGGTTGAGCAGGGTGAACTTCAGGTATTGGCGGTCGCCGACCTTGGTGCCCGCGACGATCGCCTCCCCGGAGGCGAACAACGCTCTGCGGGCCTGGAGGTTGGCGCGGTCGATCTCGCCGGGGGAGGTGACACCGGACGGGATGTAGCGGAAGACGAGCGTGGAGAGCTGCGGCTCGACGACCACGTCGAAACGCGGGTCGGCGGCGAGCAGCTGCCAGCCCTCGGCGGCCAGGTCGCAGACCTCGTCGAACAGCTCCCCGATGCCGTCCGCGCCCATGACGCGCAGCGTCATCCACAGCTTGAGCGCGTCGAACCTGCGGGTCGTCTGGAGGGACTTGTCGACCTGGTTGGGTATCCGCTCCTCGACCATCCGGCGCGGGTTCAGATACTCCGCGTGGTAGGTCGCGTGGCGCAGCGTCGCCCGGTCGCGGACCAGTACGGCCGACGAACTCACGGGCTGGAAGAAGGACTTGTGGTAGTCCACGGTGACCGAGTCGGCGTGCGCGATGCCTTCGAGCAGCCCGCCGCGCTCACGGGAGGCGAGCAGCCCGCAGCCGTACGCCGCGTCCACGTGCATCCAGACGGCGAACTGCTCGCAGAGCGCGGCGATCTCGGGCAGCGGGTCGATGGAACCGAAGTCCGTGGTGCCGGCGGTGGCGACGACGGCCATCGGTACGGCCCCCTCGGCGACGCACTGTTCCAGCGCGCGGGCGAGGGCCACGGTCTGCATGCGCTGGTCGCGGTCCACGGGGACGGAGATGACGGCGTCCGGGCCGAGGCCGAGGAGTTTCGCGGACTTCTGCACGCTGAAGTGGCTGCACGCGGAGGTGAAGATCCGCAGCCGGGTGAAGTGCTCGGGCCGGACCTTCGCCTCCTCCCGGGCCAGCAGCAGGGCCTGGAGGTTGGACTGTGTGCCGCCGCTGGTGAAGATCCCGTCGGCGGCCGGGCCGAGCCCGATCCGCTCGGTGGTCCAGTCGATCAGCCGGCGCTCGATGAGGGTGCCGCCCGCGCTCTGGTCCCAGGTGTCCAGGGAGGAGTTGATCGCGGAGAGCACGGCCTCGCCGAGTACGGCGGGTATGACGACCGGGCAGTTGAGGTGGCCCAGGTAGCGGGGGTGGTGGAAGTAGACGGCGCCGCGGAGGTAGACCTCGCCGAGTTCGTCCAGGGCCGCGGCGGCGTCGCCCAGCGGCCGATCGAGGTCGATCGCGTCGACCCGTGGGGAGAGCTCGTCGACACCGACCCCGCTGAAGGGGCGCTCGGTGGCGGCGAGGGTGGCAGCTACCCGTTCCACTCCTGCGGAGACGGTGCTCCGGTAGTGCTCCGCAGTGGTGTTGTTGAGCAGGTGCGAACGCATGAAGGGGTCCTCCCGGGTGAGGGGAACTTCATCGCGGCCCTCCGGGCAGGAAGGGGGGACGAGGGTCGCGATCTCGAAGTAAGGTGAGCCTAACCTAACTCGGAATCGATCATTCCCCCGCCCCTCGGGCTCCACCGGATGTCCGCCCTCGCTCCGCCCTCGCCCCGCTATCCGTCCACGCGGCCTCCGCGTTCCGCTTCCGGCCGCCCCGGGGTGTCGCTCCCGGCGGACGCCGTCGCCTGCGCCTGACGCGACTGGTCCTCGCTGAGTCCGCGCCGCCAGTACGCGGCGGACGTCACCCGCGCACGGTCGAAGCCCCGCTCCCGGACCAGGTGATGGTGGAGCGCCCGCACCCCGGACGCCTCGCCCGCGACCCATGCGTACGGTGTGCCTCCCGGCAACTCGGCGGCGCGCACGGTCTCCACGCCGCAGGCGGCCCCCTCGCTCCGGACGAGCCAGCGGATGCGGGCCTTCGCCGGGGTGTTCAGCGCCTGCCGGTCCTCGGTGTGCGGGACCTCCAGCCAGACCCGGGCCGGCAGCCCCGCGGGCAGCCGCTCCAGGGCGGCGGCCGCGGCGGGCAGCGCGGTCTCGTCGGCCCGGATCAGCACCCAGTCGGTGTCGGCCGGTGGCCGGAAGCGTGCGGCGGAGCTGTCCGCGACGGCGGGGCCCAGCACCGTGAGCCGGTCGCCGGGGGCCGCCGCCCGCGCCCAGCGGGAGGCGGGGCCGCCGTCATCGTGCAGCACGAAGTCCAGGTCCACTTCGGCGGAGCCGTCGGCCCGCAGTCGCTGGGCCCGTACGGCGTACGTACGCAGCGCCGCCCGTTCGTTCTCGGGCAGCGCCCGCCATCGCGCGTGCCATGTCCCGCCGTCTCCCGCCGGGGCCACCGCCTCGCTCCGCCCCGGCTGCGGCAGGAGGATCGACAGGCTCCCGTCGCGGCCCTCGGCGCACAGGTCCCCGGCCCCCGGCCCGCCGAGCGTGATCCGGAGGATGGACGGGCCCAGCCGCCTGGTCCGCAGAACGGCCAGGTCGAAGAGCCGGAACGGGGCGACTTCGGGGGCGGTGGCGGTCGTCGGCGTCAACGGGAGCTCCTCCGGGACGGGCCGGAGCGATGGGCGGACGGGCCCGGCTTCCGGCTGGGGCAATCCGAAGGAAGGTTAGCCTAGCCTTGCTTGGTGGGCTCAGGCCCCGAACTCCGCCCGGCAGGCGTCGAGCCCCTCCACGGTCACCTCCACGCTCCGGTGCGCCTCCCACCGGGCCCGGTCCAGGCGCAGCCGCCGGAGCGTGACGGGCGCGCCGCGCACGACGGCCGTCTCCAGGCCGTCGTCCGCATACCCGAGCCGTCGCGAGACCCCGAGCGAACGCGGGTTGTCGGTCATGGCGGCCGAGACGGCGTACCGCGCGCCCAGCCCGGCGAACGCGAGGTGGAGGGCGGCCGCGCGCATCTCCGTACCCAGGCCCTGGCCCTGGTACGGGAGCCCGAGCCACGACCCCGTCTCCGCCTCCCGCCGCACCCCGAAGTCACGCCCCATCAGGTCCTGTCGGCCCACGACCTTCCCCTCGTGGAGGACGGCCAGGCTGAGCGTCCAGTCGTCCATGGACCAGCCGGCCACGGTCCCCAGCAGGTGCTGGAAGACCGCCCGCCCCACCGCGTCGGGCTCCCCGTCGGTCCACGCCACGTTGAACGGCATCCGGTCCGGGTCGTGCACCCCGCCGGCCGCCACCGAGGACAGCTCGTCGAGGAGGTCGAGGCCGGGCAGGCGCAGTTCGAGGCGCGGTGTGCGGAGGCGGAGACCGTAAAGGGGCCAGTGCCGGGGGTCCATGAGGTCCATGACGAGACTCTGCCGGACCGGCGGGAGGGGTGTCGACCGGAATACGGGTGGCGCGCGGCGGCGGGGGCGCGGCCGGACGGTCCCGGCCGCGCCCCCGCCCCGAGCGATCAGACGCCGAGCCCCGCGGGCTGTTCGACGCCGCCCGGGGTGCTGCTCCGGACCGGCGGGGCCCCGTCGCCCGTAGGCGCGCCGCCGTTGCCGGAGGAGCCGCCCGTCGCCGCCCGCCGGGCGCGGAGGCCGAACGCGCTGACGGCGGCGGCGAGCAGGGCGGCGGCCAGCGGGACGACCAGCGCCGCCCGGTATCCGTCGAGGAGCGCGGCCGGTGATGTGCCGTCCGTGGCACCGATGTTGACGGCCGCCACCGCGGACAGCCCCAGCGCCGCACCGAACTGGAAGGACGTGTAGAGCAGCCCGCCCGCCACGCCCTGCTCCTCCTCGGCGATGCCCTCGGTGGCCACGATGGTGAGCGGGCCGTAGACCAGGGAGAAGGCCAGGCCCAGGAGGAGCAGACCCGGGAACATGGCCGCGTACGTCCAGTCCGCGGCGATCGGCAGGAACAGCCCGTACGACAGCGACGCGAGCAGCAGCCCGCCGAAGATGACCCGCGCGTTGCCGAACCGGGCCACCAGCTTCGGTGTGAGGAGCGGTGAGAGGACCGCGTCCACGCCGATGACGATCAGCGCGAAGCTGGTCCGGAGGGACGACCAGCCGCGCAGTTCCTGGAGGTAGAGCACGGCGATGAACTGGAAGCCGAAGAACCCGGCGGCGAACAGCAGCCCCGACACGTTGGCGCGGACCAGTGACCCGCTGCGGAAGATGCCCAGGCGCACCAGCGGCGAGGACGAGGCCCGCTCGATGAGGACGAACGCGAGGAAGAGGAGCAGCGCCGCCCCGATCGTGCCGGCCGTCCAGGCGGCCGAGACGTGCGTGGCGCGCTCGACGCCGAAGACGAGGAGCAGGATCCCGGCCGTGACGGTGACCGCGCCGGCCAGGTCGACGCTCTGCCCGGTGCGGTCCGGGCGGGGCGAGGCGGGGACGAGCGCGAGCGCGGCGATCAGGATGCCGAACGAGAGGATGACCGGGGCGAAGAACACCCAGCGCCAGTCGATGGCGGAGAGCAGACCGCCGACGACCAGGCCGATGGAGAAGCCGCCCGCCGCGGTGCCGGCGTAGACGAGCAGGGCCTTGTTGCGCTGCGGCCCCTCCGGGAAGCCGGTGGTGATGATCGACAGGCCGGCCGGGGTCATGAAGGCCGCGGCGATCCCCGTCACGAAGCGGGCGACGATGAGCATCCACCCCTCGGTCGCCAGGCCGCCGAGCCCGGAGAAGAGCAGGAACACCACGAGCCACAGGACGAACATCCGACGCCGGCCGAACAGATCGGCCGCCCGTCCGCCCAGCAGCATGAAGCCGCCGTAGCCGAGGACGTACGCGCTCATCACCCACTGGAGCGTGCCGGTGGACAGGTCCAGGTCCTCGCGGATCGCGGGCAGGGCCACGTTGAGCATGGCCACATCGATGCCTTCGAGGAAGATCGCGCCGCACAGGACGAGCAGCACGCCCCAGGCGCGTCCGGTCATGCGGTCACTGCTCGGAAGGGAGGGGGCTGGGGACACGGGACTTCTCCTTGTGCGCGGAATTCGGGCAGGGCGAGGCACCGCAACGGCGGTGGTGTGGAAAGGGATTCGGGTGCGCGGGTCTCAAGCGGGTCGGAACACGGGTGAGTTACCGAACTGCCGGTCGGTTCCCTCTTGTAACCACTCGAAGCTTGCGGCACCGTGGGGAGGTATGGAAGAAGGCACTTCGAAGTCACCGAGTCACTGCGCGGATACCAACACAGGACTGGACTACGACATCAGCCAGTGGGACGTCCGCGAGGGATGCGAGGTACGGCAGATCCTCGACCGCGTCGCGGACAAGTGGTCGCTCCTGGCCATCGCCCACCTGGAACGCCGCACGCTGCGCTTCTCCGAGCTGCGCCGGCTGATCGAAGGCATCAGCCAGCGCATGCTGACGGTGACCCTGCGCCAGCTCGAACGCGACGGCCTGGTGCGGCGCACGGTCTACCCGGTGGTCCCGCCCCGCGTGGAGTACGAGCTCACGGAGCTGGGCGCGACGCTGCACACGACGATCCGGTCCCTAGTCGACTGGACCGAGAGCCACCAGCAGGAGATCGCGAAGGCGCGTGCCGACTACGACGGCCGCCAGAGCGTGGAGATGTCCGCCCCCTGAGGCCCACGGACCGTCGCCCGCGCGCTTGCGCCCCCCCGCCTTCGTCATGTTCACGTGACGGGCGCCGCACTAAAGTGCAACTGTGACCCCACCTCATGGAAACGCCGTGTCGCGCCTGGGCGATGACGACCGCGAGAGCGCCGTGCGGCGCGTGCGGGAGGCGTACGCCGAGGAGTACATCTCGCACGAGGAGATGGACGAGCGCCTCGGCCGGGTGCTGGCCGCCACGTCGCGGGACGAGCTCGCGGCGGCCCTGGACTCGCTTCCGGCGGAGGACCCGGGCACCACGTCGACGATCGCCGCCGCCGGCGGACGGATCACCCGGCGCGGCGCATGGCGGGTGCCCCGGGTCCTCAAGGTCGAGTCCGCCTTCGGGCGGGTGCGCCTGAACCTGTCCCGGGCGGTCTTCGAGGGCCCGGTCGTCGACATCGAGCTGAGCCTCGGCACCGGTGGCGCGAGCATCACGGTCCCGCGCGACGCGATCGTGGAGATCGAGGGCCTGAACACCGGGTGGAAGGACCTGCGCTACCGGCCCCGGCGGCCGTCCCGCCCCGGCGGGCCCCGCATCCGCTTCTCCGGGGCGATGGGATACGGCCGGCTGAAGATCCGCCACGCCTGGCGCTGAGACGCGGGCGGTACGAGGTCGCCGTACGAGCCCGCCGTACGAGCCCGCCGTACGAGATCGCCGTACGAGATCGCCGTACGAAGTCGCAGTGTGAGCCCGCCGTACGAGGTCGCAGTGCGACACCGCCGTACGAGCCCGCCGGTCCGGCGCGTCCGTTGCATCCGGTGCGTCCGGCAGTGGGGGACACGGTCTGTTGGCCGGGTCTTCCCATCGCGGCCCTCTCGGGGAAAACTGTGCCGAGCACTGTGGTGCACGTGCCCGAACGGGAGTTGGACAACGTTGTCATCCTGTCGTTCCCTCCCGGGTCGGAGATCCACGCCTTCCGTCCGACCTGAGAGGACCGACTCATGCGGCAACTCACCGCCGCCGAACGCCCGCCTGCCCGGACGAGACCGGGCCGGCTGCGCGCCGTCGCCGCGGCCGCCGCCCTGACGGCCGGTGCGCTCGTGGCCGGCCTGGCGCCCGCCACCGCCACGGCCGCCGCCACCACGGACGTCGCCCCGCGCGCTTCGTCCATCAGCCCCTACGACGCCGTCGACCCGTTCATCGGCACGCGGTTGGACCCGGCCCAGAACAAGGGCAACAGCGCGTACGGCAACACCTGGCCGGGCGCGACGACCCCGTTCGGCATGGTCCAGTCGAGCCCGACCACGTACCGCTCCTCGGACGGCGACCAGAAGGGCGGCTACGAGTACAGCGCCGACAAGATCCGCGGCTTCGGGATGACGCGGCTGTCCGGCACCGGCTGCGAGGGCCGGTTCAGCGCCTTCGACTTCCCGGTCCTGCCGTACACGGGCGAGCTCGACGGCGGCGCGCTGCCGACCAGCCCCGGCACGAAGATCGACCCGTACTACCTGGACTTCGACCACCGCGACGAGACGGCGGCCCCCGGCCACTACACGGTCGGCCTCGGCAACGGTGTGGAGACGGAGCTGACCGCGACCGCGCGAACCGCCGTCAATAGGTACGAGTTCCCGGCCCGCAAGGACTCCTCGACGCTCATCCTGGACGTGGCGGGCTCCAACAACCGGGTCTTCGACAGCGAGGTGAAGGTCGAGGGCCGTACGGTCAGCGGCTGGGTCGAGACGGCGTCGGTGTGCGACGAGGGCGGCCGCTACCGCGCCTACTTCTCCTCGACGTTCGACCGCGCGTTCACCTCGTACGGCACCTGGCAGGGCGGCGAGGTCACCCCGGGCGCGGCGAGCGCGCGCGGCGGTGAGGCCAAGCACGGCTCGGGCGCGTACCTCGTCTTCCCGAAGGGCGCGACGGTCACCGCGCGGACCGGGCTGAGTTACGTCAGCGTGGCGAACGCGGCCCGCAACGCCGAGGAGGAGACCGGCGGCCGGAGCTTCGACCAGGTGCGGAAGGCGACGGCGAAGGTCTGGAAGGACACGCTGGGCACGGTCGGGGCCACCGGCGGGACGAAGTCGGAACGGGTGAAGTTCTACACGGCGCTCTACCACTCCCTCCTCCACCCGAACATCTCCGACGACGTGAACGGCCAGTACCCGGGCCACGACGGCAAGGTCCGCAAGGTGGCGGCCGGCCGCCACCACTACGTCACCTATGCGGGCTGGGACCTGTACCGGGGACAGGCGCAGCTGATCGCGCTGCTCTTCCCGAAGGTCGGCTCGGACATCAACCAGTCCTTGGTGGACCTGGTGAAGCAGACGGGCGCGTGGCCCAACTGGCCGCATCTGAACCAGTCGCAGCAGAAGATGAGCGGCGACTCGCTCCAGGTGGTGGTGTCGTCGATCGACGCGTTCGGCAGTGTGGACTACGACCGCAAGGCGGCGCTCGCGTCGATGCGGAAGACGCAGCAGCTGCCCGCCGACACGACGAAGCGGGCGCACGCGCAGCAGTACTTCAGCGCCGGGTTCATCGACAACGGCAAGGGCGACTCGGCGACGTCGAAGACCCTCGAATACGCCATCGACGACTTCGCGATAGCCCAACTGGCGGACAGGCTGGGCGAGAAGGACACCCACGACCGGTTCATGACGCGGGCGCAGAACTGGCAGAACCTGCTCGACCCGGAGACGCAGCGCATCCGCCCGCGCGGCCGCAACGGCTTCGACCGCTCCTTCAACCTCGGTGAGCGCGGGAACCAGTTCGAGCAGGCGACGGGCTATCAGTACGGCTGGATGGTCCCGCAGAACATCGGCACGCTGATCGAGAGGCGGGGCGGTGTCGAGGCCGTCACGCGCGACCTGGACGAGCACACCGACGCCCTGGACGCGGGCGTCTACAACACCACGGGCGCCTATCTCTCCAACCAGCCGAGCTTCTCGATGCCGTACGTCTACAACTGGCTGCGTCA
Source organism: Streptomyces sp. NPDC020884 (assembly GCF_044333935.1). Classification (NCBI taxonomy): domain Bacteria; kingdom Bacillati; phylum Actinomycetota; class Actinomycetes; order Kitasatosporales; family Streptomycetaceae; genus Streptomyces; species Streptomyces sp. NPDC020884. Next base: position 1,260,224 of record NZ_JBIRRY010000001.1, on the reverse strand, counting down.
GCCGCACCGGACGTCGGAGGTGCTGCGCCGCGCGACGGACGAGATGTACGGCACGACGCCGTCGGGCCTGCCGGGCAACGACGACCTGGGTTCGCTCAGCTCCTGGTACGTGTGGGCCAACCTCGGGATGAACCCGACGGTGTACGGCACGGCGAACCTGGTGCTCAGCTCGCCGATGTTCGACCGGATCACGATCGACAGCGCGGACAGCGACCGCCGGATCACGATCAAGGCGGACGGGGCGGCGGCGGACAAGCCGTATGTGACGGGGCTGAAGGTCAACGGCCGCTCCACGTCGAGGTCCTGGCTGGACGAGGACTTCGCGCGGGCGGGCGGTGAACTGACGTTCACGATGGGCGCGGCTCCTGCGGCATGGGGTACGGGAGCGGCCGACGTACCGCCGTCGTACACCGAGGGCTCCGACGCCCGCAACAACATCGGCTCGACGCCGGACGGCCTGGGCAGGCTGGGCTCGCTCGACCTCAGCGACAACTCCCTCTCCCGGGAGAAGCTGGCGGCGGCGGGCGCGACCCCGGGCGCGAAGCTGCCGCTGGGCGAGACGGGGGCCACGTTCACCTGGCCGAAGACCAGGGCGGGCGAGCCGGACAACTGGATCCCGCACGGCCAGCGGATCGACCTGACGGCCCGGGGCGGCAAGGGGATCAAGGCGACGGGCATCTCCTTCCTCGGCCTGGCGACGAACGGGCCGTCGCAGGGCTTGGCTGCGGTGGAGTACGAGGACGGCTCGACGCAGAACGTGGCGGTGCAGTTCACCGACTGGACGCCCGGCGCCGACTACCTCTACGGCAATGTCCCGTTGGTGGCCACGGAGGGCCGCAACAAGGTGAACGGCACGTCGGACACCACCCGCACGGTGGTCTTCGGCACGGTCCCGCAGGTGCTGGACGGGAAGAAGCGGGTGCGGTCGGTGGTCCTGCCGCAGGGCACGGACCGGGGCATCATGCACGTCTTCGACGTGGCCCTGACGACCAACCCGGACCTGAAGGCGCCGGGCGTCACCCCGGAGCGCATCGTCCTCACCCCGACCACCACCCCCGCCACCTCGCAGGCGGTGACGTGGCGGACGGGCAGCGGCACGACGCAGGGCGAGGCGCAGTACCGGCAGGCAGGCTCCCACTCGGCCTGGAGAAGGGCGAAGGCGACCACGAACGAGGAGCTCCTGAGCAACGGCGTCCCCACCCGCACGCACTCGGCGGTGATGGACCGGCTGAAGCCGGGGACGGCGTACGAGTACCGGGTGGGCCACCGCGACAAGCTGAGCGAGAACCACACCTTCACCGCCGCCGGCAAGCCGGGCGAGGAGTTCACCTTCCTCTACTTCGGCGACGCCCAGAACGACCTGAAGGCGAAGTGGGCCCCGGTCGTGGACCAGGCCTACAAACGCTTCCCGAAGGCGATCGGCAGCGTCAACGCGGGCGACCTGGTGGACTCGGGCGGCAACGACGGCCTGTGGGACGAGTGGTTCGGCGCGATGAACGGCCACAGCCAGACGACCAATGTGATCGCGGCCCCGGGGAACCACGAGTACAACGCGGACCTGTTCCTGAGGAACTGGAAGTCGACGTTCGCCTATCCGGCCAACGGCCCCACGGCCACCCCGGCGAAGGACGCAACCCCTTCTGAACGCCAACGGGCCGCATACGAGGCCCACATGGCGAAGTCCATCACGGAGACGGCGTACTACACGGACTACCAGAACGTCCGCTTCATCACCCTCAACGCGAGCACGCACGACGCCCGAGAGCTGATGACCCCGCCCGACCTGCCGCCCTGCTCCGAGGCCTGCCCGGACCCGCAGAAGCTCTGGCTGGACCTCCAGGCCCGCTGGCTCGACCACATCCTGGCGAACAACCCCAACAAGTGGTCGGTCGCCACCTTCCACCAGCCGGTGTTCTCGGCAGCGGTCGGCCGCGACGAGAAGCCGATCCGCGACGCCTGGCTCCCGGTCTTCCAGCGCCACGACATCGACCTGGTCCTGATGGGCCACGACCACGTCTACGCCCGCGGCTACGTCGACGCGGACGCCACGGACACCCCGGGCGTGACGACGGGCCCGGTCTACGCGGTCGCGATGGCGGGCCCGAAGTACTACGAGCTGTCCCCGGCCGACGACAACGTCTGGACCCGCAACGGGGCGACCCAGGTGGCCCGCGCGGCGCACACGTCGACGTTCCAGGGCATCACGGTCTCGAAGAACACGATCCGCTACGAGGCGGTCATCGGCGCCCAGTGGGACGACAGGTCGACGACGGACAAGGAGGTGGGCCAGACCCTGGACGCGTTCACGATCACGAAGAGCGACGACGGCGTGAAGTACGTGACGGAGGACGGGGTGGCGGTGCCGGGCGCGCGGCGTTCCTAGCGGGTCGGGGCCGGGGGGTGAGCCGCCGTCCGTTCACGGACGGCGGCGCCCCCGGCCCCTGATCGTCGCCCCGGGGCGACTCAGCCCGGCAGCCCCAACTCCCGTGCGATCAGCATCCGCTGGACCTCCGACGTTCCCTCGCCGATCTCCAGGATCTTCGAGTCGCGCCACATCCGCGCCACCGGGTACTCGTTCATGAACCCGTAGCCGCCGTGGATCTGCGTCGCCTCCCGGGCGTTGTCCACCGCGACCGTCGAGGAGTACAGCTTCGCGATCGCCGCCTCCTTCTTGAACGGTTCGCCGGCCACCAGCCGCGAGGCCGCGTCGCGCCAGCCCACGCGGGCCATGTGGGCGCGCATCTCCATGTCGGCGATCTTGAACTGGATCGCCTGGTTCGCGCCGATCGGCTTGCCGAACGCGTGGCGCTCGGCCGCGTACTTCACCGACTCGTCGACGCAGCCCTGCGCCAGGCCCGTGGCCAGGGCCGAGATCGCCACCCGGCCCTCGTCCAGGATCCGCAGGAACTGTGCGTAGCCGCGGCCCTGTTCGCCCAGGAGGTTCGCCGCCGGGACGCGGACGTCGGAGAAGGACAGCTCCCGGGTGTCCGACGCGTTCCAGCCGACCTTGGAATACGGTGCGGCGACCGTGAAGCCGGGGGTGCCCGAGGGGACGATGATCGCGGAGATCAGCGGGCGGCCGTCCGGCTTGCGGCCGGTCACCGCGGTCACCGTGACCAACTCGGTGATGTCCGTGCCGGAGTTGGTGATGAAGCACTTCGATCCGTTGATCACCCACTCGTTCGTCGCCTCGTCCAGCACCGCCGTCGTCCGGGTGCCGCCCGCGTCCGAGCCGCCGTCCGGCTCCGTCAGGCCGAACGCGCCGAGCGCCTCGCCCGCGCAGAGCTTCGGCAGCCACTGCCGCTTCTGCTCCTCGGTGCCGAACAGGTGCAGCGGCATCGCACCCAGCGAGACCCCGGCCTCCAGGGTGATCGCCACCGACGAGTCGACCCGGGCCAGCTCCTCCAGGGCGATCCCGAGCGCGAGGTAGTCGCCGCCCATGCCGCCGTACTCCTCCGGGAACGGCAGCCCGAACAGGCCCATCCGACCCATCTCGCGCACGATCTCGTACGGGAATTCATGGCGCTCGTAGAGGTCGCCGATCTTCGGCGCGACCACGTCGTGCGCGAACGCCTCGACGGTGCGGCGCAGTTCCTCGTGCTCGGCGGTCAGCCGGTGGTCCAGGGACATCGTGAATCGTCACTCCTTGTGGGAGGGGGAGAGGGAGGGGCTGGGGGTGTCCGGCGGATCAGGGCCGGGCGCCCCCGAGGGCGCGGACCGTGCGGGATGGACTCGGCCGGCCCAGGTGTCCGGCCAGCCAGACGCTGGTGGCGGTCAGTTCGGCGAGGTCGACGCCCGTTTCGATGTCCAGGCCGTCGAGCATCCACACGAGGTCCTCGGTGGCGAGGTTGCCCGTGGCGCTCTTCGCGTACGGGCAGCCGCCGAGGCCGCCCGCCGAGGCGTCGACCGTGCTCACCCCGTGCTGGAGCGCCGCCAGGGTGTTGGAGAGGGCCTGGCCGTACGTGTCGTGGAAGTGCACGCCGATCGCCTCCGTGGGGACGCCCGCCTCGTTCAGCGCGGTCAGCAGCGCCGCCACATGGCCGGGCGTCGCCACCCCGATCGTGTCGCCGAGCGACAGCTCGTCGCAGCCCAGGTCCATCAGGGCCTTCGCGACCCGCACCACCTGGGCGAGGGGCACCGCGCCTTCCCACGGGTCGCCGAAGCACATCGACAGATACCCGCGCACCTGCACCCTGTCCGCCTTGGCGCGGGCCACCACCGGCGCGAACATGGCCAGCGACTCGTCCACGGACCGGTTCAGGTTGCGAGCGGAGAACGTCTCCGTCGCCGAGCCGAACACCGCGATCGACCGGGCCCCGAGCGCCAGGGCCCGGTTCAGGCCCTGTTCGTTCGGCACGAGGACCGGCAGGGATACGTCACCGACGTCCGCCACCTCGCCGAGGAGCGGGAACAGCTTCTCCGCGTCGGCCAGTTGGGGCACCCACTTCGGGTGCACGAAGCTCGTCGCCTCGATGGTGGTCAGGCCGGCCACCGCCAGCCGGCGGATGAACTCCGCCTTGACCTCCGTCGGGACGATCCCCTTCTCGTTCTGGAGGCCGTCCCGCGCCCCCACCTCGTGGATCCGGACCCGGGCGGGGAGACCGGGCATCGGGACCTTCATCGGGAGCGCCCGCGTGGTCATGCGTCCTCCCCGGGGGTGACGACGGCCAGGATCTGGTCCATCGCCACCGTCGCGCCCGCCGTGACGTCCAGCTCGGTCACGGTCCCCGCGTGCGGGGCGGAGATCACGTGCTCCATCTTCATCGCCTCCACCACGAGCAGGCTCTGGCCCGCCTCGACCTCGTCCCCGACGGCCACCTTCACCACCGTGACCGTGCCCGGCATCGGGGCCGCCAGGGTGTCCGCCCCGCTCCGGCCCGCCCCGCTCAGGGACGCCTCCACCGGGTCGTGGTCCTGGACGTGCCAGGTGTCGCCGTCCCGGCCGAGCCACTCGCCGGAGCGGTGGAAGTGGACCACCGTGCCGTCGAGTTCGACCGTCACCCGGTCGGGTCCCACCACGGCGCCGGCCGGAGCCCCGTACGTCACCGGGTCCGCGCCCGCCACCCGCAGCGGGAACAGCAGCGGCGCCGGAGTGCCGCCCGTGCGCCAGCCGTTCGGCACCGAGAACGGGTCCGTCCAGCCGCCCGCGTCCGGCCGGGGCGCCAGCGCGTCCCGGCGGACCGCGGCCGCCGCCGCGTACACCTCGTCCGGGACCCCGTCCGGCACCAGGCTCTCCGCCTCGCGCTCCACCAGCCCCGTGTCCAGGTTGCCGGCGACCACGTCCGGGTGGGCCAGCAGCCGGCGCAGGAATCCCGCATTGGTCGGGACGCCCAGGATCACCGTGTCCGCGAGGGCCGCCCGCAACTTGCGGATGGCGGTCGCGCGGTCGGGGCCGTACGCGATGACCTTCGACAGCATCGGGTCGTACAGGCTGCCCACCGGCACGCCCTCGCTGAGCCCCGAGTCCGTCCGCACCCCGCCGCCCTGCGGCTCGCGCAGCGCCAGCACCGTACCCCCCGAGGGCAGGAAGCCGCGGGACGGGTCCTCGGCGCAGACGCGGGCCTCGATCGCCCAGCCGTTCAGCACGATGTCCCGCTGTGCGTAGGGGAGTCGCTCGCCCGACGCCACTCGCAACTGCCATTCCACCAGGTCCAGGCCGGTGATCAGCTCGGTGACCGGGTGCTCGACCTGGAGACGGGTGTTCATCTCCATGAAGTAGTACGAGGCCGGGTCGTCGCCCGGGACGATGAACTCCACCGTCCCCGCGCCGGCATACCCGCAGGAGCGTGCCGCCTGCACGGCCGCCTCGCCCATCGCCGCCCGGGTCTCCTCGTCCAGCAGGAGCGAGGGGGCCTCCTCGATGATCTTCTGGTGGCGGCGCTGGAGCGAGCACTCGCGCTCGCCGAGGTGGATCACGTTGCCGTGGGTGTCGGCCAGCACCTGGATCTCGATATGGCGGGGGCGGTCGATCCACCGCTCGACGAGGAGGGTGTCGTCGCCGAACGAAGCCCGTGCCTCACGCCTCGCCGCCGCGATCTCCTCCGGCAGCACCGCCGCGTCGCGGACCAGGCGCATGCCCTTGCCACCGCCGCCCGCCGAGGGCTTCAGCAGCACCGGCATGCCGATCTCCCGTGCGGCCGCCTCCAGTTGGGTGTCGGTCAGGCCGCTCCCCGACGAGCCGGGGACGACCGGGACCCCGGCCGCCGCGACCGTCTCCTTGGCCCGGATCTTGTCGCCCATGAGGGAGATCGCGGAGGCGGGCGGGCCGATGAAGACCAGGCCCGCGTCCGCACAGGCGGCGGCGAACTCCGCGTTCTCCGCGAGGAAGCCGTAACCGGGGTGCACGGCCTGCGCGCCCGTGCGGCGGGCCGCCTCCAGGAGCGCCGGAACCGACAGGTAGCTCTCGGCGGCCGGCGGCGGGCCGATCCGTACCGCCGTGTCCGCCTCCCGTACATGCCGGGCGTCCGCGTCCGCGTCGCTGAAGACCGCGACCGAGCGCACCCCCTGCTCCCGCAGGGTCCGGATCACCCGGACCGCGATCTCGCCGCGATTGGCGACCAGAACGGTGTCGAACATCGTCATCTGTTCCTCACATCCGGAAGACGCCGAAGCCGGGCCCGGCCGGGTCCTTCTGGGGCAGCGGGGCATTGGCGCAGGCGGTCAGGGCGAGGCCCAGCACCTGCCGGGTGTCCACGGGGTCGATCACACCGTCGTCCCAGAGCCGGGCGGTGGCGTAGTACGCGTTGCCCTGGGTCTCGTACTGGGCGCGGATCGGGGCCTTGAACGTCTCCTCGTCCTCGGCGCTCCAGTCGTCGCCGAGCTGGTCGCGCTTGACCGTCGCGAGGACCGATGCGGCCTGTTCGCCGCCCATCACCGAGATCTTGGCGTTCGGCCACATCCACAGGAAGCGGGGGCTGTAGGCCCGGCCGCACATCGAGTAGTTGCCCGCGCCGTACGAACCGCCGACGACGACCGTCAGCTTCGGCACCCGGGTGCAGGCCACGGCCGTGACCATCTTCGCGCCGTGCTTGGCGATGCCGCCCGCCTCGTAGTCCCGGCCGACCATGAAGCCGGAGATGTTCTGGAGGAAGACGAGCGGGATGCCGCGCTGGTCGCACAGCTCGATGAAGTGCGCGCCCTTCTGGGCCGACTCGGAGAACAGGATCCCGTTGTTCGCGACGATCCCGACCGGATGGCCGTGGATCCGGGCGAAACCGGTGATCAGCGTCGTGCCGTACTCCGCCTTGAACTCCTGGAACCGCGAGCCGTCCACCACTCGGGCGATCACCTCACGTACGTCGTACGGGGTGCGGGAGTCCACCGGGACCGCGCCGTACAGACCGGCCGGGTCCACCTTCGGCTCCTCGGCCGGCTCGACCGACCAGGGGAGCGGGGCGCGGTCCGGGAGGGTCGCGACGATGTTGCGGACGATCCGCAGCGCGTGCGCGTCGTCCTCCGCGAGATGGTCGGTGACCCCCGACGTACGGGAGTGGACCTCGCCGCCGCCCAGCTCCTCCGCCGTGACGACCTCGCCGGTGGCGGCCTTCACCAGCGGCGGGCCGCCGAGGAAGATCGTGCCCTGGTTGCGGACGATGACGGCCTCGTCGCTCATCGCCGGGACGTAGGCCCCGCCCGCCGTGCAGGAGCCCAGCACCGCCGCGATCTGCGGGATGCCGGCCCCCGACATCCGGGCCTGGTTGTAGAAGATCCGCCCGAAGTGGTCCCGGTCGGGGAAGACCTCGTCCTGCATCGGCAGGAACGCGCCGCCCGAGTCGACCAGGTACAGGCAGGGGAGGCGGTTCTCCAGGGCCACTTCCTGGGCGCGCAGGTGCTTCTTCACGGTCATCGGGTAGTACGTGCCGCCCTTGACGGTCGCGTCATTGGCGACGATCACGCACTCCCGGCCGCTGACCCGCCCGATCCCGGCGATCACCCCGGCAGCCGGGGCGGAGCCCCCGTACAGCCCCTCGGCGGCCAGCGGGGCCAACTCCAGGAACGGCGAACCCGGGTCGAGAAGGGTGTCCACCCGGTCCCGGGGGAGCAGCTTGCCGCGCGCCTCGTGGCGGGCCCGTGCCTTCTCACCCCCGCCCAGCCGTGCCCTGGCGAGGCGTCCCGCCAGCTCGTCGGAGAGCGCGTGATGCGCCGCCTCGTTGGCCTGCCAGGCCTCCGAGGCGGGATCGGCCGCGCTCGCCAGGACCGGTGCCTGCTGCATCGTGTCGAGCCCCCTTGCCCGTACCGCAGTAGTGAAATGGCGTTGACATGCTGTTAATGAGCGTTAACGCCTTTCCTTCAGGTTAACGAGCGCTAACGACCCTGTCTAGAATGAATCCTCATGAGCACCCATGCCGCCGCCCGCGTCGCGGCTCCCACCCGCCGCGAGCAGATTCTCCGGGAGGCCGCCCGCCTCTTCGCCGAGCGGGGCTTCCACGGTGTCGGCGTCGACGAGATAGGCGCCGCCGTCGGGATCAGCGGCCCCGGCCTCTACCGCCACTTCCCCGGCAAGGACGCCATGCTCGCCGAGCTGCTGGTGGGCATCAGCGAACGACTGCTGGACGGCGGCCGCATGCGGGTCACCGAGGACGCCGACCGGGGCGACGGCTCCCCGGAGGCCCTCCTGGACGCGCTCATCGAGGGCCATATCGACTTCGCCCTCGACGACCGCCCCCTGATCACCCTCCACGACCGCGAGCTGGACCGGCTGCGCGACACGGATCGCAAGCGGGTGCGCCGGCTCCAGCGCGAGTACGTCGAGGTCTGGGTCGGGGTAGTCCGCGCCCTCTACCCCTCGCTGGCCGAGAACCAGGCCCGCGTCACCGTGCACGCCGTCTTCGGCCTGCTGAACTCCACCCCGCACCTGGCCCGCCCCGAGGCCCTGCCCGGCCGCGCGGCGACCGCGGCCCTGCTGCACCGGCTGGCCCGGGGCGCCTTCGCCGCCGCCGCTGATCCCTCCTGAGCAGCGGGTTCTTCCTCCGGGCGGCTTCGGGTTCCGAGGGGGTCCGGGCAACCTCGGCCGGGGTTCTGGCGTCTGTCCGTTCACGACGGTCCGTTCGCGTCACGACGGTCTGTTCGCGACGGCCCGTTCGCGTCACGACGGTCTGTTCGCGACGGCCCGTGCACGTCACGACGGTCTGTTCGCGACGGCCCGTGCACGTCACGACGGTCCGTTCACGACGAGAGAACTCGGGGGAGCCGCATCATGGCCGTCTCGCTGGGCGAAGAGATCATGCTGCTGTCGTTGGACGACGCGACCGGCGCGGCGAAGGGGGAGACTGCGGCCCGCTGGGGCGTGGCCGCAGGCATGCTCCTGGAGCTGGTCATGGCGGGCCGTGCCACGGTGCGGGGCGGCCGCGTCGAGGTCTTCGACCCGACCCCGACCGGCGACGCCCTCCTGGACGGACGGCTCGACCGGCTGACGCGCTGGGTCCACGGGACCTCCAGTAGCCGCAAGGTGGCCGACTGGCTGACCCGGGACCACGCCAAGGGCTCACAGGACGTCGTCGCGAGCCTCGTCGCCCGCGGTCTGGTGACCGAGGAGAAGCACCGGGCCCTCGGCGTCTTCCCGGTGCGCCGCTACCCGGAGGCCGACGGAACCGTCGAACGGGAGCTGCGCGACCGGCTGGCGGCCGTGGTGCTGCACGGGGCGGAGCCGGACCCCCGCACCACGGCGCTCGTCGCCCTGGTGCACGCCACGGGCATGCACCCGCAGACGTTCCCCGGCCTGCCGAAGAAGCAGGTGGCCCCGCGCATGGCGGAGATCGCCGACGGGCACTGGGCGGGTGTGAGTGTGCGGGAGGCGATCCGCAACCTCCAGGCGGCGATCTCCGCCGTGACCGTGGTGACGGTCCTCACCGTGGTCTCGTAGGCGGGCGGGCCGGCCGGAGCACGCGGCCGGCCGCCCTCCGGTGGCCGGCTGGCCGCTGTCAGGCCGCCGTCAGGTGCCGGTGCGCCCAGGTGGCGAACGAGGTCACCGGAATCCCGAGTTCCCGGGCCAGCGCGGGGCGGGCCGGCTGGGTGATGGCGTTGCTCCACAGGTGTCCCGCGCCCCAGGCCGGCATGCCCGCCGCGAGCGCCTCGTCGAGGTCCATCGACGGAGCCTTCACCGGTACGCCCCACACCGTGGACAGCGTCCCGGCGACCTGTTCCATGGTGAGCAGGTCGCCCGCGAGCTCCAGTTCCACCTCGTGGAAGCGGTCGGGCTCCTGGACGGCGTGGGCGACGGCCGCGCCGATGTCCTCGCACGCCACCAGCGCCAGGGTCGTGTCCGGCCGGATGACCGTCGCCAGGCCGCCCTCGGGCCCATGGGGCGCGAGCTGGGGCAGGTTCGTCATGAAGAACGCGGGCTTGACCACGGCCCAGCGGGCGAAACCGGTCCCGCGCACCTTCTCCAGGATCGCCTGCTTGGTGTCGAAGTAGGGCTCCATCGCCGCCCAGCGGCCTTCCGCCCAGCCCGGCGTCTCCGTGTGCCGCCCGACCCCGCTGGTCGAGGACTGGACGAACTGGTGCACGCCCGCGTCCCGCGCCGCCTCGATCAGGTGGGAGGCCTGCGCCAGCTCTCCCGCGAAGTCGACGCTGCTCTCGGTCATCGGCGGCATCTGTACGGAGAACACCGCGCGGACCCCCGCGCAGGCCGCGTCCAGCGAGGACCGGTCGGACAGGTCTCCGGTCACCAGCCGGGCGCCCAGCGCCTCGACGTCCGCGGCGGGCCGCGTCAGCGGGTCGCGCACCAGCGCGCGGACCGGCACGCCGGCGGCCAGCAGGGCTCGGGCGGCGGCCCCGCCCTGGCGTCCGGTGGCGCCGGTGACCAGGACGGGGGCGGTACGTGATGCCATGGCGGTGTCTCCTCGCCGTTCGGGAACAAGAAACGGCGGGGCCCGCCGTTTCGCCTCCGGCTACGATATGGCGGGGCCCACCACTTAGCAAGGAGAGAACGTGACCGGTCAGCGCTCCGACGCCCGCCGCAACTACAGCCGCATCCTGGCCGTGGCCGAGGCGGAGGTCGCCCGGCACGGTGCTGCCGCCTCCCTCGAACAGGTCGCCCGCACGGCGGGCGTCGGCTCCGCCACCGTGCGCCGCCACTTCCCCACCCGCCAGGCCCTGCTCGAAGCCGTCTTCCAGGAGCGCATCCAGGCCCTCTGCCGGCGCGCGGACCAGCTGAGCCGGACCGACGACAGCCGCGCCGCCCTGCTGGACTGGCTGCACGACCTCGTCGAGTACGCCGTCTCCGCCCGCGGCCTCGCGGACGCCCTGACCTACGAGCCCCCCACCGACGCCCCCGCCGACACCGCGCCGCACTCGTGCGGCGCGGTGCTCGAGGGCGCGGCCACCCCGCTGCTCCACCGGGCCCTGCGCGACGGGACGGTCAGGCCGGGCGTCACCTTCCACGATCTGATCACCCTCGCCGTCGGCATCGCCCTGGCCACCGAGCACCACGCCGAACCGTCGGTCCAGGCCGACCGGCTCTTCACCCTCACCGTCGAGGGCCTCAGCCCGAGCCGCTGACCGGGCGGCCCGGCCGTCGCCCGATGGGAAGGACCAGGTCACGCCCGGGAGGACCGCCCCGGAAGGCGTGCCGGACCGACGCCGGACGGACGCCCGACCGATGCCCGACCGACGCCTGACCGACGCCTGACGGACGGCAGGGCCGGATCCCCGGCCGTCCGTCCGTCAAGACACCGGGCACGCCCCGCGCACCGGACGGCACAATGGGGCCATGCCGATACCCAGCCGCGCCGCCCTCGTCGACCACCTCGTCCGTACGCGTATCGCGGGGGACGTCGCCACGCCACGCGACAACAACCTCTCCCACTACCGCAAGCTCGCCAACGGTGACCGCCACTACTGGCTGGGCCTGGAGCTGGGAGACCGGTGGACCGACGAGCAGGACGTGCTCGCGGTGATGGCCGAGCGCTGCGGCGTCGACGACGACCCGGCGCACCGGCAGGGCCAGGACACCATCGACCCCGAGCTGACGGTCGACGCCCTGGAGCGGATGGCGGCCCGGCTGCGCAAGGCCGCCGACGCCCGCGAGCGGGTCCTGTTCGCCACCGGGCACCCCGGCGGCCTGCTGGACGTGCACCGGCAGACGGCGGACGCGCTGCGCCGGGCCGGCTGCGAGATCGTCCGCATCCCGTCCGGGCTGATGGCGGACGAGGGCATGGTCTTCCAGTTCGCCGACGTCGCCGTGCTGGAACGCGGGGCGACCCTCTGGCACACCCACTCCCCGGCCCCGATGGCCGCCATCCTGGACGCCATGACCCACCTGGGCCGCCCGCTGCCCGACCTGGTCGTCGCCGACCACGGCTGGGCGGGCTGCGCGGGACAGTGGGGGCTGGACGCGATCGGTTACGCGGACTGCAACGACCCGGCCCTCTTCCTCGGGGAGGCGGAGGGCACCCTCCAGGTCACGGTCCCGCTGGACGACCACGTCACCGACCCGCGCTTCTACGACCCGATGACGGACTACCTGCTGCACGCGGCGGGGCTGCTGGAGGCTGAGCCCGAGGAGTCGGCGGAGCCGGTCTCCGAGGAATCGGCCGCGTAGCGGGCCCGATGCGATGAGTTTTCGACCCGGCGGCCGTCTTCCCTGACAGCGACGAAGGGCGAGGGCCATGAAATTCAGCACGACGATGTTCCAGAGCGGGAACAACACCGGTATCGAGGTGCCGGAGGACGTGGTCGAGGCCCTCGGCGCGGGCAAGCGCCCGCCGGTGAACGTCACGGTGAACGGGTATTCCTACCGCTCGACGATCGCCCCGATGGGCGGCACGTACCTCATCCCGTTCAGCGCCGACAAGCGCAAGGAGACGGGTATCGGCGGCGGGGACGCCATCGAGGTGCGGCTGACCCTCGACACCGCGCCCCGCACGGTGGAGCCGCCTGAGGACCTGGCGGCGGCGCTGGCCGCCGCACCGGGGGCGGCGGAGGCGTTCCGCGCCCTGTCGCCCAGCCGTCAGAAGGCGCACGTCACGTCGGTCGAGGGCGCGAAGGCGCAGGCCACGCGGGAGCGGCGGATCGCGAAGACGGTGGCGGAGCTGACGCCGTGAGGCGTCGGGCATAACCGGCTTCAGCCGCAACGGCGTCGGGCATAACCGGCTTCAGTCGCAGCGGCATCAGCGGCATCAGCGGCATCAGCGGCATCAGCGCCATCGGCGTCAGGCCTCACCGGTATCAGTCACCCCCGGTGTCGGGCGTCACCGGTGCACGGGCCGGCAGGGCCGCCGGGATCTCAGGGGCCGCTGTGGCGCACCCGCTGCGCCTGCCCCGGCGTCGGGTCCAGATACACCCGCTGGATCGACGGGAACCTCTCCCGCAACTGAGCCTCCGCCTCCTCGCACGCCCACTCGACCTCCGCGGCGGTGGCCATGTCCCGGAAGTCGATCTTCGCGGCGATCAGGATCTCGGTCGGCCCCTGGATCAGCGTGGTCAGCTCCAGTACGTCCACGATGTGCGGCACCGACAGCAGCTCCTCGCGCACCCCGGCCCGCATCGCGGCGGGCAGGGGCCGCCCGATGAGCAGTTGCGCGTTGGACCGGCCCAGCACCCACGCCACGTAGACGAGCAGGAGCCCGATCAGGACGGAGGCGATCCCGTCCCAGACGCCCGAGCCGGAGAGCTGTCCGCCCAGCAGACCGCCCGCCGCGAGCAGCAGGCCGACCAGGGCCGCCGAGTCCTCCATCACGACGGCCTTCACGGCCGTGTCGGGGGTGTGGCGCAGGTAGTACGCGTCCGGCACCCGCAGCCGCGACGCCTCGCGCCGCACCTGTTTGACTCCGGTGCGCAGCGAGTAGCCCTCGAGCAGGAACGCGACGCCGAGGACGAGGTAGGAGACGAGCGGATCGCCCAGTTCCTCGCCCGCGACCAGCGTGTGCACCCCGTCGTAGAGGGAGAAGACCGCGCCGCCGACGAAGGTGGCGACGGAGGCGAGCATCGCCCAGATGTAGCGCTCGGGGCCGTATCCGAGGGGGTGCTCCTCGTCGGCCGGCTTCTCGCTGCGCTTGAGGGCGGTCAGGAGCATGACCTCGGTGACGGTGTCCGCGACCGAGTGGGCCGCCTCGGAGAGCATCGCGCTGGAGCCGCTGATCAGCCCGGCGACGGCCTTCGCCACGGCGATGCCGAGGTTGGCGACGGCCGCCACGATCACCGTGAAGGTGGACTCCCCGCCATCGGCTCGGCCGTCGGCTCTCGCGTCGCTCATGGTGGGGAGTATGTCGGAATTGCTCCGTCAGATGCCGCTCATCCCCAGGGCGTCATCCCCGAGGCGTCATTCAGGGAGCGTCATCTGCGGGCATGATCTCCGGGGGCGTCATCCGCGAGGCGTCTTTCCGGGGGCGTCATTCCCGGGGGACGCGGACGACGCCTTCCTGGATGACGGTGATCGCCAGCTTTCCCTCGGCGGTGTAGATACGGGCCTGGCCCAGTCCGCGTCCGCCGGAGGCCGAGGGCGACTCCTGGTCGTACAGCAGCCACTCGTCCGCCCGGAACGGCCGGTGGAACCACATCGCGTGGTCCAGGCTCGCCCCGACCACGTCCCCGACGGCCCAGCCGCCCCGCCCGTGGGCGAGCAGCACCGAGTCGAGCAGGGTCATGTCGGAGACGTAGGTCGCCATGCAGACGTGCAGCAGCGGGTCGTCGGCGAGCTTGCCGTTCGTCCGGAACCACACCTGGGAACGCGGTTCGCGCACCTCGCCCACCGTGCCGAACGGCGGCGCGTCCGCGTACCGCAGGTCCACCGCCGCCCGCGCCTCGATCAGCCGGTCCACGACCCCGGGATCGCTGAAGCGGTCCGCGTACCGGGGCAGCATCTCGGCGGCCGTCGGCAGGGTCTCCGGGGCCGGGGCGGCGGGCATGGGCGCCTGGTGCTCCATCCCCTCCTCGTACGTCTGGAAGGACGCGGAGAGGTGGAAGATCGGCTGCCCGTGCTGGACGGCGACGACGCGGCGGGTGGTGAAGGACCGCCCGTCGCGGATCCGGTCGACGCTGTAGACGATGGGCGCGCCCGGGTCGCCGGCCCGCAGGAAGTACGAGTGGAGGGAGTGGGCGGCCCGGTCGGTGGGGACGGTGCGGCCCGCGGCGACGAGCGCCTGGGCGGCCACCTGACCGCCGAACACCCGGGGCACGAGCGCGCTGCGGCTCACGCCCCGGAAGATGTCCCGCTCGATCTGCTCCAGGTCGAGCAGGTGGAGCAGATCGAGCAGGGGATCGGGACTCTCGTTCATGGAGGGAACGTAACCCCTTACAGGCCCATGGACTTGGCGATGATCGACTTCATGACCTCGCTGGTGCCGCCGTAGATGCGGTTGACCCGGTTGTCCGCGTACAGGCGGGCGATCGGGTACTCGTTCATGAAGCCGTAGCCGCCGTGCAGCTGGAGGCAGCGGTCGATGACGCGGTGCGCGACCTCGGTGCAGAACAGCTTCGCGGAGGCGGCCTCTGCTCCCGTGAGCTCACCGGCGTCCAGGGCCTCCAGCGCGCGGTCGGCGACGGCCTGGGCCGCGTCGACCTCGGCCTGGCAGGCGGCCAGCTCGAACTTGGTGTTCTGGAACGAGGCGACCGACTTGCCGAACACCGTGCGCTCCCGCACGTACTCCTTGGCGAAGCGGACGGCGGCCGCGGCCTGGGCGTACGCGCCGAAGGCGATGCCCCAGCGCTCGGAGGCCAGGTTGGTGCCGAGGTAGCCGAAGCCCTTGTTCTCCTCGCCGAGGAGGTCCTCGGCCGGGACCTTGACGTCGACGAAGGCCAGCTCGGCGGTGTCGGAGGTCTTCAGGCCCAGCTTGTCGAGCTTGCGGCCGACCGAGTAGCCCGCGGACTTGGTGTCGACGGTGAAGAGGGAGATGCCGAAGCGGCGGTCGTCCTCGCGCGGGGCGGCGGTCCGGGCGCAGACGATCACACGGTCGGCGTGCACACCGCCGGTGATGAAGGTCTTCGCGCCGTTGAGGACGTAGTGCGTGCCGTCCTCGGAGAGCTTGGCGGTGGTCTTCATGCCCGCGACGTCGGAGCCGGTGCCGGGCTCGGTCATCGCGAGCGCCCACATCTCCTCACCGGTGGCGAACTTCGGCAGCCAGCGCTTCTTCTGGTCGTCGGTGGCGAGCATCTTGATGTAGGGCAGGCCGAGCAGCGTGTGCACCCCCGAGCCGCCGAAGGAGACGCCCGCGCGCGCGGTCTCCTCGTAGATGACGGCCTCGTACTTGTGCGAGTCGATGCCCGCGCCGCCGTACTCCTCGTCGACCTCGATGCCGAAGACGCCCAGCTCACCGAGTTTGAGGTAGAACTCGCGCGGCACCTGGCCGGTGGCGAACCACTCGTCGTAGACCGGCACGACCTCGGCCGCGATGAAGGCGCGGATGGTCTCCCGGAACGCCTCGTGGTCCTCGTTGAATACCGTACGGCGCACGGGATGCCTCCTGGGTCGGCAGTCGATTCCTTGATATCTAAGCGCTTGCTCAGACTCCCTTCGAAGTTACCCGCCGGTTGTGTTCGCTGTCCAGGGTGATGCTCGGCACGCGGCGGCCGGCGTGGACCGGCGGGCAGGAGAAGCGGGCGGGGCCGATTGTCAGTGGTGTGGTGGAGGATCGGAATCAACGGCCGCGGACTCGCGGAGTGGCGGAGTGTTGGGGGATCACCATGACGATCACGAACGAGCAGCTGGCGGGGCACGTGTTCCTGGCTCTGCTGTACGAGGACGCATATTTCCCGGACCAGGTCCTGGACAAGGGCACGGCGGTCCTGCGCGCCCTGTGCGAGCGGATCGAGGCAGAGGGACCCGAGGACCTCACCGCTCTGTACGCGCTGACCGCGGTGGCGACCGAGGCCTTCAACGATCTGGAGCCGGAGTTCGAGGCGGCGGGCAGCGAGATCGAGACGGTCGCCCGCGAGGAGATAGGCGAGGCCTTCTGGACCATCGCGACGGCCTACGGCTTCCCGGACGCGGACCCGGAGAAGCTGATCGCCGAGCGCGAGTGGTGACGAGCCGGGCCCCGGCGGCCGTGGGAGGGTGAGGGAGTGAGGCTGGAGGACCTGGCCCGGCTGCGTCGGGCCCGCGACCGCATGGACCGCGAGTACGCCGAACCGCTCGACGTCCCCTCGCTGGCGCGCGCCGCCCTGATGTCGCCCGGCCACTTCTCCCGCAGCTTCCGCGCCGCCTTCGGCGAGACCCCGTACAGCTATCTCATGACCCGCCGCATCGAGCGGGCCAAGGCGTTGCTGCGCCGGGGGGACCTGTCGGTCACCGACGTCTGCTTCGCCGTCGGCTGTACGTCGCTGGGGTCGTTCAGCTCCCGCTTCACGGAGCTGGTCGGTGAGAGCCCGAGCGCCTACCGGGCCCGCCCCCACGCGGCCGGCGAGACCATCCCCGCGTGCGTCGCCAAGATGCTCACGCGACCGGTCAGGAATGGAGAAGCGAATCCCACCCCCCGCCCGTAGCGTGAAACGCATGGACATCAACCTCTCGCAGTGCTTCATCGCCGTCGACGACCACGACAAGGCGCTCGCCTTCTACCGCGACGCCCTGGGAATGGAGGTGCGCAACGACGTCGGATTCGAAGGCATGCGCTGGGTGACCGTCGGGTCCCCCGCCCAGCCGGACGTGGAGATCGTCCTCGAACCCCCGCTCGCGGACCCGAACGCCCCGGCCGCCGACCGTCGGACCATGGCCGAGCTGCTCGCCAAGGGCATGCTGCGCGGGGTCATCCTCTCCGCCGAGGACGTGGACGCCGCCTTCGAGAAGGTCCGTGCCGCCGGCGGCGAGGTGCTCCAGGAGCCGATCGACCAGCCGTACGGCGTCCGCGACTGCGCCTTCCGCGACCCCTCCGGCAACATGCTGCGCATCACCCAGGCCGGCAAGAAGTAGCCCCCGTCACGACCTGTTCCCCGAGCGGCCGGGGCCCCACCGGGCCCCGGCCCCGCGCAACATCGGGCCCCCGGCGGCCCGCGCACACCAGTAGGCTCCGCGCACCAGCAGGGCCCGTACCAGCCGTACAGACAGGGCCCCGCATCAGCAGGCTCCGCGCACCAGTAATGGAGAGACGACGAGCATGGCTCCGAGAACGAAGACCCCGCAGCCGCCCGCGCCGCACACTGCCGACAGCCACGACCTGATCCGCGTGCACGGAGCGCGGGAGAACAACCTCAAGGACGTCAGCATCGAGCTCCCGAAGCGCCGGCTGACGGTGTTCACCGGCGTCTCCGGCTCGGGCAAGAGCTCGTTGGTGTTCAGCACCATCGCCGCGGAGTCCCAACGGCTGATCAACGAGACGTACAGCGCCTTCGTCCAGGGCTTCATGCCCACCCAGGCGCGGCCCGACGTCGACGTACTCGACGGGCTGACGACCGCGATCATCGTCGACCAGCAGCGGATGGGCAGCGACCCCCGCTCCACGGTCGGCACCGCCACCGACGCCAACGCCATGCTCCGCATCCTCTTCAGCCGGCTCGGCAAGCCGCACATCGGCCCGCCCGGCGCGTTCGCCTTCAACGTCCCCTCGGTGACGGCGAGCGGCGCCATCACCGTGGAGAGCGGCAACAAGAAGACGGTCAAGGCGACCTTCAGCCGCACCGGCGGCATGTGCCCCCGCTGCGAGGGCCGCGGCTCGGTCTCCGACATCGACCTCACCCAGCTCTACGACGACTCCAAGTCGATCGCCGAGGGCGCGTTCACCATCCCCGGCTGGAAGTCGGACAGTTGGTGGACCGTGCGGATCTACGCGGACTCGGGCTTCCTCGACCCGAACAAGCCGATCGCCAAGTTCACCAAGAAGGAAATGCAGGACTTCCTCTACCGGGAGCCGACCAAGGTCAAGGTCGAGGGCTCCACCCTCACCTTCGAGGGGCTGATCCCCAAGATCCAGAAGTCGTTCCTGTCCAAGGACCGCGAGTCGATGCAACCCCACATCAGGGAGTTCGTCGACCGCGCGGTCACCTTCGCCACCTGCCCCGAGTGCGAGGGGACCCGGCTCACCGAGGGCGCCCGCTCCTCGAAGGTCAACAAGATCTCGATCGCCGACGCCTGCGCGATGGAGATCCGGGACCTCGCGGAATGGGTCCGCGGCCTGGACGAACCCTCGGTCGCCCCGCTCCTCGAAGCCCTCCAGCAGACCCTCGACTCCTTCGTGGAGATCGGCCTCGGCTACCTCGCCCTCGACCGCCCCTCCGGCACCCTGTCCGGCGGCGAGGCCCAGCGCGTCAAGATGATCCGGCACCTCGGCTCCTCGCTCACCGACGTCACCTACGTCTTCGACGAGCCCACCATCGGCCTCCACCCGCACGACATCCAGCGCATGAACGACCTGCTGCTGCGCCTCCGCGACAAGGGCAACACCGTGCTCGTCGTGGAGCACAAGCCCGAGGCCATCGCCATCGCCGACCACGTGGTCGACCTCGGCCCCGGGGCCGGTACGGCGGGCGGCACCGTCTGTTTCGAGGGCACCCTGGAAGGACTCCGCGCCTCCGACACCGTCACCGGCCGCCACCTGGACGACCGGGCCGTCCTCAAGGCCGAGGTGCGCACGTCCGACCACGCGCTGGAGATCCGCGGCGCGACGTCGCACAACCTCCGCGACGTCGACGTCGACATCCCGCTCGGCGTGCTCACCGTCATCACCGGCGTCGCCGGCTCCGGAAAGAGCTCGCTCGTCCACGGCTCGATCCCGGCGGGCGAGGGCGTGATCTCGATCGACCAGAGCCCCATCCGCGGCTCGCGCCGCAGCAACCCGGCGACGTACACCGGCCTTCTCGAACCCATCCGCAAGGCCTTCGCCAAGGCCAACGGCGTGAAGCCCGCCCTGTTCAGCGCCAACTCCGAGGGCGCCTGCCCCACCTGCAACGGCGCGGGCGTCATCTTCACCGACCTCGGCATGATGGCCAGCGTCTCCAGCCCCTGCGAGGACTGCGAGGGCAAGCGGTTCCAGGCCTCGGTGCTGGACTACCACCTCGGCGGCCGCGACATCAGCGAGGTCCTCGCGATGTCGGTCTCCGAGGCGGAGGAGTTCTTCGGCTCCGGCGAGGCGGCCCTCCCGGCCGCCCACAAGATCCTCGACCGCCTCGCGGACGTCGGCCTCGGCTACCTGAGCCTCGGCCAGCCGCTCACCACACTGTCCGGCGGCGAACGCCAACGCCTCAAGCTGGCCACGCACATGGGCGACAAGGGCGGAATCTACGTCCTCGACGAGCCGACCACCGGCCTGCACCTCGCGGACGTGGAGCAGCTTCTCGGCCTGCTCGACCGGCTCGTCGACTCCGGAAAGTCGGTGATCGTCATCGAGCACCACCAGGCGGTCATGGCCCACGCCGACTGGATCATCGACCTCGGCCCCGGCGCGGGCCACGACGGCGGCCAGATCGTCTTCGAGGGCACCCCGGCCGACCTGGTGGCCGACCGTTCGACGCTGACAGGCGAGCACCTGGCGGAGTACGTGGGGGAGTGAGACCGGCCTTCCCGGCTGCTGGGCCCTCTCCGCCTGCTCTCCGGGTCAGGCGGAGAGCGCCCCGCTCTTGACCGCGTCCACGAAGGAGGTCCACCCGGCGGCGGGGACGATCAGCGCGGGCCCGCCGGGGACCTTGGAGTCGCGGACGGGGACGGCGGTGGGGTGGTGGTCCTGGACTTCGAGGCAGCTGTCTTTGTCAGGGCCGCTGTACGACGACTTCCGCCAGGCGGTGAGCGGGTTGGTGTCTTCACTCACGGTATCCGTACTCCTTCGCCGCTGCCCTGAGCACATTCAGTGACTCGGGGAGGGACAGCGCGTCGCTCATGGCCAGAGCGTAGGTGGCCTCGATCCGCTCGACCAAGTGCGGTGCATCGTGCACCTTGGCCACCTGCGTGCCTTCGGAGTACGCCACCGGTGGCTGATCCTCGAAGTGCATCAGCGTCACCATGCTCTGGTGCAGATTGCAGATGGGACCGCCCAGAGGCAGCACATGGGCGCGGATTCGGCCACGCTCGGCCAGACGCACCACGTGCATGATCTGTTCCGCCATGATGTCCGCACTCCCCGCCACGCGCCGGAGGACAGCTTCGTCCAGCACCGCCCAGACTACGGGCGACGTGGGGCGCTCCAGGACTTTGGCCCGCTCCAGTCGTGAGACGACGGCCTTGTCACGTTCCTCATCGCTGTACGGCGGAAACGCTGTGCCCAGCACCGCATCCGCGTACCGGCGCGTCTGGAGGATTCCAGGAAAATAGGCGATGGCGAACTCGCGGATGAACGTCGCCTGTTCCTCAAGCTTCCGAGCAGCCTTGAATCGTTCCGCGACGGAACGGTCATCTGCCTGGGGCCGGAAAGTGGTCAGTACATCCCCTGTACCCAGCGCCCTGTCCAGCCGCAGGGCGTCCTCCTCGCTCGGCATGCGACGCCCCGCCTCGATGTGCGAGATATGCGACCGCGTCATGATCGCCATGTCCGCGAGTTGCTGCTGCGTCAGCCCGGCCGCCTCCCGCTGAGCCTTCAACCATGTGCCATAGGTATTACTCACAGCCAACTCCCGTGCGACGAGCGCGATGTCACCCCGTACCCCCTGGCGAGCTTAGCCGCGCCCATCGCACGCTGTGAGTGGATCGCTACGCAGCGAAGGATTCACCCCCACCGCACACGGAGTTGACGCCCCCATGAACGAACAGCAGCCCCCCAGCACCGCACGCCTGCTTCCCTGGGCCGGAACGGAAGGCAGGCCCTGTTACGTGGCCGGCGACGGTGACGGGCAGGTCTCGCGTACGGCGGACCGGGTCGAGGCCATGCAGCTCGGCATGGCGTACGAACTCCTCGACCACGCCGACGACATGGTCGAGGACGACGGGTCCACAGCCGTCCAGCTCCGCCACGTCGCGGCCGCTCTGGCGCACTCCCTGCGGGACGTCCACCGGGTCGCCCGGAGCCGGGGCCTGCGGCTGGGGATCCCGGACGCCTTCGAGCCCGGCCACCCGTCGGGTCCGGGGCTGGTGCGACTGCGGCCCTGAGGCGCGAGCCGGGCTCCGGTACGGTCTCGGCATGCCGTTCTACGTTCATGCTCAGGATCAGCCGGACGTCGCCGACCAGTTGGCGGAGCTGTGTGAGGAGCACTGGTCCTACATGGACCGGTTCGACAGCCGGTTGATCCTTCGCGGGCCCACCCTGTCCGACGACGGGGAGGAGCACACGGGGAGCGTCCACGTCGTCGACCTCGCCGACCGTGCCGACGCCGAGCGGTTCGCGACGGAGGAGCCGTTCTGGAAGGCCGGCCTCTACCGGGACTACACGGCAGTCGCGGCGGAGGTGCTGCTGTGCCGCGAACCGGCGGTGGACGTTCCCCACACACTCGTCACCGCTCGGTGGCCCCTGCGGGCCCGCGCCTCGGGCGACGTCGAACAGCACGGGCTGCCCGGCGCGGAGTCGGACGGCCGACTGGTCTTCGTGGCCGTTCTGGTCGACGACGAGGGGACCGGCATGACGGGAGTGGTCGCGGCCGTACGGGCGCTCCCGGACGAGGCGCAGGGCCTGGTCCAGCCGTTCGCGGACCGGCTCGCCGCCGGCCGGCCCGCACCCCTCACGGCACAGCACTGGCAGCGCGGCGGACGTAACTGAACAGACGTGGCTGAACGGGTGTAACTGAACGGACGTAACTGAACAGACCCGGCTGAACGGACGTGACGACGGCATGAACCGCGCACTCTCGACGCCGCCCACAATGCCCTCGGGCTGCCTCGCCGATGCCCCGCAACCCGTGCTCCCGGCAACCGGGGGCCTGTTGCTGCGCCCCTGGGAACCGGCCGACGCGGCGGCGTTCCTCTCCGCCTACCAGGACGACGAGACCCGCCGCTGGCACACGCACCGTCCCTCGACCGAGGCCCAGGTCGGGGACTGGTTCGACACGTACCGCCAGGACTGGGAGCGCGAGAAGGGGGGCCACTGGGCGGTTGCCCGCGAGGGTGGCGAGGTGCTCGGCCGGATGGCGTTGCGCGGCCTGGACTTCGACGACGGCGTCGCGAACGTCGCGTACTGGGTGCTCCCGGACGCTCGTGGCGCGGGGGTGGCCTCGCGCACGCTCGCGGTGCTCAGTGCGTGGGC
Source organism: Streptomyces sp. NPDC020884 (assembly GCF_044333935.1). Taxonomy (NCBI): domain Bacteria; kingdom Bacillati; phylum Actinomycetota; class Actinomycetes; order Kitasatosporales; family Streptomycetaceae; genus Streptomyces; species Streptomyces sp. NPDC020884. Next base: position 1,237,194 of record NZ_JBIRRY010000001.1, on the reverse strand, counting down.
TCTGGAGGACATCGGCTTCCACCGCCTGGAGTTGGACCACTCGACGCGTAACCACGCCTCGTGCCGGGTCGCCACCAAGGCCGGCTACCGCCTGGAAGGCACCAGGCGCGGTGCGGCCGTGCATGACGACGGCCGGCACGACATGCATCTGCACGCCCGGGTCAGGGGCGACTGACCCGGGCGCGGATCCTTAGGATTCCTGCCGCACTTCGACCCTGGCCACTACGCCGACGCCCTACATGCTCAGGGTGGCCGATCCGGTCGCGCAGCCAGGAGGCGATGCCGTCGAGAGCCGTGGCGGCCAGGGCCGTGGGGTGGCCGGTGAAGCCGTGGGGCGACTCGGGGTAGACGCGGAGTTCGACGTCGTTGCCGGCCGCCGACAACCGTCCGGCGAGCGCCAGGTTGTCCTCCAGCAGCACGTCCTCGCTGCCGACGACCAACAGCGCCGGGGGAAGTCCGCTGAGGTCGGCGTAGAGAGGGGAGATGTCGGGAAGAGTGCGGTCCGGCACGTGGCCGGCGTAGGCCTGGATGAAGTATTCGTCCGCGATGCGGCGGCCGCCCGGAGTCTGTGCGCTCAGGTCGTAGGTGCCGAAGCGGAGCGCGGCCCCGGCGAACCGGTCGGCGACGCCCCGGTCCCGTAGCCGCAGCAGCGTCGCCAGAGCGAGGGTGGCGCCGGCCGAACTGCCGCCGATCGCGAGCCGCGAGGTGCCGAAACGGGCCTCGGCCTCTTCGACGAGCCAGAGCGCCGCCGCTTCGCAGTCGTCGGGAGCGGCCGGCCACGGGTGCTCGGGCGCCAGCCGGTAGTCGACGCCGACGACGGCGACCTGGAGGGCATCCGCGAGCGCGCGGTGGCGTTCGTCGCCCTGTGCCGCGGAGCCCATGTAGAAGCCGCCGCCGTGGATACCCAGGTAGACGCCCCGCGGCGGACCGCCGGCGGGCAGGAAGATCCGGACGGGGACGCGCACTCCGGCGGCCTCGACCGTCTCTTCGACGGCGGGCGGAACGGCGGCGCGAGGAGCGGGCTTCTTGGCTCGTGCTTCCTGCAGCTCCTCGAACGAGCCGGGCCCACGGCCCGCCGCCCTCGCCCCGTAGAAGGCGCGGGCGGCGGCGACCTGCTCGGCGGGCACGTCGACGAACAGTGCATCCAGGGCGAATCGCACGCGTTGCTCCTCATCCATTCGGGTCTCACCTGGATGTTATCGGCGCTGCGACCGGGCCGGTCGGCCTTGCTTCCGGACCGGATATGACGTCTGTCATGAACAGTGGTGACAGGACGCACACTGCTCCGCGCCCCTCCGGGCCTAGCGTGAACGAAAGCCCGCGTTGCCGAACTCGACGGTTGGAAACGGACCATGCGCCACGAGAACGAGATGCTCATCGTCGAAGACCTGACGCTGTTGATGATGGACGACAAGTCGGGGGCCATCGCGGGGGCGGGCACGCTGTACTACACGCTGGGCGGCGCGGTCCTCGTCGAACTGGGCCTGGGCGGTCGGATCAGGGTCGATGAGAACGACACGGGACTGAACGGCGTGAAGGTGCACGCCGTCGCCGGCCGCACGCCGTCGGATCCGCTGCTCCGGGCCGCCCACGCGAAGGTCGGCGAGCGCGTGCGCGGCGTCCAGACCCTGCTCATCGAGATCGGCACGGGGATGCGCGAGACGGTCCTGGACCGGCTCGTCGAGCGGGGCATGCTGCGGCAGGAGACCAAGAAGACGCTGGGTCTGTTCCGTACGACGTCGACGACGGCGGCGGACACCGGGCGCAAGAAGGAGGTCATGGAGCGGGTCCGGGCCGTCCTGATCGACGGCGAAGAGCCCGACGACCGTACGGCGGCGCTGACGGGACTGCTCTCCGCGAGCGGCACGCTGCCGACCCTGCACCGCTCCATTCCGTGGTCCGGCAAGGTCTACAAGCGGGCGAAGGAGCTGGAGCAGAGCAGCTGGGGCGCGGAAGCGGTGAACGCGGCCGTGCTGCGGACGGTGGCGGCGATCTCGGCGGGCACGGTCGTCGCGGTCACCAGCTAGCGCGGCCGTGGTCCGGGGCCCTGGTCCCGGCTCAGGCGGGGCGGCGGGCCATCCATGTCTGACGGGTCGACCGTACGACGAGGTCGTCGCGGTGGCGTACGTCCTCGGGCCCGCCGTCGACGAGCCGGTCGAGCGCGGCCAGATCCTCCGGCGAGATGCGCCCGACGAGGTTGCCCCGGATACGTTCGAAGACCAGGTAGGCGTACCGGCCCGCCCCTTCGGGCAGCGGGGCGCGCAGCTCCCAGCGCTCGGCGCGTTCCTGCTCGACGGGGAGGCCGGCGGCCGCCAGCAGGGTGCCCCAGTCGGCTCCCCGGTGCGGCAACCGCTCGGCATGCAGGCCGTCGAGGGCCTCCCGGCAGCGGGTCTCCAGCCCGCCCGGGTCCCCGCCCTCGGGCAGGAACCGGGGCATCCCGTCCACCTCCGCGACGGCCAGCAGCCCGCCGGGCCGGAGCGCGGCGCGGATACCGGCGAGGGCGGTCGCGGGGTCGTCCAGGTGGTGCAGGGACGCCGACGCCCAGACGAGATCGGCGTCGACGACCCCGGGCAGCCCCGCACCGGCGTCGGCCTCCAGGGTGCGCACGCGGTCGCCCAGCCCCCGGTCCCGGGCCGCCGAGGCGAGCCGCTCCAGCATCGCGGGGGAACTGTCGACGGCGGTCACCCGGGCGGTCGGGAACCGCTCCAGGAGGGCGAAGGTGCCGGTCCCGGTGCCCGAGCCGAGGTCGACGATGTGCCGGACGTCGTCACCGGCCAGGCAGGCGATACGCCCGGTGAGCGCGGTGAGGTGGGGCGCGAAGAGGGCGGCGTCGAGGTCGAGGATCTCGGGGAGACCGTTCGGCGTCGCGTCGGAGCCGTGAGCGTGGGAGTGGGTGTGGTCCGGGTGCCCGTGGTCCGGGTGCCCGGGGTGCCCGGGGTGCCCGGCGTGCTCGGAGCCTGTGGAAGGGGCTGCGGGTGCGGGGTGGTGCGCGTCGTGAGCCATGACGTCGAGCGTACGAGCGGTTTGCGCCAGATGCATACAGACTTGCCGATAACGCAAGAAGGGGGTGGCTGCGAGGGCCCCGTACGCAAGCTGGGGGAGCCTCCTCGGGCGCGCGGAAGGCGGCCGGCTCGACGGCGCGAGGTGCATGCGCACGAAGGGCGCCGCCCCGAGCGCGAACAGGGCGAAGACGGCGATGCGCTGGAGTCCGGGCGGGCCCGTCACCGGTCTTGAGCGGCCGAGCGCTGAACCGGTCGGCGAGGCGCGCCTGTTGTCAGTGCCCCCTTTTATATTGACGTCATGGAGATCACCCAGCGGATGCTCGCGGAGGCCTGGCAGCGGACGACCGCGCGACACGCCCTGCTCGACGGGGTCGGGCTGCCGCCCGTCGCGCTCTCGGAGGACGAGCTGGAGGAGCGGGCCGAGTGCGCCGAGGAGGCGGAGGACGGAGGCCTGTGTCTGCTGGTGGACGAGGACGGCACGGTTCACGGCCGTCACGGTCCGTACCGGGAGGTCTTCGCCACCCGCGACCTCGATCAGGCGCTCTATCTGATCGCCGAGGCGGCGATACGTCAGCGCGGCGGCAGCCTCGAGGAGGTGGCCGACACGCTGGGCCGGATCGATCCCGCGTGGGGCAGAAGGTTCCGCAGCGGCGGCCTGGACGACACGGGTCCGGTCGAGGCCTGCGGGCGCGACCCGTTGGAGGGGCTCGCCTGGATAGCCGGGTCCTGGCGGGAGCAGGATCCGTATACGACGCTCTCCTTCTTCCGCGCGGCGCCCGGGGAAACCGTCGACGCCGAGCGGCTGGCCCTGCTGTACGGGGCCGATCCCGCGCAACTCGCGGCCGGTACACGCCTGAAGGACCTGCGGGCCGTGGACAACGGCCGGGCCCACGGCGACCGCCAGGGGGAGAGCTACTGTTTCGGGCAGGCGGGCGAGTGGACCTTCCTGCTCTACCACGACACACCGCCGGGGTCCTTCGCGGACAAGGAGGCGTACGAGGCGCTCGGGATCAAGGAGAGTGTGTGGCTGACCGCCACCTCGGCGAAGGCCATCTACTCCTTCGACTACCTGCGGGACGGCCGCCGCGTCGACGACGACTGGGGCATGCTGGAACTGATCTGGTACGAGCGCGGCTGCGCCCCGTATCTGCGGGGCGGTGAGCTGGACTTCCTCAACCGGGCCGTGCGCCGCGCCGAGTTGGACCACCCCGAACTGACCAGCACCTTCGAGCTGTACTTCCACGCCCTGGAGGAGTCCCTCGGCCTGCGCCTGCCGCGCCGGGACTTCGCGGAAGGGGAGGTGCGGGCCGCGTACTGGGCCGGGAGCTAGGGCAATGGAGTGGTGAGTGCGATGGGGGCAGGAGCGCTCATGGGGCAGAAGCGGGTTTCAGGAGGAAATGCGCTTCCCACCCTCGGCCGGCTCGATAGCGGGATCGCGGACAGCTTTCACGACGGCATCCCCGATCTGCCCGCAGGTGGCCGAGCTGTTCCCCTTTCCGGACGACCTATGCAGTGGGCAACCGCAGGGGCGGCATGTCAGTGGGGAGCACCCGGCTCCAGCGGTTGTTGGACAGTAGGATCCCCGTGTTAGAGGGAAACTTCGATGAGGTGCTCGATTGTCCTGGCGGCTTCGATGTCGCCAATCTGAGTGTATCTGGTATCTGAAACCCCCCTCTCCGTGAGCTTGAGTTCATCCGTCTGCTCCCAGGATCCGCTACTGCGGATAATCTCATCAAAATTCCCTGCTGTATCCACAAATCTGCGACGGATGATACTCGAAGTGGGCCCTGTCGCCTTGTAGTAGGAGATAGCCCCTTCGGCGTCCATTGCGTCGAGTGTGGTAGTGCGGAACGACAGGAAGGGCATGGAGTCGAGGTGATCCGCGAGGCTCTTCAGCTTGATCGAAACCCCCGTCAGATCGATAAAGCCTGCTCCGTCCTGAAGGAACTCCCCTCCGCGCTCATAAAAGAGAATCAGGGGCTCGTACAGGTCAGGGAGAGATGTGTTACTACCGAACTTCAATGGGCTCATACCGGCTAGCCGCACAGCTCCCGCGCACGTTTTCCGGGCGCTGAAAGAAACCTTTCTGAGGAGATCCTCAAGTTCACCGCTAACATCTGGAGGGAGCTGAAATTGCGAGTCAATTGACTCGGTGATATCAAAAAACGGCCATGAGCTCTCGGCGTCGAAATGATTGGCCCACAATGCGGATCGCCTCAGGTATTCGTGCATCAGCAGGCGGCGGGACTGGGCGTGCGCCAGAGCAGGGTTCCAGCTGTCGGCCCAGTCGATCAGCCCCAGCCTTCGCAGCGTGACAATGCTCTGCTCGTCGCTCATTTTAGTTCGATTCCATTCGATCGCAGTGCTTGAAAGGCGGCTTCCATGACCTCGTCGATGTTGGAGAGGTCAGGTGTCAACTCCAGCTTAGGTGCTTGCAGTCCAAGCCTCTCCCACTGTGCGAACCCGCCTCTGCGCTCACTGATGGTGAGTTCGTGGGCCCCGGCGTCCCGCCAGCTGCTTGGCCAGGCGCGGTAGTGGCCGTCCGCGACACCATTGACCATGTCGACTGTCCAGGATTGCGGATTGTCGTAAAGATAAGGGAGGCCAGCCTTCATGAGGTGACTTTCCATGTATTCATGAGCCATCAGCCGCTGGAACCTCACAGATTCGGCCCCGTCAAGCTCGCGATGAAGGGCTGCTTGCCACAGGTCGGCGATGTCGTCGCGTGGAGTGAAAAGTCCTTCCCTGGATACGCCCTTTCCTGAGACGACCACGTGTTCTGTGCGGAACATGTGTGTCTTCACGCGCTGTAGCACACCTTCGCTGATCCCTGTCCGCTCAGAAATGACAGGAAGATCCACCGAGTCTGGCGTAGCGCGAATCTCGTCGAAGATTCTGCCCGAGTATTCGCTAGGCTCCTCAATGTATCGGGCACCGTCTGGTCTGACCGCAGATGCCGCTTCCAGAGGTGGGTGATTGAGACTGTTGACGTATGTGCTGTTTGGATTCTCGGGCAGCCCGCTACTTTGATCTTGGGGCTGGCCATCTGGGCGACCAACGGCCGGCTCATCCATGAAGCCACCATTGGGCCCGCCCGGGGCGTCGGGCGAATGGTGAGAACCTCCAGGGTGGCCACCGCCGATGTCGTTGGCCGAGGCGCCTGGTCGTTCTGCCACTGGTTCGCTAGAGCGCCCATGGTTGGCAGGTGGTTCAAGGGAGCCGCCGTTGAACCCCTCACCCCGCCCGCCGCCACCCACCGAGTTTTCGGGTGCCTGATGACTCGGGCGGCTCCCACCTGCCCGCTCCGGGATGTTGAGTCCGTCGCCCAGATTGCTGTCGGTGCGGAATGGGATTCCCGGATCGCTATGAGCGGTCCGCCCTGCGCCGATCAGGGCGGGTTCCGGGGTCTCGATGCGGGAGGGGGTGGCGCCGGTGCGTTCCGAACCCTTTTCGGCTTGGGCGTCTTCGGCGCGTTGGGCGATGCTGCCGTCTTCGTTGTATAGGTTGCCGTCCCGGCCCATGTAGGCCGGTCCACGGTCGAGGGGTGATCTGATGGTGCCTTCGGGGAGTGCGGTGAACCCGTCGGGGAGTTTGACCGTTCCGTCGGGCAACCTGACTGCGCCGTCAGGGATTGCGGTGCCTTCGGGGAGGCTCACCGTTCCGTCGGGGAGTCGGATGCCGCCTTCCGGGAGCGTGAAGATGGTGCCCGGAGGCAGTGGCGGAATCTCGACGTTGCCCATGCCCTTCAGGCCGGCCATGACGTCGCTGATCTTGGTGAGCCCCGTGCTCGCGCCTTTGAAGAGGTACGTGGTGGGGTCGACGAAGCGGCCGGCCTTGTTCGCGAGCGACAGGGCCTTGGCCGCGGCTGCCGCTTTGCCGGCGCCGGATACCGCGCCCCCGGTGCCGCCGGTGAAGACAGTCGTCAGTACGTTGAAGGTGACCGCACCCCCAGCACGGGCCGGGTTTTCGCTCCACTGGTCGTAGGCGATCAGCGCCTTGCCGGTCTCCGTCATCGCCTTACGCGCGTCGCGAGCGAAGCCCGGCAGGTGCTTCTCGGGGGTGGCCCACAGGACGTGGGGTGCTGCCACGGTGAGGACGATGCCGGCGGTGAGGTTGCCCAGGCCGGTCCAGGCCTGCTTCGCGGCGTCCCAGCCGTCGAACCCGGCGAGGGTGCCCAGACCCCTGACCGTGGCCAAGACGCCGTCCACGACGAAGCCCTTGGTGAAGTCCCAGGCGTGTTCGTGGACCTGCCACCACGGTGTGGACTCCTTGACCGGGTCGCCCCACGGCAGGCCCTTGGCCTGCTTCAGGACCTCGGCGTCGTACCCGTGCATGTGCTTTCCGCCGGAGCCGTCGTCGGTCTTGAGCGGCTTGCCGCCGGGCACCAGCGCGATGATCTTGTTGTAGCAGGTGCGCTCCACCGTCTGGAACGCGGCCCAGGCCTCGGCGATCTCCCCGCGGCGGCGGTTGTTCTCCTCGACCAGGTCGCCGTCCTCGCGCCACTTGTCGTCCGCGTTCGCCTCGTCCAAGAAGGTCGAAGCCTCCCGCTTGAGCCGCTTCAGCTTCGCCACCAGCGGCTGCGCGTCGTCCGCATACGCGCCGAGTGCGCCGGTGATCCTCGCCAGGTCCCACTTCAGCGCATCCCCGCGGTACGCGACCGGTTTTGTCGTCGCGAACAGCTGATCGGCCTCCGGGGCCCGGTAGAAGGCCTGCAGACCGCCGAAGCTGCTGTGGATGTCACCCGCGGCCGTCGCGATGTTCTCCCCGTCCCCGGCCAGGGCGGTCACCTTCTGGCCCAGCACCGCCAGATCACCGGTGAACACCGGTATGCCGTACGGGTCGACCGGCTCCTTGTCGCTCACTTCTCACCCCGCAGTTCCTTCAGCGCATCCAGACGGACCGCCTTCGCCGCGTTCTGCGCCTGCTTCGCGGTGTCGAGGTCCCCCTCCATGTACTCGCTCGTCGCCGTCGCCGCACCCAGCACCGCCGCCTGGATCCGCTCCGACATCGACTTCAGCTGCGCCTGCCGCGCCGTCACATACGCACTCAGCGCCGCTGCCACCGGCCCTGTCACCGCCGGGGTGTCCACGAGCGCCGCGGCCGGGCCGGCCTCCCGGCGCGGAATCACCGGCCCCACCGGCTGACCCGCCTCCGTGCCCCCCGGCACCGCGGTCCCCGCCGCCTCCGCAGCCTCGGACAGGTGCGTCATCAACGCGTTCAGCGCCTTCTCCAGCTCGCCGGCATGGCCACCGACGATCTTCAGCTGGCCCTGCACACCCTGCGGTTTGATATCCCACGCAACCATCCACGCCCCCCGTGCGCACGCACAACACAACCGGCCCACCCCGCACGGGGTGGGCGCACTCCTCATCACCCCGGCGGTCAGCCGATGCCGTCGACCGCGGCCTTCGCCCGCGCCAGCGTCTGCGTGGCCGTGCCGTCGTTCTTCTCCAACGTCGTCCGCAGCAGCCGGATGATGTTCCGCACCTCCTGCGACGTCGCGTTCCACCGCAGTTCCTTGCCGTGGTACTCATCCGCCACGCCGTCGGCCGCGAAGTCGTTCATCGCCGCCTTCACCTGCGTGTCCCGTGCGGTGATCACCTGCTCCAAGCGGCCGATCACCACCTGGAGAGCCGTCTGTACCTCCGTCGAAGCCCCCGTGTCGTACGAACGCCGATCCGTGCTGCCCGCCATCAGTCCTTCAACTCCCCGTCAGACAAAGAAATAGGACGAACCCGTCATCGTGACCGGATTCAGCGGCCGCCGAAACGCGCCGCGTCGAAATTCGCCGACGCCATCTGCGACTTCGCGTTCTCGTCCTGCTCCTGGTCACCCGAACCGAACGCCGCGTCCATCCCCGACTGACCGCCCAGGATCCCCGACAACGACGCGTTCAACGCCTTGGTGATCTCGTCCGAGCGCGTCTTGAAATCGTCGAACGCGACCTTTCCCGCCCCGTTGAACTTCCCCTCCAACGGCTCCGCCGCCGTGATCAGCTGCTGGATCAGCGTCCCCAGATCCGTACTCGCACCCTGCGAATCCGACAACAGCCTCGACAGGACCGACGCCCCCATGTCGAACTTCATGACACCCCCCGTTACACCGAATGCATCGAACGAACGCACGCGTACTCACGCATACATCCTTTTCTACCAACTCCGGCTTCGCTGTTGCACTCTGCAATCAGCCAGATTCCGCCCGCAGCCCCTACGCCCCGCTGAGGTGCCGCATCAGGGTCTCGAAGTCCCGCCACCCCGCCAGGTCCGAGGGGTTCCCCGGCAGCGGGTAGTACAGAGCCGGCCTTGTTTTCGGGCCGAGCCGCACCGGCTGTTCGGCCAGCGGCGTGCGTCGCGCCCGGTCTCCCGGCATCGCGCGGACCTCCTCCACGCCCAGGACGAAGGCCAGCGGGACTCCGGGACCCTCGAAGCGCGGCGGTACGGCCACATCGCGGCGCGCTTTGCGAAGTTGTACGAGCATCGACTGGAGGCGATGGCGCGTGGCGAGCGCCTCGGCGGCCGCGGGCAGGGCGCCCAACGGAGGGTCCTCGTCGGCGCCGTAGCCGAAGGCGAGCGTGACCTCCTCCTCCACGCCCGCCTTCGTCCGCGTGACGCGTACGGTCGCGATGCCCGGTCGCGAGCGGTTCCCGACCACCACGAACCAGGTGGGATCCGGCGCCCGCTCATACGCGACGTCGGTCAGCCGGCCCGGGGACCAGGGCAGGTTGACCGGCTCCGAGGTACCCCAGCCGGCCGGCGGTTCGCCCGTCAGCTCCTGCCACACCGTCTCCAGGCCGCCGCCCAGCACCAGCCGCTCGTCCGCCGGGTGCACCATGCGGAAGGTCAGGCCCAGTTGACGGTCTCCGGTGTCGTGAACCTCCTGGAAGGCGGCGGCTACCGGGGTGTGCGGGTCGTCCTCCGTGGCGTCGGGGGAGAGCACCGGGTCGAACGCGCCGTCCTGCCAGCGCAGCACGGCTCCCGTCAGGCCGTCGTAGTAGCCGTCCCGTTCGTCCTGGACGATCCAGCGGGACGGCCGGCCGCCCAGCGCGTCCCGTACGGCGGGAGAGAGCGTGGTGCCCGCCGGGCTGACGATCTGGAGGCCGAGGCCCGCCTCCGCCGCTGCCCGGAAGGCGTCGGACAGCCAGGCCGTCATCGCCACCACCGGGCGGTCCTGGATGACAACCGCGACCTTGGCGGTGAGCACATCGATGGCGGGCTGTGCGGCGGCGGGTTCCGGCGCGACGCCCACGCCGTCGCTCTTCACCACGGCGAGCGAGCCGGCCGCGTCCGGCGGCCAGGCGGAGCCGCCCATCAACGAGGCGAGGCGAGTCGCGAAGGCGCCCGCGAGCTGCTCCGCCTCCGCGACGCCCGTGGTGGCGCGGGCCTCCGTCCACCAGTACGGGACCGGTGGCGCCGTGGTCCCGAGCAGCCGCTCGGCCTCGCCCTCCACGGAGACCAGCAGCGGCGCCTCCACGGAGACGAGCGGTCGGCCCTGCGCGTCGCAGAGCTGGATCACCGCGCCCTCGCCCCGTGTGCCCACCAGCTTGTCCGGGCCGCCGGAGAGCAGCCCCGCCAGTACGGCCCACGGGTCGGGCATCCGGGGGGTGAGAGCGATGACGTCCTTGGTCATGGATGGTCGTCCGGTCCTTCGTCGTTCGGCGGTGGGCATGCACGGTGCGGGCGCTGTTCCGTGCCGAGGGGTCTCACATCGGCGCGTACACCGTCTGGATCAGGCGGTTGGGCTGACCACGACGGACGAACACGCCTCTTCCGGGTGCCTGTTGGGAGGCGTACACGCCGGGGAACAGCTGGCCCTCACTGCGGTCGCCCGCCATCAGCAGCGCCGAGGCGCCCGACTCCCGCAAGCCCTGTACCAAGGGCTCGTACATGCCCCGTGAGGCCCCGGCGACCCGGCGCGTCAGAACGAAGTGGAGGCCGATGTCGACCGCCGAGGGGATGTACGGAAGGAACGCGGACAGCGGGGACTGCCCGGCGGTCGTGAGTACGTCGTAGTCGTCGACGAGGACCACGATGCGCGGGCCCGCGCCCCAGTTGCCGGGCTCCAGGTCCTCCAGGCGAGTGTTCTCGTCGGGCAGGCGCTTCTCCAGTTCGGTGGCGATTCCCGCCGAGAGCCCGGCACACAGCTTGGAGTTGTAGGCGTAGCCCCCGCTGAACTCCTCCGGGACCGCACCGCGCAGTGAGCGCCGCGGGTCCATCACGGCGAACACCAACTCGTCCTCGCCGTACCGGTCGATGAGGCCGTGCGCGACGGTTCGCAGCAGGTTCGTCTTACCGCATTCGCTGTCCCCCAGCACCAGCAGATGCTGATCGTGCTGGAACAGGTCGAGCAGTACGGGCGCGAGCGCCGACTGGTCGAGCCCGATCGGTACGCGTGTGGGCTCGGCCGCCGGCCCCGGCAGCGAGTGCGGCTCGAGAACCTGCGGCAACACCCTTACGGGCTGAGCCACCTCACCGCTCCAGTTGGCCCGGACCGTACGCGCCGTCCGCTCCAGGACCGCGCCGAGGTCCCCCGTTTCGGCGACCCCGTCCGTACGGGGGAGTGCCACCTGGGCGAAGAGTCTTCCGTCGGTGAGAACCCGTCCGGGCTCGTCGGGCGCCAGGGTCTCGGCGAGCTTGCGGTCGATGCTCGACTCACCGGGGTCGTTGAGGCGCAGTTCGACGCGGGTGCCGAAGTTGGACTGGATGGCGATGCGTACGTCGTTCCAGCGCAGCATGCCCGCGACGACGTGGATGCCGTAGCCGCCGCCGCGCTTGAGGATGTCGGCGACGGAGTCGTCCAGCTCGTCGAAGTCGTCGCGGAGCGCGCCGAATCCGTCGATGACGAGGAGGATTTCGGCCGACGCGAGTTCGGGCAGCCGGCCGGCCGCGTGCAGGGTGCGCACCTGCTCGACCGAGTCGATGCCGTGCTCGCGGAAGAGGTCCTCGCGCAGCGCGAGCATCGTGCGGACCTCCTCGACGGTGCGGGCCGCCCGCTCCCGGTCGGCGCGGCCCGCGATGCCGCCGACGTGCGGCAGACCCGACAGCGCCTGGAGACCGCCGCCGACGAGGTCGAGTCCGTAGACGCCGACCTCGCGCGGGGTGTGGGTGAGTGCGAGGGAGAGGACGAGCGTGCGCAGCAGCGTCGTCTTGCCCGACTGGGGCCCGCCGATCACCGCCGCGTGGCCGCCCGCCGTCGTGAGGTCCAGGAACCACTGCCCCTGCCACTGCCTGGCAGGGTCGTCGAGCAGCCCGACGGGAACGCGGAGAGGCCTGAGGCGTCCTTCCGCGCTCGCTCCGGTCAGCCGCATCCCGCGCGGTCCGATGTCCAGCGGACCGGCGACGGTGTCCAGGGCGGTGGCCGTGGGCAGCGGCGGCAGCCAGATACTCCGTACGGGCGGCGCAGATTCGGTCAACTGCGCCACCATGACGCCGAGTTCGGTCGGGCCCGTCTCGCGCCGACGGGACGCCGGCTCCGCGGACCGGCGCGCCTCGTCCGGTCCGGCCGGTGTGTTGAACGCCTCGTACGGCAGTGCCAGCGGGCCGGTGTCCTCCTCTTCGTTGCTGCGGACCGGACCGCGGTAGCCGCCCGAGACGTAGCCCGCCTTGAACCGGGCGTAGTGGCTCGTGTCGACCTTCAGATAGCCGAAGCCGGGCAGCGGAGGCAGGTGGAAGGCGTCCGTCGTGTCCAGCACGGTCCGGGACTCGTCGGCGGAGAAGGTCCGCAGGCCGAGCCGGTAGGAGAGGTAGGTGTCCAGGCCCCTGAGCTTGCCGCCCTCGATCCGCTGGCTGGAGAGCAGCAGATGCACGCCGATGGAGCGGCCGATCCGGCCGACGGAGAGGAACAGGTCGATGAAGTCGGGCTTGGCGGTGAGCAGTTCGCCGAACTCGTCGATCACCACGAACAGGTGCGGCAGCGGGTCCAGGTCCGGCCGCTTCTCGGCGCGCAGAGCCGCGTAGTCACCGATGTCCGCGACGTTCCCCGCGTCCTTGAGGGCCTGCTGGCGGCGCTTGACCTCACCGGCGAGGGAGGAGTGGACCCGCTCGACGAGCCCCGCCTGGTTCTCCAGGTTGGTGATGACCCCCGCCACGTGCGGCAGGTCCGCGAACGGTGCGAACGTCGCCCCGCCCTTGTAGTCGACCAGCACGAGCGCCAGGTCCTCCGGCGGATGGGTGGCCACCAGGGCGAGGACCAGGGTGCGCAGCAGCTCCGACTTGCCCGAGCCCGTCGCGCCCACGCACAGACCGTGCGGGCCCATCCCCAGCTCCGAGGACTCCTTGAGGTCCAGCAGGACCGGCTCGTGGGAGTCGCTGATGCCGATCGGGACGCGGAGGAAGGCGCGCTCGCCGCGCGGCGCCCACAGCCGCTCCAGGTCGAGCCGGGCCACGTCGTCGATGCCGAGCATCGCCGCGAACTCCACCGGCCCGGAGAGCGGGGCGTCGACCAGGGATTCGGCGGACAGCCGCAGCGGCGCGAGCATCCGGGCCAGGCCCTCGGCGAACGGGATGCCCGCCTCGTCCACCGTGCCGTGCGCCTCCACGGGCTCCGGCGCCCGCAGGTCCTCGATGGTCACGTCCGTGCCGTCGACCGTGATCCGTACGCTGACGTGTCCCGGCTCCTGCACCCGCTGCTCCAGCAGATGCAGCACGGTGACGCCCATCTCGCGCAGGCCGACGGCGTCGTCCGGGCGCGGCAGGTCCACGGCGTCCTCGCCGTGCCCGTCGGTGACGACGAGCAGTCGGGAGTTCATGGACAGCGCGTCCCGGCCGGCCAGGCCCCGGCGGACCTCGGCCGCGTACGAGGCCCGGCGGCGCAGCTCCGCCCCGATCTGCCGGGCGAGCTGCGGGGTGGAGGGGGCGATGCGGCGGGCGGCGACCGGCCCGTCCAACTGCTCGGTGTCGAGCAGGTGCGGCAGCCACTTGGCCCATTCCCACTCGGCGATACGGCTGCCCGGCGCTGCGACGGCGATGGCCACATCGTCGGGTGCGTGCAGGGCGGCCGTCTGGACCAGCAGGGCGCGGGCCACCCGCAGACAGTCCTCGCGAGCTCCGATCACGCTGACGTTGCCGATCCGGTCCAGCGGGACGGTGAGCGGCAGTTCGGTGCCGTTGCGGAACCGGTTCACCAGCGCCGACGCCTCGTTGAGCATGAACAGGTCGGGCGGCGTGAGCACCGTCGAACCCGGCTCGGCGATCCCCAGATCCCGTACGGGCATCTCGCCGGTGCCGACCCGTACCCGCAGAAAGTCGTCGTCGACCCTGCGCCGCTCCCAGAGGCGCGCCGGGTCCCGCACGATGTCGTACAGGGCGTACGGCGGGGGGTTCAGGACATCGGCGCGCTCACGCCGCTCGCGCTCCTCGCCCGACAACTCCTCCCGCAGATCCTCCACATAGGCGAGATACGCCTCGCGCTGGGTGCGGCGGGTGCGCTGGGCCTTGCCCCGCTGCGAGAAGAGCAGCGCCACGGAGCCGATGACGGTGACCACGAGGATGATCGCGCCGAGAGCGGCGAACTGGCTGTTGCGGACGACCGTCATCATCACGACGGACGACATGACTCCGGCGACCGGCAGCAGCGACATCGCGATGTTGCCCGCCTTCCCCTCGGGGAGGTTGGGCGGGGCCTCGATCGTGCGGGGAGCGGGCGCGGCCGGCGGACGGGTGGTCCGGGCGGGGCGGTGGATCAGTCGGGTGCTCATCGGCGTGGTCCGGCGTTCGCGGTGGCGGGAGCGGGAGCGGGGGTTGTGGTGGAAGCGGTGGCGGTAGCTGTGGCGGTGGCGGGATCAATGCGCCGCATCGGAGTCACCGGCGCTTCTGGGAGAGTTGGAAGACCTCGGCGGCCAGCCGGGTGGCGGCCAGCCGCGTCGGCCGGGCGAGCAGTTCGGTGCGGAGGGCCCCGCCTGCCGCCAGGTGCCGGTCGTGGGGCAGCACATGGACGGTCGCGCCGGTGGACCGGAGCTTCTCGGCGGCGACCCCCACATCGATCCCGGGGCGGGACGTCGTGCTGGTGAGCGCCACCACCGTCCCGGCGATCATGTGAGGGGGCAGCCCCTGCATCCACTGGAGGACCGCGTACGTGCTGGTGATGCCGTCCAGTGTGGCGGGGGCGGCCAGCACCCGGGCCTGGGCGGCGGAGAGCGCGACCCGGGCGACCTCGGCGGGCAGCGTCTCGCAGTCGACCACCGTCACCCCGAAGTAGCGGCGGAGCGCCACCATCACCCGCTCGTACGCCGCCGTGTCCAGCATCGCCCCGATCCGGCCCTGACTGCCGGGCAGCAGCCAGGCGTTGTCGGGGAGCTGGACGAGATAGCCGGTGACGTCGAGCAGCGACATCTGCGGTTCCACGATGTCCGCCAGGTCGGCCGTCGTCCAGCGCAGCGTCTCCGCGCCGAGACGCAGGGGGAGGGAGCCGAGCGCCGGATCGGCCTCGACGAGGAGGACCGGGTCCTGGCGGTAGTGCGCGTACGCCGTGCCGAGCAGGGCGGCCACCGTCGTCTTGCCCGCACCGCCCCGGATAGAGGTGACGGCGATCTGCCTGCCGGTCGTCACCGGCTGCTGGATCCGCTCGGCGGTGCGGGTGATCTCGGCGACCTCGCGCGCCGCCGACGAGGAGACGATCCGGCGTACCGCTCGCGAGACCCTCGCCGCGGCCGGCTCACCCTGCCGGGGCCGGCGTGCCGTACCGGACAGCGCGCTGTCGACCACGGGCCGTGAGTCGGGGGAGCGGACGGGCCGTCGCGCGGCTGCCGGCGGAGCCGTGGGAGAACGAGCGGGCGACGCGGGGGAGTTCGGGCCCGGCGCCCGCGCATCCGTACGCTCCTGCGGAGGCTGCTGCTCCCGGGGAGGCTCCTGCTGCTCCTGCGGAGACTGCTGCTCCTGCGCCGGATGGCGGCCCTGTGCCGCACCCTGGCTCTGGGCGCGTTGCGGGGAAGGGGTTCCCCGCAGATCGCGCAGCACATCACCCTGCCAGTCGTCCGCGTTCGGCATGTCTGCCCTTCTCCTCCGCTCCGGGGCCCCGACCGGAGCCGCCCGCGCATGAATGTCAGAACTTGTCGAGCAACTGGCCGTACATGCCGAACACACCGATGGCGAGCGGGAACAGTCCCACCATGCCGATGGACTCGATCAGGTCGGCGGTGCGCCGGAGCCTCACCCGCACATGCTCGGGAGGTTCCACCGCCAGGACGAGCAGGGGCAGCAGCGCTGCCGTGCCGAGGACGACGACGGGACCCGCGCCCCCGGACGCCTGCTCCATCCACAGCATCACGAGCCGTACGAGCAGGAGCGCCGCGGCGGCGAACAGGGCCACCATCTCGGCCACCAGGGGGAACGCGCGGGCCCTCGACAGCAGCACCACCGCTACCAGCGAGGGCAGGAGCACCGTCCACACGGTCGGCCGCGCGGTCAGGGTGAGGAGCCAGCCCGACGCCGTCGCCGACGCCGCGGTGACCACGGTGGCGAGGGCGAGACCGCGGTGCGTGGCGGCCAGTGCGTCGGCCACCTCGTGGCGGCTGACCGACGCCCCGCCCGACCGCCGGTCGTCGAGCGCGGTGAGGCCGGACGCCATCAGCGCGAGCCGGGGCAGCAGGCCGAGCAGCACCACGGAGAACACCGCCATCACGGCGCCCAGCCGGGCCGGATCCGGCTCCACGGCGGCAACGGCCTCCCACACCGCGGTGACGGCGGCGGTGGCACCGGCGCCGATCAGGCCGCCGCGGCCGAGCGGCGAGAAGAACCCGAGCAGCAGCAGGGCCAGGGCCACCGCCGTCGCCACCGCGGCGAGCCGGGCCGGGCCCGACCAGTCGTACGCGTCGGCGGCGGTCCAGGCCGTGAGAACGCCGAGGCCGCCCGAGACGAACAGCAGCGCGGTCGCCAGGCCGCGGTTGCCCGTTCCGATCCTGGCGCACAGCGCGCCGCCCACCAGAAGGACGACGGTGGCGACCGCCAGCGCGACGGCCAGGGTGCCGAGCGGGAATTCACGCCGGGCCAACAGGGCGGCGATCACCGCGAAGGCCACGGTCGACGCCCCGGCCGTGACCCTGCGCGCGGCCGGACGCCAGCGCCAGGCCTGCAGGTCGAGGCTGTCGGCCACCTGGTCCGTCACGTCGTGGACCACCGGGGCGGGCGGAGCCGCGTGGATCCTGACCAGGCGTAGCACCGCGCCGTCGCTGACGCCGGCCGAGGCAAGCGTGCTGTCGTGCGGCAGTGCCGAACCGTCGGCGGTGATCAACTGCCGGGTCAGCGGCCGCGAAGCTGCGCGGTCGTCCAGTAACTGCAATATGTCCGGCAGTAGTTGACCGATGGGTGTGTCCGAGGGCAGCACGATGTCGGCCCGGCGTCGCTCACCGACCAGGGTCACTCGGCTCAGTTCCGAGCGGGACGTCATTGCTGTGCTCACCACTTACGGAAACCTATCATCGTGATGTTCCGAAATTTCGGGCCAATTAGGCATAGTACGCAGCGTGGTTGGCGCATTTCCGAGTTCGGCGAAATCTCGTCTGCAACGTGTGACGGGTGAATTTTCGGCCACTTGGTCGTTTCTCGGCCGGTTGATCAGTGGGCCTTCTCCGGGCCGTAAGAATGCGTCGGAGGTTCGTACCGCTGCGCCTGCCGCTGCTGCTTCTCCTGCTCGGCCTTCTGCTGGTCCAGCGTGTGCTGGAGGAAGGACCAGCCGACGCACCCGGCGCAGAGCACGGCGGTGATGGCGATGCCTGCGAATACCTTCCCGAGCCGTTCGTCGGCGGTGCGTCGTGCGCGCCCCACGCCGAAGAGCAGGGCGTCTCGCATCCTGCGGCGGCGTACCCCTACCGATTCCAGCAGTTGACTGTCGTAATCCCGTGCCATGCGATCCCCCTTTGCCACTGCAACATACCGAGGGTCGGTCGTGGAGTACATACCAGGGGGCTGGGACGGGAGGGGGCGGTGTTCACGCCCGGCCGGGGCGTGTCCAGTCGTGGTTCTCGCGTACGACGGTGAATCCGGCCGATCGGTAGAGCGCCACCGCCGCCTCGTTCCTGGCCGGTGTCAGGACGGCCACCGCGCTCGCGCCCCGGTCGGCGAGTGCCGCGCACGTGCCCAGGACGACGTCGCGCCCGTAGCCGTGGCCGCGATGGTCCGGATGGGTGCCGACCGGTTCGAGCAGTCCGCACCTGCCCGCCCCCGCGAACCATCCGATCGCGGCGGCCGCCGGGTCCCCGGCGGGTGTGCGGACGAGCCTCTCCTCGGCCAGGTGGCCCGCCGGTGACTGTCGCATCGCGCGCAGGCGGTCGAGGTCGAACGTCGATCCCTCGAAGGCGGATCCCAGCGTCAGCACCTGATCGGCCGCGCCTGCCTCGCCGACCGCTTCGGCGCGGCTCGACACCGGCCTCGGGGCCCAGGACAGGACGACCCAGGGCTCCTCCGTGTCGGGTTCCCACCCGGGCACGGGCAGGCCGTCGCACCAGTCGTTGCCGGGTGTGAGCAGGTCCTCGGCGTCCGCCGCGAGCGCCCCGAGGCCGGCGTCGGGCGCGGCGGTCACGCGGAGGACGGGGCCGTCGAGGAAGCCCACCGCGACGGGCGACGCGGCGCCGTTCCGGGTGTCGGTCCAGAGGTGGACCGACGCGTCGTCGCGGCGCAGCAGCCAGCCCACGTCCCCTGGGTGGAGGCCCCCGACCGGGGCGTCGGCCGGTGTCCACGCGGCCAGAGCGCGCAGCGCCGGGCCGGTGTCTGCGGAGGACAGGCGGTGCCGCGCGAGCGAGGAGGTCATGGGTGGGACAGTAGCCAGCGCGGAGCAGGGGGCGCGAAGGAATTTGGGCCGCCCGCGTTCACCTCTGCCGCAGCGCGAACCACAACTCGGCCCGTACGTCCATGTCGTCCAGGTCCACGCCCAGCAACTCCCCGCACCGCCCGATGCGTTGGCGCACGGTGTTGCGGTGCACGGCGAGGGCCACCGCCGTACGGTCCCAACTGCCGTGGAGGGAGAGCCAGCAGCGCAGGGTGTCGGCCAGCAGCGTGGTGAGCGGCGCGAGGAGGGCGCGGGCGTGAGCGGCCGCCTGCGCGGGCGGGACCAGCGCGGCGAGGCCGCTCGCGGGGGCGTCCACCGTCAGCGGGGCGCGGGTCGCCTGCGCGTGGGCCAGGGCGCGGGAGGCCAGGTGGTCGGCGGCGTCGAGAGCGGTGACGGGGGTGGGGGCGGACGCACCGAGCGTCCAGCCGGGCTGCGGGGCGAGTTGGGCGGGGCCGTGCTGTGAACCCGCCTCCGCGTGTTCATCGTTCAGCTGATTCCCGCCGGCGGCCGGGCCCTCCTCGTCGCCCGGCGGCGGCAGCAGCAGCCGTACCGTCTCGCCGCCCCCGTGTCGCGCGTCGACCAGGGCCGTGCCCAGTGAGGCGCCCAGGGCCCCGGCGGTCAGGGCGTCCGCCGGGGCGCCGTCCGTGCGGCGGGCGTGGATCACCGTCCAGGGGCCGGTGGAGCCGAGGAGCGGGGCCACCTCTTCGGGGGAGGCGCCCAGGAGCATGCGGACCAGGGCCGCCGAACGGCCCGCCGCGTCCGCGCCCTGGTGGGGGGCGGCCAGGAGCGACAGCAGGACCACCGCGATGCCCGCCACCGTATGGTCACCGGACTCCCGCCGCCCGGCGGCCAGTGCCAGGACCAGGCCCTCGCCGCCGCCCAGTGCGTACGCGGACAGGTGCGTGTCGCCGTGGGTGTCGGTGGCCGAGGCGGGGGAGCCGGGGCGTTCGCGGGTCACCACCCGGGCCAGGCGGGTCAGGGCCCCCGCCGCATCCGGGGGCAGGCGGCGGCCCGCCGCGTGGACCTCCTCGCCCCTCGCCGTCAGCAGGACCGCCCGGCCGCCGAGCTGCGTCGCGAGCTGGTGGAGGACCGCCGGTACGGGGTCGGGGCGGGCCGCCGCCGTCGCCAGGGCCTGCTGGGCGCGGGTCACCCGGCGCAGCTCGCGGTGGCGCGCCTCGGCCATCAGCCGCCACACCGCCCGCGCGATCGTCGTGAACGGGGTCTCGGGCGGCACCTCCAGCAGGGGCAGGCCGTAGCGGTCGCACGCCTCGATCAGGCCCCGGGGCACCGTCTCGTGCACCGGCCGGACCCCGAAGCCGAGCGCCGCCGCCCCCGCCTCCACCAGCCGGCCGACGTAGTGGTCCGGGTCCGTCAGCAGCACCCCCGCGCTCAGCAGCAGCTCGCCGCCGAGCAGGTACGGATAGGGGTCGGCCATCTCCGAGGTGTGCACCCAGAGCAGTTCGGCGTCGGCCGGGCCCGCGATCCGGCGCAGGCCCAGGTCCTCCCGGGCCAGGAGCTCGCCCAGCGGGATGGGCGGGGTCGGGGGGCCGGTCGGCGGCGTGGCGCCCGCAGGAGAGGTCGGCATGGACGGTTCATCCATTCAGCGCGGTGAGTATGGAGGAAACGTACACTTCAGCGTCGGCTTTCGGCCACCTACCGTCTTCCTCGCACGTACATCTGTTTGCGCGAGACGGAGGGAAGCCCATGGCTGTCGACTACGCCGTGATCGTCGTCTACCTGGCCGGCATGCTCGCCATGGGCTGGTGGGGCATGCGCCGCGCCAAGTCCAAGAGCGAGTTCCTGGTCGCGGGCCGCCGCCTCGGACCGTGGATGTACTCCGGCACCATGGCCGCGATCGTCCTCGGCGGTGCATCGACCATCGGCGGCGTCGGGCTCGGCTACCAGTACGGACTCTCCGGCGCGTGGATGGTCTTCACCATCGGCCTCGGCCTGCTCGCGCTGTCCGTCTTCTTCTCCGCGCGGATCGCCCGGCTGAAGGTCTACACCGTCTCCGAGATGCTCGACCTGCGCTACGGCGGCAAGGCCGGGATCATCTCCGGCGTCGTCATGTGGGCGTACACCCTGATGCTCGCGGTCACCTCGACCATCGCGTACGCCACCATCTTCGACGTCCTCTTCGACGTGGACCGCACCGTCGCGATCGTCCTCGGCGGCGCCATCGTCGTCGCGTACTCGACGCTCGGCGGCATGTGGTCGATCACGCTCACCGACATGGTCCAGTTCGTCGTCAAGACCATCGGGGTGCTGCTGCTCCTGCTGCCGATCGCCGTCGTCAAGGCCGGCGGCTTCAGCGAGATGAAGGCGCAGCTGCCCACGGAGTACTTCGATCCGCTCGGCATCGGCGGCGAGACGATCTTCACGTACGTGCTGATCTACACCTTCGGCATGCTCATCGGGCAGGACATCTGGCAGCGGGTGTTCACCGCGCGCAGTGACACCACGGCGCGCTGGGGCGGCACGGTCGCCGGTACGTACTGTCTCGTCTACGCCATCGCCGGGGCCGTCATCGGCACCGCCGCCAAGGTGATGTACCCGAACCTCGCCAGCGCCGACGCCGCGTTCGCGACGATCGTGAAGGACGAGCTGCCGGTCGGTGTGCGCGGGCTGGTGCTCGCCGCCGCGCTGGCCGCCGTCATGTCGACCTCCTCCGGTGCGCTGATCGCCTGCGCCACCGTCGCCAACAACGACATCTGGTCCCGGCTGCGGGGGGCCGTCGGCCGGGGCGGGGGCGGCGACGAGCCGCACGACGAGGTCCGGGGAAACCGGATGTTCATCCTGGTCATGGGGGTCGCCGTCATCCTCATCGCCATCGCCCTCAACGATGTGGTCGAGGCGCTGACCGTCGCGTACAACCTGCTGGTCGGCGGGCTGCTCGTGCCGATCATCGGCGGACTGCTGTGGCGGCGCGGGACGGCGGCGGGGGCGCTGTCTGCGGTGTGCGTCGGGGGTGTCGCGGTGATCGGGCTGATGGCGTACTACGGGATCCTCGCCAATCAGCCGATCTACTACGGGCTGCTGGCGTCGCTGGCCGTGTACGTCGTCGTCTCGTTGGCGACGCCGGCTACGGATGCGGTGGTGCTGGATGCCTGGCGGGAGCGGTTGGCTGGGCGGGGGGTTCCGGAGGACGGCGCCGCCGCGGAGGTTCCGGCTGCCTCCAGCCCGTCCGGCCGCCTCTAGGCCGTCCGGCCATCTCCAGCCCGTCCGGCCATCTCCAGCCAGTCCGGCCGTCTCCAGCCCGTCCGGCGTTTGAGGACGGAACCCTCGGGCCGGCCCCGGGCACCCTCAAAGACGCCCTCAATCGCCGGGCGGGCTTGATTTGGCTGGCCTCAAGGATGTCCTCAAGCGCCGGACGGGCTGGGGTTGGCCGGGCGGGCTTGATTTGGCCGGGCCCAAAGATGTCCTCAAGCGCCGGACAGGCCTGGTTCGGCCGGCCGCCGTAGCCTGCCCGGCGGTTGGGTGGGGCGGCTGCCGGACGACCACGGCCCCCACCGCACACCGCCCACCGCACCCCGCACACTTGACACCGTAGGAAACCCGAAGGAAAGGCACACCCCCCATGAGCAGCACCGAATCGCCGCGCGGCCCCATCGACTCCTCCCGCGTCCCGCGGTACGCCGGGCCCGCGACCTTCGCCCGGCTGCCCCGGCTCGACGAGGTCGGCCGCACCGACGTCGCTGTGGTCGGCGTGCCCTTCGACAGCGGGGTCTCCTACCGGCCCGGCGCCCGCTTCGGCGGCAACGCGATCCGTGAGGCGTCCCGGCTGCTGCGGCCGTACAACCCGGCCCAGGACGCCTCCCCGTTCGCCCTCGCGCAGGTCGCCGACGCCGGGGACATCGCGGCGAACCCGTTCAACATCAACGAGGCCGTCGAGACCATCGAGGGCGCGGCCGACGAGCTGCTGGGCACCGGCGCACGCCTGATGACGCTCGGCGGCGACCACACCATCGCCCTGCCGCTCCTGCGCTCCGTCGCCAAGCAGCACGGGCCCGTCGCCCTGCTCCACTTCGACGCGCACCTGGACACCTGGGACACCTACTTCGGCGCCGAGTACACCCACGGCACCCCGTTCCGCCGGGCCGTCGAGGAGGGCATCCTCGACACCTCCGCCCTCTCCCACGTCGGTACCCGCGGCCCGCTCTACGGCAAGCAGGACCTGACCGACGACGAGAAGATGGGCTTCGGCATCGTCACCTCCGCCGACGTCATGCGGCGCGGCGTCGACGAGATCGCCGACCAGCTGCGCCAGCGCATCGGGGACCGGCCGCTCTACATCTCCATCGACATCGACGTGCTCGATCCCGCGCACGCCCCCGGCACCGGTACCCCCGAGGCCGGCGGCCTCACCTCCCGCGAGCTGCTGGAGATCCTGCGCGGGCTCGCCTCCTGCCACCTGGTCTCCGCCGACCTGGTCGAGGTCGCCCCCGCGTACGACCACGCCGAGATCACCTCCGTGGCCGCCTCGCACGCCGCGTACGAGCTGACGACGATCATGTCCCGCCAGATCGCCGCGCAGAAGGACATCAAGGAAGCCAAGGACGCCAAGTGAGCCACGACCACGACGACCGGCCGCAGCTCACCGCCGCCCAGGCCGCCGCCGTCCTGAATCCGCCGGCCGGCCGCAACGGCGGCGACCTCGTCGTCGAGTCCCTCCAGGGTCTCGGCGCGACCACCGTCTTCGGGCTGCCCGGCCAGCACGCGCTCGGCGTGTTCGACGCGCTGCGCCGCTCCTCCCTCTCGTACGTCGGACTCCGCGTGGAGAACAACGCGGGCTTCGCCGCCGACGCGTACGGCCGGATCACGGGGGAGGTCGCGCCGCTGCTCCTGTCCACCGGGCCCGGGGCGCTGACCTCGCTCGCCGCGCTCCAGGAGGCGGCCGCCGCCTCCGCGCCCGTCCTCGCCATCTCGAGCCAGATCCCCACCGCGGGGCTCGGCGGCGGGCGGCACGGCTATCTGCACGAGCTGCGCGACCAGCAGGCCTCCGTCCGCGACATCGTGAAGTCCGTCCACACCGTGCGTTCCGCCTCGCAGATCCCCTCCGCGATCGCCGCCGCCTGGGAGTCCGCGCTGACCGCCCCGCACGGGCCGGTCTGGGTGGAGATCCCGCAGGACGTGCTGCTCGCCGGGACGACCCTGCCGGTCGTCAGCGCCATGGACGCCACCCCGCGCGAGCTCTACCCGCGCCCCGAGCTGACGGTCGCCGCCGCCCACCTGCTGACGAACGCCGAACGCCCGGTGATCATCGCGGGTGGCGGAGTCGTCCGCTCCGACGCGTCCGGCAAGCTGCGCGCGCTGGCCGAGAAGCTCGACGCCCCGGTCGTCACCACCTTCGGCGGCAAGGGCGCGTTCCCCTGGGAGCACCCGCTGTCGCTGCGCTCCTGGCTGGAGGACCGGCACACCACCGACTTCCTGGAGGACGCGGACGTCCTGCTCGTCGTCGGCTCGGGACTCGGCGAACTCTCCTCGAACTACCACACCTTCCGCCCGCGCGGCCGGGTGATCCAGATCGAGGCGGACGCCGGGAAGCTGGAGTCGAACCACCCGGCCCTGGGCATCCACTCCGACGCCCGCGAAGCCCTGTCCGACCTCCTGGAGGCCGTCGAGCCCCGGGCGGACGCCGGTGCCGCGGAGCGGGTGGCGACGGTGCTGGAGAAGGTACGGGTCCGGATCGAGGCCCAGGAGCTCACCCTGGAGCAGCAGGTCCTCGCCGCCGTCCGCGAGGCGCTGCCCGACGCCGCGCCCAGCTTCTGGGACATGACGATCCTGGCGTACTGGGCCTGGTCCGCCTTCGACGCGCGCCGCCCCAACACCATGCACTCCGCCCAGGGCGCGGGCGGTCTCGGCTACGGCTTCCCGGCGGCCATCGGCGCGGCCGCCGCCGACCCGACGAAGCCCGTGCTCGCGGTCTCCGGAGACGGCGGCGCGATGTACTCCATCGCGGAGCTGGCCACCGCGCGCCAGTACGACCTGCCGCTGACCTGGCTGATCGTCGACGACGGCGGCTACGGCATCCTGCGCGAGTACATGACGGGCGCCTTCGGCGAGGCCACCGCCACCGAGCTGTCCCGCCCGGACTTCGTCGCGCTCGCCGAGTCCTTCGGCGTGCCGGCCGTCCGGACGACACCGGAGTCTCTCGCCGCGGACCTCGGCAAGGCCCTGGCGGCCCCCGGGCCGTCCGTCGTCGTGCTTCCGGCGCTGCTGCGGATGTTCGAGCCGACGCATCTGTAGCGGGCCCGCCCCGGGAGGCGGTGCGGGGCCGGGGACCTAGGACCCCGGCCCCGCCCACCCCCGACCATCGGCCCCGTTTGCCGCCCCGTTTGTTGCGGAGGGATGAAATCCGCTCCCCGCGATGTTGGTGCCTTCCGGTAGAGCAGGCTCGCGATCCGGGTGACCGGACACGAGCACACGGGGTGAGAGGGAGGCAACGCGTGACGGGCGCAGAGCAACAGGGGTGGGGTCGGCGACTGACCGGGTACGCGTGGCGGTACCGGCGCAACGTCGTGCTCGCTCTCGGCTCGTCGCTCGCCGGGATGGCCGTGATGGCCCTCGTCCCGCTCATCACCAAGGTGATCATCGACGACGTGGTCACCGACCACACCCGCTCCCTCGCCGTCTGGACCGGACTGCTCATCGGCGCGGCCGTCCTCGTCTACATAGCCACCTACATCCGCCGGTACTACGGCGGTCGGCTCGCCCTGGACGTCCAGCACGACCTGCGTACGGACATGTACGCGACGATCACCCGGCTCGACGGGAAGCGTCAGGACGAGCTGTCCACCGGGCAGGTCGTCGGCCGGGCCACCAGCGACCTCCAGCTGATCCAGGGGCTGCTGTTCATGCTCCCGATGACCATCGGGAACGTGCTGCTCTTCCTCATCTCCCTGGTGATCATGGCGTGGCTCTCGCTGCCCCTGACCCTCGTCGCCCTCGCCGTCGCCCCCGCCCTCTGGTTCATCGCCCGCCGCTCCCGCACCCGGCTCTTCCCCGCCACCTGGTACGCCCAGAGCCAGGCCGCCGCCGTCGCCGGAGTCGTCGACGGGGCCGTCTCCGGGGTCCGGGTCGTCAAGGGCTTCGGGCAGGAGGACCAGGAGACCGGAAAGCTCCGCGAGGTCGGCCGCCGGCTGTTCGCCGGGCGGCTGCGCACCATCCGGCTGAACTCCCGCTACACCCCCGCCCTCCAGGCCGTGCCCGCGCTCGGCCAGGTCGCCATGCTCGCCCTCGGCGGCTGGCTGGCGACCCGGGGCGAGATCACCCTCGGCACGTTCGTCGCCTTCTCCACCTACCTCGCGCAGCTCGTCGGCCCGGTCCGGATGCTCGCCATGGTCCTCACCGTCGGCCAGCAGGCCCGCGCCGGTGTGGAGCGGGTCCTGGAGCTCATCGACACCGAGCCCTCCCTGCGCGACGGCACCAAGGAGCTGCCCGCCGACGCCCCGGCCGGCATCGAGTTCGACGACGTGCGGTTCGGGTACGACGAGGAGCGGCCGGTCCTGGACGGCTTCTCGCTCACCGTCGAACCCGGCGAGACCGTCGCCGTCGTCGGCGCCTCCGGCAGTGGCAAGTCCACCGTCTCCCTCCTGCTGCCCCGCTTCTACGACGTGTCCCACGGGGCCGTCCTGATCGGTGGCCACGACGTCCGCGAGCTCACCCAGGCATCCCTGCGCTCGGCCATCGGGCTCGTCCCCGAGGACAGCTTCCTGTTCTCCGACACCATCCGCGCCAACATCGCCTACGGCTTCCCCGGCGCCACCCAGGAGCAGATCGAACAGGCCGCCCGCGCCGCCCAGGCCGACCGGTTCATCACCGAACTCCCCCAGGGGTACGACACCACCGTCGGCGAGCACGGGCTCACCCTCTCCGGCGGCCAGCGCCAGCGGGTCGCCCTCGCCCGCGCCATCCTTACCGACCCCCGGCTCCTCCTCCTCGACGACGCGACGTCCGCCGTCGACGCCCGCGTCGAGCACGAGATCCACGAGGCCCTCCGACAGGTGATGGCGGGCCGCACCACCCTGCTCATCGCGCACCGCCGCTCCACCCTCCAGCTCGCCGACCGCATCGCCGTCCTGGACGGCGGGAAGCTCGCCGCGGTCGGCACCCACCAGGAGCTGGAGCGCACCTCCGCGCTCTACCGCCGCCTGCTCACCGACCCCGACGAACTCGGCGGCACCTCGCCCGGCCACCGGCCGCTGCGCACCGAGGCCGACCCCGAGGGCGACCGCGCCCTCCAGGAGGAGCTGGACGCCGAGTTCGACGCGGAGCGCGGCATCACCCCCGAGCTGTGGATCCGCGAGGAGGAGGAGCGGGACACCACGCTCGCCGGGATGCCCGCGACGCCCGAACTGCTCGCCCAGGTCGAGGCCCTGCCACCCGCCACGGACATCCCCGAGGTCGACGAGGCCGCCGCCGTGCGGGCGGAGGACTCCTACGGGCTGCGCCGGCTGCTGCGCGGCTTCGGCGCGGCCCTGCTGATCAGCCTCGGGCTCGTCGCCGTGGACGCGGGCATGGGCCTGCTGCTGCCGGTCCTGATCCGGCACGGCATCGACGAGGGCGTCACCCAGGTCTCGATCGGCGCGGTGTGGGCCGCCTCGGCGATCGCGCTCGTGGTCGTGCTCGTCCAGTGGGTGGCCCAGACCGGCGAGATCCGGATGACCGGCCGGACCGGCGAGCGGGTGCTCTACTCGCTCCGCCTGAAGATCTTCGCCCAGCTGCAGCGCCTCGGCCTCGACTACTACGAGCGCGAGCTGACCGGCCGGATCATGACCCGGATGACGACGGACGTGGACGCGCTGTCCACGTTCCTCCAGACCGGGCTCGTCACCGCCTTCGTCTCCGTGGTCACCTTCTTCGGCATCATGGTCGCGCTGCTCGTCCTGGACATCCAGCTCGCCCTGGTCGTCTTCGCCACCCTGCCCGTGCTGATCATCGGGACCTTCTTCTTCCGGCGCAGCAGCGTCAAGGCGTACGAACTGGCCCGGACGCGCATCGGCGTCGTCAACGCCGACCTCCAGGAGTCCGTCTCCGGCCTCCGCATCGTGCAGGCCTTCGGCCGGGAGCACGACGGGGCCGCCCGCTTCGCCGAGCGCAGCGACCACTACCGCCAGGCCCGGGTACGCGGCCAGTGGCTGATCTCCGTCTACTTCCCGTTCGTCCAGCTGCTGGCGTCCGTCGCCGCCGCCGCTGTCATGATCGTCGGCGCCGGCCGGATCGACAACGGCACGCTGACCACAGGGGCCCTGGTCGCCTACCTCCTCTACATCGACCTGTTCTTCGCCCCCGTCCAGCAGCTCTCCCAGGTCTTCGACGGCTACCAGCAGGCCACCGTCTCCCTCGGCCGCATCCAGGAGCTGCTGCGCGAGCCCACCTCCACCGCCGACCCGGACGAGCCGCTCGACGTGCTCTCGCTGCGCGGCGAGATCGCGTTCGAGGACGTCTCCTTCGCGTACGGCTCCGACGAGGAGGCCCTGACCGGCGTCGACCTGCGCATCCCGGCCGGCCAGACGGTGGCGTTCGTCGGGGAGACGGGGGCCGGGAAGTCGACCCTGGTC
Organism: Streptomyces sp. NPDC020884; assembly: GCF_044333935.1. Taxonomy (NCBI): domain Bacteria; kingdom Bacillati; phylum Actinomycetota; class Actinomycetes; order Kitasatosporales; family Streptomycetaceae; genus Streptomyces; species Streptomyces sp. NPDC020884. Next base: position 1,208,876 of record NZ_JBIRRY010000001.1, on the reverse strand, counting down.
AAGCTCGTCGCCCGGTACTACGACCCGACGGGCGGCCGGGTCACCGCCGACGGCGCCGACCTGCGCACCCTGGACATGACCGCCTACCGGCACCGCCTCGGCGTCGTCCCGCAGGAGGCGTACCTCTTCGCCGGCACGGTCCGCGACGCCATCGCCTACGGGCTGCCCGACGCCACCGACGCCCGGGTGGAGGCCGCCGCCCGCGCGGTCGGCGCGCACGAGATGATCGCCACGCTGGAGGACGGCTACCTCCACGAGGTCGCCGAGCGCGGCCGCAACCTCTCGGCCGGACAGCGCCAGCTCATCGCGCTGGCCCGCGCCGAGCTCGTCGACCCGGACGTGCTGCTCCTGGACGAGGCCACCGCCGCCCTGGACCTCGCCACCGAGGCCCTGGTCAACCAGGCCACCGACCGGCTCACCGGCCGCCGCACCACGCTGGTGGTGGCCCACCGGCTGACCACCGCCGCCCGCGCCGACCGCGTCGTGGTCATGGACCACGGGCGGGTCGTCGAGGACGGCACGCACGACGAGCTGCTCGCCCGCAACGGGCGGTACGCCCGGCTGTGGCGCACCTTCATCGGCGAGGGCATAGGGGAGGACGAGCCCGCGGGCGTCTGAGGGGCCACCGGGTCCGGGGCGGCGCAACCTCTCACGGGTCTGCTGCGTCGTAGCCAGGGACGCACGGGTGCGTACAGACGTCAGGTGGGGGCGAAGGTGTTCGACAGAGCTGCGGAACCGGCGCGATCGGTGAGGTCGGAGGGGCCGGAGCGGTCGGAGGGACCGGAGAGGGCCACGGTGTCGAGGAAGCGGGCGCTGCTGGTCCGCCTTCTCCTCCTGCCCCTGCTGGCCGGCCTCGTCCCCCTGCTCGGCGCCCCCGGCACCGCACAGGCGGCCGCCGCCTGCTCCGGCCGCCCGGCGAAGACGGTCGGGTTCTCCACGGGAGAGCTGCGCGTCTACAAGAGCCGCGCCCACGCCTGCGCCGTCACCGTCGCCAAGAAGCCCGGCAAGCGGCGGACGATGAGCGTCACGCTCCAGCCGCGCGGCGGTCGCGCCGTCTCCGACAAGGGTTCGTACACCAAGATGGCCGGGCCGGTCACGGTCAACGCGCTGAACCGCTGCGTCCGGGCCACCGGCGCGATCGGCAAGAAGTCCGTCTCCACCGGATGGATTCTCTGCTGACATTCCCGGTTGACACGGACAATCGGGTCTGGCGTGGCGTGTGTTGCCCCGATAAGTTCACGGCGACTGTTGTGAATCAAGGGGAGAGTGCATGCGCAAGTCACTCACAGGGGTTCTCTCGCTCGCCGTGCTCATAGGCACGGTCGGAGCCTCGGGGGCCTCGGCCGGTGCGGCCACCGCCGCGGAGCCGGCCGCGAAGCGGAGCAGCGGCGTTGCCGTCGGCAGCGAAGCGAGCAACGAGGACATCAAGGACCGCATCCTGGCCATCCCGGGCATGAGTCTGATCGAGGAGAAGCCCTACGCGGGTTACCGCTACTTCGTCCTCAACTACACCCAGCCGGTCGACCACCGGCGCCCGTCCAAGGGCACGTTCCAGCAGCGCCTGACCCTGCTGCACAAGGACGTGAGCCGCCCGACGGTCTTCTTCACCAGCGGCTACGGCGTCTCCACGAACCCCAGCCGCAGCGAGCCGACGCAGATCATCGACGGCAACCAGGTCTCGCTGGAGTACCGCTACTTCACCCCGTCCCGGCCGGCCCCGGCCGACTGGTCCAAGCTGGACATCCGGCAGGCGGCCGACGACCAGCACCGGGTGTTCACGGCGCTGAAGAAGATCTACGACAAGAAGTGGCTGGCCACCGGCGGGTCCAAGGGCGGCATGACCGCCACGTACTTCGAGCGCTTCCACCCGAAGGACATGGACGGCGTCGTCGCCTACGTCGCGCCCAACGACGTCGTCAACGACGAGGACTCGGCGTACGACCGGTTCTTCCGCAAGGTCGGCACCAAGGAGTGCCGCGACCAGCTGGCCGGCGTGCAGCGCGAGGCGCTGATCCGCCGGGCCCCGCTCCAGAAGAAGTACCGGGAGCAGGCCACCGCCAACGGCTGGACCTTCACCACCATCGGCTCCCTCGACCGCGCCTACGAGGCCACGGTCCTGGACTACGGCTGGGCGTTCTGGCAGTACAGCCTGCTCGCCGACTGCGCGGACCTCCCGGCCGACGCCAAGAAGGCCACCGACGACGACATCTGGAACTCCGTCGACGCCATCTCCGGCTTCTCGGCCTACGCCGACCAGGGCCTGGAGGCGTACACCCCGTACTACTACCAGGCGGGCACCCAGCTCGGGTCGCCGGACATCAAGCAGCCCTGGATCGGCAAGCTGAGCCGCTACGGCTACCAGCCCCCGCGCAACTTCGTGCCCCGCTCCATCCCGATGACCTTCGACCGGGGCGCGATGCGGGACGTCGACCGCTGGGTCAAGCACAACGCCCGGCAGATGATGTACGTCAACGGCGAGAACGACCCGTGGAGCGCGGAGCCCTTCCGCCTCGGGCGCGGCGCGAAGGACAGCGCCGTCTACACCGTGCCCGGCGGCAACCACGGAGCGAAGGTCTCCGGTCTCCCCGACGAGCAGAAGGCGAAGGCCACCGCCGCGATCCTGCGCTGGGCGGGCGTCGCCCCGGCGGCCGTCGAGTCGGACCCGTCGAAGGCGAAGCCGCTGGCGAAGTTCGACACGAAGCTGGACCAGCGCAACGGCGAGATCGAGCGCGACGAGGCCACCCTGCGCCCGTAGCGGTCACCTGGTGCCGGCCGCGGCATCTCCCGTGGGCTGCGCCTTTCGGTCACGTTCCCGGTGACCGGCGGGCGCAGCCCACCGGCCTGTCCCCGCCCAGGGCGACGAACAGGTCCGTGCTGCCGGGGCACTGTCCCCGCCGCTGCACTGCCGACTCCACCCGGTAGCGCGGGGCGCGGCCGCCCGTGTCCGCACAGGCGGTCTCCGTGACCTGGCCCGCGCGGGAGGCCGTGACGCAGTCCCCGACCACGGTCAGCGGGCCGCCGCCCTGCCCCGGGTCGCCCGGATGCGGGGGCTCCAGGTTCCGCATGCAGGCGTAGCCGGTGGTGAGCCGGGAACGGGCCCCGGTCCCCGTCTCGGAGACATGCAGGACGAAGTCCGTCGCCTCCGGGCAGGGCGGGCCCGACGACGGGGTGCCGAGGTGCCGGGCGAGGACGGAGGCCGCGGCCTTCTCGCTGCGGCAGAACACCTCCCGGATCTCCGGGCCCCGCGAACTGCAGTCGCCGGGGCCGAGGAACACCACCCCGTACGGAGACGGGCCGGGCGAGGCGGGGACGGGCCCCCGGCCGTCGGTGGCGGCCCCGTCCGGGACCCGGCAGGCCGTCAGCAGGAGCGCGGCCATGGTCACGGTCACGGCCAGGAGGGCGACCCGGGCCACGACCCGGACCGGCGGCGGAACCGGCCGGCGACGCCGGGCCCCCGGGGAAGCGTGCTCATCCATGAAGAACCCCCGATACGTCCGTCAAGACGTACACCCGGCGCGGCCCGCCGGAGCGGGGCCACGCCAGGTGCGCGGGGTGCTTTGCGTCCGCGGCCGGATGCCGGGGCCGTCCGGTCGCCGTAGGGCTAGTACGACAGCCCGTGGCCCACCGGATACAGCACCTGCGTCGGGTCGTCCGCGCGCTGCACCGGAACCGGGAGGCTGCCCTCCGGATCGGCGCGGCCCGCGATCACCCGGGCCGCGGCGCGCAGTTCGACGTCGGTCCAGGAGTACGCGGCGAGGCTCGCCGCGACTCCGGTGCCGGTGAGGTGGGCGACGTCGTACGGGTTGCGGACGGCGACGGTGACCACCGGGATCCCGGTCGCTGCCAGGGCGGTGACGAGCGTGCGCTGCGAGCTGCTCGCCGTGACGTTGTACGTCGCCACGACCACCGCGTCCCGGCCCTCGGCGGCGGCCACCGCTTCGGCGATCTTCGCCTGGTCCGGGGCCGTGCCCGTGGACAACGCCCGTGCGGTGAAGCCCAGTTCCCCGAAGGCGTTGGCCAGGGTGCTGGTCGGCGGGCCCGTCGTCCCGGAGGGCGACGCCGGGTCGGCTCCCACCACCAGCAGCTTGCGGTGGGTGCGGCGGGAGAGCGGCAGCAGCGCGCCCGGGTCGGCGAGCAGGGTCGTCGTGCGCTCGGCGATCCGGTCGGCGGCGGCCCGGTGCGCGCGGCTGCCGACCGTGCGCTCCACGCCCCGGTGGCTGACGAACGGGTCCCGGAACAGGCCGAGGCCGCTCTTCAGCCGCAGGATCCGCAGGAGGGATTCGTCGATCCTCGCCTCACTGATCTCGCCGCCCCGCACCGCCTCCAGCACGGCGTTCCAGGCGACGGAGAGGTTCGGCGGGTTCAGCAGCTGGTCCACGCCCGCCAGCAGGGCGAGGACCGGCACGCGGTCGTCGCCGTACTTCGTGCGCACCCCCTCCATGCCGAGCGAGTCGGTGACCACCACCCCGTCGTAGCCCAGCTCCTCGCGGAGGATGCCGGTGAGGATCGGCCGGGAGAGCGTGGCCGGGTCCTCGGACGGGTCGAGTGCGGGGACCACGATGTGCGCGGTCATGATCGAGTCGATGCGGGCCCGGATCGCGGCGCGGAACGGCGGGGCGTCCAGCTCCTCCCACTGCGCGCGGGTGTGGTTGATGACGGGCAGTCCGGTGTGGCTGTCGGTGCTGGTGTCGCCGTGCCCGGGGAAGTGCTTGGCGGTCGAGGCGATGCCCGCGCCCTGATAGCCCTTCACCTGCTCCGCGACCAGGCCGGCCACCGCGTCGGGGTCGGAGCCGAAGGACCGTACGCCGATGACCGGGTTGGCCGGGTTGACGTTGACGTCGGCGTCCGGCGCATAGTTCTGGTTGATGCCGAGCGCGGCCAGTTCGGCGCCGGCGATCCAGGCCGCCCGGCGGGTGTCGGAGCGTGAGCCGCCCGCGCCCAGGGCCATCGCGCCCGGCAGCAGGGTGGCCGGTTCGCCGACCCGGCAGACGATGCCGTGCTCCTGGTCGGTGGAGACCAGCAGCGGAAGCCGGGAGCGCCCGGCGAGCGCGGCGCGTTGGAGGCCGTTGGAGAGGTCGGCGATCTGGTGCGGGTCGCGGGTGTTGTGCGCCCAGGTGAAGTAGATGATGCCGCCGACGTGGTACGTGGAGATCAGCTCGGCGGCGGTGCGAACCCCGATCTCCTCGAGGTTCGCGTCGATGTCGGCCTGGTCGGGGGCGGTCGCGGAGTGCCCGTAGACCCGCATGACGAAGAGCTGGCCGACCTTCTCCTCCAGGCTCATCCCGGCGATGATCCGCCGCAGCCGGTGGTCGGTGAAGGCGTCCGTGGAGTGCGGGGAGGCGGCGGAGGGGGTGGCGAGGACGCCGGTGGCCGCCGCTGCCGCGGCGGTTGCGGCAGCCGTGAGGACGGTGCGTCGTGAGGGGCGGTGGGGCACGTGAGCTCCTTCCCGGGGTGAAAGAAACTTCCAAGTGAGTACGACTATAGGGAAAATAACTTCCAGTCAAGGGTCCGGGCCGTCCACGGCGCCCCCCGCACGCGAACGGATGGACCCCGACGCGGACCCGGTGGCCGCCCCGCACCCGGCCCCGCCGCCACCGTTTCGGCTACTGCTTCGGCGCCCCGAGCCGTAGCAGGTACGCGCGCCCCGCGTCCAGCAGGCCCGGCAGTTCAGCCGCCCCCGGGTGCCAGCGCTTCTCGTACTCCCAGCACACCCACGCGTCCGGATCCAGCCCGTCCAGACAGTCCGCCAGCGGAAGCACCCCGGCGCCCAGCGCCAGCGGCGTGAGGTCGTCGGCCGACGCGACGTCCTTCACCTGGACGTATCCCAGATGCGGTGCGAGCACCGCATGGCTGGCGGCCGGCTCCTCACCCGCGAGCCAGGTGTGCAGCACGTCCCAGATCGCGCCGACCCGCAGATGCCCGACCGTCGCGACGACCCGGGCGGCGTCGAGCCCCGCGCGGTGCGAGTCATGGGTCTCCAGCAGGATGTTCACGCCCATGTCGGCGGCGGCCGGGGCGGCGGCCCCCAGCCGCCGGGCGGCCGTAGCGTCGGCCGCCGCCGGCTCCTGGTCGCCGCCGCCCGGGAACACCCGGACAGCGGACGCGCCGAGATCGCGGGCGAGCTTCACCAACTCGGCCAGTTCCGCCAGGACCGGTTCGTCGTCCCCCTCGGCGGCCACCCGCACATAACCGGCCAGGGCCAGGATCTCCACCCCGCCCGCCTTGAACGCCTCGACCACATCGGCCCGTTCCAGCGAGGAGAGCCCCAGATGCACCGGCTCCTCGGGGTGGACCCGCAGCTCCACTCCCTGGTACCCGTGGTCGGCGGCGAGCCGGACGACCTCGGCGATCGGCGTACCCGGCACTCCGAGGGTGGAGAAAGCGAGTTTCATCGTGTGTGTCCTTACCTTGGTGCCGATGCCCCGCTTCTGCCCGCCGGGCCGGTGGCTACTCCCGGGCTCCGGCGCCTCCTCAGCCGACGCCCCGCAGCAGCCGCTCCAGGCTACCCAGCAGCTTCAGCGCGTCCTCGCGACGCTCACCCTCCAGCGCGCCGCCGGCGAACACCGCGCGATGCTCGGCCTCCCGCACCCGCTCCGGGGTGATCACCCGCAGGGCGGCGGCTGCCTGCCGGGCGAACATCGCGAGCAGGTCCAGCTCCCGGACGCCCGACCGGGCCTGCGGGGAGGGATCCAGCACCTCCAGGACGCCGAGGACCCGGGCATCGCTGATGAGCGGGGCCGCCATCAGGGCGTTCGGGACATACGCGGTCGACTCCGCGAGCGAGCGGTCGAAGGACGGATCGGCGCTCAGGTCGTCCACCACCATCGGCTCGCCCGAGGTCGCCACCCACCCGGCGATCCCGCGCCCGGCCGGGAACCGGCGGCCCACGAGGAACTCCTCGCCCTGCCCGGACACGGCCTGGAAGACCAGCTCGTCCGCCTCCTCGTCGAGCAGGAAGACCGAACTGGCCTCGGCCCCGAAGATGGCGCGGGCCACGTCGACCACCGACTGGAGCAGCTCGCTGCGCGGCGCGTCGGCGACCGTGCCGGGGGAGACGGGGGAGGCGGGGGTGGGGGAGAAAGGGGTGGATGCGAAGGGGGCGGCGGAATCAGTTCTCGGAGTCATCACGGGTATCTCCTGCCGGAGTGGAAGGATGCGGCGCCTGACGCACGTTGGCCGCGGACAGATAGAGGGCGTTCTTGAGCTGGAAGGCCGTCATCCGCGGATGCGCGGACAGGACGCGGGCGCAGAGCCCGGCGACGTACGGGGTGGCGAAGCTGTTCCCCGTGGTGCGGATCGTCCGGCCGCCCAGCCACGGCACGGTCACGTTCTGGCCCGGCCCGAAGAACTCCACCGGGGGATCCGGGTTGTACAGGTGCAGTTCGGGATCGTCCTCCTGGTGGCTGCCCACCGAGATCACCGAAGCGAACCGCCAGGGGAAGCTCTCCACCGGGGTGTTGTGCGCCGAGGCGACGATCACCGTACGGGCGAAGTAGGCGCTGTCGGCCAGGTGGTGCAGCTCCTGCGCGAACCGGGTGCGGGTCGTCGACAGGCTGAGGTTCACCACGTCGAAGCGCTGCTCCACCGCCCAGCGCAGCCCGGCCATCAGGACGTCGCCGGTGCCGGAGAACCGTTCCCCGAGCACCCGCACACTGTGGATCTCGCAGTCCGGGGCGGTCCGGCGGACGATGCCCGCGCACGCGGTGCCGTGCCCGCAGGTGTCGCCGGTGGTCGTCGGCTCGACCGTGATCTCCCCGCTCGCCCCGTCCTTGACGACCACCCAGGAACCGGCCAGCGGGCCGATCAGCGGATGGTCCCGCTCCACGCCCGAGTCCACCACGCACACGCGTACGCCGCGTCCGGTGGCGGGCCCGGCGGGGAGTCCGCCCGGCGGTCCGGTGTCCGCCAGCACCGGTACGTCCCCCGGGCCGCGCCCGCGCAGACTCCACGTCAGCCCCTGCCCCGGCGCCGTACGTGTCCGTTCCGAATCCGTGGTCGTCATCGGTCAGCTCCTCTCCCTCGTCGTGGCCATGGGCCGGGGCGGATGCGCGAGGAACCCGGAGACCCGGCGCACCCCCGGCAGATGCCCCTTGCCCGCGAAGTGCGCTCCGGCCGACCGGGCCGAGGCCCCGGCCTCCAGCCGCCGCCCCAGGGCGGCGAGCGTGTGCGCGCGGTCCAGCTCGGCCGTCGCCTGCACCAGCGGGGAATCGGTGAGCAGCGAGGCCCGGACCGCCCGGTCCGCGTGCCCGGCCGCCTCGTCGGGGTGGAGCCGTGCCGTCAGCCGGGCCCGCAGCCCCGCCAGGTCCACCGCGTCCGCATGGCTCAGCCCCGACGTGTCGCCGACGCCCGCCAGCCGGGCGGCCGCCCGGTCCTCCCGGCCCTCGTCCAGCTCCAGGCGGGCCGCGTCCAGCGCCACCGCCGTCCGCATCCCGGCCGCCCCCGTGCGCCGGGCCGCCGCGTCCGCCCGGCCCAGCAGCTCCAGTGCGGCGGCGCTCCGGCCGAGCAGCGCCTCCACCGTCGCCCGGAACACCGGGAGGAAGACCTCCGCCTCGGCGAACCCCAGCTTCCCGGCCAGGCGCTCCGCCTCGGCCAGGCAGCCCTGCGCCTCCTCGGGCCGGCCCTGGAGGGCGTACAGCACCGCCAGCGGGCAGTTGAGGGTGACCCGGACCGTGGGCCGGCCCGCACCGTGCGCCGCCAGCAGCGTCCGGCAGCGGATCACCGCGGTGGGCACCGGAACCGGCCCGCGCCACAGTGAGATGCCGATCGCGCCGAGCGCCCCGGCCCGCTCCGGCTCCGCCCCGGCCAGCACGGCGTGCTCCAGGGCCCGCGCCTGGTCCCGCTCCGCCTCCTCGTGCCGCCCGGACCGCTGGAACTGCTGGGCGAGCCGCAGATGGGCCCGCGCCCGGCCGGTCGAGTCCCCGGCCGCCTCGAACACCGGGAGCACGGTACGGGCCACGGCGGCGGGGCCGGGCCCCGCACCGCCCGGGTCCAGCACCGCGAGCGCGAGGCGGGCATGCGCGGCCTCCACCGTGTCGGACCCGGTGTCCCGTACCCGGCGCAGCAGTTCGGCCCCCTCGCCGGTGCGGCCCAGCGCCACCCGTACCTCACCGAGCCGCCGCGTCGCCGCGGGGTCCCCGGGGCACAGGTCCACCGCCCGTTCCAGCAGGCCGTGCGCCCAGTGCAGGTCGGACCGGGCGGCGGCCTGCGCCCCGGCCCGGCCCAGCGCGGCGGCGGCCCGGTCGCGCAGCCGCCCGGCCGATGCGTCCAGCAGGCCCAGTTCGGCGCGGTAGCGGTAGGCGCGCTCCAGATGGCCGCCGACCGCGCCGTCGCCGCTGCGCAGCACACTGGGCAGCCCCGCCGCCCAGGCATGGCGTTCGGCCTTGGCCCGCTTGGACAGCGAGGCGTACGCGACCTCGTGCACCAGCCCGCTGCTGAACCGGTAGGCCGCCTCCTCGCGGCCCCCCGGCGGCCCCGACTCCACCAGCCGGCGGCGGCCCAGCACCGCCAACGCCTCATCGACGCGGCGCCGGTGCTCCGGGGCGGCCCCGCCGGTCGTCCCGGCGAGCTGCCCGGCCCCGTGGCCCTCCCCGGCGAGCACGGACAGCTCCAGCCGGACCAGTTCCGGTGCGGTGAACTCCCGGCCGATCACGGCGGCCAGATCCACCACCCCGCGCTCGGCCCTGGCCAGGGCCCCGATGCGGGCGCCCAGCAGGGCCTGGAGCGTGGGCGGCAGATCCTCGCCGGAGGTGGGGCTCCCCGGGCGGGAGGCGGCCGCCGGGTCCGCCCGGTCGCCGATCAGGAGCTGTTCCAGGTAGAGCGGATTGCCCCCGGCCCGTGCCAGCAGCCGGTCGTCCACCGGGGCCGGCCCGCCGTCCGGACCGGCGAGACCGGCGGCGAGCCGCGCCGCCTCCTCGTACGGCAGCCCGGTCAGCTGAAGTCGCCCCGCACCGGCGGGGGGTTCGTCCCCCGCGTCCCCCTCGTCGGGGCCGTCCGGCCGCCCGGCACAGAGCACCAGCACCCCCGCGCACCCCGAGCCGTCCGTCAGCCGGTGCACCGTGCGGACCAGCAGCGGGGCCGCCGCGTGCCAGTCGTCCAGCACCAGCACGACCGGGCGGACCCGGGCGGCCCGTTCCAGGACCGCCGTCAGGGCCGCGCACATGTCCTCGAAGGGCGCGTTCGGCGTGCCGTCGCGCAGCAGGCCCCCGGACAGCAGGGCCATCGCGTCGTCGACCGCCAGCCCGTCGGCCGCGCCCCTCCGCCCGTCCGCCGGACCGGGCGCGGGGGCGGGCTCGGACGCGGGCGCCGTCAGGGAACGCACCGCGTCGGCCAGCGGGGCGAGGGTGCCGTGGTCCCCGTAACTGCGGCACCGCCCCGCGCCGTACAGGAGCGCCCCGGACGCCGACCGCAGCGCCAGCCACTCCCGTACCAGCCGGGTCTTGCCGATGCCCGCCTCCCCGGTGACCCGCAGCAGCCCGGCCCCGCCGCGCACGGCCCGCTCCAGGGCGGCGTCCAGCGCCTGCCGCTCGGTCCCGCGGCCGACGAAGGGGACGTCGAAGCGCCGCAGCAGCTCCGGGTCGTCCGCGCCCAGCGCGAGCAGCCGGTAGGCCTCCACGCTGTCCCGCTTGCCCTTCAGCCGCAGCGGCCCGGTGGGCTCGGCGCTCACCGTCGGACCGGCCGCGAGCAGGGTCCCCGGGCCGATCAGGATCTCGCCCCGGCCCGCGTTCTGCTCCAGCCGGGCGGCGATGTTGACGGTCTCCCCGGAGACCAGGGCCTGCCGGGCGGTCGTGTCCGAACCCGCCACCACCTGACCGGTGTTGACACCGATCCGGGTGGCCAGCTCGATGCCGAGGGTGGCGTCCAGCTCCTCGTTCAGCCGGGCCAGCGCCCGGCGCATCCCGAGCGCCGCCGCCAGCGCCCGGCGGGCGTCGTCGTCCCGGACCACCGGTACGCCGAACACCGCCATCACCGCGTCCCCGATGAACTTCTCCGGGGTGCCGCCCCGCGCCACGATCTCCGCGCTCATCGCCTCGAAGTACCGCAGGGTCACCGTGCGCAGCGTCTCCGGGTCGAGCACCCCGGACAGCGCGGTGGACCCGACGAGATCGCAGAACAGGACGGTCACCGGCTTGCGTTCGTCACCGGACGGGGCGGCGGGGGCCGGACCGGCCCCCGCCGCCCCGGTCGTGCACGGCGTCCCGCAGGACGAACAGAACCGGGCCGTCGGCGGCAGATCCTGCTGGCACGAGAGGCAGTTCATGGCGGGTCCTTCTCTCCGGGATGTCGGGGCGGGTACGGGCCCGGTTCCGGCGCTCCGGCCGGCGCCGGGCCCGTACCGCTGGATCGGCCGCCGGTCAGAACAGCGCGCCGCCGGCGATCTCGCCGTGCGCCTGGACCTCCGGCCCCACGGCGTCCAGTCGGCCCTTGACGTCCAGCAGCAGGGCCAGCTCCTGCGCGGTCAGCCCGCTCAGCACCTCGCGCTGCTCCTCGGTGAGCAGCTCCACGGGGAAGCCCGCCTCGTACAACGCGGCGGGCAGCTCCGGCCGTTCGATGTTCTCGGGTGGTCCGGTCATGGTGTGACTCCCATCGGTGGAACAGGTCCGGCCCCCCGCAGCGACGGCGTCGGTGCGGAGCGCCCGAGCCGGACGAACAGCCGGGTGAGCGCGTCGAGGGAGTGCAGCGCGCTGAGCGACACGGCCACGTCCGGCCCCCGGCCGAGCGGCAGCCGGTCCAGCAGCGCGTACAGCTCGTCCAGGTGCTCCGTGTCGAGCACCGAGTGCTCCCGTACGGTCCGCAGCGCGGCGGCGGGCAGTCCGGTCAGCCGGGCGATGCGGCCGGTGAGTCCGGGAGCGGGTGCGTAGCCCTCCAGTACGGCGATGTAGCCGAGCAGGGCGACCGGGTGGTGGTGCTCGATCCAGTAGTACTGGGCCCCGGCCAGCGAGGCGACCAGCGGGGAGGGCGGCGGGCCGAGTGCGTCCTCGGGGGCGCCGCCCGCCGCCCGGAGGTCCTCCAGCAGCCAGGCGTCGTGGCCCTGCTCCTCCTGGATGTGCTCCTCCAGATAGGCCGCGAGCGGAGCCGCCAGCGGATCGCCGGCGGCGGCCAGGCCCCGGGCGCGGTGCAGGGCCAGCTCCATCAGCGGGACGGAGGCGCGGATGACGGCGTGCATGGTGCACAGATACGTCCGGTAGCGCGGCAGCAGCCCCTCGGAACGCCACATGTGGTGCGTCGCGTCCCGGAACTCCGGCTCCAGCAACTGGAGTTTGACCCGCAGCCGCGCGGAGGCCCCCGTGCGCCGGGCCCCCGCGAACCCCAGCTGCGCGCCCTCGGCCACGGCGCTCATCGGGCGTCCAGCGCGTCGGTATCCGGCAGCGGCGGTCCGCCCGCGACGACCAGCGGCGCGTACGCCGCACAGCCGTGGCGGCGCACGACGCCCTGCGCCCCCTCCCGGGAGCCGCGCACCGCGGCGGTCAGGTCCAGCAGCGCGCCGGCCGCACCGCTCGCCACCGCACGGGCCCCGGCCGCCGCCGCCTCGTCGCCGCCCAGCGCCCGGCAGCCCTCGCAGTAGGAGCCCGCCCGCGGGCCGGAGCCGTACCGGGCGGCCAGATGGGTGGGCCCGACGGTGCGGAGCATGCGCAGCACCGGGGACTCCAGCGCCCGGCGGCGCACGGTCGCCCAGTCGTCGACGCCGATGTGCCCGAGGTCCAGATGGGCCGGTACGGGCCGCCGGTCGACGGTGTCCTGGTTGCAGCAGGCCAGCACGCGGCCGTCGAAGGCGACCACCGGCCAGGCGGCCATCGAGCACGGCGACGCCGCCGCCGGGTCCGGGCCGGTGCGGGCGGGCCTGGCCCAGGCGGCGGCCCGGCCGAACGGCCGCACCTCGTTGACCAGGCACGGGACCTGGCCGCCGAACTCCTGCTCCACCGCCCGGGTGAGGTCGGCGAGATACGGGTCGGACGCGCTGGTCCCGGTGAGGTGGAAGCTCACGGCCACCCCCTCGTCCCGGATCCGGTGCAGGGCGCGGAACACGTCGGCGCGCGGCACCTCGCGTTCGTGGTGGACGTCCAGGGAGGCCGAGAAGTGGTCGACGGAGCGGATCGCGCGCAGGATCGCGGGAGGAATCGCCGCGCCGCGCCGCGCCCGCCGGCTCCCCGGCCGGGCGCTCCCGGCACGGGCGTTCCCGGACCGGGCGAAGAACATGCCGCTGAGCAGCGCGGTACGGGACCCGGCACGGCGTGCCCGGGTGCTCAGCCGCTCGGCGAGCGCGGGCAGCAGCAACGGCTCCCCGCCGGTGAGCATGACGACGTCGGGCCGGTTCTCCTCGGTGAACGAGCCGACGAACCGCTCCAGTTGAGCGCCGTCCGGCTCCTCCCGGGTGAACAGGTCCGACCCGGTCGAGCAGTGCGCACAGCGCAATGGGCAGCGCCGGGTGAGGCCGAGGAGCAGACCTGCGGCCGGAAAGGGCCGCCGTGCGACGAGTTCGGCGAGTTCCATGCGGGCCGCCTCCTTCGGGGCCGGGGCGCGTCGGGCGCGTACCCAGGCTGCGCCGCACCGGTTCGCGGACGGTCCGTCATCGCTTCGGAGCCGGTATGGGCCCAGGTCGGGGCGGCTCCTCGTGGTGCCGCCGGGGCCCGGGAGCCGGTCTTCTCCCGCTCCGAACTGGCCCGATACCGACGCCATACCGCCGCCGAAGCGATCACCAGGCCCGGCTTCCTAACTTTCTCGGCAACGGCAGGCACCGGCCCGCCGCACCGGACACCGAGGGCACAGCCCCCGGGCCCCGGGCCCGCAGTGACGAGTGGATGGAGACCACCATGTCCGAGAACACCAAGCCCACCGCCGACGAGACCCCCGAGGTCGAGGCGCACTCCGTCCTGGACCTCCAGGAGACGGCCGTCAACGCCGACCGCGACATCATCGCGCCGCCCGGCAACTGCATCAGCGTGCTGAGCGTCGTCGAGAACTGATCCCCCCGCACCGGACGCCCCGGGGCACTCCCCGGGGGTTCCGGTCGTCCCGCAGATTCCGGTCATCCCGCAGTGACGAGTGGATGGAGATCACCATGTCCGAGAACACCAAGCCCGCCGGCGACGAGACCCCCGAGGTCGAGGCGCACTCCGTCCTGGACCTCCAGGAGACGTCCGTCCAGGCGGGTGACCAGACCGACGGCAACTGCATCAGCGTGCTGAGCGTCGTCGAGACACAGCCGCTCTGATCCCACCGGGCCGTGCGCCGCGGCGGCAGAGGCCGACGCCTCGCCGCCGCGGCGCCCGGACGGCGGACCGGCGGTACGGGGCGGCTCCAGCACCACGGGAGCCGCCCCGCCGCGCTCCGGCCCCGCCCGCCGCGTGACCCGCGTCCGCACAGCGGACCCACGTCTCTCACACACCGCCCTGCCCGACGACTCCGGGAGCCCCCCGATGGCCACGTCGCTCCGCTCCAACCGGGATTTCCGGCTGCTCTGGATGAGCGGCCTCTTCGCCGTTCTGGGCAGCCAGATGAGCGCCCTCGCGCTGCCCCTGCTGATCCTGAAGGAGACCGGTTCCGCCGTGCAGGCCGGCCTCGTGGGGACGGTGTCCGTCTGCGCCGTGCTGATCACGATGCTGCCGGGCGGGGTCATGGCCGACCGGGTCGAACGCCGCCGCCTGATGCGGCTGTGCGACGTGGGGAGCCTGCTCGCGGTCACCGCCCTGACCATCGCCGTGTGGAACGGGCACGCCCCCATGGTGCTCGTCCTGCTGGTCGGGGTCACCGGCGCCGTGCTGAACAGCGTCTACGCTCCCGCCGCCTTCGGTCTGATGCGCGCGGTCGTGCCGCCGGACCAGATGGGCACGGCGACCGCACGGCTCCAGGCGCGCACCTCCACGGTCCGGCTGGTCGGCCCGCTCGTCGGCGGTGCGCTGTTCGGCGTGCACGAAGCCCTGCCCTTCACCGCCCAGTTCGTCGGGCTGTTCCTCTCGACGGTCTGCGTGGCCCTCGTGCGGACCCGCTCGGAGGCCAGGACCAAGGCCGGTTCGGTGTTCAGCCGCCGGGAACTCACCGCCGGGATCACCTTCCTGTGGCAACTGCCCTATCTGCGTACGGTGCTGCTCGTCTTCGGCCTGGGCATGAACTTCGCGTTCGGCGCCCTCACCTTCACCGCGCTCGCCGTCTTCTCCGAAAGCGGGCGCTCCGGCCTCGGCGGCGGCTTCGTCATCACCTGCGTCTCGGCGGGCGCCCTCGTCGGCGCGCTGCTCGCGCCCCGGCTGGCGCCCGAACGCCACGTCCGGACGCTCATCGTCATCACCTGCTGGAGCTGCGTGGGCACGGCCGCCGCGCTGGCCTGGGCCAGCAGCCCTCTGCTGGCCGGTCTGCTGTGCGCGCTCTGCATGGGCCTGTCGACGGTCGCCAGCATCGGCTTCCTCTCGACCCTGCTGATCGTCACCCCGGAGGAACGGATCGGCCGGGTGCAGAGCGCCGCGAGCTTCCTGTCCTCGGTCGTCCAGCCGTTCGGGCCGCTCGCGGGCGGCGCTCTGCTGACCGCCCTGGGCAGCCGCGGCGCCTTCGGGGTGACGGGGTGCGTGCTGGCCGTCTCGGCGGCCGTGGTGACGTTCGCCCCCTCCGTCCGGACCGGGGCGGCCCCCGCCCCCGACGCCCCGGCGGAAGAAGCCCGACCCGCCCACGACACCGCCGGTCGTCCCGGCGCACTCTGAGGAGAACGCCGTGCCCGGACCGCAGCAGACCCAGCTCTACTGCCTCGCCGACCGTACGTACTACGACACCCCGGCCCGGCTCCGGGACGAGGGGACCCGCTACCCGCTGGACTCCGCCCCGCCCCCCGAGGGCTGGCGCCGGACCCCGGGCGGCCTGTGGACCTCGATGCTGCCCGAACACGGTGAACCGGCCGCACAGGGCTGGAAGATCCATGTCTCCACCGTCCCCGAGGAGGCGGAGGCGACGCTGCGCGACACCACCCGCGTCTGCCTCGCCCACGGTGTGCCGTTCAAGTTCCTGCGCAGCGAGCAGGCGCTCCTGCTGATGTCCGGCAAGTACATGTCCCGCTCCGGCGCGGGGAAGTTCCTCACGCTCTACCCGCCGGACGAGACCGTCTTCCTGCGGGTGCTGGACGAGCTGACCCGGGTCCTCGCCGGGCGGCGCGGCCCGTACATCCTCAGCGACCTCCGGATCGGCGACACCCCGGTGCACGTCCGGTACGGGGCGTTCACCGCCCGTTGGTGCCGGGACGCGAACGGCGAACGGGTCCCCGCCCTGCGCCACCCCTCGGGCGAACTGGTGCCCGACGAGCGCGGGGTGGTGTTCCGGGTGCCGCCGTGGGTCACCGTCCCCGGGGCGCTGCGCCCGCACCTGGCCGCCCGTGCGGCCGCCGGGGACGCCGCCTTCCCCTACACCGTCACCGAGGCCCTCCAGTTCTCCAACGCGGGCGGCATCTACCTGGCCCGGCACCGGGAGACCGGCCGGCAGGTGGTGCTCCGCGAGGCCCGGCCGCACTGCGGGCTCGACGGGGCAGGCGACGACGCGGTGACCCGGCTGCACCGCGAGCACCGGGCGCTGACCGCGCTGGCCGGACTGGACTGTGTACCGACGGTGCACGGGGTCACGACCGTGTGGGAGCACCACTTCCTGATCGAGGAGCACATCGAGGGGGCCACCCTCCTGGAGGAGATCGTCGCCCGCTTCGCCCTCGTCCGCGGGGCGGGCACGGTCGCCGAACTCGCCCCGTACACCGCGTGGGTGGACTCCGTGACCGAACAGCTCGGCCGGGCGCTCGCGGCCGTCCACGGGCGCGGCCTGCGCTTCGGCGACCTGCATCCCAACAACATCATCGTCCGCCCCGACGGCCGCGTGGCCCTCATCGACTTCGAGTACGCCACCGGCCTCGACGACGAGGACACCCCGCTGGCGGGCGCGCCGGGCCTCCAGGCGCCCGCCGGCATCCGCGGCGCCGAGGCCGACGCCTACGCGCTCTGGGCGACCTGGCTCTCCATGCTGATGCCCCTCATGGAGATGGCCGGGCACGACCGGGCCAAGGCCCTGACCCTGGAACGCTGGGCGCGCCGCAGGTACGGCCTGGCGGCGGACGCGGGTCCCCGCCGCCCGGCCGCCCTGGCGACCGTGGAGGACGGCCGGGAGGGCGAGATCGCGGCCCTCCTCGACGGCCCCACCCCCGACTGGGCGGGCCTGCGCACCCGGCTGCTCGCCGGACTCCACGCGGGCGCGACGCCCGAGCGCCGCGACCGGCTCTTTCCCGGCGACCCCAAGTCCTTCGCCACCGGCGGCAGCGACCTGGCGCACGGAGCCGCCGGTGTCCTGTACGCCCTCCACCGCATCGGGGCCCCCGTCCCGGACGCCTGGACCGACTGGCTCGTCGACGCCGCCCGCCGCCGCGACCCCGCGGCGCCCGGCGGCCTGTTCGACGGACTGCCGGGCACCGCGGCCGTGCTGGCCCTGCTCGGCCGCCCGGACGACGCGCGGGAGCTGTTCGCGCGGGCCACCGCCGCCGGGCGCCCCGCCGCCTCCGCCGACCTCCTGACCGGCCGCGCGGGCACGGCCCTGGCCGCCCTCCGGCTGGCCACGGCCGGCACGTCCGCCCCGGACCCGGAGCTGCTGGACACGGCCCTGCGCACCGCCTGGGATCTGGACTGCCTGGTCCGGGGCGAGGCGGTGGCGGGCGGCGGTCTGTCCGCCCCGCCCTCCGCGGGGCTCCTGCGCGGGCTGAGCGGCGTCGCCCTGCTGCACCTCGAACTGCACGCGCTCACCGGCGAGGAGTGGCTGCTGCGCGCCGCCCGCACCGCCCTGTACCGGGACTCCGGCCACTGCGTCGCGATGCCCGACGGCACCGTCCAGGTCAAGGACGGCCGCCGGCACCTGCTCTACCTCGACCAGGGCAGCGGGGGCTTCGCGCTGGTCGCCCACGCCTATCTGGCCCGGCACGAGGCGCCCGCGCTGGCCGGTCTGCTGCCCGGCGTGCACAAGGGCTGCACCAACGAGTTCGTCCGGGAGCCGGGGCTGTTCACCGGCCGGGCCGGACTCGTCGCCACCGCCCGCCAGTTGGAGCGGGGCCCCGCCGGACCCGGCGTCCTGGCCTCCGTACGCAACCTGTCCTGGCACCTGATCGCCGACGAGGACCGGCTGCTGGTGCCCGGCGCGGGGCTGCGGCGCTGCTCCGCCGACCTGGCCACCGGCGCGGCCGGGCTGCTGCTGGCCCTGCACTTCCTGGCCGGGGCGGAGGCCGACGGCCCCTCCTACGGGGCCTCCGCCGACGACCGGCGGCCCGATCTGCTGAAGCTGCTCACCCTGGGCTGACCGGGCTGAGCGGACCGGCCGTCACGGCCGTGCGGGTGCCGCCGCGACCGGTACGCCGATGCCGACCGGTACGCCGCTGTGCGCGGGCGTCTCCCGCTCGCGGGCGTACAGGCCGAGCAGCCGCGGCACCTCGTACAGCGCGGCGTGCGCGGTGACCTCACCCGCCGGGGAGGTCACCGCACCGGCGTCGATCAGCGACTCGACGGCCCGGATCGCCGCCCGCTCCCCGCAGCCCAGCGCCGCCGTGGCCCGGTCCAGGGTGAAGCCCCCGTCCTCGGCGAGCCCGGCCAGCCGCCCCAGGACCCCCTGGTCGCCGTCGGTCAGATCCCGCCAGCCGGACGCGATCCGCTGCCGTACGGAGATGTCCCCGGCGACCAGCTCGTCCAGCGCGGCCGACGGGTCGTCGAGCCGGGCCGCGTACTCCGCCAGCGGGAGATGCCGCAGGACCGCCAGCCGCATCCCGCTCACCTCCACCGCGAGCGGCAGCGTCCCGCAGGCCCGGACGATCCGCAACGCCGCCCCCGGGTCGGTCCGCAGCCGCCCGGCCCCGATCAGCTTCCCCAGCAGCTCCAGGGCCTCGCCGTCCGCCAGCGCGGGCAGCGCGATCCGGTGCACCGGGGCGAGCCCGGCCAACTGCCCCCGGGCGGTGATCAGTACGGAGCACTTCCCCGACCGGGGCAGCAGGCCCCGGACGGACGCCTCGTCCGGTACGTCGTCCAGGACGACCAGGGCCCGGTGCCGGGCCTGCCACTCCTGCCAGGCGTCCGCGAGGGCGGCCGTCGCCGCGTGATCGTCCGGCTGCCCGCCCTCCGGACGGGCGGCGTTCCCCGCCGCCACCCCGCACAACCGCCCCAGCTCCGCCAGGACCTCCGCCCGGCCGCGCGCCGTACCGTCCTCCCGGCGCACCCGGACATGGACGCGGCCGTCCGGGAACCGGTCGGCGAGCAGATGCGCCGCCCGGACCGCCAGCGCCGACTTCCCCGCCCCGGCCGGACCCGAGACGACCACCACGCGCTCGTCGCCGCCGCCCAGCACATCGAGCAGATCACGCAGTTCGTCGCGGCGGCCGGTGAAGGCCCCGGTACAGGCGGGCAGCGCCACCGCGCTCACCGCCTCCCGGGCGGCGGCGGGCCGCCGCGCCTCGCGCCCCCGGCCGAGCATCGAGCGGTACAGCGCCACCATCGCCGGGCTCGGCTCCAGGCCCAGCTCCCGCGCCATCAGCTGCCGGTAGTCGTCGTACACCGCCAGCGCCTCGGCCTGCCGGCCCGACTGGTGCAGGGAGTTCATCCAGGCGGCCCGGAGCCGCTCTCGCAGGGGATGGCGCTCCACCAGATCCCGCAGCCCGTCCACCGCGACGGCCCCCCGGCCCAGCTCGATCTCGGTCTCCGCCCAGTCCTCGTACACCGTCAGACAGCGGGCCTCCAGCCGGTCCGCCTCCTCGGCGACCCCGGCGGAGTCCCGCAGATCGTTCAGCGGCGGTCCCTCCCACAGGTCCAGGGCCTCCCGCAACAGCCGGGCGGCGGACCGCGGATCGCCCCTTCCGGCCTCCGCGCGCCCCGCACGGGCCAGCGCCCCGAAGCGCAGGGTGTCCAGCTCGCCCTCGGCGATCCGCAGGAGATAGCCCCCGCAGCCGTGCACCACCCGGTCCCCGTCCCCGGCCGGTCCCAGGAGGGCGCGGGTGGCACTGACGTAGACCTGGAGGTTCTTCCGGGCGGTCCGGGGCGGATCGTCCGGCCACACCGCGTCGGTCAGCACATCGACCGGGACCGGGGTGTTGGGACGGGAGAGCAGGGTGGCGAGGACCAGGCGCTGCTTGCGCGGGCCGAGCGGCAGCGCACGGCCGTCCAGCCGGGCCGTGAGCGGGCCGAGCAGGGAGAAGTACACCGCACCTGCGGAACCGGCACGGGCGGGAGGTCGGGTCATCAGCGGGCCTCCGGGAACGGGGACGGGCGGCGGATTGGGCCGTACGCACGCCCCGATCCTGCTGGGGCGCCGACCCCCGCACATCGGGGCCCCGCCCGCATTTTCCGCCCCGGCACCCGACCGAAACCGCCCCACGCCCCCATGTTGCCCGCACCGGCCCCCATGGAGGGGCCGCCACCGCCCGGTGCGGGCCGGAGGCCTCAGGCCGGTTCGACAGCGCACTCGGTGGCGAACTCGCACAGCGCCGCCCGGTCCGCGCGCCCGGTCTTGCTCAGCAGACTGGCCATGTGCTTCTCCACCGTGCGCGGCGAGATGGACAGCCGCCGGGCGATCTGCTGGTTCCCGGGCCGCTCGGGCAGCAGGACGAACACCTCGTACTCGCGCGGGGTCACCCCGCTGGTCCGCAGCGGCGAGGGAATCCGGTCCCAGCCGCCCCGGTGCTGGCCCACGCTCGCCCCGGCCTGCCGCAGCGCCGCCCGGCACGCGGAGGCGACCGGCTGCACCCCCGCCCCGTAGAAGAACTCCTCGGCGCTCCGCAGCCACGCCACCGGCTCGCCCCACCCGTCCGCGCGGGCCGCGTCCGCGACCAGCCGCAGGCCCAGATGGCGGGCGACCGGGAAGGGCGCGGAGCGCCCGTCGAAGGACGCCATCAGCCGGGCGGCCCCGGCCTGGTCCCCGGCCCGGCCCAGCAGCACCGCGTCGGCCAGCTCCAGGAACTGCCGGTTCCAGGCGAGACAGCCCCCGGGAGCCGCCCGCGCCTCCTCCAGCTCCGCCCGGTCCGCCTCACCCGCCAGGACCCGCAGCAGCGGGCGCAGCCCGTACCGCCCGCTCAGGTAGTAGTAGCTCGGGTGGTCCAACTCCCAGGCCAGCGCCTCGTCCAGCCCCGCCGTAGCCCGCTCCCGGTCCTCCTCGAGAAGAGCCCCGAACGCCCGGCACAGCCCCGACCGGAGCGGCACCAGCAGCGACTGCTCGCCACCGGCCCGCCGGAACGCGGCCAGCGCCCGGTCCATGTCCCGCCGCCGCCCCCGGTGTGCGGCCATCGTCGCCCCGGTCAGCAGCAGATAGCGGTGGGCGGACCGGTCGCCGACCCGGGCGCTGGCCTCCGCCGAGCGGTCGATGATCTCCTGCGCCTCCTCCCACCGGGCGCACATCACCGCGTTCATCGCGAGCAGCCCGTCGACCGTACGGGTCAGCAGCAGCGCGCCCAGTTCGGTGGCCGCCGCCCGCGCGGAGAGCAGCCGGGAGGCGTCCCCGGTCCGCATGAAGGCGTTCGCCCCCAGCCGCACCAGCGCCTCCACCCGCCAGACCGGCAGGGCGTGTTCGGTGGAGATCGACAGCATCCGCTCCAGCGCGGCGTCCGCGGCGTCGAAGCCCTCCTCGCGCCGCAGCAGCGCCAGCAACTGCCAGGCCTGGCACGCCACCACGGGCAGCCCCTCGGCCTCGGCGGTCTCCGCGGCCTCCCGCACGGCCCGCTCGGCCTGCGCCGGGTCCCGGGGCTGCTGTCCGTGCCCGGGAAGCAGCGCCAGATACCCGTCGACCACCACCAGCGCGGCCCGGCGGCCCGGCGGCGGCGACGCGCCGAGCAGGGCGCGGGCCGCCTCGACCTGGAGCGCCGCGTCGGCGGTGCGCTCCGCCATGACCGCCGCCCAGGCGAGTTCGACATGGATCTGGCCGCGCCGGGCGGCGGCCTCGGAACGCGCCGGGACCGGCGGCAGCGCGTCCGCCAGCGCCAGCGCGCCGTCCAGATCGCCGCCCTCGGCACGGGCGACCGCCAACGACTCGGCGACGGCGGCCCGGTCGCTCTCGGCGGCCAGCGGGTGCGCCCGCTCCAGCAGCACCACGGCAGAGCCGTGCGCTCCCGAAGCGAGCATCCGTCTTCCCGCCTCCGCGAACTGCAGGGCCGCCCCCGCCCGGTTGCCCGCGGCCAGTTGCAGCGAGGCCACGAGCTGCCGCCCGTCCTCGTCCAGCGGCTGTCCGGAGTGCTCGATGGCCGCGGTGGCGCGGCGGGCCAGCGAGGCGCGCTCGGCCGGCGCCAGCGAGGAGATCAGGGCCTCGGCGGTGAGCGAGTGCCGGAAGGTGTAGCGGTCGGGGGCCGCGCCGTCCGGGGCGATGACGCCGGCCTCCACCGCGGACCGCAGGTGCGTGAACAGGGCCCGGTCCTCGAATCCGGTGACGGTCTGGAGCACGGTCACCGAGAACTGGCTGCCCAGGGTGGCCGACGCCAGTAAGAGGTCCCGGACCGGCTCGTCCAGGCGCTCCAGCCTGCGGGCCCAGCTGCGGACGATGTCCGAGGGCACCGCGGCGTCCGGCTGCTCAGCCGCCTCCCACCCGTCGTCCGTCCGCCGGAGCCGGCCGGTGTCCAGCAGATCGGCCAGCAGCACCTCCAGCAGGTACGGGTTGCCCGCCGCGCGTTCGGCCAGCCGCCGGTGCACCGCCTCGGGCACCTCCTCGGGCCGCGCCTCCAGACACGCGCCCGTCAGCGCCCGCACCTGGGCGTCGCGGAGCGGGCCCATCTCCCGCACCGTCGCGGTGTGGCGGCGCTCGGCGGAGCGTACGAGGTCCAGGGCAGCGCCCGGTTCCGGGCGCAGGGTGCCCAGGAACAGGATGGGCAGATCCGCCAGGTTGTCGATGACGTACTCGACGACCGCGACGGTCTCCGTGTCGCAGTCGTGCAGATCCTCCAGCAGGATCGTGCAGCCCGCCTCCCGGCCCAGCACGGACAGCAGCCGCAGCAGCGCCTCGGCCAGCTCCACGACCGTCTCCGGGTAGCCGGGCGACCCGTCCCTGCGCCACTCCGGGACCAGCCGGGCCAGCGCCGGATGGTAGGGCGCGAGCTCCGGGTCGGTCGGGGTGCCCGCCGCCCGGAACCGGGAGGACAGTGCCTCCGCGAGCGGACGGAAGGGGACGACGAGGCCGGTCGAGGTGGCCCGGCCGCGCAGCACCGGCATGCCGAGCCCGTAGGCCCGGTAGGCGCATTCGCCCACCAGCCGGGACTTGCCGATCCCGGCCTCCCCGAGGAGGAACAGCGCGCGCCCCGAACGCCGTCGTACGGCGTCCAGGGCGCTGCTCAGCAGTCCGATCTCCTCGTCCCGCCCGACGATGACCGGCGAAGTGGCTCGCATGGCCGCAGGTTACTGGAGCAGCAACCTCCACGGCAGCGGACCAATTCCGGTTATTCGGCTCTGAGTTGGCTTGATCTGGTCACCACGGGGCGGTCATGGTGGTCCAGGGCAGGTCGTGGCTGTAGCCGCTCTCGCCCTCCGAGGCGCTGAGAAGTCTGCTGCGCGCACCGAGGCCTCCTGTGGACCCCAAGGAGATCCGCCCGGCCGGGTGCTCGGACGCGCCCTCGTGCGCGATGTCGCCGGACGCCTGAAGGGCCGATTCGCCGAACTGCTTCATCTCTGCCTCATCCTCTGGTGGTGGGGTGATCATCAGGAACGGTCGTTGGTCGTCAGGAACGGTGGCTGCTCGTCAGGACCGGTCGTCGGTCATCGGTCATCGGTCTTCGGTGGTCAGGAACGATGGTCGGCCGTCGGGAACGGAAGGGCGGCCGTCGGGAACGGAGGGGCGGCGCGCCCGGGAGGGGCGCAGGAGCAGGGCGGAGCCGATCCGGTCGGGGAACCCCGCCCGCAGCAGCCCGTGTCCGATCCCCGAGAGCCCGGTGAGCAGCCCCGGATGCGGTACCCGGCCGGGTGTCCCGCACTGCGGTCCCGCCCGGTCCGCGGCGGCCAGCAGCGTCCCGGCCCGGCGCACCCACGCCGGCCGTGCGGCGGGCAGGGCGCTGTGGCCGAGAAGTTCGAGCAGCCCCGACTCCCCGTGGCACAGACTGTCGTCGGCGAGCGGACCGAGGTCCGCCAGCTCGCGGGCGCGGGCCGCCAGCCAGCCGGCCAGCTCCGGGTCCGCCAGTGCGTCGTCGCTGTCCGCGATCGCCAGCGCGATGCCGGCCACCCCCTCGCACCAGGCGGGCCCGGCGGTCGCTCCGGCGGTCGCCCGGCGCAGGGCCTCCAGTCCCGAGATCCGGTGGCGGGCGTCGCCCCCGGCCCCGGCGAAGCGCAGCAGCGCCCAGCCGATCCCCGCCGCCCCGTCGGCGAAACCCCCGGCGTCCGGGAGCGGGGCGGCGGCGATCCGCTCGGCGCAGCGTTCGGCGCCCCGCCAGGCCTCCGGGCGGCCGGTGGCACCGTGCACCGCGAGCAGCGAGACCAGCCCGCCCGCCGCCCCGCCGCGCACCCCGTACCCGGCCTCGGCCGCGCTCGCCGCGCAGCTCAGCCGGACGGCCGGACCGGCCAGGTCCAGCACCTCCCGGTCGCCCAGCAGCGTGCCCACCTCGGTCAGCGCGTACGCGATGCCGCCGAGGCCCGCGAAGGCGCCGGAGCCCAGCGGGCCGAGCTCGTCGCCCCGCCCGTGCAGCGCGTCCAGCAGCCCCGGGACCGGGGCGAGCGCCTCGCGGGCCGCCTCCGCGTACCGGGAGGCGCCGGTGAGCGCGGCCAGCTGGGCCAGGAAGAGCGCGGGGCCGGTGTAGCCGCCCGCGAGGTCCGCCGCCATCGGCGTGAGCCGCCAGTAGCGCTCGCCGAGCAGCTCGAGGCCGATCCAGTTGGTGCGGCTCTCGTGCCGGTAGGCGAGGGAGACGAGCTGGTCGCCCACCGACCGTGCGGCGGAGAGCAGTTGCTCGGGCTCCGGTGCGGTCGCCGCGCTCCGGGCCCGGCCGCCCGGGGCCGCCCGGTGCGGCGGCTGCGGGGAGGTGCTCACCATGGCGGCCCGGATGATCCGTTCCTGGTCCTGCCGGTCCACGGTGTCCATCGCGCGCACCTTCGCCTCGACGCGCGCCAGTCCGGTGGGGCCGGCGGCTTCGGGCGAGGACCGGTCGTGGGCCGGCCCCGCAACCGTACGGCCGGTGCCGCTCCACAACTCCGTGCCGCCCGGCCGGGTGCAGAACACCGGCACGTCGCCGCACCACAGCTCCGCGATCTCCTCGTCCTCCAGGCCGGGCAGCGCGGGCACGCCCAGGACCGGGGTGCGCAGCAGCGACAGCACCTGGTGCCGCTCGGCGGCGTCCCGCATCAGGTCGGGGTGGGTCGACTCGTCCAGCAGCGTGGTGTACGTCCAGGTCGGCCGGGGCACGACACGCACCTCGTCCCGTGCGAAGAGCCGCAACAGCCCATCGGGGCCCAGGAGTTCGTCCCGGTGCTCGTGGATCGCGGTGTACCCGGCGCGGAAGCCGCCGCACAGGGCCTCGGTGTACGCGGAGGGGTCGGCCGCCACGCCGCCCAGCCGGGGCCGGTTGGCGGACTCGGTGAACCGGCCCGCCCGCCGCACCAGCCGCATGCCGTCGGTTCCGGCCTCCGCCCAGTCGGCGGTCTCGATCGGCGACGACGCGGCCCCGCCCCCGCCGATGGCGGACATGTCGAGCGCGGTGGTGTCCCCGACGAGCAACTGGGGCAGCAGGCCCACCCGGTGGACCGAGTCGTGCAGGGCTCGGGCCGCCGGGTCGGCGGAACGGGCGGGCCCCAGCGGCGGATGGAACAGGGTCTCCACATCGACCAGGACCGGGTGCGGGCCGCAGGCGATCAGGTTCTCGTGGTGCAGATCCGTACCGTCCAGCGTGTGCAGCAGGGCCAACAGCGCACCCTGACGCCGGTAGAACTGCCGGGTCTCCGCCACCGAGGCGCAGGGCCGCTCCTCGACGAACTCGGCCCAGCCGTACTCCCCCCGGTCCAGGACGCGCAGCACCCGCATCTCCGGGGCGCCGGGCAGCGAACCGAACCAGTCGGCCAGGGCGTTGAAGTGCCGGTGCGCCGCGAGCGGGCGCGGCTTGTAGACCAGTCGGGCGCCGTCGGCGAACCGCAGCAGCATCACCGAGCGGCCCCCGCGGTGGCTGTCGCCCGCGCCGGCCTCGACGCCGGTGAGCGCCCCGGGCTCCGCGCTCCCGCCGAGCACCCCCGCCGGGGCCAGCAGATGCCGGTCGGCGGCGAGCCGCGCGGCCATCTCGGCGAACGCGTCCCCCGCGTTCAGGCAGGCCGTCGCGAGGAGGCGGGCCAGCACGGGGTAGGAGGTGACGAGCCGGGCGAGGCCGTCGCGGCGGGCGGTCAGCCGCACGAAGTCCCGGAAGCGCTCCTTGGCCTCGTCGCCGTTCAACCGGCCCCAGCGCCGCGCCTCGTGCAGTTCCGTCACGAGGGTGCGCGCCGCGATCCGGCACAGCCGACGGGTCAGCTGCCGCCGGAAGTCCGCCAGGACGGGGGAGAAGCCGTCCGGGACCGGTCCGCCCGGCGCAGGGCTGCCGGCCACCGGCCCGGCTGCCGTGAGCGCGTCGTGGAGCCGCCTCGCCGCCGCCTCGACGAACGGTGCGACGACCGGCCCGAAGCCGCTGACCCCGGGGTACTCCCGGTCGGCGACCACCACGTCGCACGGCGCCGATGCGACGGCCTCCCGGGCGAAGGACGCCCAGCCGGGTTCGCCGGTGGACCCGCCCCCGACGACACCGGGAAGCCACCACGGCTCTCCGGCCGCACCCGCGAACGGGGCGGGGGCGGAGTACGTGGGCGGGGCGGGGGAGGAGTACGCGGGCGGGGTGGCGCCGGACTCGACGGAGACAGCGGGGGCGGGGCCATGGCTCGTGTCTCTGTCGATCAGATCCTTCTCCGTCACCGCTCCGCACCTCCCCGGTTCCGGTCGGCCCCGGTCGGGCCGCCCGCGTCCATCGTGGTGGGGGAGCGGGTGCGGGCGCATGGGGGAGTCGCCCCCATCTTTCGCCCCCCGGCCCGCAGACGTCGACCACGGGCGTCGGCGGACTCGAGGATTGGCTGTTTCTCATCTGCCGTGCGAAGCAAGGCTGTTGCTTAATAAAGCTCTCGCGCGTGCGGGGTGAGTGACGAGTGCACGGGGGAGCACATGGACACCACGGGAAGCTTCGGGCCGCCGTCGACACCGACACCACCCTCCGGACCGCCGTCCTCGCCACCGCCGGATCCTCCCGCCGGGCCTCCCTCGCAGCCGCCGCCGTTCCCGCCGCTCCAGGGAGGCATCCTGGAGATCTCGGTCAGGCGCCGGATGCTCTGGGTGGGCTCGGCGGCCTTCCCGCTGCACAACCTGACCCGGGTCGAGGCCTTCACGCTCAAGCCCGACCGGGCCGCGGCCTTCGCCCGCTTCCTGAAGTGGCTGGCGCTCGCGGTCGTCGTCTTCGTGGCGGTCAACCTGATGGGCGGCGGCGACGCGAGCGCCGGCGAGAGCGGCGGGCCGCTGCTGCTCGGCGCCGTGATCGGTCTGGTCGCCTATCTCCTCAAGGAGCTGTTCGAACCGGCGAAGCCGGTCCTGGCCGTGGAGACGGCCGGCGGCTCTTGGGCGGTCACGACCCTGCCGAGCGTGGACGAGCTGCGGGTGATCGCCGGGCGCATCGTCCACGCGATCGACCACCCGGAGGCCGAGTTCACGGCGCACGTGCATCAGTTGAACAACTACAACGGCCCCGTCTTCAACCAGCACGGCGGCCAGAACACGGGGATCAAGCTGTGACCGAACCGACCCATCACACGACCTACAACGGCCCTGTCTTCAACCAGCACGGCGGCCACAACGTCGGCATCAACCACGGCTACATCGGCGTCCCTCAGGATCCCGAACTCCGCGCAGCGGTGGCTGAGTTGGCCGCCCAGCTCCAGGAGCTGCGGGCCCGGCTCACCCCGGACCAGGACCGCGCCGTCGAAGAGACCCTGCCGGTGCTCGCCCTGGGCCGCGAGGCCATGACCGAGCGCCGGGTCACCCTGGAGCGGCTCGACCGGATCGTGGCCACCGTCGGCCCGGTGGCCCAGCCCGTCGCGGACGCGCTCGGGCGGCTGCTCGGACTGCTGGGCTGAGGGCGGGACGGCCGGGCCGGATCACGTCCGGGGCGCGCCCGTTGACCCCCGGATCATCAGCTCGGCGGCGATGGTCGCGATGCCGCCGGGCGGCGGGTTCTCCTTGCCCATCGCGAGCCGCCCCGCGCGGGCGCCCGCCTCGAAGAGCGGCAGCCGTACCGTGGTGAGGGCCGGCACCGCGTCCACCGAGAACGGCAGGTCGTCGAAGCCCGCGACCGAGATGTCCTGGGGGATGCGCAGCCCCTGGTCCCGCACGGCCGCGCACGCGCCCAGCGCCACGGTGTCGTTGGCGGCCACGATCGCCGTCACGTCCGGTGCCCTGCGCAGGAGTTCGAGGGTGGCCTCGTAGCCGGAGCGCCGGTCGTAGGGCCCGTGCACGGTGAGCCGGTCCTGGTCACCGGACCCCGGCTCCCCGGCACCGGGCCCCTGCTCCCCGCCCGTGGCCGCCGGAGCGGCGTCCAGCCCGGCGGCGCGCAGCGCCTCCCGGTGTCCCTCGAGGCGGTGCCGGGTGGTGGTGCGCTCCGGGGGCCCGGCGACGTAACCGATCCTGCGGTGGCCCAGGGAGATCAGGTGCTCGGTGAGCCGGCGGCCGCCGCCCCGGTTGTCGAACGCGAGCGCGGCGACGAGCCCGTCCCCCTCGGGCAGTGGGGGCCGCCCGCAGAAGACGATCCGGGTGCCCGCGTCCGCGAGCTTCGCCAGCTTCGCGGACATCGCGGCCTGGTGCGCCGGGTCCTCGACCGCGCCGCCGGTGAGGACGACGGCGGCGGCGCGCTGGCGCTGGAGGAGCGTGAGATAGGTGAGCTCCCGCTCCGGGGAGCCGCCGGTGTTGCAGATGACGGCCAGCTTCTCGCCGCCCGCCCGCCCGGAACCGTCCCCGGGGCCGCCGATCTGCGTCTGCGCCGCCCCCGCCATGATCCCGAAGAACGGGTCGGCGATGTCGTTGACCAGGATGCCGACCAGGTCCGAGGTGGCCGCCGCGAGCGAGCTGGCGGGCCCGTTGAGCACATAGTCCAGGTCGTCCACCGCGCGCAGGACCCGTTCACGGGTCGATGCCGCCACCGGGTAGTTGCCGTTCAGCACGCGGGAGACGGTGGCCGGGGACACCCGGGCGCGGGCCGCCACATCCGCCAGGGTGACTGTCATCGCTGTCCTCCGTGAGGTCACGTGCGGCCCCCTCTTGTCCGGCCGCTGTCGGCAGGCTAGCGTCATCTCCGGTAGAAAGCGCTTGCTACGGCTGTATGGAGGGACCTTCGTGACACGCAGGACAGTGCGCATCGCCATGAACGGCGTCACGGGACGCATGGGACACCGGCAGCACCTGGTGCGCTCGATCCTCGCGATCCGCGAGCAGGGGGGCCTGGATCTCGGCGACGGCGAGGTGTTGTGGCCCGAGCCCGTGCTCGTCGGCCGCCGCGCCCCGGCCCTGGAGGAACTCGCCGAGCGCCACGGTCTGACCGAGTGGTCGACCGATCTGGACGCGGTGCTCGCGGACGACACGATCGACATCTATTTCGACGCCCAGGTCACCTCGGCCCGGGTGGAGGCGATCAAGAAGGCCATCGCGGCGGGGAAGCACGTCTACACCGAGAAGCCGACCGCCACGGACGTCGAGGGGGCCCTCGACCTGGCCCGGCTCGCCCGGGACGCGGGCATCAAGCACGGCGTCGTCCAGGACAAGATCTTCCTGCCGGGGCTGCGCAAGCTGAAGCGCCTGATCGACGGCGGTTTCTTCGGCGAGATCCTTTCCGTGCGCGGGGAGTTCGGCTACTGGGTCTTCGAGGGCGACTGGCAGGAGGCCCAGCGCCCCTCGTGGAACTACCGCGCCGAGGACGGTGGCGGCATCGTCGTCGACATGTTCCCGCACTGGGAGTACGTGCTCCACGAGCTGTTCGGCCCGGTCACCTCCGTGACGGCGCACGTCCAGACGCATGTGCCGCAGCGCTGGGACGAGCAGGGCAAGCCGTACGAGGCGACCGCCGACGACGCCGCGTACGGGATCTTCCAGCTGGCGGGCGGGGCGGTCGCGCAGATCAACTCCTCCTGGACGGTGCGGGTCAACCGCGACGAACTGGTCGAGTTCCAGGTCGACGGCACGCACGGCTCCGCCGTCGCGGGCCTGCGCAACTGCCGGGTCCAGCACCGCTCGTCGACCCCCAAGCCGGTCTGGAACCCGGACCTCCCGGTCACCGAGTCGTTCCGCGACCAGTGGCAGGAGATCCCGGACAACCAGGAGTTCGACAACGGCTTCAAGGCCCAGTGGGAGCTGTTCCTGCGCCATGTGGCCCTGGGCGAGCCGTACACCTGGGACCTGCTGGCCGGTGCGCGGGGCGTCCAACTGGCCGAGCTGGGCCTGAAGTCGTCCGCCGAGGGCCGCCGCTTCGAGGTGCCGGAGCTGACGCTGTGACGCTCGCCGTCCCCCTGCCCCAGGGTCCCTACACCCCGCGCGCCACCCCGCTGGACCTCGCTCCGGGAGCGGCGCCCCCCACCTCCCGTACGGTCTTCTCGGCGGCCCATGTGGTCGCGGACCCGTACGCGGACATCGGCCCGGACGACCCGGCGGCCGTGGACTGGGACTCCACGCTCGCCTTCCGCCGCCACCTCTGGGCGCACGGCCTGGGCGTCGCGGAGGCCATGGACACCGCACAGCGCGGGATGGGCCTGGACTGGGGCGGGGCGGCCGAGCTGATCCGCCGCTCGGCGGCGGAGGCGAAGGCGGTGGGCGGCAGGATCGCGTGCGGCGTCGGCACCGACCAGCTGCCGGACAGCGGTACGCCCACCCTGGCCGAGGTCGGGGCGGCGTACGAGGAACAGCTGGCGCTGGCCGAGGAGAACGGCGTACAGCCGATCCTCATGGCTTCCCGCGCGCTGGCCCGCGCGGCGCAGGGCCCGGAGGACTACCTCGCCACCTACGCCCACCTCCTGCGCCAGGCGTCCGAACCGGTGATCCTGCACTGGCTGGGCCCGATGTTCGACCCGGCCCTGGAGGGCTACTGGGGTAGCACCGACCTCGACGCCGCGACGGACACCTTCCTCAAGGTCATCGCCGAGCACCCGGACAAGGTCGACGGCATCAAGATCTCGCTCCTGGACGCGGCCCGCGAGATCGACGTCCGCCGCCGCCTGCCGAGCGGGGTGCGCTGCTACACCGGCGACGACTTCAACTACCCGGAGCTGATCGAGGGCGACGAACGGGGCTTCAGCCACGCGCTGTTGGGCATCTTCGACCCGCTGGGCCCGCTGGCGGCGCACGCGGTACGGGTGCTGGACACGGGGGACGCCCAGGCCTTCCGCGCCCTCCTCGACCCCACGGTCGAACTCTCCCGCCACCTCTTCCGGCCCCCGACCCGCTTCTACAAGACGGGTGTGGTGTTCCTGGCCTGGCTGGCCGGCCACCAGGACCACTTCACGATGGTGGGCGGACTCCAGTCGGCCCGCTCGCTGCCGCACCTGGCGAAGGCGTACGCACTGGCCGACGGTCTGGGCCTGTTCCCCGACCCGAACCTCGCCGAACACCGCATGCGCTCACTGCTCGCGGTCCATGGAGGCACCCGATGAGCGATCCGCTGGCCCGCCTGAGCATCAATCAGGAGACGCTCAAGCAGTGGTCGTTGCCCGAGCTGACCGAGGGCTGCGTCAAGGCGGGCATCGGCAGGGTCGGCCTGTGGCGGGCCCCGGTG
Organism: Streptomyces sp. NPDC020884; assembly: GCF_044333935.1. NCBI lineage: Bacteria > Bacillati > Actinomycetota > Actinomycetes > Kitasatosporales > Streptomycetaceae > Streptomyces > Streptomyces sp. NPDC020884. The sequence goes on along the minus strand of NZ_JBIRRY010000001.1, from coordinate 1,177,132 downwards.
CAGGCGTACGGCGTCGAACGCACGGCACGGCTGCTGTCCGACGCCGGGCTCACCGTCACCAGCCTGTGCCGGGGCGGCTTCTTCACCGCCCTCGACCCCGCCGAACGCGCCCGCTCCCTGGACGACAACCGGGCGGCGATCGACGAGGCGGCGGCCCTGTCCACCGACACCCTGGTCCTGGTCTCCGGCGGCCTCCCGCCCGGCAGCCGGGACCTGTACGGGGCCCGCGAGCGGGTGGGCGAGGCGCTGGCGGAACTGGCCCCGTACGCGGCGGAGCGCAACGTACGCCTGGCGATCGAACCGCTGCACCCGATGTTCGCGTCCGACCGCTGCGTGGTCTCCACCCTCGCCCAGGCCCTGGACCTCGCGGAGCGCTTCCCGGCCGAGCAGGTCGGGGTGGTCGTCGACACCTACCACCTGTGGTGGGACGACCAAGCGCCCGCCCAGATCGCCCGTGCGGGCGCCGGGGGCCGTATCCACTCCTTCCAGCTGGCCGACTGGATCACCCCGCTCCCGGCGGGCGTCCTGCTGGGCCGGGGCCAACTGGGCGACGGAAGCGTGGACTTCCGCGAGTTCCGCCGGCACGTGGAATCCGCCGGGTTCGACGGCCCGATCGAGGTGGAGATCTTCAACGAGGCGCTGTGGGCCCGCGACGGGGCGGAAGCCCTGGCCGAAGTGGCGGACCGCTATGTGCGACATGCCTGCTGAGAGCCCTGCGCCAGGCCAAAAGTAAAGAGATCGTCAAGGCCTGCAACCTTTGCGTACCCTCCCGTGTCACACAGGGCGTCGGGACTTCCGGGGAGGGGTCCGGGGGGAACGGGAAGGCCCGACGGGAGGGGAAAGCGAGATGGGGCCCGGCCGCGAGGCCGGGCCCCATTCCGCTGTCCGCCGGAGGCGCCGCACCGTCGTGCGAGGGTGCCCGGGAGCGTCGGCGCGGCAGTCGGCCGATGGCCGCACCGGCCTTCAGAAATGAAAATTCTCGCCGATTCGGCGCGTCCTCGCAGCTGAGGGGCGACAACACAGGTCTAGACCGCATGGCCCCTTTACGCCTCCTTCTGCCCGTGCGTTACTCGTGACGTGTTCATGGCATCCGATTATCGGATGCCATGTCTCCCGCTCCCCACCAACGTGCCCGGAGGCAGCCATGTCCGCGTACAGCTTCCCGCCCCGTCGACTCGCCAGATCCAGAGGCGCCCTGCTGGCAGGCGTCCTCGGCGGTGTCGCCACCCTGCTCGTGACCGGAGCCGGGCCGGCCGCCGCCGCGCCGCCCGCCCCTGAACGGCCGGTCCCGTCCGGGCAGGCGTGGATGGGAGCCGGTACCCGCATCGAGCAGGGCCCCGCGTCCGCCGCGGACGGGGGCATCACCCCGATGGACACCAGCGGTGTCCAGGGCATCGACGTCTCCCACTGGCAGGGTTCGATCAACTGGGGCTCGGTCAAGGCCGCGGGCATCGACTTCGCGTACATGAAGGCCACCGAAGGCACGAGTTACAAGGACAGCAGTTTCAGCGCGAACTACACCGGCTCCTACAACGCCGGTCTGATCCGGGGCGCCTACCACTTCGCCCGCCCCAACCTGTCCAACGGGGCGACCCAGGCGAACTACTTCGCCGGCAGCGGCGGAGGGTGGTCCAAGGACGGCAAGACCCTCCCCGGCGTGCTGGACATCGAGCACAACCCGTACGGCGCCGCGTGCTACGGCCTCTCCACGACGCAGATGCGCACCTGGATCAACGACTTCTACAACGCCTACAAGGCCCGCACCACTCGTGACGTCGTCATCTACACGACGGCCAGCTGGTGGAACTCCTGCACCGGAGGCTGGACCGGCATGGCCGCCAAGTCGCCTCTGTGGGTGGCCCATTGGGGCACCAGCAACCCGAGCATCCCCAGTGGCTTCCCCACCTGGACGATCTGGCAGTACACGGCCACCGGCCGGGTCGGCGGGGTCGCCGGCGACGTGGACCGCAACAAGTTCAACGGCACCATGGCCCGGCTCCAGGCTCTCGCCAACAACACGGCCTAGCCTCCTCGCCTCCGCGGCGGCCGGGTGATGCGGTCCGCGGCTCACCCGGCCGTACCGCCGCCACCACCGGCCGCTGCTTCTCTCGTTCTCCGTTCAGCAGCCGGAACGACCACACACCAGGAGTCCGCCGTGAACCTTCCACAGCCGTCCCGTCGCCACGTTCTGCTCGCCGGCGCCGGCGGTCTGGCCGCCGTGGCGTTACCGAGCACGGCCCACGCCCTCGACGCCGTCGAACCGGACATCGACAGCACGTCCCAGTGGAAGGCCCGTTCGCCGCAGAGCCCGGTGAGCCTGGTGGGGAAGCGGCCGACCAAGATCATCGTGCATCACACGGTCAGCGACAACACCTCCGACGTCTCCCGCGCCCAGGCCCACCGTCACGCCCACTGGGTCCAGGACCTGCACATGGACAAGAACGGGTGGACCGACACCGGCTACCACTTCCTCGTCAGCCGCGGCGGCTGGATCACCGAGGGCCGCCACCGCAGCCTCAGCACGCTGCGCGGCGGCAGCGACTTCGTCCTGGGCGCGCACACCTCCGGCCAGAACGGGGAGGGCATCGGCATCGCCAACGAGGGCGCGTACCACGACGGCGCACAGCCGCCGCGGGCCCAGTGGGAGGTCCTGGTGGCGCTCTGCGCACACGTCTGCCGACAGTACGCCATCGCGCCGAGCCGCATCTACGGACACAAGGACTTCGGCGACACCCTCTGTCCGGGCGTTCTGCACGACAAGCTGCCGCAGCTTCGCAGCGAGGTCGCGGCGAGCATGGGCTGAGCGCGGGGCGGTGCCGTCGCCGCACCCTCGACGCCGACGCCGCCCCCCGTCGCCCCCCGATGTCGACGCCGACGCCGACGCGCCGACGCCAACGCGCCGACACCGACGCCAACGCGCCGATGCCGCCGACTCCCGGGACGGCCGCGCGCACCACGACGGGCGGGGAGCCCGGCTCCCCGCCCGTACGCCCGCGCTACGACCACCGCCGCAGCGCCGCGCGGGCCGGCAGCGTGACCGCGAGCAGGGCCAGACCGCCGGCGGCGGCCGCGAACGAGCCGTAGAGCAGCGGCGGCACGTACGGCGAGTCGCCGGTCATGCCGCGCACCATCGGGATCAACGTGGCCGCGGCGATCGCGGAGCCGAGGACCACGCCCACCGAGGACACCAGCAGGCTCTCCCAGCGGAGCATCCGCAGCACCTGGCGCCGGGTGGAGCCGACCAGCCGCAGCGTGCCCAGCTCGCGGCGGCGGTCCAGGACCGTCATCACCAGGGTGTTGACCGCGGCGATGGCGGCGAACCCGCCGAGGACCGCGGCCATGGTGTTGTTGGACCAGGCGCCCAGCCGCGCGTCGAGACCCTGCTCGGTGGCGAAGCCGGAGGCGTCGGTGACCTCGCCCAGAGCCGTGAGCGACGTCGCCGAACCGCCGCGCACCAGCAGGGTGTTGTCGAAGCCCGAGCTGACGTGCCCGGCCAGGGATGCCCGGTCCATGGTCACCGAGGCCAGTCCGAGGCCCCGGCCGTAGACCGCGACGACCTCGGGTGCGGCTTCCGCGCCGTCGGGGAGGTGGAGCGGGAGCCGGTCGCCGATGCCGACGCCCGCCGAGGTCGCCAGGGTCCTGTCGATGGCGATCCGGCCCGTGCCGATCCGGTCGAGGCCTCCTTCGCGTACGTCCAGGTCCTGCACCTTCGCCAGCTCGGAACCGGAGCCGGTGACGCCCTGCGTCGTCGCCCCCTGGAGGGAGGCGAACTCACCGGAGCCGGTCGGCACGAGCACCTGGGTGTTCAGCAGACCCACGGCCGCCTCCACCCCCGGCGCGCGGGCGGCGCGCGCCACCGCGTCCGCCGGGAGTCCGGCCGGGTCCGTCACCACATGATCCGCGGTGATGCCCGCCCGCACCTGCTCGTCCGCGATATGGCGCTGGCTCGTGTGCATGAAGACGAGCGTGGAGGCGAAGGCCATGGCGAGCACGATCGGGGTGATCGCGGAGGCGAGACGACGGGCGTTGGTACGGGAGTTGGCCACGGCCAGCTCGGCGGCCGGGCCCGCGCCGCGCAGCGGCAGACCGAAGAGGCCCGCGCACAGCCGTGCCACCAGGGGGCCGAGCAGCGCGACGGCGAGCATGAAGCACATGACGACGCCGAGGGCGGCCCCGGCCGCGTCGTCCCCCGTCGAACGGGCGGAGAGACCGGTGAGGAACGCGCCGCCGACGAGCGCCCCGATGCCCAGCACCGTGCGGATCACGCCCGGCCGCAGCCGCTCCACCGACGCCTCGCTGAGCGCCTGCCCCGGCCTGATCCTCGCGGGCCTGCGCCCGGCCGCCCAGCCCGCGCCGAGCGCGGTGAGCAGCCCGACGGCGACGGCGGCGAGGAGGGGTATGCCGGAGACGTGCACCCGGACCGCCTCCGGGATCGCGCCCCGGTCCTGCAACTGCCCGAACCACCAGTGCGCGAGCCCGATGCCGGGCAGCGTGCCGAGCAGCCCGGCGAGCGGTGCGACGAGCAGCGCCTCGGCGGCGACCGCGCGCCGGATCTGGCGCGGGGTGGCTCCCACGGCGCGCAGCAGCGCGAACTCGCGGCCCCGCTGGGAGACGGACAGGGCCACCGTCCCGGCCGCGGTGAAGACCGCGACGATGGTGGCGATGCCGCCGAAGGAGCCGCCGAGCCCGAAGAGCGTCTCCTTGGCGTAGCCGAGGCCCGGGTCCTCGACGGCGCCCCGGTCGTCGCCGGTGCGCACCTTCGCGCCGGAGCCGGCCAGGGCCTGCTCGACGGAGGCGGCGAGGGCGTCGGCACCGGTGCCGGGCTCCGCCAGGACGGCGATGGCGTCCGCTGCGCCCGGATGCCCGGCCAGCGCGGCGGCCTCGGCGTCGGAGAACCAGGCGAGCGGCGCTGCGGCACCGGCGCTCCGGGCGTTCTCCGCGGCTCCCGCCGCCGCGACGCCCGCGACGCGGAAGTCCCGCTGCCCGGCGGCGGTGTCCAGCGCGACGGTGTCGCCGACGGCCACGTCCGCCGCGCGGACCGTGCCCGCGTCGAGGACGACCTCGCCGGACCGGGGCGCGGAGCCGACGGTCAGCGCCGTACCGGTGAACGCGTGCGAGCCCCAGCCGTGCCCGGTGAGCGCGCCCCCGGCCACGGGCAGCTCACGGACGCCCGAGCCGGCCTCTCCGTCCGCCGCCCGTACCGGAAAGGTGAAGTCCGGGACGGCGGCGGCCACTCCCCGCGCCTCGGCGGCCCTCGCCGCGAGACCGACGTCCACCCGTGCGGTGTCCGGCAGCGGGACCGCCTCCTCCTCCCGGTCCTCTCCGCTGCCCGTGACGACGTACTCGGATTGGTCGGCCGCCGCGATGACCGGCGCGCCCGCATACCGCTCCGGCGGCACCGACGCGCGCAGCCCGGTCTCCAGCAGGATCCCGCAGGCCGTGACGATCAGCGCGGACATCATCAGCGCCACGAAGGTCCCCGCGAAGGAGGCGGGCTTGAAGCGGACGGCCGCGCGGGCGAGCCCGTTGGGGCGCATCATGCCGCCGCACCGGTCATCGCGCCCGCACCGGCGGTACGAGCGGTGAGCACCCGCATGTGCTCCGCGATCCGCTCGGCCGAACCGCGCTCCAGACCACCGGCGAACAAGCCGTCCGCGAGGAACAGCACCCGGTCGGCCCAGGCGGCCGCTGCCGGGTCGTGGGTCACCATGACGACGGTGGCCCCGGCGGTGTCGACGGCGTGCCGGAGCAGTCCGAGAACCTCGGCGGCGGTGCCGGTGTCCAGGGCCCCGGTGGGCTCGTCCGCGAACACCACGTCGGGGCCGGTCACCAGGGCCCGCGCCACGGCCACCCGCTGCTGCTGACCGCCGGACAGCTCGCCGGGCCGTCGTCGCGCCTTGTCGGCCAGCCCGACCTGCGCGAGCACCGCGGCCGCCCGGCGGCGGTGCTGGCGCTTCCCGGCGAGGCGCAGGGGCAGCAGGACGTTCTGCTCCACGGTCAGCGAGGGCAGCAGGTTGAACGCCTGGAAGACGAACCCGAGGCGGCTGCGGCGCAGCTCGGTGAGCTGGTTCTCGTTCATCCCGGTGATCTCCGTGCCGCCGAGCCGCACGGAACCCGCCGACGGCCGGTCGAGCCCGGCGGCGCACTGGAGAAAGGTCGACTTGCCGGACCCGGACGGGCCCATGACCGCGGTGAACGTACCGCGCGGCAGGGCGAGGTCGACACCCGCGAGGGCGTGCACGGCACCCGCACCGCGCCCGTACTGCCGCCGGACCCCGCGCAGTTCGACGGCGAGACCGGGTGCGCCGGCCGGGCTCCCTTGCCGGTCGTCCGCCGTGTGCCGCTTGCCGCCTGGCCTCATATTCCGTTCCGCCCTCTCGCGATCCGCTCGCACCGACGAGGTGCAGCGTGCGGGGACGGCCGGGCTCCGGGCGTCACACCGGGGAGCCAAAAGGGAGGTGCTACCGGAGTAGGGGGAGGGGGAGAGAAAGGGGGAGGAGCCCGCCCGCCACGCCGGTCCCGCCCGCCACGCCCGCCCGGCGGGCCGAGCACCATTGCCGCGTCCGGTCTGACGCGGGTGGCCGGACGCGGGTGGTCAGCCCCGCAGGTCCGCGAGTCTGGCCAGCGCGTCGGCGGCGGCTTCCCCCTCCCCGGGCCCGAGCCGGACCGCCGCAGCCTCCTCCAGCAGCTCCGCCGCGCGCTCCGCGTCCCCGGTGCGCTGGGCGATGTCCCCGCGCAGGACGAGCAGCCGCAGCTTCTGCACCGGCGTCGGGTGTTCGTCCGTGCGCCCCAGCGCCCGGTCGATGATCTTCGCCGCGCCCGGCAGGTCCTCTTTGGAGTCCGCGAAGAGGTCCGCCAGGTGCAGGGCGCGGGCGAACGTCTCCTTCGGGGCCGGGCGGTGGCTCGGGTCCTCGCTGACCGGCTGCCCGATCCGGATCGTGTTGCCGGTCGGGTCGGTCATGAGGAACTGCCGTACCCCGTAGGACATGTCCTTGAGCGGGCCGATGCGCGGCAGCCCCCGCGTCGGGATGCGTCCGTAGGCCGCCTTGAGGCCCGCCCGGAACGCCGTGTGCAGACGGTCCACGTCGTCGGTGAGGACGTAGCAGCCGGAGTGGGAGGCCGCCGGGTCGTAGTCCTTCATGCCGTACAGCTGGAGCTCGACCGATCCCCGCTCGACGACTGCGTACGCGTACGGGCTCTTCTGCAGGTACGTCGTCTCGAAGCCCAGGGCGGTGTAGAAGCCGACCGCGGCCTCGATCAGCGAGGTCCGGCAGGGGAGCAGCGGGATGGTGGTCTCGGTCATGGAGGCAGAGTAGTCAAATTTGAATACCGGGGTCAATGGTGCCGTCGGTGGCCGCTTGCGACCGGGTCCGGAGGGTGGGCCTGGGGGTCGACCGGAGGTCCAACCTGCCTCCCTGCGCGCGCTGTTGACCTGCCGCTTCGCGTCGCGCGGCCGTACGCACTCTTGACGCGGGGGCGGCGCAGCCGGTTCGCTGACGCCGAGCGGCCCCCCACCCTTCATCGGACCCCCCGGAGGATTCCCGATGCTCGTGACACCTTCGCGTCACCCCCGCAGACCGGCCGCCTGGGTATCCCCCTGCCTGGCCGCCGCCCTGGCCGTCGGGGTGTTCCCGGCCGGATCGGCGCGCGCGGCCGGAACGGCCCCCGTGCGCGCAGCGGACACCGCCGCCGCGGCCGAGGTCTGCAACAAGCACTGCGACGCCCGCGACCCCGCGGAGGCCACCGGCGACCGCACCCCCGTCACCGCCGCCCTGCACGGCCGATCCATCGCCCTCCATCTGTCCGACAACGATGTCATGGGCTGGGCCTCCATCGAGGCCGGAGCGGCGGGCGACGAGGTCTGGCTGGACCGTTCCTTCGACGGCGGCCGCACCTGGGCCGCCGGCAGCAGGCTCGGGGCCACCGCCGTGCCGGCCGGAGGCACGGGCTGGCGCTCGGGGATGTACAACGTGGACGACTGGAACGCCGGCTCCATCGGAGCCCTGCGTGCCTGCGGAAAGGCCGGTGACCGGGCGGAGATCGCCTGCACCGGCTGGGCCCGCGTCGACTGGAACGCCGACAGCCGGAGCACGGCGGCGGCGACGGCCTTGATGATGGGCTACGACCGGGACTCGGGGAGGTTCGCCGGCTGGTGGACCTCGGCCACCGCGCTCACCTCGCTGATCGACAACATCCGCGTCAGCGGTATGCCCAGCTACCGGTACGTCCTGGCCAACACCTACGACAAGCTGCGCACCGCAGAGGGCGGCGACTTCACCAACTCCTACCTGGACGACACCGGTTGGTGGGGCCTCGCCTGGGTGGCGGCGTACGACCTGACCGGCGAGCAGCGCTACCTGGACACCGCGCGCAAGGACGCCGACCACATGGCCGCCTACTGGACCGGCACATGCGGCGGAGGGGTCCAGTGGGCCACCGACAAGCCGTACAAGAACGCCATCACCAACGAGCTGTACATCCAGCTCAGCGCCGCCCTCCACAACCGCGTCGCCGGGGACACCGCCTACCTCCAGCGGGCGAAGGACGGCTGGAGCTGGTTCAAGGCCGGCGGAATGATCAACTCCGGGAACACCGTCAACGACGGCCTGAAGGACGACTGCTCCAACAACGGCGACACGACCTGGACGTACAACCAGGGTGTCATCCTCGGTGCCCTCGCCGAGCTGCACCGGGCCACCGGCGACGCGTCGCTCCTGACCGACGCCCGCACCCTGGCCGACGCCTCGACCTCCTCCGCCTACCTCAACCCCGGCGGCACCCTCCACGAACCGTACGAGCCGGACGGCACCGGCTGCACGTCGGACGGCGACTCCTTCAAGGGTGCGTACGTGCGGGGCCTCGGCCTGCTCAACAAGGCGCTCCCGGACCGCCCTTACAGCGCCTATCTCGACCGCCAGGCCGACACGGCGTACGCGAACAACCGCGACAGCCTCGACCAGTACGGCCCCCACTGGGCCGGCCCCCGCACGGACCTGGGGAACGGCTGCCAGCACAGCGCGCTGGACCTGATGAACGCGGCCGAGGGTGGCGACGACCGGTAGGCGCCGCTGGAAGCGGGTAGGCAGACCACATGAACTCCCCCCACAAGCAACGTGGTTGGCGCGCGGCCTCGCGCGGAACAGGCTTCCTGTCAGTACTCCTCTGTGCGCTCCTGGCGGCCGTCGTCCTGACCCCCGCGGCCCAGGCCGACCCCGCCGCCCGGACCGCCCCTGCCGCGAGCGGCAGCAAGGGCGTCAGCGCCCGCCCGGCCGACGGCGCCGACGCCGCCCTCCGCGACGTGAACGCCTCATGGTTCTACAACTGGGCTTCCGGAAAAGAGGGGTTGGCCGCCCCGGACGGCGTCGAGTTCGTCCCCATGATCTGGGGCGCCGCCTCGGTGACCGACGAAGAGCTGGCACGGGCCGCCGCTTCCGGAAGCCACCTCCTCGGTTTCAACGAACCTGACCTGCCCGAGCAGGCGAACCTCAGCGTCGAGCGGGTGCTCGACCTCTGGCCCCGGCTGGAGGCGACCGGTCTGCGGCTCGGCGCGCCGGCTGTCGCGTACGGTGGCGACACCCCCGGCGGCTGGCTGGACCGCTTCATGGCCGGGGCCGAACAGCGCGGCCTGCGCGTCGATTTCATCCCGTTGCACTGGTACGGCGCGGACTTCGGGCCCGATGCGCCCGCCCACCTCCGCTCGTACCTCGACGCCGTCGCCGAGCGCTACGACAAGCCCGTCTGGCTCACCGAGTACGCGCTCATCGACTTCACGGGACCCGAGCCGCGCTACCCGAGCGCGCAGGAGCAGGCCGACTTCGTCCGCGCCTCGACCGCGATGCTGGAGGGGCTGCCGTACCTGGAGCGGTATGCCTGGTTCACCCTCTCCACCCAGATCCACCGCACCGGCCTCTACGACGGGGCGACCCCGAACGCGAGCGGCCTCGCCTACCGCGAGGCGGCCGGGACCTAGCGCCTTCGCCGGTACGGCGTGGAGCTGCTCGACCGTCGCATGTGATCCGTGCGGTCACCTCGTACCGGTGATCGGCCTATGAGCCTGTGCAGGAGGAGACGGGGACGAGGGCTATCCGGTCTCGGTCCCGGTCTCGTCAGCGGGCGGGTTCCGCAGCTGCCGTGTCCGTTCCCGGCGGTCCTGCCGGTAGTGGTTCACCCACATGACGGCGCTCATCACCACCAGAATGATCATGATTGCGTAGAGGGGCCCCGCCATGCTCCACGCGGAGCCGAGCGAGGAGTAGGCCCGGTCCGCGGAGGCGAAGACGGTGTCGCCGTGGTCGACCGACGAGGCGTGGATCGTTCCGGAGCCGGTGCTGCCGTCGGCGAACTGCCACCGGCCGTAGCAGGAGGGCGCCGGCCCCGTGTGGCCGCCGCCCTCGAGGCACTGCCCCGCGTAGGTGAGCGTCGCGGACTTCCCGGTGATCACCGCGGACAGGACGTCGCGGCCGAGCATCCAGATGAGGTAGTTGACAACGAAGGGAAAGCCGACGATCGCCATCCACTCCTTGCCGGTCGGCCATTTCAGCGGCGCCCTCGGCAGTGTGTCCGCCGGCCTGGCACCGTCAGCGTTTTCGTCCCCCGTACTCACGTTGTCCGCTCCCTACCGCGTCCACGTAGTCGTGGTGCACTCGACTGGTCCTACCGACGCAGGTGCGTACGCCGGTGGTTCCGACCGGGGCCGTGGGATGTCGGTGACACCCGGTAGCGTCGGCACATGTCCAACATGGCGGTCCTCGAAGGGGTCCTGGAGAGGATCACCTACGCCAACGAGGAGAACGGGTACACGGTCGCCCGTGTCGACACCGGACGCGGAGCCGGCGACCTCCTCACCGTGGTCGGTGCGCTGCTGGGCGCGCAGGTCGGCGAGTCGCTGCGGATGGAGGGCCGTTGGGGATCGCACTCCCAGTACGGCAAGCAGTTCACCGTGGAGAACTACACCACCGTGCTGCCCGCCACCATCCAGGGCATCCGCCGCTATCTGGGATCCGGCCTGATCAAAGGCATCGGGCCGGTGATGGCCGACCGCATCACCACTCATTTCGGCGTCGACACCCTCGACATCATCGAGCAGGAGCCGAAGCGGCTCGTCGAGGTCCCCGGCCTCGGCCCCAAGCGCACGAAGATGATCGCCGCGGCGTGGGAGGAACAGAAGGCGATCAAGGAAGTGATGGTCTTCCTCCAGGGCGTCGACGTCTCCACCTCCATCGCCGTCCGCATCTACAAGAAGTACGAGGACGCCTCGATCTCCGTTGTGAAGAACCAGCCCTACCGGCTGGCCGCCGACGTCTGGGGCATCGGCTTCCTCACCGCCGACCGGATCGCCCAGGCCGTCGGCATTCCGCACGACAGCCCCGAGCGGGTCAAGGCCGGCCTCCAGTACGCCCTGTCCCAGTCCTCCGACCAGGGGCACTGCTACCTCCCCGAGGAGCGGCTCATCGCGGACGGCGTCAAACTGCTCCAGGTCGACACCGGGCTGGTCATCGAGTGCCTGGCCGAACTGGCCGCGGACCCCGAGGGCGTCGTACGGGAGAAGGTGCCGTCCCCCGAGGGCGGCGAGCCGATCACGGCCGTCTATCTGGTGCCCTTCCACCGGGCCGAGCTGTCCCTCGCCGGGCAGGTGCGCCGCCTGCTGAACACCGGGGAGGACCGGATGCCGGCCTTCGGGAACGTGGACTGGGAGAAGGCCCTGGCCTGGCTCGCGACGCGTACGGGGGCCGCTCTCGCACCCGAGCAGGAGGAGGCCGTACGGCTCGCGCTGAGCCGGAAGGTGGCTGTCCTGACCGGCGGGCCGGGCTGCGGGAAGTCGTTCACCGTCCGGTCCATCGTCGAACTGGCCCGCGCGAAGCGGGCCAAGGTCGTGCTGGCCGCGCCCACCGGCCGCGCCGCCAAGCGGCTCTCCGAGCTGACCGGGGCCGAGGCGTCCACCGTGCACCGGCTCCTCGAGCTGAAGCCGGGCGGGGACGCGGCGTACGACCGGGACCGCCCGCTGGACGCCGATCTGGTCGTGGTCGACGAGGCGTCGATGCTCGATCTGCTGCTCGCCAACAAGCTCGTGAAGGCGGTGGCACCCGGTGCCCACCTCCTCCTGGTGGGCGACGTCGACCAGCTGCCCTCGGTGGGGGCGGGGGAGGTGCTGAGCGATCTGCTCGCGAAGGGGAGCCCGGTCCCGGCCGTCCGGCTCACCCGGATCTTCCGCCAGGCCCAGCAGTCCGGCGTGGTGACGAACGCGCACCGGATCAACGCCGGGCAGCCGCCGCTGACGGAGGGGCTGAGCGACTTCTTCCTCTTCGTGGAGGACGAGACGGAGGACGCGGGCGTGCTCGCGGTGGATGTGGCGGCCCGCCGCATACCCGCCAAGTTCGGCCTCGATCCACGCCGTGACGTGCAGGTTCTCGCCCCGATGCACCGGGGTCCGGCCGGTGCGGGTCAGCTGAACGGGCTGCTCCAGCAGGCCATCACCCCGGCCCGCCCCGACCTCCCCGAGAAGCGGTTCGGCGGCCGGGTCTTCCGCGTCGGCGACAAGGTCACCCAGATCCGCAACAACTACGACAAGGGCGAGAACGGCGTCTTCAACGGCACCGTCGGCGTCGTCACCGCCCTCGACGTGGACGAGCAGACGCTCACCGTCCGCACCGACGAGGACGAGGAGATCGGGTACGACTTCGACGAGCTGGACGAGTTGTCCCACGCGTACGCCATGACCATCCACCGCTCCCAGGGCAGCGAGTATCCGGCCGTCGTCATCCCCGTCACCAACAGCGCCTGGATGATGCTCCAGCGCAATCTGCTCTACACGGCCGTGACGAGGGCCAAGAAGCTCGTTGTCCTGGTGGGGTCCCGTAAGGCGATCGGCCAGGCGGTCCGCACGGTTTCCGCAGGCAGACGCTGTACGGCACTGGATTTCCGGCTCCGGGGCGGCTCAGGAGAAGACTTCTCGTGACCTCCGCACAAAAATGATCGATCAAATCGGTGGGAAACATCACGGAGGTCTTCCGGAACCGCAGTCAACGGGGCAGGATGAGTAAGTTGGCGGCACTCAGTGCCGCCAGTAGGTCCAATGGACGACCCCGAGTGCACTCTCCTGAGCCGAATGGGGGAGGGTGGAAGACAGTCAGGGCACCTCGAAGAAGAGGCACTACGTCGGTGAGGGATGACGTGAGCGAGCACACCAACAACGCTGTAGTACTGCGGTACGGCGATGACGAGTACACCTACCCGGTGATCGACAGCACCGTCGGCGACAAGGGCTTCGACATCGGGAAGCTCCGGGCCAATACCGGCCTGGTGACGTTGGACAGCGGATACGGCAACACCGCCGCCTATAAATCCGCCATCACGTACCTCGACGGCGAGCAGGGCATTCTGCGCTACCGCGGATACCCGATCGAGCAGCTCGCCGAGCGCTCCTCGTTCCTCGAGGTCGGGTACACGCTGATCAACGGTGACCTGCCGAAGGTCGACGAGCTGGCGACCTTCAAGAACGAGATCACCCAGCACACGCTGCTGCACGAGGACGTCAAGCGGTTCTTCGACGGCTTCCCGCGCGACGCCCACCCGATGGCCATGCTGTCCTCGGTCGTCAGCGCGCTGTCCACGTTCTACCAGGACAGCCACAACCCGTTCGACGAGGAGCAGCGTCACCTCTCGACGATCCGCCTGCTGGCGAAGCTCCCGACGATCGCGGCGTACGCCTACAAGAAGTCGATCGGGCACCCCTTCGTCTACCCGCGCAACGACCTCGGGTACGTCGAGAACTTCCTGCGCATGACCTTCTCGGTCCCGGCCCAGGAGTACGAGCTGGACCCGGTCGTCGTCTCGGCGCTGGACAAGCTGCTCATCCTGCACGCGGACCACGAGCAGAACTGTTCGACCTCCACCGTGCGTCTGGTCGGCTCCTCGCAGGCGAACATGTTCGCCTCGATCTCCGCCGGCATCTCGGCGCTGTGGGGCCCGCTGCACGGTGGCGCCAACCAGTCGGTGCTGGAGATGCTGGAAGGCATCCAGGCCAACGGCGGCGACGTCGACTCCTTCATCCGCAAGGTGAAGAACAAGGAGGACGGCGTCCGTCTGATGGGCTTCGGCCACCGGGTGTACAAGTCCTTCGACCCGCGCGCCAAGATCATCAAGGCCGCCGCCCACGACGTGCTGTCCGCGCTCGGCAAGTCCGACGAGCTGCTCGACATCGCGCTCAAGCTGGAGGAGCACGCGCTCTCCGACGACTACTTCGTCTCGCGCAACCTCTACCCCAACGTGGACTTCTACACCGGTCTGATCTACCGGGCCATGGGCTTCCCGACCGAGATGTTCACCGTGCTCTTCGCGCTCGGCCGCCTTCCCGGCTGGATCGCCCAGTGGCACGAGATGATCAAGGAGCCGGGTTCCCGCATCGGCCGCCCGCGTCAGATCTACACCGGCGAGGTCCTGCGCGACTTCGTCCCGGTCGAGGGTCGCTGACCCGGACCTCGCACCACCCGCACCATCGGGTTCCGCACCCCCCGTAGTGCGCCCGGCCTCTTCGGCCGACTGCCTTCGCCCCGCGTACCGCGCTTCGCACAGAGCGCGGTGTCCGGGGCGATTCGGCGTTCCAGGGGCGAGATGGGGCTCCCCAGGGGCGGAGGCGGGGCTTCCAGGGGTCTGTGCCCCGGGCGGAAGCGCGCCCTCCTGAAAGCGAGAAGCACCCCGCCGCCGATCCCCCCACGGGTCGACGGTCGGGGCGCTTCCCATATCCCGGAGCGGATTCCCCCCACGGGATCCGGCCGGGCGTCTGCGGGGAGCCGAGGCTCCCCGTTGTTCTGTTGTGTTCCCTTGTGCCGCGGTCCGCCGGGGTACGTACGCACGGGAGGGCCGCTCAAAGCTCCCCGGTGCACGTGCCCCGGCCAACGCTTGCCACAGGAGCGTCCCCCAAGACACTCCATCGGACGTCCCCCAAGACATCCTTGGCATCGCACTCTAAGACTCGCGAACCCACCGGATGGTTACCCTGAAACCGGTGTGATCTAAATCTCTTTGTGGAAGTTACGTGAAGGCACGCAACCGTAGGCTGTTCGTGACGACGAACACGGACGAAAACGCCATGGCGGCTCCCGCGATCATTGGGTTGAGCAGGCCACTTGCAGCCAGGGGCAAGGCCGCGACGTTGTACCCGAAGGCCCAGAAGAGGTTGCCCCTGATGATGGCCAGCGTACGCCTGGAGAGGCGGATTGCGTCAGCGGTCACCTTGAGATCTCCACGAACCAGGGTGAGGTCGCTCGCCTCGATCGCCGCATCCGTCCCGGTGCCCATCGCCAGCCCCAGGTCTGCCGTGGCCAGGGCGGCCGCGTCGTTGACCCCGTCGCCGACCATGGCGACGACCCGGCCCTCGGCCTGGAGCCGCTTCACGACGTCCACCTTGTCCTCGGGGAGCACCTCCGCGTGGACCTCGTCGATGCCCACCTCGCGCGCCACGGCCTGGGCCACCGTCCGGTTGTCGCCCGTCAGCAGGACGGGCTTCAGTCCCAGGGCGCGCAGCTCGGCCACGGCGGCCGCACTGCCGGCCTTGACCGCGTCCGCCACCCCGAACACGCCCCGCGCCTCGCCGTCCCAGGCGACGACCACTGCGGTACGGCCGTGCTCCTCGGCCTCCGCCATGGCCCGGGACAGCTCGGGCGGGAGGGGGATCGCCGCGTCGGCGAGGAGTCGGGGACGTCCGACGAGGACGGCGTGGCCTTCGACGATGCCTTGGACGCCGAGTCCGGGGATGTTCTGGAAGTCCTCGGGGGTGGGGAGGGGGCCGGTGGTTTCGGTGGCGGTGGTGGCGATGGCTTGGGCGATGGGGTGTTCGGAGGCGTGTTCGAGGGCTCCGGCGAGGCGGAGGGCTTGGGCTTGGGTGGTGGTTTCGGTGGTGTGGGTGGTTTGGAGGGTCATGCGGCCGGTGGTGACGGTGCCGGTCTTGTCGAGGACGATGGTGTCGGTGCGGTGGGTGGTTTCCAGGACTTCGGGGCCCTTGATGAGGATGCCGAGTTGGGCGCCGCGTCCGGTGCCGACCATGAGGGCGGTGGGGGTGGCGAGGCCGAGGGCGCAGGGGCAGGCGATGATCAGGACGGCGACGGCTGCGGTGAAGGCGGCGGTGGGTCCTGCGCCGTTGCCGAGCCAGAAGCCGAGGGTGGCGAGGGCGAGGGTGATGACGATGGGGACGAAGACGGCGGAGATGCGGTCGGCGAGTCGTTGGGCGGAGGCTTTGCCGTTCTGGGCGTCTTCGACGAGGCGGGCCATGCGGGCGAGTTGGGTGTCGGCGCCGATGCGGGTGGCTTGGACGACGAGGCGGCCGCCGGCGTTGAGGGTGGCTCCGGTGACGGTGTCGCCGGTGGTGACCTCGACGGGTACGGACTCGCCGGTCAGCATGGAGGCGTCCACGGCGGAGGAGCCCTCGACCACGGTCCCGTCCGTCGCGATCTTCTCCCCCGGACGCACGACGAAGCGGTCGCCGACGACGAGCCGGTCGGCCGGAACGCGTACCTCCCGGCCGGCCCTGAGCAGGGCGACGTCCTTGGCGCCCAGGTGCATCAGCGCCCGCAGCGCCGCGCCGGACTTCCGCTTCGCGCGGGCCTCCAGGTAGCGGCCCAGCAGGATGAACGTGATGACCCCGGCCGCCACCTCCAGATAGATCGTCGAGGTGGCGTCGGCACGCGAGACCGTGAGGTCGAAGCCGTGGCGCATGCCGGGCATCCCCGCGTCGCCGAGGAACAGGGCCCACAGGGACCAGCCGAACGCGGCGAGCGTGCCGAGCGAGACCAGCGTGTCCATCGTGGCCGCGCCGTGCTTGGCGTTGGTCCAGGCGGCGCGGTGGAAGGGCAGGCCGCCCCAGACGACGACGGGTGCGGCGAGGGTGAGGCTCAGCCACTGCCAGAAGTCGAACTGGAGCGCCGGGATCATGGCGAGCAGGACGACGGGTACGGCGAGCACGGCGGAGACGACTAGGCGCTGCCGGAGCGCGGCGAGAGGGGAGTCCTGCTCCGCTTCGGCGTCCCGCGCGGCGGCGTCCGGGGCGGGGTCCGGGGTCGCGTCCGAGGCGAGGTCCGGGGCGGACTCCGGGGCGGACTCCGGGGCCGGGTCCGGGGCGGACGCGGAGGCGAGGCTCTGGGCGGAGTCGGGGTTCGGGGCGCGGTCCGGGGCGGTCGCTGTGTCGGGGCCCGCCGCGGCGTCGGCTCCCGCTGAGACGTTCCGCTCCGGTCGGGCCACGGGGCGGGCCGTGTAGCCGGTCTTCTCGACCGTGGCGACGAGGTCCCCCACCTTCAGCCCCTGCCCGAAGGTGACGCGGGCCTTCTCGGTCGCGTAGTTCACCGTGGCGGTGACGCCGTCCATCCGGTTGAGCTTCTTCTCGATCCGGGCGGCGCACGAGGCGCAGGTCATCCCGCCGATCACGAGCTCGGCCTCGGAGGCGTCGGCGGCCGGGAAGTCGGCTGCTGCTGTGCTGGCCATGTCCGAACTCCTGGGAAACGCAGGTCGGGCCGTACCCCACCAGTATCGACTGGCGGGTCCGGCCCGACGGTGAACGGGGTGCTGCTGCTCCGGGCCGGTACGTCAGGCGGCCGGGCCGACGAGCTCGTACCCGGCCTCGTCGACGGCGGCACGGACGGCGTCCTCGGCCAGCGGGGCCTGCGAAGTGACGGTGACCAGGCCGGTGGAGGCGACGGCCGCGACCGAGGTCACGCCCGCGATCCCGGAGATCTCCTCCGACACGGCGCCCTCGCAGTGACCGCAGGTCATGCCCTTGACCTCGTACACCGCGGTGACCGCGTCGGTCTGCCCGATCTGCACATCGGCCGCACCGTCGTGGCAGGAACCGGTGGGCGAGCAGCAGGAGCCGGTGGACTGGGCGGTCTCGGTCTCGGCGGTCATGACGTTCTCCTCTTCGCGGACACGTTTCGGCGGCACGGCGGGGCGGGTGGGGCCGCAGAGGCGCCCGGGGTGTCCCGTCTCCTCCACACTATACCCCTAGGGGGTATGAATGCGCTCCGATGGTGTCCGGTGGCGCCCGGTGACGGTCGGGCGGTCCTACGTCGTGCACGAGGACCCGTGCGGCGCATCGTCGCCGACCAGGGGGTTCAGATAGCGGAACATGATCGTCTTGAGCTCCTGGACGTAGGCCGCGCGCTCCTCGCCCTCGTGGGCCATGATCAGGTCCAGCCCGGCCTTGAACAGCATGAAGGCCATGTCCGCGATCCGGTGGACCTGGGCGGCGGGCATGTCCGGCAGATAGCCGGCGAGCACCGATTCGACCCGCGTCAGCATCGTGGCGTGCAGTGTGTCGTGCTCCTCGGTGATCCGGCCGGGGATCTCCGAGCCGTGCATCAGGACGGAGAACGCCGGGTTCTCGCAGTTGAAGGCGATCAGCGGGTCGAGGATGGCGTCCAGCATGCGGTCGAGCGGCAGCTCGATATGGCTCGGGGAGAAGGCCGCGCCGTAGGTGTCCCGCCAGCGGTTGAGCAGCTGGTCGCCGAGCTCGACGGCGATGGCCTCCTTGTTCGGGAAGAACTGGTACAGCGTGCCCGGCGACACCCCGGCCTCGCGGGCGATGGCGTTGGTGCTGGACGCGGTGTAGCCGCTGGCGCAGAAGACGCTGGCGGCGGCCCGGAGCAGCTGGGCGATACGGGCCTCGCCGCGGGCCTGGCGGCGGCGCGGGCGGGCGGAGCCCGGCGTTCCGTCGGCTGCGCCGGCGGTGGATCCGCCGTCCGCTCCGTCCGCTGCGGCGCCCTTGTTGGCTTTGGCCTCCGACACGGTCAATCCCCGGCTCTCGTGATGCGGTTGACAAACGCGAGTCCTCGCTCGCATTCTAGTGAAACGCGAGCGACTACTCGTGTTTGCCAGGGTAAGTGGCAACGACCGACCCATGCTGCCCTGTGCCGCCCGGGTCTCGGTGAAGGGGACACCGCACCATGTCCGAAGTCAACCGTCCCGCGCCGCCGTCCGTCGGCGGCTGGACCCGGTTCGTCACCGCCCGGCCGCGGCTCGCGCTGCTGGCCGCGCTGGTGATCACCGCGCTCGCCGTGTTCGCCGGGAGCGGGGTCGCGGACCGGATGGGCAGCGGCGGCTGGCAGGCCCCCGACGCCGAGTCGACCTACGCGACCGAGGCGCTGGCACGGGAGTTCCCCGCCTCCCAGCCCAACCTGCTGCTTCTGGTCGACAGCGGCTCCGCGACCGTCGACGACCCGGCGGTGGCCGCCGAAGCCGCCCGCCTCGTCGAGCGGCTGGCGGCCGAGCCGGGCATCTCGGGCATCGGGTCCTACTGGGAGACCGCATCGCCCGCCCTGCGCTCCGAGGACGGCCACGAGGCGATCATCGCCGCCCGGATCGGGGGCGACGAGAAGACCGCGGGCGAGACCCTCGACCGGATAGCCCCCGCCTTTGCGGGGGAGCGGGGACCGGTAACGGTCTCCCTCGGTGGGCCCGTCGCCGTGCAGCACGAGATGCAGACGATCATCCAGGAGGACCTGCTGCGGGCCGAGCTGATCGCCCTGCCGGTGACGCTCGTCCTGCTGGTCATGGTCTTCGGCAGCGCTGTCGCCGCGATGCTGCCGCTCGGTGTCGGGATCGTCGCCATCCTCGGCACCAACGCGGTGCTGCGAGGCCTGACGGAGTTCACCGACGTCTCGGTCTTCGCCATGAACCTCACCACGGCCCTGGGCCTCGGACTCGCCATCGACTACGCCCTGTTCATCGTCCGCCGCTTCCGCGAGGAGCTGGCCGGCGGGGCGGACCCGCGGACGGCGGTGGGCGCGACGCTGCGGACCGCCGGGCGTACGGTGCTGTTCTCCGCGCTGACCGTGGCCGTGTCCCTGTCGGCCATGCTCGTCTTCCCGCAGTACTTCCTGCGCTCCTTCGCCTACGCCGGGATCGCGGTGGTCCTTCTGGCCGCCGCTGCCGCGCTGATCCTGCTGCCCGCGGCCCTCGTGCTGCTCGGCCCCCGGATCAACGCGCTGGATCTGCGTCAGCTGCTCCGCCGCCGGCGGAAGCCCGCAACGGCCGCGACGTCGGCGAGCGTGGCGGCCGCGGCCCCCGGGGTGGCCGCCGCCGACGGCGTCGACGCGTCGCCCGGCAGGGGATGGGCGCGGCTCGCCGTGCTGGTGATGCGCCGGGCCCCCGTCTTCGCCGTCGTCACCACCGTCGGGCTCCTGCTGCTCGGACTGCCCTTCCTCGGCGTCGAGTTCGGCACGGCGGACGACCGCCAGCTGCCGGCCGGAGCGGAGTCCCGGGTCGTCCAGGAGCACATCCGCGACGGATTCCCCGGCAGCCCCGGAGGCGGCCTGGAGGTGCTGGCCGAGGGTCGGGGCACCCCCGCCGAGTACGCGGACCTGAAGGACCGGATCGAGAAGCTCCCCGGCGTCCTGCGGGTCGACGGCCCGGTCACCGCGGACTCCGTCGCCTACTACAGCGTGCTGCCCGAGGGCGAAGCCGTCGGCGAGAAGACCCAACAGCTCGTACGGGACGTGAGGGCCCTGCCCTCCGCCTCCTCCCTCGACACCTCGGTGACGGGGACGGCGGCGGTCCTCGTCGACTCCAAGGACGCGATAGCCGACCGGCTGCCCTGGGCGGTGGGGATCATCGTGGTCGCGACCCTGCTCCTGGTGTTCCTGCTCACCGGCAGTGTGCTCATCCCGCTCCAGGCGGTCGTGCTCAACGCCCTCAGCCTGACCGCGATGTTCGGAGCGGTGGTCTGGGTCTTCCAGGACGGGAACCTCTCCGGGCTGCTCGCCTTCACCAGCACGGGAGACATCGAGACGACGCTGCCCGTCCTGATGTTCTGCGTGGCCTTCGGACTCTCCATGGACTACGGGGTCTTCCTGATATCCCGGATCAAGGAGGAGTACGACCGCACCGGCGACCACGAGCACTCCGTCACCTTCGGGCTCCGGCACACCGGCGGCCTGATCACCGCGGCCGCCGTGATCCTCGCGGTCGTGATGGTCGCCATCGGCACCTCCCGGGTCACCAACACCAAGATGCTGGGACTCGGCATCGCCCTCGCCGTCCTGATGGACGCCATGGTGGTGCGCAGCCTGCTGGTCCCCGCGGTGATGAAGCTGATGGGCCGCTCCACCTGGTGGGCTCCCGCACCCCTGCGCGCCTTCCACCGCACGTTCGGCCTCAGCGAAGGGGATGCGGCCCCGGCCGGCTCCGCCGCTCCGAAGGCGTCCCCTCCCCGGGGCGGCCCCGGGGGCGAGGGGCCCACGGCGGAGGCCGGGGACCTGCCGGGGGCGGGCGCGGAGATCGCCGAACCGGCGAGACGCTGACACCCGGGCCCCGGGTGGGCGCTCCTTCCGGGCGCCCACCCGGGGCTCCGCGCGGAAGTCGTTCGGAAACTGCCCTCAGGGGGGCCGGAATGGCCCCCGGGGCGGGCTGCGGCGGGCCCACGCGGCGTCGTGCGGGGGGCGGCCGGGGGGCAGGGGACCCGCCCGCGCGGCAGTGCGTCAGAAGTCCGCCGACGGCCTCGGTGAAACGCCGCTGACCTGGGATTTCATGCTCCGCTTCCGTAGAATTACCCCATCGGAAAAGGGGGCCCGGATGGACCGGAACGTCCACACGACGGACGACGTACTAGCACTGATGGACGGGCTGTTCGCCCCGGAGGCGGACCGGTGGACGGCCGGCGGAGCGTCCTGGTGGGACGACTTCTACGCGGACCGTTCCAAGGAGGTGCCGTTCTTCGTGGACAAGCCCGACGAGAGCCTCGACGCGTATCTCCGGAGCGGGCTGATCACCCCGGGCCGCGCGCTCGACCTCGGCTGCGGGCCCGGCCGCAACGCGCTCCACCTGGCCTCGCTCGGCTTCGACGTCGACGCGGTCGACCTCTCCCCGGCGGCGATCGCCTGGGCCCGGGAGCGGGCCGGCGGGGCGGGGGACCCCGACATCCGCTTCCACTGCGGTGACGCGTTCGCCCTGACGGCGGCGGGGGCCGCCCTGGCCGGGCCCTACGACCTGATCTACGACTCCGGTTGCTTCCACCATCTGCCGCCCCACCGGCGGGTCAGCTATCTCGCCCTGCTGGATCGCTGCCTCGCGCCGGGCGGCCGCTTCGCGCTCACCTGCTTCGCCGCCGGGGAGGGCGGGTCGGGGTCGGAGCTGCCGGACGCCGAGCTCTACCGGACGGGCGGCCTGCAGGGCGGCCTCGCCTATTCGCCCGAGGCGCTGCGCCATATCTTCTCCGGCCTGACGGAGGTCGAACTGCGCCGGATGAACGACGAGGCTCCCGCGTCCCCGCTCTTCGGGGAGCCGTTCCTCTGGACGGCCCTCTTCCGCACGGCCGACCGGGGATAGCGAACCCGGATCCTGCGGGCCCGGCGTCAGCGGCCCCGGTTGCGGGGGCGGGAGGCGACCCAGGCGCGGACGGTGTCTCCGTACCAATACGGTTTCCCGTTCTTCACCTGGTCGGGCGGGGGCAGAAGCCCGTGTTTGCGATAGGAACGGACGGTGTCCGGCTGGACCTGGATGTGCGCGGCAATGTCCTTGTAGGACCAGAGCGTTCTGTCCGTCATCAGTGACGCCTCTCTGCACTTCTCAAACTGACGATCGCTCAGCCTGTGGTCGGTTGAACGACCCCGGACGACAGGCGGGGTGGGGCTGTCGACCGGCTGTGACAGAAAACGCGTGTAACGGAGATATGTGTGCCGAAACGGTTACTGCCGTGGCAGAAGGGATGAACCGCGGCCGCTGTCGGTGCCGGATGCCACGATGAAGGCCATGAGCACTGCCGAACGCCCGATGCCCCCGCTGAACGCCGACGAAC
This sequence comes from Streptomyces sp. NPDC020884, assembly GCF_044333935.1. Classification (NCBI taxonomy): domain Bacteria; kingdom Bacillati; phylum Actinomycetota; class Actinomycetes; order Kitasatosporales; family Streptomycetaceae; genus Streptomyces; species Streptomyces sp. NPDC020884. Next base: position 1,154,355 of record NZ_JBIRRY010000001.1, on the reverse strand, counting down.
GCACCTCGCTGGAGAGCTGGCTCGACTTCTACCGCGCCACCCTTGCCCAGAAGTGCGCGGACCTGCCCGACGAGGACCTTCGCGAGGCGTCGGCCGCGCCCTCGCCGATCACCCTGCTCGGGCTGCTCCAGCATCTGGCGGAGGTCGAGCGGAACTGGTTCCGCCGGGTGCTCGCGCAGGAGGACGCCCCGCCGCTCTTCGCCCCTCCGGCCGGAGACGGGGGCGCGGGCCACGACGGCGGCTGGGACCTCGCCGAGGACGCCACCCATGAGCAGGCGCTCGCGCGGTGGGAGGCCGAGGTGGCGAGCGCCCGGCGGAACTGCGCGACCCGGGCGCTCGACGACACCAGCCCGTTCATGGGCGGGCAGGTCACGCTGCGCTGGATCTACACCCACATGATCGGCGAGTACGCCCGGCACTGCGGCCACGCCGACCTGATCCGCGAACGCGTCGACGGACGTACGGGAGTCTGACCCGGGGCTCGGGGCTCGGGGCTCGGGGCTCGGGGCTCGGGGCTCGGGGCTCGGGACCCGGGGCCAGGAGCCCCGGGTCCGGAGCCCGCCGGGCCTCAGGGTGCTGTGCCGGGCCTTCCGCAGGAGCGGAGGAACTCCCGGGTGCGGCGGGCGATGGGGAGCGGCTTGTCCGGCGGACACGGGTACATGTCCTGCTCCACGATCGCGAACAGGTCGACGCCCAGGGCGCGGGCCGCGTCCAGGACCGGTTCCAGGGCGGGGACCCCGCCGGGCGGTTCGCACATCACACCCCGGGCCACCGCCGGGCCGAACGGCACCTCGTCCGCGACCACCGCCGCCAGGATCTCCGGATCGACCTGCTTGAGGTGGAGGTAGCCGATGCGTTCCCCGTACGTCTCGATGAGCTTGACGCTGTCGCCGCCGCAGTAGGCGTAGTGCCCGGTGTCCAGGCAGAGCGAGACGAGGTCCGGATCGGTGGCGTCGAGGAAGCGGTTGACGTTCTCCTCGGTGTCGATGTGGGTGTCGGCGTGCGGGTGGACGACGATCCGCAGTCCGTAGCGTTCCCGGACCTCCCGGCCCAGCCGCTCCGTCTGCGTGGTCAGGGCGCGCCACTGCGCGGGGGTGAGCGTGCGGTCCTCCAGCACCTCGCCCGTCTTGTCGTCGCGCCAGAAGGAGGGGATGACGACGAGGTGTTCGGCGCCCATGGCCCGGGTCAGTCCCGCGATGTCCGCGACATGCGCCCAGGTCCGGTCCCAGACGTCGGGGCCATGGTGCAATCCGGTGAAAACGGTGCCGGCGGAGACCGTGAGCCCCCGGCCCCGGGTCTCGTCGGCCAGCCGGGCCGGGTCGGTGGGCAGATAGCCGTACGGTCCGAGCTCGATCCACGCGTACCCGGCCTCGGCCACCTCGTCGAGGAAGCGTTGCCAGGGCACTTGCTTCGGGTCGTCGGGGAACCACACTCCCCAGGAGTCGGGGGCCGAGCCGATACGGATGCGGGCCGAGGAGCGGACGGAGGGGGTCATAATGCCCAGCCTCGTGGCCCGTGCGGAAGAGTGTCAAGAGTTCGTCCGAATGTCCGGACAAAATATTGACAGGGTTCCCGGGGGAGGGCTAGACCTGGGACCAGCCGGCCACCGGGGGTCGAAGGGATGCGTATGCCTGAGCCGTACGACGTGATCACCATGGGGCGGATCGGGGTGGATCTCTACCCGCTGGAGATCGGGGTACCGCTCGCCCGGGTCGAGACCTTCGGCAAGTTCCTCGGCGGTTCCCCGACGAACGTCGCGGTGGCGGCGGCCCGGCTGGGGCGGCGGACGGCCGTGATCACCCGGACCGGACAGGACGCCTTCGGCGCGTATCTCCGTCAGGAGCTGGAGCGGTTCGGCGTGGACGCCCGATGGGCGACCGCAGTGGCGGAGTATCCGACCCCGGTCACGTTCTGCGAGATCTTCCCGCCGGACGACTTCCCGCTCTACTTCTACCGGCAGCCCAAGGCCCCCGATCTGGAGATCCACGCGCCGGAGCTCGACCTGGACGCGGTGCGCACGGCCAGGATCTTCTGGATGACCGGCACCGGACTCAGCGCCGAGCCGAGCCGCTCCGCCACGCTGGCCGCCCTGCGCGCCCGAAGCGGGAGCGCGGCGCGCGCCCCGGGCCCGGCGGCGCGCACGACGGACCCGGCGCAGACCGCCGATCCGGTGGACGTGCCGCGTACGGGGACCGTGCCGCGTACGGCGACCGTCTTCGACCTCGACTGGCGGCCCATGTTCTGGGACGGCGGCGACCACAGCACCGTCGCGCCCGCGCGGTACCGCGAAGCGCTGTCCCACGCCACGGTCGCCGTCGGCAACATCGACGAGTGCGCGATCGCGACCGGCGAACGCGAGCCGTACGCCGCCGCGCGGGCCCTGCTCGCGGCCGGAGTGGAGCTCGCCATCGTCAAGCAGGGCCCGAAGGGCGTGCTCGCCGTCCACCGCGACGGCACCACCGCCGACTGCCCGCCGCTGCCGGTGGACGTGGTCAACGGCCTCGGCGCCGGGGACGCGTTCGGGGGCGCGCTCTGCCACGGGCTGCTCGCCGGGTGGCCCCTCGACCGCCTCGTGCGGTACGCGAACGCGGCCGGCGCCATCGTCGCCTCCCGGCTGGCCTGCTCGTCCGCGATGCCGTTCCCGGACGAGGTCGAAGAAGCCCTCGCGGCCGGAGCCGTCCCAGCGGACCCGGCTGCTCGGGCCGCCCCCGGCGCCCCAGAGGGCCAGGGTGCCCCAGCCGGCCCAGCCACCCCCGCCACCCCCGCCACCCCCGCCGACCCCCGGACCGGAGCGGGCTCATGACGCCGCTCGCGCCCTCCCTCTCCGAGCTCGTGCGGCTGCGCGCCGAGCGCCCCGAAGCCGTTGCCGAGGCCGCCGCGCGACGGAAGCGGCGGCGGCTGATCCGTACCACCGGCGACCGGTTGATGATCATCGCGGCCGACCATCCCGCGCGCGGCGCGCTCGCCGTCGGGGACCGGTCCCTCGCCATGGCCAACCGCTTCGAGCTGCTGGAGCGGCTCTGCCTCGCCCTCTCCCGGCCCGGCGTCGACGGAGTGCTCGCCTCCGCCGACGTCCTGGACGACCTGCTCCTGCTCGGAGCCCTGGAGGACAAGGTCGTGATGGGCTCGATGAACCGCGGCGGGCTGGCCGGCGCCGCGTTCGAGCTCGACGACCGGTTCACCGGATACCGTCCCGAGGACCTGGTCCGCCACGGGTTCGACGCGGGGAAGCTGCTGCTCCGCATCGACCACGACGACCCCGGATCGCTGGACACCCTGCACACCGCCGCCCGGACCATCGACGCGATGGCCGCCCACCGGCTGCCCGTCTTCGTCGAGCCGTTCCTCTGCCGCCGCGTCGACGGCCGCCTCCGCAACGATCTCGGCGCCGCCGCCGTGGCGACCTCCATCGCCATCGCGTCGGGCCTCGCCGGGACGTCCGCGTACACCTGGCTGAAGGTCCCCGTCACCGACGACCCCGAGGCCATGGGCCGGGTGATGGAGGCCTCCACCCTGCCCGCCGTCCTGCTCGGCGGCGAGGTCGGCGAGGACCAGGACGCCGCGTACGGGAAATGGCGCGAGGCGCTGCGGCTGCCCACCGTGCGGGGACTGGTCGTGGGGCGTTCGTTGCTCTACCCGGTCGACGGGGACGTGGCGCGCGCCGTCGACACCGCCGTATCGCTGCTCCAGCCGGGTAGGGAAGGGCCATGACGACGGATCACCCCCAGCGGGGGCAGCACCGGTACCACCTGCCGTCCGGCAGCGCCGCACGCGGGGCGTACGCCGTCGACATCGATCCCGGGCGGGCCGGCTGGGAGCGCTCGGCCCTGCGGGTGCTGGAGTTGGAGCCGGGTGGTGTTCATGAACTCGTCACCGGCGGCAGTGAATGGATCGTCCTGCCGTTGGCCGGTGGCTGTACGGTGCATACGGCAGGTGAGACCTTTGAACTGCTGGGCCGGGAGGGCGTGTTCAGCGGGGTCTCCGACTTCGCCTACGTACCGCGCGACGCCCACGCACAGATCGCCTCCGGCGCAGGTGGCCGCTTCGCCCTGGCAGGAGCGAAGTGCGAGCGACGACTCCCCGCTCGCTACGGCCCCGCGCCGGAGGTACCCATCGAGCTGCGCGGCTCCGGGACCTGCTCGCGCCAGGTGAACAACTTCGCCGCCGCCGACACCTTCGACTGCGACCGGCTGATCGCCGTCGAGGTCCTCACCCCCGGCGGCAACTGGTCCTCGTACCCGCCCCACAAGCACGACGAGAACGTCCCGGGCGAGGAGTGCGAGCTGGAGGAGATCTACTACTTCGAGGTGGCGGACGGCGGGCTCGGCTACCACCGGGTCTCCCCGTCGCGGGAGGGCGGTACGGACGTCCTCGCCGAAGTGCGCAGCGGGGACGCGGTCCTGATCCCCGACGGCTGGCACGGCCCGTCCATCGCCCCGCCCGGCCGGGCGCTGTACTACCTGAACGTGATGGCCGGTCCGGGGGAGGACCGCGCCTGGCTGATCCGCGACCATCCCGACCACCGGTGGATCCGCGACACCTGGCCGAACGAAGCGATCGACGCCAGACTCCCGCTGTACACGGCGCATCCGTCGCCCGGCCCGGAGGTAACGCCTTGAGCCCGACGCGTCCCGCGAACCCGACGAGTCCCACCCCCACCCGGCGTCTGACCACCGCTCAGGCCCTGGTCGCCTTCCTGGCCAGGCAGTACACCGAGCGCGACGGCCGCAGGCAGCGGCTCATCAGCGCCACCTGGGGCATCTTCGGCCACGGCAACGTCGCGGGCATCGGTCAGGCGCTCGTGGAAGCGGGCGGCTGCGGCGGAACCGCCCACCGCATGCCCTACCTCCAGGGCCGCAGCGAACAGGCCATGGTGCACGCGGCCGTGGGCTACGCCCGTCAGTCGGGGCGGCTCTCGGCGCACGCCGTGACCACGTCCATCGGACCGGGGGCCACCAACCTCGTCACCGGGGCCGCCCTCGCCACGATCAACCGGCTGCCCGTCCTCCTCCTGCCCGGCGACACCTTCGCGACCCGGCCCGCCGACCCCGTACTCCAACAGCTCGAAGTCCCCTACGCCGGTGACGTGTCCGTCAACGACTGTCTGCGCCCCGTCTCGCGCTACTTCGACCGGATCACCCGGCCCGAGGCGCTGATCCCGGCCGCGTTGCAGGCGATGCGGGTCCTCGCCGACCCCGCGGAGACCGGGGCCGTCACGCTCGCGCTGCCGCAGGACGTGCAGGCGGAGGCGTACGACTGGCCGGAGGCGTTCTTCGCCGAGCGCGACTGGCACGTCCGCAGGCCCGCCCCCGACACGGTCGAACTGGAAGCGGCGGTACGGGCGGTGCGCGCCGCCCGCCGCCCCCTGATCGTGGCGGGCGGCGGGGTCCGCCACAGCGCCGCCGAGGAGACGCTCGCCGCGTTCACCGCCGCCACCCGCATCCCGGTCGCCTCCACCCAGGCGGGCAAGGGCGCGCTCCGCCACGACCACCCGGCCGACGTCGGCGGCATCGGCCACACCGGCACCGCCACCGCCGACGAGCTGGCCCGCACCGCCGACCTGGTGATCGGCATCGGCACCCGCTTCTCCGACTTCACCACCGCCTCCGGCACGCTCTTCGCCGATCCGGCGGTCCGCTTCCTCCACCTCAACATCACCGGCTTCGACGCCCACAAGCTGGCCGCCCTCCCGCTGGTGGCCGACGCCCGCGCCGGACTCGAGGCCCTGACGGCGGCCCTCGCCGGACTCGGATACCGGGTCGACCCGGCGTACGAGACGGAGTACACCGGCGCGAAGGAGGCATGGGAGGAACGGGTCGAAGCCTCCTTCGCCACCCCCGACCCCACCGCGCGCCCCACCCAGACCCAGGTCCTCGGCCTGCTGGACACCCTGGTCACCGAGGACGACATCCTCATCAACGCCGCCGGTTCCCTCCCCGGCGACCTGCACAAGCTCTGGCGCGCCCGCTCCCGCGACCAGTACCACGTGGAGTACGGCTACTCCTGCATGGGCTACGAGATCCCGGCCGCGATCGGCGTCCTGCTCGCCGCCGGAGCCCGCAAGCCGCACCGCCCCGACGAACCGGGCCGCCCCGTCTGGGCCCTCGTCGGCGACGGCACGTATCTGATGAACCCCACCGAGATCGTCACCGCGGTCCAGGAGAACCTGCCGCTGAAACTGCTGATCCTGCAGAACCACGGGTACGCCTCCATCGGCGGCCTCTCCGAGTCGGTCGGCGGCGAGCGCTTCGGCACGGACTACCGCCACCGGGCGGCCGACGGCGGCTTCACCGGCCCGCCGCTCCCCGTCGACCTGGCCGCCAACGCGGAGTCGCTGGGCATGCGGGTCCTGCGCGCCACCAGCGTCGAGGAGCTGCGCACCGCCCTCTCCGAGGCCCGCGACGCCGCCGGTCCCACTTGTGTCTACGTCGAGACCGAAACGCCCGACACAGTGTCGGGCCCCCCTCCGGCCCAGGCGTGGTGGGATGTTCCGGTGGCCGAAACCGCGAGCCGACCGGCGGCGGTCAAGGCCCGGGAGGAGTACGACCGGCAGGTCGCCGCCCGACGCCGCCACCTGTGAAGCCCGCCTGCATCCGCTTGAACCTGCCTGAGCGGCTTGAAGCCTGAAGGAGTACGTCATGACGAAGACCGTCAACCACTGGATCGGCGGCAAGACAGTGGAGGGCACGTCGGGCCAGTACGGTCCCGTCACGGACCCGGCCACCGGCGCGGTCACCACCCGGGTGGCGCTCGCCTCCGTGGCGGAGGTCGACGAGGCCGTGGCGGCGGCGAAGGCCGCGTACGCGACGTGGGGCACCGCCTCGCTCGCCCAGCGCACCACGATTCTCTTCCGCTACCGCGCGCTGCTGGACGCCCACCGTGACGACATCGCCGCGCTGATCACCGCCGAGCACGGCAAGGTGCACTCGGACGCGCTCGGCGAGGTCGCCCGGGGGCTGGAGATCGTCGAGCTGGCGTGCGGGATCACCACCCAGCTCAAGGGCGAGCTGTCCACCCAGGTGTCCAGCCGGGTCGACGTCTCCTCGATCCGTCAGTCCCTCGGCGTCGTCGCGGGCATCACCCCGTTCAACTTCCCGGCCATGGTGCCGATGTGGATGTTCCCGCTGGCCATCGCCTGCGGCAACACGTTCGTGCTGAAGCCGAGCGAGAAGGACCCCTCGGCCGCCAACCTGCTGGCCGAGCTGGCGTCGGAGGCGGGCCTTCCGGACGGCGTCCTCAACGTCCTGCACGGTGACAAGGTCGCCGTCGACGGCCTGCTCAACCACCCGGACGTGGCCGCCGTCTCCTTCGTCGGCTCCACCCCCATCGCCCGCTACATCCACGGCACCGCCTCCGCCAACGGTAAGCGGGTCCAGGCCCTGGGCGGCGCGAAGAACCACATGCTCGTCCTCCCGGACGCCGACCTGGACGCGGCCGCCGACGCGGCGGTCTCGGCGGCGTACGGCTCCGCGGGCGAGCGCTGCATGGCGATCTCCGCCGTAGTCGCGGTCGGCGCGATCGGCGACGAGCTGGTCGCCAAGATCCGCGAGCGGGCCGAGAAGATCACGATCGGCCCCGGCAACGACCCCGCCTCCGAGATGGGCCCCCTGATCACCGCCGCCCACCGCGACAAGGTCGCCTCCTACGTCACGGGCGCCGCCGCCCAGGGCGCGGAGGTCGTCCTCGACGGCACGGGCCACACGGTCGAGGGCTTCGAGGACGGCCACTGGATCGGGCTGTCCCTCCTGGACAAGGTCTCCACCGACTCCGACGCCTACCGGGACGAGATCTTCGGCCCGGTGCTGTGCGTGCTCCGCGTGGACACCTACGAGGACGGCGTCGCCCTCATGAACGCCTCGCCGTTCGGCAACGGCACCGCGATCTTCACCCGCGACGGCGGCGCGGCCCGCCGCTTCCAGCTGGAGGTCGAGGCCGGCATGGTCGGCGTCAACGTCCCGATCCCGGTCCCGGTGGGCTACCACTCCTTCGGAGGCTGGAAGGACTCGCTCTTCGGCGACCACCACATCTACGGCAACGACGGCGTGCACTTCTACACGCGCGGCAAGGTCGTCACCACCCGCTGGCCCGACCCGGCCGACGCCCCGGCCGGCGTCGACCTCGGGTTCCCGCGCAACCACTGAGGGCCGCCCCGCCGCCCCCGCCGGTCCCCGCCCGCACCCCGGTGCCGGCGGGGACCGGTGCGTCGGGCCGGGTGCCGCCGAAGCCGACGCCCCCGTCCGCTCCCGTCGGCTCCGGCGGCACCCGGCCCTGCCCCTGGGGCCCGCCCGCCCTGCCCCGGAGAACCTGGCGCCGGCGCCTCCCGCCGCGTATGCAGGAGAGGACGCCGTTCCTCCGCAGGAAGTGAAGCTCCCCGTGCGCGCACAGGACAACGCCCGAAGCGGCGACACCGAGAACGTGCGGGCGCAGGCCCACCGACCGGCCGGGCCGGGCGAAGCGCCGCCGGTCGCCGGCCTGGCGTTGCAGCGCACGGCCGGGAACGCGGCCGTCGTCCAGATGCTCCGCAAGGCCGGGCACCCCCCGGCGCTGGACCACGAGCACGGCGACGGATGCGGCCACCAGGAGGACCTCGCGCCCACCGCCGCCCCACCCGTGCAGCGCAGCTCGGACGCACCCGTGCAGCGCCGCTCCGCCGTCCACGACGTCCTGCGCACCGGTGGCCGGGGTCTCGGCGGCGCCGAACGCGCCGATATGGAGGCCCGGCTCGGCGCGGACTTCTCCGATGTCCGCATCCACACGGACGCCGCCGCGAAGGCCTCCGCCACGGAGGTGGGCGCCCGTGCCTACACCTCCGGCAACCACATCGTCATCGGTGAGGGCGGAGGGGACAGACGCACCCTCGCCCACGAGCTGACCCATGTCATCCAGCAGCGCCGGGGTCCCGTCGCCGGCACGGACAACGGGTCGGGGCTGCGGATGTCCGACCCGGCCGACCGGTTCGAGCGCGAGGCCGAGGCCAACGCGAAGCGGGTCATGAGCGGGCCCCGCCCGCAGACGGACACGGCCCGTTCGGCGGACCACCCGGCGTCCGGTGGCGACGGGGCCGTCCAGCGCGCCGTGGACGTACAGCGGGTGGCGACCGACAAGCAACTCGTCATCGACGGCGGGGCGGAAGGCCCCACGACGGTCCGGTCCGCGTCGGACCTGCTCGTGTGGATGGTCGGCCACCCCGTGCCCTCCGGCCCCAGGGACTTCGCCGCACCCGCCACCCTGCAACGGGTCCTGGCGCGGCTGGAGCGGTCCGGCGGCCCCATCGACCACGCCGCGGTCTGGCGGGCCCTGGGCGAGGTCCTCGCCCAGCAGGAGGCCGGCGACAGCAGCAGTAGCAGTGGCAGTAGCAGCGACAGCGACGGAGGGGGCGGCTTCTTCCGGCAGGGCAACCGCCGGAGCGGCGACAGCAGCAGCGAGGAGGAGAGCAGCAGCGACGAGGAGTCGGAGCGTTCCAGCGTCGCCTCCTCGGGATCCCGTTCGGGAGCCGACTGGGAGGAGGGCGACTGGGACGCGGACGAGGTCGGCATCGTCCAGGAGCCGAAGGAGTTCCGGCGCGAGATGCCCGAGGCCGAGCGCGCGGAGCGGCAGAAGGCCATCGACGACAGCCTCAGCGGCTACCGGCTGGTCGGGTTCCACGGCACCAACGTCGAAAGCGTCGGAGGCCTGGTCCAGCACGGCCCGGACGCGGAGGTGATCGGCAAGGTGAACGGCAAGGGCAAGGGGCCCGGGTTCTACGTCGCCCCCGTCCTGGCCCCCGGCTCCATGAAGGCCCCCGGCACGGCCGCCGCGAAGAAGGAGGCCAGGATCTGGGGCAAGTTCCTGGTCGCCGTCTATGTGCAGGACGAGGTTCCGGTGGTGGGCGACGGAGGCGGATCCGAGGGAGGCGTCGAGTTCGAGAGCGACAGCGACTCCGGTTCCGCGTCCGGTTCCGCGCCGGCGATGGTCTACCACGGCTCGGACGAACTGGTCATCCCCGGCGGCCTGTTCGAGAAGATCAAGCTGGTCCGCAACGCCGACGACGTCGCGATGGCGTCCGACCCGGGCCTCCCCGCGGCCGGTTACGAGGACGGCGTGAGCCGGTACAACAAGGCGAAGTCCAAGCGGTGAACCGCGCCCCCGCCTCCCCACCGGTGCGCCGGCGGGGCCCGCCGCCCCGCGAAAAGCGGATGCCGGGCCACCGCCGCGCCCCGCATCCTGGGACCCATGAACTCCCCGGCCCTCCCGCCCCGCTACGAGATCCGCGCCCGGCACACCGCCTCGACCGTCACCGTCTACCAGGCGTACCCGCCCGCCATCGGGCTCCCCGCCGCACGCGACGGGCGGTTCCCCGCCGCCTGGAAGCGGGACCGGATGACCTGGATCAAGCCCAGCTTCCTGTGGATGATGTACCGCTGCGGATGGGGCACGAAGGACGGGCAGGAGGTCGTCCTCGCCGTGGAGATCGAACGGGCCGGTCTGGAGTGGGCGCTCGCGCACGCCGAACTCTCCCACTACGTACGCGACGTGCACCCCGACCAGACGGCCTGGAAGCGAAGCCTCCGCACCGCCCCCGCCCGGGTGCAGTGGGACCCCGAGCGCGACCTCGACCTGAACCCGCTCCCGTACCGCTCCCTCCAGCTCGGACTCGGCGGCGAGGCGGCCCGGCGGTACGCGGACGAGTGGACCGTGTCGGTACGCGATGTCACCCCGCTCGCGCGCGAGGTGCACACGGCGGTCCGGGCGGGGGAGCGGGAGAAGGCCGCCGCGCTGCTGCCCGTGGAGACGCCGCTCGGCCTCGTCGCTCCCCGGCCGGAGCCGACCGGGCGGTAGCCCTGCCGGGTCCCCTCCTCCGCCACGGCGACGAACCGGCGCGGCCCCCGCGTGTCCTCGTCCCGCCCGTGCCGTTAGATCATGGACCCGAGCGACCCGGCCGAAAGGCGCATCCCATGCACCCCGCCTACGTGATCATCACCGGCGTCACCATCCTGGCCAATACCGCCATCGTCGTCGCGGACCTGCTCAAGACCCCCTTCGTCCTCGCCAACTCGGCCGAGGTGGATCTGCCGCGCACCTGGCTGCCGTGGCTCGCCGCGCTCAAGGCCGCGGGCGCCCTCGGACTTCTGCTCGGACTTCTGGGCTTCCGGGACATCGGCATCGCCGCCGCCGCGGGACTCACCGCGTTCTACGTCGGCGCTGTCGCCGCCCACATCCGCGCCCGGGTCTTCCACAACATCGCCTTCCCCGGCGCCTACCTGGGACTGGCCGCGGCGTCCCTCGTCCTGGCCCTCGCGCGGTAGGGCGACCGGAGCGGACCGCCTCACCGGGCGACGCCCCCCAACTCCCAGGTCAGCATCGCGAACCCGCCGTCGTCCCTCGCCCCCGCCGACCGGTACGTCGCGAGCGCCGCCTCGTCGTCCCGCTCCACGCCGACCCACAGGCCGTAGCACCCCCGCTCCCGGGCGAGGTCCACGAGCGCCCGTGTCAGGGCCCTGCCGATGCCCCGGCGGCGGAACGGTTCGTCGACGCCGAGTTCGTACAGGCACATCTCCGTGCCCTTGTCCGGGTGCAGCATCTCGATGCCGGAGACGAAGCCCGCCGGGACGCCGTCGACGTACGCGATCAGCATCACGTGACCGTCCGCGGCGAGGAAGCGGGCGGCCCAGGCCTCGCGAGGAGGCGCGTCGTAGAGAGGGCCGGCGGCCAGCAGCTCCCTGACGGTCGTGGCGGGGCGAATGTCCACAATGGCCTCCCGAGGCAAGGGGTGTGGGGGCATTCTGTACCGCGTCCGGAGTACGGCGGGGGTGCGCCGTACCTCTCAGGGAGGCCGCTCACCTCCCCCTGGCGGCACTCAACCGGCTTGCATCCTCCGTTTAGGGTCGAGGGATGGAGACCCCTACTGCTCGACGGTGGCGCCTGCTGCCCCGTACCCGTGGCCGGTGGGCCGCGGCCGCGGCCGTGCTCGCCGTGCTCGTGGGCGGCGGCACCTGGACCGCCGTCGCCGACGACGGCTCGCCCGCCGTGCAGCGCGAGGACCGGACCCTGCGCATGGACGGGGTGCCGATCGACACCTCGTACTTCCACGGAGAAGGTTCCGGTAAGCGGCCCGCCGTGCTCATCGGGCACGGCTTCGGCGGCAGCAAGAACGACGTACGGGCGCAGGCCGAGAAGCTGGCCGCCGACGGGTACGCGGTGCTGACCTGGTCGGCGCGCGGCTTCGGGAAGTCCGGCGGGGAGATCTCCCTCAACGACCCGGACCACGAGGTCAAGGACGTCTCCCGGCTCATCGACTGGCTCGCGGAGCGGCCCGAGGTGGAGCTCGACGAGAAGGGCGACCCCCGGGTCGGCCTCACCGGGGCCTCCTACGGCGGGGCCGTGTCCCTGCTCGCCGCCGGGTACGACGAGCGGGTCGACGCCATCGCACCCGTGATCACCTACTGGAACCTCGCGGACGCCCTCTTCCCCGACGGGGTCTTCAAGAAGCTCTGGGCCGGGATCTTCATCACCACCGGTGGCGGCTGCGAGAAGTTCGAGAAGCAGCTCTGCGAGATGTACGAACGGGTCGCCGTCAGCGGCAAGCCGGACCGGGCCGCGACCGACCTGCTCACCGAGCGTTCGCCGTCCGCCGTCGCCGACCGCATCAAGGTCCCCTCGCTGCTCCTCCAGGGGCAGTCCGACTCCCTCTTCCCGCTCGGCCAGGCCGACGCCATGCAGAAGGCGATCAGCGCCAACGGCGCACCCGTCTCGGTCGACTGGATCTCCGGCGGCCACGACGGCGGCGACAGCGAGACCGGACGCGTCGAAGGGCGCGTCGGGGACTGGTTCGACCGCTATCTCAAGGAGGACACCGGCACCGGCACGGGGCCCGCCTTCCGCGTCACCCGGACCGGCGGCGTCGACTCCACCGACGGCGCGGCCCTCCTGCGCGGCGCGAGCGGCGACACCTACCCGGGGCTGCGCAGCGGCGGCCGGGACATCGCGCTCGGCGGCGGGACGAAGACCTTCCGCAACCCGGCCGGGGCCGCGCCGCCCGCCATCTCCGCCGTGCCCGGCATCGGCGGCGGACTCGCCCAGCTCTCCTCCCTCGGCGTCGGGCTCTCGCTCGACTTCCCGGGACAGTTCGGCCGGTTCGAGTCCGCCCCGCTGACCGGCCCCGTACGAGTCACCGGAACGCCCACGGTGAAGGTGACCGTGCAGGCGGACGGCGGCCGGGACGCGGTGCTCTTCGGCAAGGTGTACGACGTGTCGCCGGACGGCAGGCAGCAGGTGCTGCCCCACCAGCTCGTCGCCCCCTACCGGATCGCCCCCGGCGAGCAGGGCAAGCCGATCGAGCTGGCGCTGCCCGCCGTGGACCACGAGTTCGACGCCGGACACCGGCTGCGGCTGGTCTTCTCCGCGACCGACCTCGGCTACGCGTCCCCGGCCGAGCCCGCCACGTACAGCGTCACCGCCGACGGACCGCTGACCCTTCCCACCGCCCCCGCCGTCACCACCGCGGCGGCCGCCCTCCCGTGGTGGACCTGGGGCCTCCCGGCCGCCGCGCTCGTCATCGCGGCCGGTCTGCTGCTCACCGCCCGCCGCCGCGCCGCGACCCCGGCGCCGGACCCCGCGCTCACCGACGTACCGCTCCAGATCACCGGGCTCTCCAAGAAGTACGCGAAGTCCGTGGACCGCTACGCCGTGCGCGAGCTGTCCTTCCGGGTCGAGAAGGGCCAGGTCCTCGGGCTCCTCGGACCCAACGGCGCGGGCAAGACGACCACCCTGCGCATGCTCATGGGGCTCATCACCCCCGACGAGGGCGAGATCCGCGTCTTCGGGCAGGCCATCCGGCCGGGCGCGCCGGTGCTGTCGCGGGTCGGAGCGTTCGTGGAGGGGGCCGGGTTCCTGCCGCACCTCTCCGGGCGCGCCAACCTGGATCTGTACTGGCAGGCCACCGGCCGGCCCGCCGAGGACGCGCACATCGAAGAGGCCCTGGAGATCGCCGGGCTCGGCGACGCGCTCGCCCGTGCCGTACGGACGTACTCCCAGGGCATGCGGCAGCGGCTCGCCATCGCGCAGGCCATGCTCGGCATGCCGGACCTGCTCATCCTCGACGAGCCGACCAACGGGCTCGACCCGCCGCAGATCCGCGAGATGCGGGACGTGATGATCCGGTACGCGGCCGGCGGCCGGACCGTCATCGTCTCCAGCCACCTCCTCTCCGAGGTCGAGCAGTCCTGCACCCACCTGGTCGTCATGGACCGGGGCCGGCTCGTCCAGGCCGGACCCGTCGCCGAGATCACCGGATCCGGCGACATGATCCTGGTGACCGCCGCGGACGAGGTGTCCGAGCCGCTGGCCGAGAAGGTCGCCGCACTGCCCGGCATCGGCTCCGCCGTCCGCACCGACGACGGGCGCGGGCTGCTCGTCCGCCTCGACGGCGCCACCACCTCGCGGCTCGTCGCCGACCTGGTCCGGCTCGACGTCCCGGTCACCGGCGTCGGACCGCACCGCCGCCTGGAGGACGCCTTCCTCACCCTGATCTCCTCCGGAGGAGCAGCATGAGCGCCCCCACCCAGCCCCCCGAGATCCGGGACGACACCGCACACCCCGAGGCCGCCGGCTACCGCGCCCGGCGCACGCTTCCTCTGCGCGTCGAGGCCATGCGGCAACTGCGCCGCCGCCGCACCCTGCTCATGGGCGGGATCCTCGCCGCCCTCCCCTTCATCCTGATCATCGCCTTCGCGATCGGCGGCACGCCGGACGGCGAGGACGGCGGCGGAGGAGGCGGGGGCGGCGGCCGGATCAACCTGATGGACGTGGCGACCGAGTCCGCCGCGAACTTCGCCGCCACCTCGCTGTTCGTCTCGGCCGGATTCCTGCTGGTGGTGCCGGTGGCCCTGTTCTGCGGGGACACCGTCGCCTCCGAGGCGAGCTGGTCCTCGCTGCGCTATCTGCTCGCCGCACCCGTGCCGCGGGTACGGCTGCTGTGGTCCAAGCTCGTCGTCGCGCTCGGCTTCAGCCTGGCCGCGATGGTGCTGCTGCCGCTCGTCGCGCTGGCGGCCGGCACGGCGGCCTACGGCTGGGGCCCGCTGAAACTGCCCACCGGGGGAGCGCTGGCCGCCGGGGACACGGTGCCCCGTCTCGCGCTCGTCGTGGCCTTCATCTTCGTCTCCCAACTGGTCACCGCGGGCCTGGCGTTCTGGCTGTCCACGAAGACGGACGCCCCGCTCGGCGCGGTCGGCGGCGCGGTCGGCCTCACCATCGTCGGCAATGTGCTCGACGCGGTCACCGCGCTCGGCTCCTGGCGCGACTTCCTGCCCGCGCACTGGCAGTTCGCCTGGGCCGACGCGCTCCAGCCGCAACTGGAGTGGGGCGGCATGATCAAGGGCGCGGCCGTATCAGTGACCTATGCCCTGATTCTGTTCGCGCTGGCCTTCCGCGGGTTCAGTCGTAAGGACATCGTGTCCTGAACCTGATGTTCCGCCCGTTTCCTGTCCGCTGTTGCCGCATCGAGATGGTTCCGCAACGCTTTCGTCGACTCCGGTCGGCGGCCCCGTACGTCACATTCACAGATGTCGAGGACATCGTGACGATGTGGGGGGTTACGCATGAACCAGGACAGCCGACGACATGAGAAGCGGGCGGGAGGCCGGGCGGGAGCCGTGGCGCTCCTCCTGGCGGGCGCCATGCTCCTCACCGCCTGCAGCGGGAGCGACAACGGGGCGGAGACCGCGCCCGATCTGAGTTCGGGCGCCCGCAAGGGGCAGGGATCGACCGGCGGCGGGCAGCCCGCGCCGGACGCGGCGGCGCCCGAGAAGGCCCGGCCCGCGGAGGGCACGGGGGACGAGGCCGAGCCGGACCGCGCCGCGCCCGACTACCTCTCCACCTTCGCCCTGGACGTGGACACCGCCAGCTACGGCTACGCGCGCCGCACCCTGGGCGACGGCAGGCTGCCCTCCGCCGCGGACGTACGCCCCGAGGAGTTCGTCAACAGCTTCCGCCAGGGGTACGAACGGCCCGAGGGCAACGGCTTCTCGGTGAACGTCGACGGGGGCCGGCTCGACTCCGGGACGGCCGGGGAGGGCGGAACCGGAGCCGCCGACTGGTCGCTGCTCCGCGTCGGCCTGGCCACGAAGGCCGCCCCGTCGACCGCTGAACGGCCGCCCGCCGCCCTCACCTTCGTCGTCGACATCTCGGGGTCCATGGCCGAGACCGGCCGGCTGGACCTGGTCAGGAAGTCCCTGACCATCCTCACCGACGAACTGCGCGACGACGACTCCATCGCCCTGGTCACCTTCAGCGACGAGGCCGAGACCCGGCTGTCGATGACCCGCGTCAAGGGCAACCGGGACCGGATCAAGGACGTGGTGGAGGAGATGCAGCCGGCCCAGTCCACCAACGTCGAGGCCGGCATCAGGCTCGGCTACGAGAAGTCGGTCGACGGCCACCGCGAGGGCGCCACCAACCGGGTGGTGCTCCTTTCCGACGCCCTCGCCAACACCGGTGACACCGAGGCCGAGGGGATTCTGAAGAAGATCGACTCCGCCCGCCGCGAGTACGGCATCACCCTCTTCGGCGTCGGCGTCGGCAGTGACTACGGCGACGCGTTCATGGAACAGCTCACCAACAAGGGCGACGGGAACACGACGTACGTCGGCGACGAGGAACAGGCCCGCAAGGTCTTCGTCGACCAGCTGCCCGCCCACCTCGAGATCCAGGCCCGCGACGCCAAGGCCCAGGTGGCGTTCGACCGGGCGACCGTGCAGCAGTTCCGGCTGATCGGCTACGAGAACCGCAAGGTCGCCGACGAGGACTTCCGCGACGACAGCGTCGACGGCGGCGAGGTCGGCCCCGGCCACACGGTGACCGCGCTGTACGCCGTGCGGCTGCGCAAGGGCGTGTCCGGCACCGTGGCCAAGGCGACCGTGCGCTGGCTCGACCCCAAGACCCGCAAGGCACAGGAGGAGACCGGAACCGTACGGACCGAGGCGGTCAAGGGGTCCCTGTGGGACGGCGGGAACGAGCGGCTCCAAGTGGCGGCCGTCGCCGCCTACTTCGCCGATGACCTGCGGGACGGCGACCTGCCCGGCGCACCCGCCCTCGGTGAACTCGCCTCCCGGGCGAACGGACTGGCGGAGACCACCGAGGACAGTGCCGTGACGAAACTGGCCAGGGCGATCGGACAGGCGGACCGGCTCAGGGGCGGAGCCGGAACGGAGGACAGGGCGGAGCCGAGCGAGGGCGAGATCGGCTGAGGCGGAACCGTCCGGGGCGGGGCCCGTCCCCGTCCGGGACGGGGAGGTACGGTGCGCACGGCCGGTGAAATCAGGTCCGGTGAACCGTCGTCCCGGGTCATGATGTCCGCCATGACCTCCCTCTTCCTGGTGCTCGCCACGATCGTCAACGGCCTCTACGCGGGCTTCATGCTGACCTTCCTGATCGCGATCATGCCCGCCCTCGGCGACCTGACGGACGAGCAGTTCACCGCAGCCATGCGCCGCTTCAACGACAAGGTCCCCGGGCCGGTCTTCCTCGTCCTGTTCCTCGGCGTCGTCGCGCTGCCCGCCGCCGCGTTCTTCACCGGCCTCGGCGAGCTCGGCGAGGTGGCGGGGCCCGCCATCCTGGGGGCGCTGATCTGCGGGGTCGCGAGCCACCTGGTGACCATCGTCGGGAACATCCCGCTCAACAACGCGCTCGCCGCCTCCGAGGGCGGCGACGACAGCGCGGCCCGCGCGGCCTTCGAGTCCCGCTGGAACACCTTCCACCAGGTGCGCACCGCGTTCACGCTGGTGGCATGCGTCCTGCTGGCCGTCGCCCTGTAGAGCGGGGTTCCCGGTCCGCCCCGGCCCCCTGCGGATGGCGGGGGCCGAGCAGCACCACGAGCGCGGCCGCGCCGGGCACGGGCGCGGCGACCCGCCGCCAGCCGGCCCGCGCGTACAGGCGCAGGGCCGGCTCGGCCCGCACGGAGGTCAGCAGCCAGCAACGGCCGTCCGGGGCGGACCCCGTCACCGCGTCCAGCAGCGCCGCGCCCAGCCCCGCCCCCTGGGCCTCCGGCGCGATCGCCAGCTCGTTCACCTCCAGCGCGCCGCACAGCCACGCCCGCGTGCGCCCGGGTCCCAGGGCCTCGGCGACCTGCCCGTAGCTGCGGTCGGCCGGAAAGACCTCCGGGGTGATCCAGGCCGTGGCGAAACCGGTTACCGTCCCCTCGGCCGTCGCCACCGCCGCCGTGAACCCGGGCCGCAGCGCGTCCCGTTCGAGCCGTTGCGCGTAGGCGTCGGCCTGCGCCGGATCCTCGTTCCAGGGCGGGGCCGCGAACGCCCGCGCGTACACGTCGCGGATGCCGTCGGCGTACCGGACCAGCTCCCCGGCCGGCACCGTTCGTACCTCGTTCGCCATCGCACCGTTCCCCGTCCTTCAGTGGCGGACCACCGGCGCTTCACCCCCAGGTCACCGGGGCGCCACCGGCACAGCGGGGAAACCTTAGGCGGTGAACTGTCCCGCGCGGCACAACCCTTCGCCCGGTGCGCCTGTCTGAAGGGGTGCGAGCGGCCACTCGATTCCCCCCGATTCCGTGTCAAACCACATGCCTGCCACGGCGGTCCGGGACAGCGCTTTCCCGCTGTCCCCGGACCACCGCCGCAGCGCACGTCCCAGCAGAAGGAGTCCCCGTGACATCCCGAGCACTCGGCACCGGTGTGGTCCTGGCCCTCACCCTGGCCACCGCAGTCGTCGCCCTGCCCGCCACCGCCCACGCCGCACCCGCCCCCGACCCCCACGGCCCCCGCGCCGACTTCAACGGCGACGGTTATCCGGACCTGGCGTTCGCCGCGCCCGGTGCGACCGTCAAGGGCTTCAAGGGCGCCGGATACGTCGGCGTCGCCTACGGCTCCCGCAACGGAATCAAGGACTCCGCGAAGAAGGTGTTCACCCAGGCCTCGGCGGGCGTGCCCGGCACCCCGGAGACCGGTGACGCCTTCGGCAGCTCCGTCGTCTCCGCCGACCTCGACCGGGACGGCTACGCGGACCTGGTCGTCGGCTCGCAGGGCGAGGCGATCGGCGCGGACGGCGGTGCGGGCGGCATCACGGTCCTGTGGGGCGGGCCGAACGGCCTGGCCGGCGGGGCGACCCTGCTGACCGGCAAGGACCACGCCGGCCTGGGCCGCGGGCTGGCCGTCGGCGACTTCGACGGCGACGGCGCGGCGGACCTCGTCGGGGCCGGCCACGCCGCCCTGCACACCCTCACCGGACCCTTCACCCGCGACGGCGCCGCCGCCGCGGCGAGCGAGATCCCGAACCCCGACGACCGGCGCTACCTCGATGTGGCGGCGGGCGACGTGAACGGCGACGGCCGTGACGATCTCGCCCTCGTGGCCAACATGGGTGACGAGTACGACGCCCGGCACATCCTGATCGGCTACGGCGGCCCGACGGGACCCGGCCCGGACCTCACCAGCCTCAAGGGCAAGGACGGATACAACCTGCAAGGCGGCGAGCACATCGCCGTCGGCCACGTCGACAACGACCGGTACGCCGACCTCGCCGTCGGGCGCAGCGTCGACGGGTACGACAGCGACCTGGACCTGCCGCTCGCCAAGGGCGGCATGCTCACCTACGTACCGGGCGGCGCGAGCGGGCCCAGGAGCACCGAGGCCGTCGTCCTCAACCAGGACTCGCCCGGTGTCCCCGGCGCGGCCGAGAGCGCCGACGGCTTCGGCCGGTCCGTCGCCATCGGTGACACGAACGGCGACGGCTACGGCGAGATCGCGGTCGGCGTCCCCGGCGAGGACCAGGGCACGGTCCAGTCGGCAGGTGGCCTCGTGATCCTCCCCGGAACCGCCACCGGCCCCACCGGCAAGGGCAGTTACGGGTTCAACCAGGGCACGCCGGATGTCGTCGGGGCCGTGGAGAAGGACGACCGTTTCGGCGGCGGCGCGATCCTGCGCGACCTCAACGGCGACGGCCGCACCGAACTGGCCGTGGGCGCCCCCGGGGAGAACGACGGCGAGGGCTCCCTGTGGGTGTTCCCGGCCACCGCCTCCGGCCTCGCGGCCAAGGGCTCGTTCAGCTTCGGCCACGGCACGCTCGGCACGGTGGCCGCGAAGGCGGCGCTGGGCAGCTCCTTCAACCGCTGACCTGAGCGACCACCCGGCTCCCCCTTCCCCCTTCTCCCTCTTCGCCGGACGAGGAAGAGGGAGAGAGGAGGGAGAAGCGGAGCCGGGTGCCCGTGTCACACGTTGGGCACCTTGAGCCGGTCCCAACTGCTCTTCCCGGGAACGCCGTCCGCGTCACCGCCCGAGTAGCCCAGCTTGCGCTGCCAGGCGGCGTACGACTTCCGGTCGGCCTCGGACCAGGCCGGGCCGGGACCGACCGTGTACCGGCCGCAGCCCTCGGCCACCAGGCGCTTGCCCATCGCCGTGACGATCGCGCTGTTGCGGCCGACCTTGAAGAACGCGGCCCCCGGGAACGGCTCGTACGTCGGCTTCGGCGGCGGTTCGGAGGGGCCGTCCGGGGAGCCGCCCAGCCGCTTGCCGATCCGTGTGCGCATCGCGTTCATCGTGAACCCGCGCGGATCGATCTTGCCCGGCTGCCACTCCAGGTGCCCGATCACCGACCGCTGGGACCAGCCGTGCGCCCGGCAGAGCGCGGCGGCGGCCCGC
This sequence comes from Streptomyces sp. NPDC020884, assembly GCF_044333935.1. NCBI lineage: Bacteria > Bacillati > Actinomycetota > Actinomycetes > Kitasatosporales > Streptomycetaceae > Streptomyces > Streptomyces sp. NPDC020884. The sequence continues at coordinate 1,133,731 of NZ_JBIRRY010000001.1, read as the reverse complement.
TCGATCGCCAGCAGCTGCGCCGCCGGCCAGGGATCCTTGCCGTCGCCGAGGTTGACGCACTCGAAGCCGTAGAAGTGCCGGTTGCCGTCGGTGTTGGCCTCGTTGTCCGGGGGCAGCGCCTTCTCCGCGATGACGGCGCGCAGGACGTCGTCGTCGCCGAGCCCGGCGTGGTTGGCCCGGCCGTTCCCCACGAGGTGGACGGACCCGTCCTTGGCGATGACCCCGTGGCAGAGCGGGCCGGGCAGGGCGGAGTGGCCGTTGTAGCAGAGCTCGACCGAGGACGCGGTGCCCGAGGTGACGGTGTGATGGATCATCACCCCGTGGGTCGGCCCCCAGGGGCCTTTGTGGTTCCGGTTGTTGGTACGCCAGCTCCGGTGCTCGACGACGTGGAGGCCTTCGTCGCGGAGGGCTTTGAGCAGCTTGTCGGCGGACAGCGGCGTCGCCATTTCGCGGCGCTCCTTTCCCTGATGGTGCGTAGTTCACGCGGGCGCTTCGGTGGCGGGTGGTGGGACCGGCGGGTGGACGGCGGCGCGGGGCCGCTTACGCCCGCCGGGTGGCGGGGCGGTGTCGGGAGCGCCCTGCGGCGGGGGTTCCGCCTTCGGGCCCACCTGATCGATTTGCCCGCTCCCGCGCCCTGCCGAACGTCCCGCCGGACGGAAGGTTCCGCCGCGCCCGAACTCCCGTCCGGGTATGTCCGAACTCCTGCACGATGTTCACGTGGCTCCTGCCCCGATGTCCGGGCCGCTCCTTGCCCCGAGGGCCGCGGCGGCGGCCCCCCTCCTCCGTACGGCCGCCGGCGGGCCCGGGTACTCCCGCGGGCGTATGCGGCCGGACGCCCCGCCTCCTACCGTGAGGGGGTGATGACCTTCGACCGCCTGGCCGCCCGCGCGCGGACCCTGCCGCCGATCGTCGCGGATCTGCTGGTGGTGGCGGTGGTGGGCGTGTTCACCACCGCCGACGCGGCCGTCAACGAACCCGGCTACCGGCAGGCCGACGCGCTCACCTGGGCCCTGCTCGTGGTCTCGCTGGCGGCGCTCGCCTGCCGCCGCCGTTGGCCCGTTCCGGTGGTCTGCGTGACCGGGGCGGCGTGTGCCGGGTGGGCGCTGCACGGCCACATCGGCGAGCTGCTGAACCTCCCGGTGATCGTGGCGCTGTACACGGTCGCGGTGCTGGGCGACCGCCGGCGCACCCTGTGGACCGGGGTGATCGCCGCGACGGTCTCGGGCGCGGTGGCGCTGAAGGTCGGCCGGGACGTGGTCAACCCGCAGGGGCTGCCCGTCCTGGAGATGGTCTGGCCGCTCGTCCCGCTGCTCCTGGGCGAGGTGGTGCGGACCCGCCGGGAACTCCTGGCGGAGTACGCCGCGCGCGCCGCGCGGGCCGAGGAGGACCGCGAGCGGGAGGCCGCCCGCCGGGTCCGGCAGGAGCGGGTGCGGGTCGCCCGGGAGATCCACGACATCCTGGCGCACACGGTGAGCGCGATGACCGTGCAGGCCGGAGTGGCGCTCGACGCGCTGGACGCCGCGCCGGAGGTCTCGCGGCAGGCGATGACGCAGGTGCGGGCATCCGGCAAGGAAGCCGTACGGGAGCTGCGCGCCACGCTGTCCGTCCTGCGCGAGCCCGATTCCACGGCGCCGGCCCCCCGCCTCGACCAGCTGGACGAGCTGGTCGCGCGGGTCGAGGCGGGCGGCGTCCGGGTCAGCCTGCGGCGGGACACGGGGGACGCGGCCATCTCCGCGGTCGTCGAGGCGACCGCGTACCGGATCGTGCAGGAGGCGCTGACCAACGTGGTGAAACACTCCGCGGCGCGGCACGCCGCGGTGTCGTTGACCCGCGACGCCGCCCGTCTGACCCTCGAGATCGTGGACGAGGGCCCACCGGCGCCGACGGGCGCCGCCCCGCCCGCCGACCGGGGCTTCGGCCTGATCGGCATGCGGGAACGCGCGGTCGCGGTGGGCGGCGGCGTCACCTACGGTCCGGTGCCGGGCGGCGGGTTCCGCGTCCACGCCGAACTGCCGACGGCGGGAGCGACCTCATGACCGGGACGTTGTACGGAGCAGAGGGAGCGGCCTCATGACCGGGACTTCGTACGGAGCAGAGGGAGTGGCCTCATGACCGAGCAGACCGGCCGCACGGCGGCCGCGCCGACGAAGGTCCGGGTGGTCCTCGCCGACGACCAGACCGTCGTACGGGCCGGATTCCGCGCCCTGCTCGACCTCACCGACGACCTGGTCGTCGTCGCGGAGGCGGCCGACGGTGCCAGGGCCGTCGAGGCGGTGCGGACCACCCGCCCGGACGTCGTGCTGATGGACATCAGGATGCCCGGCGTCGACGGCCTGGAGGCCACCCGCCGGATCGCCGCGGACCGCTCCCTGGACCGGGTCCGCGTGGTCATGCTCACCACCTACCAGGTCGACGCGTACGTCTTCGAGGCCCTCCGCCACGGTGCTGCGGGCTTCCTGCTCAAGGACATCGAACCGGACGACCTGCGCACCGCGATCCGTGACGTCGCGGCGGGCCGCAGCCTGCTCGCCCCCGCCGTCACCCGCCAGGTGATCGAGGAGTTCGCCCGGCTGAAGGCCCCCGAGGCGGCGGGCGCCGAGCGGCTCGCCGTTCTCACCGACCGGGAGCGCGAGGTGATGGCCCTGGTCGCCGCCGGACGGTCCAACGACGAGATCGGCAAGGACCTGATCATGAGCCCGCTGACCGCGAAGACGCATGTCAGCCGGACCATGACGAAGCTGGGCGCCCGCGACCGGGCGCAGTTGGTGGTCATCGCCTACGAAACGGGTCTGGTCAGGGCCGGGGACCGCTGACCGTACTCCGGCGGGAGGAGGCAGCGGCTCCCGCCGGAGGATTCGCGAGCGGCCCTCCGCTCGTAGCGTCGGCCGCATGATCGAAGCAACGGAACTCACCAAACGCTACGGCGGGCGGACCGCCGTCGACCGGCTGTCGTTCACCGTCCGGCCCGGCCGGGTGACCGGCTTCCTCGGCCCGAACGGCGCCGGGAAATCGACCACCATGCGCCTGATCCTCGGCCTCGACTCCGCGAGCGCGGGGCGCGTCACCGTGGCCGGGAAGGCCTATGCGGACCTGCCCGTGCCGCTACGGGCGGTCGGCTCGCTGCTCGACGCCAAGGGAGTCCACGGCGGCCGCTCCGCCTACCACCACCTGGCCGGACTCGCGGCGAGCAACGGCATCCCGCGCCGCCGCGTGGAGGAGGTGCTGGACCTGGTCGGGCTGCCCGTGGAGACGGCCCGCAGGCGCACCAAGGGCTTCTCGCTCGGCATGGGCCAGCGGCTCGGCATCGCGGCGGCGCTGATCGGGGACCCCGAGGTGCTGATCCTCGACGAACCGGTCAACGGCCTCGACACCGAGGGCATCCGCTGGATCCGCGGACTGATGAGGTCGCTGGCGGGGGAGGGCCGCACGGTGTTCCTCTCCAGCCACCTCATGAGCGAGATGGAGCTGACGGCCGACCACCTCATCGTGATCGGACAGGGCCGGCTCATCGCGGACACCACCATGCGCGACTTCATCGAGACCAACTCCCGCGCCCACACGCTCGTACGGTCCCCCGAACCGGAGAGGCTCCGGTCCCTGCTGGAGGCGGTGGGAGCGCGCGTCCGGCTGGACGCCCGGGGCGGCTGGCGGGTCGACGGCCCCCGCGCCGCGGCCATCGGCGACCTGGCCCGGGACCACGGGGTCGCCGTCCACGAACTCACCCCCGCCCACTCCTCGCTGGAGGAGGTCTACACGACGCTTTCGCAGGCGTCCGTGGAGTACCGGGCCGAGAAGCGCCCCGGTGCACGGACGCCTGCGACCGACCCGAAGGAGACCGTCCGATGACCACGACCACCACGACTACGACCACCACCACCCGACCGGCCGTGAACCGGCGGGGCAGGGCCGGCTTCCGGGAGGCCCTCGCCTACGAGTGGATCAAGTTCCGCAGCGTGCGCTCCACGGTGTGGACGACCGCGGCGGCCGCGGTACTGCCCGTCGTGGGCGCGGTGTTCGTCGCCGCGACCGGCAGCCTGCAACCCGACGACACGGTCCTCGGCGGCAGCCTCACGCTCTCCGTCGTCGCCCAGATGCTGGCGGCGGTCGTCGGGGCGCTCGTCGTCTCGGGGGAGTACAGCAGCGGCACCATCCGTACGACGTTCGCCGCCCGCCCCCGCCGGGGCACGGTCCTCGCGGCCAAGGCGACCCTGGTGGCGGGCGTGATGTACCTCCTCGCCCTGGCCTCCTGCACGGTCGCCTACCTCGTCGGGGACGCCCTGCTGCCGCAGGGCCGGTACGCCCAGGGCGAGCCGCTGCCCGCCCTGTTCGGCATCGCCGCCTCCTTCGCGGTGGCGGCCGTGCTCGGCCTCGCCGTCGGCGCCCTCGTACGTCACTCGGCCGGGGCGGTCACCACGGTGATCGGCCTGCTGCTCCTGCCGTCCCTGTTCGGTCCCCTCTTCGGCGACGCCGAACGCTGGATCGCCGGACTCTCCCCGACGGCCGCCCTGGAGAAGCTCACCCAGACCTCGGACGCCGCCGCCGACACCGTCGGCAGCCTGGGCCCCTGGCCCTCCCTGCTCCTGGTGGCCGCCTGCACGAGCGCCGTGGCCGCGGCCGCCCTGCTGCTGCTCGGACGCCGGGACGCGTGAAGCGAGCCGGGCCGGATTTCGGACTGTTGGCTCATTTAGCGCTCTACCCGCGTTGAGGACGTCTGGTCATCCTGGCGGAGAGGAATCAGGCAGGTCGGTTGGCTGGGTGCACAGGGCACTAGGGGGTCGCCGGTGGCTTACGTCCCGATACTCAAGGCCAAGGCAGGCGAGTTTCAGGCGCTTGAGCACGCGACACCAGAGGTCCGCTCCCGCATGCGCCCCGTCCTTGAGCTCGTGCCCGACCCCGAACTGGTCAGAGATCAGCTCGAGACCTTCAGCGACCGGGCGATGGACGCGGTCCCGACCGGCGTGGTGCTGACCGTCGACTGCGGCGCCCTACCCGCGAGCCAGGTTCTCGAAGGCGCCGCCGGAGGGCCCATCGCACGGCTCAACGAATCGCTGGGCCTCAGGGGCGTTGACATGTGTCCGGTGGTCCGCGTCACCGACACGAAGGACGTCTGGCGCGAAGCGGCGGACGCCGGCGCATGTCATCGGCGTGGCGCCTGCCTACGCGTCGCGGCCGGACCGCGTGAGGCTCTGCCGGACAAGGAGCAGGTCCGAGCAGTGCTCCGGACGCTCCGCCTCGCCCCTGAGGAGGTCGACCTCCTGGTCGACGCGGGCCCCGTCCATTCCGGAACCGGAATGGGCAGCCTGGTGGAGCACGTCACGAAGCTCCTCGATCTCATGTCGCCGTGGCGCTGGCGCCGGGAGTGTGTGGCTGCCGGCGCTTTCCCCGCCAACCTGACCGGATTTCCTCGCGGTCAGGCAACACCTGTGGGCAGACACGATGTAGAGCTCTGGAAACGGGTGGCTCGTCAGCGGCAGGGCAAGCCACTGGACTTCGGAGACTTCGGCGTCACGCATCCCCGTATGCCTACGCCGAGCCGCGGGACTCCAGACCCGAACATGCGCTACACGACGCCGGACAACTGGCAGGTCTTCGTCTACCCGCGCCTGCGGCCGGGCAACGACGACTTCTTCACCCTGAGCCGCGACCTCGTCGCCTCGCCCCACTGGCCCGCCACCGGTCCACGAACCTCCTGGGGGGACGCGCGGCTGCACGAGTGCGCCAACAGGCAGAGGCCGAAGGCGGGCGGCGGGACGCAGTGGCGAGCGTGGGCGACATCCCACCACCTGGCGATGGTGACCGCGGAGCTCGCGAACGGGGCGCATTAGCCCTGGCGGTCGCTACGCAGCCCTCACTTCACTGCTGCGACCTGCAAAAAGACCCTCCCGAGGGAGGGCCTGGCGTTGAAAGGAATGTGTGCCCCCGGCAGGACTCGAACCTGCGGCCAAGCGCTTAGAAGGCGCCTGCTCTATCCACTGAGCTACGGGGGCCGGGAGCCCTGATCGGGTGGTTCCGTGGCCGTGCCGGGACAAGGATAGGGCTCTGATCCCCTGGACCCGGTTGCTTCACCTGCGTGGCACGATGTGGAGGTTCGGTGAAGCGAACCGATAATCGCAGGTAGGTGCGATTCCTGCACCGGTTTTCGCCCCCCGCGCCCCGGGTGTTGTGCACTCGTTATGCCCCCGTCCTACTCGTCCCCTCTGTCCTGACTCTGTCCAGAGGGTGGAACCGCCGCGCAGAGGGGGCTATACGCTTCAAAAAGGCTCCAAAATTGGGCATTCTTCGCATGTGGTGACCATGGACGTACGGCCTCAGCTCATCGACGCACTTTCCGCCCTGCGCGACCGTGTCGCCGCCGTGCGTCTTCCACTCCCCCTGCCGGGGGCCGAACGCGCCCGGCAGACCAGGGTCGAACTCCTCGCCCAGCTCGACGACTACCTCCTGCCACGCCTCAAGGACCCCGAGGCGCCGCTGCTCGTCGTGATCGGCGGATCCACCGGAGCCGGGAAATCCACCCTGGTCAACTCGCTGGTGGGATGCCGCGTCAGCCAGGCCGGGGTGCTGCGGCCCACCACGCGGACCCCGGTGCTGGTCTGCCACCCGGACGACCACCACTGGTTCGCCGGGGTACGGGTGCTGCCGCAGCTCACCCGGATCTGGCTGCCGCCGGGTCAGACGCCCGACCCGGACGGGCTGGACGACCTCGCCGCCCGGGGAGGGGACGGGGAGACCGCGCTGCGGGTGGAGACCGCCGTCAGCCTGCCCCGCGGGCTCGCGCTCCTGGACGCCCCCGACATCGACTCGCTCGTCGTCCGCAACCGCGTCCTCGCCGCCGAACTCATCTGCGCCGCCGACGTCTGGGTGATGGTCACCACCGCCTCGCGCTACGCCGACGCGGTGCCCTGGCATCTGCTGCGCACCGCGAAGGAGTACGACGCGGCCCTCGTCACCGTTCTGGACCGGGTGCCCCACCAGGTGATCGCCGAGGTGTCCCGGCAGTACGCGGCCCTGCTGACCCGGGCCGGACTCGGCGACGTACCCCGGTTCACCATCCCCGAACTGCCCGAGTCCGCGGGCGGCGGCAGCGGCCTGCTCCCCACCACCGCCGTCGCCCCGCTCCGTGCCTGGCTCGCCCATCGCGCCCAGGACCCCGCCGCCCGGCAGCAGGCGGTGGGGCGCACCGCCTCCGGCGTCATCGAGTCGCTCAACGTACGGATGCCGGGACTGGCCTCCGCCGTCGCCGCCCAGTACGCCGCCTCCGTACGGCTGACCGGGGTGGTCGAGGACGCGTACGGCAAGGAGGCCGCCCGGATCCGGCGCCGCCTCCAGAGCGGGGCGGTGCTCTCCGGGGACGCGCGGACCCGGTGGCGCGGCTATCCCCTCTACAGCTCGCCCGAGGAACTCCTCGACGCCCTCGTCGACAGCCTGGTGGCCCTGCTCCAGTGCTCGGTCTCCGCCGCCGACGAACAGATCCGCACCCAGTGGCGCCGCGAGCCCGCCGGGGGCCTGTTCCGGTTCGAGGACGCCGGGCGGGAGGCCGGGGGCTGGGGACCGGCCGAGGACGTCGAGGGGCGGATCGCCGTCGCCGTACGCCGGTGGCGGCGGGTCCTGGAGGAGCTGGCCGAGGAGGAGGTGCGCCAGCTCGAACGCAATGTGGCGCCCGCCCCCGAGACCGTCGCCGCGCTGCTCGCGGCCGCCCTGCTCGGCGGACGGCGCGCCCGTGCGGCGGGCGAGCAGCTCGCCGAACGCATCGGCGCCCAGGGCGCGCTGCGCCTGCGGGACAAGGGCGGTGAGCTGCTGACGACCTACCTCGACCAGGTACTCGGCGGCGAACGCGACCGCCGCCTCGCCCCGCTCGACGCGCTCGACGTCGCCCCCGAACCCCAGGCCGAACTGATCGCCGCGCTTTCCGTACTGCAGAAGGAGAGGTGGCAGCGATGACTGCCGTCACGGACGAGGACCAGGGCAACGGCGCGGTCGAGCCGGGCGGCGGCGGGCGCGAGGGCGGGCGCTGGGACGACGGGCTGATCGCCCGGCGCGCCGCGGCGGCCGAGGCGCGTGAGGCGGGCGAGCCCGCACCCGGCACGCCCGCCGAGGACGAGGCGGAGCCGGAGGTCGAGGCGTACGTCCCCTCCGGCGGACCGCTGCCGCCCCGGCTGGACGCCCTGCGCGAACTCGTCGGGCTCTCCCGCGCCCGGCTCGACCGGGACACCCTCGCCGAGGCGGGACGGGTGCTGGACGAGGCCGCCGCCCGGCAGCGGCTCTCCTCGCGGCACACCGTCATCGCCATCGCGGGAGCCACCGGCAGCGGGAAGTCGACCCTGTTCAACGCACTCGCCGGGGCCCCGATCTCCGACACCGGGCTGCGCCGGCCCACCACATCCCAGCCCATCGCGTGCAGCTGGACCGACGGGGCCGCCGGCCTGCTGGACCGTCTCGCCGTCCCCGGCCGGCTGCGGCGCAGGCCGCACCCCGGGCCCGCCGCTTCCGACGAGGCGCTCCAGGGCCTCGTCCTGGTCGATCTGCCCGACCACGACTCGGCCGCCACCGAACACCGCGACCAGGTGGACCGGGTGCTGGCCCTCGTCGACGCGGTGATCTGGGTCGTCGACCCGGAGAAGTACGCCGACGCCGCCCTCCACGAGCGCTATCTGCGCCCGCTCGCCGGACACGCGGAGGTCACCTTCGTCGTCCTCAACCAGACCGACCGGCTGCCCGGCGAGGCGGCCGACCTCGTGCTGGACGACCTGCGCCGCCTCCTCGACGAGGACGGCATCGCCCTCGGCGAGCACGGCGAACCCGGCGCCACCGTCACGTCCCTGTCCGCGCTCACCGGCGACGGGGTGCCCGAACTGCGCGAGATGGTCGGGCGGTTCGTCCAGGACCGCACGGCCGCCACCCGCCGCCTCTCCGCCGACATCGACGCGGCGGCGGCGCGGCTGCGACCGGTGTACGTGGCCGAGGGGCGGCCCGGCCTCGGCGAGCGGGCCCGCGAGGAGTTCACCGACCGGCTTGCCGAGGCCGTCGGGGCGGCGGCCGCCGGACAGGCCGCCGAGCGGGAGTGGCGCAGGAACGCCGGGCGGGCCTGCGGGACGCCGTGGCTGCGGCTCTGGCGCTGGTACGAGTCCCGGGGCCTGCCCGGCAGCCTGGACCGGATGGGCCAGGCGCTCACCCCGCCCGAGGAGGAGTTGACGGCCCGCCAGCGGGTCGAGCAGGCGGTCCGGATCCTCGCGGACGACGCCGTCGACGGGCTGCCCGGCCCCTGGGCGCAGGCGGTGCGCGAGGCCGCGTTCACCGGGGCGAAGGGGCTGCCCGAGGCGCTGGACGAACTGGCGGTCAGGGCAGGCGCCCCGGGCGCTTCCCCACGCGGCGGCGGAACGGAGACGGGGAAGGGGAAGGGGAAGGGGAAGAGCGGCCCCGTCGGCGCCCCGCCCGGCGGCCGCCCGGCCAAGCCGCCCCGGCCGAAGTGGTGGCCGGCCGCGGTGCTGGCCCAGGTGTCGATGACGCTCCTCCAGATCTTCGGCGGCCTGTGGCTGGTCGGCCAGATCGTCGGCGTCCTGGAGCCGGGGCTCGTCACGCCCGCGCTCATCATGCTGGCCGGAGTCGTCGGCGGCCCGCTGGTGGAGTGGGCCTGCGCGGCGGCCATCCGGGGACCGGCCCGGCGGTACGGGCAGGACGCCGAGCGGCGGCTGCGCGAGGCGGCGGCCGGATGCGGCCGGGCCAGGGTCCTGGACCCGGTCGCGGCCGAGCTGGTGCGCTACCGGGAAGTGCGCGAGCGGTACGTGACGGTGACGGAGTTCTCCACAACCGGCCGGTAGTCCACAGGCCCCGACGCGATTCCCGCCCGGCGTCCACCATGGAGTCCGTACGACACCGCCGCATGACGAGGTGCGCGCGGTGCGATGCGGCACGACAAGGAAAGCGGGGGCGGAAAATGAACGAGACCTTGGTGACCCTGGTGGGTAACGCCGCGACGGCGGTGGAGTTCCGGGAGACGGCCACCGGCGGAATGGCGCGATTCCGTTTCGCCGTCACTCCGCGGCGCTGGGACCGCGAGAAACAACTCTGGGCAGACGGCCGCACCAGCTTCTACACCGTCTGGTCCTGGCGCACGCTCGCCGCGAATCTGGCCGGTTCCGTTTCGGTCGGAGAACCTCTGGTCGTGCACGGCCGGCTGAAGGTGCGGGAGGAGGAACAGGCCGGTCAGCGTCGGACGTTCGTCGACGTCGAGGCCGTCGCCGTCGGCCACGACCTGAGCCGGGGAACGGCCGCCTTCCGCAGAGCCGCCAGGATGGAACCCCTTCTGACGGAGCGTCGGGAAAGCGTCACGGACGGCGACGCGGAGGAGTCGCCGAAACAGCGGGAACAGGTCGCCGCAATGGCGACGGTGTCCTGAAAAGGCTGTTCGACGACAAGCGCGACGAGATCCCGCGATAACGATTCTGATTCGGAATGGTTGTGCAAGGGCAGTACGGGGGACTGCTCTTCGCCCGTTCTTTAGGATTCCCAGTGCTCACAGGTCACTTGGGTCTGCTGGCGAGGCAATCCCCACACGCGCACCAAGCGCGAGGGCCTCGCCCGGAGGGGAATTCTGTGTTTTCTGCGTCTTCAGCGTCCGCTGCGCCGTCCGGCACCACAGGGGCGCCCCCCGGCCGCGGGATCCGCCGTCCGGTCGCAGCGCTGCTGCTCTCCGGTCTCGTCGCGGCTGCCGCACTCGCCGGCGCGGGACCGGCGGCGGCCGACGACCCGGGACGGCAGCACGGCGGCGCGGCCGCGGTGCTCGACGGGCTGAAGACCTTCGACAGCGCCGTGCTCCGCGTCGCGGGGAAGAACGGTGCGCCCGACCGGACCCAGGAACTGCCCGCCGGGCTGTTCGAGATGACCGTGGACGGCGGCGGCAAGCTCAAGACCTACTGCGTCGACCTCCACAACCCCACCCAGGACCAGGCGAAGTACCTGGAGACCCCCTGGGCCGAGACCCCGCTGAGCGGCAACGGGAACGCGGGGAAGATCCGCTGGATCCTCCAGCACTCCTACCCCCAGGTCGACGACCTGGCCGAGCTCGCCGACGCGGCGGGCACCGGCCCGCTGACGGAGCGGACCGCCGCCGCCGGAACCCAGGTCGCCATCTGGCGCTACTCGGACAACGCCGATGTCACCGCGTCGGACAAGCAGGCGGAGAAGCTCGCCGACTGGCTGCACCGCAACGCGCGCAACACGAAGGAGCCGCGCCCCTCCCTGACCCTGGAGCCGGCCGCCGTCTCCGGTCGGCCCGGTGAGCGGCTCGGTCCCGTGACCGTCCGCACCGACGCGGGCCAGGTCTCGGTGTCGCCCCCGGTGGACGCGGCGGCCAGCGGCATCGCGGTCACGGACCGGAAGGGCGCCCCCGTCACCGCGGCCGCGGACGGGGACCGGCTCTACTTCGCCGTGCCGAAGGACACCGCCGACGGCACCGCGTCCCTGGCCGTCCAGGCCACCACCTCCGTGCCGGTCGGCCGGGCCTTCGCCGGGGTCGGCCGCACCCAGACCCAGATCCTGGCCGGCTCAAGCGAGTCCACGGTCTCCGCACGGGCCACCGCCACCTGGGCCGGGACGGGCGCAGCCCCCGCGGTGAGCGCGCGGAAGAACTGCGCCGCGGGCGGTGTGGACGTCACCACCGTCAACCGGGGCGACCAGCCGTTCACCTTCGAGCTGGCCGGCGCCGAGCACACCGTCGCCGCCGGGGCCACCCGCACGGTGACGGTCCCCGTCGCCGAGGACCAGGCGTACGACGTCACCGTCACCGGGCCCGCCGGGTTCAGCAGGACCTTCACCGGGGTGCTCGACTGCGCCACCAGCGGCAGTGTCCTGGACCGGGAGAGCGAGACCGGCGGCAGCGACATCGGCACCCAGAGCGCCCAGCGGTCGGTGCCGGCCACGACCGGCTCCGCCACGTCGGGACTGGAGGGCGACCTCGCCGCGACCGGCGGGTCCAGTGCCACCCCGATGCTCGCTGCCATCGCCATCGGACTGCTCGCCGTGGGCGGCGGCGCGGTCTTCGTCCTCCGCCGGAAGAACCCGCACACCGACGCTGAGTGAGACCCCGGACGCAGACGGTGACCCGGTGCGCGTGCCGGTGGGCGGACGGGTTTCCGTCCGGGGAGGGCCGTCAGGCAAGATGGGGTGTATCTGCCCACACCTCTATTGCTGCCGGACGGTTTCTCTTGGCTGAGTACATCTACACCATGCGCAAGACGCGCAAAGCGCACGGCGACAAGGTGATTCTCGATGACGTCAACCTGAACTTCCTGCCCGGCGCGAAGATCGGTGTCGTGGGGCCCAACGGTGCCGGTAAGTCCACGGTGCTGAAGATCATGGCGGGCCTGGAGCAGCCGTCCAACGGCGACGCCTTCATCTCGCCCGGGTTCAGCGTCGGCATCCTCATGCAGGAGCCGAAGCTCGACGAGAGCAAGACCGTCCTGGAGAACGTCCAGGACGGCGCCGCCGAGATCATGGGCAAGCTCAAGCGCTTCAACGAGGTCGCCGAGCTGATGGCGACCGACTACTCCGACGCGCTCATGGACGAGATGGGCAAGCTCCAGGAAGACCTGGACCACGCCAACGCGTGGGACCTGGACGCGCAGCTGGAGCAGGCCATGGACGCGCTGGGCTGCCCGCCCGGCGACTGGCCGGTCACCACCCTCTCCGGTGGCGAGAAGCGCCGTGTGGCGCTCTGCAAGCTCCTGATCGAGGCCCCGGACCTGCTCCTCCTCGACGAGCCCACCAACCACCTGGACGCCGAGTCGGTGAACTGGCTGGAGCAGCACCTCTCGAAGTACCCGGGTGCCGTCGTCGCCGTCACCCACGACCGGTACTTCCTGAACAACGTCGCCGAGTGGATCCTGGAGCTCGACCGCGGCCGCGCGATCCCCTACGAGGGCAACTACTCCACGTACCTGGAGCGCAAGGCCACCCGCCTCAAGGTCGAGGGCCGCAAGGACGAGAAGCGCCAGAAGCGGCTCAAGGAAGAGCTGGAGTGGGTGCGGTCCAACGCCAAGGGGCGTCAGACCAAGTCCAAGGCCCGTCTCGCCCGGTACGAGGAGATGGCGGCCGAGGCGGACAAGATGCGGAAGCTGGACTTCGAGGAGATCCAGATCCCGCCGGGCCCGCGCCTGGGCTCCATCGTCGTCGAGGTCGAGAACCTCTCGAAGGCCTTCGGCGACAAGGTCCTCATCGACGACCTGTCCTTCACGCTGCCCCGTAACGGCATCGTCGGCATCATCGGTCCGAACGGCGCGGGCAAGACCACGCTGTTCAAGATGATCCAGGGCCTGGAGACGCCGGACAGCGGCGCCATCAAGGTCGGCGACACGGTCAAGATCTCCTACGTCGACCAGTCCCGCGCCAACATCGACCCGAAGAAGACCCTCTGGGCCGTCGTCTCGGACGAGCTGGACTACATCAACGTCGGCCAGGTCGAGATGCCCTCGCGCGCCTACGTCTCCGCGTTCGGCTTCAAGGGCCCGGACCAGCAGAAGCCGGCCGGTGTCCTGTCCGGTGGTGAGCGCAACCGCCTCAACCTGGCGCTCACGCTCAAGGAGGGCGGCAACCTGCTGCTCCTCGACGAGCCCACCAACGACCTCGACGTCGAGACGCTCTCCTCGCTGGAGAACGCCCTCCTGGAGTTCCCGGGCGCCGCTGTGGTCATCTCCCACGACCGCTGGTTCCTGGACCGCGTCGCCACGCACATCCTCGCCTACGAGGGCGAGTCCAAGTGGTACTGGTTCGAGGGCAACTTCGAGTCGTACGAGAAGAACAAGGTCGAGCGTCTGGGTGCGGACGCGGCCCGCCCGCACCGTGCCACGTACAAGAAGCTGACGCGAGGCTGATCGTCTTGGCTCGTCATATCTACAGCTGCCCTCTGCGCTGGTCCGACATGGATGCCTTCGGGCATGTCAACAACGTGGTCTTCCTCCGCTATCTGGAGGAGGCGCGCATCGACTTCATGTTCCGGCTGGCGCCCGGGGACGGCTCGCCGTCGTTCTCGGGCGGGTCCGTCGTGGCCCGTCACGAGATCGACTACGTACGGCCGCTGGTCCACCGGCACGAGCCGGTGACCGTCGAGTCGTGGGTCACGAAGATAGGCGCCGCGTCGCTGACGATCGCCTATGAGGTCAAGGACGCCGAGCAGGTCTACGTACGGGCCTCGACCATCGTCGTCCCCTACGACCTGGCCGAGGCGCGGCCCCGGCGGATCTCCACCGAGGAGAAGCTCTTCCTCGAGCGGTATCTGGCAGAGGAGCCCGCCGCGGCATGACCGTGTCCGTGCAGTCGCTGCACTTCGCCGACGTGAGGGAGGCGGCGGATCTCGCCGCCTTCCTCGGCCGGCTGCTCCACTACGACCGGGCCGCCGCGGTCCGGTTGCAGGCGGGCGGCGGCGACGCACTGGCCGTGTTCGGCCGCCCGCCCTCCTTCGAGGTCCTCGCGATCCGCACCGCCCGCCTGGCCGGCCCCGAGACGCTCGACGTCACGGTGTCGGCCGGGGAGCTGCTGGAGTCCCTCGACGTCTCCGGTGAGGCCGGTGCGGGCGGTTCGCTGCCCGCACCCGTCACGGGGCCGCCCTGGGCGGGCGTCCTGCCGCCCCGGGGGCCTTGGCGGGAGCAGGCCGGACTGCCCGCACCGGACGTCCTGCGCGCCGCCCTGGAGGCCGCCGTCACCGAGTTCCGCACCCGGGACGAGGCCCTGCCCGGGGAACGGCGCACCCGCGCCGAGCGGGACCGTATCGGCCGCGAGATCTGGTCCCGGCCGGTCGGCGCGACGGACCTGCCCCTGCGCGCTGTGCACGCCGCCCAGTCGCTCGGCTTCCTGCGCGCCGACCCGGACTTCCCCGTCTCGCTGCTCGCCGCGGGCGGCTGGCTGCGCCTGCGGACCCCCTTCGGCTCGATCGCGCTGCGCCGCGACCCGGCCGGCGGGCTCGGTGGGCTCGGCCTGTCGGTCGAGCCCGGCTGAGCCGCCCGACCGCGGGTCCGCCGCTGCCCCTGCTTTCCCGTCGGATCCTGCGCCGGCCCGTCTACTTCCCCGTCGGATCCTTCTCCGGCCCGTCCGGCTTCTCCGGCGCCCCGTGCGCGTCCGGCCAGACGCCGATGTGGTCCTGCTCCAGCTCCAGCAGCACCCGGTGTTCCATGCCCAGCGTCTGCGTGTAGTCCGCGGGCAACTGGAGCCGGCCCGCCCGGTCGAGCATCGCGTACTCCCGGGCCACCTGCGACTCCTGGCCCGTCGCCGCGTCCACCTCCGTGCGGCGCAGCACCTCGGAGGACGTCCGGCCGTCGCGGATGGCGACCGTACGCCGCACCTCGCCGGCCACCGCCTGGTCATGGGTGACGATCACGATCGAGGTGCCCAACTCCTCGTTGGCGCGCCGGAACGCGGCGAAGACCTGCTCCCCGGTCGCCGAGTCCAGCTCCCCGGTCGGCTCGTCCGCGAGCAGCACGGACGGGGAGTTGGCCAGCGCCACCGCGATGGCCACGCGCTGCTGCTGCCCGCCGGACAGCTGCTGGGGCCGCCGGTCGCGGCAGTCGGCGATGTCGAGCATGGTGAGCAACGACTCGGCGCGGGCGGCGCGTTCACGCTTGCCGCCGCCACCGCGCAACTGCATGGGCAGCGTGATGTTCTGGATCGCGGTGAGATACGGGAGCAGATTGCGGGCGGTCTGCTGCCAGACGAACCCGACCACGTCCCGGCGGTAGCGCAGCCGTTCCTTCGCCCCCATCGACAGCAGATCGCAGCCCGCGACCTTGGCCGATCCGGCCGTCGGCACGTCCAGACCCGCCAGGATGTTCATCAGCGTCGACTTGCCGCTGCCCGACGCCCCGACCAGGGCCATCAACTCGCCCTCGGTGACGAGCAGATCGAGGCCCTGGAGAGCCTGCACCTCCACCCCGTCCGTGGTGAAGATCCGCACCACCCGGTCGCAGGCGATCAGCGCGTCGTGCCCGTAGGAGGGGCGGTCCCGGCGGGCCGTGGCACGCTGCTCCAGCTCCGCCAGCGTCGTCTCGGCCCTGCCGGCCGCCTCGGTGGACGAGGTCATCGGGAGTCTCCTGCCCTGAGTTCGGTGATCGATCCGCGGCGGCTCGCCCACCACGCCTGAACGCCCGCGACCGCCGCGGCGAGCACCACGACCCCGGCGGCCGGCAGCCCCAGCGACCAGAGGTCCGTGCGCAGCGGGACGGGACTCGGGTCCGACCCGGCGACGCCCGCGAGCGCCAGCGGGACCAGGTCGACGCCGGGGGAGAGCAGGGCGATGGTCGCCCAGCCGGTGAACAGGCCGCCCACCGCAGCCAGCAGCGCCTGCGGTGTCGCCTCGAAGGCCAGCAGCCGCCTGCCCTGCCCGGTGGTGAGGCCCATCGTGCGCAGCCGTGCCAGCAGCGTCTTGCGCTCCGGCGCGGTCTGGAGCAGCGACAGCAGCACGGCCAGCAGCGCGTATCCGGCGCCCGCCGCGACGGCCGCGAGGTAGATCCGCTCGGCCCCCGCCTGCATCGGGGTGTTCACATACCGCGCTCGCTCCTCGGAACGCAGCTGTACGGCGTACTCCTTGCCGCTCTCGCCGACCGTCGCGCGCAGTTTCCCCGGGTCCGGTGTGCCGGAGAGGAGCAGCGTGGTGGGCGTCTGCTGTTCCAAGGAAGCGGAGTTCACGATCAGAAAGCTCGTGGAGGCGACCGAGGCGACGTGCGCGGTGGTTCCCACGATCTGGACCTCGAACTCCCCGGACAGCGTGTCGACCGCGCGCGGCCCGGTGCCCATCCGGGCCGCCACCGCCGGGGAGGCGATCGCCGGAAGAACGCGTCCGGGTCCGGACTTCGTGCTCTCGGGCAGCGGGGCCGAGGGGCCGGTGGCCTTCAGCCGGGCGGCCGGGAAGTCCGGCAGCCCGGTCGCGCGGGCCAGCCGGGCGTACGAGGCGGGGTCGACGCCCACCAGGGCCGCGGTCCTCGCATCGTCCGCACCTTCCGCGCCGCCGGGGCCCGTGCCCGTACCGGCGTCCTCCGAGCCGTTGCCCCGAGCGTCGCCGTCACCAGCCGCGACCTCCGGCAGGCTCACGCCGTACTCGATCCGGATCGGCGCCGCGCTCTGTACGCCGTCCAGGTCGCGCACCGTGCGGACCAGCCGGTCGGGCAGCGTCTGCCGTTCGCTCAGGCCGCTGATCCGGGCGTCCGCCCCGACCGACGCCAGCGCCGCGTCGTCCCGCGCGTCCCCGATGCCGGCGATCACCGAGCCGCCGAACGCGGCGGTGGCCAGGGCCAGCAGCAGGGCGAGCAGCGGCAGCGCGCCGCCGGCCGAGGAACGGCCGGCGCGGGCCAGCGAGAGGAAGCCGATCGCCCCGCGCAGCCGCGCCACGGGGCGGGTGGCGAGCCGCAGGGGCAGCGGGTAGAGCCGCACCAGCACCAGCGCCGCGATCAGCGCGACCAGGACGGGCGCGGCGCTGACCAGCAGGTCGGTGCCGTTCCCGGTCGCCGTGCCGCGACGGCGCAGCGCCGTCACCGCGCCGGCCGCCAGCACGAGCAGGGTCAGTTCGGCGACGGTCCGCCGCCGCGAGGGCCGGGCGCTCACCATGTCCTCGCGGGCAGCGCCCAGCGCGGGCCTGATGTGCTGGAGCGTCGTCCGCAGCGGCAGGGCGACACACACCAGGAGGCCGACACCGGCCGCCGCCAGGGCCCCCGGCCACCACCGGCCCTCGTCCACGGCCAGCACCGCGAGCAGCAGCCCCAGCGCGCTCGCGGGCAGCACGGTCACCGCGGTCTCGGCGAGCAGCCGGCCGCCGATGCCGCGCAGCGAGCCGCCGCGTGAGCGCATCAGCGCCAGCTCGCTGCGGCGGCGTCCGGCGAGCAGGGCGCCCGTCATCAGCAGCACGACGGCGGCCACGGAGCCGATCCCGAGGGCGGCGACCGTGATCACGGGACTGATCGCGTCGCGCATCCGCGCGTTGGACTCCACGAGGTGGCCGAGTCCGGTGGCGACCGTGGCGGTGCCGCCGGCGATCTCCCGTACCTCCAGCAGCCCGGGGCCGCTCTCCAGGGAGGCGATGACGGACGTCAGGCGGGAGCCGTCGGGACCGGTCAGCCGTGCGACGTCGGGCGGGAGCCGCCAGAACAGGGCGGGCTCGGCGGCCGTGCTCAGCAGGGCCGGCCCGGCGTCCTCGGCCAGCAGGACGGTGCCGGTCCAGTAGTACTGCGGGAAGGGGCTCGCGGGGTCCGGGACGAGGGACGGGGTGCGCAGCAGCGGATCGGCTGACCAGTAGCTGCCGCGCGGGTCCTTGGGAGCGACGATGGCGGTGATCGTCACGGTGATGGGTTCCTGGGCCGCGGTGGGCAGCGTGATGGTCGCGCCGACCTTCACCTTCAGCTCGGCCGCCGTCTCCTCGGTGACCGTGCCCTGGACCGCACGGGAGTCCGAAGTCACCTCCGCCGGTGTCTCCGGCCAGGCCCCCGAGACCAGGGTGGCGTGCTCCTTCAGCCCCGTCTGCGCCACGTACGAGAGCTGCGGCGGCGCCGCGTCGGGCCTCGGCAGCCAGGGCTCGTCCGCGAGGACCGGCTTCATGGTGTGCACGCCGTACGCGACGGACGACGCGTCGGCGCGCAGCGGTGCGGGCAGGGCCGCCAGGAGCTCGTCGCCGACCCGGGTCAGCTCGGGGCTCCGCACCTCGGCGTCCCGCTGTTCCCGCGGCAGTTCGAGGCCGGGCTGCGGGCGGACGACCTCCACGACGCTGCGGCCCGCGTCCGCCGTCGCGATGTCGTGGCGCAGCCCCTTCGTCTCGTACGCGTCCACCGCCCGGGGGAACGCCGCGGCGAGGAACGCCGTCACCAGCACCAGCACCGCGAGGGCCACCGCCGCACCGGGCGCGGTACGCAGCCGGGTGCGGATCCACGGGGCGTCGGCCGTCCGATTGTCGCGACTCATATCAGTGGTCCCCCTGGTGGCGCAGCGTTACCGCCGGGTCCCCGCGGCGCAGCGCCATCGTCGCGACGATCACGAGCGGCAGGGCGGCGACCCCGGCCAGCAGCGCCGCGACCTGCCCCACGGGCAGTTCGACCAGCACCGGCGGAACGGGCCGGTCCGCCTGTCCGGTCAGCACGATGAGCGGCACGACGGCCCGGGTCAGCACCGTGCCGATGCCGAGCCCGATCAGCAGGGCGAGGGCGATCAGCACCCCCTGTTCGGCGGCGATCATCCGGGCCAGCTGACGGCGCGGAGCGCCGAGCGCCCGCAACACGCCGAGCTCCGCGCGCCGTTCGCGACGGGAGCCGGAGGCGCTGACCGCGAAGCCGACCGCCGCCAGCGCGGCGGCGACCACCGCGACGGCCGGCAGCGCCGACTGCGGCCCCGCCCCCAGCGGGTCGTCCACCAACTGCTGGGCGGCCTCCGCGCGGACCCGTACCTGGGCCGGGTCGGTGTCCGGCAGGGCGCGCAGCGCGGCGGCCGCCTTCGCGGAGTCGCCCGGGGCGGTGCTCAGCCACCATTCGGTCGCCTCGATCGTGGCGGTCGGCCGGTGGGCCAGGACCTCGGTCACGGCCTTGAGGTCCAGCAGCAGCGCACCGCCGCCCGCCACCGGGTCCGCCGCGCCGGACACCTGGGCGGCCCCGGTGGTCGGCAGCCGGCGCACCGCCTCCACCAGGGTCACCCGGACCGTGTTCCCGGCGAGGTTGAGGTCGATCTCGTCGCCCAGCTTCGCGCTCGTGCTCTTCAGATAGGCGTCCGTCGCGACCGCGTTCACCACCGGGGGCCTCGGCCGGGCGGCGGTGATCCGCAGGGTGCCGGTGGCATCCCCCCAGTAGTCCTCGCTGCCCACGCCGCTGTCGTACGTGAAGTCCGGCAGGCCCGACGTCCCGTTGCGCACCGGCGGCCTGCCCGGCCGGTCCTCACCGGACTCGGTGAGCGTCATGGACGCGTCCCAGCGCATCGAGCCGGGGAGCGGCACCGGGCGTTCGGAGCCGGCGGCGTCGACCACGCGTACGTCGCTCACCGCGATCCTGTGCTGCTGCGCGTAGTCGGCCGGCGGCCGGCCGTCCACCTCGATGCCGGTCACGGCCAGCCCCCCTGCCGCCGACACCGGGAAGGAGACCGGGACCGGACCGCCGTCCATCGGCACGGGACCGGCCAGGACCCGGTAGGGCAGGCCGTAGCGGTCCTCCAGGAGCACGGTGACCACCGGCGCTTCCCGGTCGGCCCCGGAACCCTTCGGCGACACCGTCGTGATCCGCAGGTCCAGCTTCAGCCGGGTGCTGTTCTCGGGCAGGACGAGCCCGGGGCGAGGGGCCGGCTCCGGGGCTATCGCCTCGAACGTCCCGCGCGGGCCGGTGTCGGTGAGGTCGGAGCGCATCAGCATCCGCTCGTCCGCGTGGGCCGTGTCCAGGACCAGGATCTCGGCGGTGCGCCCGCCGGAGGCCTCCACGGTCGCCCGGTAGGCGGGGGCCGCCTGCCGCACCCCCTCCAGGTCGCCGTAGGCGCCGGCCGTCGCCGGACCGCCGCCGTGCCCGCCCACGAGCCGGACCGAGGCGCCGGAGCCGAAGTCGGCCTGGTCGGACTGCGAACGGTTCCAGGAGGCGCTCTGCCCGATCGCCAGCATGCCCATCGCGACCGACAGGACCAGCAGCAGCACCGGCCCCGCGCCGCGCAACGGGCGGCGGCTGAACTGCCAGCCCGCCAGGGCCGCGGGCAGCCCCCGGCCCTTGGCCGCACGCCGTTCGGCGAGCTTCGCCGCGGGCGGCAGCAGCCGCAGGGTGAGGACCGTGCCGGCGAGCAGGGCCAGGGCGGGAGCGGTGACCAGGAGCGGGTCGACCCCGAGGTTGCCCGCCTGGTCGCCGCTGAGCGCCCCGCTGCCGGACTGCCGGTCCAACTGCCAGTACGCCACCCCCGCGACGAGGAGCAGCCCGAGGTCCGCGCCCGCCCGCACCGGACCGGGCAGCGAGGCGGCCCGGGTCCTGCGCCCGCTCGCGCCGGCCGTCAGCGACGGGGCCACCACCGCCAGGGCGCAGGCCAGCGCGACGGCCGCGGAGACCAGCCACACCGTGCCGGTCGAGGCCTCGCCGACCTTCAGCCCGATCCGGGACAGGGCGCTGCGCTCGGCCAGCAGTCCGGTCAGCGGCCCGGCGAGCAGTGGGGCGACCACCGCGGCGGGCACGGCGAGCAACAGCGCCTCGATCGCGGCGAACGAGGTGATCCTGCCGCGGGAACCGCCCCGGGCCCGCAGCAGCTCGCGCTCCCCGTCGCGCTCGCTGTTCAGCAGCCGGGCCACCAGCAGCAGGGCGTACGCGGCGAGCAGCACCAGCTGCACCGCGACGATCATCAGGGTGGAGCGGGAGACCAGCAGGGCCCGGTCGAGCTGGTCGAGCACGGTCGGCAGCGACGTCCGCACGGTGACGCCGGACGCGAACACCGGGGCGGCCGCCAGGGACTTCGGGGCGCCCGCCGACGCACCGCGCAGCCCCTCCATCGAGCCGGTGGTCAGGGTGGCGAAGTCGGCGGCGGCCAGCCAGGACGTCTCCCCGTCGCCGAGCGTGCCGGAGGCCAGGACCGAGGGATCGGTGAGCAGCGGACCGTAGGTCGTGAAGGCGAGCTTGCGCACCCCGCGCCCGCCGAGCGGGTCCAGTTGCCAGTACGGGTCGGACTGGTCGGCGGCCTCGTAGACGCCGGTGACCAGGACCCGCTGCTTCTTGTCGCGCAGCCGGTCGGTGACGGTGAGCCGCGCGCCCGGTTTCAGCTCCAGCGCCTCGGCGGCGACGACCGGCAGCGCGACCTGGACGGGTCCGGCGCCGGCGGGGGCCGCGGGCGCCTCGCCCTCGGTGATCCGCACCCGTGCGGGGTCGAGGGCGGCGAAGTGGGTGAGGTCGGGCTCACCACGCCGGGCTGCCGGGTCCTGGAGGCCGCGCGGCAGTGCGTAGGACCCCGAGCTCGCCAGCTTCCCCACGGTCACCGGCAGCCCGTCGAAGGCGTCGAGGGAGGCCTTGCGGACGGCGTCATCGGCCTCCGCGCGCTGTTCGTGGTCCACCGAGGCGGAGACGACGAGGGCGGCGGAAGCGGCCGACCCGTGGGTGAGCGTGTGGCGCAGGGCCGCGTCGCCCACGGAACCGGAGAACGCCGTGAGCGCCGCCAGCACGGACGTGGTCAGCAGAACGGCGAGCACGGCGGCGGAGAGAAGCAGACGGTGAGCTCTCACCCGTAGAAGGACGAAACCCGTCACCTGATCCCCCAGCCCCGGAAACACCGTGTGCGCACGCCCCCCGACGTACCGGTGATGCTTTCAGAGGCAACAGGGTTCTGGTAACCGCTTGCCGGTGCACTTGATGCGATCGTGATCGTTATCCGGAGGCGGAACGTCGAATTCCGGAATCCCCTGGTCACCGAGCGTTCGGAACGGGTCAGTCCGCGGTGTTGACCATCGAAGCGGCGGCGTACGTCAGGTAGTCCCACAGCTGCCGCTCGTGCTCCGGCGCGAGCCCCAGCTCGTCCAGCGCGACCCGCATATGGGCGAGCCAGGCGTCATGAGCCGCCCGGTCCACCCGGAACGGCGCGTGCCGCATCCGCAGCCGCGGATGGCCCCGGTGATCGCTGTAGGTGCGCGGGCCGCCCCAGTACTGCATCAGGAACAGCGCGAACCGCTCCTCGGCCGGGCCCAGATCCTCCTCCGGATACATCGGCCGCAGCAGCTCGTCGCCCGCCACGCCCTCGTAGAAGCGGTGGACCAGGCGCCGGAAGGTCGCCTCGCCGCCGACCTGCTCGTAGAAGGTCTGCTCCTGAAGCGTGTCGCGCGGAATCTCTGTCACCCGTCCATGGTCGCAGACGCACCGGCCGAGGACGGGGGTCCTAGGACCAAGGGCCGAAGCCCCCGCCCTCTCCGCCCCGGCCACTCGCCCGCGCGGCCCCGGCGCAGGACAGTGGAGACATGGGTGCACACCGGCACGGCCCCTCCCCGTCCGTCCCCGACGCCGAGGCCGACGCGGCGCGGGAGGCCCTCGTGCGGGAGATCGCCGCGCGGGGCGGACTCACCGATCCCGCCTGGCGTACGGCCTTCGCCGAGGTGCCCCGCCATCTGTTCGTGCCGTTCTACTACGTGTACGGGATCCGGGGTTACGAACGCCTCTGGGGCGAGGACCCCGACCCCGCCCGGCGCTCCCGCTGGCTGCGCGGGGTGTACGCGGACGGGCCGCTGGCCACCCGGCTCAGGGACGGCGAACTCATCTCGTCCTCCAGCCAGCCGTCCCTGATGGCCCTCATGCTCGACGCCCTCGACGTACGCGACGGACATCTGGTCCTGGAGATCGGCACCGGACCCGGCTACAACGCGGCGCTGCTCGCGCACCGGCTCGGCGACGCCGCCGTGACCAGCGTCGATCTGGACCCGGACATCACGGAGTCGGCCCGCGGTCACCTCGCCGCGGCCGGATACCGCCCGGCGGTGGTCACCGGCGACGGGGCCCGGGGCTGCCCGAGGCACGCCCCGTACGACCGGATCATCGCGACCTGCACCCTGCCGTCCGTACCGCAGAGCTGGCCGGAACAGTGCCGTCCGGGGGCCCGGATCATCGCGCCGCTGGCCACCGGCCTGGTCTCGCTCCAGGTACGCGCCACGGCGCACGGCCCGCGCGCCGAGGGGCACTTCCTGCACACCCCGGCGTACTTCGTGCCCCTGCGCGGGGCGCTCCCGCTGCCCGGCGGGCTTCCGCACCTCGGCGGACTGCCGCGCCGGGTGGCCTCGGACGACCTCTTCCGGTTCCTCCTGACCCTGACCGCGGGCACCCTCGATCCGCACGAGGCCCTCTCCCTCTGGGAGCGCGAGGAGCGCCCCGAGCGGGAGAGGTACGGCATCACGGTCGGCCAGGGCCGGCAGTGGGCCTGGCTCGACGACCCGCAGGGTCCGTACACCTGGCCGCTCGCCGCCGGGTGAGGCGGCGCGTGCTCAGTCCAGCCGGACCGTGATCGTCGTCCACGCCCCGACATGCACCTGGTCGCCGTCCTGGAGGGGTACGGGGACATAGGGCTGGATCGGGTCCTCGGCGCCGTTCAGCGTGGTGCCGTTGGTGGAGTTCTGGTCGACGACCGCCCAGCTGCCGTCGGGCTGCTGCACCAGCACCGCGTGCTGGTGCGAGACGCCCGGGTCCTCCGGGGGCACCGACAGATCGACGTCGGGGGACTCGCCGGTGCTGTGCCGGCGGCGCCCGATGGTGATCTGGCTCCCGGTGAGCGGAAGGCGCTGCTCCGGGGAGTACGCGGGCAGGTTCAGCCCGGTCGCCTCGGGGCCGCTGCGCTGCATCATCGCGAGGAAGTACGCCCGGTCCGGAGCGATGACCGCGGTCCAGGAGGCGGACTGCTGGGGCCGGCCCTGGCCGGGAACCCCGCCGTGCTGCTGACCCTGGTCGTACCCCTGGTCCTGCCCGTGCTGCCGGCCCTGGCCCTGCTGATCCTGGCCCTGCTGGCCCTGCTGGCCCTGCTGGCCCTGCTGGCCCTGCTGGCCCTGCTGGCCCTGCTGGCCCTGACCCTGGTGGGGGCCCGGCTGCTGGAACTGCTGGAACTGCGGGGGCGGCTGCTGCGGCTGGGCCTGGGAGGGCGGCGACAGCATCCAGTCGTCCCCGCCGCCGGTGTGCCCGGACGACTGCGGCGGCGCGGGCGGCGCCGACTGCTGCTGCGGCGGGGCGAAGGGCGAGGCCTGCTGGGGCTCGAACGGCGAGTGCGCCGAGGGAGCCGACTGCTGCGGTTCGAACGGCGAGGGAGCCTGCTGCTGGGGCTCGAACGGGGACGGCCCGGACTGCTGCTGGTGTCCCTGGTGTCCCTGCTGTTGCTGCTGCGGCGGCTGCTGGTGCCCCTGCTGCTGGAAGGCGGGCGGCGGCGGAGGGCCCTGCTGGAACGCCTGCGGCGGAGGCCCGCCCTGGCCGCCGTTCCCGTGCGGGCCGCCCTGCTCGGGAGCGAGCGGCTCGGCGGGACGGTTCATCTGCGAGGGGCGCGAGCCCTGGTAGTCGAACGGGTCACGCGGCTGGGGCGCGCCGGGCGGACCGCCCTGGCCACCCGGAGCACCGGGACCGCCCTGGCCACCGGGACCCGGCTGTCCGCCCTGGCCCTGCTGAGCCTGGAACCCGGGCGGCAGGCTGAGGCCGGGCGGAGGACCGCTGGGCGTGCCGTGCTGCGGGGCCAGCGGCGTGTAGGAGGTCGCCGTGTTGGTGAGGAAGTTCCAGCGGCACTCCTCGCAGTACGGCGCCATCGCCTCACGCGGCGTGCGGCACTGCGGGCAGAGCTCCGCCTGCATGGTGGGCTGGCCGCCGTCGGTGCTCTGCGGGTAGCCGTAACCGGGCGCGGGCGGCGGCGGAGGAGGCGGCGGGGGCACGGCGCCCGGCGCACCGCCGGCGGCCATGCGGTGTCCGCAGACCTCGCACCAGTCCTCGGAACCCGACTGGTGTCCGTTCGGGCAGGTCGGCATGTCGGCGCTTCCCCCTCTCCTCTTCCGGCCGCGGAGGCCGTCATGCTGTCGATCGCGGCGTCGTTGCTCAGCGAATACGTAGGACTGCTCTGTGTCCACGGCCGCTGGTCACTCGGTGACCGTGCCGTGTTGCTTCCTGACTACTTCTTGACGCGAACGGTCTTGGTGGAGCGCGTTTCGAGGGTCATCTCGTCCGCTTCCGCGACCTTCGCCTTCAGTCGCACAGTACCTGTCGCGGCATCGACGACGTCGACCACCTTCGAAAGGAGTTTCGCAGTGTCCTGGTTCCCGGACGCCGAAGCCAGCTGCACCGCGCGGCCCAGTTTCGCCGTCGCGCCGTCGAAGTCGCCCGACTTGCGTGCGTCCAGACCCTGCTGGATGACTTGTGCCAGTTCCGCCTGACCCGTGTAGTGCGCGACCTGCGGATTGATCGAGGTCGACGCCACCATGTCGTCCGTCCACACGGCCCGTACGAGCCCCTGCGACAGGGTCTGCGGGGCGCCCGCGCCCGAGGGGTCGGGCAGGATCAGCGAGACCCGGGCGGCCAGCATCTCCTGGCCGATCCCGGCCTGCGGCACCAGGACGCACACGTGGTAGTCGCGGGACTCGTCGCCCCAGGAACCGGTGGGGTAGTCCCCGGCCCGGGGGCCCGCCTCGCCGCGCCGCCCGGTCAGATCCGCGACGGTCGGCGCGACCTGCTTCACGAACCGGATCTCCACCCCCACCGGCGTCCAGAGGCGCAGCGCCACGTCCGCGATCTCCTTGCCCATCGCGTTCTCCATCATCCGCGTGAAGTCCGCGGCCAGGCCCGTGGGATCGGCGACGATGTCGGCCGTGCCGAGGAGGGCGGCGGCGATGCCGGTGACCTCCTTCACCTCCCAGTCGGTGCCCACCCCGCGGGCGTCGCAGGTGAACCGGCCGGCGCAGGAGTCCAGGGCCGCCCGCAGATCCTCGGGCGCCTCGTGCTCGTTGCGGCCGTCGGTCAGCAGGATGCCGTGCCGGATGTCCACGTCGGCCGCGCCCAGCAGGCGGTCGGCCAGCCGCAGCCAGGTGCCGATCGCGGTGCCCCCGCCCGCGCTCAGCTTCCGCAGGGCGTCCTTGGCCTGGGCCTTCGTCTGCGCGTCGGCGACCGCGAGCCCTCCGTTGCCCGGATAGACGTCCTTGGCCACATGCGTCCCGGCGACCACCGCGAACCGGGTGCCCTCGCGCAGGGTGTCGATGGCCGCCGCCGTCGCGTCGCGCGCGTTGCGCATCTTCGTCGGCGGGTAGTCCATCGAGCCCGAACAGTCGACCATCAGCACCACGGCCGCGTCGGGACCCTGCCCCGGCCCGTACGACGGTGAGGGCGCCGAACCCGCCAGCGGTATGCCGCCGGTGGTGCCGCCGCCGGTCGAGGTGACGGTGACGATCGCGTTGACCTCACGGCCGCCCTCGGGCAGGAACGCGTTCTGGTACACCTCGACGGAGAACTGCGGCACGTTCGACTTGGAGAAGTTGGCCATCGGGTCGGCTCCTTGAGGCTCCACAGGGGATCAGGTGAAGAGGGGATGCGGGCGGGGGTGGGGGAGGGGACGAGGGACACGGGAAGGGGCAAGGGCGGAATATCGGCTCAAACGGTGTCGCAGGCCGATCCTGCCCCCGGTGACGGCACGGCGAACGGCAGAAGCGCCACTGTTACGTTGTCGTGGCCCCCGCCGTCGAGCGCGTGGCCCACGAGCACCTGGGCGCCGTGCAGCGGACGTTCCTGGGCGTCGGCCGGCACCGCGGCGGCCATCTCCTCGGCGGATTCCGCGTAGTTCCACAGGCCGTCCGTGCACACGACCACCAGGCCCGGCCGGTCCGGCTTGAACGCGGCGGTGTGCGGCTCCAGTTCGTACGCGTCGGCGCCGAGCCAGCCGGTGATGGCGTGGGCCCGCTCGTCCGCGTACGCCTCCGCCTCGTTCATCAGGCCGGCCGCCACCATCTGCGCGGCCCAGGAGTCGTCCTCGGTGAGCCGGGCGGTCGGCTGGGTCCGGTCCTCCGGCACCCAGTAGACCCGGCTGTCGCCGACCCAGCCGACGATCAGCAGGCCGCCCGCCATGATCGCGCCGACCAGGGTGCAGGCCGGGGCGTTCTGGTGGCAGTGCGCGTCGTGCTCCATCGCCCCGGCCGGTTCCTGCGCCAGGACGTTGACCGCCTCGGACGCGGCGACGATCGCCTCGCGCATCGCCTGCTGCGGGTGCGTGCCGCGCGGCAGGGACTCCAGCAGCGCCTCGTTGGCGGCGCTCGCGGCGGCCGCCGACGCCTCGTCGGGCCGGCTCGCCGAGGAGACGCCGTCGCAGACGATCGCGACGACGGCGGGCGAGCCGTCCGGCAGCGCGGTGGAGGACACCGCGAAGGAGTCCTCGTTGCGGTGGTGGCGCAGACCCCGGTCGCTGACGGCGGCCACCGAGTCGAGCTCCTGCTCCATGTGGTCGCGCTCGCGGGGCTGGGCGTGCCCGCAGTTCTCGCAGTAGCCGTCGGGGTCCACCCGGCCGGAGCGGCAGGCCACACAGACCTTCGCCCCGGGGGCGGAAGCGGCGGCGGGCGCGGCGGCATGCTCCGCCGTACGGGGATCGGGCGCGGCCAGCGCGAAGTCACCGGAGTCCGCCGCGCCGGCCCGGTCGTCGTGGCGCACCGGAACGGACGCGGACTCCGGCCCGCCCACCGGCCCCGGCTCGGGCCGGGACGCCGCGCCCTGCTCCGACACCGCCTCCTGACCGTGCTCCGGCACCGACCGGGGCTCCTGGCCCTGGCCGTGCTCGGGCTCCGACCGCGGTTCCTGACCCGGTGCCGGCTCCGCCAGCGGCCTGCCGCCCGAGTCCGTCCCCGGCAGGTCCGCCGGATGGTGCACCGGCGCGGGCACGTCCGAGCTGTCGGTCTCCGAGGCGGCGGGCCACTGCACGGGGTCGGCCGCCGGGGCGGCCGGAGGCACGGTGATGGCCATCGTGGGCCGGTCGTCGGGGCGCGCCGGCACGGCCGAGAGGTCGTACCCGCACGCCCCGCAGAAACGGTCTCCCGAATCCAACGGCTCCTCGCAGCCGGGGCACTTCGACAGGGCGGGCTGCTGGTGGCTCTGTGACATCTTCACACCCACGTCCGGGGGCGGAAACGGTTGGCCCGCTCCACCAGTTCGATCCTCTCGTCGCCCCGCTGCGCCAGCCGGGCGAGCATCCGGTACGAGCGCTCCAGCCCGAACCGCAGTCCCCGCTCGTCCAGTGCGACGCCGAGCAGTTTCGGTGCACCCTCGGACGCGGCAACCGAACCGCCCCGCGACGGAGCACCGGGACTACCGGAGAGTACCCAGTCCAGCGCCTTGCCCAGTACCTCCGTCGACAACTGCTCGTGACGCACCGGGTCCAGGCCGAAGGCGGCGAGCGCCGTCACCTGGATCCCGGCGGCCGTCAGGTCGACCAGGATCGGCTCGCGGTGCGAGCGCTCGCGCAGCCGGGCCCGGACGGCGGCGACCCGGGCCGCGGTGTAGTGGATCGAGGCCCCCGGCACCGACTCCAGGGTGGTCACCGCCCCGGCCCGCTCGCCGGCGGCGATCTGTACCCGGGCCAGGCCGAACGCGGCGCTGACGAAACCCGGATCGGTCGCCCACACCAGGCGGTAGTACTCCGCGGCGTTGTCCAGCTGGCCCAGCACCTCCGCGCAGATCCCGAGCGCCAGCTTGGGCGCCATCTCCCCGGGGAACGCGTCGTAGACCGCGTCGAAGGAGAGCGCGGCCGTCTCGTGGTCGCCGGTCACCAGCGAGGTGACGCCCCGATACCAGACGACCCGCCAGTCGTCCGGGTGTTCACCCTCCAGGGTGGTGAGCGCACGGGCGGCCGCGTCCAGATCCCGCATCTCCAGCCGGGCCCGCAGCTCCCGCAGCCGGGTCTCCAGCGAGGCGGCCGGCACCGCGTGCAGGGCCGTGATCAGCTCGGCCGGGGCGGCGGCCATCAGCCCGGCCAGGAAGCCCGCGTTCGGGTCCGTCGCGTCGACCCGGGGGACCGGCAGCGCCAGCGAGGTGGCCCGGGTGTCGAACAGGGCGAGCCGGACCCCCTCGGCGGTCGCCCCGAAGGGACCGTACGGGCCGGTCGGGACGTACGGTCCCGACGCGCCCGGGGCCGTCTCCGCCGCCCGGGGCGCGGGGACGGGGGCGTGCGCCGGGGGAGCGTAGGCGAGCGGGGCGGCGCCCTGCGCGGAGCCCCTCACGTGGGTCGGCGGCGCGGCCAGCGGCGCGGCCCCCGCGGGACCGGGCGGCTGCGCGCCCACCGGCAGCGCTCCGGCCACCGCGGCCGTCGCGGCCCCCGGCGCGACCGGCGCCGTGCTGCCGTGGGCCTGCCACGTGCCCCCCGCTACCGGAGCGCCGGGCAGCGGGCCTCCCCGGCCCTTGCGGCGGCCCAGGAGCCCGCGGAGCGCGGAGCCGGTGTCCCGGCGGCCCAGCCGTGAGACGTCGTCCGTCTGCCGGGCGAACAACTCCGTGTCGGTCACCCGCAGTTCCGCGCCGAACAGCGTCGACAGGGCAGGCCGCGGCCGGCCCGTCTGGAGCGCCACGACCTCCCGCAGCACCCCCGTCAGCTGCTCGGCCATCTCCGTGGCGGAGGCGAACCGCCGGGCCGGGTCCGGGTCGGTGGCCCGCACCAGCAGCCGGTAGAACGACTCGTAGGTGCGGAGCACCTCGACGGTGTCCGGGTCCGGCAGCGAGTCCACGAAGACGTTCGTGTACCCCTGGAAGTCGAAGGTGAGGACCGCCAGCGTCCGGGCCACCGTGTACAGGTCGGAGGCGACCGAGGGACCGAGCTCCGCGACCTCGGGGGCCTGGTAGCCGACCGTGCCGTAGATCGCCGACTCGTCGTCGTCCATCCGGCGCACCGCGCCCATGTCGATCAGCTTGAGCTGGTCCTCGGTCTGGATCGCGTTGTCGACCTTGAAGTCGCAGTAGAGGAGGTTGCGGCTGTGCAGATGGCCGAGCGCCTCCAGCGCCTCGATCCCGTACGCGCAGGCCTGCTCGACCGGCAGCGGATCGCGCTTCCCGGCCGGGGTGCGGCGCTCGTTGGCTATCTCCTTGAGCGCCTTGCCGCCGACGTACTCCATCACGATGTAGCCGTCGAGCGAGCCGGTCCGCTGGTCCAGGTGCTCGACGAAGTTGTAGATCCGCACGATGTTGGCGTGCTCGATCTCGGCGAGGAAGCGGCGCTCGGAGATCGCGGCGGCCATCGCATCCTGGTCGCCGGTGTCCAGCAGGCCCTTGAGGACCACCCAGCGGTCCGACACGGCCCGGTCCACCGCGAGATACACCCAGCCGAGCCCGCCGTGCGCCAGACAGCCCACGACCTCGTACTGGCCGTGCACGATGTCGCCGCCGCCCAGCTTCGGCACGAAGGAGTACGGGTGGCCGCACTTGGTGCAGAACCCCTCGGTGCGGCCCGGCCGCTCACCGCGCGAACGGCCCACCGGCGCACCGCAGTCCGAACGGGAGCAGAACCGCTTGCGCTCGGGCACCTCCGGGTTCTCCATCACCGCCGTACGCGGATCGGGCCGGGGCACGTCCGGAACCTCCACCAGGCCGACGCCGAGCCGCCCCCGGGCCGAGGTCGCCGACGTCGATCCGGAGGAGCGCACCGAGACCGAACGGGAGGTGGACGCCCCGGACAGCGAGCGGGAGAGCCGGCCGGAGACCGAGCGGCGCGAGGTCGAGGAACGGGACGAGGACCGTGCGGAGGCGCGGGAGGACGAGCGCTGCGAGGAGCTGTCCCGGCTGCTCGCCCGGCCGCCCCCGGCGATCCCGGTCGGCGGCGAACTGACCATGCCCGTCGGCGAGACGACCGGCGCCAGACCGCAGGTGTCGCAGTACAGCTCACCGCCGCCCATGTCCTCGTAGTTCCCCTCGCACGCGGGGCGCTGGCACTGCGTACTCATCGTGTCTCCCCCTGTTCGCCCGCGCCCCGCCGGTCCTGCGGTCCGTCGGGGCGGCGCGGCGTCACCATGTCCGCGACCGCGTGCTGGTAGCGCAGGACGGCCTGCTCGGCGACCCGCAGATCGCACGGCGCGCTCCACAGCATCCGGCGCGCCGCGTCGTACCGCTCGATCAGCATCGGGTCCTCCGCCAGGCCGTGCCGGCTCACCTTCGCCCGGTACGCGTCGAGCCGGCCGCGCAGCTCCGCCCGGATCGCCAGCGGGGCCGTCACCGAGGTCAACGACTCGCGGGCGCGCAGCAGTTCGTCCTCGGCCTCGCGCTCAAGCGACTCCAGGAGCGGCGAGAGCCGGTGCCACTGGGCGTACCTGCGGTGGTCCGAGGCGGCCGCCAGACGCTCCTGGAGGGCGGTCGGCGGTCCGCTGACCGCGGGCACCTCCGAGGCGGCGATCTTGGCCAGCACCTCGCCGCGCGCCGCCCGTGCCTCCGTCAGGGTCCGGTCGGCCCGCGAGAGCACGTCCCGCAGCCGCACCAGGCGCGCCTCGGCGTCCTGCCGGACCGCGAGCACCGCCTCGATCTCCCGCCGTACGTCCTCCAGGGCGCGGGCGGCCCGGTCGTAGCGCGAGGTGTCGGGGCGGCCGCCGCCGGGCGCGGCGCTGCCGGGTCCGGGCAGCCAGAACGCCAGCGGGTCGGAGATCACCTGCATCCGCAGCGTGGTGAGCTCCTCGGTGATCTCCGCCAGGTCGTCCCCGGCCGGATGCTCACCGGGCCGCACCCCCACGGAGTGCGCCAGCGAACGCGTCCGGTGCAGCTCGGCGGCGAGCAGGTCGATCCGGGCGGGCAGCGCCGACCAGACGGAGTCGGAGGCGACGACCATGTCCAGGGACCTGGCGTACAGCTCGTTCATCCGGGCGACCAGCTCCTGGAGCGAGAACCGCTCGGAGAGTCTGGCCGGACCGGCGACCGAAGGCGGCGGCACCGCGCCCGGGTTGGCGACGGTGACCGCCTCGCCGCGCAGCAGGTCGGTCAGCGCGGTGAGGTCCTCCCGGTTCGGGTGGCGGCGGCGCGCACGGATCTTCCGGGCCTCGGACAGGGCCCCCGCGTACGCGTCGAAGTATCCCCACAGCAGGGTGATCGACTGCTCGGTCGTGGCCCAGCGCTCCCGGGTGACGCCGGTCAGCTCGGCGCCCTCCAGGAGCCGGCGGCCGGCGTGGTCCTGGAGCGCGAGGAGCGAGGTCTCGATGGCCTCGTGCTCCGCACCGAGCCGGGCCAGCGCACGGTCTGCCTCCTCCCGGTCCATGGCCGGGCCGGGGGGCCTCCCCGCGAAGCTGGGGAAGGATCCCGCGACGCCCATCGATCACCTCTCCGCTCTCCCCGCCGGGCCGGTGGCCCGACGGGATCGGTCTGCTTCGGTCTGCTCCGGTCCGCCCGTCGCGGTCCCTGCGCGCACGGGGCTACGGGGTCAGTCGCCGCGGTACTTGGGGGCGGGCGGCCCCTTGATGCCGGGCAGTCCGGCCGCCAGCCAGTCGCGGTACGACGTCATCCAGGCGCTGCGGTCACCCCCCGCCCGGTAGTCGACGAGGATCTTGTTCACCCGGGCCACCAGGTCGTCGGAGCCCTTCTTCGTCGCGACGCCGTAGTACTCGGTGGTGAACGGGGCCTTCCCCTTGAGCTCCACCGCCGGGTCCTGCGCCGCCTGACCGGCCGCCAGGGCGTTGTCCGTGACGATCGCGTCGACCTCGCCGAGCTGGAGCCGCACCAGGCAGTCCAGCTGGTTGGGGACGGTCAGCAGGTCCCGGTCGCGCTCGGTGCCCTCGAAGTCGTCCTTGTAGAACGCCCCGTAGGCCTCCTGCTCCAGCGCCTCGTACGCGGTGGAGCCCTCGGCCGAGCAGACCCGCTTGCCCTTCAGCGACGCGTCGTAGCCGGTGATCGTCGACTCCTTCGGGGCGAGCACCTGCTGCCCGGCCTGGAAGTAGGCGGTGGAGAAGGAGACCTGCTCCAACCGCTTGCAGTTGATCGTCATCGTCCGTACGACGACGTCGACCCGGTCGCTCTCCAGGGCGGCGATGCGCTGGTTGGTGGGGATGGCCCGGAAGATCACCGCGTCCGGGTCGCCCAGGACGTCCTGGGCGATGGCCCGCACCAGGTCGATGTCGAAGCCTTCGAGCTCACGGGTCTCCGGATTGCGGTAGCCCCAGCGGAAGCTGTTCTGGTCGACGCCCGCGACCAGCTTGCCGCGCTTCTTGATCTTGTCGATGTTGGGTCCGTCCTCGCCGGAGGCGGGCAGGCTGGCCTCCGGCTCGGTGCACGCCTCGGCCCGCGTCCGGTCGGCCGCGACCGCCCCGCCGCCCCGGACGTCCGCCCCGTCGCCGTGGTGGGCCAGCGGCAGCAGGGTGACCGCGGCGGTGACCGCGCACGCCACCGCCATCCCCGTCACGCCACCCCAGCCGCGCAGGCCGCCGCGTGCGGGCCGGTCCTTCGCCCTGCTCATCGCTGCCCCTCTCACCGGTACTCCGAGAGCCTGCGGTTGACCCCGACGATCACGGCGGCGGCCCCCAGGACCGCCAGGGCCGCGGCCCCGATCGGCAGACCCCGCAGGGCCCCGCGGCCGCCCTTCGCCGCCGCGGTGAACTCGCCCTGCTCATGGGCGAGCGCCTTCTTCAGAGCGGCGTCCACCTGCTGGAAGGACTGCCCGGTGGACTCCTCGGTGCCGATGATCTGCTTCAGGGCGCCGTCGTAGTCGCCGCGGTCGTCCGTGGCGCGGGCCTCGCGGTGGCGGACCTGCCACTGGGCCACGCCGTCCGCCGCCCTGACCACCGGCGCGCTTCCGCTCTCGTCGTCGGAGAGCTGCTCGGCCTTCTCCAACTGGGCGTTCAACGCCTTCATGCCCGTGGTGTAGTCCGCCTCGTACTGGTCGGCGGAGCCGTCGGGGGTCAGCACCGCGCCGCGCGCCACCAGGGTGAGGTTCTCGTTGGCGCGTGCCTTCAGGGAGCTGATCCGCGCGTCGTTGAGCACGTCCAGGGACGCCTGGCCGTGCACCATCGCCGACCGCAGCTCCGCGCGGGCCACCGCGTGCCCCACCGCCAGCCAGAGCACCACCACCGAGGCGGCGGCCGTCGCCGCCAGCAGCCCGTGGTTCAGCACCCGGTTCGTCCGGCGGTAGGTGCGCCGCTGCATCCAGGCCAGGGCGCCGAGCACCAGGATCCCGGCGCCGAGCGACAGCAGGGGCCACTGCCGGGCGTCGGAGGAGTCCGTCGCCAGCCGGCCCGTCTCCGCCGCGTACAGCCGCTCGGCGGCCGGCAGCATCTCGCCGGTCATCTTCTGGTTCGCGTACCGGAGATAGGCGCCGCCCAGCGGGAGACCCTGGCGGTTGTTGGCGCGGGCGCGCTCGATCAGGCCCGTGTAGACCGGGAGCAGCTTGTTGAGGGTGGTGATCTCGCGGCTGGAGGCACTGTCGGACTCGGTGCTCCCCGAGGCCTTCACCAGCAGCCGCGCCGCCTCCTCGATGTCCTTCCGATACTGCTGGTGCACGGCCTGCGGTTCCTGGGCGCCGGCGAGGAACCCACTGGCCGCCGTCGTGTCCGCGTCCGCCAGGAAGCGGTAGATGTCCGCCGCGTCGGCGCTGAGCGGCTGGCTGCGGCTGACCACGTCGTCGGCGGCGGAGGCCCGTTGCGAGGTCTCCAGCGTGGTCACCGCGCCGAACGCCACGACCAGCAGGGCCAGGACGGCCCCGATGATCTGGAGCCGGCCGGGCTCGGTCGTCGCCACGGCGCGCAGGCGCCGCGCCCCCACGGCCCACGTGGCGCGGCGCTGCGCGGGTACGCCGGCGGGCGCGGACGGCGGGTCCGGCGTGTGCAGCGTCTGCGAGCCGCCGCTCGGCGGGTGTGTCACTCGACCTCCCCCTCGGTCACTGACGGCGGGTCCCCGTCCCCGGCCCAAGGACGCGCGTCCGTCCCCGCATTCGATCAGTGCGGACGCGGCCGATCAAGGCAACCGGTGCAACGTGCCCGGATACATCCCCATAAGCGAACGGACTTCCCATCAGGTACACGTTCCAGGAGCCCGATCGGTTCCCTCGCGTCTCTCGTACGCCAGGCGTTCACCCGTACGAGAGACGTCCCCCCACGCGCATCGCGTGAGGGGACGCCCCCCGACCTACGGAGTGCTCCGCCCCTGGGACGTACCGCCCCTCAGGCGTACTGCGCGCGCAGCCTCCGGTGGACCTCCGGCGCCGCGCCCGTGCGGTCCAGGCCCAGCAGCGCCGCGCCCAGCACCGGCGGCTCGGACACGACGCGCGCCTCGGCCTTCGGCGCGCGGGCCGCCAGGAGTTCGGCGATCCTGCCGTTCAGCCGCGGATGGCGCGCGGCCAGCACACTGCCGCCCAGCAGCACCGGAACCTCCTCCTCCAGCAGACCGAGCCGGGTCAGCGCGACCGAGGCCATCGCCACCACCTCCTCGGCCAGCCGCTCCACCAGCGCGGCCGCCACCGGGTCCCCGCCGGCGGCCGTGGCGAACAGCACCGGCGTCAGCTCGTGCCGCCGCTCCAGCGGGATCCCGCCCCGGTGCAGCGCCTCGATGAGTCCGTACATCGAGGTGAGCCCGAAGTGGCCCGGCAGCGCGCGGACCAGCTCGGTCGGCTCGCCGCGCCCGTCCTCGGCGCGCGCGGCGCACCACAGCGCCTCCTCCGCGAGCCCCGAACCGCCGCCCCAGTCACCGGATATCCGCCCGATGGCGGGGAAGCGCGCGGTCCGCCCGTCCGGGGTCATGCCCACGCAGTTGATCCCGGCCCCGCACACCACCGCAACGCCCCGGGGCTCGTCCACCCCGGCGCGCAGGATCGCGAAGGTGTCGTTGCGCACCTCCACCGAGGAGCCCCACCCGCGGGCCTCCAGGGCGGCGGTCAACTCGGCCTCCTCGACCGGCAGATCGGCGTTGGCCAGGCACGCGGAGACATGGCCGGTCGCGGCGGGCGGCGCAGGCAGTCCCGCGACCGCCCGCTCCAGGGCGGCGGCCAGCACGTCGATCGCCGCCCCCATCCCGACCACGGGCGGCTGGAAGCCGCCGCCGCGCGCCGTGGACAGCACGGTGCCGTCCTCGCCGATCAGCGCCACGTCGGTCTTGCTGTTGCCCGCGTCGATGGCGACGACCGACACGTTCACGCCCACGCCAGGTGCTCCCGGTTGTGCGCGATCAGCCGGTCGGTGAGGCCCTCGGCGTACTCGAACTGGCCGATCAGCGGGTGGGCGAGGAGCGCCTTGAAGACCCGGTCCCGGCCGCCGCGCAGCGCGGCTTCCAGGGCGAGGTCCTCGTACGCCGTCACGTTCGCGATCAGACCGGCGTACAGCGGGTCCAGCGCCGGGACGGCCAGCGGCGTCGCGCCGTCGTGCCCGACCCGGGCCTGGACCTCGATCACCGCGTCGTCCGGGAGGAACGGGAGCGTCCCGTTGTTGTACGTGTTGACCACCTGGACCGGGGAGCCGCCGTTGCCCAGCAGGGAGGCCGCCAGATCCACGGCCGCCTCGGAGTAGAACGCGCCGCCGCGCTTGGCGAGCAGCGCGGGCTTCTCGTCCAGCGCCGGGTCCCCGTACATCGCGAGCAGCTCCTTCTCCATCGCCGCGACCTCGGCGGCCCGGGACGGCTTGGTGCCGAGCTCCCTGACCACCTCGTCGTGGGCGTAGAAGTAGCGCAGGTAGTAGGAGGGGACGACCCCGAGCCGGTCCACGAGTCGACGGGGCATGCGGAGGTCGTCGGCGATGGCGTCGCCGTGCTCCGCGAGCAGCCTGGGCAGGACGTTCTCGCCGTCCGGGCCGCCCAGGCGCACGCCCAGCTCCCAGCTCAGGTGGTTGAGCCCGACATGGTCGAGGTGCACCTCGGAGGGGTTCACGTCCAGCAGCCGGGCGAACTTCCGCTGGAAGCCGATCGCCACGTTGCACAGGCCGACGGCCTTGTGGCCGGCCTGGAGCAGGGCGCGGGTGACGATGCCGACCGGGTTGGTGAAGTCGATGATCCAGGCGTCCGGGTTGGCGCGGCGGACCCGCTCGGCGATGTCCAGGACGACCGGCACGGTGCGCAGCGCCTTGGCGAGGCCGCCGGCGCCGGTGGTCTCCTGGCCGACGCAGCCGCACTCCAGCGGCCAGGTCTCGTCCTGGTCGCGCGCGGCCTGTCCGCCGACGCGCAGCTGGAGCAGGACGGCGTCGGCGTCGGCGACGCCCGCGTCGAGGTCGGAGGTGGTCGTGATCCTCCCGGCGTGGTCCTGCTTGGCGAAGATCCGCCGGGCGAGCCCTCCGACCAGGTCCAGGCGGTCGGCCGCCGGATCGACGAGCACCAGCTCCTCGATCGGCAGCGTGTCCCGCAGCCGGGCGAATCCGTCGATCAGTTCAGGGGTGTAGGTGGACCCGCCACCCACTACTGCGAGCTTCATGTCAGCCCTTTACTCCGGTCAGTGTGACGCCCTCGACGAATGCCTTCTGGGCAAAGAAGAAGACGGCGATCACGGGGGCCATGACCAGAACGGTCGCGGCCATGGTCAGGTTCCAGTCGGTGTGGTGCGCGCCCTTGAAGGATTCCAGGCCGTAACTGAGCGTCCAGGCGGCCGGGTTCTCGGAGGCGTAGATCTGTGGTCCGAAGTAGTCGTTCCAGGCGGCGAAGAACTGGAAGAGGGCGATGGCCGCGATGCCCGGCTTGGCCATCGGCAGGACGACCTTCATCAGCGTGCGGAACTCGCCGCAGCCGTCGACCTTCGCGGCGTCCAGGTACTCGTTGGGGATGGTCAGCAGGAACTGCCGCAGCAGGAAGATGGAGAACGCGTCGCCGAAGGCCATCGGGATGATCAGCGGCCACAAGGTGCCCGACAGGTCCATCTGCTTCGCCCAGAACAGGTACATCGGGATGATGACGACCTGCGGCGGCAGCATCATCATCGAGATGACGAGCATCAGCGACAGCCTGCGGCCCCGGAAGCGGAACTTCGCCAGCGCGTACGCCACGGGGACGGACGAGACGACCGTGAGGACGGTGCCGACGCCCGCGTACAGCAGGGTGTTGCGCCACCAGGTCAGAAAGCCCGGGGTGTTGAAGACCCGCTCGTAGTTGCCCCACTCCCAGGTGTTCGGGGTGAGGTCGCGGGTCAGTGCCTGCTGGTCGCTCATCAGCGAGGTCAGCACCACGAAGACGAACGGCAGCACGAAGAAGAGCGCGGCGGCGATCCCGAGCGAGTGCACGGCGATCCAGTGCAGCAGCGCCTTGCGCCGGGCGGTGCGTGCGGCGGGGGTCCGCGAGGAGTTCTTCCCGGGCGCGGCGGCGGTCTGGTCGAGGAGTGGGGTCATGGCTCAGTCACCGGCCTGGATCAGGTTGTTGCGGCCCCGCATCAGCAGCGCGGTGAAGGCCATGGCCAGGGCGAACAGGACGAGGGCGACGACACAGGCGGCGCCGTAGTCGAAGCGCTGGAAGCCCAGGTTGTAGACGAGCTGCGGGAGCGTCAGTGTCGACTTGTCGGGATAGCCGGGTTCGAAGGACTGGCCGGAGCCGCCGATGACCCCGGAGGCGACCTTTCCGGCCACGAGTGGCTGCGTGTAGTACTGCATCGCCTGGATCACGCCCGTCACCACGGCGAACAGCACGATCGGCGAGATGTTCGGCAGCGTCACGAAGCGGAACTTCTGCCAGGCGGACGCGCCGTCGAGCTCGGCCGCCTCGTACTGCTCGGTCGGCACGTCCAGCAGCGAGGCCATGAAGATGACCATCAGGTCCCCGATGCCCCAGACCGCGAGCATGGTGAGCGCCGGCTTGGACCAGTCGGCGTCGTTGAACCAGCCGGGCGTCGGCAGCCCCAGGTCCCCGAGGATCGCGTTCACCGGCCCGGTGCCGGGGTTGAGCAGGAAGACGAAGGCGAGCGTCGCGGCGACCGGCGGCGCCAGATAGGGCAGGTAGAACAGGGTCCGGAAGACCCCGGTCCCCGTCTTGATCTTCGTGATGAGCATCCCGACGCCGAGGCCGAAGACGACCCGGCAGGTGACCATGACGAGCACCAGCCACAGGGTGTTGCGCAGCGAGGGCCAGAACATCGGGTAGTCGCTGAAGACATAGGTCCAGTTGGTCAGCCCGTTGAAGACCGGCGCCCCGAAGCCGTCGTACTGGGTGAAGGAGAAGTAGACGGTCGAGATCATCGGGTAGACGAAGAAGACCGAGAACCCGATCAGCCACGGCGACATGAAGGCCGCCGTGCGCAGCGCCGACCTGCGGCGCTTCGAGCGGAGCGTGTGCGTCGTCATCGGATGGCTACTTCGCCTTGGCGATGTCGGTGTCGATCTGCCGGGCGGTCTTCTCCAGACCGGCCTGCAGGTCCTTCACCGCGCCCTTCTCGTACTGGTAGCCGAAGTCCTGGAGCGTCTGCTGGTACGTCGACCCGTTGACGGCCCCGTCGGGGGTGTTGGACTTGGGGTGCTGGGCGATGTCCAGGAAGGTCTTGAAGCGCGGGTCGAACTTCAGGTCGGGGGACTTCAGCGCCTCGAAGGTGGAGGGCACATTGCGGATGCCGTTGGCGAAGCCGACGACCGCCTCTGTGTCGCTGGTCATGAACTCGACGAGCTTCCAGGCGGCGTTCTGCTTCGTGCTGGCCGGGGCGATGCCCACGATGGTGCCGGAGAGGAAGCCCTTGCCGTAGCTGTCGGCCTCGTCGTCGGCGACGGGCATCGGCGCCACGCCGATCTCGAAGCCGGGATCGGTGTCCTCGGCCATCCCGAGCCGCCACTCGCCGTCCAGCTGCATGGCGACCTGACCGGTGTGGAACGGGTGCTTGGCGCCCCACTCGTCACCGAAGGTGCCGCGGTACTTCTCCAGCTTGTCGTAGCCGCCGAGGTCCTCGACGAGCTTCTTCTGGTACGTGAACATCTCCGCGAACGCCGGGTCCTTGGCGATGTTGGACTTGCCGTTCTCGTCGAAGTACGTGTGGTCCCACGAGGACAGGTAGTGGTCGGCGACGGTCTCGTAGCCGTGGAAGGTCGGCATGAAGCCGAGCTGCTCGTAGCTGTCGCCCTTCTCCACCGTCAGCTTCTTGGCGACGCTCGCCAGCTCCGACATGGTCTTCGGCGGCGCGGTGATCCCGGCCTTCTCGAAGGCGTCCTTGTTGTAGTAGAGGCCGTAGGCGTCCGTGAGCAGCGGCAGGGCGCAGCGCTCGCCCTCGAACTGGGTGTAGTCGAGGAGGACCTTCGGGAAGGTCTTCTCCAGGTCGAGCTTCGACTTCTCGATGAACGGCTTCAGATCCGCGAACGCGCCGGACGAGCAGAACTTGCCGACGTTGGCGGTGGTGAAGGAGGAGACCACGTCGGGCCCGTTCGAACCGCCCGCGCGCAGCGCCTGGTTGAGCTTGTCGTCGTTGATGTTGCCGGAGACCTTCACCGTGATGTTCGGGTGGGCCTTCTCGAACCGGTCGATGTTGTCCTGGACCGCCTTCACCTCGGCGGGCGCGCTCCAGCCGTGCCAGAAGTTGATCGTGGTCTTCGCGTCGGGGTCGTCGGAGGCGCCGGCCTCGGACTGGCCGGTACACGCGGTGGCGAGCACCGATATCGCGGCGACGGCGACAGCGGTGGTGGTGAGACGGCTTGTGCGCATGACAAAACTCCCAGGGACGGGGAAGAGGCAGACGGCGGGGAACGGGGGAGAGGCGTGGTTCAGCGCGAGGTGTCGAACACTTCGTCGCGGGTGTCGGCGAGCGCCCTCTCCAGGGCGCCGCGCAGAACGGGGGTGCGGTCGATCTCGCCGACGACGAGCCGCGGCCGGGAGGCGGCGAGCTCGGCCAGCTCGGACTGGATCAGGGAGCGCAGGATCTCGCCGCCGGCGGCGACCCCGCCGCCGGAGAGCACGATCAGCCCGGGGTCCAGGACGGCGGTGACGGAGGCGAGCCCGGTGGCGAGCCGCTGGGCGTACTGGCGCAGCAGCTCGGTGAGCGCCTCGTCCCGCTCGTACGCGTCGGCCGCCCGCGCCAGCAGTTCGGCGGCGACCTTCGCGTACGGCTGCTGCGGGGTGTCGATGCCGAGCGCCTTCGCGAGCCGGGGCACCGCCTGGGCGCCCGCCAGCTCCTGGAAGCCGCCGCTGTTGGCCTTGACGACCTGGCGCACCAGGGGGGTGCCCGGCACCGGCAGGAAGCCGACCTCGCCCGCGCCGCCGGTGAAGCCGCGGTGCAGCCGGCCGTTGATGACGAGGGCGGCGCCGAGGCCCTCCTCGTTCCACAGCAGCACGAAGTCCTCGTGGCCGCGGGCCGCGCCCAGGCGCTGCTCGGCGACGGCGACCAGGTTGACGTCGTTCTCGTACTCGACCGGCATCGGCAGGAACGCGGCCAGCTCGTCCAGCAGGGTGGCGGAGTGCCAGCCGGGCAGGTGCGAGGCGTACCGCAGCCGTCCGGTGCCCGGGTCGAAGGCGCCCGGGGTGCCGATGACGATCCGGTGGATGTCGGCGCGGGTGAGCCCGGCGTCCTTCGCCGCCCCGTCCAGCGCGTCGGCGACCTGCCGCACCACACTGTCGGCGCGCCGGCCCGGGGTCGCGAGCTCGAACTGCCCGACGGTCTGCCCGGTCACGTCCGCGACGGCGGCGACGATGCGCCGCCCGTTCACGTCGAGCCCGGCGACATGGGCGGCCCGCGCGTTCACCGTGTAGAGCTGCGCGTTGGGCCCCGGACGCCCCTCGCTGGTCCCGGTGGCGACGACGAGACCGGCCGCCTCCAGCCGGGCCAGCAGCTGGGACGCGGTCGGCTTGGAGAGGCCGGTCAGCTTCCCGATCCGGGTCCGGGAGAGCGGCCCGTGCTCCAGCAGCAGATCGAGGGCGGCCCGGTCGTTCATGGCCCGCAGCACCCGGGGGGTGCCCGGAGTGCCGGGTGCGCCGGGTGAGCCCGGAGTGGTTCCCGCCATCGTGGATGCACCGCCCTCTGTGAGGAACTCCGAAGAAGCTCCGGGACACTCTGTTAGGAAAGTTTCCTATTCGGTTGAGAGGACCGTAGGACGCAGGTCACCGGGGCGTCAATGGGTGCCCCCCGTCCGGCAATCAAAGTGTTACCTGGCACGGCGACGCCCCCGGTCGCCGTCCTGGGGTCCAGGGGGCGGCCGGGGGCGTCGCGGCGGGGGCTACTTGCTCAGGTTCGTCGGCGGCGGTATCGGCGTCGCCGCCAGCGACTGCGGGGAGGTCGCCGAGGCGTACGCCGAGGGGGCCGCCATCGCGGCCGTCGGGTCCGCCGCCGACTCGCCCTCCGCCTGGAGCGGGATCGCGCCGATCATGCGGATGCCCGCGTCGTCCAGCGCCTGCTTGATGCGCCAGCGCAGCTCGCGCTCCACGCCCACCGACTTGCCCGGCATGGTCTTCGCGGTCACCCGGACCGTC
Source organism: Streptomyces sp. NPDC020884 (assembly GCF_044333935.1). Lineage (NCBI taxonomy): Bacteria > Bacillati > Actinomycetota > Actinomycetes > Kitasatosporales > Streptomycetaceae > Streptomyces > Streptomyces sp. NPDC020884. The sequence goes on along the minus strand of NZ_JBIRRY010000001.1, from coordinate 1,091,009 downwards.
ATCGACTCCAGCAGGACCGCGTCCAGGCCGAGCACCTCCACCGGGCCCCACAGCCGCTCCGACCAGGGCTCTTCCTTCGTCATCGTGTCGGCGGCGGTGGCGATCGCCTCACGGACGTGCTCCAGCTTCTCCGTCGGGCGCACGGTGACGTCGACCCCGGCCGTGGACCAGCCCTGGCTGAGGTTGCCGATCCGCTTCACCTCGCCGTTGCGGACGTACCAGATCTCGCCGTTGTCGCCGCGCAGCTTGGTGACGCGCAGGCCCACCTCGATGACCTCGCCGGACGCCACCCCCGCGTCGATGGTGTCCCCGACCCCGTACTGGTCCTCGAGGATCATGAAGACGCCGGAGAGGAAGTCCGTGACCAGGTTGCGGGCGCCGAAACCGAGCGCGACACCGGCGACCCCGGCGGAGGCGAGGAGTGGCGCCAAGTTGATCTTGAAGGCGCCCAGGATCATCAGGGCGGCCGTGCCCATGATCACGAACGAGGCCACCGAACGCAGTACCGAGCCGATCGCCTCGGAGCGCTGGCGTCTGCGCTCGGCGTTCACCAGCAGCCCGCCCAGCGCGGTGCCCTCCACCGCCTGGGCGCTGCGGTTCATCCGCTCGATCAGGTTGGTCAGGGCACGCCGGATCAGATAGCGCAGCGTGACGGCGACCGCCACGATCAGCAGGATCCGCAGTCCGGTGCTGAGCCAGGTGGACCAGTTCTCCTCGACCCAGCCCGCGGCGTTCCCGGCCTGCTCGGCGGCTTCGTCCAGCGAGCCGCCCGGCTCGGGAGACGGGGCTGCGGCCAACAGGGCGGACAGGGACACGACAGGGACCTCCAGGGGGACGACGGCTGGTCAACCACACTAACGAAGCCGGGGGAGTGGATCGTTGCCGTCGCGGGAGGAGAGACAGGTCTCACCGGGAACACCTTGGCTGTGGCCGATCGCACAGCGCGGACGGCCGCCCAGGTGAAACACCTGTTCGCCGCCGCGGAACGGCGCGCGGAGCCCGGGGTGAGAAAAATCCTCCCGGCCCGTTACCCGTACGTGGTGGCGCTTTGACCAGGCATGAGGAGAGACTGAGATCGGATCGTCCCGGCGCGAGCCACGCGCCGCCGGCGTACAAGGAGGCATCCACCGTGCCGCACGTCCTGGTTCTCAACGCGTCGTACGAGCCGCTCGGCGTCGTGCCGCTCCGCCGCGCGCTCGTCCTCGTCCTGGAAAACAAGGCCATCTGCCTGGAGGAGTCCGGCTCCTTCCTGCACAGTGCCACCCGAGCCGTGCCCGCTCCCAGCGTGGTCCGGCTCAAGCGATTCGTCCGGGTCCCCTACCGGGGGCCCGTGCCCCTGACGAGGCGGGCTCTGTTCGCCCGGGACGGTGGGCGCTGCATGTACTGCGGGGCCGCCGCGACCAGCGTCGACCACGTCATCCCGCGCAGCCGGGGCGGACAGCACGCTTGGGACAACGTGGTGGCGGCCTGCCGCCGCTGCAACCACGTCAAGGCCGACCGCCATCTGCCCGAGCTGGGCTGGCGACTGCGCCACCAGCCCGCCCCGCCGACCGGCCTGGCCTGGCGGATCATCGGGACCGGACACCGGGACCCGCGCTGGCTGCCGTACTTGCAACCGTTCGGCGCGGACGACGTGATGGCCCGGATCGACGGCGTGTCCGCCTGAGACCGGGCCTTCGTCGTCCCCGGGACCCTGCTCGTACGGGTCAGTCGTCCGCGACCGCGTACGCCTCCACCGACCACAGCGAGTAGCCGTACTGCGTCGCCCGGCCGTCCCCCTGCACCCGGATGAACCGGGTGTCCTTCGCGTCCATCCGGACCGACTCGCGCCCGCCCCGGCTCTCCGCCACGGTCGCGGCGGTGCGCCAGACACGGCCGTCGGCCGAGACCTGTATGCGGTAGCGCGAGGCGTACGCGTCCTGCCAGCTCAGCACCACCTGGCCCAGGCGCACCGGCTGCGGCAGCTCGGTCTGCCACCAGGCCCCGTCCTCCACCGGTGAGGACCACCGGGTCTCCGGATCGCCGTCCGAGGCCGCCGAGGCGGGGAAGTCCGCGGTCTCGTCGCCCGACGACGAGGCCTTCGCCGTACGCGCCAGATCCGGGCCCCCCGTACGCGGGAAGGCCCGCACGGTCAGCGTGGACTCCTGGCCGCCGAAGGTCAGCGGCACCTCGTACTCGCCCGCCGGGGTGTCCGCCGGCACGGTGATGTCCACGGGCACCTCTGTCCGCGATCCGCGCGGCACGGTCGTCTGCTTCGGGACCCGCACCTCGATGCCCTCGGGCGCCTTCGCGGTGAGCCTGCCCTTCACCTCGACCGGACGCCGCCCGGCCAGCCGCGCCGCGACCCGCTGGGGCTCGCCGCCGATCTCCGCGTCCGTCTCGCCGCGCGTCAGGTCGAGCGTGGCGGCGGGCTCGTCCCCGAACCACGGCACCAGGGCCCGCATCCGGGGAGCCCCCGCCACGATGGCGGGGGAGGGCGGCAGGGTGGGGCTCAGATACGAGGGCGGGGCGGTCCGGGCGGCCTCCGGCACGGTGACCCGTACGGCGTCCGCCCGCAGCCCCTTCGCGGCGGTCTGGGTCCAGCCGCTCGGCGACAGCTGCCCCAGAGCCCGCCAGCCCTCACCGGGCACATGGGCCTCCACGACCGCGCCGGCGAGCTCGGAGCCCGGCTCGGCGAGCGCCGTGACGGCCTCCACCGGGCGGGCCCCGTCCAGCCGGACCGTATAGCTGTGGGCGTCCTGCGTGACCCGCCCCGAGGCGCGGTCGGTGCCGTTCCACCCGGCGGACGCCTTCGCCGCCCGGTCCAGGAACGGGTCCAGCACCCCCTTGCCGACCGTGGCCCGGCTCGCCCTGATCTCCTCGCGCAGCGGCTCCAGGGCCAGCTGGGCGCGCCAGGCGGCGGAGCCGTCCCCGGCGGCCTGGGCCTGGAGCAGGTCCACCGCGAGCTCACCGGCTCGGCCGTAGCGGGCCAACTGCTCGGTCCAGGGGCGCACCTCGGCGGTCAGCCGGCCCTCCGCGGGGGTCTTCAGCCGCTCGGGGGCCTGCCGCATCACCGAGAACGCCGAGCGCAGCTCGCCCGCCGCCCGGTCGCGCCGGGAGGCGTCCGCGCGGGAGTTCCAGAACGCCTCGAACAGGGGCTGGAGATAGGCGGACTCCTCCGCGCCGAGCACCGAGCCCGCGCTGTTGCCGGCCAGCGCGAGCAGCGCGTCCCGGGCGCCCGCGTCCCCGCCCGCCAGATCCTCGATCGCCGCCCGCCAGGACTCGTCCGGGCGGTACCCCTTCGGGTTCCACGCGAAGTCGGCGGCGGTGAACAGCGGGATCCGGGAGGCGGACGACTGCTCCATCGCATTGGCCAGCAGCGCCGCCGAACCGCTCGCCACCGCCGGGTCCCGGCCGGTGTACGGACCGAGGAAGATCCGGTCCTGGGCGTAGTCGTTGACCGGATAGTTGTCCATCGTCACCAGCGGGTGGCGGAACGCGGCGCGCGCCCCGGCCAGTTCGCCGCCGGTGATCTTCTTCGGCACCACCCCGACACCGGTCCAGGCCACCTGCACCCGGCCGTCCAGCTCGGCCGCCAGCGCGGTGCGGTAGTCGGTGGACCCGTCCTGGTAGAACTCCGTCGGCAGCACGGACAGCGGGGCCGCGTCCGGGTGGCGCTCCTCCAGGTGCCGGGCGAGTGCGCCCGCGACCCGGGCCTGGGCGCGGGCGGCCGCCTTCGGACCGTTGCCGAAGGTCTCCGCGTCCAGATCGCAGTGCCACTCGCTGTAGCTGACGTCCTGGAACTGGAGCTGGAAGACCCGGACGCCCAGCGCCCACATGGCGTCGGCCTTCTTCGTCAGCGCCCGGACGTCCTGGTCGGAGGCCATGCACATCGCCTGACCCGGCGAGACGGCCCAGCCCAGCGTGACGTGCTCGGCGCGCGCCCGCTCCGCCAGCGCCCGGAAGTCGGCGCGCTTGTCGGCCGGATACGGCTCGCGCCAGCGCGCCAGCCGGTAGGGGTCGTCGCCCGCCGCGTAGAGATAGCGGTTCTGCTTGGTGCGGCCCATGAAGGCGATCTGGTCGAGCCGCTCCTCGCGGGTCCACGGCTGTCCGTAGAAGCCCTCGGCCATGCCGCGTACGGCGGTTCCCGGCCAGTCCCGTACGGTCACCCCGGCCACCGAGCCGTCGGCGACCAGTTGGCGCAGGGTCTGGACGGCGTGGAAGAGGCCGTCCCCGCCGAGCCCGTCCAGTGCGACGGTGGCGCGTCCGGCGACCTGGCCGACCGCGATCCGGTAGCCGCCCGAGGGCAGATCGGCCCGGTCGGGAGCGCGCAGCGCCCGCAGCGCCTCGCCGGCTCCCGTGCCGCCGAGGCGGACCACGGGCCCGCGGCCCGGCAGGCTCTCGTGCAGGGTCCCGACGCCCGCTCCGCGCAGCAGCGAGCGCGCCTGCTCGACGGCGTAGGGGTCGGCGTCCGGTGCGGCGACGAGCGTGGCCTCGGAGCCCAGCGGCACGGCCGGACCGGTGGCCTTCATGCTCTGCGGCCGGGGCCACACGGACGGCGGCCGCGTGCTGTCGGCGGCATCGGCGGCGGGCCGGCCGGGATCGGCGGGCGCGGCCGTCGCGGCCGGAGCGACGGAGACGGATCCGAGGAGTCCGCCGATCACGGCGACGGCGACGGCCGTCGCCTGCTTTCTGCGCCCGATCCGCACGTCGCACTCCCCTTCGTACGTACCCACTGCCCGTACCGGCTGCCGCGTCGGCCGCGGTCGGCCCGCGGGCGGGCGATACCCGGCGAGGTCCGAGCCCACCACCCGCGCGCGAGGGTGTCAATGCGCACGGCCGTTCTGCCCTGATTGCCGGGAATGGCGGCACCTTCGAGCCCCGTGGGGCTGGCGTGACGGCCGGGAGTGGCTGAAAGGGACCCCTACCTGCCGTATGGGGGAACGGAATGTGACCCAGGGCACGTTGGGCTCGTTGTCATAACGCCTGCATCACGTCCACGCCTGCCTTCGCGAGGCCTGGGTAGGTCTGCTGTGTCCTGTTCTCCATGGCCAGGAGGCCACCATGCCCGCCGCCGCGCAGCTTCTGCTCTCCGCCCTCTCCAAACAGGTACCCGCCCAGGCCGATTCCGGGCCGCTGACCAGTGAGCTTCCCCTTGCCGATGTCGTCCACCTGATCAGCGGGCCGCCGCTCGCCGATGTCTTCCCGCTCGGTGAATCCTCGTTCGCCGATTCCGCGCCGCTGACCAGCGAGCCGCCGCTCGCCGATGCCACCCCTCTCACGAGCGAGCCTCCGCTCGCCGCCGTCGCCCCTCTGACCAGCGAGCCGACCGCACCCGGCACCGCAGGGGGCATGGAGTTCCCAGGAGTCTGAATGGGCTTGTCCCGGCTCGCCGCACTGCACGGTGTCGCCACCTCCTACTCCCCGTCGCCGGATGTCACGGTGTCCGTCCCCGACGACACGGTCATCGCCGTGCTCGCCGCGCTGGGCGTCGACGCCGGCACTCCGGCGGACGTACGGAAGTGCCTCGCCGCCGCGGAGTCCCGCTCGCGCCTGCTGCCGCCGACCGTGGTGGTCTGGGCCGGCGAGCCCCTGCCGCCCGCCCTGGCCGGGCTGCCCCCCGGCTCGACCGTCACGGTCGAGCCGGAGCCGTCCCAGGCCCCGGGACACCCCTCGGGCCGCCCGCCCACCCCGCTGAGCATGCGGGCACGGGCGGCGGCCCCTGCCCGGCCGGTGCCGCCCCCGGGCCTTGTGCCGTCCCCGGGTGACGCCGCCCCGGATTCCGCGCCGCCCCCGGGTGACGCCGCCGCCGCGCCTGCGGTGCCGCCTTCGGACGCCACCGCCCCGGCTTCCGTGCCGCCCCCGGGTGACGCGGCCCCGGCTTCCGTCCCGCCCCCGGGCAACGCCGCCCCGGGTCCCGTGCCGTCCTCGCGGCCCGCTGGTGCGGATCCGGACGGCCCGGCGGCCCTCCCCGGCTGGTGGACCCCGCCCCCCTACGGCGTCCACCGCATCCATGTCCGGACGCCGGACCACCGCCGCACCACCGCCACCCTCGTCGCCGCCCCGGCCCGGGTCCCGCAGCCGCCCGAGCGGTCCCACGGCTTCCTGGTGCAGCTCTACTCCCTGCTCTCCGCCCGCTCCTGGGGCATGGGCGACCTCGGTGACCTGGCCGACCTCGCCGGCTGGGCCGGGCGCACCCTCGGCTCCGGGTTCATCCAGGTCAACCCGCTGCACGCGGCCGTGCCGGGAAGCCCCACCGACCCGTCGCCGTACCGCCCCTCATCGCGCCGCTTCCCCGACCCGGTGCACCTGCACGTCGAGTCGATCCCCGAATACGGCCACGTCCGCGACCGGGCCACCCTGGAGGACCTCCGGCAGGGCGCCGCCGCGCTGAGCGAGGCCGTGCTGAACAAGGGCGCGCTCATCGACCGGGACGCCGTGTGGGAGCTGAAGCGCCAGGCCCTGGAGCTGGTCGTCGAGGTGCCCCTCAGCCCCGGCCGCCGCGCCGCCTACTGCGACTTCCTGGCCGAGCAGGGCCAGGCGCTGGAGGACCACGCCCTGTGGTGCGCGCTCGCCGAGGTCCACGGCCCCGACTGGCACGCCTGGCCCGAGGCCCTGCGCGACCCCCGCTCCCCGGGGACCGCCCGCGCCCGTTCCGAACTGCTGGACCGGGTGGACTTCCACTGCCGCCTCGCCTGGCTGACCGCCGCCCAGCTCGCCGCCGCCCAGCGGACCGCCGAGGACGCCGGGATGACCGTCGGGATCGTCCACGACCTCGCCGTCGGCGTGCACCCGGCCGGCGCCGACACCTGGGCCCAGCAGGAGGCCTTCGCCCACGGCATGTCGGTCGGCGCGCCCCCCGACGCCTTCAACGCGCGCGGTCAGGACTGGGGCCTGCCGCCCTGGCGCCCCGACGTCCTAGCCGCCACCGGTTTCGCCGCCTACCGAGGCCTCCTGCGCGGCCTGCTGTCCCATGCCGGGGCCCTGCGCATCGACCACGTCATGGGCCTCTTCCGGCTCTGGTGGGTGCCCGAGGGCCGCCCGCCCACCGACGGCGCCTACGTCGCCCAGGACGCCGAGGCGATGCTCGCCGTCCTCGTCCTGGAGGCCCACCGGGCCCGGACCGTCGTCGTCGGCGAGGACCTCGGCACCGTCGAGCCCGGGGTCCGCGAGGCGCTCGCCCGGCGCGGTGTGCTCGGCACCTCGGTGCTCTGGTTCGAGCGCGACTGGGACGGCGACGGCCGGCCGCTCGCCCCGGAGAAGTGGCGGCGGGACTGCCTGGCCACCGCCACCACCCACGATCTGCCCTCCACCGCCGCCCGGCTGACCGGCGACCATGTGACGCTGCGCCACCGGCTCGGCCTGCTCACCCGCTCCCTGGAGGAGGAGCTGACCGAGGACGCCACCGACACCGCCGAGTGGCTCGCCCTGCTCGCCCGGCTGCGGATGCTCCCCGAGGGCGACGGCGACGAGGAGGCCGCCGTCCGGGCCGTCCACCGCTTCCTGCTCCGCACCCCCGCCCGGATGACCGGTGTCTGGCTCCCCGACACCGTCGGCGACCGCCGCCCGCAGAACCTCCCCGGCACCTGGGACCAGTACCCCAACTGGCGCCTCCCGATCGCCGACGCCGAGGGTCACCCGGTCACCCTGGAGGAGATCACCGCCTCCCCCCGGCTCCAGGCGCTGATGGACGTCCTGCGGTCCCGGAAGCCCCGTACGGCACCCCCGGGCGAGCGTCGTCCCTAGGCGTTCGCTACGTTGGCACCGTGGACAAGAAGAACGCTATGCGCGCCGGCGTCGTTGCGGCCGGGACGACGCTGATGATGCTGCTCATGTCGGCCCCGGCGCTCGCGCTGACGCCCGACGACGGTGACGACCCGGCTCCGCGCCTGAGCGCGATCGAGACCATCGGTCTCTATGTCGTCGCGCCCATCGCCCTGTTCGTGGTGATCACGGTCCTGGTCATGGTCCTGGACAAGTCCAAGAAGCAGGTCTGACCCGCACACGTACGAAGGGTGCGCCGCCGGTAGGAGCTACCGCGCGGCGCATCCGTGCGTCCGGCCCCGGACGGGCCCGCCGCCGCGAGGGCCGGGGCGGTAGGTTGCGCCCATGACCGAGTGGGACGTCAAGAAGCTCCGCATCCTGCGCACCCTGCGCGACCGGGGCACCGTGACGGCGACCGCCGAGGCGCTCCTGATGACCCCCTCCGCGGTCTCCCAGCAGCTCACCAACCTGGCCCGGCAGCTGGGGGTGGACCTCCTGGAGGCCCAGGGCCGCCGGGTCCGCCTCACCGACGCCGCCCATCTCGTCCTGCGCCACGCCGAGGCGGTCTTCGCCCAGTTGGAGCGGGCGGAGGCCGAACTGACCGGCTATCTGCGCGGCGAGGCAGGCGAGGTCAGGGTCGGAGCCTTCTCCACCGCCGTGCCCGCCCTCGTCGTGCCCGCCGTCCGGCTGCTGCGCGCCGAGGACCGTCCGGGACCCGACGTCCGCGTACGGGAGGCCGAGGCCGCCCAGGCGTACGAGCTGCTCACCGCGGGCGAGGTGGACCTGGCCCTGTCGCTGGCCGCCCACGCGCCCACCGCCCGCGACCCCCGCTTCAGCCTCTTCCCGCTGTTCGCCGACCCCCTGGACGTGGCGCTCCCGGCGGACCATCCGCTGGCCGGCGCGCCCGCCCTGCGCCTCGCGGACCTGGCCGCCGACCGCTGGATCTTCGGCGGCTCGGGGCCCTGGTCCGAGATCACCACCGCCGCCTGCGAGGCGGCGGGCTTCGTCCCCGAGCAGGCCCACAGCGCCGCCGGCTGGACCGCGATCCTGGCCCTGGTCGAGGCGGGCATGGGCGTCGCGCTGGTGCCCCGGATGGCCGCCCGGGAGCGCCGTGAGGGCGTGGTGATGCGGGTGCTGGAGGCGGACCGGCCGCGCCGCCATGTGGTGGCGGCGGTCCGGCACGGGGCGGCGAGCGGCCCCGCGGTGGCCCGGGTCCTCGCGGCTCTCACCAGCGTCGCCCGATCGTTCAGCTGAGCTGAACGATATCTGCGAAAACTTTCGATGGACCTGATGGGTTCGGTGGCGCGAAGGTAGGAGCCATGACCTTCGACGCGAGCGAGACCACATTCCAGGACACCGACACCGACCCCCACGCCAATGACGCCGCGCCCTACGGCGGCGGCGACCCGTACGCCGACTACCGCGAAGCCGGCGACCTCCCCTTCACCGAGCTGGTCGACCTCGCCGACCGCCGGCTCGGCGCGGGCGTGATCGCCGCCAACGACGAGTTCTTCGCCGAGCGCGAGAACCTCCTGATCCGCGAGCGCGCCGTCTTCGACCCCGAGCACTTCGGGCACAAGGGCAAGATCATGGACGGCTGGGAGACCCGCCGCCGCCGCGGCGCGGACGCCGCGACCCCCTTCCCGGCCCCCGAGGACCACGACTGGGCGATCGTCCGCCTCGGCGCCCCCGGCATCGTGCGCGGCCTGATCGTGGACACCGCCCACTTCCGCGGCAACTACCCGCAGCGCGTGTCGGTGCAGGCCACCTCCGTCGAAGGCGCCCCGAGCCCCGAGCAGCTGCTCGCCGACGACGTGAAGTGGCAGGAGATCCTCCCGCCCACCGCCGTACGCGGCCACGCCGCCAACGCCTTCGAGATCACCGGCGGCCGCCGCTACACCCACCTGCGGCTCTGCCAGCACCCCGACGGCGGTATCGCCCGCCTCCGCGTGCACGGCGAGGTCGTCCCGGACCCGGCCTGGCTCGCCGCGCTCGGCACCGTCGACCTGATCTCGGTCCTCAACGGCGGTCGCTACGAGGACGCATCCGACCGCTTCTACTCCTCGCCCACCCAGATCATCCTGCCGGGCACCTCCCGCAAGATGGACGACGGCTGGGAGAACCGCCGCCGCCGGGTCCGCGACACCAACGACTGGGTCCGCTTCCGCCTGCCCGCCCAGGGCGCGGTCCGCGCGATCGAGATCGACACGGCCTACCTCAAGGGCAACTCCGCCGGCTGGATCGCCCTCCAGGGCTGCAACGGCGACACCGGCGAGTGGTTCGAGATCATCCCGCGCACCCGCCTCCAGCCCGACACCCTGCACCGCTTCGTGCTGCGCGCCCAGGCCGTCGTCACCCACGTCCGCCTCGACGCCTTCCCCGACGGCGGCGTGGCCCGGATGCGGCTGCACGGCAGCTTCACGGAGTCCGGCACGGCCGAGCTGAGCCGCCGCTACGAGGAGTCCGGCGCGTGACCCCGTAAGAGGCCACCCCCTGCTACCGCCCGGCGGACGGCTGCGCTCCGGCGCCCGCCCGCCGGGCGGTTCCCAACCCGGCCCGGCCGCTCAGGCGGCGTACGCGGAGAAGCGCAGCGTCGTCGCCAGCACCCGCCAGGTCCCCCAGGCGAACACCCGGTTGACCGTGTTGCAGAGGGCCTCGCCCGTGCAGTCGGTGGGCCGGTCCTGCCAGGCCCGGACCGTGAGCGAGTGGAAGCCGAGGGTCCGCGAGAACGCGAAGCGGATGTGCATGCCCCGGCCCAGCTGGTGTCCCGGCAACGTGTTGATCTGGAAGAAGTCGCTCCCGATGTACTCCACCTCGACCGGATTGCCGCCCAGTAGCTCGCAGCGCGCCCCCGCCCGGATCCGCCCCGCACAGCCGCCGCTGACCGGGAACAGCCAGAAGTGATCCGTCAGCTGGGCCCGGACCTCGTCCGCCCCGGTGAACGGATGCAGCCCGAGGCTGTACCCGTACGTGTAGAGGCCGTAGCAGTCCGCCGGACCCGTCCGGCAGTCCGGGCGGTCCGCCACCGGGGCGGCGGGGCCCGTCAGCAGGCCCGCGCACAGGGCCAGCGCGACCGGCACGGCGGCGGAGCCGGGCATAGGAACCCTCCCGTGGCCTGCGACCGACTTTCCTGCGACGACCCTTCGGACCGTAGGCCACGGGAGACCTCACCGCGCGCGGACGGCCGCCGAACGCGCGCGGGCGATACGGGGCGGGACCGCGAAGGGGCGCCCCCGCCGCCGCAGCGGAGAGGACGCCCCTTCGGGCCGTACGCGGGAAGGGTTACGCGGTGGCCGCCGCCGAGTCCGCCGCCTGCGCCTTCAGGGCGCGCTCCACACCGGACCGCGACTCCGACATCAGCCGGCGCAGCGCCGCGCTCGGCTCGGCCGAGTCCAGCCAGGCGTCCGTGGCGTCCAGCGTCTCCTGCGAGACCTGGAGGGCCGGGTAGAGGCCCACGATGATCTGCTGGGCCATCTCGTGGCTGCGCGCGTCCGAGACGTCCTTCACCGAGGCGAAGTACTTCTCCGTGTAGGGGGCCAGCAGCTCGCGCTGGTCCGTCTGGACGAAGCCGCTGATGACCGCCTCCTGGAGCGAGTTCGGCAGCTCGCCGGAGTCCACGACCGAGGCCCACGCCGCCGCCTTGGCCTCCTCGGACGGCTGGGCCGCCCGAGCGGAGGCCGCGTGGCGCTCGCCCGCCGCCGTCCTGTCGCGCTCGTACTCGGCGGCGATCTCCTCCTCGTCCAGCAGCCCGGAAGCTGCCAGCCGCTGCACGAACGCCCACCGCAGCTCGGTGTCGACGGCCAGGCCCTCGATCGTCTCCGTGCCGTCCAGCAGCGACTGGAGCAGGTCCAGCTGCTGCGGGTTGCGGGCCGTGGCCGCGAAGGCGCGGGCCCACGCCAGCTGGTGGTCGCTGCCCGGCTCCGACGCGCGCAGGTGCGCCAGCGTCGCGTCGGTCCACTGGTTGAGCGCGCCCTCACGGGTCTCCGGCGCGGCGTACAGGTCCAGCGCCAGCTTCACCTGACGGTGCAGCGACTGGACGACGCCGATGTCGGACTCCTTGCCGATGCCGGAGAGCACCAGGGAGAGGTAGTCGCGGGTCGCCAGCTCGCCGTCGCGCGTCATGTCCCAGGCCGAGGCCCAGCTCAGGGCGCGCGGCAGCGACTCGGTGAAGTCGCCGAGGTGCTCGGTGACGACCCGCAGCGACTCGGCGTCCAGGCGGACCTTGGCGTAGGAGAGGTCGTCGTCGTTGAGCAGGACGACCGCCGGGCGGGCCCTGCCCACCAGGGCGGGTACGTCGGTGCGCTCGCCGTCGACGTCCAGCTCGATCCGGTCGGTGCGCACGAGCTTGCCGTCCGCGTCGAGGTCGTAGGCGCCGATGGCGATCCGGTGCGGGCGCAGCGTCGGCTCGCCCTTCGCGCCGACGGGCAGCGCGGGGGCCTCCTGGAGCACGGTGAAGGAGGTGACGTGACCGTTCTCGTCGGTCTCGATCTCCGGGCGCAGGATGTTGATGCCGGCCGTCTCCAGCCACGCCTTCGACCAGGTCTTCAGGTCGCGGCCGGAGGTCTTCTCCAGCGCGCCCAGCAGGTCGGAGAGGCGGGTGTTGCCGAAGGCGTGCGCCTTGAAGTACGCCTGCACGCCCTGGAAGAACGCGTCCTTGCCGACGTACGCCACGAGCTGCTTGAGCACGGAGGCGCCCTTGGCGTACGTGATCCCGTCGAAGTTGACGAGGACGTCGTCCAGGTCGCTGATGTCCGCCATGATCGGGTGCGTGGAGGGCAACTGGTCCTGCCGGTACGCCCAGGTCTTCATGGAGTTGGCGAACGTGGTCCAGGAGTGCGGCCACTTCGAGCCCTCGGCGTCCGCCTGGCAGGCGATCGAGGTGTAGGTGGCGAACGACTCGTTCAGCCAGAGGTCGTTCCACCACTCCATCGTGACGAGGTCGCCGAACCACATGTGGGCCAGCTCGTGCAGGATGGTCTCGGCCCGCACCTCGTACGCCGCGTCCGTCACCTTGGAGCGGAAGACGTACTGGTCGCGGATGGTGACCGCGCCCGCGTTCTCCATCGCGCCCGCGTTGAACTCCGGGACGAAGAGCTGGTCGTACTTGGCGAACGGGTACGCGTAGTCGAACTTCTCCTGGAACCACGCGAAGCCCTGCCGGGTGACGGCGAAGATGTCGTCCGCGTCCAGGTACTCCGCCAGCGAGGGGCGGCAGTAGATGCCGAGCGGGACGGACTGGCCGTCCTTCTCGTAGCTGCTGTGCACCGAGTGGTACGGGCCCACGATGAGGGCCGTGATGTACGTGGAGATGCGCGGCGTCGGCTCGAAGGACCAGACGTCGTCCTTCGGCTCCGGAGTCGGCGAGTTCGAGATGACCGTCCACCCGGAGGGGGCCTTCACGGTGAACGCGAAGGTCGCCTTGAGGTCCGGCTGCTCGAACGAGGCGAACACCCGGCGGGCGTCCGGGACCTCGAACTGCGTGTACAGATAGGCCTGTTCGTCGACCGGGTCGACGAACCGGTGCAGGCCCTCACCGGTGTTGGTGTACGAGCAGTCGGCGACGACCTTCAGCTCGTTGGCGCCCTCGCGCAGATGCGGCAGGGCGATCCGCGCGTCGCGGAACACGGCGGCCACGTCCAGGTCCTTGCCGTTCAGCACCACGTCGTGGACGGCCGGGGCGACCAGGTCGATGAAGGACTCCGCACCCGCCTCCGCGCAGTCGAAGCGCACGGTGGTCACGGACCGGTAGGTGCCGCCCTCCTGCGCTCCGGAGAGGTCGAGATCGATCTCGTACGCGTCCACGGTCAGCAGGCGCGCCCGCTCCTGTGCCTCTTCGCGGGTCAGATTCGTGCCAGGCACGCGGTCATCTCCTAGGTGTGCGACTTGATAAGCGGCGTTTCCGGCCATCCTTCCACGTACCGTGCTCCCAGCGCGATGTCCGTTTCCCGCCGGACGCGGGCGGCTCCGGGGGACACGCTCGAACCATGACCGGACACCAGCCACGCCCTATCGACCCCGCCGCTCTCGCCGCACTCCGCGCCACCGACGACGCGGGCCGGCCCTGCCGCCCGTACACCGCGACCGAGGGCGGCGAACCCCTGCGCTGCTGTCTGCGCGGCAGCGGGCCCGGAGAGCGCATCGCCCTCGTCTCCTACGCCCCGCTGCGCCGCTGGGCCGCCGCGACCGGGGCCCGTCCGGGGGCGTACGACGAGCAGGGGCCCGTCTTCATCCACGCCGAGGCGTGCGCGGGCCCGGACCCGGACCCGGAGCGGGCCGGCTATCCCTTCGCCCGCCCCGGCGCACTGCGCGCGGTGCGCCGCTACGACGCCCGGGGGCACATCGCGGGCGGTCGGCTGCTGGAGATCCCGGCCGAGCCGGAGAAGGGCTTCGACGCGGCTCTCGACGAGGCGTTCGCGGACCCGGAGGTGGTGCTGGTGCACGTACGGGCCGTGGAGTACGGGTGCTTCCACTTCGAGGTGCGGCGGGGCTGAGAGCCCGCCGGCACACGACGGAAGGGGCGGCCACCGCGCGGTGGCCGCCCCTTCCGTACGCGTACGGCTGTGCGTCAGCCCTTGAGCTCGGCCGCCACCAGCTCCGCGATCTGCACGGCGTTCAGCGCCGCGCCCTTGCGGAGGTTGTCGTTGGAGACGAACAGGGCGAGGCCGTTGTCCACCGTCTCGTCGACCCGGATGCGGCCCACGAAGGAGGCGTCCTTGCCGGCCGCCTGGAGCGGGGTGGGGATCTCCGAGAGCTCGACGCCCTCGGCGTCCTTCAGCAGCTCGTAGGCGCGCTCGACGCCGATCGGGCGGGCGAAGCGGGCGTTGATCTGCAGCGAGTGGCCGGAGAAGACCGGGACCCGGACGCAGGTGCCGGAGACCTTGAGCTCCGGGATCTCCAGGATCTTGCGGGACTCGTTGCGGAGCTTCTGCTCCTCGTCCGTCTCGAACGAACCGTCGTCCACGATCGAGCCCGCCAGCGGCAGCACGTTGAAGGCGATCGGACGCTTGTAGACGGTCGGCTCGGGGAAGTCCACCGCCTCGCCGTCGTGGGCCAGCTTCTCGGCCTCCGCGACGACCTTGGCGGCCTGGCCGTGCAGCTCGGCGACCCCGGCGACCCCGGAGCCGGACACGGCCTGGTAGGTGGCGACGGTCAGCGCTTCGAGGCCCGCCTCGTCGTGCAGCGGACGCAGCACGGGCATCGCGGCCATCGTCGTGCAGTTCGGGTTGGCGATGATCCCCTTGGGGCGGACCCGGGCCGCGTGCGGGTTGACCTCGGAGACGACGAGCGGGACCTCGGGGTCCTTGCGCCAGGCGGAGGAGTTGTCGATCACCACGGCGCCCTGGGCGGCGACCTTCTCGGCCAGCGCCTTCGAGGTCGCGCCGCCGGCGGAGAACAGCACGATGTCCAGGCCGGTGTAGTCGGCCGTGGAGGCGTCCTCGACGGTGACGCCGGAGCCCTGGAAGTCGATCGTGGAGCCCGCGGACCGGGCGGAGGCGAACAGCCGCAGCTCGTCGACCGGGAAGGTGCGCTCGGCCAGGATCCTGAGCATGACAGTGCCGACCTGACCGGTGGCGCCGACGATTCCGACCTTCACGAGGACTCCTCTGTTCTGTACGTCTGTGCGTCTGTGCGGTCCGTTTGCCGCTCCATGATGCGTATGTCCTGGCCCGCCTTGTCCAATCCATTGTCCGACCTGCGGACTCTTCGGGCGAGGGCCGCAGGTTCTGCAGCGTCCTTGCGCCCGAAGGGAAACATCTGCGGCGCGGTCCCGGCCGTGTGACGAGGAACACGCACAGCGGGGCGGGTGCTCGGGAGAGCACCCGCCCCGCTGCCGTATCAGTGGCGATCCGTTACGGCGTGACCTTCTCGATCACGACGCTGCCGGTGCCCGCGGCGGTGCCGCGCGCGTTGACCAGCTGGACCTCGCCGAAGAACTGACGGCCCTCGGGGGCCGCTCCGGCGACCACGACCTCGGCGCCGACCTGGGCCGAGGCGCCGTTGGCCAGGTCCACGGTCTTGGTGGCGTCCACCTTGATCGTGCCGAGCGAGGCCGAGTAGAAGACGTCGCGGTAGTCGTACGTGGTGGTCCCGGACGGGACCGAGTAGCCGTCGACGACGACCGTGTACGTGCCCGCGGCGGGCTTGATCAGGCTGACCGACTCCTCGGAGCCGGCGGAGGTCGAGCTGCCGACCTGGGTGGCGCCCCGGAAGACGACCAGGTCGATGTCCGCGTTGGCGTCCGAGGTGCCCCCGACGGCGATGTCGAGCTTCTCGACACCCGCGCCGATGGTGACCGTGGTCTCCCGGGTCTCACCCGTGGAGATCGACGGCTTGTCCACCTTGGCCGAGCCCAGCGAACCGCCCTGGAGCTTGCCCTGGAAGGCGGCGGCGCCGTTGGTGACCGTCCAGTCCACCGCGGCCGGGGTGCCGATCTTCGCCTCGGCGATGGTCTGCACCGCCGGGTCGAAGGAGACGCCGAGCAGCGAGACGTCCAGCTTGAACGGGTTGTCCAGCAGCGCCGACGTACGACGCGCCTCGACCTCGATCTCCCACACGCCGGGCTGCGGGTCCTTGTAGGAACGCGCGTCCGGGCGGCAGGTGTTGTCCGGGTTCTCGTAGTTCGGGTAGCAGTTGACCGTGGAGGTCGGGTCGACCGGCGTCCCGTACGGGTGCAGGGCGATGAACCGGGTCTGGCTGCCCGAGCGCAGCGCGCCGATGGCGACCTCGAGGGTCTTGGCGCCCTCCGGCACGTTGACGAAGTACGACGTGGTGCCGTTGCGCTGGACCGAGCCGGACGCCTTGTAGGCGTAACCGGGCTGCTGCAGCTCCTGGGCGATGACGACCGTGGTCATGATCTGGTGGTCGACGCCGGAGGTCTTCTTGTCGTCGACCTCCAGGATGGCGCTGTGCACCCCGGCGGTCTTCGCCTTGGCCTTGACCTTGAGCTTGACCGGCGTGTCGAGCGGCAGCGAGACGTACCGGGGGCTGCTGAGCTCGAAGGTGCCGTCGTTGTTCTTCCACGACAGCTTGTGCTGGACGTTGCGGTCCGGGCCGGTGGTGCGGGTGACGACGACGTCGTAGACCTTGCTCTCGCCGACCTTCAGGCCGCCCTCGCGGTCGTAGAGGCCGGTGCCGAAGCCCGGGTCCTTGAGCGCGAAGTCGATCGCGGTGTCGACCGGGGCCTTCACCGAGAACTCGTGCGCGGGCTTGCCCTGCTTGGTGATCTGCTTCCACGCCTTGACGATGTCGATCAGACCGGAGCCCTGGACGTGCGCGGGCACGCCCGCGATGTGGCCCGCGGTGCTGGTCAGCGCTACGCGCAGATCGGCCGGGGGAAGCTCGATGTTCTTCTGCTTCGCGGCCGACAGCAGCAGCGCGGCGGCGCCCGCCGCCTGCGGGGAGGCCATCGAGGTGCCCTGGAGCATGGAGTAGCCGGCCGGCAGGTCGTAACCCGCCTCCTTGACCGGACCGCCCGGCGCCCAGGTCTGGGTGGTGTTGATGGACGCACCCGGCGCCGAGATGATCGGCGTGAAGCCGCCGTCCTCACGCGGACCGCGCGAGGAGAAGGGCAGCATGTCGTACTTCTTGGTGACGTTGGAGCCGTAGTTGGCCGCCCACGTCTCCTTGGAGATCGACGCGCCGACCGAGATCACGTGGTCGGCGAGCGACGGGTCGCCGATGGTGTTGAGCCCCGGGCCGCTGTTGCCGGCCGAGATGACCAGCTGCACGCCGTAGATGTCGATGAGGCGCTTGTAGAGCTCGGCGCGCGCGTTGTTGCCGTCGTTCAGCGGCGGCAGGCCGCCGATCGACATGTTGACGATGTCGACGCCGCGGTTGACGACGAGGTCGATCATGCCCTCGGTCAGCGCGATGTTGGTGCAGCCGCCGGACCAGGTGCAGGCGCGCGAGGAGACGATCTTGGCGCCGGGGGCGGCGCCGTTCATCTCGCCGCCGAACAGGCCGTTGGCCGCGGTGATGCCCGCGACGTGCGTGCCGTGCGAGCCCTCGATGACGCCGATGTTGACGTAGTCGGCCTTCGCGCCCGCCGCGTTGTAGACGACGCCCTTGCGGGTCTCGACGACGAACGGGATGCGCTCGACGACCGGGGTGCGCGGGTCGTCCTCACCGAAGTAGGAGACCTGGAACTTGTCCTTGTACGGCTTGAGGACCTTGTCGTCGGAGAAGTCCGCGTTCCCGTTCAGGTCGACCCGCGTGGTGCCGGTGACCGGGTCGTACAGCACGCCCCAGACGTCGGTGGTGTCACCGTCGCGGTTGAGGTCGCCCGCCATGTCGCCGCCGGTGGTGGCCGACTCGGCGAACGTGGCGAACCGGTAGGTGCCCGCAGGCGCCGACCAGGTCTTCCCGCCGGACGTGAACGTCGGGCCGGTGACGGACTCGGTCATCCGCAGCCAGGTGCCGTCGCCGTCGCTCACCGGGTCGGTCGCGGTCACCCAGTCGACGACCTTGCGCTCACCGGTGGTGGTCTTCTTCAGGGCCGGGTGACCGAGGTCGACGCCGGAGTCCAGGATGCCGATGGTGATCCCGCGGCCGTCGGCCTTCGGGTGCTTCTCGACGAAGTCGACCGCGCCGGTCTCGAACGACGGGTTGTACGGGTTGGTCGCCGGGGTCTTCTTGTTCGGCGCCGCGTAACTGCCCGTGGCCTTCAGCTGCTTCGCTCCGGAGGCCCGGTCGCCCTTGGGCGTCGGGTCGTCCAGCTTGATCTCCTGCTTGAGATCGATGCCGAGGACGGAGGAGAGCTTGGAGGCCGCCTTGATGGTGGACTCGGCGTTCTTCGTCGGCACCGTCGCCCGGACGTAGCCGAGCTTGTCGTAGGTCGTGCCGAGCACGGAGCCCTCGACGGCGTCCAGCTGCTTGCTGACCTGCTCGGTCGCACCGGGGGCGGTGGCGACCATCATGGTGATGTTCTTCTCGCCCTTGGCCTCGGCCTTCGCCAGGACATCGGCGTCGGCCTTGCCGAGCTTGTCGCCCCGGTCGCTCGTGGCGGCCGGTTTGACGGGCGCCGGAGCCGGGTCGGCGGCGGCGGCGAAGGCCGGTGCGGCGCCGGAGGCGGCGAGTGCGGCCGCCAGGCCGGCAGCGGCCGCTATGCGCGCGGCGCGTCTCGCTCCGGGTATGGAACTGGGGGATTCCTTGGTCATCAGCATCCCTGTAATTGAAAGAGAGAGTCCGGAATTCGGTGCCGGATGACCGAAGCCTGGCGTAAATGACAGGGGTTTGTGGAGAGTTGACGGAGACGAGTCAGGGACATGGCGGAGATCCGCCACGGGGTGCGAAGTGCCACGAGGGGCGAATGAGGTCAAACGGTGCGCCGGTGGCGCCCGGGGACGCCTGGTTCCGGGTCTGTGGTCCGGACCAGCCGGGCGACTCCGGGCCCCTCACGCCGGACCGTCGCCCTGCTCAGCGCGGCAGGACCATCACATACGCGGCCGGCTCCCGGTCGGCCGCCGCCATCAGCGCCGTCCGCACCACCGTCGCCTGCTGGTCCGGCGTCTCGCGCAGCCTCCTGGGCGCGAGGTGGACGACCGTGACCCCGAGCCGCTCCAGATGCTCCCGCTTCGCGGCGTACGCGGACCACTGCGGATCCTCCTGGGCCCGGCCGCTCCGGCCGGGCGCGCCGTGCCGGGGCGCCCGGGTGTCCAGCTCCACCGCCACGGCCTGGTCGGGCCAGTAGGCGTCGACCCCGCCGAGCCGGGGCCCGCCCGGCAGCCGCAGCTCCACGTTCCACAGCGGCTCCGGCAGCCCGTGCTCGCGCACCATCGCGTACAGCCGCGCCTCCGCGACCGCCCGGCCCTCGGCCAGCAGCGCGTCCACCGCGCCCACCACGGCGGGCCGCCCCAGCAGCTTCGCCTCACTCAACTCACGTACCACGGAAGCCGGTTCGCAGTACCCGCCGCGCACTGCCTCGGTCAGCAGCCGCCGTACGTCCGCGGCGTCGGCCGTGCCCGCCACCGCATCCGCCAGGGCCCGCTCCACCGGGGCGACGGGCACCTCGCCCACCCGCGCCGCGCTCGGCATCGAGGCGGTCCGCAGCACCTCCACGAACCGGGTGGACCGCAGCCGCCGGGTGCGGGGGACCAGCACGTCGATCCGGTGCAGCGCCCCTAGGTCCCCGGCCGCGGCGAAGCCGTACAGCGCGAGCGCGGCCGTCCCGGTGACCATCGCCTCGCCGTACCCCGTCTCCGAAGGGCCCGCCGGGGCGCGCCGCGCCGAGGCCGGCGGGCGTCCCGCGTACAACAGCGCGCCGTGCAGCCGCTCCTGGCCGGTCGGCGGGCCCGGGTGCAGCAGGTAGACCCCCGGCAGCAGGTGCTGCCAGGGCCCGCCGGGCAGACACTGGGCGGACGTCTGCGCGGCGGACACGCCCCGGGTCCTCAACTGGGCGGCGGACAGGACACGGTGGGTCACGTCCTCGGGGCGGAGCGGGAGGCGGGGGAAGAGCGGGGTGTTCTGGGTCATGTCCCGGGGTTTCCCGCCCGTGGAGGGGGCCCTAACCCCTGTTACACGGCCGTCGACAATCCCGGACAACGCCGTCCTAAAGTACGGACGTTCGACAACCGAAAAGGGCCCTCGCGCCGGGAATCGGGGGAGGAGCGCCTCGGGCAGGTGTGCGAGCGCCGCTTTCGCGTTGCGCGCGCGCCCCACCCGAGCGCCCCCTCGTTCATCCGCCGGATCCACGCTCCGGCACGGTCACACGGCCCGGTCGCACTCCTGGCCGCGCAGCGCCCGCGCGAGATCGTCCCGGGCCTCCAGCACCAGCCGCCGCAGCGCGGGAGCCGCGTCCTCGTGCTCGCCCAGCCAGGCGTCGGTCGCCGCCAGGGTCTCCGGGCTGTCCTGGAGACCGGGGAACATCCCCCGTACGACGTGCATGCCGATCTGGATGGACCGCTCCGCCCAGATCCGCTCGATCACCTCGAAGTAGCGGTTCGCGTACGGGGCGAGCAACTCCCGCTGCGCGGACTGCTCGAAGCCGCTGATCGTCGCCTCGACCAGCGCGTTGGACAGCTTGTCCGACTCCACGACCGCCGCCCACGCCTGCGCCTTGACCGCCTCCGATGGACGCGAGGCCAGGCACCGTACGTGGTGGAGCTTGCCGGACGCCGTGTCGTCGCGGGCCAGTTCGGCGTCGATCGCCGCCTCGTTCGTCACACCGTGCGAGGCCAGCGGGGCCAGGAAGGCCCAGCGCAGCTCCTGGTCGACGTCGAGCCCGTCGATCCGGGCCGTGCCCTCCAGCAGCCCGCCCAGCAGCTGGAAGTCCGCCGGGGACGAGGCGACCGCCGCGAAGAAGCGGGCCCAGGTCAGCTGGTGCTGGCTGCCCGGCTCGGCGAGCCGCAGCTCGCGCAGCGCGCCCTCGGCCAGCGCCCGGCCGCCCTCCTCGCGCCACTCGGGGGCGGCGTAGTGGACCAGCGCCGACTGCGCCCAGGAGTGCAGCACCTGGAGCACCCCGATATCGCTCTCCCGCCCGGCGAACGCCAGCACCAGCGCGACGAAGTCGCGGGCCGGCATCAGCGCGTCCCGGGTCGTGTTCCACAGCGCCGACCAGCACAGGGCACGGGCCAGCGGATCGGTGATCTCGCCCAGGTGGTCGCGGAGCGTCGCCAGCGACCGCTCGTCGAAGCGGACCTTGCAGTAGGTGAGGTCGTCGTCGTTGACCAGGATCAGATCGGGCCGCTCGGACCCGGCCAGAGCGTTCACCACCGTCCGCTCGCCGGCCACGTCCACCTCGGCGCGCGCGTAACGCGTCAGCTCGCCCTCCGGCGTACGCCGGTACAGGCCGATCGCGACGCGGTGCGGACGCAGCTCCGGATGCGAGGCGGCGGCCTCCTGGACGACGGCCAGCTCGGTGAGGGTCCCGGCCGCGTCGTACGAGGCGACGGGCGTGAGCGCGTTGACGCCCGCGGTCTGGAGCCAGGAGCGCGACCAGGCCGTCATGTCGCGGCCCGAGGTCTCGGCCAGCACCGACAGCAGGTCGCCCAGGCGGGTGTTGCCGTACGCGTGGCTCTTGAAGTAGCGCCGGGCCCCTTCGAGGAACGCGTCCCGTCCCACGTACGCCACGAGCTGCTTCAGCACGGAGGCGCCCTTGGCGTACGTGATCCCGTCGAAGTTCAGCTTGGCGTCCTCCAGGTCACGGATGTCGGCCGTGACGGGGTGCGTGGAGGGCAGCTGGTCGGCGCGGTAGGCCCACGCCTTGCGCTTGTTGGCGAAGGTGATCCAGCCGTTGGTGAAGCGGGTCGCCTCGACCATCGAGAAGGTGCCCATGAAGTCCGCGAACGACTCCTTCAGCCACAGGTCGTCCCACCACTCCATGGTCACCAGGTCGCCGAACCACATGTGCGCCATCTCGTGCAGGATGATCGTGGCACGCCGCTCGTAGGCCGCCGAGGTGACCTTGCCGCGGTAGATGAACTCCTCGCGGAAGGTGACCATCCCCGGGTTCTCCATGGCGCCGAGGTTGTACTCGGGCACGAAGGCCTGGTCGTACTTCCCGAAGGGGTACGGGTAGTCGAAGTGGTCGTGGAAGAAGTCCAGGCCCTGCTTGGTGACCAGGAAGACGTCGTCCGTGTCGAAGTGCTTGGCCAGACCCTTGCGGCACATCGCGCCGAGCGGGATCTCCAGCGTGGAGCCGTCGTCGAACGTACGGCTGTAGTGATCGCTCACGTAGTGGTAGGGACCGGCGACGACGGCCGTGATGTACGTCGAGATCGGCTTGGTCTCCGCGAACCGCCACACCTCGCCCTCGTGCGACTCCTCGGCCCCGTTGGACCAGACCCGCCAGCCCTCGGGGGCGGTCACCTGGAAGCGGTAGGGGGCCTTGAGGTCGGGCTGTTCGAAGTTGGCGAAGACGCGGCGGGCGTCGGCCGGCTCGTACTGCGTGTAGAGGTAGACCTCGCCGTCCTCCGGGTCGACGAAGCGGTGCATGCCCTCGCCGGTCCGGCTGTACGCGCACCGGGCGTCCACCACGAGCACGTTCTCGCCCTCGGCGAGCCCATCGAGCGCCACCCGCGTCCCGTCGAACACGACCGCCGGGTCGAGGGCCGTTCCGTTCAGGGTCACGGCGTCCACCCCCGGCGCCACCAGGTCGGCGAAGGTCGAGGCGCCCGCACGGGCGGAGCGGAACCGGATCGTGGTGAGCGACCGGAACGTCCGCGGACCGCCGGCCCCGTCGCCCCGGTCGGGCTCGCCGACGGCGGACCGCAGGTCGAGAGCGACCTCGTATCCGTCGACGGTCAGCAGCTCGGCCCTCTTCCGGGCCTCGTCGCGGGACAGGTTTTCACCGGGCACGGGCACTCCTTCGTGACGCGCGTCATGTGTCGTGTTCGAACCCATTGATCCTTGCACGCGTCCTTCGCGCGACGGCATGCAGGGACGGGGAATGGGAGCCCCTTCGCAGGCGTTCTCCCCCGCAGGTGGAACACGCCCTTCTGAGGAGAGACATGTCCGAGAACACCCCGGTGAACGGCAAGACCCCGGTCGACTTCTGGTTCGATCCGCTCTGCCCCTGGGCGTGGATGACCTCGCGCTGGATGCTGGAAGTGGAGAAGGTCCGCGACGTCGAGGTCCGCTGGCACGTGATGAGCCTGGCCGTCCTGAACGAGGACAAGCTGGACGATCTGCCCGAGGAGTACCGCGACCTCCTGGAGACCAAGGCGTGGGGCCCGGTCCGGGTCGTCGTCGCCGCCCAGCAGCTGCACGGCGACGCGGTCGTCGGCCCCCTTTACACCGCGCTCGGCACCCGCTTCCACAACAACGGCGAGGGCCCCACCCGCGAGGCGGTGGCCGCCGCCCTGAAGGACGTCGGCCTCCCCGCCGATCTTGCTGAGTACGCCGATTCCGACCGGTACGACACCGAGCTGCGCGCCTCCCACAAGGAGGGCATCGACAAGGTCGGCCAGGAGGTCGGCACCCCGGTCATCGCGGTCCCCGGCGCGGACGGCGAGCAGGTCGCCTTCTTCGGCCCGGTCGTCACTCCCGCCCCCAAGGGCGAGGATGCGGCGAAGCTCTGGGACGGGACGCTGCTGGTCGCCTCCGTCCCGGGCTTCTACGAGATCAAGCGGACCCGGACGCAGGGCCCGATCTTCGACTGACGCCGGCCGTCCCCGTGACCGCGCGTATCCGCACCGAGGGCGAGGCCTCTCTGCGGATACGCGCGGCCGTCGTCGGCGAGCAGGCCGGTCGGGAACGTCTCTGTCGGTCCCGAAGGACCCGGAGGACGACGCGTTCTGTCACCCCGGCGCCGGGAGCCACTGGCCGCGGGCTCCCTACTTGAGACCGAGCAGCTGCTCCAGCGGGTCGATGACGAAGTAGACCAGGAAGAGAATCGCGGTGCCCCACAGCAGCCAGTGGACTTCGCGCGCCTTGCCCAGGCACGCCTTGATGACCACGTAGGCGACGAAGCCGGCGCCGATGCCGTTGGTGATGGAGTAGGTGAACGGCATGACGACGATGGTGAGGAAGGCCGGGATGGCTACCTCGTAGCGGTCCCAGTCGATGTGCTTGACCTGGGTCATCATCAGGAACCCGACCACGACGAGCGCGGGCGACGCCGCCTGGAGCGGCACGATCGTCAGCACGGGCGTGAGGAAGAGGGCGAGCGCGAACAGGCCGCCGGTGACGAGGTTGGCGAAGCCGGTACGGGCTCCCTCACCGACACCCGCCGCGGATTCGATGTAGGTGGTGGCCGACGACGAGGACGCGGCGCCACCGGCGACGGCGGCCGCACCGTCGATGAGCAGGACGCGGCCGAGGCCGGGCACCTGGCCCCGCTCGTCGAGCAGCCCGGCCTCCGCCGTGACGCCCACGACCGTGCCCATCGTGTCGAAGAAGTCCGACAGGATGAGGGTGAAGACGAGCAGGACGACCGTCAGAACGCTGACCTGGCCGAACGAGCCGAACACGTCGAACTGGCCCAGCAGCCCGAAGTCGGGTGCGGCGACGGGGTTGTCGGGGATCGAGGGCGAGGTCAGGCCCCAGGACTTGATGGTGGCGATCTCGTTGATGACGATGGCGAGGACGGTCATCAGGACGATGCTGATGAGGATCGCGCCCCTGACCTTCCGGGCGACCAGGACGATCGTCAGGAGCACACCGAGGCAGAAGACGAGCATCGGCCAGCCGGTGAGGGTGCCGGTGCCGAGCTGGACGGGCACGGTGGAGTTCGAGGCATCGGGGATGCGGGTGACGAACCCGGCGTCCACGAAGCCGATGAAGGCGATGAACAGGCCGATGCCGACGCTGATGGCCTGCTTGAGGGGCTGCGGGATGGCGTGCATGATCGCCTCGCGCAGCCCGGTCATCACCAGGACGCAGATCAGCAGGCCCTCGAGCACGATGAGGCCCATCGCGTCGTCCCAGGCCATCAGGGGAGCGATCTGGTAGGCGACGACGGCGTTGATGCCCAGCCCCGCCGCCAGGGCCAGCGGAAGGTTGCCGCCCACACCCATGATCAGCGTCATCACCGCGGCGACCAGCGCCGTGGCGGTGACCAGCTGCACGCTGTCCAGCTGCTCGCCGAACTTGTCCTCGGCCCCGCCGAGGATGATCGGGTTGAGCACGAGGATGTATGCCATCGTGAAGAACGTGGCGAATCCACCGCGTATCTCCTGGATGTAGGTCGAACCGCGTTCGCTGATGCGGAAGAACCTGTCGACGGCACCCGTTGATCCGGTGGGCTTCGCGTCGGGCGGCGGACTGGTCGTACTGGGGTGCATGACTGAGTCTCCTGGACCTGCGAATGATGGGGGAAGGAGGTGGCGCGCACTGCCCGAAGTGAGTGGCAGGCACTGTGCGAACGCACATGCGGCACCTTGCGAGCGGATCATACGCGGCAGCCGTGGGATAGCAACTACCCGTGTAGAGCGTCTATTTGATGCCCTTTCCGCCCTGTGGCTTCCTACGGAATCGGTGGTGACCTTTTCCGTCAAACCGTCAGGCAGCCGACAGTGGGCATGGAATTGTCGGTGACAACTCCCCTACGCTCCGTGCGTGCATCCACCACTCCCCTTCAACGCGCGGGTAGCGCGCGCCTTGCGCGAGAAGCT
Source organism: Streptomyces sp. NPDC020884 (assembly GCF_044333935.1). Lineage (NCBI taxonomy): Bacteria > Bacillati > Actinomycetota > Actinomycetes > Kitasatosporales > Streptomycetaceae > Streptomyces > Streptomyces sp. NPDC020884. The sequence goes on along the minus strand of NZ_JBIRRY010000001.1, from coordinate 1,065,216 downwards.
CGGGATGGCCCCCGGCCATGTCGCCTACGGCATGCGCGCGTCCTTCGGCACGTCGCACATCACCCCCGAGCACGTGATGGCGTGGGAACGCGGGACCCATGTGCCCGACGCGAGTGAACTCACCGCTCTCGCGGGCGCGTTGTGGTGTCAGCCCAGTGAACTCATGGGCCGTCCCAGCACCTTGCTCGAACACCGCATCGCGCGTGGCATCTCGGCCGAGGACGTGGCGCGGGCCACCGGCCTCACCCACGACGCGTACATGGCCATGGAGGCCGCCGGTCTGTGGACCGGCGACAGGCGGCAGGCCGTGAAACTCGGCGAGGTCCTCAGTCTTCCCCCGCGCGACTTCATTGCCATCACCAGGCTGGAGGAGGAGCTGGCCCGTCTCCTGATCGAGGCGGTCTCCACCCGCTGGCAGGCGCACATCCGCGACATCGCCAAGCTCGTCTCCATGGAGCGCCGCGACCTGAAGGCCCCGCTGTCCGACATGCAACAGGAGTACCAGGGCCTCATGGCGGCCACCCTGAGCCGGGCCGGCGGCACCACCGCGTCCGGCGAGGACGGGCGTCGCTACATCGAGAACATCGTCGACCACTTCTGGATCCGGCTGCCGGGGTCCTCCTGAGCACGGTCCGCACGGACCGTCCGGGCCGTCCGGCTCGGGGGACAATGACCCCATGCGGATACGCGCGGGCGAGGCGGCCGAGGCCGCCGCACTGACCGAACTGGCCCTCCGGTCGAAGGGCCACTGGGAGTACGACGCGGAGTTCCTGGCCGCCTGCCGCGAGGAGCTGACGATCCGCCCCGCGGAGGTGGCGGCCCGGCGGACCGCGGTGGCCGAGGAGGACGGCCGGATCCTGGGCTTCACCACCCTGGACGGGGAGCCGCCGCAGGGCGCGCTCGGCATGATGTTCGTCGAGCCCGACACCATCGGCCGGGGCGTCGGACGGCTCCTGTTCGACCGCACCATGGACGAGGCCCGCCGCCTGGGCTTCACCCGCCTGACCATCGACGCCGACCCGAACGCGGAGCCGTTCTACCGGGCCATGGGTGCGGTCCGGATCGGCGCCACCCCGTCCGGCTCCATCCCGGGCCGCGAACTGCCGCTGCTGGAAGTGGCGCTGGGCCGACGGTGATCCGGACGGGCCGGGTTTCCGGCCCGTTGTCAGTGGTGCGCCGTACGGTGAGGGGCATGCGAATCTCACCGGAGATGATCACGTTCGACTGTGCGGATCCCCAGGCCCTGGCCGCCTGGTGGGCCGAGGCGCTGGGCGTCGAGGAAACGAAGGACTACGGCGAGTTCGTCGTCCTGGCGGCGACCCCGCTGGTCCTCGGCTTCCAGCGGGTGCCCGAGCCCAAGGCCGCCAAGAACCGGGTGCACGTCGACTTCACCTCGCCCGACCGCCTGGCGGACGTGGAGCGCCTGGTGAGGCTGGGTGCGACCGTCGTCGGTGGGCAGTCCACGCAGGGCATGTCCTGGACGGTCCTCAGGGACCCGGAGGACAACGAGTTCTGTCTCGCGGACGCCGGGAGCCACTGAGCGGGCGCACGCGGGGCCGCCCCCGGGGCGGCCGGAGCGATAAGGCCTGCCCGGCCGCTGGAGAGCGACCCGGCAGGCACGGATCAGGGCCTGTGCGGCCGGCGTCTCTCTTACCAGTGCGTCCAGCCGATGGCCCGCACACCGTCGTAGATGACCTTGGCGGAGCCCAGACAGGTGCTGCCGCTCTCGTGCCGGTCGATGCAGATCTGGCGCATCTCGTGGTAGAACCGCTCGTCGATCCAGGCCCGGCGGGCGTCGGTCGGGTCGAGCTTGAGGCCGCTGGAGGGACCGTAGTTCCCGTATCCGAAGTCGTGCTGGACGCAGGCCTCGAAGAAAATGACCTTCTCGCCGGTACCGACTCCGGTGCAGCCGTCGCTCTCCCAGTCGAAGGGGGCGACCTGGGGCTGGTTGACGAAGTCCCAGTACCGCAGCCCCATCAGGTGGTTGGCGGTGTCCAGCGTGCTGGCGGCGGAGGCCTTGGCCCGGCTGTCCCCGACGGGGCCGGACCCCGGAGCGGAAGCCCCGGCGGTGGTTGCCGTGCCGAGGGACAGCAGCAGAGCGAGGGCGGCGACGGTCGCGGTTTTGTGCAGGCGCATGGAGCAGTCCTTTGCGGTGGGAGAGGGGTGTGCCGGGCGGCAGGGCCGTCCCGGCTGGTGGTGGGCATGCGGTCACGGAATCCCGAGTCCCCGCGCGGGGGTGGGAAGCCCGTCCGTACCCCGGCCGCTGAGCGGTTGATGAGAGTCTGTGGCGACCCGTCACCTTTCGCAAGCTTGTCCCGCTTGCTTCACCAATGTCGGGATCCCTAAGGTTCTGACCTGCAGGGACGCAGGTGTCCCGGGACGCTTCGGTCCCGCCGGGGCACGTCCCGCGGGTCTGCGGAGCAGCGAAGAAGGGGCAGCGATGGCCGGGGGCGAAGCGCGGTGGGAGAGCCCCGCTCAGCGGTTGGGCGGGGCGCTGCGGGCTCTGCAACAGAGCTCCGGCCGGACCCTGCGGTCGCTGGAGGCGGAAGTGGCCATCAGCGACTCGTCGTTGTCGCGCTATCTGCGCGGGACGACGGTCCCGCCCTGGGCCACGGTCCGCGATCTGTGCAGGGCGCTCGGAGGAGACCCCGCGGACTACCGGACGCTGTGGGAGGCGGCCGGGCGGAGCCAGTCCCCGGCCGGCACAGGTGAACGCCTCGCCCCGCCGGCACCGACACCGGCAGCCGAGCCTGTACCGCCTGGATACGCCGGACCGGAGTGCGCCCCGGCGCGCAGGCCGGAACCGGAACCCGGCCCGGCACGCAGGCCGGAACGGGAACCCCGCCCGGCGCGCAGGCCGGAAGCCGAACCCCGCCCGGGACACGCACCGGAACCGGACCCCCGCCCGGACCCCGGCCTGGCCCGCGACCCGGAACGGGGCCCGGGACCCCTCCCGCAACCCGGCCCGGAACACGCGCCGCGACGGACCCGCCGCTTCCTCCGTAGCCGCCGGGCGGTCGGCCTGGCCGGTGTACTCACCGGGGCGGCACTCGGCAGCGCCCTGACCGCGCTCGTACTGGCTCCGTCCGCCCCGGGCAGCGGTCCCGGGCCCGAGGCGCGGAACGGGGCCGGGGCACAGCGCGCCGCTGCGGCCCCCGCCGCCGGGAGGCTGCTCGTCAACCGGTCCACCGGCGCCTGCCTGGACGACAGCCTCGACGCAAGGCTCCGCGGCTACGTCTGCAACGCCCTCAGCTACCAGAGGTGGACCGTGCGCACGGGCGAGGACGGTACGTCGTCCTTGCGCAACCACGCCACGGGCGGCTGCCTGGCCCAAGGAGGGTCCGGACCGGTCACAGCGGCCTGCGGCACATCGGGGGCCCAGAAGTGGAAGGTCACGGCCCTGCCGGACGACGCGATGGAGGTGCGGAACGCGGTGACCGGAGACTGCCTGGACGACGGCCCCACCGGCCTGCGGACTGTTGCCTGCGGCCGCACAGCAGCCCAGAAGTGGGCCTGAGGAGGGGGGATAAGGGGGGCGTGATCACCCGGCCGCGAGCGGTCCCAGGTAGGTGCCTCCGGAGACGTCGATGGTCTGGCCGGTTATCCAGCGCCCCTGCGGACCCGCCAGGAAGCCCACCACGTCGGCGACGTCCTCCGGCTGACCCATCCGGCCGAGCGCGGTGATCGACTCGAGCGCGGCCACCGCCTCGGGAACCGTGGCGTAGGCGCCGATCATGTCGGTCAGCACCACCCCGGGTTCGACCGTGTTCACCGTGATGCCCCGCCGGCCCAGTTCATTGGCGAGCGACGGGCCGAGGGCCGCCAGCGCCGCCTTGCTTACGGTGTAGCCGATCTGCACGGGGTTCGCGATCCGGGTGGCCGCCGAGCCCATGTTGACGATCCGTCCACCGTCCCGCAGCAGCGGAAGCGCCCGCTGGACGACGAAGACCGGCGTGCTCACGTTGATCGCCAGCAGCCGCGCGAACTCTTCTTCGGTGAGCTGCCCGATGGAACTGACCGAGTGGATGCCCGCGTTGTTGACGAGGATGTCCAGGCCGTCCGCGCCGTGGTCCTTCAGCCCGGCGGTGAGCTCATCGAACAGCCGGTCCACCGCCCCGCTCTCACCGAACCGGGCCCGCACCGAGAACGCCCGGCCGCCGGCTTCGGCGATCCGCGCCACGGTCTCGGCGGCGGCCGCGTCGTTGTCGCCGTAGTGAACCGCGACCAGCGCCCCATCGGAGGCGAGCCGCCGCACGACCGCACGCCCGATACCCCGCGAGCCGCCCGTCACCAGCGCTGTCCTGCCGTCCAGTTCCCCCATGATCGCCTCTCCCCTCGCGATGCCCCGGCCCCTGGTCGAACCCGGGAGCGATCCAGCCTAGGCGGCCGCGGTGAAGCACGATGCTGAATCAGCCGGACCGTCAGGGACCTTTGGTGTCATCGGTGTTGCCGTCGTTCTCGGCCGCGAACCGCTGGATCTCCCTGTGGATGTGCCGGGCGATGAGGTCGCCGAGCGGGTCGGTCACGGTCCAGGAGTGCGGGCCGGGGTGGTGGTCGAAGTAGGCGCACGAGGTGACGGTGCGGGTGGCCAAATCGCGGAGGAGAGCGGGGCACAGGGGCAGGGTGTCGAACCGGTAGACACGGTGGGCGTCGGCGCCGGTCCACAGAAGCCACAGGTCCCGGTCGTCGTCGGGGACATCGGCGGTCCAGAGGTGGGCGGCGTGCTCGGCCGCCTCGTCGTGCTCACCCAGTTCGCAGAGGAGGAAGTCGTCCTGAGCGAGGACGTCGGTTGGGTGCTCGGGGCCGCCTTCCATGGTGGCGAGCGCGAGGAGCGCCTCGAAGAACGGTACGGCGGTGACGGCGGTGCATTGCAGCACGGGGCAGGTCTCTTCCGTTCGCTTCCCCGGATGCCAGGCGCGGTACGAAGCCCCGCCCATGGCATCCGGGGGTGTGCGGGGGCGGGGCGCGGTCTCACACCGGCAGGTCCCACCCCGGACCGTCCTCGGCGCCGATCCACACCCGCTGCCGGGCAGCCGACACCGTGATGCCGAAGCCCTCCTGATGCGGCTCGCCCGCCGCCTGCCAGAGCCCGATCGCGGTCTCGACCCGGTCCCACAGACGTACGGGACCACGCTGTACGACCGTCCACCCGCCATCGGGTCCGGGCGCGGTCCGCGCCTGCGAACCGGTGGAGACGTCCCAGAGGATCTGCTCCGCCCCCGCCCCCATGCGTTCCGCCGCCGGCGCGGCGAGCTGGGCCACCCAACTGCCGGTCCATGTCCCGACCACCGTCGGGTCGATCCGGCTCGGCCGCTCCTCACCGGGCAGCAGGGCCAGGTTCGGCCGGGGCGGCCGGTCGTGCGGGCGCGCGATCATGAAGCTGGTGTACCCGGGCAGGAGCCGCCCCGTCGCGGTCCCGGGGCCGGTCACGGTGAGGAGCGCCAGCCCGGACGCGTAGCTCCAGCCGGAGAGGGTGACCAGGATCTTCCCGCCCGGTTTCACCTGGTGCAGCCAGGCCATGGGGAGGTACCGGACCGAGCAGGTGGCGATCAGACGGTCGTACGTCCCCGCGCTCGCGTCCGGGTCTCCCCGCAGACCGTCGCCGATGACCAGGCGCGGCGCGTACCCGGCTGCATCGAGGGCGGAGGCGGCGGCCCGGCCGACCACCGGGTCGTACTCGACGCTGGTCAGCCGGCCGTCGCCGAGGCGATGCGCACCGAGGGCGGTCGAGTATCCGGTTCCGGTGCCGACCTCCAACACCCGGTGCTCGGCTTCCACTTCGAGCTGCTGCCACATACGGAGCACCAGGGACGGCAGGGTCGATGACGAGGTCGGATCGCCGGTGACACCGCCGTCCGCCACATCACCGGGCCGGACACGGCCGTCGAGCTGGGTGATGAGCGTCCGGTCGGTGTAGATCCCCTCCAGCCACCCGTCCTCGCCCTGGTGAACGGGCAGGTACCTGGTCGGGACGCTGTCGGGAACCTGCGCGAAGTAGGAGCCCAGGAACAGCTCCCGGGGAACCGCCTCGACGGCGTCGCGCCATACCGGGTCGGTGAGTCCACCGTCCTCGGTGAGCGCGTCCGCGAGGGCGGCGCGCAGGTGAGCGGAAGTCCTCATGCTTCGAAGCCTTTCTCCAGCTGATCGGCGAGGGCGTCGGCGACGCCGCCGGTGACGTCGGGCGGTTGCCACGCCCACTGCCCGTTGGGGTTGCATTCGAGGAAGTACCAGGCCCCGTCATGGGTTACGGCGAAGTCGAACGCCCCGTACACCAGACGGAAGTGGGCGAGGTAGGCGTGGACGGACCTCTCGACCGCTTCGGGCACATCCACGGGTCCGCACCGCATGAGGCCCTGCCGGCGCCGCCAGTCCAGATCCGGACTGTCGATCCGCACCCCGGACAGCCACGGCCCGACAACGGTCACCCGCACGTCGAACGCCTTGTTCACCCGGGCCTGGAAGAGGTGCGGGCAGATCGCCACGGCATCGGTGATCTCCTGCTCACGCACCTCGCGCACCCATACGCTGTGAGGTCGCCCGGCCACGCGATAGGGCGTGTTCCACACGGGCTTGTAGACGACTCCGCCGCGGTGATGAGCGGCGAACTCCCGTGCCTCCCGAGCGACATGGGTGATCAGCGTGTCGGGTACCAGGAATCCGAACCGCTGCGCCGCCGCGAGCTGAGCGGGCTTGTACTCGGCCGCACGGTTGTTCCAGGGGTGATTGACGTAGTGCGCGCCGGGGAGAGACGCGAGGATGCCCCCGGTTCCCCAGAAGGACTGCTCCGTGGCGAACCGGCGGTCGTGTTCGTCCAGCCCCGAGGGCCCGTCGTACGGCGACGGCCTGCGGACCCAGACGGACCGTACCCGGGTGAGATCGAGGTTCCGGCTCGGAGTGCGCAGGATGCCCCGCTGGCCGCCTGTGCCGTACGTGGCGGACAACGAGGCCCCTGCGAGCAGGTCGGTGCCGGGGTCGAGGCGAACCACGGGCACGTGTCGCGCGGCGAGGACGCGCAGGACGATGTCCGTGGTCACGTCGTGGAGGTTGGTCAGCACCAGCACCGACCCGCTTCGGTCGTCCATCAAGCGGACTGGTCCTGGTCGTAGGACTCGGTGCTGTCGGAGTCGGTCGCTTCGCCCGGTGCCGCGCCGTCCCCCGGGGTGGTGTGGGTCGGCGTCAGCCCGCTCGTGCTGGTGCCGTGGCCGCCCATCTCGACCGTGCGGCCGTTCTCGTCGACGACCAGGGCGATCTGCGTCCCGGGGTCGAGTACGGGGGTGAAGCGCGGGGCGGTGACGGTGTCCTCGTACGGTCCCATCCGGCCTGTGCCCCACGGTGCGGGCGTGTACGTCATCGTGCTCATCTTCGTGTACCTCCGTGCTGGTCGTGGATCGGTTGCTCTCCCGTCGAGGTCTGCCGCAGGGCTTCTACGGAGGCGACCTCAACCGCCGGACCAGGGCGTCCACCTCGGCCGAGCGCCAGCGGCCCCGCTGAGCGATGGCCGCGTCCAGCCCGGGGAAGTACCGGGCCCGGTACGCGGGGTCGGCCTCGATGAGGACCCGTTCGGCGAAGGGGGAGGGCGGCGGGTACGAGTGGGCGGCTGCCCGTCTCCGCACGGCTTTCAACCCCGTTCGACGGGGGCCGAGACCGGCCTGATGGGCAGGTGGGCCCAGACGGTCTTGCCGGGGTGGCGCGGCCGTACGCCCCACCGCTCGGCGAGCGCGTCGACGATGAGCAGGCCCCGGCCGGACTCCTCGTCGGCGGTGGGCTTGCGGAGCTCCGGCATCCGCCACTGGTAGGAGTCGGCGACCTCCAGGATCAGGACGCCGTTCCGACGCCGTAACCCCAACTCGAAGTAGTCGCCGGTGCCTTTGGCGTGGGCGATGGCGTTGGTGGCCAGCTCGCTGGTGATCAGCGTCGCGTCGTCGATGAGCTCGCCGAGTTTCCACCCGGCCAGGACGGTTCTGACGTGCCGTCGAGCGGTGGAGACGGAGTCCTTGCGGACCCGGAACCTCTTGCTGTCTGTGCGCCCGGACATACGTCCCCCAAGGTCGTGGGCAGGCGGAACCAAGATCACCTGGCGTGCTGAAACCAGCACTCGGTGTGACGTAATCCACGGTAGAGCGAGAAGTCAGTGTTCTGCAATCGAAAGACATCGAGAAGTTGCATGTTGCTGAGAGCGCAACCGCCTGGCGCTTGCGGCCTGTTGGCGTGCAGACTGGTCACGGACAGTAAGAGGAGGGGACATGCCCGCAGGTGGACGCCCTACCGTGCGCAGTAGGCGGTTGGGATCCGAACTCAGGCGCTACCGCGAGGCAGCCAAGCTTGACCAGATGCACGCCGCGGAGCACATCGTGGGTTCCAAGGCGAAGATCAGCAGGATCGAGGCCGGTCAGGTTTCAGCACGCCCGGGGGACGTGCGCCTGTTGCTGGAGCTTTACGGAGTGGAGGACAAGTCTGTCTACGAGCGGTTGGAGCAACTTGCACGGGACTCCAACAGGCGTGGCTGGTGGCTCGATTACGAGTGGGCTGCGAAACCGGAGTATGCGGATGTCATCACGCTCGAATCCGACGCCACGTACATCCGCACCTGGCAGCCGCTGTTCCTTCCGGGGCTGTTGCAGACCGACGACTATCTGAGGGCTCTGCTTGCGGCGAGCCTGACTGTCCACGCACCTGAGGCCATCGACGAGATGGTGGCGATTCGCCAGGTGCGGCGAAAGAAGATCGAGGAGGACGGGGCCCGGTTCGCAGCCGTCATATGGGAACCGGCGCTCACAGCGCCGATGCCCTCGGCGAAGGCGCACCGTGATCAACTCGTGCATATCCTGAATGTGGCGCAGCGCCAGAACGTCAGCGTGCAGGTCCTGCCGGCTGCGGAGTGGCAGGCGGCGCACATGACCTCCCACTTCGTGATGTATCACTTCGGGCCCGAACCGGCGCCCGGCGCGGTCGCTTTCGACGGCACGACGAGCACGGTGATCATCGAGGATCTGGAAGAGATGGCCACGCACGCCCAGATCTTCGAAGCGCTCCGATCGTCTGCCCTGACGCCCGCACAGACCCTCACGTTTCTACGTGAGTGCCTCGCCAGCCTTCCCGAGTCTGAGAAAGAGCCGACATGAACAGCCAGAAAATCGTCACGGAGTTCAAGAAGTCCAGCGCTTCCCAGGGCGGGCAGCAGGAGTGCGTAGAGGTCGCCCACACCGCCGACGGCGGCCGGGCCGTCCGCGACAGCAAGGATCCGGCCGCCGGGCTCCAGTTCTATGGCCCCGGCCACTGGGCCGCGTTCATCGACGGCGTGAAGGCGGGCACCTTCGGCGGCTGACGGGAACAGCCCGGTGCGTGTGCCGCCGGGCACCGGGGATCATGCTCAGCCGACCTCCCGGAGCGGAGACGGAGGGCAAACCGGTGGCGGTGGGCGGCCAGATCGGGAAGGCTCGCGCGCATGATCTCAGTAGTGCAGAACGTGGCGATCGACTGTGCCGATGCCTATGAGCTGGCCCGGTTCTGGAGCGGTGTGACAGGTCGTCCGCTGCATCCGGAGGACGGGCCGGGTGCTCAGGAGACTCAGGTGATGCTGGCGGAGGGGCCGGTGCTGCACTTCAACCAGGTGCCCGAGGCCAAGACGATCAAGAACCGGATCCATCTGTGTCTGCGCCCCGACACCTCGCGCGATCTGGAGGTGGACCGGCTGCTGGGTCTCGGTGCCACCCTTGTCGCCGATCACCGGAATCCCGATGGCTCCGGCTGGGCCATCCTCGCTGATCCCGAAGGCAACGAATTCTGCGTTCTGCGCAGCGAGTCCGACCGGGCCGCCATGGGCTCCTGACGCTCACGCGCCGATCCGGCCGGTGACCTGTGCACCTCAGGGCGTGTCCGGCGCCGCCGCCTCCAGCTCCGCCACCGTGCCCGACATCACCGTACGAATGTGCCGTGTCAGGTGGTCCGCCGGCCAGTCCCACCAGGCCACCGCCAGCAGCCGCGCGATGTCCGCCTCCTCGTACCGGGTACGGATCAGGCGGGCCGGGTTGCCGCCGACGATGCCGTAGTCCGGGACGTCCGAGACGACCACCGAGCGCGAGCTGATGATCGCGCCGTGGCCGATGCGGACGCCCGGCATGATCACCGCCTCGTAGCCGATCCAGACATCGTTGCCGATCACCGTGTCGCCCCGGTTGGGCAGCCCCGTCAGCAGGTCGAAGTGGTCGGACCAGGAGCCGCCCAGGGTCGGGAACGGGAAGGTGGACGGGCCGTCCATGCGGTGGTTGGAGCCGTTCATGATGAACCGCACCCCCGTCCCCAGCGCGCAGAACCTGCCGATCACCAGGCGCTCCGGGCCGTAGTGGTAGAGCACGTTGCGGGTCTCGAACTCCGTGGCGTGCTCGGGATCGTCGTAGTACGAGTAGTCGCCGACCTCCACCAGCGGCGAGGTGACCAGGGGCTTCAGCTGCACCACACGCGGCTGGCCGGGCATCGGGTGCAGGACGGTGGGGTCCGCCGGGACGGGGGCGGGGGCAGAACTCATGGAGGTCGCTTCCGGGGAGTGGGTAAGGGGAGGAAGTGAGGGGGGCGGGGCTACGGGGTGGGGTCATGGGGCGGGGTCACGGGGCGGAGTCACGGGGTGGGCGTGCGAAGGTCATCGTGGCATCCGGGGTTGATGGACCGCGGATATTTTTCCGCACGGGCCAGCCGGAACGGCTCCCCCTGCGACCAGTCCGCCGCCACGCCCCGCATCACCAGCGCGCTGTCCAGCACCGCGCTGCCCGGCGGGAAACGGTCCAGGTCCTCGAAGAACGAGGAGCGTACGGTACGGGGTCGGCCCGCCGTCACCTTCCAGGCGTCCGTGGACAGTTCGAGGACGTCCAGGTGGGTGCCGCCGGTGTTGGGGGAGAGGCCCCGGCTGCCTACGCGGAAGAACTCTGACGCCTCCGCCAGGTCCGTGAACAGCTCGCTGCCGTGCAGTTCCTCGGCCGGCTCCACCGTGGCGTCCACCTCCACCTCGCCGTCCCGGGTCGTGAAGGCCACCCGGGTGCTGTCGGCGTCCTCCCGCACCGTGAAGTCCGCGCGGCCGTGCTCGCCGGGGTAGATCCGGCCGCCCGCGAAGGCGTTGAGGCGGGAGGCGGTGTCGCGGCGTGGGATGTAGACGCCGCGCTCGACGCCGTCCGGGCCGTCCCACTCCACGGAGATCCGGTGCGCCGCGTTCTCGCTGGTCAGCCCGGTCGCCGCCGGGGCCCAGCCGGGGCGGACGCCGCCGATCCGGAGCAGGCAGATCCCGGCCACCGCCTGACCGCGCACCAGTTGGGGCCGCAGCGGTGCGGGCAGCAGGGCCTCCGCGACGTACGGGTCGACCCGGTAGTTCACCAGGAGGCGGCGTTCGATGACGCTGGAGAGCCGGGGCCGGATCATGAGGCGTCGCCTTCCGGCGCGGAGCGCCACTTGGTGTTGCGGAGCACGATCTGCTCGGGGCACACGGCGCTGAGGAAGCGCCCGACGCACATGGCGAGCCGCTCCTCGGCGAGTGAGTAGAGGATGCGGTTGGCGTCGCGGCGCTCGGTGACGAGGCCGGCCCCCTTGAGCACGCCCAGATGGCGCGAGATGGACGGGGCGCTGATCGAGAACCGGCTCGCGATCTCCCCGGCGGCCAGCTCGCCGCCCCGCAGGTCCTCCAGGATCTGACGGCGGGTGGGATCGGCGAGCGCGCGAAACGCGCTCGCCTCTTCGTCGGCGGGTGATTCCATGGCGCATGTTTAGCACATGAGCTAAATAGCTAAATAGGCGCCATGGAAGAGCCCCCGCGAGTCATGTCCTCGCGGGGGCTCTTCTTTCATCCGCCTGCCGTGGTGAAGGTTGAGAAGACGATCACGAGGCAGGACGTCAGTGGTGTGCCGGCGCCGGTCAGGGGGCGAGCAGCAGAACGTCCGCGCGCTCCTTGGCGGCGGCGTAACGCTTCGCCACGTCCTGCCAGTTGACGACCCGCCACATCGCCTCGATGAAGTCCACCTTCTGGTTCTTGTACTGAAGGTAGAAGGCGTGCTCCCAGGCGTCGAAGACCAGGATCGGGACCGAGCCCTGGCCGACGTTGCCCTGGTGGTCGTAGACCTGCTCGACGATCAGCTTGCCGCTCACGGGCTCGTACGCGAGCACGCCCCAGCCGGAACCCTGGGTGGTGGCGGAAGCTTTCGTCAGCTGGGACTTGAAGCCCGCGTAGGAGCCGAAGGACTCGGTGATCGCGTCGGCGAGGTCGCCCACGCCGTCCGCCGCGAGGGGCTCGCCGCCGCCGTCGCCGGTCATGTTGTGCCAGTAGATCGAGTGCAGGATGTGGCCGGAGAGGTGGAACGCGAGGTTCTTCTGGAGGCCGTTGATCGCCCCCCAGGCCTCCTTGTCGCGGGCCTCTTCCAGCTGCTCCAGGGTGTCGTTCGCACCCTTGACGTACGCGGCGTGGTGCTTGTCGTGGTGCAGCTCGACGATCTGCGGATTGATGACCGGTTCGAGCGCCGCGTAGTCGTACGGGAGTTCCGGGAGCGTGTACGTGGCCATGATGCGAGCCCTCCGACTGCTGGGAATGCCGTCCAGTTGTTATTGCAACCTATATGCAGGTGAAGGCTAACAGCAGGAGTGTTCCGAAGTGATCAGCCCTTCGGCCTAGGACTTACGGCGCTGCCCTTCCCATTTACCGCTCTTCCTCCCGTTTGACCGGCAAAGGTGATTTGCTCCTTATTCCGTGCTGCGTACGCCGTTGTGTGTTTGGTCCCGTCGTTCCGGGGGACCCGGCCAACCAGCCGGGCGGCCCGGACCGGGACCACGGCCACGCCGCCTGTTGCCCGCCCGCCCCGCTGACCAGGAGGACTTGATGGCACCCCCCGAAACGCCGAACGGCCCGAACGCCGGTCGCGACCCGCGACTGGCCCCGCCCCTCGCGGACGCGGCGGGCTGGGGGCCGCTGGACGTCCGCGCCGTCGACACCGTGCGGCTGCTGGCGGCCGACGCCGTGCAGAAGGCGGGCCACGGCCACCCGGGCACCGCGATGAGCCTGGCCCCGCTGGCGTATCTGCTGTTCCAGCAGGTGATGCGGCACGACCCGGCCGACGACCAGTGGCTCGGCCGGGACCGCTTCGTGCTGTCCTGCGGGCACTCCAGCCTCACCCTCTACATCCAGCTGTACCTGAGCGGGTACGGCCTGGAGCTGGCGGATCTGGAGGCGCTGCGCACCTGGGGTTCCGCCACCCCCGGCCACCCCGAGTACCGCCACACCCGGGGCGTCGAGGTCACCACCGGGCCGCTCGGACAGGGACTCGCCTCCGCCGTCGGCATGGCCATGGCGGCCCGGCGCGAGCGCGGCCTCCTCGACCCCGACGCGCCGGCCGGCACCAGCCCCTTCGACCACCACGTGTACGTCGTCGCCTCCGACGGCGACCTGATGGAGGGCGTGACGTCCGAGGCCAGTTCGCTGGCCGGACACCAGGAGCTCGGCAACCTGGTCGTCTTCTACGACTCCAACCACATCTCCATCGAGGACGACACCGACATCTCCTTCAGCGAGGACGTCGCCGCCCGCTACGCCGCGTACGACTGGCACGTGCAGACGGTCGACTTCACCCGCACCGGCGACTACGTCGAGGACGTCGACGCGCTGCTCGCCGCGGTCGAGGCCGCGAAGAGCGAGCGCGGCCGCCCCTCCCTGATCGTGCTGCGCACGATCATCGGCTGGCCCGCGCCCACCAAACAGAACACCGGCAAGGCCCACGGCTCCGCGCTCGGCGACGACGAGGTCGCCGCCACCAAGAGGCTGCTCGGCTTCGACCCGGACGCCGACTTCACCGTCGAGGACGACGTACTGGAGCACGCCCGCGCGGTCGTCGAGCGCGGGGCCGAGGCCCACCGCGCCTGGGAGCCCGGCTATCGGGAGTGGCGCTCCGCCCACCCCGCGCGCGCCGAACTCCTCGACCGGCTGCGGGAGCAGAAGTTCCCCGAGGGCTGGACCGACAGCCTCCCCGTCTTCGACGCCGACCCCAAGGGCATCGCCACCCGCAAGGCCTCCGGCGACGTGCTGACCGCGCTGGCGCCCGTGCTGCCCGAGCTGTGGGGCGGCTCGGCCGACCTCGCGGGGAGCAACAACACCACCATGGAGGGCGAGCCGTCCTTCGTGCCGGCGGCCAAGCAGACCGGCGAGTTCCCCGGCGACCCCTACGGCCGCACGCTCCACTTCGGCATCCGCGAGCACGCCATGGGCGCGATCCTCAACGGCATCGCCCTGCAGAGCCTCACTCGCCCCTACGGCGGTACGTTCCTGATCTTCAGCGACTACATGCGCCCGGCCGTCCGCCTCGCCGCCCTGATGAAGCTGCCGGTCACCTACGTCTGGACCCATGACTCCATCGGCCTGGGCGAGGACGGCCCCACCCACCAGCCCGTCGAGCAACTGGCCGCCCTCCGCGCGATCCCCGGCCTCGACGTCGTACGGCCCGCCGACGCGAACGAGACGGCCGTGTGCTGGCGCACCGTCCTGGAGCACCACGACCGGCCCGCCGGTCTCGCCCTGACCCGGCAGCCGCTGCCCGTCCTGGAGCGGGGGGAGGGCGCCTACGCCTCCGCCGAGGGGGCCGCCCGGGGCGGTTACGTACTCGCCGACAGCCGTGACGGCACCCCGGACGTCATCCTCATCGGCACCGGGTCGGAGATCCACATCGCCCTGGAGGCACGGGAGTTGCTGGCCGCCGATGGGCACGACGCGCGCGTGGTCTCCCTGCCCTGCCGCGAGTGGTTCGCCGAGCAGCCGTACGCCTACCAGGACACGGTCCTGCCGCCCGAGGTCCGGGCCAGGGTCAGTGTCGAGGCGGCCGTCGCCCAGGGCTGGCGGGACGTCGTGGGGGACGCGGGCCGCATGGTGAGCCTGGAGCACTTCGGCGCGTCCGCCCCCTACGAGCGCCTGTACGAGGAGTTCGGCATCACGCCCCGCGCGGTCGCCGACGCCGCGCGCGCGAGCATCCGCGCGGCGGCCGGGCCCGTCCGGCCCGGCGGGGAGCGCCCCGGCGCGGCCCCGGTGGAGGGCGGCGCCGGGGACGTCGGCTGAGGGCGGTCCCGGCAACCGTGGTTCAGGGCCTGCGGCCGCGGAAGGTGCGGCGCAGGTCGCCCACCCAGGCGTCCGGGTTCTCCCACGGGATGAAGTGGCCGCCCCGGTCATGGGCGTTGACGTTGACGTGGTGGAACCAGCCCGCCTGCGGGCCGCTCTCGAACGCCCGGACGCGCTCGTCGGCGGTGTGGATGCCGGGCGGGTTCTCGTACGTGACGAAGGTGAGGCCGACCGGGGCCTCCACGACCGGGGTGCGGTCGTGGGCGGGGGCCCACGGGTAGCGGTTGGCGTTGGCGTAGTAACGCATCGACGTGGCGATGGAGTTGTTCACCCAGTAGATCGTTGCGTGGGTGAGCAACTCGTCCCTGCTGAAGACGGAGGCGAGGTCGCCGCCGTTGTCGCTCCAGGCGTTCCAGCGTTCCAGCAGCCAGGCGAGCAGCCCGGCCGGGGAGTCGCTCAGCCCGTGGGCCAGGGTCGCCCCGTCGAGCATGTGCGCGGCGAGGTGCGGCGCCCAGCGCCGGTCCTGCTCGACGATGCGGGCGCGGACGTCGGCCGGCTGGTCGTCGGTGAGGGGCCGGTTCCGGGCGAAGTCCCAGGCGCGGGGGCCGGTGAAGAAGTCGAGCGGCAGCCCGGAGCCGATGTGGATGCCGTACAGCTCGTCGGCGTACTTGTGGCCGAGCTGGCTGGAGACGAGCCCGCCGATGTCGCAGCCCCCGGCGGCGTACTTCTCGTATCCCAGGGTCTCGGTCATCAGGGTGTGCCAGAGATCGGCGACCTTCCAGAAGTTGACGTCCGGAAACCCGGTGAGCGGGCCGGGGAACCCGAAGCCCGGCAGGGACGGCACGATGACGTCGAACGCGTCGGCGGGATCGCCGCCGGACGCGGCCGGGTCGGCGAGTCGGTCGATCACCTTCGACCAGTGCCAGAACGTCCACGGCCAGCCGTGGGTGAGGATCAGCGGGATCGGGTGGGGGCCGCGTCCCGGCTTGCGCATGAAGTGCACCGGGACGCCGTCGACGCTCACCCGGTACTGCTCGTGGGCGTTGATGGCGGCCTCGGCCGCGCGCCAGTCGTAGCCGTCCCGCCAGTAGGCGATCAGCTCCCGCAGACAGCTGTCCGGAACGCCGTAGGACCCGTCCTCGTTCCCCTCGTCCAGGGGCGGCCGGGTCAGTGCGAGACGGGCGCGCAGGTCGTCGAGAGCCTGGTCGGCCACATGGATCGGGGTGGGCTCCAGGGGGAAGGCGTGCGGGGCGGTCATGGCGTGGTCCCTTCCGGGGCGGAGGAAGCGCTGTCGCCGGAACGCTTCCACATCCGTCCCGCCCCGCGTGGCCGGACGGCCCACCCGGGGCCGTCCGGCGGCCCGCCCCCGGCGCTAGGGCCTCAGCTCGTCCCTGGCCTGCACGGCGATGTCCGGGAAGTCCGTCACCACGGCGTCCACGCCCTGCCCGTAGTGGAAGGCGTACTCGGCGAACGCGTCGCCGAAGTCGTTGGGCGCACCGCCCCGGCGGTACGCGGCCGGGAGGTACTGGTTCTCCGCCCGGAAGGTGTACGCGCCGACCTTCAGGCCCGCCGCGTGGGCGTCCGCCAGCAGCGTGCCCGGCGCGACGAGCGAGGACTTGTCCGGGCCGATCCACTGCGCGTACGAGGCGATCTCGCGCAGCCCGGCCGGGCTCATCATGTCCCGGTAGGCGAGCCCGTGCCCGTAGGGGCCACCGCTCGTTCCCAGCGCCTGCCACAGCGGGAGCCCGAGGCGCGCGGCGGCCACCCGGCGCAGGCTGGACGGTTCGAAGGACTGGACGACGCAGTCCCTGGCCGTCAGCCGGTTCCGGCGGATCACCCGGATGAGCTCTTCCTCCAGCGGCAGCCCGATCGACCGGAAGTACGTGGGGTGCTTGGTCTCCGGGAACACCGCGATCCGCCGGCCCGACTCCCGCGACAGCCGCCGGGCCAGGTCCACGACCTCCTGGAACGTCATCACCCGGCCCCGCCCGTCGAAGACCGTGTTGCGGTCGCGGACCAGCGGAAGCCGTTCCACCGTCCGCAGCGTCCGCAGCTCCCGCAGGGTGAAGTCCTCGGTGAACCAGCCGGTCACCGCCTTGCCGTCGACCGTCTTCGTGGTGCGGCGGGCGGCGAACTCCGGGTGGGCGGCGACGTCCGTCGTCCCGCCGATCTCGTTCTCGTGCCGCACGACCAGGACGTGGTCCTTCGTCGGCACGAGGTCCGGCTCTATCCAGTCGGCCCCGGCCCGTACGGCGTAGGCGTATGCGTCGGCGGTGTGCTCGGGCCGCCAGCCCGCCGCCCCGCGATGCCCGATGACCAGGGGGCCCGAGGGGCGGTGGGGCCGGTGCCCGGCGGAGGGGGCGGCGACGGCCGGGGCGGTGGCCGCCGCGGTGACGGTGGCGGTGGCCAGGAGGATCGAACGACGCCTGGGCGCAACGGACATGACGGCTCCTCGGTGGGTGGATCCACCACGGAAGCGAGGGCGGGTGACGGCCCGGGGTACGCCACCCGACCCTGCCGTGTCCTGCGGCTGTAGAAACGAGTCCTGCGGCGGGGAAACGAGTCCTGCACGGCGGTGCAATCGTGTCCTGCGGCTGGGGAGACGAGTCCTGCGGCGGGGAGCGAGGACTACCGCCGCTGCGCCGGGATCCCGGCCGCGCCGTCGCCGCCCCGCCGCCGCTGACGTACGACACCGACGCCGATCAGCACCACCGTCAGCGCTCCCGTGGCCAGCAGCTGGTCACGGGTGTCCGGCTGGCGCAGCATCAGCAGGAAGATGCCCGCCATGGCCGCCAGCGCGACGATCGTGAGGACCGGGAACAGCCACATCCGCACGACCAGCGTCTCCGGCGCCTCCCGCTCGGTGCGGCCGCGCAGGATCAGCTGGGAGACCGCGATGAAGATCCACACCACCAGGATCACCGCGCCGATCATGTTCAGCAGCCAGGGGAAGACGTCGTCCGGCCGCCAGTAGCTGAGCAGCACGCACAGGAATCCGAAGACCGAGGAGAACAGCACGGCGTTGCGCGGCACCCCGGAGGAGATCTTCCCGAGCGCGGCCGGGCCCTGCCCCCGGGCGACGAGCGACCGGGCCATGCGCGAAGCGCCGTAGATGTTGGCGTTCATCGCGGAGAGCAGGGCGATGAGGATCACCACGTTCATGATCTGCGCGGCGCTCCCGATGCCCAGGTGGTCGAGCATCGCGTAGAACGGGCCGACCTCGGCGACCTTCGGGTTGTCCCAGGGGACCAGCGTGACGATGACCGCCATCGAGCCGATGTAGAAGACCGCGATGCGCCACATCGCCGTACGGACCGCCTTCGCGACGCCCTGCACCGGGTTCTCGGACTCGGCCGCCGCGATGGTGACGGTCTCCAGACCGCCGTACGCGAAGACGGAGGCGAGGAGGCCGATGATGAAGCCGTCCATGCCCTTGGGGAGGAAGCCGCCGTCCCCGGAGAGGTTGGACAGGCCGGGCGCGTCCGTGTCGGGCAGCACGCCGAGGATCGCCAGCAGGCCGAGCACCAGGAACAGCGTGATCGCGATGACCTTGAGCGCGGCGAACCAGAACTCGAACTCGCCGAAGTTCTTCACGGCGGCCAGGTTCGTCCCCAGGAAGACCACCATGAACAGGGCGACCCAGGCCCACTCCGGTGTCCCCGGCAGCCAGCCGCCGACGATCTGCGCGGCCCCGATGCCCTCCAGGCCCACGGCGACGCAGAGAAGGAACCAGAAGGACCAGCCCGCGGTGAACCCGGCCCACGGGCCGATCGCCCGCTCGGCGTGCACGGAGAAGGAGCCGGACGCCGGGTTGGCGGCCGACATCTCGCCGAGCATGCGCATCACCATCATGACGAGCAGCCCGGATATGGCGTACGCGACGATGATCGAGGGTCCCGCCGCGGCGATCCCGGCGCCCGAGCCGACGAACAGCCCGGCGCCGATCACCCCGCCGAGGGCGATCATCGAGAGGTGCCGCTGTTTGAGACCGTGGGTGAGCGCGGAATCCGCCGAGGCTCCGGCGGGGGCTGCGGAGTCAGCGGTGGGGGGAGACGCGGAGGTCCGAGGCATGGACGAGCTCTGTTCGGTAGCCGAGACGGGGGGGGCGAACCCACAGTCTGGGCATCCGTACCGCTCAGACGGAACGGGTGTCCGCTATCCGGTCGCCGGGCTCACGCAAAGTGCACACCCGCCTACCGGCCGGTGGCGTCCGCGCGCTCGCGCCGCTGACGCGCCACCGCCACCAGCAGCACCAGCGCCGTGGCGCCGGCCGACCACAGCACCTGCGGCCGTGCCGTGTCGTCGGTCAACATCAGCAGCAGCACCCCCAACAGCCCGGCCAGCGTCACCCAGGTCAGATACGGGAACCACCACATCCGCAGCGTGAGCGCCTCGGGGGCCTCCTGCTCCAGCCGGGCGCGCAGCCGCAGTTGGGAAGCCGCGATCAGCGCCCAGACGAACAGCAGCACCGCGCCGACCGAGTTGAGCATGTAGAGGAACACCGTGTCCGGCCACAGCAGGTTGAGCCCCACGGAGACGAAGCCGAAGGCCACCGAGGCCAGCACCGCACGCCGCGGCACACCGCCTTCCGCCCCGCCCCTGCCGGAGACCTTCAACAACCCGCGCGGGGCCTCCCCGCGCTCCGCCAGCGAGAAGATCATGCGGGAGGAGCCGTACAGATTGGCGTTGAGCGCGGAGAGCAGTGCCACGAACACCACGATGTTCATGATCTGCCCGGCCGACGGCACCCCGATCGCGTCCAGCACCTTCACATACGGGCTCAGCCCGGCCTGCTGCGCGGTCCACGGCAGCACGGTCACGATCACCAGCATCGAGCCGACGTAGAAGAAGAGGATGCGCACCACCGCGCTGCGCACCGCCCGCCCCACCGCCCGCACCGGATCGTCCGTCTCGGCGGCGGCGATGGTGACGACCTCGAGACCGCCGAAGGCGAAGACCACGGTCAGCACGCCGGAGACGACCCCGCTCCAGCCGTTCGGCAGGAAGCCGCCCCGGCCCGTCAGATTGGCCATCCCGACCGGGTCGGTGTCCGGGAGCCACCCGAAGACCGCCAGCAGCCCGAGCACCAGGAAGACCACGATCGCGCCGACCTTCAAGGAGGCGAACCAGAACTCGAACTCGCCGAAGTTCTTCACCGCCGTCAGGTTCGCCGTCGTGAAGACCACCATGAACAGCAGCACCCATGCCCAGGGTTCGATGCCCGGCACCCAGCCGTGGGCGATCTGCGCGGCCGCCGTCGCCTCCACGGCGAGGACCACCACCAGCAGGAACCAGTAGAGCCAGCCGACGCTGAACCCGGCCCACCGCCCGAGCGCCCGCTCGGCGTGCACGGAGAACGAACCGGAGGCGGGCATCGCGGAGGACATCTCCCCGAGCATCCGCATCACCAGCATCGCGAGGGCCCCCGCGATCAGATACGAGACGACGATCGCGGGCCCCGCCACCGCGATCCCCGCACCCGACCCGACGAACAGCCCGGCCCCGATCACCCCGCCGAGCCCCAGCATCGTCAGATGGCGCTGCTTGAGCCCGTGCGAGAGCGGCTCGGCCGGAACGATGGAAGGGGAAGGGGAGGAGGGAGAGCCAGGGGAAGGCGGAGGAGAAGACGAAGGAGCGGGGGGAGGGGCCTCGTGCATGGGGGAGGGGGTCACTCTCGGATCAACGGATGTCTTACGGTCGATCAGAGCGAGCTGATCGTTTATGGGGAAGCTACAGTCTCGCCGATCGTCGCCCGGCCCGCCAAAATGCACCGGGACCGCCCTCACCTCCGTGACGAGCGTCACGCGGGAACGCGATTGCGCCGCAGCCTTTGTACGAATCCCACCAAGCCATCAACCGCCGCTTTGTGGGCGGCTGATGGTGATCGAGCGTTAACCCGTGGGCTAACGTCGGCGGGAGTCCGACCCCACCCTGCCCGGCGGGGGCCGTCCCGGCCCACCTGCCCTCACCCGCGGAGTCCCGATGAGCACTGCTGCCGCCCCCGTCCGCTCCGGAGCGGTCCTCGCCGACCTGCTGCCCGTGGCCCGGCACCGCTACGCCGTGGACGCGGCCCTCGTCCTCGGCGGCGCGGCCCTGACCGGCATCGCGGCCCAGATCGCCGTCCCGATCCCCGGCTCCCCGGTCCCGGTCACCGGCCAGACCTTCGCCGCGCTCCTCATCGGCACCGCGCTCGGCGCCCGCCGCGGGTTCCTCTCGCTCGCGCTGTACGCGCTCGTCGGCATGGCCGGCATGCCCTGGTTCGCCGAGGCCTCCTCGGGCTGGGCGATGCCGTCCCTGGGCTATGTCTTCGGCATGCTGCTCGCCGCCACCGTCGTCGGCGCCCTCGCCCGGCGCGGCGGCGACCGCTCGGTGCTGCGCACCGCGGGCACGATGGTTCTGGGCTCCGCGATCATCTACGCCATCGGCGTGCCCTACCTCGCGCTGTCCACCGGCATGTCGCTGAGCGCCGCCGTCGCGGCCGGCCTCACCCCCTTCCTGATCGGCGACGCCCTCAAGGCGGCGCTGGCCATGGGCGCGCTGCCCGCCGCCTGGAAGGTCCTCGGCCGCCGCGGCTGACCCCCGGTCGGAACTCAGGCCTCGTAGGGGCCGCCGAAGAGGCCCGCCGGATCGTACTGGGAGACCAGACCGGCGAGCCTCTTCGCCGTCTCCGGCTCGTGGAAACCGGCGGTACGGTCCCCGCCGCCGAAGGAGAAGTTCAGCGCCCGCCCCTGAACCAGCGGCCCCAGCGCCCCGGACACCTCCCCGTACAGCGAGCGCGCCGAGGCCACGTCCGTACCGCCCAGCGGGGAGAGCAGCCGCAGCAGGAAACCCGCGTCCCGGTAGGGCGTCGCGCTCGCCACGTCCGGCCGCACGGCCAGCGCCCCGCCCAGATGGTTGAGCTGCACCACGGTCATCAGCGGCGCTCCGGGGCCGGTCAGCTCCAGCACCCGGGCGGCCCGCCCCGCGTCCAGCCCCTCGAGCATCAGCCCCTCCCCGTAGTACGCGTGCGGCACCGGAGGGTCGCTGTGGATGGTGGGGCTCTCGGCGTACGGCATCTCCCGCAGCGAGTCCGCGAGCGCGGGACCGATGGCCCGCAACGGGGCCACCAGCCGCTCGCCCTCGGCCGCGTCCCCCGTGAAGGCGACCCGCACGGAGACGACGTACCGCCCGCGCAACTCCGCGGGCAGCTGCGGCAGATCGGGGTAGGGCACCGCGGCCAGCGAGGAGGTCAGGGAGTCGGGCACGGTCCGGATCCACTCCCGATAGCGGCCCGCCACCTCGGCAGCCCGTTCCCCGCCGAAGGCGATCGACCCCCCGTACAGCCGGTCCACCGCCACCAGTCCGATCTCCAGTGCGGTCACCACCCCCAGCCGGTGCCCGCCGCCGCGCAGCCCCCAGAAGAGCTCCGGCTCGCGCTCCGGCGTGACCCGGCGCAGCGTGCCGTCGGCGGTCACCACCTCCAGCGCCCGGACCCGGTCGGCGGCGTACCCGAACTCCCGGGCCAGGATGCCCAGCCCGCCGCCCAGCGTGTACGAGACCGCGCCCACCGAGGGCGACGAGCCGTTGAGCGGGGCCAGCCCGTGCGGGATCGCGGCGGCGGTCACCGCCCCCCAGGTCGCGCCCGCGCCGATCCGGGCGGTGCGGGCGACCGGGTCGACGGCGACGGAGTCCAGGGCGCGGGTGACGACGAGGACGCCGCCCTCGACCGCTCCGGGCAGCCCGTGCCCGGTGGCGTGCGCGGCGACGGGGAGCCCGCGCGCGGCGGCGTACGCCACGGCCTCCCGTACGTCGTCGGGGGTGGCGGCCTCGACCAGCCGGTCGGGCCGGACCGTGAAGCCGGTCTGGAAGGTGGCGGGTGCGGATCCACGGGGCGGGGACGACATGGGGGAGGCTCTCCTTCGCTCGCGCTGGTCGGCGGTGCGAGGGAGAGCCTCCCCGGGATACCTGACAGCCTCCGTCAGGTATGGATCACGCGGGTGCGGTGCGCCCGCGAATCATCGGTGTCACCGGGCGGCGGCCCTGCGGCCGCGCATCTCCCGGAACAGCGCGATGCCCACCACCAGGGCCGCGACCAGCAACGACAGCACGACCTGCTCGCGGGCGGTGTCGTCGGTCAGCATGTAGACCAGGACGAAGGAGATCATCGCGATCGTCGCCCAGGTGAGGTACGGGAAGAGCCACATCCGTACGACCAGCTTGCCGGGGGTCTCACGCAGGATGATCCCGCGCATCCGCAGCTGGGTGAAGCAGATGACCAGCCACACGAAGAGCGCGACCGCACCGGAGGAGTTCAGCAGGAACTGGAACACCGTGTCGGGCCACTGGTAGTTGAAGAACACCGCCACGAAGCCGAAGACCACCGAGGACAGAATCGCCGCCTGCGGCACCCCGCGCCGGTTGACCTTGGCGAAGGCCTTCGGCGCGTCCCCCCGCTCGCCGAGCGAGAACGCCATCCGGGAGGCGGTGTACAGACCGGAGTTGAGACAGGACAGCACCGCCGTCAGCACGATGAAGTCCATGACCTGGCCGGAGTGCGGGATCCCGATCGACTCGAGAGCGGCCACATAGCTGCCCTTCTCGACGATCGACGGGTCGTTCCACGGCAGCAGCGTCAGCACGACGAAGATCGAGCCGAGGTAGAAGACGGCGATCCGCCAGATCACGCTGTTGGTGGCCTTGGAGACGGCCCGCTGCGGGTCCGACGACTCGCCGGCGGCCAGCGTCACGATCTCACTGCCCATGAACGAGAAGACGACCATCAGCACACCGGTCAGGATCGCGCCGGGCCCCTCGGGGAAGAACCCGCCGCTGTCCGTCAGATGCGCCAGACCCGACCCCGGGTTGTCCGAACCGGGCAGGAACCCGAAGACCGCGAGGAAGCCGACGACCACGAACGCGCCGATCGCCACGACCTTGATCCCGGCGAACCAGAACTCGAACTCGCCGTAACTGCCCACCGACACCAGGTTGGTGGCGGTCAGCACGACCATCACGATCAGCGCCCAGGCCCACTGGGGCACACCCGGGATCCAGCTCTCCAGGATCTTGGCACCGGCCGTGGCCTCGACCGCGAGCACCACGACCCAGAAGAACCAGTAGAGCCAGCCGATGGAGAAACCGGCCCAACGGCCCAGCGCCTGGTCGGCATAGGCGGAGAAGGAGCCGGAGCTCGGCCGGGCGGCGGCCATCTCGCCGAGCATCCGCATCACGAGGACGACCATCAGGCCGACCATCGCGTACGACAGCAGGATCGCCGGGCCCGCGGCCGCGATGCCCGCACTGGAGCCGACGAAGAGCCCGGCGCCGATCACACCACCGATCGCGATCATGGAGAGGTGGCGGTTCTTCAGACCTGCCTGAAGCCCGCCCGACGAGTCGGGCCGGTCCGGCTCACCGGGCTCCTGGCCCGGCTTCGCCAGCGTCGTCTGCGACGTCATGGGGGGAATCCTTACGTTTTCTTGCCTGAGGGTGTGCCCTGCTCCGCCGTGGGGGTGGTGCGAAGACAAGGCCACGCATTCAAGCCCGATACAAGGCAGAAGGGGAACCCCCTCTTTCGAATCGTTTGCCCGATCGTTGCCCGAGTGGCGTTCGCCACACAGAAGCGGGTGTGGGCCTGTGAATCATCGGAACGGGGGCGTGCGACCCCGCTGGACGCCGCCCGGCGATGTTCGTGCCACACTTCGCACCATGCGCGTGTACCTCGGATCCGACCATGCCGGCTACGAACTCAAGAACCACCTCGTCGAGTGGCTCGGGGCCCACGGCCACGAGGCCGTCGACTGCGGCCCCCACATCTACGACGCCCAGGACGACTACCCGCCGTTCTGCCTGCGCGCCGCCGAGAAGACGGCCGCCGACCCGGACAGCCTCGGCATCGTGATCGGCGGCTCCGGCAACGGCGAGCAGATCGCCGCCAACAAGGTCAAGGGCGTCCGCGCCGCACTGGCCTGGAGCGAGCAGACCGCCGCCCTCGGCCGTGAGCACAACGACGCCAACGTCGTCGCGATCGGCGGCCGGATGCACACGACCGAGGAGTCGACGAAGTTCGTCGAGATCTTCCTCTCCACGCCGTACTCGAACGAGGAGCGCCACACGCGCCGCATCGAGATGCTCTCGGCGTACGAGAACACCGGCGAGCTTCCCCCCGTCCCCGCCCACCACCCGCAGCAGGGCTGAGGGCCGACCCGCCGGGCGCGTCCGCCGGATCCCGACCGGGTCCGCGGCGCCCCACACCTCACCGTGCCGCCGGGTCCCGGACCCGGCGGCACGGCCATGTCACCGCCCGCCCTGCCACAGGAGTCACACCGTGCCCGAGGGACACACCGTCCGCCGCCTCGCCGACGACCACGCCGAACGGTTCGCGGGCGCACCGGTGCGGGTGAGCAGCCCGCAGGGCAAGTTCTCCGACAGCGCGGCCCTGCTCGACGGGCGGACCCTGACCGCCACCGACGCCCACGGCAAACACCTCTTCCTCGGCTTCGGCGACACCGGCTGGGTCCACATCCACCTCGGCCTCTTCGGCAAGCTCGGCTTCGGCGCCGCCCCGCCCCCGCCGCCCACCGACACGGTCCGCCTCCGGCTGGTCAACGCCGGCCACCACGCCGACCTGCGCGGGCCCACCACCTGCGCCCTGATCACCGAGCCCGAGAAGCGCGCGATACACGAGCGCCTGGGCCCGGACCCGCTGCGCGGCGACGACGACGGGGAGCGCGCCTGGCAGCGGATCTCCCGCAGCCGGACCACCATCGCCGCCCTCCTCATGGACCAGAAGGTCATCGCGGGCGTCGGGAACGTCTACCGCGCCGAGGTCCTCTTCCGCCACGGCATCGACCCGTACCGCACGGGCAGGGACCTCACCCGCGCCGCGTGGGACGCGATCTGGGCGGACCTGGCGGAGCTGATGCGCGAGGGGGTGGTGAACAACCGGATCGACACCGTCCGCCCCGAACACCTCCCCGAGGCCATGGGCCGCCCGCCCCGCAAGGACGACCACGGCGGCGAGGTCTACGTCTACCGCCGCGCGAACCTGCCCTGCCACATCTGCCGTACGGAGATCCGCACCGCGGACCTGGTCTCCCGCAACCTCTTCTGGTGCCCCCGGTGCCAGCCCCCGGGCCCGTCCGGCGGCTGAGGACCCTCGGAGGGCCCGCGTACCGTCCCCGCCCCGTGAAGGCGTGTCATATGCCACGCGAAATCGGTTCCCGCCGTGCGGACGCCCCCATTTCGAGCGCATTGTCACCGGGGTCCCCCTGCACCGGAGGCGTCCGGGTGGATAAGGTCCCGGCAGTGGCCCGTAGCGGAGGAGTAGACGACTTCTGGGCCCGGTGGCGCAGAACCGTGCACCGGGCCCGCATCGGCCTGCGCAAATCCGGGGTCGACTACTTCCGCGGCGACGGCTCCGACTGGATCGCCCTGGCCGGTCTGCTGGTGACGATCCCGGCCATCGCCTTCGCCACCGTCGTCAGCCCGGTCTGGATCGATCCGGCCGCCCTCGCCCTGCCCATCGTCGCGGGCGGACTGCTGCTGCGCCCCGCCAGCCTGCTGGGCCTGTACGCGACGGCCGCCGCCGCCCTGATCGTGGAGGCGCTCACCCTCGGCCCGTACGCGGACGGCCCCGCCCGGGTCACCCCCGGCACCGTGCTCGTGGTCGCCGCCTGCGGGTTCTTCGGGCTGGTCCTCGCCCAGTTCCGGGCCCGGGTCGGCGTGCCCTGGCGGCGCGGCGGCACGATGCTCTTCGACCTGCGCGAACGCATCCGGGTCCAGAGTTCGCTGCCCCGGCTGCCCCAGGGCTGGCACCGCGAGATGGCCCTGCGCCCGGCCGGCGGCCAGTCGTTCTCCGGTGACTTCGTCGTCGCGGCCCGCACCCATGGGGGCCGCACCCTGGAAGCCGTCCTCACCGACGTCTCCGGCAAGGGCATGGACGCGGGCTCCCGGGCGCTGCTGCTGTCCGGCGCCTTCGGCGGGCTGCTCGGCTCGCTGCCCCCGCACGCCTTCCTGCCCGCCGCCAACGGCTATCTGCTGCGCCAGGACTGGGACGAGGGCTTCGCCACCTCCATCCATCTGGTGCTGGACCTGGAGTCGGGCGACTACGAGATCTACTCCGCAGGTCATCCGCCCGCCCTCCAACTGCACGCGGGCAGCGGGCAGTGGGAGGAGAAGGCGGGGGAGGGGCCGCTGCTCGGCGTCTACGACGGGGCCGAGTTCGACGCGGTGAAGGGATCGCTCGCACCCGGCGACGTACTGATGCTGTTCACCGACGGGCTGGTGGAGGCCTCCGACCGGGACATCGCCGAGGGCATCGACCGGCTGACGGGCGAGGCCGACCGCTATGTCTCCACCGGCTTCGAGGGCGCGGCCTGGCATCTGATCGAGGCCTGCGCCAAGGACGTCAACGACGACCGGGCCCTGCTGCTGCTCTCCCGCCGGGCCTGAGCGGCCTCCGGCACGGACAGCCGGATACCGGGGACACCGCGGATACCGGCGACACGGCAGGACCATCCAGCGGAGAGGCGCCCGCCGCCCGGAGACCGGGTATCGGGCGCCTCTTCGCTTCCGCCATCGCTTCCGCCGTCGCTCCAGCAGTCGCTTTTGCCGCCGCTTTCGCTGTCGCTCAGACCGAGACCGGGATCTGCTCCTGGTCCTGGTTGCCGTCCTTCTTGCGGCCGCCCGGCAGGATGCGGGCCAGCCAGTGCGAGCGTCCGGCGGCCAGCGGCGCGAGGACGGCGAGGAGGAGGACATAGCCGGCGATGAACGGGGAGAGCCGCTCGTCCAGTCCGGCGCCGGCGGCCATGGTGGCCAGGATGAGCGCGAACTCACCGCGGGCGACGAGCGTCGTGGCGATGTTGGCGGTGGCCTGCGCGCCGAAGGAGTACACCTTCGCCGCGGCGAGACCGGCCGCGATGTTCATGGCGAGCGTCAGCGCCACGGCGGCCAGCACCGGCCACAGCACGCTCGGCAGGTCGCCCGGGTCGATGGAGAGGCCGAAGGCGAAGAAGAAGATGGCGCCGAACGCGTCCCGCAGCGGGTGGACCAGCTTGAGGATGCGGTCGCCGGACGAGGTGGAGCCGAGCATCAGGCCGACCATGAAGGCGCCGATCGCGTCGGCGACGCCGAACATCTCGGAGACGCCGGCGACGAAGACGGCCATGCCGAGGAAGGAGATGACCAGCAGCTCGTCGTCCTTGGTGTTCATGAGCTTGCCGATGATCTTCGTGCCGAACCGTGCCGCCAGGGCGAGCAGCAGCAGGAAACCGAAGGCCTTGCCGCCGTCGATCAGCGCCGCCGAGAGGCTGTCCGCACCGGACAGGATCGGCTGGAGCGCGGCGAGGTAGAGGGCGAGGAAGACGTCCTCGACGACGATGATGCCGAGGATCGGCCGGGTCTCCGGATTCCCGATGCGCCCGAGGTCCACCAGGATCTTGGTGACGATCGCGGACGAGGAGATGCCGAGGACACCGGCGAGGACCAGCGCCTCCGAGGTGCCCCAGCCCAGCGCGAAGCCGAAGCCGAGCCCGGCGCCGACGTTCAGGAGGAGATAGGTCCCTCCCGCGATGGCCATCTTCCGGCCACCCGTCTTGAGGTCGTCCATGTGGAACTCGAGCCCCAAGTAGAAGAGCAGGAGGACGAGTCCCAGCGCGGAGAGCATCTCCAGGTCGTGCGGGTTCGAAAGGAGGGTGTATCCGGGGGTGTGCGGGCCGAGCAGGATTCCGGCCAGGATGAACAGGGGGATCGTCGGCAGCCCGATACGGCCGCCGAGGCGGGCGAGGACGGCAGCGGCCAGGAAGGCGCCGCCCATGGCGAGGAGGGTGTCTGCGTGTCCGATGAGCCTGATCCTTCGGGGTCGGTCAAGAGTGGGTCAAGGGGGTATCAAGAAACCATCAGTAATTAGTTTACCGAACGATTGACGCTGCAACTATGACTCCGTCAGATTGTCAGCTTTTGTCGATTAATTCCGCAATGAGCGTCCGGGAAGTGCCGCGTCAACAGCCCCACGGGCGGAGCGAGTTCGGCTGCGGCCCCCGATGCGGCCCCGGCCGCGGGCCTAGGGTCGGCCCATGACTGGACACGATCTGAGCGTCTCCGAGGTGGAGGCCATCGCCCGCGAGGCCCATGCGCGGCAGACCGACAAAGCGGGCCGTCCGTACGTGGAACACCTGGCGGCGGTGGCCGAAGGCGTACGGGTGCGCGGCGGCGACGACGGACAGATCGCGGCGGCCTGGCTGCACGACGCGGTCGAGGACGCCGCGCTCCCGGCGGAGTGGCTGGCGGCGGCGGCCCTGCCGCAGGAGGTGAAGGACATGGTCCTGGCGGTGACCAAACGGCCGGGCGAGGAGCTCTCCTCGTACGCCGCGCGGATCCTGGCCACCCCGGGCGCGCTGCTCGTCAAGGAGGCGGACCTCGCCCACAATGCGGACCCCGCCCGCCTCGCCGTCCTGGACGCGGCGACGCGTACCCGGCTGACGGCGAAGTATGCGCAGGTACGAGGCCTGTTGGGGCTGGTCGGTGGCGAATCACCCTCGGACCGAAAGGATCAGGCCAACCCGGAGACGCACTGATCCACCCGCGGCCGGGCCGGCGGGTGGATCAGGGAGAACGGCGGGGAGAGAGCGGCGGGCGACCCGCGAACGGCCGGCCCGCCGGGGCTCAGCGTCCGGCGGGGTCCTTCCGGAACGCCCACTTCATGTCCGGCTCGGTGGCCCACTTCAGGGCGCGGCCGACCAGGGGGGTGCACATGAGCGTCACGGCCACCGCCGCCACGACCGAGACGACGACCAGCCCGGCCGGGTCGGAGAGCCAGGGGTAGCGGTCGAACAGGCCCGCGTACTCGGCTCCCTTGATCAGGAAGCCGTGCAGCAGATAGCCGCAGATCGTTCCGGCGCCGAGTGCCGTGAACCACCGGGCCCTGCCGGGCACCCAGGCCAGGAAGCCGATCGTCAGCGCCAGGGCGCAGCCGAACATCGCGAGCGTCATCACCGCACCCGACCACCACGGGGCGTCCATCTCCTGGGCGCTGTTGGCACGGTAGAGCCAGCCGAGCTGCATGTGCGGGGCGATCCAGTACGCGAAGAGCAGGGCGCCCGCGAACAGCGGCAGGGACAGCAGCCGCACCTCACGCCGCCTGACCAGCTGGAAGTGCTCCGGCTTCATCAGCAGGCCCAGCACGAAGAACGGCAGGAACTGCAGCACCCGCTGGAGGTCGAGGTCGTCGCCGATGTCGGGGGAGACGGAGGCGAGCATGGCGATGGCGAGGGCCACCGGCAGCGGGTGGCGGAGCGTGCGCCAGATCGGCGTGGTCACCCGCCAGATGAACAGGGCGATCAGGAACCAGGTCAGGAAGAACGGGTCGATCAGGCTGATCGACATGTCGGGCGAGTCGTCCGCGTACCGCTTGAACAGCGAATAGGCCGTTTCGAACAGCACGTACGGCACCGCGACCGAGGTGATCAGCCGCTTCACCTTGGGCGGTGTCATGTCGAACGACCGGGAGAAATAGCCGGAGATCAGGATGAAGGCCGGCATGTGGAACATGTACACGATCATGTACAGCGCCCGAGCGGCGCGGCTGCCGTCCATCACGGGTTCCCAGGCGTGTGCCACCGCGACGAGGACGATGGCCAGGTACTTCACATTGTCGAAGTAGGGATCGCGCTTCTTCGCCGCCGCGGGCGCCGGAGCGGCGGCGCCGGGCGCACCGGGCTCGGGGGTGGGCCGGGGTGCGGTGGCGGTGGTGAGCGGCTGCTCGTGTCTGGGCTCCGACTCCCGGGTCGCCGGGGGGAGCGGGGCCCTCTGAAATACGCTCGGAGCTTGGAACATCTAAGGCACCTTAGACCGGTCGATTGCCTTGCGTAAAACTGCGGGACGATATCGCGCGTTCCCCTCTATTCGAATGTGAAACCGTCGAACACCGCCCGCTATGACATGCTTGATCCCGCTTAAATGGGGCATATCGCCAGGCGGTTGACCGAAGTGAATTACGTCGCATCCCCGCCGCCAATTGGCTGTGAATGAAGTGTGGGGATGCGGAAACGATCACTGTCGCGGATATTCGGCCACGGGGATTTCACAGCCGACGCACAGGAAGGGGAGCGGGCGGCGCGCATCCCGTGCGCCCTCCGCGCACTCCCGGCGCGCGGCGGCAAGGAGCACGCGGTCCGCGCCGCCACCACGACGGCCCCGACCCGTGAAGGATGGCGGGATCCCGTCACCCCGTTCCGTCACCCGGCAGCAACCACGGGGGAGTTGGTGGCACGATGGGTGCGACGGGGCGCGCGGTGGTGCACGCTTCCGGGCCGGCAAGGCGGACCGACCGAGGGTGTGATCAGACGTGGCTATTTCACTGTCTATGGTGCTGCTGTTCGCGGTCATCCTGGTGGTAATGATCCGTGGCGGCTCGATCAAGGCCGGTCCGGCGATCGTCGCCGTGCTCTTCGGCTTCTTCCTGGCATCGACCGGCATGGCGCCGTCGATCAACAGGTTCATGGACTCGATAGCCGACACCATCAACCAGATCAGCTTCTGAGGCCGCGACTCGGCTTCCGGGACCCGCCAAAGCGCGAGGGCCGGGCCGGAGGATCATCCTCCGGCCCGGCCCTCGACTGCGTGGAGCGGGCGACGGGAATCGAACCCGCGTAGCTAGTTTGGAAGACTAGGGCTCTACCATTGAGCTACGCCCGCGAGCGTCGCACCGCAGGTCCGTGGACCGCGGCACGAAGAGCATCGTAGCGGGTCGGCGGCGGTGCCCGCACACCCGTTGTGCCGGCCGCCCGACCGGACCCGGACAGGACCCGGACCGAACCCCGTGGCACCGCTCCGTAAAGCGGCGGATCCAAGGCTCCCGTGCATGTACCCTACGTGTCGCACCGACGGGGTGTGGCGCAGCTTGGTAGCGCGTCCGCTTTGGGAGCGGAAGGTCGTCGGTTCGAATCCGGCCACCCCGACCACCAGCAAGATCGCATTGTGGGAGTCATCCCCCTTGCCGTTACTATGCAAAATGCGTGCCCGTGTGTCTGATGTACCGGGCTCGGTCCGCGAAGCCGCCACTCGGCGGCCCAGCAGAACCCCAAGAAGTCAGCCACCAAGGAGACCGAACCGTGAAGAGCGCCGTGGAGACCCTGAACCCGACTCGGGTTCGGCTCAGCATTGAGGTGCCCTTCGAGGAGCTCAAGGACAGCCTCGACGCGGCGTACAAGAAGATCAACCAGCAGGTCACGGTGAAGGGCTTCCGCAAGGGCAAGATCCCCGCCCGGGTCATCGACCAGCGGTTCGGCCGCGGTGCGGTGCTGGAGGAGGCCGTCAACGACGCCCTCCCGAAGTTCTACACCGAGGCGGTCAACGAGGGTGAGCTGAACGTCCTCGGCCAGCCCGAGGTCGACATCACCGAGCTGAAGGACGGCGAGCTGCTGGCCTTCACCGCCGAGGTTGACGTACGCCCCGAGATCGAGATCCCGGACTACTCCGGCATCGAGGTCACCGTCGACGCCCTTGAGGTCACCGACGAAGAGGTCGAGAAGGCCGTGGAGCAGCTCCGCGAGCGCTTCGCCGCCACCAACCCGGTCGAGCGCGCCGCCGCCGACGGCGACGTCGTCACGATCGACCTGGAGGCCAAGGTCGACGGCGAGGTCCTGGAGGACGGCGTGGCCGACGGTGTCTCGTACACCATCGGTTCCGGCGAGCTCCTCGACGGCATCGACGAGGCCGTGACCGGCCTGGAGGCCGGTGGCGAGGCCACCTTCGCCTCCGAGCTGAAGGGCGGCTCCGCCGAGGGCAAGGCCGCGGAGGTCACCGTCAAGGTCACCGCCGTCGCCGCCCGTGAGCTTCCCGAGCTGGACGACGACTTCGCCCAGATGGCCAGCGAGTTCGACACGCTGGAGGAGCTGAAGGCCGACAGCCGCAAGCGCCTGGAGACCACCAAGCAGTACGACCAGGCCACCCAGGCCCAGGAGCGGGTCCTGGAGGAGCTGCTGAAGCTCGCCGAGGTCCCGATCCCGGAGAAGCTGCTCGCGGACGAGGTCCAGACCCGCAAGCACAACCTGGAGCACCACCAGCTCGGTCAGATGGGTCTCGACCTCGAGAAGTACCTCGAGATCCAGGGCAAGACCCTGGAGGAGTTCGAGAACGAGACCTCCGAGCAGGCCATCAAGGGCATCAAGACCCAGTTCATCCTGGACGAGCTCGTCAACAAGGAGAAGCTGAACGTCAACCAGGAGGAGCTCACCGAGCACCTCATGCGGCGTGCTGCCTCCTCCGGCATGAGCCCCGACCAGTTCGCCCAGGCCGTCGTCGAGGGTGGCCAGGTGCCGATGCTCGTCGGCGAGGTCGCCCGCGGCAAGGCGCTCGCCGTCGTCGTCGAGGCCGCCAAGGTCGTCGACACCAACGGTGAGGTCGTCGACCTCGAGGACGAGGAGGAGGCCGCCGAGGCCGCCGCCGGGACCACGGAGACGGCCGAGGCCGCCACCGAGGACAAGGCGGAGGACAAGGCCGAGGAGAAGAACGAGGCCTGAGCCTCGCCCTGATCCCGCGGGACGGCCTCCGCGCCGACCGGCACGACGGGCCCCGGACGCTTCGCGCGTCCGGGGCCCGTCGCCATATCCCCGCCGTGTGCCGCCATCCCCGCCGTATCGCTGTGCGGCCCCGGAACCCTTGTGCGCACTGCGGACCTTGCGCTCCCAGCGAACAGTTGCGGAAGCGGGATGGCGTTGTCCCACCTGCGCGTTAGGGTCCATGAAGAGGAAGGGTGGGGCAGTGACTTCACCCGCCCGGTACGAAGACGCTGAGACGGCCGGAGCCGTCAGAGACGAGCAGGTGGATACGTGACGAATCTGATGCCCTACGCCGCCGGAGAGCCGTCCCTCGGTGGAGGCCTCGGTGACCAGGTCTACAGCCGACTGCTCGGCGAGCGCATCATCTTCCTCGGTCAGCAGGTCGACGATGACATCGCCAACAAGATCACCGCACAGCTTCTCCTCCTTGCCGCCGAGCCGGACAAGGACATCTACCTCTACATCAACAGCCCCGGTGGTTCGGTGACGGCCGGCATGGCGGTCTACGACACCATGCAGTACATCCCCAACGACGTCGTCACCATCGGCATGGGCATGGCCGCCTCCATGGGCCAGTTCCTGCTCACCGGCGGCGCCGCGGGCAAGCGCTTCGCGCTCCCGAACACCGACATCCTCATGCACCAGGGTTCGGCCGGCATCGGCGGAACGGCCTCGGACATCAAGATCCAGGCCCAGTACCTGCTCCGCACCAAGACGCGCATGGCCGAGATCACCGCCCGCCACTCCGGCCAGACCGTCGAGACGATCATCCGCGACGGCGACCGCGACCGCTGGTACACGGCGGAGGAGGCCAAGGACTACGGCCTCATCGACGAGATCATCACGGTCGCGTCGGGCATCCCGGGCGGCGGCGGCACCGGTGCCTGATCCGGTTCCCACCGGACCGGCCGCACCACACCCCGCACGCTTCCCGTACGCCGAGACCTCCAGCCCACAGAACGCCACCAGGATGGTGAACACCCACATGAACAACTACACCGGCGCCTCCGCGAGCGGCCTCTACACCGGCCCGCAGGTGGACAACCGCTACGTCGTCCCGCGCTTCGTGGAGCGCACCTCGCAGGGTGTGCGTGAGTACGACCCGTACGCGAAGCTCTTCGAGGAGCGCGTGATCTTCCTGGGCGTCCAGATCGACGA
Source organism: Streptomyces sp. NPDC020884 (assembly GCF_044333935.1). Taxonomy (NCBI): domain Bacteria; kingdom Bacillati; phylum Actinomycetota; class Actinomycetes; order Kitasatosporales; family Streptomycetaceae; genus Streptomyces; species Streptomyces sp. NPDC020884. The sequence goes on along the minus strand of NZ_JBIRRY010000001.1, from coordinate 1,030,449 downwards.
CGCCTCGGCCAACGACGTCATGGCGCAGCTGCTGTGCCTGGAGTCGATGGACCCCGACCGCGACATCTCGATCTACATCAACAGCCCCGGCGGCTCGTTCACCGCGCTCACCGCGATCTACGACACGATGCAGTTCGTGAAGCCGGACATCCAGACGGTCTGCATGGGCCAGGCGGCCTCCGCCGCCGCCGTCCTGCTCGCCGCGGGCACCCCGGGCAAGCGCATGGCGCTCCCGCACGCCCGGGTGCTCATCCACCAGCCGTCCTCGCAGACGGGCCGTGAGCAGCTCTCCGACCTGGAGATCGCGGCCAACGAGATCCTTCGCATGCGCACGCAGCTGGAGGAGATGCTGGCCCGGCACTCGACGACCCCGCTGGAGAAGATCAGCGAGGACATCGAGCGCGACAAGATCCTCACGGCCGAGGACGCCCTCGCGTACGGTCTGGTCGACCAGATCGTTTCCACCCGCAAGACCACCACGGGCGCATCGCTCTGACGTCGGTCTTTCCCCTTGGCACATTCCGTTTGCACGACCACGGCCGTGTGAACCGTGCCAAGGGGGGCCCGAACGGGGGCCCAGGCAAGGTACCGTCGGATAGAGGCACCAGGAGCCGCTGAACCAGGCGGCCTCCCAGGCGAAGGGGAAGCACCTCGTGGCACGCATCGGTGATGGCGGCGACCTGCTCAAGTGCTCGTTCTGCGGAAAGAGCCAGAAGCAGGTGAAGAAGCTCATCGCGGGACCCGGTGTGTACATCTGCGACGAGTGCATCGATCTCTGCAACGAGATCATCGAGGAGGAGCTCGCGGAGACGAGCGAGGTGCGCTGGGAAGAGCTTCCCAAGCCTCGCGAGATCTACGAGTTCCTGGAGGGGTACGTCGTCGGGCAGGAGCCCGCGAAGAAGGCCCTCTCGGTCGCGGTGTACAACCACTACAAACGGGTCCAGGCCGGGGAGAACGGCGGCGGCGCCCATCGCGAGGACGCGATCGAGCTCGCCAAGTCGAACATCCTGCTGCTGGGCCCGACGGGTTCCGGCAAGACGCTGCTCGCGCAGACGCTGGCCCGGATGCTCAACGTCCCGTTCGCCATCGCGGACGCGACGGCGCTGACGGAGGCCGGCTATGTCGGCGAGGACGTCGAGAACATCCTGCTCAAGCTGATCCAGGCGGCCGACTACGACGTCAAGAAGGCCGAGACCGGGATCATCTACATCGACGAGATCGACAAGGTCGCCCGCAAGAGCGAGAACCCGTCGATCACCCGCGATGTCTCCGGCGAGGGCGTCCAGCAGGCCCTGCTGAAGATCCTGGAGGGCACCACCGCCTCCGTCCCGCCGCAGGGCGGCCGCAAGCACCCCCACCAGGAATTCATCCAGATCGACACGACGAACGTGCTGTTCATCGTGGGCGGCGCGTTCTCCGGCCTGGAGAAGATCATCGAGTCCCGGGCCGGCGCCAAGGGCATCGGCTTCGGCGCCACGATCCGCTCCAAGCGCGAGATCCAGGCGAGCGACCAGTTCCAGGAGGTCATGCCGGAGGACCTGGTGAAGTTCGGGATGATCCCGGAGTTCATCGGCCGTCTCCCCGTGCTGACCTCGGTCCACAACCTGGACCGCGAAGCGCTCCTCCAGATCCTCATCGAGCCGCGCAACGCCCTGGTCAAGCAGTACGAGCGACTCTTCGAACTCGACGGTGTGGAGCTGGAGTTCGAGCGCGAGGCGCTGGAGGCCATCGCCGACCAGGCGATCCTGCGCCAGACCGGCGCCCGCGGTCTGCGCGCGATCATGGAGGAAGTCCTCCAGTCCGTGATGTACGAGGTCCCGTCCCGCAAGGACGTCGCCCGCGTCGTCATCACCCCGGACGTCGTCCGCAACAACGTCAACCCGACGCTGGTCCCGCGCGAGCCGCGCACGATCGGCAAGAACGACGGCGGCCGGCACGAGAAGTCCGCGTAGCCGCGGACGACCCGCGTACGCCGAAGGGGCGCCCACCGGATGAACCGGTGGGCGCCCCTTCGGCGTTGAGCGATCAGATCTTGGTGCGGGAGGTGTTGTAGAGCTTGGCCGTGAGGGCGGCCACATCGTCCTGAGCCATGCCCTTGCCGGTCAGGGCGGTACTGGCGTCGGCGGCGATGACCATGCCGACGGTGCTGTAGTCGGCCCAGATGCAGACCGGCGTGATGATCTCCTTCGGCCCCTTCGCGGCGGTGCCGTCGGACTTCGAGTTGATCGTCTTGATGTCCTGGCACCTCATCAGGGCGCCGTCGAAACCGGAAGGCTTGACGTCCTCGGGGCTGCCGACGAGCGAGACCTCGTTCTCGTTGCTGCCCGAGCCCATCTTCTTCTCGGCCTCGGCGAAGAAGCCGTTGATGACCTTCGCCGGGTCCTCGACCTCGCCCCAGTAGCCCTGGAGCAGGATCATCTTCTGCGTGAGCGGGTTGTCCTCGGAACCGCCCTTGTACTGGGCGCCCGCCTGCTGCGGGTTCTTGACCCCCGCGGCCTCGGCGTCGGTCTTCGACTTGCCCGTCAGCGGGCCGGATCGCGCCGGCTGGGACGGGTCGGTCTTGTAGTCGTCCACCGCGGCGGCGGGCGTCAGCTTGTAGCCCTTGGTGGAGTCGGCCACGTCACTGTTGCTCGCGCCGCCCGATGTGAAGAAGTACACCCCGCCCGCGATGACCGCCAGCGCCACCACGGCCACGCCGACGATCAGCCCGGTCTTCTTCTTCGGCTGCTGCGGCTGCCCGTCGTACCCCGGCTGACCGCCGTACGGAGGCGCGGGCGGCTGCTGGCCGTAGGGGCCCGGCTGCTGGGCCTGGGGGTAGCCGTAGCCCTGCTGGGGCTGCTGGGGCTGCTGGGGCTGCTGCCCGTACGGGCCCGGCTGCTGCGGCGGGACGCCCTGCGGGGCCTGCTGCGGGTAACCGTAGCCGGGCTGACCCTGCGGAGGGCCCTGCGGCGGCGGGGCGCCGTACGGGCCCGGCTGCTGTCCGTACGGTCCGGGCTGGCCCTGCGGCGGCTGCCCGCCGTACGGGCCCGGCTGGTTGTAGCTCATTGCGGTGTCCCCTCCAAAATTCCTTATGCGTTGCGAACATCCTGACGGAAGCCGTCCTGACATGGGGGATCGGGCCGGACACCGTTACTGAACTAACCCGTTTCAATGCAGGACTGTGACGGCCCTAAACTGTCTCCCGTGACCGAGAACACTCAGCAGCAGCCAGCCAGCAACCCCGAACTGCCGACCTCGTACGCGCCGGCCGATGTAGAGGGGAAGCTGTACGAGCGCTGGGTAGAGCGCGGGTACTTCGAAGCCGACGAGCACAGCGACAAGCCGCCCTACAGCATCGTCATCCCGCCGCCGAACGTCACCGGATCCCTCCACCTGGGCCACGCCTTCGAGCACACCCTGATCGACGCGCTGGTCCGCCGGAAGCGGATGCAGGGCTTCGAAGCGCTGTACCAGCCGGGCATGGACCACGCCGGCATCGCCACCCAGAACGTCGTCGAGCGCGAGCTCGGCAAGGAGGGCAAGTCCCGCCACGACCTGGGCCGCGAGGCCTTCGTCGAGCGCGTCTGGCAGTGGAAGAACGAGTCCGGCGGTCAGATCTCCGGCCAGATGCGCCGCCTCGGCGAGGGCGTCGCCTGGTCCCGTGAGCGCTTCACCATGGACGAGGGCCTCTCCAAGGCCGTCCAGACCGTCTTCAAGCAGATGTTCGACGACGGGCTGATCTACCGCGCCGAGCGCATCATCAACTGGTGCCCCCGCTGTCTCACCGCGATCTCCGACATCGAGGTCGAGTACCAGGAGGACGACGGCGAGCTCGTCTCCATGACGTACGGGGAGGGGGACGAGACCATCGTCGTCGCCACCACCCGCGCCGAGACGATGCTCGGTGACACCGCCGTCGCCGTCCACCCCGACGACGAGCGCTACCGGCACCTGGTCGGCAAGCAGATCAAGCTGCCGCTGACCGACCGCACGATCCCCGTCGTCGCCGACCACCACGTCGACCCGGAGTTCGGCACCGGCGCCGTCAAGGTGACGCCCGCGCACGACCCGAACGACTTCGAGATCGGCACGCGCCACGACCTGCCGTTCATCACGGTCCTCGACGAGCGCGCGGTCATCACCGTCCCGGGCCCCTTCGAGGGGCTGGACCGCCTGGAGGCCCGTTCCGCCATCGTCGCCGCCCTGCGCGCCGAGGGCCGGATCGTCGCCGAGAAGCGGCCGTACACCCACTCCGTCGGCCACTGCTCGCGCTGCAAGACCACCATCGAGCCGCGCCTCTCCCTCCAGTGGTGGGTCAAGGTCGCCCCGCTCGCCGAGGCCGCCGGTGACGCCGTCCGCGACGGCAAGGTCAAGATCCACCCGCAGGAGATGGAGAAGCGGTACTTCGACTGGGTCGACAACCTCCACGACTGGTGCATCTCGCGTCAGCTCTGGTGGGGCCACCGCATCCCCGTCTGGTACGGCCCGAACGGCGAGGTCGTCTGCCTCGGACCGGACGACGAGGCGCCCACCGGTGAGGGCTGGACCCAGGACAGCGATGTCCTGGACACCTGGTTCTCCTCGGGCCTGTGGCCCTTCTCCACCCTCGGCTGGCCCGAACGGACCGACAGCCTCGCGAAGTTCTATCCGAACTCCGTCCTGGTCACCGGCTACGACATCCTCTTCTTCTGGGTCGCCCGGATGATGATGTTCGGCCTGTACGTCAACGACGGCGTCCCGCCGTTCGGGACCATCGTCCTGCACGGCATGGTCCGCGACGAGCACGGCAAGAAGATGTCGAAGTCCTTCGGCAACGTGGTCAACCCGCTGGACTGGATGGACAAGTACGGCTCCGACGCCCTGCGCTTCACCCTCGCGCGCGGCGCCAACCCGGGCACCGACGTGCCGATCGGCGAGGACTGGGTCCAGGGGTCGGCGAAGTTCTCCAACAAGATCTGGAACGCCACCCGCTTCGCCCTGATGAACGGCGCCACGATCGAGGGCGACCTGCCCCCGGTCGAGGAGATGTCGGTCACCGACCGCTGGATCCTGTCCCGTCTCAACAAGACGGTCGCGGACGTCGACGCCTTCTACGACGACTTCCAGTTCGCCAAGATCAGCGAGGCGCTGCGGCACTTCGCGTGGGACGAGGTCTTCGACTGGTACGTCGAGCTGTCCAAGACCACGTTCTTCGCGGGCGGCCGCCCGGCCGAGGTCTCGGGCCGGGTCCTCGGCGAGGTCCTGGACGTGATGCTGCGGCTGCTGCACCCGATCGTCCCGTTCGTCACGGAGGCGCTGTGGACCGCGCTCACCGGGCGCGAGTCCATCGTCATCGCCGAGTGGCCGGGCGACTCCGGCTTCCGCGACGACGCGGCCGAGCAGGAGATCGAGCTCGTCCAGCAGGTCGTCACCGAGGTCCGCCGCTTCCGCAACGACCAGGGACTCCAGCCCGGCCAGAAGGTCCCGGCCGAGCTGACCCTGACCGGCACGGCGCTGGCTCCGCACGAGGCGGCCATGCGCCAGCTCACCCGGCTCCAGCCCGCCGGCGACGGCTTCCACGCCACCGCGTCCCTCCCGGTCGCCGGGGTCACCGTCGCCCTGGACCTGTCCGGCACGATCGACGTGGCGGCCGAGCGCAAGCGCCTCACGAAGGACCTGGAGGCCGCGCGGAAGGAGAAGGCGCAGGCCACCGGGAAGCTCGGCAACGAGGCCTTCCTGGCCAAGGCCCCGGACAACGTGGTCGACAAGATCCGCGGCCGGCTCTCCAAGGCCGAGGCCGACATCGAGCGCATCGGCGCCCAGCTGGCGGCCCTCCCGCAGAGCTGATGTGCTGACCGCGAAGCCCCCGTGCCCCCGACCGACCGGGAGCGCGGGGGCTTCCCCGTGCCCATGGCCGCCGGTGCGCCGGGCGCTGCGTGCGATGTCCGCGCCCATCCGTAGACTGGGCCCGTGAGTAAGCCCCGCCCTTCAGACCGGCACGACGCGCCCGATCCCGACGACACCTTCGAGGAGATCGTCGACGAGGCGACCCAGCGCGACCCCGACCTGGCGGTGATCGAGGCCGGGAGCCGCACGCTGCGCACCCACTCGGGCCACCCCCAGGGCGAAGCGGTCCCCGCCCGCCCGGCCGACCCCGAGACCGACAAGGCGCTGCGCGCGGTGGAGCAGGAGCTCGCCGGACGCTGGGGCGAGACGAAGCTGGAGCCCTCCGTCACGCGCATCGCCGCACTGATGGACGTCCTCGGCGAGCCGCAGCGCGCCTACCCCTCCATCCACATCACCGGCACGAACGGCAAGACCAGCACGGCCCGCATGATCGAGGCCCTGCTCAACGCCTTCGAGCTGCGCACGGGCCGCTACACCTCCCCGCACGTCCAGTCGATCACCGAGCGGATCAGCCTGGACGGCTCGCCGATCGAGCCCGAGCGGTTCATCGAGACGTACGAGGACATCAAGCCGTACGTCGAGATGGTCGACGCCCAGCAGCCCTACCGGCTCTCCTTCTTCGAGGTCCTCACCGGCATGGCGTACGCGGCCTTCGCCGACGCGCCCGTCGACGTGGCGGTCGTCGAGGTCGGCATGGGCGGCACCTGGGACGCCACCAACGTCATCGACTCCACCGTCGCCGTCATCACCCCGATCTCGCTCGACCACACCGACCGGCTCGGCACCACGCCCGCCGAGATCGCCGGGGAGAAGGCCGGGGTCATCAAGCAGGGCGCCACGGTGATCCTGGCGCAGCAGCCGGTGGACGCCGCGCAGGTGATGCTGAAGAAGGCCGTCGAGGTGGACGCCACCGTGGCCCGCGAGGGCATGGAGTTCGGCGTCACCTCCCGCGAGGTCGCGGTCGGCGGACAGCTCCTGACGCTGCGCGGCCTGGGCGGCGAGTACACAGAGATCTTCCTCCCGCTGTACGGGGCCCACCAGGCGCACAACGCGGCCGTCGCGCTCTCCGCCGTCGAGGCGTTCTTCGGCATCGGCGCCGAGCAGGCCCGCTCCCTCGACATCGACGCGATCCGCAAGGCGTTCGCCTCGGTGCTCTCGCCCGGCAGGCTGGAGGTCGTGCGCTCCAGCCCGACCGTCGTGCTGGACGCCGCGCACAACCCGGCCGGAGCCAAGGCGGCGGCGGACGGCGTCTCCGAGGCGTTCAGCTTCTCCCGGCTGATCGGCGTGGTCGGCACGAGCGGCGACAAGGACGCCCGCGGGCTCCTGGAGGCCTTCGAGCCGATCTTCGCCGAGATCGTGGTCACTCAGAACTCCACCGCCCGCGCGATGGACGCGGACGAGCTGGCCGGTATCGCCGTCGAGGTCTTCGGCGACGACCGGGTCCAGGTCGAGCCGCGTCTCGACGACGCGCTGGAGGCGGCGATCACGCTGGCCGAGGAGGACGACGAGTACGCGGGCGCCGGGGTGCTGGTGACCGGATCCGTGATCACGGTCGGCGAAGCCCGGCTGCTGCTGGGAAGGGGCTGAGACACGGCATGCGGACGCTCTGCGCCTCGACGCTGATCGGCGAGTTCTTCGTGATCGGCTTCGCCGGGCTCGTCGCGATGAAGCTGGACGACGCCTCCATGGCCGCCGTCTGGACGGTGTGCGGCATCGGCATGGCCCTGTCCGTGCTGCTGTGCGGAATGATCACCCGGCCCGGCGGCGTCCAGCTGGGCTGGGCGCTGCAGGTCGCGCTGGTCCTCAGCGGTTTCGTGGTCCCGATGATGTTCATCCTGGGCCTGGCCTTCGGCGGCCTGTGGTGGGCCTCGATCCACTACGGCCGCAAGATCGACGAGGCCAAGGCCCGCTGGGCCGCGCAGGAAGAGGCCACCGAGGCCACGGCCTGAAGCACGGCGCGCTCACCGGGCCCCGGGCAACCCGGGGCCTGAAGGTGACCCTGGGTGAACCCGGGCGTCGATCCGTTCCCGTACCCCTGTAATCTCGCCTCACCGCACCCGTATGCCTGGCCTTGCAAGGAGCCGTACATGACTCAGCGCACTCTCGTCCTGCTCAAGCCCGACGCGGTCCGCCGTGGCCTGATCGGCGAGATCGTCGGCCGCATCGAGCGCAAGGCCGACTGGCGGATCACCGCGCTGGAGCTGCGCACCCTGGACCAGGAGACGCTGGAGCAGCACTACGGCGAGCACAAGGGCCGCCCGTTCTACGAGCCGCTCGTGGAGTTCATGGCATCCGGCCCCGTCGTCGCCCTGGTGGCCGAAGGCGAGCGGGTCATCGAGGGCGTCCGTGCCCTGGCCGGCCCCACCGACCCGATCGCCGCCGCGCCCGGGTCCATCCGCGGTGACTTCGGCACGATCACCAGGGAGAACCTCATCCACGCCTCGGACTCCGAGGAGTCCGCGGAGCGAGAACTGAAGCTTTTCTTTCCGGGACTTTCCTGACCCGATCGGCCAAACAGCGCTGTTCGCCTGGGGCGACCGAAGTAATTCGGTCGCCCCTCGGCATAGGGTTTGGGATCGCGGGAACGCATCCTTCCGACGTAACGTCACCATGGGTAGAACGGGCAGCCGTTCCGCCCACTATGGCGAAGGACCCTCGCGCTGTGTCCGTGCATGCGGCACTACGATGGAAGCTTCCACGCCCGCAGCGCCAACCTCGCCTACCAGAACAAGCCAACTTCGCTTCTTTGGGAAGGCCCGACGCATCCTCATGGGGAACAAGGGGAACTCAATGTCGTTCATCGGCCGTGACATGGCTATCGACCTCGGGACTGCCAACACGCTGGTGTACGTCAGGGGGCGCGGCATCGTCCTGAACGAGCCGTCCGTCGTGGCCATCAACACCAACACCGGCGGAATTCTGGCGGTCGGCTCCGAGGCCAAGAAGATGATCGGGCGCACGCCGGGCAACATCGTTGCCGTGCGTCCGCTGAAGGACGGCGTGATCGCCGACTTCGAGATCACCGAGCGGATGCTCCGCTACTTCATCCTCAAGATCCACAAGCGCCGCTACCTGGCCCGCCCCCGTGTCGTCGTCTGCGTGCCCTCCGGTATCACCGGAGTCGAGCGCCGCGCCGTCATCGAGGCGTCCACGCAGGCCGGCGCGCGCCAGGTGCACATCATCGAGGAGCCCATGGCCGCGGCCATCGGCTCCGGCCTGCCGGTCCACGAGGCCACCGGGAACATGGTCGTCGACATCGGCGGCGGGACCACCGAGGTCGCGGTGATCTCGCTCGGCGGGATCGTCACCGCCCAGTCGATCCGGACCGCCGGTGACGAGCTGGACAACGCGATCATCCAGCACATCAAGAAGGAGTACTCGCTCCTCCTCGGTGAGCGGACCGCCGAACAGATCAAGATCACCATTGGTTCGGCGTTCGACCTGGAGAAGGACGAGCACACCGAGATCCGCGGCCGCGACCTGGTCTCCGGGCTGCCCAAGACGGTCGTCATCTCGGCCGCCGAGGTCCGCAAGGCCATCGAGGAGCCGGTCAACGCGATCGTCGACGCCGTGAAGACGACGCTCGACAAGTGCCCGCCCGAGCTGTCCGGCGACGTCATGGACCGCGGCATCGTCCTCACCGGCGGCGGCGCGCTGCTGCGCGGTCTGGACGAGCGGCTGCGCCACGAGACGGGCATGCCGATCCACATCGCCGAGGACCCCCTGGACTCGGTGGCGCTCGGCTCCGGCAAGTGCGTCGAGGAGTTCGAGGCGCTCCAGCAGGTGCTGGACGCCCAGCCCCGTCGTTAGCCAGGCGGTGTCCTGCGGGACACACCCGATCCGGCGAGCGGACGCACCCGCTCCGCCCGCCGGATCGTTGATATAGATCGTTGCTGTACGCGTACGGACGCAGAGACACACTGACGCCGATACCCGTACGGAGACGTACACACAGGCACGAACATTCCGACGAGGAAGGCACGGCCGCCGCACGTGAGGGACACACGAGAGAGCCGGCTGCTCCTGGTGCTGCTGATCGCCATCGCATTCGCCCTGATCACGGTGGATATCCGAGGCGGCGAGGAGTCACCGGTCGACGGCGCGCGGCAGGCCGCGGCCACCGTCTTCGGGCCGGTCGAGAACGGCGTCGCGGCAGCGGTCGACCCGGTGGGCAACGCCATAGGCGCGGTACGGGACTCCGGCAACCGGCACGACCGGATCTCCGCCCTGGAGCAGGAGAACGCCGCGCTGAAGGCCAAGCTGGGCAGCGACGACCGCACCAACAGCCGGGTCCGTCAGCTCGACGCCATGCTGAAGAACGCGGGCGCCGGTCAGTACGGCATCAAGGGCGCCGAGGTCATCGCCATAGGAGCGGCCCAGGGCTTCTCCTGGACGATCACCATCGACGCCGGGTCGGACGACGGCATCCGCCGCGACATGACCGTCCTCAACGGGGAGGGGCTGGTCGGCCGGGTCACCACCGTCGGCCCCGGCACCGCGACGGTCCTGCTCGCCAACGACCCCGATTTCACCGTCGGCACCCGGATGGAGAAGACCGACGAGCTCGGCTTCGCCACCGGCCAGGGCTCGCGCCCGCTGTCGGTCCAGTTCCTCAACGGCAAGGCCAAGGTGAAGGCCGGCGACCGGCTCGTCACCTTCGGCTCCAGCAAGGACAAGCCCTTCGTGCCCGGCGTCCCGGTCGGCGAGGTCGTCCGCGTCGACCCCTCGGGCGGCGAGCTGACCCGGACCGTCTATGTGAAGCCGTACGTCGGGTTCACCAAGCTCGACATCGTCGGCGTCGTCGTCCAGGCCCCCCGCCAGGACCCGCGCGACACGGTGCTGCCCAAGCAGCCCGTGAAGGCGAAGCCGAAGCCGACCCCCACGGTCACCGTCACCGTCCAGCCCAACGGGGACCTGGTCGACGGCTCCGGCAAGGTCGTCGGCAACATCAACGAGAAGCCGGGCGACGACGCCGGTGGCACGGCGGGCGACCAGCAGGGCGACGCCCAGCAACCCGACAACGCGGCCAACGACCAGGAGTAGAGCTGATCCCCATGCGCATCAACCGGACTCTGCTCTCCATCACCCTGGTCGTCGTCGCCCTGGTCGTCCAGGTCTCCGTCCTCGCACGCCTCCAGCTCCCCGGCGCCGTCCCCGACCTGCTGCTGCTCACCGTCCTCGGACTCGCCTTCGTGTACGGGCCCGTCAGCGGCTCGCTGATCGGTTTCGGCGCGGGGCTCCTCGCGGACCTCGCACCGCCCGCCGACCACGCCGCCGGGCGCTACGCCCTGGTGCTCTGCGTCATCGGCTACCTCGCGGGCCTGGCCCGGCCGGAGAACGGGCAGCTGAAGTCGGCCTTCGCCCCGATGGCCGTGGTCGTCGCCGCCGCGATCGGTTCGACCCTGCTGTACGCGGGCGTCGGCGCGCTCGTCGGCGACACGGCCGCCCGCCATGTGGGCCTGGGCAGCCTGCTGTTCACGGCGGCGATCTACGACCTGCTGCTGGCGCCCTTCACGGTGCCGCTCATCATGGCGCTGGCCAGACGCACCGAGAACGACCCGCTCGCCGAGGCCTCGTCCGGCGGCAGCGACGTCGCCGCCGGCTGGCTCGCCTCGGGCACCGGTCTGCGGATCGGCAACCAGCGCGGCGGCCTGCGGGTCAAGGCCGCCCGCAACCGCGCCGCCCGCGCGGGCAGGATCAAGGGGGTCAAGCGACTGTGAGCAACATTCCCGAGACCGGGCGGACCCAGCGGGTCCAGATCCGGCTCATCGTCATCCAGGTACTGGTCTTCTCGCTGCTGCTCACCCTCGGCGGGCGCCTGTGGTACCTCCAGATCCGCAACGGCGACGAGTACACCGCCGAAGCGGCGGGCAACGGAGTGCAGCAGGTCGTCCAGCCCGCCGTGCGCGGCTCGATCCTCGACGCCCGGGGCGTACCGCTCGCCGACAACGAGACCCGGCTCGTCGTCTCCGCCAGCCGCACCGAGCTGCTGAAGATGAAGGACGACGGCGTCGGCGTCCTCACCCGGCTCGCCGACGTCCTGGACATGAAGGCCCAGGACGTCCGGGACAAGGTCCGCCTCTGCGACTCCAAGACCCCCCAGCCCTGCTGGAACGGCTCGCCCTACCAGCCGATCCCGGTCACCGACGAGGCCACCACCCAGCAGGCCCTCCAGATCCGCGAGCGCGCCGAGGACTTCCCCGGCATCACCGCCGAACCCACCGCCGTACGCCGCTACGCCGCACCCGGCAAGGCGAAGACCGCGCAGGTCCTCGGCTACCTCTCGCCGGTCACCGACGACGAGATCCAGAAGGCCCAGGACGGCCCGTCGCCCTACCTCCGCTCCGACCAGGTCGGCCGCTCCGGACTGGAGCGCACCTACGACAAGGAGCTGCGCGGCAAGGCCGGCGTCACCCGCTACGAGGTCGACAACCTCGGCCGCGTCATGGGCGAGGCGGAGAACGACCCGGCGGTGTCCGGCTCCAGCCTCGTCACCAGCCTCGACGCCCGGGTCCAGGCGGTCGCCGAGCACGAGCTCGCCGCCGCGATGAAGCTGGTCCGGGGCGAGACCGACAAGATCACCGGCCGGAAGTACGAGGCCGACTCGGGCGCGGTCGTCGTCATGGAGTCCAAGACGGGCCGCGTCGTCTCGATGGCCTCCCAGCCCGACTACGACCCCAACGACTGGGTCGGCGGCATCTCCGGCAAGCAGTACGCCAAGCTGACGAGCAAGAAGTCCAACTACCCGCTGCTCAACCGGGGCATCCAGGGCCAGGCGCCCGCCGGCTCGATCTTCAAGGTGGTGTCGGCGAGCGCCGCCGTGCGCGGCGGCCACGCCTTCAACGACCTCTACGAGTGCAGCAGCTCCTACAGCCTCGGCAACCAGACCTTCGCGAACTTCGAGTCCCAGGGCCACGGCCCCATCACCCTCGGCGACGCGCTCAAGTACTCCTGCAACACCGTCTTCTACCGCCTCGGCCACGAGGAGTGGGTGCGTGACGGCGGCATAAAGCCGAAGAAGGACGCCAAGAACTGGTTCTACCGCACCGCCCGCGACTTCGGGCTCGGCGCCGAGACCGGCATCGACCTGCCCAACGAGGTCAAGGGCCGCATCCCCGACCGCCAGTGGAAGCAGGACTTCTGGAAGGCGAACAAGGACTCCTGGTGCAAGGAGGGGAAGAAGGGCGGCACCTACGTCCAGCAGATCGCTTACGAGAGCTGCCTCGAAGGCAACCAGCTCAAGGCCTACGACAGCATCAACTACGCGATCGGCCAGGGCGACGTCCTGGTCACCCCCATCCAGATGGCCACCGCCTACGCCGCCATCAGCAACGGCGGCACCATCCACGCGCCCAGCGTCGGCAAGGCCGTGATCAGCCCCGACGGCAAGAGCGTCCAGGAGATCAAGCCCGAGGTCAGCGGCAAGCTGCCGGTCAACGCCCAGACCATCAAGGACCTCGACAAGGGCCTGCGCTCGGTGGTCGAGGGCGGCACCGCGGCCTGGCGGTTCGGCGGCTGGCCGCAGGACAAGATCCCGATGCGCGCCAAGACCGGCACCGCCCAGGTGTACGGCAAGCAGACCACCGCGTGGTTCGCGACCTACACCGACGACTACACGATCGTCATGACGATCTCCCAGGGCGGCACCGGCTCCGGCGCCGCCGGGCCCGCCGTCCGCAAGATCTACGACGCGCTCTACGGCCTGGACGCCGAGGGCAACCAGGACCTGAAGAGGGCCCTGCTGCCCAAGCCCCAGAAGGCGCTGCCGAAGATCCAGCCCGACGGCTCGATCTACGCCCCGAAGGTCAAGCCCTACGACCCCACCCCGGTCGAGCCGGAAGGACCGCCGGTGGAGCCGGAAGAGCAACTGCCCACGCAGCCCGCGGGCCAGCCGGGACTCACCGGATCACCGGCGGCGGCGGGGAGGCAGCCCTGATGGCAGGTGGATTCTCCGTCTCCCGGTACGCCCCCGATCGGGGCTCCTGGGCCAAGCTGACCGCCCGTGACTCGCTCGTACGGCGGCTGGACTGGCCGCTGCTCGGGGCCGCTCTCGCGCTGTCCTTCCTCGGCTCGCTGCTCGTGTGGTCCGCGACCCGCAACCGCGACCACCTCACCCAGGGCGACCCGTACTTCTTCCTGCTGAGGCACGCCCTCAACACCGGCATCGGCCTCGCCCTGATGATCGGCACGATCTGGCTCGGCCACCGCACACTGCGCGGGGCCGTCCCGGTCCTCTACGGCATCTCGGTGCTGCTGGTCCTGGCGGTCCTCACCCCGCTCGGCACCACCGTCAACGGCGCCCACGCGTGGATCAAGCTCCCCGCCGGCTTCTCGATCCAGCCCTCCGAGTTCACCAAGATCACCATCATTCTGGTGATGGCGATGCTGCTGGCCGCCCGCGTCGACGCGGGCGACCAGGCGCACCCCGACCACCGCACCGTCGCCAAGGCGCTGGGCCTCGCGGCCATCCCCATGGCCATCGTCATGCTGATGCCGGACCTCGGCTCGGTGATGGTCATGGCCGTCATCGTCCTCGGCATCCTGCTGGCCTCCGGCGCCTCCAACCGCTGGGTCTTCGGCCTCATCGGCGCGGGCGCGGGCGGAGCCGTCTCCATCTGGCAGCTCGGCCTCCTGGACGACTACCAGATCGCCCGCTTCGCCGCCTTCGCCAACCCCGCGCTCGACCCGGCGGGCGTCGGCTACAACACCAATCAGGCCCGCATCGCGATCGGCTCCGGCGGACTCACCGGCACCGGGCTCTTCGAAGGCACCCAGACCACCGGGCAGTTCGTGCCCGAGCAGCAGACCGACTTCGTCTTCACCGTCGCCGGCGAGGAGCTGGGCTTCCTCGGCGCGGGTCTGATCATCCTGCTCCTGGGCGTCGTCCTGTGGCGCGCCTGCCGGATCGCCCGCGAGACCACCGAGCTGTACGGCACCGTCGTCGCCGCCGGGATCATCGCCTGGTTCGCCTTCCAGGCCTTCGAGAACATCGGCATGACGCTCGGCATCATGCCGGTCGCCGGACTGCCGCTGCCCTTCGTCTCCTACGGAGGATCCTCGATGTTCGCCGTCTGGGTGGCGATCGGACTGCTCCAGTCGATCCGGGTACAACGGCCGATGTCCGCCTGAACCCGGGCGGCCGCGGGTAGGTGTCCGTATATGGCGGACACCAAGCGCGAGATCGAGCGGAAGTACGAAGCCACCGACGACACCCGGCTGCCCGACCTCACCAGGGCGGCCGGGGTCGCCCGGATGGTCCACCAGGGCCTGACCGAGCTGGACGCCGTCTACTACGACACCGCCGACCTCCGCCTCGCCGCCGACACCCTCACCCTGCGCCGCAGGACCGGCGGGGCCGACGAGGGCTGGCACCTGAAGTTCCCCGTCGCCACCGGCATCCGGGACGAGATCCAGGAGCCGCTCGCCGACACCCTGCCGCACCCGCTCGCCGCCCTGCTCCGCTCCCGGGTCCGCCACGCCCCGATCGCCCCCGTCGTCCGGCTGCGCTCCGCCCGCGACGTCCACCACCTCACCGCCGCCGACGGCGCCCGCCTCGCCGAGGTCAGCGTCGACCGGGTGCGCGCCGAGCGGCTCGCGGGGGAGGGGACCGGCACCACGGCCGCCTGGACCGAGATCGAGGTCGAGCTCGCCGACGGCGGCGACCCCGCCATCCTGGACGCCGTGGAGCGACGGCTGCGCAAGGCCGGGGTGCACCCCGCGCACTCCTCCTCCAAGCTCGCCCGCGCCCTCGCCGAGACGACCCCCGAAGGGCAGCGGAAGCGGCCGGGACACAAGGACCGGCCGAAGACCGCCGGCGACCACGTCCTGGCCTACGTACGCAGACAGATCCGGACGATCGTCGACCTCGACCCCGCCGTCCGCCGCGACCTGCCCGACTCCGTGCACGCGATGCGCGTCGCCACCCGACGGCTGCGCAGCACCTTCAAGACCCACCGCAGGCTCCTCGACCGCGAGGTCACCGACCCCCTCGGCGCGGAGCTCAAGTGGCTCGCCGCCGAACTCGGCGTCGACCGCGACCAGGAGGTCCTGGACGAACGCCTCGGCGCCCGCGTCGAGGCGCTGCCCGCCCCCCTGGCCCTCGGCCCGGTGCGCGGCCGGCTCCGCGCCTGGTCGGCCGCCCACCGCACCGGATCGCGCCGCCGGATCATCGGCGTACTGGACGGGAAGCGGTATCTGGACCTCCTCGACGCCCTCGACACGCTGAGCGCCGACCCGCCCCTGTGCCCCGCCGCAGGCCGCGCACCGGAGAAGGCCCTGACCCGAGCGGTGCTCAGGGACTACGACCGCCTCGCCGCCCGCGTCGGCCACGCCCTGGACCTGCCGCCCGGACCGGAGCGCGACACGGCGCTGCACGAGGCCCGCAAGGCCGCCAAGCGGGCCCGGTACGCGGGCGAGGCGGCCCGCCCCGCGCTCGGCAAGCCCGCCAAGCGCCTCACCCGACGCGTGAAGGCCGTGCAGACCGTCCTCGGCGACCACCAGGACAGCGTCGTCGCCCGCGAGGCCCTGCGCGCGCTCGCGATCCAGTCGCACGCGGCGGGAGAGACCGCGTTCACCTGGGGACTCCTCTACGGGCAGGAGGAGGCCGCCGCCGAGGCCCGGGAGCGCGAGTTGCCCGCGGTGTGGGCCCGCGCCGGCGCCCCCGGACTGCGCGCGGATCTGGGGCACTGAGTACCGGGGTACGCTGGATGGTCACCCCTGCCGGCTCACGAAGGTTCGCGAGATGTCTGCCGCATCGGTCTTCCCACAGCTCGAAGCTCTGCTCCCGCATGTGCAGAAGCCCATCCAGTACGTCGGCGGTGAGCTGAACTCCACCGTCAAGGAGTGGGACAGCTGCGACGTCCGCTGGACCCTCATGTACCCCGACGCCTACGAGGTCGGACTCCCCAACCAGGGCGTCATGATCCTTTACGAGGTGCTGAACGAACGCGAGGGCGTCCTTGCCGAGCGCACGTACAGCGTCTGGCCCGACCTCGAAGAGCTGATGCGCGAGCACAACGTGCCGCAGTTCACCGTGGACAGCCACCGCCCCGTCGGCGCGTTCGACGTCTTTGGGCTGAGTTTCGCCACCGAGCTCGGCTACACCAACATGCTCACCGCCCTGGACCTGGCGGGCATCCCGCTGGAGTCCAAGGACCGCACGGTGGACCACCCGATCGTCCTCGCGGGCGGCCATGCCGCGTTCAACCCCGAGCCGATCGCGGACTTCATCGACTGCGCGGTCGTCGGCGACGGCGAGCAGGCCGTCCTGGAGATCACCGAGATCATCCGCGCCTGGAAGGCCGAGGGCCGCCCCGGCGGCCGCGAGGAGGTGCTCTTCCGGCTCTCGAAGACCGGCGGCGTCTACGTCCCGCGCTTCTACGACGTCGAGTACCTCCCCGACGGCCGCATCGGCCGCGTCGTGCCCAACCGGTCCGGCGTGCCGTGGCGGGTCTCCAAGCACACGGTGATGGACCTCGACGAGTGGCCCTACCCCAAGCAGCCCCTCGTCCCGCTCGCGGAGACCGTGCACGAGCGGATGTCCGTGGAGATCTTCCGCGGCTGCACCCGCGGCTGCCGCTTCTGCCAGGCCGGCATGATCACGCGCCCCGTGCGGGAGCGAAGCATCACCGGCATCGGCGAGATGGTCGAGAAGGGTCTCAAGGCGACCGGCTTCGAGGAGGTCGGCCTGCTCTCGCTCTCCTCCGCCGACCACAGCGAGATCGGCGACATCGCCAAGGGCCTGGCCGACCGCTACACGGAGGACAAGGTCGGCCTCTCGCTGCCCTCGACCCGCGTCGACGCGTTCAACGTCGACCTGGCCAACGAGCTGACCCGCAACGGCCGTCGCTCCGGCCTCACCTTCGCCCCCGAGGGCGGCTCCGAGCGCATGCGCAAGGTCATCAACAAGATGGTCTCGGAGGAGGACCTGATCCGCACGGTCGCCACGGCCTACGGCAACGGCTGGCGTCAGGTGAAGCTGTACTTCATGTGCGGCCTGCCCACCGAGACCGACGAGGACGTCCTGCAGATCGGCGACATGGCGGTCAACGTCATCGCCAAGGGCCGCGAGGTCTCCGGCCAGAACGACATCCGCGCCACGGTCTCCATCGGCGGCTTCGTGCCCAAGCCGCACACCCCCTTCCAGTGGGCCCCGCAGCTCAGCGCCGAGGACACCGACGCCCGGCTGAAGAAGCTCCGGGACAAGATCCGCGGCGACAAGAAGTACGGCCGCTCCATCGGCTTCCGCTACCACGACGGCAAGCCCGGCATCGTCGAGGGCCTCCTCTCGCGCGGCGACCGCCGCGTCGGCTCCGTCATCCGCGCGGTCTACGAGTCCGGCGGCCGCTTCGACGGCTGGCGCGAGCACTTCAGCTACGACCTCTGGATGAACTGCGCCGAGAAGACGCTGCCCGAGTTCGGGGTCGACGTCGACTGGTACACCACCCGCGAGCGCACCTACGAGGAGGTCCTGCCCTGGGACCACCTCGACTCCGGCCTGGACAAGGACTGGCTCTGGGAGGACTGGCAGGACGCGCTCGACGAGACCGAGGTCGAGGACTGCCGCTGGACCCCCTGCTTCGACTGCGGCGTCTGCCCGCAGCTCGACCTGGACATCCAGATCGGCCCGACCGGCAAGAAGCTCCTGCCGCTCAGCGTGGTGAACAAGTAGCCCGCTCCATGTGACGACACGGTGACGTCAGCCCCGGTCCGGCAACCCGGACCGGGGCTGACGCGTCCTTGACGGCATGGACTACGGCAAGCACCAGGCCCCCCAGGGGTACGAGCCCGGCGAGGCCATTCTGACCACGCTGATCAGGATTCCGGTGCGGATCGTGGTCCTGGTCGTGGTGCTGCCCGTCCGGATGGTCTGGGACGTGCTCGCGGCCGGCTGGCACGCCGCCGACCGCATCCTGCTGCGCCCGCTGGGCCGGGCCCTGGCCCGGCTCCTCGACACGCTCGTGCTGACCCCGCTCGGTTGGCTGTACACCTGGGTCCTGGTCCCCCTCGGCAAGGCCGCCGCCTGGCTGGCCGTCGCCCTTCTCCTCTGGCCCTGGGTCGGCCTGTGGCGGTACGTCGTCGTCCCCGTCGCCCGCTACGGCATCGCGGCGCCGGCGGTATGGCTGTACGGAAACGTCCTCACCCCGCTGGGCCACGGACTGCGGTGGATCGGCACCGCCCTGCTCGCCCCGGCGGCGCGCGGCCTCGGGACCGGCCTGGTCCTGCTGCTGAACACGCTCGCCGTCCGGCCGGTGGCGGGCCTGTGGCGCTTCGTGATCGTCCCGGTGGTGCGCTACGGCCTGATCGTCCCGCTGGTGTGGCTGTACGAGACCGTCCTCACCCCGGTCGGCCGCGGCACGGCCTGGGTCCTGAACACGCTGTGGCGGGGGACCACCTGGGTCCTCGGCACCTTGTGGCAGGGCACGGCCTGGGTCCTCGACGTGCTGTGGCGGGGCACGGCCTGGGTCCTGGGCCAGGTCTGGCGGGGGATCGCGGCCACCGGGCGCGGCCTGGGCATCGCGGTCGCCTGGCTGGTGATGACGCTGCTCGTGGCCCCCGCCTCCTGGGCGTACCGCCGGATCCTCGCCCCGGTCGGCCGGGAGATCGCCGCCGCGTTCGAGGTCGCCTGGCGGGTCGCCGGATACGTCTCCCGGGCCGTCGGCCGGGCCCTCGCCACGATCGCCTGGTACCTCGTCGGCGCTCCCGTCTCCTGGGCGTACCGCACCGTGTGCACCCCCCTCGGCCACTTCGTGCGCGACTCCGTGTGGGCCCCGGCCCGGCGCGCCGCCGCCGAGGCGGGCCGGGCCGCCCGCGCGGCCCTCGCGACCGCCCGGGAAACCGTGCGGCAGGCCCGCCGTGACGCCTGGCGGGCGCTGGTCGGCGGCGCGGACGGCGCACGGTCGCGGGAACCGCTGGGGGTCCCTGCGCGTACTCTGGGTAGTACAACGACTGTCCCCAGCGCGGCGCAGGCGTCCGAGACCCCTCTGGTCGGCGAGAAACTCGTCAAGCAGGGGTGAGCCGGAGCGGCACCCGGGGCCACCCGAATTTCGTGGGCGGCGCGCCACCGCGCCCGCCCCGCACCGAGGAGAAGAACCACTGGGCAAGCGACAGCCCGAAGGCCCGCCGCCCGCACCGGCAGTGCAGCGCATCCGCCTGCGCTACACCAAGCGCGGCCGCCTCCGGTTCACCAGCCACCGAGACTTCCAGCGGGCCTTCGAGCGGGCACTGCGCCGCTCCGAGGTGCCGATGGCGTATTCGGCGGGCTTCACCCCCCACCCCAAGGTCTCCTACGCCAATGCCGCACCCACCGGCACGGGCAGCGAGGCGGAGTTCCTGGAGATCGCCCTCACCGAGGCGCGGGACCCCGGCGTCCTGCGCGAACTGCTCGACGACTCGCTGCCGGACGGCCTCGACATCATCGACGCGGTGGAGGCCCGCACCTCGGGCCTCGCCGAGCGGCTCACCGCCTCCGTCTGGGAGATGCGCCTGGACGGCGTCGACCCCGAGGACGTCCGCGCGGCCGTGGCCGCCTTCAACGACGCCGAGACCGTGGAGGTCCAGCGCAAGGCCAAGAACGGCATCCGGACGTTCGACGCCCGTGCCGCGGTCGCCGACCTGAGGGTCGTCGACGATCCGGCCGATAGGCCGGGCGAGCGGCCCTGTGCGATACTGCGCCTGGTTGTTCGGCACGTGACACCTGCCGTGCGACCCGACGACGTCCTGTCCGGTCTCCGAGCTGTGGCCGACCTGGCGCCGCCCGTCCCCGCTGCGGTGACGAGGCTGGCGCAGGGGCTCTTCGACGAGGAGTCCGGCACGGTGACCGACCCGCTCGCGCCCGACCGCGAGGCCGCCCCGACCGCACATTCCGCGGTCGCCGGGGCAGCCGTCGCGACGGCGCCGGAAGGTGCAGGTTCCGCGTAAGGCGGTCGTTGTAGCGCAGCCCTCCGACTCGGGAGCCACCTGGGTCGGGCCGCGCACTGACCCACAAGACTTTCGCCAGGCCGTACGCACACCGCATACGGAACCGGCGAGCCAGACATCAGTTCCCGTGCGGCGCCCGCGCCCCGGACGGCGGTATCGCACCACTGCGGACCGTGCCGGACCGGAATCAGACGCGGCGCCCGGGAGCACGACGGGAGAACCGCCCGCATGCCTCAGCCGAACGAACCCGGCACGACCGGGAACAACGAAGACAACACCCCCGGGGACAAGCTTCCCCCGCGCCGCCGGCGCCGCGCGGCCTCCCGCCCGGCGGGCCCGCCCGGCGCGGCCGTAGCCCCCGCCGAGGACGTCACGCCGGCCATACCGGCCGAAGAGTCCGCCGCCCAGGCCGCGGACGACACGCCCGGAGAAGCGGTCACCGGGACCGCCCCGCCCGCCCGTACGCGCCGCCGCGCCGTGCGTAAGGCCACCGCGCCCGCAGGCGCCCCGGAGCCGGTGGAGAACACCGAGCCCGCCCAGGCCACCGAGGCCACCCCGGTCGCCGAGCAGCCCGCAGCCGAGGAGGAGCCCGCCGCACCCGCGCCGCGCACCCGTCGCCGCGCGGTCCGCAAGGCGACCGCCCCGGCCGGTGCGCCGGAGGCCGCCGAGGCCCCCGCCCCGGTCGTCGAGGCCCCGGCCGAGGCCGCCCCCGAGTCCGACCCCGAGGAAGAGACCGAGGTCGCCGTGGAGATCCCCGACGAGGCCCCGGCGCCCCGCCGCCGTCGCGCCTCCCGCAAGGCCACCGCCCCCGCGGGCGCCCCGGAGGCCGCCGAGGCCGCCGTCGTGGTCGAGCCCGCCAAGGCCGCCGAGCCCGTCGAGGAGCCCGCCGCCGTCACCGCGGCGGAGCCCGTGGAGGCCCCCCGCGGCCGTGCCCGCCGCCGTGCTTCGGCCCCGGCCGGTACGCCGCAGACCGCCCAGCCCGTCACCGAGCCGGCGGCCGAGCCGGCCGCCGCCGCGCCCGCCGAGGCGGAGGCCGCGGAGGAGTCCCCGGCCCCGCGCAGCCGCCGCCGCGCGTCCCGCAAGGCGACCGCGCCCGCCGGCACGCCGCAGCCCGCCGAGCCGCTCGCGTCCGCCGACCTCGCGGCGGAGCCCGTCGGGACCGGCGAGAGCCTGCCCGCCGCCGTCGCCGAGGAGCTCGCCGCCGAGGTGGACGAGGTCGAGGAGGCCGCCCCGCGCGGCCGCCAGCGCCGCCGGGCCACCGCCGCCGCCGGCCGCCCCGAGTTCACCGCGAAGACCGAGGAGCCGACCCGCAAGGGCCGGCGCGCGTCGCGCCCCGCCGTCGCCGTCTTCCAGGCCCCGGTCTTCGCCGAGCCGATGTTCCAGACCCCCGAGACCGCGGCCGCCGCCGCTGCCGCGGTCGGTTCCTCCTCCGCGTACGACGAGGTCGAGGAGGCCGAGGAGCAGCAGACCGCCGAGGCCGAGCAGGCCCCCGCGCCCGCCGAGGCCGCGCCGCAGGGCGGCTCGCGTCGCCGTCGCCGCCGCCGTGGCGAGGCCGACGGGACCGAGCAGGCCGCCGAGCCCGCCGCCCCTGTGGAGGCCCCTGCCGAGCAGCCCGTCGAGGAGGCCCCCGAGGCCGAGGCGGACGAGCACGAGGGCGAGGACACCGACGAGTACGGCGACCGGCCCTCGCGCCGCCGTCGCCGTGGCGGCCGCCGCCGCCGTCGTGGCGAGGCCAACGACACGGACGACGAGCAGAACGCCGACGAGGCGCCCGCGCCGTCCCGCTCCGATGAGCCCCGCTCCGAGGACGAGACCCCGGACGCCGCCGACGAGGGCGACGAGGACGACGACTCCTCGGCATCCGGGTCGAGCAGCAGCCGCCGTCGCCGCCGTCGCCGTCGCCGCAGCGGTGACGCCGCCGCCGAGGCCGACCAGGGCACCACCGACGACCCGGAGCGCACGGTCGTCAAGGTCCGCGAGCCCCGCAAGAAGGAGGAGCGCGAGCCGGGCACCGGCTTCGACGAGGTCCAGTCCATCAAGGGCTCGACCCGTATGGAGGCCAAGAAGCAGCGCCGCCGCGAGGGCCGCGAGCAGGGCCGCCGCCGGGTCCCGATCATCACCGAGGCGGAGTTCCTCGCCCGCCGCGAGGCCGTCGAGCGCGTGATGGTCGTCCGCCAGAACGGCGAGCGCACCCAGATCGGCGTCCTCGAGGACAACGTGCTCGTCGAGCACTACGTCAACAAGGAGCAGGCCACCAGCTACGTCGGCAACGTCTACCTGGGCAAGGTCCAGAACGTGCTGCCGTCCATGGAGGCCGCCTTCGTCGACATCGGCAAGGGCCGCAACGCCGTCCTGTACGCCGGTGAGGTCAACTTCGAGGCGCTCGGCATGGCCCACGGGCCGCGCCGCATCGAGACCGCGCTCAAGTCCGGCCAGTCGGTCCTGGTCCAGGTGACCAAGGACCCGATCGGCCACAAGGGCGCGCGGCTGACCAGCCAGGTCTCGCTGCCCGGCCGCTACCTCGTCTACGTGCCCGAGGGCTCGATGACCGGGATCAGCCGCAAGCTGCCCGACACCGAGCGCTCGCGCCTCAAGGCCATCCTCAAGAAGATCGTCCCCGAGGACGCGGGCGTCATCGTGCGCACCGCCGCCGAGGGCGCGAGCGAGGACGAGCTGCGCCGTGACGTCGAGCGGCTCCAGGGGCAGTGGGAGGACATCCAGAAGAAGGCGAAGGGCACCAGCGGCTCCAACGCGCCGACGCTGCTCTACGGCGAGCCGGACATGACCGTCCGGGTCGTCCGCGACATCTTCAACGAGGACTTCTCCAAGGTCATCGTCAGTGGCGACGAGGCGTGGGAGACCATCCACGGTTACGTGGCGCACGTCGCGCCCGACCTGACGGAGCGGCTGTCGCGCTGGACCTCCGAGGTCGACGTCTTCGCGACGTACCGCATCGACGAGCAGCTGATGAAGGCGCTGGACCGCAAGGTCTACCTGCCCAGCGGCGGTTCGCTGGTGATCGACAAGACCGAGGCGATGGTCGTCGTCGACGTCAACACCGGCAAGTTCACCGGCCAGGGCGGCAACCTGGAGGAGACCGTCACCAAGAACAACCTGGAGGCGGCCGAGGAGATCGTGCGTCAGCTGCGGCTGCGCGACCTCGGCGGCATCGTCGTCGTCGACTTCATCGACATGGTGCTCGAGTCCAACCGGGACCTGGTGCTGCGGCGGCTCCTGGAGTGCCTGGGCCGCGACCGCACCAAGCACCAGGTCGCCGAGGTCACCTCGCTGGGCCTGGTCCAGATGACCCGCAAGCGGGTGGGCCAGGGGCTGCTGGAGTCCTTCTCCGAGACCTGTGTCCACTGCAACGGGCGCGGTGTCATCGTCCACATGGAGCAGCCGACGTCCGTCGGCGGCGGTGGCGGTGGCGGTGGCGGCGGCAAGAAGTCCAAGAAGCGCGGCCGCGGCGGCGCGGGCCAGGACCACGAGCACGGTCACGAGCACGACCACGGTCACGGCTCCGACGACCATGCGGCCGAGCCCGTCGAGACCGAGACCGAGGCCGAGCTGGCCGCCGAGGTCGCCGCTCCGGTGTCCCTGGCGGACCTGGAGCCGGTCGCCGACGACGAGTTCTACAGCAGCCCCGCCGAGGCCGAGGCGGCCGCCACGCGCGGCCGCGGCCGCCGTCGGGCCTCCCGCAAGGCGTCGGCCCCGGCCGGCGCTCCGAAGGCCGAGGCGCCCGCCCCGGCCGTCGAGGCCCCCGTCGTCGAGACCCGGCCCGAGCCGGTCCTCGACACGCCCGCCGAGATCCCGGTCGCGGAAGCCCCCGAGGCTCCGGTCGAGGCCGCGCCCCAAGGGCGCCCGCGCCGCCGGGCCACCCGTAAGGCGACCGCCCCGGCGGGTTCGCCGAAGCAGGCCGAGGCCCCGGAGCCGGTCCAGCCGGCCGAGCCCACCACGGACCCGGTCGCGGTCGAGGACCCGGTCGTCGAGGCGCCCGCCCCCGAGGTCCCGGAGGAGAAGGCCCCCGAGGCCGAGGCCCCCGTGGCCGCACCGCCGCGTGCCCGGCGCCGGGCGACCCGCAAGGTCACGGCTCCGGCGGGCTCGCCCACCGGGTCGGACGACGCGGGGACCGTCGTGGTCGCGTCGGCACCGGAGGAGAAGGCTCCGGATTCCGACGGCCAGGCCCCCGAGGGATCAGCGGAATCCACCGGAACGACGGAATCCGCCGAGCCGGCCCCGGCGAAGAAGACGGCCCGCAAGGCCGCCGCCAAGAAGGCTCCGGCAAAGAAGGCGGCGGCCAAGAAGACCGTCGCGAAGAAGACCGCAGCCAAGAAGACGACGGCGAAAGCGACCGCGAAGAAGGCGACGAAGAAGACCGTCGCCGCCGAGCAGTCGTCGCCGTCCGTGACGGCCTCCACGTCCTCCACGGAGGGCGAGCCGCCGGCAAACCGATGAATCCGTAACCGGTTGTTCATCATCGGGTGTCCCGCTCCGAGCACGTCGGGGGCGGGACACCTGCTTTGTTTCAGAACTGATGCAAGAGCCGGTTAACGAGCCCGAAATGGGTCGAGAAATCCCTGATAATGTGACGACGGTTGCCATGCGTGTGAGCGTTCTTCACGAAACTACGGTTGGTGACAAGGCCCGGCGACGATACCGACCGGGTCGGATTCCTCGGCAGGGCGTCGGCATTGTGCCGGTGGGGTTACGCGCGACCTCGGTAAGACGTCCCGCACCTCGGAGCTCTGCCTGGTAACGAGCTCTTGCGGTGTTCAAGGAGGACGTTCATGACGAGCATCAACGAGCAGCCGATTCCTGCTGCCCGCCCCGTCATCGGGGAAGACGAGATCGAGGCCGCGGTACGCGTGCTGCGCAGCGGTCGCGTCGTCCAGGGCCCGGAAGTCGCGGCTTTCGAGGAAGGCTTCTCGCGCCTGGTCGACGACCGGCACTGTGTCGCCGTCAACTCGGGCACATCGGCCCTTCACCTGCTGCTGCTCGCCCTGGGAGTCGGCCCCGGCGACGAGGTGATCGTCCCCTCGTTCTCCTTCGCGGCCTCCGCGAACGCGGTCCGCCTCGTCGGTGCCGACGTGGTGTTCGCCGACATCGAGCCGGGCAGCTTCGGCCTCGACCCGGCGGCGGTCGAAGCCGCGATCACGCCGCGCACCGCCGCGATCATGCCGGTGCACCTCTACGGCCACCCCGCGGCGATGGACAAGCTCATGCCCATCGCGGACCGGCACAAGCTCGCCGTGGTCGAGGACGCCTGCCAGGCCCACGCCGCGGCGCTGAACGGCACCCCCGTCGGCGCGTTCGGCGCGGGCGGTACCTTCAGCTTCTACCCGACCAAGAACATGCACTCCCTCGAGGGCGGCATGGTCAGCACGGCCGACGCCGAACTGGCCCGCACCCTGCGCCTGCTGCGCAACCAGGGCATGGAGCAGCGCTACGCCAACGAGATCGTCGGCGCCAACATGCGGATGACCGACGTGTCCGCCGCCGTCGGCCGCGTACAGCTCGGCAAGGTCGAGGGCTGGACCGAGCAGCGCCGTGCCAACGCCGCGTACCTCGACGCGCACATCACCGCCCCGGCCGTCACCACGCCGCCGGTGGCCGAGGGCGCCCGGCACGTCTACCACCAGTACACCGTGCGGATCAGCGGTGACCGGGACGCCGCGATGGCGAAGCTCACCGAGGCGGGCATCGGCAATGCGGTCTACTACCCGACGCCGATCCACCGGCTCAAGCCCTACTGGGAGCCGGACCAGAAGGCCGGCCGCACCTGGGACCTGCCCGAGACCGAGCGGGCCGCCGCCGAGGTCGTCTCGCTCCCCGTCCACCCCTCGCTCACCGAGGGCGACCTGGCGCGCATCGCCGCCGCCGTGAACTCCCTGGGGGAGAACCTGTGAGCGCCGCACTGAAGGCCGGGCTCATCGGCCTCGGCTCCATGGGCCGCCACCACGCCCGCGTCCTCGCGAGCCTGGAGGGCGTCGACCTGGTCGGCGTCGTCGACCCGATGGGCGACAAGAACGGCTGGGCCCAGGGCGCCCCCGTCCTCGCCACCGTCGAGGAGCTCCTCGCCCTCGGCATCGACTACGCCGTCGTGGCCTGCCCGACCGGGCTGCACGAGCAGGTCGGCCTCCAGCTCGCCGACGCCGGCGTCAGCGCCCTGATCGAGAAGCCGCTCGCCGACACCGTCGAGGGCGCCCGCCGCCTCGTCGACGCGTTCGAGTCGCGCGGCCTGGTGGCCGGCGTCGGCCACATCGAACGCTGCAACCCGGCCCTGCTCTCGCTCCGCGCCCGCCTGGAGGCCGGCGAGCTGGGCGACGTCTACCAGGTCGTCACCCGCCGCCAGGGCCCCTTCCCGCACCGGATCGCCGACGTCGGCGTGGTCAAGGACCTCGCCACCCACGACATCGACCTGACGGGCTGGGTCACCGGCCAGACGTACACCTCGATCGCCGCCCACACCGTCTCCAAGTCCGGCCGCAAGCACGAGGACATGGTCTCCGCCGTGGGCCAGCTGTCCGACGGCACGATGGTCAACCACCTGGTCAACTGGCTGAGCCCGCTCAAGGAGCGGTTCACCTCGGTCACCGGCGAGCGCGGCTGCTTCATCGCCGACACCCTCACCGCCGACCTCACTTTCCACTCCAACGCCGCGGTCACCACCGAGTGGGAGGCGCTGCGCGCCTTCCGCGGGGTCTCCGAGGGCGACATGATTCGTTACGCCATCCCCAAGCGCGAGCCGTTGCTTGTCGAGCACGAGCTCTTCCGCGACGCTGTGCAGGGCAAGCCCGCCGACATTTGCACGCTCCGCCAGGGGCTTCGTACGGTCGAGGTGGCGACATCGCTGCTCGACTCGGCCAACCGCGGCCGGACCGTCGTATTCGAGACAGGAGAGCCCGCTCGTCATGGCGATTGACAGCTCGGCCGCTAGGCCGGAGCGCAGTTCCCGGGGAAAGATCGTCATGCTCGTCGACAACGGCGTCAATGGCGATTCCCGGGTGCAGAAGGAAGCCCGCTCGGCGGCGGAGGCCGGCTGGGACGTGGTGCTCCTGGGTAAGTCGCCCACCAAGAAGAGCCAGAAGTGGTGGCTCGGTGCCGCCGAGGTCCGCCTGCTGAGTGTGCCGACGCCCCTGCATCGCCGCCGTCACGAGTACCGCAGGGCCTTGCTGCGTTCACCTCTCGCGTACCCGCCCGGTCCGCTCGCGGAGTACCGCAAGCAGCGGATGAAGGCATGGCGCGCCGAGTTGAACGTCCGGAGCGTCGAGGCCAAGCGCGGCAAGTCGTCGCTGGGCGCCGCGCGTCTGGTGCCGCCGCGCCTGCTGGCGAAGGCGCTGAACAAGTGGGTGCACTTCCGGGCAGGCCGCACCGAGGCGCTGGCACAGCGTCGCAAGAGCATGGAATCGCCCCTGGACCGTTTCACCACGGCCTTCTGGGTCCGGACCATGGGCGACCGGGCCTGGCGACGCCTCGACCCGGCCCTGTGGGACTTCGAGTTGGCCTATGGGAAGGTCATCGATCGACTCGAACCGGACGTGATCCACGCCAACGACTTCCGCATGCTCGGCGTGGCCGCGCGGGCGAAGCTGCGTGCCGAATCCAAGGGACGCAAGGTCAAACTCCTCTGGGACGTGCACGAGTTCCTGCCCGGTATCAAGCCGTGGAACCCCCACCCGCGCTGGCACATCGCGCAGTGCGGGCACGAGCGGGAGTACGCGCGGTACGCCGACGCCGTCACCACGGTCTCCAGCACCCTGGCCGAGATGCTGGTCGAGGGCCACGGCCTGAAGGCGCTGCCGGAGGTGGTGCTCAACGCACCGGACGCCGAGATCTCGCCGGAGCAGGCCGCCGAGCCGGTGCCCGACCTGCGAGAGCTGTGCGGCATCGGTCCGGACGTCCCGCTCGCGGTCTACAGCGGCGCCGCGGCGCCGCAGCGCGGCCTCGACATCATGATCGAGGCACTTCCCCAGCTCCCCGATACGCACGTGGCCTTCGTCGTCCTGCGGCCGAACTCGGCGTACATGCAGGAACTCAAGGAGCGCGCCGCCGACCTGGGCGTCACCGAACGGCTGCACATCCTGCCGTACGTTCCGCACTACCAGGTGGTCCCCTTCCTGTCCGCGGCGGACGTGGGCGTCATTCCCATCCACCACTGGCCGAACCACGAGATCGCCCTGATCACCAAGTTCTTCGAGTACTCCCACGCCCGTCTGCCGTTCGTGGTGAGCGACGTCAAGACGATGGGGGAGATGGTCGCCCGGACCGGTCAGGGCGAGGTGTTCACCGCGGAGGATGTCTCCGACTACGTACGGGCGGTCAAGTCCGTGCTTGCCGAACCGGTGAAGTACCGTGCCGCCTACGAACGCGAGGGGCTGCTGGAGCAGTGGACCTGGGAGGCTCAGGCCGAGGTCCTGGACGGCGTCTACACGCGGCTCGCCGGAGCGATGCCGGTGAAGACGGAGAAGCCGAGCTCCCAGGTGATGGCATGACCCGAGAGCCCGATGTCACCGTCGTCGTCGCGGTCTACAACACGATGCCCTACCTGACGGAGTGCCTGAACTCCCTGGTCCAGCAGAGCATCGGGCCGGACCGCCTGGAAGTCGTGGCCGTCGACGACGGATCGACCGACGGCAGCGGTGCGGAGCTGGACCGGTTCGCCGGTCTCCACCCCGACGTGGTGAGGGTGATCCACCAGCCGAACTCCGGGGGACCCGCCGCACCCAGTAACCGGGCGCTGGACGTGGCCACCGGCCGCTTCGTCTACTTCATAGGCGCGGACGACTACCTCGGCGAAGAGGCACTGGAGCGGATGGTCGCCTGCGCCGACGCCAACGAGTCCGACGTGGTCGTCGGCAAGATGGTCGGCACGAACGGGCGCTACGTCCACCAGAAGCTGTACACCGGCAACCGGGACGTCACCCTCGACGACTCCGAGCTGCCCTTCACCCTGGCCAACACCAAGCTCTTCCGCCGGGAGCTGGTGGAGAAGCACGGGCTCCGCTTTCCCGAGGACATGCCGGTCGGCAGCGACCAGCCGTTCACGATCGAAGCGTGCGTCCGGGCCCGGAAGATCTCCGTGATCTCCGACTACACCTGCTACTACGCGGTCAAGCGCGGCGACGCCAGCAACATCACCTACCGGGCGAACCACCTGGCCAGGCTCCACTGCGTCGAGCGGATCGTGCAGCACACCGCCGACCTGATCCCCGCCGGTCCGAAGCGCGACGCCGTGCTCAAGCGGCACTTCGACTGGGAGCTCACCAAGCTCCTGCAGAAGGACTTCCCCGCCCTCGACCTCGACACCCGCCGCCGGGTGTGTGAGGGCGTCGGCGCGCTGGTGGACGCCCACTTCACCGACGGCCTGCGCGACGGCACCGGGGTCAAGCGCCGGGTGCGCTTCGGTCTCGCCCGCAGCGGCGCCGTCGAGGAGCTCACCCGCGCCATCGCGGAGGAGACCGAGCACGGGGCGCCGCCCTTCCTGCTGGAGGGCGACCGGGCCTTCGCCGCCTACCCCGGATTCCGTGACGCGGCCGTCGGCCTCGACGACCGGTACTACGAGGTGCTCGGCGAGACGGTGTCGGGCCGCCTCTCCGCCGGTACGCGACTGGAGTCGGCCGACTGGGAGCAGCACGGCACGGAGCTGTCCTGCGTCGTGAGGCTGCGCGTCGGCGTCAGCGGCGACACGTCCTCGGCCGTCGTCGCCCTGGCCCAGGGCGCCATGCCGGAGAGCGCGGACAAGGCCGGCGCGCGCAAGCTCCCGGCGGACGCCGCTCGCCCGAAGCGCAGCGGCACGCTCACCGCCGACGCGGCCGAGGACGGCGGCACCCTGCTGACCGCCCGTATCCCGCTCGCACCCGCGCGGGCCAAGAGGGGCGTCCGCCTCTACGTGGACGTGGCGGGCTCCCCGTACGAGATCCCGGTCCGCACCGAGGGGCAGCCGATGCCGCTGGCGCGCCGCTGGGGGAGTGCCGACCCCCACCGCGTGGCGGCGAACACCAACGGCAAGGGCCGACTCGTGATCACGACGGCCCCACTGCGGGAACCGAAGTCCGGCGTGGGTGCACGGCTGCGCCGCACGCTGTCCAGGTCGAAGAGGAAGTAACCCGATGAATATCTGTGTAGTCGCGCTCGGCAAGATCGGACTTCCGCTCGCCGTGCAGTTCGCCGCCAAGGGCCACAAGGTCATCGGCGCGGACGTCAACGAGAAGGTCGTCGAACTCGTCAACGCGGCCACCGAGCCGTTCCCCGGTGAGCACGACCTCGACGTCAAGCTCAAGGAGACCGTCGGCGCGGGCCTGCTCTCCGCCACGACGGACACCACCGCCGCGGTCGCCGCGTCCGACGCCGTCGTGGTCGTCGTCCCGCTCTTCGTGGACGCCGAGGGCACCCCCGACTTCGGCTGGATGGACGCCGCGACCAAGGCCATCGCGGCAGGCCTGAAGCCCGGCACCCTGGTGAGCTACGAGACCACGCTGCCGGTCGGCACGACCCGTACCCGCTGGGCGCCGATGCTGGCCGAGGGCTCGGGCCTGACCCCCGGCGAGGACTTCCACCTGGTCTTCTCCCCGGAGCGGGTCCTCACCGGCCGGGTCTTCGCCGACCTGCGCCGCTACCCCAAGCTCGTCGGCGGCATCGACGAGGCGTCCGCCGAGCGCGGCGTCGCCTTCTACGAGGCCGTTCTCGACTTCGACGAGCGCGAGGACCTGCCCCGCCCCAACGGCGTCTGGGACCTCGGCACGGCGGAGGCCTCCGAGCTGGCGAAGCTCGCCGAGACCACCTACCGCGACGTCAACATCGGCCTGGCCAACCAGTTCGCCCGGTTCGCCGACCAGAACGACATCGACGTCAAGAAGGTCATCGAGGCCTGCAACAGCCAGCCCTACAGCCACATCCACCAGCCCGGCATCGCCGTCGGCGGCCACTGCATCCCGATCTATCCGCGGATGTACCTGTGGAACGACCCGGAGGCGACCGTCGTGCGCTCGGCCCGCGAGGCCAACGCCGCGATGCCCGCGTACGCCGTCGACCTGCTGGCCGCCGCCTACGGCGACCTGGACGGCGTCGGGGTCCTGGTGCTGGGCGCGGCCTACCGCGGCGGCGTCAAGGAGACCGCGTTCTCCGGCGTCTTCGGCGTCGTCGAGTCCCTGAAGGCGCGCGGCGCGGTGCCGTTTGTCTCGGACCCGATGTACACCCCCGAGGAGCTGACCGCCCTCGGCCTCGTCCCGCACGAGAGCCAGGCCGTCACCGCCGCGGTGCTCCAGGCCGACCACGCCGAGTACCGCGAGCTGTCCGCCGCCGACCTCCCGGACGTCCGCGTCCTGGTCGACGGCCGCCGCACCACGGACCCGGCCAACTGGGCCGGCGTACGCCGCGTCGTCATCGGCGGCTGAGCCGTCCGGAAGTGAAGTGAGGTGAGGGCGGGCACCCGGCAGGGTGCCCGCCCTCACCGGACGACGCTCAGCGCTCGGACAGCACCCCGTCCTTCTCCTCGTACAGCACCCCGCTCTGCGGGCACTCCCACACCCCCGGCTCGCCCTCGCGCGCGACCAGGCGGACCCCGCTGTGGCCGACCCAGCCGATCTGCCGGGCGGGCACGCCGACGACCAGGGCGAAGTCCGGGACGTCCTTGGTGACGACGGCGCCGGCCGCGACCATGGCCCACCGGCCGATCCGGACCGGCGCGACACAGACCGAGCGGGCGCCGAGCGAGGCGCCCTCGGCGACCTTCACCCCCACGGCCTCCCAGTCGCCGCCGCGCTTCTGCTTGCCGTCCGGGGCGACCGAGCGGGGGTTGTGGTCGTTGGTGAGGACGACGGCGGGGCCGACGAAGACGCCGTCGCCGAGCTCTGCGGGCTCGTACACGAGGGCGTAGTTCTGCAGCTTCACGTTGTCGCCGATGCGCACACCGGTGCCGACGTACGCGCCCCGGCCGACGACACAGCCTTCACCGAGCTTGGCCCCCTCGCGGATCTGGGCCAGCTCCCAGACGCTGGAGCCGGCCCCGATCTCGGCGGTCTCGTCGACCTGGGCGGTGGGCTGGACCCTGTAGTTCACGTACGGCGCCTTCCGGGAGATACACCTGATCCGTTCTGTCCGGCGAGCATACGACCACGCCGGGATCCCGCCTCTTTCGGTGTGGGCAGTGGTGGGGGCGCCGCACGACAGGCACCCGTGTCGCCGGAGCCGGTGGCGCGTGCGACGGCCAGGTGTGCAGGGGGAATGCCACGCCCTGGGGGTGACCGGACTCGGTTTGACCCCCACACCCCCGCCCCGTAACCTTGACCCTCGGTGTGTTTCCTTAACGCGCCTACCCCTGAGCACATCCCTCCCGGTCACGGTCGGTGTTCGCGCCGCCGCCAGGAGAGGCCGCTCATCCTTCCGGATCGTCCCGGGCCCCGGCCCGTGCGAGCGGCTGGCATCAGGGGATCCGTTCCGAGCGAGAGAGAGATCCGCGTGTACGCCATCGTGCGCAGCGGTGGTCGCCAGCACAAGGTAGCTGTCGGCGACATCGTTGAGGTTGACAAGATTTCCACTGCCAAGGTTGGCGACACGGTCGAGCTCTCGACCCTGCTCGTTGTCGACGGTGACGCGGTCACCAGCGACCCGTGGGTGCTGGACGGCATCAAGGTCACGGCCGAGATCGTGGACCACCACAAGGGCGCGAAGATCGACATCCTTCGCTACAAGAACAAGACCGGTTACCGCCGTCGCCAGGGTCACCGCCAGCAGTACACGGCGATCAAGGTCACCGGCATCCCCGCGGCTGCGAAGTAAGGGACTGAGAACACATGGCACACAAGAAGGGCGCATCTTCCACTCGGAACGGGCGCGATTCCAATGCTCAGCGGCTCGGCGTGAAGCGCTTCGGCGGTCAGGCCGTCAACGCCGGTGAGATCCTGGTCCGCCAGCGCGGCACCCACTTCCACCCCGGCTCGGGCGTCGGCCGTGGCGGCGACGACACGCTGTTCGCGCTGACTGCCGGTGCGGTGGAGTTCGGCACGCACCGTGGCCGCAAGGTCGTGAACATCGTTCCGCTCGCCGTCTGAGTTTCCCGACGCGCGCAGAACGACACACAGCACCTTCCGAGGGCGGATCTCAGCTTTCCCGGCGAACGGGGAAGCGGGTCCGCCCTCGGCGTGTTACGACAGAGACAATTCCGTATTTTCCTGCTGTACCTGGAGGCACCAACCATGACCACCTTCGTGGACCGCGTCGAGCTGCATGCCGCCGCGGGTAACGGAGGCCACGGCTGCGCCTCCGTCCACCGTGAGAAGTTCAAGCCGCTGGGAGGCCCCGACGGGGGCAACGGCGGACGCGGCGGCGATGTGATCCTCGTCGTCGAGCAGTCCGTGACCACGCTGCTGGACTACCACCACAGCCCCCACCGCAAGGCCACCAACGGCCAGCCCGGCGCCGGCGACAACCGCTCCGGCAAGGACGGCCAGGACATGATCCTGCCCGTGCCGGACGGCACCGTGGTGCTCGACACGGCCGGGAACGTGCTGGCCGACCTCGTCGGCCACGGCACCACCTTCGTGGCCGGTCAGGGCGGCCGCGGCGGCCTCGGCAACGCGGCGCTGGCCTCGGCCCGCCGCAAGGCCCCGGGCTTCGCGCTGTTCGGCGAGCCGGGGGAGAGCCGGGACATCGTCCTGGAGCTCAAGACCGTCGCCGACGTGGCCCTCGTGGGGTACCCGAGCGCGGGCAAGTCCTCGCTGATCTCGGTGCTCTCCGCGGCCAAGCCGAAGATCGCGGACTACCCGTTCACCACCCTCGTGCCGAACCTCGGCGTCGTCACCGCCGGCTCGACCGTCTACACCGTCGCGGACGTCCCCGGGCTCATCCCCGGCGCCAGCCAGGGCAAGGGCCTCGGCCTGGAGTTCCTGCGGCATGTCGAGCGCTGCTCGGTGCTCGTGCACGTCCTGGACACCGCCACCCTGGAGTCCGACCGCGACCCCGTCTCCGACCTCGACATGATCGAGGAGGAGCTGCGGCTGTACGGCGGCCTGGAGAACCGGCCCCGCATCGTCGCCCTCAACAAGATCGACATCCCGGACGGCCAGGACCTGGCCGACATGATCCGCCCCGACCTGGAGGCCCGCGGCTACCGCGTCTTCGAGGTCTCCGCCATCGCGCACAAGGGCCTCAACGAGCTGTCCTACGCGCTGGCCGGGATCATCGCCGAGGCACGCGCCGCCAAGCCGAAGGAGGAGGCGACCCGCATCGTCATCCGCCCCAAGGCCGTCGACGACGCGGGCTTCACCGTCACCCTGGACGACGAGGGCATCTACCGGGTGCGCGGCGAGAAGCCCGAGCGCTGGGTGCGCCAGACCGACTTCAACAACGACGAGGCCGTCGGCTACCTCGCCGACCGGCTCAACCGCCTCGGCGTCGAGGCCTCCCTGATGAAGGCGGGGGCCAAGGCCGGCGACGGCGTCGCGATCGGCCCCGAGGAGAACGCGGTCGTCTTCGACTGGGAGCCGACCGTGACCGCCGGCGCCGAGATGCTCGGCCGCCGTGGCGAGGACCACCGCCTGGAGGAGCCGCGCCCCGCCGCGCAGCGCCGCCGGGACCGCGACTCCGAGCGTGACGACGCGGAGAAGGAGTACGACGAGTTCGACCCCTTCTAGGACCTGTCGTCAAACTGCCGTCTGCCGGGCGACGCCCGGCACGCACGCTCGCGGCGTTGCCGAAATGCCCTAGTAGCTCCGCTACGAGACCATTCCGGCGCCTTGCGATCGCACGCACCATGCGCCGCCCGGCCGCCCTTCGGGCGACGACGGCAGTTTGACGACAGGCCCTAGGCCTGTTTCCGGGCCGGTCGGGAAAGGGCGGCCGGACGGCACGTCTCTCCGGAGGCGTGCCGTCCGGTAGCCTCGGGGCCGGGCACCGGCGGTTTCCGCCGGTCACGCCGGGTGCACGTGCTGCAGATGTGCGGATTGAGCAACACATCTGTGGGGTCGGTCACCCCGGGCATCACCCCGGCAGCGCCCAACCTCCCTGGCCAGAGGGTGAACTGCGGGTATCCGCAGGACGAGCGGCGGACGACGTCCACCTTGCGAGACGGTCACGGAGAGTGCGACCATCACACTGTTCCCCCGTCATAGCAAGGTAGGTCGTCTGTGTCTGTGCCGCATGAAGCCAAGCCCCGGACCACAGCGGTCGTGCTCGCCGGTGGGACCGGCCAGCGCGTGGGCCTCTCGATCCCCAAGCAGCTGCTGAAGATCGCCGGCAAGGCCGTCATCGAGCACACGCTGACCATCTTCGAGAACGCCGAGGGCATCGACGACGTCATCGTGCTCATGGCGCCCGGTTTCGTGCCCGACGTCGAGAAGATCGTCGCCAAGGCCGGACTGACCAAGGTCACCCGGATCATCGAGGGCGGCAACACCCGCAACGAGACCACCGAGCGTGCCATCGCGGCCCTCGGGGAAGGCCTCGCCGAGGGTGAGGACCGCAACGTCCTCTTCCATGACGCGGTGCGCCCTCTTCTGTCACAGCGAGTGATCACGGACTGCGTCGACGCACTGGACCGGTACCAGGCCGTCGACGTCGCCATCCCGTCGGCGGACACGATCATCGTGACCCGCACGCATGGCGAGGACGGCGAGTTCATCACCGAGGTGCCCGACCGCTCGCGGCTGCGCCGCGGCCAGACGCCGCAGGCCTTCAAGCTCTCCACCATCCGCAGGGCGTACGAGGTCGCGGCGGGCGACCCCAACTTCCAGGCCACCGACGACTGTTCGGTGGTCCTCAAGTACCTCCCCGACGTGCCGATCTACGTGGTCGCGGGCGACGAGTACAACATGAAGGTGACCCAGCCGGTCGACGTCTTCATCACCGACAAGCTCTTCCAGCTGGCCTCCACCGCCGCCCCGCGCCAGGCCGACGAGGCCGCCTACCGGGAGCTCCTCACCGGCAAGACCCTCGTCGTCTTCGGCGGTTCGTACGGCATCGGCGCCGACATCGCCTCCCTGGCCGAGGGCTACGGTGCGCACGTCTACGCGCTGGGCCGCTCCACCACCGGTACGCACGTGGAGAACCCGGAGCACGTGGACGACGCGCTCTCCAAGGCGTACGGCGAGACCGGCCGCATCGACTACGTCATCAACACCGCGGGCGTGCTGCGGATCGGCAAGCTGGCCGAGACCGACAACACGACGATCCAGGAAGCCCTGAACGTCAACTACCTGGCGCCCGTCCAGATCGCCCGCGCCTCGTACAAGTACCTCGCCGAGACCCAGGGCCAGCTGCTGCTCTACACCTCCAGCAGCTACACCCGCGGCCGCGCCGAGTACAGCCTCTACTCCTCCACCAAGGCCGCCATGGTCAACCTCACCCAGGCGCTCGCCGACGAGTGGGCGGGCGAGGGGATCCGGGTCAACTGCGTGAACCCGGAGCGCACCGCGACCCCGATGCGCACCAAGGCGTTCGGCCAGGAGCCCGAGGGCTCGCTGCTCTCCTCGGAGGCCGTGGCGCGCACCTCGCTGGACGTCCTGCTCTCCGCGCTGACCGGTCACGTCATCGACGTACGGCAGCAGGACCCGACAGCGGGCGCCGCCGATTCCTCCGGCTTCGAGCAGGCACTCGCCTCGGTGCTGGACCGTCAAGCAGATGTGTAATAATTCTTGACAAATGTTCTTTTCCGGGCCTCTGTTGTCGCTTTGCGCGATAGCAGAGGCCCGAATGCGTGAAGCAGCACCTTCACATTTCCGCCAATACGTGAATCAACCGGCACCCCCTGGAGCAGGTTCTTCGTGATCTCGACAGCCATTCGCCTGGCCCGTGTGGGCAGCAGGTCGGAACTGGCGGCAGCGTTGTTGATGGGGCTGGGATATCCCTGCGTCATGCTTGCCGCGCTCATTCCCCACATCTGGTTCTTCGCGGCGGCCACCGCGGTCACGTATGCCGCCGACTGGTATCTGCACCAGCGGGGGAGTTATCTGGTCAACCGCCTGGGCAAGGTGCGGGCCGGGCTGTCGATCCGCTTCCTGCTGCGGCAGTTGATGGTCATCCTGCTGCTGGCCCGGCTGGATCTCGCCGAGGAGCCGCTGTTCTACTCGGCGGTGGCCTGCTTCCTGCTCTTCTACGGTCTGCAGGCGCCGCACGGCGCGTTGACGACCCTGATCCGGATCCGCCGGACCATGCCGGTCGTCACCCGCAACGTGGACCTGCACGCGGTCCGCATCCCCGACGCCCCGCCCGGCATGCTGCTGCGGCGCTCCGCCGAGAAGATGCTGCACCTCGACATCCCGGCCGTGGTGGGCATCCTGATCGCCTCCGGGACCGGTGAGGACGCCATCGGCTACGCGGGCGTCGCTCTGACGCTGCTGCTGGCCCTGCTCTACCTCGGGGCGCTCTTCCCCTACGTCCGCCGCGGCCGGCTGGCGCCTCCGGCCCCCGCCGTGCTCAAGGCCGTCGACAGCTGGCTGCGCGAGTACCAGCCGACCGTGGTGCTCTACTTCTCCGGCTCCAACGAGTCCGCCTACCAGGGCAACATGTGGCTGGAGACCATGGCCCGGGTCGAGGGCCGGCCGCTGATCATCATGCGGGAGCGCGGTCTCGTCCCGCAGCTGGCCGAGACCTCCGTCCCGGTCCTCTGCGTTCCGGCCGGCACCCACCTGATGAACCTGGACCTCTCGACCGTCCGGGTCTGCCTGTATCCCGCCAACGTCGGCAAGAACATCCACATCCTGCGCGTCCCGACGATGAAGCACGTCTTCATCGGCCACGGCGACAGCGACAAGCTCGCCAGCGTCAACCCGTACTCCAAGGTCTACGACGAGGTCTGGACCGCGGGCCGGGCCGGCCGCGACCGCTACGCGCTGGCCGACGTGGGCGTCCGCGACCAGGACATCGTCGAGGTCGGCCGTCCGCAACTGGAGCCCATCAAGAGCTGGACGGGCGCCGTCAAGAACCCCGTCCCGACCGTGCTGTACGCGCCCACCTGGGAGGGCTGGGACGACAACCCGGGCAACACCTCCCTGCTGCTGGCGGGCGAGAACATCGTGCGCCGGCTCCTGAACGCCGCCGACCCGGTCCGGATCATCTACAAGCCGCACCCCTTCACCGGCATCCGCAGCGCCAAGGCCAAGGCCGTCAACGCCCGGATCGGGGCGATGCTGGAGAAGGCCGCCGCCGAGCGCGCCGCCGAACCCCGCTGGGCGAAGGAGGCCTCATCGGCCGCCGCCGGGCAGAGCGCCGCCCAGGCCGAGCTGGCCAGGATCGAGGCGCGGCTCGCGCAGCTCGCGGCCCCCGGCCGCTCGGGCGGCGACGACGCGGAGGAGTCGCGGATCTCGCTCGCCGACCCCGCCCGCGAGGCGGAGACCGCACGGCTGCGGGCCGAGTGGAACGACGCCTACTGGCGCTCCTTCGGCTGGTGGGAGCACCGTACGGTGACCGGCGCGCAGCCCAAGCTGTACGACTGCTTCAACGAGTCCGACGCCATGGTTTCGGACATCTCCAGCGTGGTCTCCGACTTCATCGCGAGCGGCAAGCCGTACGCGGTCACCGACTCCGCCGCGCTCGGCGCCGAGGAGTTCAGGCGGCAGAACACCGCGGTGCGCGCCGCGGTCATCCTGTCCAACGCGGCCGATGAGCTCGACGAGCTGCTGGCCGCGGTGGCCGACCCGGCGGCGGACACGCTGGCGGACGCCCGTCGCGAGCTGAAGACCTACCTCCTGGGGCCGGACGAGCCGACCTCCATGGAGCAGTTCAACGACGCCGTACGGGCGCTGGCCGCCCAGGCCGAGGCCCGGAATCTGGGCGTCGCCCAGCGGATCGGCGAGCAGGCCGTGGCGGTGCCGGACGCGGAGGCCGTCACCAGTGGTGTCGGGACCGGCGACCCGCAGGCGGACGCCGAGGTCGACGCCACGGCGGACCCGGACGCTCCCGCCGCGCCGAGGGCCGAGGCCGAGGCGGAGGCGGAAAGCGCCCTCAGCGAGGGGACCTCGTCCGTGCGCTGAGCGCCGCGCGAGGGAGCTCGTCCACGCGCTGTGCGTCGTACATCCGGGCGACGCACATCTGATCGAACTGGCTGAAAAGCAGGCAACCCCGATCGCGATCCGTACGTCTCTCCTTCGGGAGGGATGTACGGGTCGTTCGGCATGTAAGTGCACAGAAGGTGCAGAGTCGGGCACTCCGCCTTCTTTCGTGATCAAATCGACAGGTGCACATGGCCGACATGCCCCGGAAGAACGACGAGCCCGATGTCAGTGTGATCATCGGAGCTTATGACGCGATGCCCTACCTGGTCCGGTGCCTGGAGTCCGTCGAGGCGCAGACCATCGGCGCGGGCCGCATGGAGGTCGTCGCGGTCGACGACGGCTCCACCGACGGCACCGGCGCCTGCCTGGAGGAGTTCGCCGCCCGGACCGCGATTCCCGTGAGAGTCGTCCGACAGGAGAATTCCGGCGGACCCAGCGGCCCGCGCAACCGGGGCCTCGATCTCGCCCGCGGCCGGTACGTCTTCTTTCTCGACGCGGACGACTATTTCGGCGAGGAAGCCCTGGAGCGCATGGTCGCCATGGGAGACCGGGCGGGCACGGACGTGGTGCTCGGGAAGATCGTCGGTGTCAATCGCGGTGCCGCGAAGTCGATGTGGAAAGAGACCGTCGAGCGCGCCGACCTGTATTCCTCCAACGTCAAATTCACCCTGAGCGCGCAGAAACTGTTCCGGCGCGACCTCCTCGTACGCCTGGGCATGAGGTTCGACGAGAAGCTGAAGACCGGCGAGGACGCCCTGTTCACCATGGAGGCGTATCTGCGCGGCAACGGGATCTCCGTCGTCGCCGACTACACCTGCTACTACCTGGTGGGCCGCGAGGACCGCAACCAGATGACCAAGAAGGGCAGTTACCGGCGCCGTTTCGACTCGGCCCGCGCCCTCATGGGGCTCATCGCCGAGCACGTGCCCCCGGGCCCCCGGCGCGACGCCCTGATGGTGCGGCCCTTCGTCATCACCCTGCTGCCCCAGTTCGGCCCCGGACTGGTGAAGCAGAAGGCCGAGGTCCGCGACCGGAAGATGGCGCTCGCCGCCCCCCTGATGAAGGCGTACTGGACGCCGGAGCTCGGCCGCAACCTCAAGGTGAACGAACGGCTGCGGCTGATGTGTCTCGCCGAGGGCCGGCTCGATCTGCTCCTGGACATCGCGGGGTTCCTGCGCGACAAGAAGGAGCCCGAGCTCGTCCGCCGGGGGAGCCCGCCTCGTCCCCACCTCGTCTACCCGCACTTCGGCGAGAGCTCCGTCCTGCCCGACCGGGCCTACGCGGTGACCGTCACCGAATGGGTCGGCGGCCGCCGGATCGAGGCCCCGCAGGACGGACCCCGCGTCTCCTTCGCCCGACGCGTGGTCCGCAAGGCCCGCCGCACGGTGTTCGGCGCCCTGCGCACCCCCGGGGCGCACCGCGTCTGACCGGATCGCCCCGGGGAGCCCCGGGCCCCCTGCCCGCCCCGGTGACGTCCGGGGCGGGTTCGTCCTGTGAGAGGTGTCACGTCATACTGTGGGGCAACCATGAGACGGTTGGAGGCGTCTTATTAACGCCCCGTCCTCCTGGGGTTCATCATCTGCACGTCCCCCCGGAAAGGCCCTCCACCCGTGGCGTCCCTCGAAGCGATCCCCGACGAGCTCAGCCGGCTCATGAAGTACTTCCCGGAGACTCCGGTCGAGGAGCGCCCCGAATTCCACCGGGCGGCCAAGGACTTCCTGGCCCGCGCCGCCCCCAAGGTCGTGCGGCAGTTCTCCCCGATGGCCCGGGTCAAGTGGCACCTGGCGGCCAGCGGGCGCGGCGACGAGCTGGTCGACCTCCTGCACTACGAGCGCGAGAACCCGGGAGCCTTCTCCGTCCGCGGCCTGCGGCGCGCCCGCATTGAGCTGCCCGGCGTCGAGAGCTCCTCGCTCCCCTCCTCGGTGCGCAACTTCAACCGGAGCGAGCTTCCCGTACGCGGCAAGCTCCTGGACCTGGGCTGGGAGGACGGCAAGCTCCACGTCAAGGGGTACGCCTACATCCCCAACGTCCCCTCGGCCACCGGCAAGCGCTCGCTGCGCGTCGCCGTGCTCCGCCGCCAGGGCAGCCGTTCCACCCTCCCGCTGCGGATGCGCACCGTCCAGGAGCCCCGCGCCACCACCGAGGCCAAGGGCGCCCTGCACTCCTACGACTGGTCCGGCTTCGAGATCGGCATCGACCCGTCCCGGCTGCGGGTACGCGGCCAGTGGCAGCCCGGCACCTGGCGCCTGGGCATCGGCATCCCGCGCCCCGGCGGCATGTCCGTGGGCAGCATCACCAAGAACAACGCGGGCGCCGCCGGACACAGCTACACCCGGGTCCTCGACGACGGGGTCCGCCTCGTCGCCGGCTTCGACCGCAACCGGCTCAAGCTCTCCGTGGACGTCGTCCCCGCCGAGGTCATCGCCCAGGAAGCCGACGGCGAGACCCTCACCGTCACCCTGCGCTCCCGCGTCACCACCCCCGCGGGCAAGTACCCCACCGCCCTGCGGATCGACCACGAGCCGAGCGGCTTCGCCACCGACCTCCCGCTCCAGCAGGGCGAGACCGGCGCCGACGGCT
This sequence comes from Streptomyces sp. NPDC020884, assembly GCF_044333935.1. NCBI lineage: Bacteria > Bacillati > Actinomycetota > Actinomycetes > Kitasatosporales > Streptomycetaceae > Streptomyces > Streptomyces sp. NPDC020884. Next base: position 988,099 of record NZ_JBIRRY010000001.1, on the reverse strand, counting down.
GGCTCCGCCACACCGCCCGCCTGGACTTCGCGGACCTGCCCCTGGACGGCGTCGGGCCCGGCAAGCCCCGCAAGTACCGCGCGCTGATCGTCTTCGCCGACGGCACCACCCGCCGTGCCACGGGCGGCACCGAGCCCGTCACCGGAGTCCACCCGCTGCCCGAGGGACGCGAGTTCGCGATCCTCACCGACGGCGCGGGCAACTTCACCCCGCAGGTGCGCACCGTCCAGCCCCTCGTCGACAGCGTCGAGTGGAGCGCCGAGGGCGAACTGGTCCTCTCCGGCGTCTACACCGGCCCGGCCGAGCAGATGAAGATGGTCCTGCGCCACACCGGCCGCAACGAGGACCGGCCGCTGCCCGTCGAGTTCGCCGACGGCCGTTTCACCGCCCGTCTGCGCCCGGACACCATGCCCACCTACGAGGGCACCGTGCCGCTGCGCGCCGGCCGCTGGATGCCGCGCCTGCGCCTGCGCACCGAGTGGGACCACACTCGCGACCTCCCCGTCACGCTCCGCCCCGACCTCGTGGGCACGCTGCCGCTGGCCCACCGGGGCGAGCACCGTACGTACACCGTCGACCGGCTCGACTTCGACCGGATCTTCGTGGAGTCCGGCCCGGTCCTCGACCCCGAGCTGCGCGGCGCCTACCGCCAGCGCCTGATGCGCGACGTCTACACCCCCGAGCAGCGCAAGCTGCCGCTGCGCGAGGCCGTGCTCTACAACAGCTTCGGCGGCAAGCAGTTCTCCGACTCGCCCCGCGCGGTCTACGAGGAGCTCAAGCGCCGCGGCACCGAGGTCGAGCACATCGCGATGGTCCACGACCAGCAGGTCGTGCTGCCGCCCGGCGTCCGGGGCGTCGAGTGGGGCAGCAGGGAGTGGTACGAGGCGCTGGCCCGCAGCCGGTACGTCGTCACCAACGGCGGCATCCGCGAGTGGTTCGTCCGCCGCGAGGGCCAGGTCGTCGTCCAGACCTGGCACGGCACCCCGCTCAAGCGCATCGGCGCCGACCTGCTCGGCACCCCGAAGGCGAACCTGGCCTACATCGCGAGCCTCCCGCAGCGCTCGCGCCAGTACAGCCTGTTCATCACGCCGAACTCCTTCACCACCCCGATCATGACCAACTCCTTCCGCCTCCAGTGCGAGGTCCTGGAAGCGGGCTACCCGCGCAACGACGTCTTCCACGCCCCCGACCGCGTCAAGCGCGCCGCGGCCGTACGGGAGAAGCTCGGCATCCCCGCGGGCAAGAAGGTCGTGCTGTACGCGCCCACCTGGCGCGACGACCAGCGCTACGGCGGACGCCGCTTCAAGCTCGACAACAAGATCGACGTCGAGGCCGCCCGCCGCGAGCTGGGCGAGGACCACGTGCTGCTCTACCGCAAGCACCACAAGGTCCTCGACTCCATCCCCGGCGCCGGACAGGGCTTCGTCTACGACGTCACGTACTACCCGGACATCGCCGACCTCTACCTGATCGCCGACGTGATGATCACGGACTACTCCTCGGTGCTGTTCGACTTCGCGCACTCCGGGCGGCCGATGCTCTTCTTCACGTACGACCTGGAGCACTACCGCGACACCCTGCGCGGCTTCTACTTCGACTTCACCTCCCGCGCCCCCGGGCCGCTGATCAAGACCTCCGAGGATCTGGTCTCCGCGATCCGGAACATCGACGAGGTGAGCGAGGAGTACAAGGAGAAGTACGCCCAGTTCCGGGTCGACTTCTGCGAGCCCTCCGACGGCCGCGCCGCCGCCCGGGTCGTCGACCGGATGCTCGCCGTCAAGGACGAGCAGCAGAGCTGAGCACACCGGCCGCCCCCGCCGTCCGCACCCCCGCTCACCGGCCGCCCCCGGGCGTCCACCGAGCGGAACGGGCGGACGACGGGGGCGGCCGCTCGCGTACTGTGCTGTGCGGGGGCCGGTCGTGCCACGACCGCGTACGGCGGCACGTTCCCCACCGCGTCCGGGGCGAACAGAGCGAGGAAGCAACCACGTGGCAGAGCACAGGCCGTCGGACCACCGGTCCGAAGTGACCGACGCCCGCAGGGTCGTGGTGAAGGTCGGCTCCTCCTCGCTCACCACCGCATCCGGCGGCCTCGACGCCGACCGGGTCGACGCCCTCGTCGACGTCCTGGCCAAGGTCAGGGGCGGCGGCGAACGCGAGGTCGTCCTCGTCTCCAGCGGAGCCATCGCCGCCGGACTCGCCCCGCTCGGCCTTGTCCGCAGGCCCAAGGACCTGGCCCGCCAGCAGGCCGCCGCCAGCGTCGGCCAGGGCCTCCTCGTGGCCCGCTACACCGCCTCGTTCGCGCGCTACGGCGTCCGCGTCGGCCAGGTGCTCCTCACCGCCGACGACACCAGCCGCCGCGGCCACTACCGCAACGCCTACAGCACCCTGGACAAGCTCCTGGAGATGGGCGCCGTCCCCGTCGTCAACGAGAACGACACCGTCGCCACCGACGAGATCCGCTTCGGCGACAACGACCGGCTCGCCGCCCTCGTCGCCCACCTCGTCCACGCCGACCTGCTGGTCCTGCTCTCCGACGTGGACGGCCTCTACGACGGGCCGCCCGGCACCCCCGGAGCCTCCCGGATCGCCGAGGTCACCGGCCCAGAGGACCTGGCGGGCGTCACCATCGGCAGCGCCGGGAAGGCGGGCGTCGGCACCGGCGGCATGGTCACCAAGGTCGAGGCCGCCCGCATCGCCACCGCCGCCGGAGTCCCCGTCGTTCTCACCTCCGCCAGCCGGGCCGCCGACGCCCTCGCCGGCCGCGACACCGGTACCTACTTCCACCGCACCGGCCGCCGCTCCGCCGACCGGCTTCTGTGGCTGGCCCACGCCTCCACCCCGCAGGGCGCGCTCACCCTCGACGAAGGCGCCGTACGGGCCGTGGTGGAGCGGCGCACCTCGCTGCTGCCCGCCGGAATCTCCGCCGTCGAGGGCGAGTTCAGCGCCGGCGACCCGGTCGAACTGCGCGACCCGCACGGCGCCCCGGTCGCCCGCGGACTCGTCAACTTCGACGCGAAGGAGATCCCCCAGCTGCTCGGCCGCTCCACCCGGGATCTGGCCCGTGAGCTGGGGCCCGCCTACGAGCGCGAGGTCGTACACAGGGACGATCTGGTCATCCTCGTGCCGCGCCTCACCCCCTGAACCGACGGAAAGTCCCGCTCTCCGGCAGGGACCTTTACCAAAACCACCCCACGCCCGGCTGTGGACTGGTCCACTTTGTAATGGGGAAACAGGGGTACCGCACAGCAACACATCACAGGAGGCCGCCGGTGAGACGAGCGCGCCCGGGGGCGCCGCCCCGAGGCACGGCCAACCGCGCCCTGACGAGCGTCGGAGCGGGGGCGGATTTCGACCGGAATTCGCTCCCGACGGACACGGTCGAACGGGAGCCGGTATCGACGGCGAAGGAGGAGTCCCCGCAGTCGAAGCTCTGGCACATCACCCTGAGCGTCTCGGGCGCCGAGATTCCGCTGGGGGAGGTCAGACGCGGCCTGGAGCAGCTCGCGCACGACCATCCCTTCCTGCTGACCAGCCGCTACGCCAACGACCACGCGGAGATCCGCTACTGGGAAGAGGCCCGCGATCTGCACGACGCGGCCGCGGTCGCGCTGCGGCTGTGGGGCGAGCACCGCTCCAGCGCCCGGCTCCCGCCCTGGGAGATCGTCGGCCTCGAGGTCATCGACCGCGAGACCTACCACCTGCGGATCGCCGAGGGCTACGGACCGCCGCCCGCGGCCCCGGTGGGCGTGCACCCCTACTGACCCGCCGGCGCGACCGTTCCTCGGTCCGGCCGTCTCGCATCACGGGATAGGTGACGGATGCCCGCAGAGTGCGCATTACTCTGCGGGCATGACCACGCTCTCGCCCTACGACAATCTCTCCCCGGTCGCGCAGGCCGCCTACCGGGCCCGTTCCGCCGCCGCCGACATCGCGCCACTGCCGCGCGCGGCCAAGGACGACGCGCTGCTGGCCATCGCCGACGCCCTCGAAGTGCGTACGAGCGAGATCGTCGAGGCCAACGCGAAGGACATCGAGCGCGCCCGCGAGGCCGGGACGAGCGAAGGCATCATCGACCGCCTCACCCTCACCCCGGAACGCATCCGCGCCATCGCCGCCGACGTACGCGACGTCGCGGCCCTGCCCGACCCGGTCGGCGAGGTGGTGCGCGGCTCGACCCTGCCCAACGGCATCGACCTCCGTCAGGTCCGCGTCCCGCTCGGCGTGGTCGGCATCATCTACGAGGCGCGCCCCAACGTCACCGTCGACGCCGCCGCGCTCTGCCTGAAGTCCGGCAACGCGGTCCTGCTGCGCGGCTCCTCCTCCGCCTACGCCTCCAACACCGCCCTCGTCCGGGTGCTGCGCGACGCGGTCGGCGGCTCCGGCCTGCCGGCCGACGCGGTGCAGCTCGTCCCGGGCGAGAGCCGCGACTCCGTGACGGAGCTGATGCGCGCCCGCGGCCTGGTCGACGTCCTCATCCCGCGTGGCGGCGCCTCGCTGATCCGCACGGTCGTCGAGGAGTCCACCGTCCCCGTCATCGAGACCGGCACCGGCAACTGCCACGTCTACGTCGACGCGCAGACGGACCTCGCCATGGCCGTCGGCATCCTGATCAACTCCAAGGCGCAGCGCCCCAGCGTCTGCAACGCGGCCGAGACCCTCCTCGTCCACAAGGACATCGCCGACGCCTTCCTGCCGCTCGCCCTGGACGCGCTGGCCGGGGCCGGGGTCACCGTCCACGGCGACGAGCGGGTGCTCGCCCACGCCGAGTCCACCAAGGCCACGGTGGTCCCGGCGACGACCGAGGACTGGGAGACCGAGTACCTCTCCCACGACATCGCCGCCGCGGTCGTCGACTCCCTGGACGCGGCGGTCACCCACATCCGGCTCTGGTCCTCCGGCCACACCGAGGCGATCGTCACCACCTCGCAGGCCGCCGCCCGCCGGTTCACCCAACTGGTCGATTCGACCACGGTCGCCGTGAACGCCTCGACCCGCTTCACGGACGGCGGGCAGTTCGGCTTCGGCGCCGAGATCGGCATCTCCACGCAGAAGCTGCACGCCCGCGGACCCATGGGCCTGCCCGAGCTGACCTCGACGAAATACATCGTCACGGGCGACGGACACATCCGCTAGACCCTCCCGCGCCGCCCGCCCCCGGACCGGGCCACCGGCCGAGGGCGGGAGCGTGCCGCCCCCTCGCGGGAGGGGCCGACCGCATGTTCCCCTCCGGCGATCCGGGGGAGTTTGCGGGGTCCCTGCCCAAAAGGTCCCGACAGGGCTACGCTGAATCCGTGCCGGACGACGTGGGGGGCAAGCCGTTTCCGGACGGCTGGGAGCCCGACGACGACCGCGGGGGCGCGGACGAGGACTTCGCCTCCGTGGTGTTCGACGAGGAATTCGTCCGGTCGGCGCCCGTCCACGAGCCCACCGCCGTGGAGCGCCTGCTCGCCGCCGCCGAGGCCCGCGCCGAGGCCGACGCGGCCCGCGCCCGCCGCAGCCGTCGCGCGGACGACGACCCCTATGGCGCATACGACCCCTACGGCCGCTCCCGGGGCTACCACGACCCCCAGGACCTCGACTACGACCCGGATCACGGCGACGACGAGGACGACGGCTTCGCCCCGGGCCCCTACGGCCGGCGCGGCGGCTTCCTGCGCCCCTACCGCAACTCCGCCCGCTGGCACCGGCCGGTCGCCTGGCTGCTGGCCCTGGTGATGGGCGTCGGCATGGTCGCCCTGGCCTTCACCGCGGTCTACCGGGGCTCCGCGAACAACCGCCAGGACCAGGTGCCGCCGCCCGTCACCAGCGGTGTCGACAAGCCCGGGGCCGCCCCGTCGGCCTCCGCCGACTACTCCCGCCCCGCGGTCTCCGCCGAGCCCCGGATGCCCTGAGCCCACCCCTGAGCGTCACCCGTTCGCCGACGGCCGCCCCCGCAGTTCCCGGCGGTCTCCGCGTTTACGCGGACGGTAATCGACCTACCCTGAAGATGTGACCCCTCGCACCCAGGGGGGCTTCTCGCTGCCGGACGCCACTCGGCCGAAGCAGACCGTTTTGCACCGAACCGACCGGTGTGGAGATCGGGAGAGAAGTCATGACAGGCCGCTCAGAACCGCCGGACGGCCCGCCCGAGAACCCCGCGGGCGGCGAGGACGAATACCGCTCGCTCGTCTTCGACGAATCGTTCATCCAGGCTGCCCGGATGCAGGAGTTCTCCGCGCGGGAACGGATGGGCGAGCACGCCCGCGCCGTCCGAACGCTGCCCGAGCCGGGGGCCACCGCACGCAGCGGCGGCGGGGGTTCCAGGGCCGCCATAGCCCTGGTCGTCCTCATCGCCCTGGCCTTCGCCGTGGCCGTCTACATCGGATTCCGGAGCCCGTACCCCCAGCCGGCCACCCGACGCGCCGAACCCCTGCGGACCACCGTCGTCCCCCTGGCCCCCCGGGGCGCCGTGCCGGGCGGATCACCCGAGCGGCTGTACGCGGCCGAGCCGGTCTCCGGATTCCGCACAGGTGCCAAAGGCATCAACTTCCCCACCGTGCAGCGCACGCAGAACTTCTCCGACAGCCAGATCACCGCCGCTCTCGCCACGGTCAAGGACTACCTGGTGGAGTCGTCCCTGAACCCCGACGTCCTCACCGGGGCCGTACGCCGCCCCGTCGAGCACCTCCTCGACCCGGACCAGCGCGCCCAGTTCGAACGGAGTCTGAGCAGCCCGGCGGACGACGGGAGCCACGCCGCCACCGGCTGGCTGGTGCGCTTCGACCCGGAGCGGGTGGAGCTCGCGGACCCGCAGATCCGGGTCCAGGGCACCCTCCGCTACGAGGAGGAGGCGGCCGGCGTCCTCGGCGTCGTCTCGGACCACACCTTCACCTACGCCCTGCGCCCGGTGGACGGGCCGCACCGGGACGACGGCGCCTCCCTGTTCACCGTGCGGCGCGAGCTCCACTTCCGCTTCGACCGGGAGGACCTGCGACTGCACCGCCTGGAGATGCGCACCGCCTACGTCCAGGCAGGGCCGCAGTCCTGCTCGGCCGACGCGACCGGGATGCTCCGCCCGCTCCTGGCCGGGGAGCGGGCGGACGTCCGCGGCCCCGCCGCCACCGACCCGTACGCCACGGGCCGGCCCACGGCGGCGCTGTGCGGGACCCTGGCGGCCGTCAGCTCCCCGACGGCCCCGAAGTCCCCGAGCTCCCCTCCTCCGGGTCCTGAGGCCGACCGGACGCCTCGTCCCCGTCCGTAGCGGAACCGCCGGCCGGGCCCTGCGCCCCGTCCTTCGCGCCCCCGGCCCCGGTGAACCGGTCGCGCAGCTTCCCGCCGAGGTCTCCCGCGCCCCCGGCGATGTCGCCCACGAGCTTCATCAGCGGGTCCTTGCTGGTGCGCACCGTGTCCGCGTAGTGCGAGGCGGACTCCCGGAACGAGTCGGTCACCGAGGTGTCCTTGTCCTCGTCCCGCCGCGGGTAGTGCCCGTCCATGACCCGCTGGAACTCGCGGGTCTCCGACCACTTCTTCAGCTCGGCTGCCCGCACGGTGGTGAAGGGGTGCGTCCGGGGCAGCACATTGAGGATCTTGAGGACGGAGTCGCGGAGGTCGCCGCCCTTCTCGTACTCGTCGGCCTGGGCGAGGAAGGCGTCCACGTTCATCTCGTGGAGGTGATTGCCGCCCGCGATCTTCATCAGACCCCGCATGGAGGCCGTGATGTCCTGCCCGACCAGCAGCCCGGCCCGGTCCGCGGACAGCTCCGACTTGCGGAACCACTCGCGCAGCGCCGTCACTATCGCCATGATCGCCACATTGCCCAGCGGGATCCAGGCGACCTTCACGGCGAGGTTGGTCAGGAACAGCAGTATCGTCCGGTACACCGAGTGGCCGGAGAGCGCGTGGCCCACCTCGTGGCCCACCACCGCCCGCATCTCCTCCTCGTCGAGCAGCTCGACCAGGCCGGTGGTGACCACGATGATCGGCTCGTCGAGCCCGATGCACATGGCGTTGGGCTGCGGGTCCTGCTTCACGTACATCGGCGGGACCTTCTCCAGGTCCAGGATGTAACACGCGTCGCGCAGCATGTCGTTGAGGTGGGCGAACTGCGCGTCGCTCACGCGGACGGAGTCGGAGAGGAAGAGCAGCCGCAGGCTGCGCTCCGGGAGCAGTCCGCTGAGCGCCTTGAACACGGTGTCGAACCCGGTCAGCTTGCGCAGGGCCACCAGGGCCGAGCGGTCGGCGGGGTGCTCGTAGGCCCGGGAGGAGATCCCGGGGAATCGTCGGCGCTGCCTGCTCGGCACGTTCTCGTGACTGTTGTCGGTCATGGATGGCCCCCTGTTCGTACGAGACGTTGCTCGTCCCCCGGACAAAACCCAGCGTATGCGCTGGCGCTACGGTGTGCGGGGGGCTGTGGATAACTATGAGGAGCGCCCGAAATGCCGCACACCGCCGTACTGCTCGCCGCCGTGTCCGAGGAGCAGGGACCGGGTGACACACTCCGGATCGTGCTGCTCGTCTCGATCCTCGGAGCGGTGCTGCTCGCCTGGTTCCTGCTGCGTGGATACCGCAACGACGACAACAACGACTGAGTCGCCGTGAGCGTGCCCGGGGGTCCCGCATACGATGGGCCCGACGTCTTCCTTCCGATTCACGATCGATAGGTCCTGCCGAAGATGAGCCTCACGAGCACCGCACACCAGCTGGTCACTCTCGCCTCCGAAGGCGGCGAGGGCGGCAACCACGAAAGCCTCAACCCCTACTTCGTCGGTGCCGGGGCCTTCCTCGCGCTGATGTTCCTGCTGTGGGTCACCACCCGCTTCAACCGCGACCGCTGAGTCAGGGGCGTACAGCTGTGCCAGTAGGCTCTGCACGCATGGGAGAGCAGGAAGTGCCTACCGGCCCCGGCAAGCGCCGTATCGGCGTGATGGGCGGGACATTCGACCCGATCCACCATGGACACCTGGTGGCGGCCAGTGAAGTGGCCGCCCAGTTCCATCTCGACGAGGTCGTCTTCGTCCCGACCGGGCAGCCGTGGCAGAAGAGCCACAAGAGCGTCTCCCCGGCCGAGGACCGCTATCTGATGACGGTCATCGCCACCGCGTCCAACCCGCAGTTCTCCGTCAGCCGCAGTGACATCGACCGTGGCGGACCGACGTACACCATCGATACGCTGCGGGACCTGCGTGAGGTCCACGGCGAGGCGGACCTCTTCTTCATCACCGGCGCCGACGCGCTGTCCCAGATCCTCACCTGGCGGGACGCGGAGGAGCTGTTCTCGCTCTCCCACTTCATCGGAGTGACCCGCCCGGGTCACGTGCTCACGGACGACGGACTGCCCGAGGGCGGTGTCTCCCTCGTGGAGGTGCCCGCGCTGGCGATCTCGTCCACGGACTGCCGTGAGAGGGTCGCGCAGGGGGAGCCGGTCTGGTACCTGGTGCCGGACGGCGTGGTCCGCTACATCGACAAGCGCCAGCTGTACCGCGGCGAATGAGCCACGGAGAGGGGCACCGGTGAACGACCGACAGAACCCGTACGACCCGTACTACCAGGAGCCGCAGATCGTCGGCTACGACGCGTACGGGCAGCCGGTCTACCAACAGCCGGAACAGCGGCAGGGGCAGCAGCAGGGCGGCCACCAGCCGTACGACCCGCAGGGCCGGCAGGGGCAGAGCTACGACCCCTACGCCGCCCAGCCCGGTCAGGGACAGCAGACCCCGGACCCCGGCTACGGCTACGACGCGTACGGCAACCCCCAGCAGCAGCCCCAGAGTTACGACCCCTACGCCGGCCAGCACCCGGGCCAGGCGCCCCAGACGCCCCAGATGCCCCAGGGCCAGGGCGCCGATCAGGGGTACGGCTACGGCTCCTACACCGACTACGGCTACGCCACCGGGCAGCAGCCCGCAGCGGTCGACACCGGCCAGCACTGGATCATCCCGCAGCAGGGCGCCGCCCCCGCACCGGAACAGGCCCCCCAGCAGGCCCCCCAGCAGGCCCCCGCGCAGCAGTCACCGCAGGCAGCGGAGGCGGAGCCCGCGCTTCCTGGCCAGCGCCGTACCGCCCCCGACTACCGCACCGAGCAGTTCTCGTTCATCGAGGAGCCCGACGAGGACTCCGAAGACGTCATCGACTGGCTGAAGTTCACCGAGAGCCGCAGCGAGCGGCGCGAGGAGGCGCGGCGCAAGGGCCGCAACCGCATGGTCGCGCTGATCGTCGTCGCCGTTCTCGTCGTCGTCGGTGGGGCGGGCTACCTCTGGTCCGCCGACATGATCCCGGGTCTGTCCGGATCGGACGAGAAGAAGGCCGTGGCCGCCGGGGCCCAGCAGCGCGACATGATCGTGGTGCACCTGCACGACACGAAGAAGGGCGGCACCTCGACGGCGCTGCTCGTCGACAACGCCACCACCAAGCAGGGCACCACCGTCCTGCTGCCCAACTCCCTCGCCGTCGCCTCCGACGACGGGACCACCACCACCCTCGGCAAGTCCGTCGAGGACGACGGCAGGACCGGCACCCGGGAGTCGATCGACACCCTCCTGGGCACCCGGATCACCGGCACCTGGCGGCTGGACACCCCGTATCTGGAGAACCTCGTCGAGCTGGTCGGCAATATCGAGGTCGACACCGACACCGATGTGCCCGACGCGAAGAAGGGCGAATCGCCCCTGGTGAACAAGGGCGAGGGCCAGACGCTCAGCGGCCCGATGGCCGTCGCGTACGCCACCTACCGTGCGCCGGGCGAGCCGGAGGCCAAGCAGCTGACGCGGTTCGGCGAGGTCATGCGGGCCACCCTGCGCAAGGTCTCCGAGGACCCGAAGGCCGCGACCGTCACCATCGAGACGCTGTTGCAGGTGCTGGACCCGTCACTGCCCGAGAAGGACCTCGGTATCTCGCTCGCCAAGCTTGCCTCGCGGGCCAAGGTCGGCGACTACAAGACGGCCCTGCTGCCGGTCCAGCAGGACGGCACGCTCACCGAGGCGGACACCCGCAGCGTCGTCAAGGACATCCTCGGCGGCACGGTGAAGGCCCCCGAGGCCGGTGCTCCGCTCCGGGTCGCCGTCCGCAACGCCACCGGCAACGGCAAGGCCGCAGAGGCCGCCCGGGTCCAGCTGGTCAACGGTGGTTACGCCTTCGTGGACAGCGGCAAGGCAGGGGCCGAGGCGTCGTCCTTCGTGCTCTACCGGTCCGCCGAGGACAAGGAGAAGGCCGTCGAGGTGGCCAAGACCCTGGGTCTTTCCGCGGGTGATGTGAAGAAGGGCGAGCCGGCCGCCAACGCCGATGTGTCCGCCGTCCTCGGTCAGGACTACAAGGTCCAGTGATCCGCTCGCGGTCGGCGGCCGACGCGCTCAGGCGTCGGCCGCCGACCGGGGTGAAGTCGGCCGGTGACCGCCGCGAAGGCGGCCGGGGAAACGCAGTAAGGCGCTGTCGGCGGTCCGTGAGACCCTAGAGGTTGCATCCGACCGCCGACGAAAGCCTGCATGTGACCGCCACGGACCGCTCCATCGAGCTCATCAACGCCGCCGCTCAGGCGGCCGCCGACCGGCTCGCGCACGACATCATCGCCTACGACGTCAGCGACGTGCTGTCGATCACCGACGCCTTCCTGCTGGCCTCGGCCCCCAACGACCGCCAGGTCAAGTCGATCGTCGACGAGATCGAGGAGCGGCTCCAGAAGGAGCTCGGCGCCAAGCCGGTGCGCCGCGAGGGCGACCGCGACGCCCGCTGGATCCTCCTCGACTACGTCGACATCGTCATCCATGTCCAGCACAGCGAGGAGCGCGTCTTCTACGCGCTGGAGCGCCTGTGGAAGGACTGCCCGGAGATCGCCCTCCCCGAGGACGCGATCAAGACCCGCGGCAAGGCCGAGGAGCACGCACAGCTCAACGGCGGCACGGAAGGTGACCAGAGCTGAACAGCAGCGGCAGCAGCGGCAGGGGCCGCAGAATCGTTCTCTGGCGCCACGGCCAGACGGCGTGGAACCTGGAGCGTCGCTTCCAGGGCTCCACGGACATCGAGCTCACCGAGACCGGTGTCGGGCAGGCCCGCCGCGCCGCCCGGCTGCTCGCCTCGCTGAAGCCGGACGCCCTCGTGGCCTCCGACCTGCGGCGGGCGGCGGCCACGGCCGCCGAGCTCTCCGCCGTCAGCGGTCTCACCGTCGCCCACGACGCCGCACTCCGTGAGACGTACGCGGGCGCCTGGCAGGGGCTGACCCACCAGGAGATCGTCGAGCGGTTCGGCGAGCAGTACGCGGCGTGGAAGCGCGGGGAGCCCGTGCGCCGCGGCGGCGGCGAGCTGGAGACCGAGGTCGCCGACCGGGCGGCCCCGGTCGTCCTGGAGCACGCCGAGAAGCTCCCGGAGAACGGCACGCTCGTCGTGATCAGCCACGGCGGCACGATCAGGACGACGATCGGCCGACTGCTGGGCCTGGAGGCGCACCACTGGGAAGGGCTCGGCGGGCTGTCCAACTGCTGCTGGTCCGTCCTCGGGGAGGGCGCGCGGGGTTGGCGTCTGCTGGAACACAACGCCGGCACGCTGCCGGAGCCGGTCCTCGGCGACGACGACTAGACGCCGTCGAGGAGCCGTTCGCGGGCCGCTCTCGGGCGGCTCGGGCCGGATTTCGCTTTCCGGCAGGTCGCAGGCTAAAGTTCTTCTTGTTCGCAGCGCGGAAACGCAGGGAAACACAGCGAACAGCGGGGCTATAGCTCAGTTGGTAGAGCGCCTGCATGGCATGCAGGAGGTCAGGAGTTCAATTCTCCTTAGCTCCACAATCAGGATCCCGTCCCCATCTGGGGGCGGGATCTTCTGCATAGGGGGCACCGAGCGGGCTGACCCCCTTGCGGGGTCATGGCAGAATCGGAACGCCGGAGGGGGCGACGTACCGATCGGGAGGGAGCGCGATGCCTGCGAGTCGCGAACACGTCCCCGACCAGCCCCTTGTGGCCACCTCGCTCCCCGGTCCCGTAACGTCCGATGATCGATCCCGTCTCGGCTGTCCGTCCTGCGGTTCGTCCCATGTGGCCCAGGTTCTGGGTGACAACGGAGGGGTCTCCTACGTGTGCACGGCCTGCGGCCACAGCTGGAGCTGACTGATGGGTGCACACAGGCGTAAGTGCGACTGGTGCGGCAGCGGTACGCCGATCGTCAGGGACATGGACCCGGTCAACGCGGAGTATCAGTACTGGTGCGAGGAATGCGCGCAGGCACTGATCATAAAAGGCGACCCCATCGAGACCTATCGGGAGCTGGAGGGGGAGCCGATCTACGGGCGGCTCCTGGAGGAGCACTGCACGCTCAAGCGCTTCTACTCCTTCGCGACCGCCTGACCTGCGACGGATGATCCAACAAGCAGGATGATTCGGGCAAATCGGTGTGGACCGGAAACGATTTGGTGAAGCACCGGGGGGACCGTGTAATGTTCTCGATGTCGCCAAGGGAAACCGGGCGGCGCACAGCGAGGGGCTATAGCTCAGTTGGTAGAGCGCCTGCATGGCATGCAGGAGGTCAGGAGTTCAATTCTCCTTAGCTCCACAAGATCGACAGTCAAGAAGCGGGTCACCCGGATCGGGTGGCCCGCTTCTTTAGTTCGGATCGGCTCCGTCCGGATCGGCTGCGGCCCGGATCAGCCGCGCCCGCTGCCCAGCGCACGTCGGCCCGTGGCCGGCAGGGCGGGGCGCTGCTCGGCCGGCGGCTGCTCGATCCGCAGGGCCAGGGCGGGGCAGCGCCGTACGGCCCGCTGGGCGCGCCCGCGCAGATGCATCGGAACGGCGGCGTCCGCCAGCGCCGGATAGCCGTCCGGGCCCAGCCGGATGAGCTCGGGGACGATGTCCGCGCACAGGCCGTGGCCCTGGCACAGCGTCCAGTCGACCGCCAGTTTCTCGCCGCTCGGAATCGACTCCTCCAGGTCCTGGTAGCCGGGTGCGGGCAGGGGCAGCACCCCGGCTGTCTCCCGGCCGCAGCCTCCGTCCAGGACGTGCGCGGCGAGGTCGTCCGTGAACGCCGAGAGGGTCGAGAGCAGGAACCGGGCGGAACCGTCCGGGTGTTTGCAGGCCCCCCGGCCCTTCACCGCCTGGGTGACCTCGCGCAGGGCCTCCAGGGCGGCCGGACCGCCGCCGTTCAGCACGTCGGAGAGCCCGCCCGCGGCGGCGGGGAGCCCCAGCTTGCACGGACCGCACTGCCCGGCGGTCTCGGCGGCCAGCCAGTTGGCTATCCGGAGGGACTCGCCGAGCGGGCAGGTGTCCGGCCCGATCGGCAGGATGGCCCCTGCCCCGAGCGCGCCCCCCACGGTGGCCAGGGACTCGCGGGAGACCACGGCGTTGTGCGAGGCGACCGCGTCGATCCAGTTGCCGTGGTAGCCGCCGGTCAGTACTCCCTGGGGGAGCGGCGGGGCCCCGGCCAGTTGCAGGATGTACCGCAGCGGCACCCCGGTCGGCACCTCGATGACCATGGGCCGGGCCACCGCGCCGGAGACGGTGAGCAGGACGGTGCCCGGCTCGCTCGGCAGGCCGGTGTGCCCGTAGCGGCGGGGCCCGATCCGGGCGGCGACGGCGAGCTGGGCGTACGTCTCCGCGTTCGACAGCAGCGTCGGGGCGCCGCCCACCCCGGTCTCGGCAGCCCGCTCGCGTCGGCCGGGCGGCAGGGCGGGCCCGCCGTTCGCCGCCCGGATCACCGAGGACGCCTCGCCCGAGACCATGCGTTCGGGAGTGCGGACCACACGGGCGCGCAATGGCTGGCCGCGCCGGTCGGAGAGACCGCGTTCGGCGAGGGCCGCCCGGAGGGAGAGCTCCGTGGAGTTGCGGGTGACGGCCACGACCAGGGTGCGCGCGCCGAGCGCCTCCGCGGCCAGCAGCGCACCGTCCAGGATCAGATGCGGGGCGCGGTTGAGCAGGACGGTGTCCTTGCGGCAGGCGGGTTCGCCCTCACTGCCGTTGATCACCACGACGGGCCGGACCCCGCGCCGGATGGATGCCTTCGCCACCGCTCGCAGCTTCTTGCCGAACGGGAATCCGGCGCCGCCCCTGCCGCGCAGGGAGATCGCTTCGGCCAGTTCGGCCAGCCGCTCGCCGGTCATCGGCTCCAGCGGTCCGTGCACCTTGAGGTGCATGGCGAGGTCGAGCCGCTCCACCAGGTCGAAACCGGTGGTCAGTTGCGGCAGTCCGACGACGCGGACCTCGGGCACATCGGGGAGGGGGACGTTCACGGTCGGTCTCCTGCGGGTGCGTGCCAGGGCTCGCCGGCCGGGGGCGCGGTGAACGGCCCGGCCTGCGGTTCGGCGCGGGGCGCGGCGATGGGGGAGGCGAAGGGAGCGGTGACGGTGCTGTCCGGCCCGGCGACGGGCGCCGGTTCGCGGGAGGCCTCGCGGGAGGGCGGGGAGGGGGAGGTGTACGCGGCCGGGGCGCTGTCGTAGTCGGCCGGTGTGCCGCCGTGCCCCGATGTGTCGCTGCGCTCCGGGGGCACGTACGCCGGTGTGCCGTGCCCGGGTGTGCCGTACGCCGGTGTGCCGGGCTCCGGTGACCCGTAGGGCGGTGTCGCGTACGTGTGCTCCGGTGTGGTGCGCGCGGGGGGCTCCTGCCGGGGCGGGCCGTGGTGCGCCTGTGCGGGCGGCGCGGGCGACGGGGAGGGCCAGCGGCTCTCCGGGGCGAGGGACGGGCCGCCGCCGAGCGAGACGGCGCGGTATCCGGCCGCTATCCCCGGCCCCGGGCCCGGCGCTTTCCGCCGTCCGCCGTCCGGCGGGTTCTCCGGGGGGCCGAAGGCGAGGCGGTCGGCGCTGCGGGGCGGGGGCTCGTACAGGGGCGGCCGGCCCCCGTACACCGTCTGTGTCGGCGCTTCGTGCAGCGCGCCGGGGATCGCCGTGGGAGGGGGCGCCGCCGGTGGTATCGGCGACAGCGTGCGCGGGCGCACCGGCGTGCCCCGTACATCCCGGTCCGGCTCGCTCCAGCCGGCCGGATCGGACCAGGGCTCCGCACCGGACGAGGGGGACTCGCGCAGGACCGGATCCGGGGCCGCAGGGGGTCCCTGGCCCAGCAGTTCGGAGATCAGGTCGGCGATCCGCCGCTGCGTCGGGCGCGGCAGCAGTCGCAGGCACAGCGCGCCGGCGACTCCGACGAGGCAGAGGCCGTACAGCACGACCACCCAGGTGGCGGGCGCGCGCCCGGCGTACAGGCCGTGGACCAGCGCGGCGCACCAGGCCGGATAGGCCAGCGCGTGCAGGGTGCGCCACCGGCCCGCGATCCCGCCCGTGTCCCGGGGCGACCCCAGCGACTGCCCGATCCGGGCGGCCTTGGGGGAGGGCTGCGCGAAGGCGCTGCGCAGAGCGCCGGTCGCGGCCGTGACGACCATGAGCAGCCCGGCCAGCGAGCCGAAGCCGATCAGCCCCGCCGTGCCGGTCACCCCGAGGCCGAAGGGTATGAGGGCGCCGATCAGGGCCACATGCCCGAGGGCCACCTTCACGGTTCCGTGCAGCAGCAGGAAGCCGAGCGAGGCCACGGCGGTGGCCCGGTGGATGCCCTGGCAGACGATGCGCTGACGGGTGGAGAGGAACAGCCGGTCGGTGGCCAGCAGGCCCCAGGCGACGGAGGCGCTGAGCGACACCAGCGACAGGACGCCGGTGGTGAAATCGAGGGTGGCACGCAGTTCGTCGCTCCCCGCGACGGCGAGCAGAGGGACGAAAACCAATGCGACGACAGTCAGGCCGCCCTGTACCGGCCGACTCATTCCGGGGCTCATGCTGGGGGATACGCGGATCTTGCGATGAGGGTTCATGGGGGGCGACTCCGAATAGTTCGGCAAAGCGGTCCCGTTGCCGCATGCTAGGACGCCCCATACCAACCGGTACGAGCTTTGCTCGGTTGCCCCGAAAGAGGTCGGTACGCGGAGTAACCCCCGCTTCCCGGGCATTCTCCCCACCCCGGGAGCAGCCCCGGAGCTTCGCGAAAAGCTCACGAGAAGGTCGCCGTACGCACACCTACCCCCCACGGAAGCGTCACGTTCTCGACTACGGAGAGCGACGATGGGGCGGCGCGGTTCGGGCCTCGCGCGCGTGATGTCCGCCCGCCGGTTACTCCCCGCTCCCCTCCGGGGCCGTGCGGTACCCTGACGCCATGCGTGCCGTACGCCTTCTGCTTAGCGAGCCGCGCTGAACAGTCTCGACCGGTGAGAACGCCTGGTCGGAGTCAGCGCGGCGTCCCCTCCTGTGCGAGGGGATTTTTCGTTTCCCGGCAGATGACGATCGATGGAGCTTTGAGGATCATGAGCGAGACGAATTCCGCAGCCGAGACGGCCGCGCCGCACCGCTACACGGCGGCGATGGCCGCCGACATCGAGGCACGCTGGCAGGACTTCTGGGACGCCGAGGGGACGTACGAGGCGCCCAACCCCACCGGGGACCTGGCGGGTGACCCGGAGCTGGCCGCCAAGCCGAAGAAGTTCATCATGGACATGTTCCCGTACCCCTCGGGTGCGGGCCTGCACGTGGGCCACCCGCTGGGCTACATCGCCACCGACGTCTACGCCCGCCACCAGCGGATGAGCGGCCACAACGTGCTGCACACCCTGGGCTTCGACGCCTTCGGCCTGCCCGCCGAGCAGTACGCGGTCCAGACGGGCACCCACCCCCGGGTCTCCACCGAGGCCAACATGGTGAACATGAAGGCCCAGCTGCGCCGGCTGGGCCTGGGCCACGACAACCGCCGCTCCTTCGCGACGATCGAGGCCGAGTACTACAAGTGGACGCAGTGGATCTTCCTGCAGATCTTCAACTCCTGGTACGACGCCGAGGCCGACCGGGCCCGTCCGATCGCCGAGCTGGTCGAGCAGTTCGAGAGCGCCGCGCGGGCGACCCCCGACGGCCGTGAGTGGAGCGCGCTGAGCGCCGGCGAGCGCGCCGACCTGCTGAGCGAGTACCGCCTGGCGTACGCATCCGACGCCCCGGTGAACTGGTCGCCCGGCCTGGGCACCGTGCTGGCCAACGAGGAGGTCACCGCCGACGGCCGCTCCGAGCGCGGCAACTTCCCCGTCTTCAAGGCCAAGCTGCGCCAGTGGAACATGCGCATCACCTCCTACGCCGACCGGCTGCTGAACGACCTGGACGGGCTGGACTGGCCCGAGGCCATCAAGCTGCAGCAGCGCAACTGGATCGGCCGCTCCGAGGGCGCCCGGGTCGAGTTCCCGGTGGACACCGCGGGCGGCATCACCGTCTTCACCACCCGCCAGGACACCCTGTTCGGCGCGACGTACATGGTGCTGGCGCCCGAGCACGAGATGGTCGAGCGGATCATCCCGGCCGCCTGGCCCGAGGGCACCCACCCGGTGTGGACCGGCGGCCACGCGAGCCCGGCCGAGGCCGTCACCGCGTACCGCAAGCAGGCCGCGGCCAAGTCCGACGTCGAGCGGCAGGCCGAGGCCAAGGACAAGACCGGCGTCTTCACCGGCGCGTACGCGACCAACCCGGTCAGCGGCGACAAGGTCCCCGTCTTCATCGCCGACTACGTCCTGATGGGCTACGGCACCGGCGCGATCATGGCCGTACCGGCGCACGACGCCCGCGACTTCGCCTTCGCGCGCGCTTTCGAGCTGCCGATGCGTTGTGTCGTCCAGCCGTCGGACGACCGCGGAACCGACCCCTCCGTGTGGGACGACGCCTTCGGCTCGTACGACGCGAAGCTGGTCAACTCCGCGAACGAGGAGATCTCGCTGGACGGCCTGGGCGTCGTCGAGGCCAAGGCGAGGATCACCGACTGGCTGAAGGAGCACGGTGTCGGCGAGGGCACCGTCAACTTCCGGCTGCGCGACTGGCTGTTCAGCCGGCAGCGCTACTGGGGCGAGCCCTTCCCGATCGTGTACGACGAGGAGGGCATCGCCCACCCGCTGCCCGAGTCGATGCTGCCGCTGGAGCTGCCCGAGGTCGAGGACTACTCCCCGCGCACCTTCGACCCGGAGGACGCGACCGCCCAGCCCGAGACCCCGCTGTCGCGCAACGCCGACTGGGTCAACGTCACGCTGGACCTGGGCGACGGCAAGGGTCCGCGCAAGTACCGCCGCGAGACCAACACCATGCCCAACTGGGCCGGTTCCTGCTGGTACGAGCTGCGCTACCTGGACCCGACCAATGACCGGCAGCTGGTCGACCCGGCGATCGAGCAGTACTGGATGGGCCCGCGCGAGGGTCAGCCCACCGGCGGCGTCGACCTGTACGTCGGCGGCGCCGAGCACGCCGTGCTGCACCTGCTGTACGCGCGTTTCTGGTCCAAGGTGCTGCACGACCTGGGCCACATCTCCTCCGCCGAGCCGTTCCACAAGCTGTACAACCAGGGCATGATCCAGGCCTTCGTCTACCGCGACAGCCGGGGCATCGCCGTCCCCGCCGCCGAGGTGGAGGAGCGCGACGGCGCGTTCTACTACGAGGGCGAAAAGGTCAGCCGCGTCCTGGGCAAGATGGGCAAGTCCCTGAAGAACGCGGTCACGCCGGACGAGATCTGCGCCGAGTACGGTGCGGACACCCTGCGCCTGTACGAGATGGCGATGGGTCCCCTGGACGTCTCGCGCCCCTGGGACACCCGGGCCGTGGTCGGCCAGTACCGGCTGCTGCAGCGCCTGTGGCGCAACGTGGTCGACGAGGAGACCGGCGGGGTCACCGTCGTGGACACGGAGCCCGGCGAGGACACGCTGCGCGCCCTGCACAAGGCCATCGACGGGGTCGGCCAGGACATGGCGGGGATGCGGTTCAACACCGCCATCGCCAAGGTCACCGAGCTGAACAACCACCTGACGAAGGCCGGCGGCCCGCTGTCGCGCTCGGTCGCCGAACGGCTGGTCCTGCTGGTCGCCCCGCTGGCCCCGCACATCGCGGAGGAGCTGTGGCGGCGGCTGGGCCACACCGAGTCGGTCGTCCACCAGGACTTCCCGGTGGCGGACCCGGCGTACGTCGTGGACGAGACCGTCACCTGCGTCGTCCAGATCAAGGGCAAGGTCCGGGCCCGCCTGGAGATCTCGCCCTCCATCACGGACGAGGAGCTGGAGGCGCTGGCCCTGGCCGACGAGGCGGTCGTCGCGGCCCTGGGCGGGGCGGGGATCCGCAAGGTGATCGTGCGCGCGCCGAAGCTGGTGAACATCGTCCCCGCGTGACGTTCCCTCGATGTCCCTCCAGACCGTGTCTTTGAACCGTCTCGCTGAACGGTGAGGGCCATCCCCTACGGGCAGGTTGGGGGTTCCGAAGGAACCCTCGGCCTGCCCGTTCCGTTTACGGTGGAGGGGGCGACCGGTATCGGCGGCCGCATCGAGATATCGAGGGGCACTCATGGAAGCCGCGATCACGATCCTGGCGTTGCTCTTGGTCGCGTTCGTCGCGCTGGGCGTCTACGTGACCGTGAAGGCCGTCGGCGCGGCCAAGCGAGGCGTGGACCGCACGATCACGCAGGCCCGGCGCACCGTGGAGGACACCACGCTCCGGGCCAAGAGCTTCGGGCAGACCGGTGTCGCCGGTGAGCTGGCACAGCTCCGGCTGGCCCTGCGCACCTCCATGCGCGCCACGCAGGACGCCCTGCACGCGGGTGCCGCCGAGGACGCGTCCCTGGCCGAGTCGGTGGCACTGTTCCGGAGGCTGAGCGAGCACGGCCTCGAACTGGACGACGAGCTGAAGCGGCTGGAGCGCGAGCCGGACCGGGCGACGGTCGCGGGCCTGCTGCCCAAGCTGAGGGAGCGCACGCAGCGCATCACGCACTCGGCGGAGTCGCTGCGCTGGGCGGCGCGGGACCGGGCGCGGCAGTTCGCCGACGACGACCTGGACGCGCTGAACGCGCAGATCGACATCGAGGCCGGCGCGCTGCGGCACTGGACCGTCGAGGAGTCGTCGCAGGCATCCGGCCCGGGGGCGACCGCCTCGGCACCGGGCCGGGGCCCCGGGACGGACTGGCCCGAGCCGGCCGCCTCGGCGGACCCGTCGGCCGGGACCAGCAGCACGGCCGACCAGGCGTGGTCCGGACCGGCCCGCGAGGAGAGCCCGCAGGCGATCACCGCCCCGGACCCGCGGCTGCGCACGACCTACCCCTGGCAGAAGTCCACCCGGCCGGAAACGACGAACTGACGCACACGCGACGGCTCCGGCGCATCCACGACCCGGCCGGATACGCTCCTAAGCGGCCATGAACGATCAGAGGGCCGGGGCCGGGCTGCCGCACGCCCACCACGCCAGGTAACCTCCGGCTCATGTCCCGCCATGTCGCTATCGTCACCGATTCCACGGCCTACCTGCCGCGCCCGACGATGGAACGGCACGGCATCACCGCGGTGCCGCTGACCGTCGTCCTGGGCGACCAGGCGCTGGAGGAGGGCACGGAGATCTCGGCCCGTTCGCTCGCCCTGGCTCTGCAGAAACGCCACTCCGTGACCACCTCCCGCCCCAGCCCCGAGATCTTCGCCGCGGCTTACCGGGCGGCGGCCGAGGGCGGGGCGGACGCCGTGGTGTCGCTGCACCTGTCGTCGGAGTTCTCGGGCACCTACGACGCCGCGCTGCTCGCGGCGAAGGACGCCCCCGTTCCGGTACGCGTGGTGGACACCGGCATGGTGGCCATGGCTCTGGGATTCTGCGCTCTCGCGGCGGCGGAGACCGCCGAGGCGGGCGGCGGCCTGGACGAAGCGGTGACGGCCGCGGAGAAGCGGGCCGCCGGCACCTCGGCGTATTTCTATGTCGACACTCTCGACTATCTGCGGCGGGGCGGCCGCATCGGCACGGCACAGGCCCTGCTGGGGTCCGCGCTGGCGGTGAAGCCGATCCTGGAGCTCGACGGGGGGCGGATCGAGATGCGGGAGAAGGTGCGGACGGCGTCCAAGGCCATCGCCCGCCTGGAAGAGATCGTCGCCGAGTGTGCGGGCACGGCCCCGGTGGACATCGCCGTCCACCATCTCGCCGCCCCGGAGCGCGCGGAGCGCCTGGCCGAGCGGCTGCGCGAACGCGTTCCCGGGCTGGTCGACCTCCACGTCAGCGAGGTCGGCGCGGTGATCGGGGCGCATACCGGGCCGGGGCTGCTCGGTGCGGTGATCTCGCTGAGGTGATTCCGCTGCGGTGTGCGGATTCACTCTGCGGATTCACTCTGAGGAGTGGCCGAGTTGTCCACAACTGCCGTGCTGTCCACAGGAATTGATGCTGATCAGCAGGTTCGGGCGGATGTGCCTAACGTCGTGAGGCATGGCCCTTCGATCTCCTCGGGCGTCGGTTCCCGATGCTCTTTCCGTCTCCGCGTCGTCGTCCGATTCATCGTCCACGTCGGCGTGCGCGTCCACGTCATCGTCCACATCTACGTCCACGATTCCGCCTCCGTCCGATCTGTTGTCCGGGCCTGGGCCCGTACGGCCGCGGCACGGTTCCGGCACGCGCCCGAGGGGCCGGGCGGGGGCGGGGCCGGGGGCTCGTTCCGGTGCCCGCCACGGTGGGCGGCGGTCCGCTCGGGGGCGTGCTGCCCTTGCCGCGGCGGCCGCGCGTCGTCGGGCGGATGCGCTGATGGCGGGCGTCTCGGGGTCGGGGGACGATGGCGCACCCGCACCGGTACGTGAGCCTGTCCCCGTACCCGAGCCGGCACCCGCGCCTGTGTCTGCGCCTGCGCCTGCATCCGTGCGTGGGGCTGTGGGGGAGGTGTCCGGTGGGGCGTCCAGGCTGCGCCTTCTCGTGTCGGCCGTCCGGGAGCGGTTGCCGTTGTGGGTGCGGCTCCGCTGCGGGCTCGCACCGCGGACGCCGGTGGTGCTCGGCCTGGTGCTGCTCGCCGCCGTGGCCGTCGCCGCGTTCCACTTCTGGTCCGTGCGCCCGCAGACCGTGCGTGCGCCGGAACCAGTCGCGGACGAAGCGGCGGCACCCGCGTTGCCGCCGGATCCGTTACGGTCCGGCGCCTCCGGTCCGGTGCCCCGTCCGACCGCCGGGGAGCCGCCGATCGCGGCCGGGAGCGGGGGCGGGGCCGGGAGCGGGCAGATCGTCGTCGATGTGAGCGGCAAGGTGCACCGGCCGGGGGTCCGTCGGCTCCCGGCGGGCTCGCGGGTGGCGGACGCGCTGGAGGCGGCGGGCGGTGTGCGCGACGGCTCGGATGTGACGGGGCTCAATCGGGCGCGGGTCCTGATGGACGGTGAGCAGGTCGTCGTGGGTCTTCCGCCCGTCCCGTCGGCCCCCGGGGCGGCCGGTGTGGGAGGCGGCACCACCGGCCGGCCTGGTGCACCGGGCGGGCCCGGGGCCTCGGTGTCGCTGAGCCTGAACACGGCGACCGCGGAGCAGCTCGAAACCCTGCCGGGGGTCGGGCCCGTGCTGGCCCAGCACATGATCGACTACCGCACCGAGAACGGCGGATTCCGGTCCGTCGACGAGCTGCGGCAGGTCAACGGGATCGGCGACCGCCGCTTCGCCGACCTCCAGCCGCTCGTACGGCCATGAGTAGCCGAGAGGCCCGGCTCGAACCTCGGGGCACGGACAGGGGCGGGGAGAGGGAGAGGGGCAGGGACGCGTACGGGGACAGGGGCACCGCGGGAAGCGGGGGAGACGGTGGGGGCGGTTTGGCGGGTACTTCGAGTGACTCGGGTCCACCGTGTAGGGCGGGTACACCAGGCACTTCGGGATCGTCGGGTGACTCGGGTGCGCCGGGTGCGCCGGGTGACTCGGGTGACTCGGGTGCGTCGGGGGAGGCCGGGGCGTGGCGGGAGGGGCCCACGGACCTGCGGCTTGTTCCTCCGGCCCTGGCGGTCTGGGCGGCTGCGGCGTCGGTGCTGGGGCTGCCGGGGCGGTGGGCGGCCGCAGTGGCCGTCGCCTGTGCCGTTCCGGCGCTCGTTCTGCTGGTGACGGCCGCGCGCACTTCTCGGGAAGGGAGGGCCGCCGGACGATCCCGCGCCGTCGCCGCCGCCGGGGGAGCCGTGCTGTTGTGCGCGGCGGCGGGTGCGGCCGTGGCCGGGCTCCACGGGGCCGACGTGCGGCGCGGCCCGGTCCCCGGACTGGCGCGGGAGTACGCGCGGATCGAAGCAGACGTACGGGTGACCTCGGATCCCCGGACGGCCGGACCGGCGGTCCGGGGCAACCACAGCACCCCCGCCCTCCTCCTGCTCGACGCCGAGATCATGGAGACCCGGACGCCGGACGGCCGGAGCACCCGGGTCCGTACGCCGGTGCTGCTCATGGTCACGGCAGGCGACGACCGGGCGGACTGGCAGAAGCTGCTGCCGTCCACCCGGCTCCGGCTCGGCGGCCGGCTGTCGCCTCCCGCACACGAGGGTGAACGCCTCGCCGCGGTCCTGCGGGTGGACGGCGAGGGAGCACCCCGGATCATCGGGCCCCCGACGTGGATCCAGCGCGCGGCGGGGGAGCTGCGCTCCGGGTTGCGGGAGGCGACGGACGATCTCGCCCCGGATGCGCGGGCGCTGCTGCCGGGGTTGGTGGTCGGTGACACCTCCAGGGTCCCGGCCGACCTGCACGACGCCTTCAAGGCCACTGACCTGACGCATTTGCTGGCTGTTTCCGGGGCCAACCTCTCGGTGCTGCTCTTTCTCCTCATCGGCCCGCCGGGGGCGGCGCTGAGCGCGGAACGGCGTGGTCTGGCACCATTGTTGGGCCTTTCCTTGCGGGGGACCGCGTTGATCGGCGGTGCGCTGACGCTCGCGTTCATCGTCGTGTGCCGTCCGGAACCGAGCGTGCTCCGCGCGGCAGCCTGCGGACTCATCACGCTCCTCGCGATCGGGACGGGCCGCCGGAGGTCTTTGATTCCCGCCCTGGCGGCGGCAGTCGTCCTCCTGGTGCTGTACGACCCCTGGCTCGCCCGGAGCTACGGTTTCCTGCTGTCGGTCCTGGCCACCGGTGCGCTGTTGACCCTCGCGCCGCGGTGGAGCGTGGCCCTGCAGGCGCGGCGGGTGCCGGGCAGGCTCGCCGAGGTGCTGGCCGCTGCGGCGGCCGCACAGGCCGTGTGCGCACCCGTGGTGGTGGTCCTGGCCTCGCGGGTCAGCCTGGTGGCGGTCCCCTGCAATCTGCTGGCGGAGTTCGCGGTGGCGCCGGCGACCGTGCTCGGCTTCGCGGCCCTGGCCACCGCCCCGGTCGCTCCGCCGGTGGCCGAGCTGCTGGCCGGGATCGCGGGCTGGCCGGTCAGATGGATCGCCACGGTCGCCCGTACGGGGGCGGGCCTGCCCGGGGCGGAGGCGCAGTGGCCCGGCGGGTGGCCCGGCGCCGCCCTGCTGGCCGGCCTGACGGTCCTCGCCGTGCTGCTGGCCCCGGGGCTGGCCCGCCGCCCCTGGATCTGCGCGGCCACCGGGCTGCTTCTCGTGCTGGCGGTGCTGCGGCCGGTTCCGCTGACCCGGATCATGACCGGATGGCCGCCGCCGGACTGGGCGTTCGCGCTCTGCGACGTGGGGCAGGGCGATGCGATGGTGCTCTCGGTGGGCGAGGACTCGGGGGTGGTCGTCGACGCCGGACCCGACCCGCGCGCGGTCGACCGCTGCCTGCGCGACCTCGGAGTGACCCGGGTGCCGCTCGTGGTCCTCACCCACTTCCACGCCGACCATGTGCGCGGGCTGCCGGGCGTGCTCCGGGGCAGGGCGGTGGGCGCGATCCAGACGACGAGCCTCGAAGAGCCGCCCGAACAGGCCGCGTTCGTGCGGCGGACGGCGGCCGCGGCTCAGGTCGCCACGGTACGGGCCGTGGTCGGCGAGCACCGGCGGGCGGGCCCGGTCGACTGGCGGGTCCTCTGGCCGCGCGACGGGCCCGGGGGAGCGGTGGCGGTGCGGGAGCCGAACGACTCCAGCGTCACCCTGCGCGTACGGGCGGCCGGTGGGCTGACGCTGTTGCTCCTCGGGGACCTCGAACCGTCGGCCCAGCGGGAGTTGTTGCGGGGGCGGGAGGCGTCGGGCCCGGTGGACGTCCTCAAGGTGGCCCACCACGGCTCGGCGTTCCAGGACGCCGGGCTGCTCCACAGCGTACGGCCGAGGTTGGCGCTCATCTCCTGCGGCGCGGACAACCCGTACGGCCACCCCTCGGCCCGCACGGTGGACGCCCTCAGGGCGGCCGGGGCCCGGGTCCTGCGCACCGACACCGACGGCCCGATCGCGGTGACGGGCGCCGGGAAGGAGCTGCGGGCGGTGGGCCGGTCATGACCTCGCCGGAGTCCGTCCCGCCCGCCCGTCGCTGCCCTCCGCCACTTCCGGGGGCCGGATCGTGCGGGTCAGACCAGCCACTCCCCGGCGAGCATCAGGTCGCGTTCGGCGAGTTCGTTGACCTCGCGCCAGGCGCGCACGGTGTGGGGGGTGATGTGCAGGAACACCCAGCGGGGGCGGTTGCGAGGATCCCACTCGAGCTTCGCCGCGAAGGCGTCCGCCACCGCGGCGGGAAGGTCCGTCCCCTCCACGAGGCCCGCCTCGCCCTCGATCAGCACCACGTCACGGGTGGGGCCGAGGGTGACTCTGATCGGGCCGCCGGAGGTCACGTTGACGGCGGTCGGGTTGGACCGCCGGGTCGACATCACCAGGGCGCCGCCGGCTTCGTCCCAGAGGAACGACAGCGGCACGAGAGTGGGGACGCCGTCCGGGGAAGCCGTCGCCACCCATGCGTCCTCGTCCTGTCGCAGATGGTCCAGGACGTCCAGCTTGCGCTGTTCCCGGCTGCGCGCGGGATCGGGCTTGGTCATGCCCGACACGCTAGACGGGGATCACCGCGCCGCGCCTCGGCCAAGGGGCCTCGGGCAGGAGTCCTAGGACCTGCGGCCAACTGCCGCCTGCCGTCAGCCGGGTGCCGCCTGCCGCCTGCCGCCTGCTGTCAGCCGGGTGCCGACTGCCGCCTGCCGCCTGCCGGGTGCCGCGTGCCGCGTGCAGCTTGCCGGGCGGCGGTGGATCGACGGCGGGGTGCGGGGGCGGTGGGCCTCGCGGCGGGAACGGGCGCAGACTGGGCCCATGACCTCGCAGACGCCCACGACGTCCGGTGCCTCCGTCCCGGAGCCCGATGGCGGCATCACCGACGCCGTCGTCGACGCCTACCTCACCCGGATCGGCGTGGACCGGCCGCTGCGGGCCGATGCCGGGGCGCTGCGCGACCTGCAGCACCGGCATCTGCTCGCTGTTCCCTTCGAGAACCTCTCGGTCCATCTGGGCGAGGACATCGTGCTGGAGGAACGGGCGCTCCTGGACAAGGTGATCGGCGGGCGCGGCGGCTTCTGCTACGAACTGAACGGCGCGTTCGGGGCGTTGCTCCGTGCCCTCGGCTTCCGGGTGACCCTGCTCCAGGCCCGGGTCTTCGGCGACGGTGGCCGTCTGGGCATTCCGTACGACCACATGGCGCTGCGGGTGGAGACCGAGGACGGCACGGGGCCGTGGCTGGCCGACGTCGGTTTCGGCGACCACGCGCTGCGGCCCCTGGCGCTCGACGACCGGACGGAGCAGGAGGACCCCCGGGGCGTGTTCCGGTTCCGCGAGGCGCCGCAGGGGGATCTGGATCTGCTGCGCGGTGGCTCGCGGCAGTTCCGGCTCGATCCGAGGCCGCGGACGCTGCCGGAGTTCCGGGGCGGGGCCTGGTACCACCGCACCTCGCCGGACTCGCACTTCACCCGGAGCCTGGTGTGCTCCCGGTACACGGAGACCGGGCGGGTGACGTTGAGCGGACGGGCCCTGGTCACCACGGTCGGTGGGGAGCGGCACCGTACGGAGCTGGCCACCGACGAGGAGGTGCTCGCCGCCTACCGGGACCACTTCGGGGTGCGGCTCTCCCGGGTTCCCGAGGTCCGGGAGGCAGGCGCCTTGCCGGGGAGCGGCACCCGCAGGTGACCCCGGGAACGTCCCGGATGACCGATCCGCACAAGCGGAACGGTTAATTCGGACCTTCGGTAACACCTGTGCACAGCTCGTCACAGCTCACCTCACCTCGTCACACCTCAGCTCACCTCGGTCCACCTCGTGATACCTCCGTACAACACCTTCCGAGGTGCTCTGTTTGCCTCGAACGTCGCAACAGTGATCGAATGCATGCTCGTCAGTAGGCCGCTGCTCCGACAACGACGTCCACCTGTCAGGGGCCCCGAAGAGCGAAGCGCCCCTGGGGGTACGTAAGAGATGTTCGGCCGTTGGCTGGGAAACAGAGGCCAGGCGGGTGGGCGCGGTGGGGCCCTCGCCGGATTCCAGGTACCCCGCACCGCGGGCGTCCTCAGCTGCCGGGTGCTGGACCCGGTCAACGAACCGGTGCAGCAGGCCGAGTTCGTCGTGACCGACAGCGTGGGTCGCAGGGTGACGGGCGGCGAGACGGATCCGTTCGGCAGCGTTCTGGCCACGGTCCCGGCCGGCGACTACCGGCTGGCGGTCACGGCCGAGGGCTTCACCCCGTTCCACGGGGCGGCGACGGTGTCCGAGGGGGCGCACGCCACCCTGGGCGACATCACCCTTCAGGTGGTGCAGCCCCCGCAGCTGCCCGACCCCGGCGACTGGGACATCGAGCCGAACCACTCACAGATCGGCTTCACCGCCCGGCACATCGGCCTGGCCCGCATCCACGGCAGGTTCAACACCTTCGCCGGGGCGGTCCGGATCGCCGACCGCATGGAGGATTCCGCCATGCACGTGATCATCGACGCGGCGTCGATCGACACCAATGTGCAGATGCGCGACGACCACCTGCGCTCCGGCGACTTCCTCGACGTCGGCCGGTACCCGACGCTGGAGTTCTACAGCGAACGCTTCGTCCACCGGGGCGGCAGCCGCTGGGGTGTCACCGGTGCGCTGACCCTGCACGGCGTCAGTCGTACGGTGACGCTGGACACCCAGTACCTCGGTATCGGCAACGGCCTCGAGGGCGAGACGCGCGCCGCCTGCCGGGCCACCACCGAGCTGCACCGTGAGGACTTCACCCTCACCTGGCAGACCATGCTGGCGCGCGGGATCGCCGTGGTGGGGCCCAGCATCGTCATCGACCTGGACATCCAGATCGTTCCCAAGGGCTGAGCCGGCCGGATCGTTCCGGAGAGCCGGGCCTGCCGGGCGCTAGGGCTTCTCCAGCCAGCCTTCGTACTCCGCGGCGAACGCGTCGAGCGCGGCCGGGTCCAGGCGCGCGGCCGCGTCCTCCACGACCACCAGCCACTGGGCGTCCTCGGCGTCGTCCTCGCCGGCCAGTGCGTCCCGTACGAGCTGAGGCTCCTCGGCGACCCCGAAGCGGTCCGCCAGTTCCCCTGCCACCTCCTCCGCGGCGTCGCGGTCGGGCAGCACCAGTACATGTCTCACGTCGCTCACCCGGTCATTCTCCGGTACGGGCATCCGCGCCCCACGCCCCGGGGTGGCCGGACTGTCCGGGCCGTCCGGGCTGTCAGTGGGGCGTGGGATGCTGGATCGCGATGGCCACCAGGAAGAATTCCACCGACGATCCGCTCGCCCCCCTCACGCTCGCCGTGGGCCAGGAGGACCTCCTCCTGGACCGTGCGGTGCAGCAGGTGGTGGCGGCCGCCCGTGCCGCCGATGCCGACACGGACGTACGGGATCTGGCGTCCGACCAGTTGCAGCCCGGCACGCTCGCCGAGCTCACCAGCCCCTCGCTCTTCGCCGAGCGCAAGGTCGTGATCGTGCGCAACGCGCAGGACCTCTCGGCCGACACGGTCAAGGACGTGAAGGCGTATCTCGGCGCGCCGGTCGAGGAGATCACGCTCGTCCTGCTGCACGCGGGCGGAGCCAAGGGCAAGGGGCTGCTGGACGCGGCGCGCAAGGCCGGGGCGCGGGAGGTCGCCTGCCCGAAGACCACCAAGCCCGCCGAGCGGCTCTCCTTCGTACGGTCGGAGTTCCGGACCCACGGGCGGTCCGCGACGCCCGAGGCGTGCCAGGCGCTGGTCGACTCCATCGGCAGCGATCTGCGGGAGCTGGCGAGTGCGGTGTCCCAGTTGATCGCGGACGTCGAGGGGACGATCGACGAGGCGGTCGTGGGGCGCTATTACACCGGGCGGGCGGAGGCCTCGTCGTTCACCGTCGCCGACCGGGCGGTCGAGGGGCGGGCGGCGGAGGCGCTGGAGGCGCTGCGGTGGTCGTTGTCGACCGGGGTCGCGCCCGTGCTGATCACCAGTGCGCTGGCGCAGGGGGTGCGGGCGATCGGGAAGCTGTCCTCTGCGAGGGGCGGGCGGCCGGCGGATCTGGCCCGGGAGCTGGGGATGCCGCCGTGGAAGATCGACCGGGTGCGGCAGCAGATGCGGGGGTGGACGCCGGACGGGGTCGCGGTGGCCCTGCGGGCCGTGG
Source organism: Streptomyces sp. NPDC020884 (assembly GCF_044333935.1). Taxonomy (NCBI): domain Bacteria; kingdom Bacillati; phylum Actinomycetota; class Actinomycetes; order Kitasatosporales; family Streptomycetaceae; genus Streptomyces; species Streptomyces sp. NPDC020884. Next base: position 957,922 of record NZ_JBIRRY010000001.1, on the reverse strand, counting down.
CTGCGGCGGATGCGGGGGTGAAGGGTGGGGGGGACGACCCTGAGTACGCGCTGGAGAAGGCCGTCGTCGTTGTCGCCCGTGCGGCTCGGGCGGGGCGGTAGGCGGGGCGGTGGTTTGCCGCCGGGTGTGGGGGCCTGTGGTCGGCGGTTCTGTCCTCAAGCGCCGGACGGGCTGGATGTGGCCCTCGACGGCTTGGATGTGCCGCTGGGCGGGCCGGATGTGCCGCTGGCAGGCTGGGAGGGTGCGGGGTCTCGTGTGAGTGCCGGTTCCGTCCTCAAACGCCGGACGGGCTGAGTGTGCCGCTGGACGGGCCGGATGTGTCCCCGGACGGGCTGAATGCGCTTCCGGGTGCACGGAAGCCCCGTCTTCTCGGTCTGGGGAGAGCGAGGAGGCGGGGCTTCCGGGTCACGCTTGGTGTGCGCCGCACCCGCGTGGCGAACGCAGGTTCGGTGTGCGGCGCGGGGTGCCGGTCCGGGGCGGGAGAGAGGGCCCGCTGGTCCGGTTCCGGCGATCACATCAGTGAGCTTCGGGAAGAAGCTCAGGCCTGCAGGGCGGCAACCTTGGACGCCAGCGCCGACTTCTTGTTGGCGGCGGCGTTCTTGTGGATGACACCCTTCGAGACAGCCTTGTCGAGCTGACGGGAGGCGTCGCGGACGGCCGTGGTGGCCTTCTCGACGTCACCGGCAACGGCGGCCTCGCGGGCCTTGCGGATCGCGGTCTTGAGCGACGACTTGACGGCCTTGTTGCGCAGGCGCGCCTTCTCGTTGGTCTTGTTCCGCTTGATCTGGGACTTGATGTTCGCCACGAAAGAGCCTTTTCAGGTTCGTTGGATCTTCTAGGTGAGCCACGCCGCTCGTGAGAGCCACGAGGCACAGCTGTCCACGTTAGCAGTGACCCTCCGACCGGCCCAAACCGGTCGCGGTCCCGCAGGCGTGGGACGATGGAGCCTGCGTATCGATCCGACCGACCCGACATCGACCCGAGACACGGCGTTCGGCGTCTCAAGAATCAGGACCCTGCGTGCCCGCGACTCCTTCCAACGTGCCCGAGCCGAGCCGTACCGACCCGGCGCTGATCCGCAATTTCTGCATCATCGCGCACATCGACCACGGCAAGTCGACCCTTGCCGACCGGATGCTTCAGCTGACCGGAGTGGTCGACCAGCGGCAGATGCGTGCTCAGTACCTCGACCGGATGGACATCGAGCGCGAGCGCGGCATCACCATCAAGTCCCAGGCGGTCCGACTGCCCTGGGCGCCCACCACGGGTGAGGACACGGGCGCCACCCACATCCTCAACATGATCGACACCCCGGGCCACGTGGACTTCACCTACGAGGTCTCCCGTTCGCTCGCGGCCTGCGAGGGCACGGTCCTGCTGGTCGACGCCGCTCAGGGCATCGAGGCCCAGACGCTGGCCAACCTCTATCTCGCGATGGAGAACGACCTCACGATCGTCCCCGTGCTCAACAAGATCGACCTCCCCGCCGCGCAGCCGGAGAAGTTCTCCGAGGAGCTGGCCAACCTCATCGGCTGCCAGCCCGAGGACGTGCTCAAGGTCTCCGCCAAGACCGGCGTCGGCGTGGACGCGCTGCTCGACCGGGTCGTGCGGGACGTGCCGGCCCCGGTCGGCGTCGCGGACGCCGCCGCCCGCGCGATGATCTTCGACTCGGTCTACGACGCGTACCGCGGCGTCGTCACCTACGTCCGTGTCATCGACGGTCAGCTCAACAAGCGCGAGCGCATCCGGATGATGTCGACCGGGGCCACCCACGAGCTGCTGGAGATCGGGGTGTCGTCCCCGGAGATGACCCCGGCCGACGGCATCGGCGTGGGCGAGGTCGGCTACATCATCACCGGCGTGAAGGACGTGCGGCAGTCCAAGGTGGGTGACACCATCACCTCGCTGCACAACGGGGCGACCGAGGCGCTGGGCGGCTACAAGGAGCCCAAGCCGATGGTGTTCTCCGGGCTGTACCCGTTGGACGGCTCGGACTACCCGGACCTGCGCGAGGCGCTGGACAAGCTCCAGCTCAACGACGCCGCTCTGGTCTACGAGCCGGAGACCTCCGCCGCGCTCGGCTTCGGTTTCCGCGTCGGCTTCCTCGGCCTGCTCCACCTGGACGTGGTCCGCGAGCGGCTGGAGCGCGAGTTCGGGCTCGACCTGATCGCCACCGCGCCCAACGTGGTCTACCGCGTCGAGATGGAGGACGGCACCGAGCACACCGTCACCAACCCGAGCGAGTTCCCCGAGGGCAAGATCGACAAGGTGCACGAGCCCGTGGTGCGCGCCACGGTGCTGGCCCCGAGCGAGTTCATCGGCGCGATCATGGAGCTCTGCCAGAACCGGCGCGGCACCCTGCTCGGCATGGACTACCTCTCCGAGGACCGGGTCGAGATCCGCTACACCCTGCCGCTCGCGGAGATCGTCTTCGACTTCTTCGACCAGCTGAAGTCCAAGACCCGTGGGTACGCCTCCCTCGACTACGAGCCCACCGGCGAGCAGTCGGCCCAGCTCGTCAAGGTCGACATCCTGCTGCACGGCGACAAGGTGGACGCGTTCTCCGCCGTCACCCACAAGGACAAGGCGTACGCGTACGGCGTACGGCTCGTCGCCAAGCTGCAGAAGCTCATCCCCCGGCAGAACTTCGAGGTGCCGATCCAGGCGGCCATCGGCGCCCGGGTCATCGCCCGTGAGACCGTCCGCGCCATCCGCAAGGACGTCCTCGCCAAGTGCTACGGCGGTGACATCTCCCGTAAGCGGAAGCTGCTGGAGAAGCAGAAGGAGGGCAAGAAGCGGATGAAGATGGTCGGCAACGTGGAGGTTCCGCAGGACGCCTTCATCTCCGTCCTGTCGACCGACGAGTCCGCGGGGGAGAGCAAGGGCAAGAAGTAGCCCCGCTCCGCCCCTCCGCCGGCCGGCGGTCCCGAGGGCCCCCACACCGCCGTACCGTGCGGTGTGGGGGCCCTTCGGCGTGGGCCTTTTCGTTATCAAGCGGCGGCCTGTTGCCCCTTACGTGGCGGACATGTGCGCTCTACTCTGATCACGACTCGATGGTTACTGGCCAGTTAAACAAGCCGAACAAGCAGGTTGCGCAGCAGGACGACAGCAGCAGGACGACAGCAGTAAGTCGCCGTATCAAAGAAGCCGGTCGTAGCAATGCCGCAGGCCCGGAGGACGTCGTGAGCGACACACAGACCTTGATCGATAACCGGCCGCCCTCCGTGGCGTCCCTCTTCATCGACCGCGTGGCGGCGACCCCGGACGGGGAGGCGTACCGCTACCCGGTGCCGTCGGCCTCGGGCGCGGGTCCCGACGACTGGAAGTCGCTGAGCTGGGGCCAGGCCGCCGAGCGGGTGTTCGCCATCGCCGCCGGGCTGATCGCGCTGGGGGTGCGGCCGGAGGAGCGGGTCGCCCTCTCCTCCGCCACCCGGGTGGAATGGATCCTCATCGACCTCGGCGTGATGTGCGCGGGCGCCGCGACCACCACGATCTACCCCTCCACGAACGCCGAGGAGTCCGCCTTCATCCTGGCCGACTCCGAGAGCCGGATCCTCATCGCGGAGGACGCCGTACAGCTGGCCAAGGCCCGGGAACGCCGCACCGAGCTGCCCGACCTCGCCCATGTCGTCGTCATCGACCCGGCCGGCGTCGAGCCCGCCGAGGGCGACCCCGAGGGGTGGGTCATCACCCTCGCCGACCTGGAGGCCCGGGGCAACGAGCTCCTCGCCAAGACCCCGGACGCGGTCACCGAGCGGGTCTCCGCCATCACGGCCGACCAGCTCGCCACCCTCATCTACACCTCGGGCACCACCGGCCGGCCCAAGGGCGTGCGGCTGCTGCACGACAACTGGTCGTACATGGCCAAGGCCACGGTGGGCACCGGGCTGATCACCCCGGAGGACGTGCAGTACCTCTGGCTGCCGCTGGCCCACGTCTTCGGCAAGGTCCTCACCTCCGGCCAGATCGAGGTCGGCCACGTCACCGCGGTGGACGGCCGCATCGACAAGATCATCGAGAATCTGCCGGTCGTCCAGCCGACGTACATGGCCGCCGTGCCCCGGATCTTCGAGAAGGTCTACAACGGGGTCGCCGCCAAGGCCCGTGCGGGCGGCGGAGCCAAGTACAAGATCTTCCAGTGGGCGGCCGGGGTCGCCCGCGAGTACGCCCAGGTCTCCCAGGACAACTTCCAGCGCACCGGCAACGCGTCCGTGCCCTTCGCGCTCGGCGCGAAGCACAAGGTGGCCGACGTCCTCGTCTTCGCCAAGATCCGCGATGCCTTCGGCGGCCGGCTGCGTGCCTGCATCTCCGGCTCCGCGGCCCTCGCCCCGGACATCGGCTACTTCTTCGCGGGCGCGGGCGTCCACATCCTGGAGGGCTACGGCCTCACCGAGACCAGTGCCGCCTCCGTCCTCAACCCGGGTGAGGCGTACCGCACCGGCACCGTCGGCAAGCCGCTCCCCGGCACCGAGGTGCGCATCGCGGACGACGGCGAGATCCTGCTGCGGAGCCCCGGCGTCATGCAGGGCTACCACAAGCAGCCCGAGAAGACCGACGAGGTCCTGGAGTCGGACGGCTGGATCCGCACCGGGGACATCGGCGAGCTGTCCGTGGACGGCTATCTGCGCATCACCGACCGCAAGAAGGACCTGATCAAGACGTCCGGCGGCAAGTACGTCGCCCCGGCGGAGGTCGAGAGCCAGTTCAAGGCGGTCTGCCCGTTCGTCTCCAACATCCTGGTGCACGGCGCGGACCGTAACTTCTGCACCGCGCTCATCGCGCTCGACGGCCCCACCGTCCTCGGCTGGGCCGCCGAGAACGGCCTGGAGGGCAAGTCGTACGCGGAGGTGGTCGCCGCCCCGCAGACCGTCGAGCTGATCGAGGGGTACGTCAAGCGCCTCAACGAGGGCCTCCAGCGCTGGCAGACCATCAAGAAGTTCCGCCTCCTGCCGCGCGACCTGGACGTCGAGCACGGCGAACTGACCCCGAGCCTCAAGCTGAAGCGGCCGATCGTGGAGCGGGAGTACCGGGGTCTGATCGACGAGATGTACGCGGGCTCGCGCGAGGCGTAGCGCGGAGATCCGGGAGTCCGCTCCCGGACGCACGGACGCCGTCCGGGGGCTCGGCCCCGGACGGTACGGGCGGGACGGTCGGATGCTTCGGTGTCCGTCCGTCCCGCCCGAGCGCGTTTCCCGGGCTGGTTCGCGACCTGCTGGACGGCGCTCTGGACGACGCGCTGGACGGCGCTCTGCACGGCGTGCTGGACGACCTGCTTCCCATGGCGTTTCCCGTGACGTTTCCCGGCGTTCTTCTCGCCGCGTTGCGTTCGATTCTGCTCGATTTTCTGCTCACTTCGGTAACTCGATGCTTATGGATGCGGCCGGTCTGTCACTCTGTCGGTGTCGTCGGACCGTAGGAGCCGCACCGTGGCGCCCATTCCCTTGCAGCGGGACACCGTGCAGCGACCCGGCACCACCCGTGCCGGGTACGCGCACGGCCCGCGCCTGGCCAGCCGCACCAGCCTGCCCGGCATACCGCTCGCCCCGTCCGCCGCCCGCCGGTTCGTGCGCGCCGCGCTCGCGGAGTGGACCGGGCTCGGGGTGCCCGCCGCCGTGGGCTTCAGCGACCGGCTGGCCGACGACGCCGTGACCGTCACCAACGAGCTGGTCACCAACGCCGTCGTGCACGCCGGCACCACGGTCGACCTGGTCCTGAGGCTGGAGGAGGAGAGCGGCGACGAGCCGTCCGCCGCCCTCGTCCTGGAGGTCACCGACCATCACCCCGCCCGCCCGGTGAGCGGCGACGGGCCCGGGGCGGACCCCGGACCGGCCGGCACGGTCGCGGGGGAGCTGCCCGACCCTGCCGAGTACGGCCGGGGCCTCCAGCTCGTCGCCACCCTCGCCGACTCCTGGGGCATCACCTACCGCACCGGCCTCAAGACCGTCTGGGCCCGCCTCCCCGTCGACGACTGGAGCGCCCCGCCCGCCCCGCCCGACGGGGAAGCCCTCAGACGCGGCCTGCGCGCCGCCGAGATCCTCGCCCCCGCCGCCCGGCGCACCGAGCGCGACGACGCGGTCTGGGACAGCCGGGGCGCCCCGGCCTTCCTCGCCGAGGCCTCCGACCTGCTCGCCGGGCAGCTCGACGAGGACCTGGTGGCCGCCATAGCGGGCCAGCTGCTGGTGCCCCGGCTCGCGGACTGGTGCGCGATCTGGCTGGAGACCGAGGGCGGGGGCCCGGCCGCCGAACCCCGGCTCGCCCGGGTCTGGCACAGCGACGAGACCGGCACGGAGCCCCTGCGCACCGCCCTGGAGAGGGAGCCGCTGCGCCTCCCGTCCGGGATCGGCTCCGGCCCGGTCTCCGTTCCCGTGCCCTGGCACGCTCACCAGGCCGAGAACGCCCCGCATCCCGAGGATCCCCACCGCCCCGAGGGGGCCGAGCACGCCCCACCCCCGCATCCCGGCGCCCGGGACGGGGCCGCGCTCGCCTTCCGTATCACCGCGGGCGGCCGGGCGCTGGGGACCGTTCTCGTCGGCCGTGAGGGCGTCGCCCAGGTCCCGGAGGCGGTCGCGTCGCTCATCGAGGACTTCGTCCGCCGTCTCGGCCTCGCCGTGGGCGCGGCCCGCGCCTACACCCGGCAGGCCACCATCAGCCGGATCCTCCAGCGCGGCCTGCTCCCCAGCAAGGTCGCCGAGATCCCCGGCGTCACCAGCGCCCTCGTCTACGAACCCAGTGACGACGGGGTGGTCGGCGGTGACTTCTACGACATCTTCCCCTGCCCCGGCGACCGCTGGTGCTTCGTCCTCGGCGACGTCCAGGGCTCCGGTCCCGAGGCCGCCGTCGTCACCGGCCTCGCCCGCCCCTGGCTGCGGCTGCTCTCCCGGGAGGGCTTCGGCGTCGGCGAAGTCCTGGACCGGCTGAACCGGCTGCTCCTCGACGACGCCATGGAGGCCGCCGAGGCCGCCGCCCTGATGGTCGCCGCCGCCGGGGGCCGTCAGCTCCACGACGGCACCCAGTCGCGGTTCCTCTCCCTGCTGTACGGGGAGGTCGTGCCGCTCCCCGACGGCGGGGTCCGTTGCACCGTGGCCAGCGCCGGGCACCCGCTGCCGCTGCTGCTGCGCCCCGACGGCTCGGTACGCCCGGCGGCCGAGCCCCAGGTGCTGCTCGGGGTCGTCGAGGACGTGGCGTACGAGAGCCAGGTCTTCGACCTCGCGCCCGGGGACACCCTGCTCTGCGTCACGGACGGGGTGACCGAGCGGCGGTCGGGCCCGCTGATGTTCGACGACGGGGACGGGCTGGCCCGGGTGCTGGCCGGGTGCGCGGGGCTGCCCGCCGAGGCGACGGCCGAGCGGATCCGGCGGGCCGTCCACGAGTTCGCCGAGCAGCCCCCGGACGACGACGTGGCCCTGCTGGTGCTGCACGCGGAGTGAGCGGACGCAACCGCTTCCGCGGCGAGCGACAATGGACGCTATGCCTTCCGTACTGCCCGATGGTGAGCCCGTGCCCGACGACGGGGCGCTGCCCCGCCACGCCCTGGAAGGCGCAGCCGACCGCCCGCTCGGCTTCTACCTGCACGTCCCGTACTGCGCCACGCGCTGCGGCTACTGCGACTTCAACACCTACACCGCCACCGAGCTGCGCGGCTCCGGCGGGGCGCTGGCCTCCCGCGACAACTACGCCGCCCACCTCATCGAGGAGGTCCGCCAGGCCCGCAAGGTCCTCGGCGACGACCCGCGCCCGGTCCGCACGGTCTTCGTCGGCGGCGGCACGCCCACCCTGCTGCCCGCCGCCGACCTGGTGCGCATGCTGGCGTCGATCCGGGAGGAGTTCGGGCTCGCGGAGGACGCGGAGATCACCACCGAGGCCAATCCGGAGTCCGTCGACCCGGCCTATCTCGCCGCCCTGCGCGAGGGCGGCTTCAACCGGGTCTCCTTCGGCATGCAGAGCGCCAAGCAGCACGTCCTGAAGATCCTGGACCGCACACACACCCCCGGCCGTCCCGAGGCCTGTGTCGCCGAGGCGCGCGCGGCGGGCTTCGACCACGTCAACCTCGACCTGATCTACGGCACCCCCGGCGAGTCCGACGACGACTGGCGGGCCACCCTGGACGCCGCGATCGGCGCGGGCCCCGACCACGTCTCCGCGTACGCCCTGATCGTCGAGGAGGGCACCCAGCTCGCCCGCCGCATCCGGCGCGGCGAGATCCCGATGACCGACGACGACGCGCACGCCGACCGCTATCTCATCGCGGACGAGGCCTTCGCCGCCGCCGGCTTCGACTGGTACGAGGTCTCCAACTGGGCCACCACCGAGGCCGGCCGCTGCCTCCACAACGAGCTGTACTGGCGCGGCGCCGACTGGTGGGGCGCCGGTCCCGGCGCCCACAGCCACGTCGGCGGGGTCCGCTGGTGGAACGTGAAGCACCCCGGCGCGTACGCCCAGGCGCTCTCCGAGGGCCGCTCGCCCGGCGCGGGCCGCGAGATCCTCGCCGAGGAGGACCGCCGGGTCGAGCGGATCCTGCTGGAGCTGCGGCTGCGCGAGGGCTGCCCGCTCTCGCTCCTCAAGCCCGACGGCCTCACCGCCTCCCGCCGCGCCCTGGCCGACGGGCTGCTGGACCCGGAGCCGTACGGGAAGGGCCGCGCGGTCCTCACCCTGCGCGGCCGGCTCCTGGCCGACGCGGTCGTCCGCGACCTGGTCGACTGACCCCGGCGGGCGAGCTCACGGCTTGCAGTCCTTCGCGGTCAGCGGGGGCGTGACCCCGGCCGGCTTGCCGCACACCAGGGTCCGCTCGGCGCTCGGCCCCGGCCGGACCACCTTGACGATGTTGAGGCCGTGCACATTGTCCGAGACCGAGGACCGCTCCCGGCTGAACGAGATCGTCCCCGTGGGCATGCTGTTGAGGTCCACCGTGTGCAGCGTCGCCCAGGTCTCCGCCGCGCTCCGGCGCTTGTCGCCCCGCGCCGCGGCGTCGTACAGGGCGGCCGTCGCGCTGTAGGAGATGACGGTCTGCCCGCTGGCGAACAGCTCGTCCTCGTACGCCGGACGCCCCGAGGCGAGCGTGGTGACCTCCCCCTTGGGGTGCAGCGCCCGCAGCGTGCGGTACGCGTCCCCGTAGAAGCCGAGGTTCTTTCCCCGGTCCAGCGGCGCGAGCGAGCTGTGGTAGAGCGTGACGTTCGTCGCGATGGACGTGCTGTCGTCGAACGTGCCCTTCGTCAGATCGTCCCCGGTGAACACCGTCATCCGCCGGTCCGAGCACCCGGTGGTCTCCGACAGGCCCCGCATCAGCGTCGGCACGTCCTCGACCCGCCCGGCGAAGTACAGCGCGTCGGGAACCCGCTCGGCCCGGCAGATGGTGGTCAGCGGGGCGTTCAGGCTCGCCCCGCCGACGAGGTCGTACATCACGTCCTTGTCCAGCGCGAAGCCCGACTTCTCCAGCATCTCCTTGCCCGCCGCCCGCTGCTCGGCGGTGTACCGGTCCAGGTCGCCGTTGTCGTCCCGGCGCGAGAGCACGATCGCCTGCGGGCGGTCCAGGCCCTTCGCGATCTGCCGGGCGATCAGCCCGAGCGCGTACGTCTGCTCCTCGTCCGTCGCCGCGAGGCCGAAGTAGTTGGGGTGCTCGCGGGGCATGTCGCTGCTGGAGTTCGTCGTGTTCACCAGCGGCAGCCCGGCCTCGCGCAGCAGCTTCGTCGCGTAGTCGCTCTCGTTGGTATTGCGGCCGAGGCCGACCACGCCGACCACCGTCGGGTCCCGCCGGGCCACCTCGATGATCTTCCTGACGGCGGTGAGCTGCCGGAGCATGTCCTCGCCGCCGTTGGCGGTCAGCACCCGCAGCTTCACCGACCGGCGCACGGTCTTGTTCACCGCCCGCTGCTGGAGGTAGACGCCGGTCAGCTCCTCCAGGCCCTTGCGGGTCGCCTCCCGGTCCTTGCCGGTGGCGGTGAGCGGACCGGCGTACACGACCGTCACGTACGCGTCGCCCGCCTCGATGTCGGCGTTCTCCTCGCGGATCTCCTGCTCGATCCGCTCGAAGGTGATGCCCTTCCCGGCCCCGTTCAGCTCCAGGTCGTTGCCCTGCGCGAAGAGCACCTCGGGCGCGGTCGCCACCCCGACGCACTCCCGGTCGCCGTCCTGCCCCTCCCAGATCGCGTCCGTGTTGCGGTCGGTCAGCGGCCCGTGGCAGTACGTCTCGCGCCAGTGCCCGGCCCACAGGAACGCCCCCAGCAGACTGCCCACGACGACCACCGCGATGCTCGCCCGTGACATCGCCCACCACGCCCAGGTGCGCCGCACCCGGTGGGTGACGAGCTGCGCGTGCGCGTGTTCATGGGTCAGCTTCTCGGTGGACAGCGGCAGCAGGAGCACCCACGCCAGGGTCGCCGCCGCCACCGGCGACTGGCCCAGACTCAGATCGTCGACCCAGCGCTTGTAGCGGGCGCGGGCCCCGGAGGAGCCGGCCGGTGCCCCGGGACCCGGCCGCTCCGGGGGCAGCGGCGGGGTGTGCCGCATGATCTCGGGGGCCGGCAGCGAGGCGAGCAGCAGCAGCGGGTCCACCTCGCTGCGCCGCGACCGTACGTTGTTGATCGCGTTGATCAGCAGGATGCCGCCGTTGTCCTGGGTGGCCCGGGGCAGGAACACCACCGGCGGGACCGTGCGCTTGCTGCGCCGCCAGTCCAGCGAGTGCGGGCGGTAGTTGTGCCGCAGGTCCTCCAGCAGCGCCTGCACCCGCAGCTCCAGATGGAACTGGCGCGCGTGCTCGTCGCCCGCCCCCGCGTCCGCCACCCGCTCCGCGACCGCCGCCGCCCGCGCCCGGATCACCCGCCACGAACCGCTCGGCGAGACCCACGACCAGCCGTCCGACGGATAGCCCGTGCTGGACGCGGCCAGGGACGAGGTGGTGGCGAACCACCGGCTGGCCCGGCGCAGCCACAGCAGCGGCGGCGCGGCCCGGCTCGCCAGGCCCACCACGGCCAGCCCGATCAGCGCGACGGCCGCCACCAGGGCGGTCAGCAGCCAGTCGATCTCCCCGAGCAGCACGCTGAGCAGGGCGATGAAGAGCGCGCCGACGAACGTCTCGGGCCGCACCGACTCCCGCAGCGAGTTCCACCAGGTGCCCCGGCGCGGCCGGCCGGCCCGCCAGCGCAGCCGGCTCAGCTGTTCCAGAATCCTTTCCCCGCGCACCTCGGAGGGGTTCCCGTCGGACTGCTCGACCACCGTCGCGGTGGCCTGCTCGATCGCCCCGAGCAGTCGGGAACGGGGAAAGGCGAAGTTCTTGTACTGGGTGTTCTCGCGGGTCTCCCACGGCTTCTCGGAGAGCGTGCGCACCATGTCGAGCGCCGCCTCGTAGGGGGTGGGCCCCTCGCCGTCCAGCAGCCGCACCGGCACCCGTCGTAACTCGTTGGCGCTGTGCACCTGGTGGACGACCCGCTCCACCCGGGCGTCGATCTCCGGGCCGGCCCCGGCGTCCGCCGCCTGGGCCACCACGAGGGGCATCACCGGCCGGTTGACCCGGTACCGGTCGATCAGCTGCTGCATCAGGTGGAAGACGGCCGAGGCCGCCTCGTTGTCCGCACTGTCCCGCCAGACCTCGCGCACCATCGACCCGTCCCCTTCCCCCGTGAGCCCTTCGGCCCGTGAACCGCCTGCCCGTTCTTCCCTCTCACTAACCGATGGTGCGTGGGGGACGCAGGCATTCACAGGGATCGGTACGTGATCCTCTTCAACGGGTCGGCGTCAGGCCCCGGACATCAGTCCGGAAGGGTGACGAAGTCAATCAATTCCTCCACCCGGCCCAGCAGTTGGGGTTCGAGGTCCTTGTAGCTGCGGACCTTGGACAGGATGTGCTGCCAGGCCGCCCCGGTGTTCTCCGGCCACCCCAGCGCCCGGCACACGCCCGTCTTCCAGTCCTGCCCCCTCGGCACCACCGGCCAGGCCTCGATCCCCACCGAGGACGGCTTCACCGCCTCCCACACGTCGATGTACGGGTGCCCCACCACCAGCACATGCGCGCCCGTCACCCGCTCGGCGATCCGGGACTCCTTGGAGCCGGGCACCAGATGGTCCACCAGCACCCCCAGCCGGGCGTCCGGCCCCGGCGCGAACTCCCCGACGATCGCCGGAAGGTCGTCCACGCCCTCCAGGTACTCCACGACCACGCCCTCGATGCGCAGGTCGTCGCCCCACACCCGCTCCACCAGCTCGGCGTCGTGCCGGCCCTCCACATAGATCCGCCCGGCCCGCGCCACCCGGGCCCGCGCCCCGGGCACCGCCACCGAACCGGAGGCCGTACGGGTGGGGCGCACCGGGCCGCCGGGCCCCGGGCGGACCAGCGTGACGGCCTTGCCCTCCAGCAGGAAGCCGCGCGGCTCCATCGGGAACACCCGGTGCTTGCCGAAGCGGTCCTCCAGGGTCACCGTGGGCCCCTGGGCCGTCTTCTCGCAGCGGATCACCGCCCCGCAGAAGCCGGTGGAGACCTCCTCCACGACCAGGTCGGGCTCGGCGGGCACCTCGGGCACGGGGGCGGACCTCTTCCACGGCGGGGTCAGGTCCGGCTGGTAGCTGCGCATGGCACGACGATAATTCGCGCCGCCCGTACGGCCATTCGCGCCCCGCCCGCGACACGCGGTGACCGGCCCGGTCCCCGTACCCCTCCGCGCCTCCCTCGCGCCCCCTCCGGCCCCCAGTGGCTCACGCCACCGCGAACCGCTCCGCCAGCGACGCCCGCTGCGCCCGGACGAACGCCGCGTCCACCACCGCCCCGTGCCCCGGCACGTACAGCGCGTCCTCGCCGCCCAGGGCCAGCAGCCGCTCCAGCGCGGCCGGCCAGCGCGAGGTGATCGCGTCCGGGCCCGCCTGCGGCTCGCCCGACTCCTCGACCAGGTCGCCGCAGAACACCACCGGAGGCCCGCCGTCCGCGCCCGGCACCAGCGCCACGAGGTCATGGCCGCTGTGCCCCGGGCCCACGTTCACCAGCAGCACCTCACGGCCGCCGCCCAGATCGAGCGTCCAGTCGCCGCACACCTCGTGGTGCGGGACCACCAGCGTGTCCACCGACCGGGCCGCCTCGTCCTCCGGGATCCCCTGGTGCACCGACGAGGCGCACAGCCCCTCCGCCTCGTCCCGCATCAGGGCGCCGACGCCCACCGCCCCGTACACCTGGGCCCCGGCGAACGCGGCGGTGCCCAGCACATGATCGAAGTGCGGGTGGCTCAGTGCGATATGCGTCACCCTCCGCCCGAGCAGCGCCTCGGCCTGCCGCCGCAGCTCGACGCCCTCGCGCAGCGTGGCGCCGGTGTCGTACAGCAATACGCCGTCCGGCCCGGCGACCAGCCCGGCGGTGGCGTCCCAGCCGGGGAGCCGCCGCCTGCCGATACCGTTGCCCAACCGCTCCCAGCCGAAGTCTTCCCAAGCGACGTCCATACCAGGACGCTATCGGCAACGACCTGCGCAGTCTCGTGGGAGCGTGGCCGGTCGCCCTTGCCCCGGCCCCACCTCACCCCCGTACACTGACCGCGGGGATTGCTGGCACTCGAACGCACCGAGTGCCAGACAGACACCGGAGAGACACAGCTGGAGGTGTGCGCGATGCTCAGCGAACGCAGACTCGAAGTGCTGCGCGCCATCGTCCAGGACTATGTCGGCACCGAGGAGCCCGTCGGCTCCAAGGCGCTGACCGAGCGGCACCGGCTCGGGGTGTCCCCGGCCACCGTCCGCAACGACATGGCGGTGCTGGAGGACGAGGGCTTCATCGCCCAGCCGCACACGAGCGCGGGGCGCATCCCCACCGACAAGGGGTACCGCCTCTTCGTCGACAGACTCGCGGGCGTCAAGCCGCTGTCCTCGCCCGAGCGCCGGGCCATCCAGAACTTCCTCGACGGCGCGGTCGACCTCGACGACGTGGTCGGCCGGACGGTTCGGCTGCTCGCGCAGCTGACCCGGCAGGTCGCCGTCGTCCAGTACCCCTCGCTGACCCGCTCGACGGTGCGGCACGTGGAGCTGCTGGCGCTCGCCCCCGCCCGGCTGATGCTCGTCCTCATCACGGACACCGGCCGGGTCGAACAGCGTATGATCGACTGTCCTGCGCCGTTCGGCGAGGCATCGCTCGCGGATCTGCGGGCCCGGCTCAACAGCCGGGTCGTCGGACGCCGCTTCGCGGATGTCCCGCAGCTGGTGCAGGAGCTGCCGGAATCCTTCGACAGCGAGGACCGGGGAACGGTTTCCACGGTTCTTTCCACCCTCCTCGAAACACTGGTCGAGGAGACGGAGGAGCGGCTGATGATCGGCGGCACCTCCAACCTCACCCGCTTCGGACACGACTTCCCGGTGATGATCCGGCCGGTGCTGGAAGCACTGGAGGAACAGGTCGTCCTGCTGAAGCTGCTCGGTGAGGCAACGGACTCCGGCATGACCGTACGAATCGGGCACGAGAACGCCCACGAGGGACTCAACTCCACGTCCGTCGTCGCGGTCGGCTACGGTTCGGGCGACGAGGCAGTCGCCAAACTCGGCGTGGTCGGACCGACCCGCATGGACTACCCCGGAACGATGGGAGCGGTACGCGCAGTGGCACGTTACGTCGGACAGATCCTGGCGGAGTCGTAAGTGGCCACGGACTACTACGCCGTACTCGGCGTGCGCCGCGACGCATCTCAGGACGAGATCAAGAAGGCATTCCGTCGGCTCGCCCGCGAGCTGCACCCGGATGTCAACCCCGATCCGAAGACCCAGGAGCGGTTCAAGGAGATCAACGCCGCTTACGAGGTGCTCTCGGACCCGCAGAAGAAGCAGGTCTACGACCTCGGCGGCGACCCGCTCTCGGCCGGCGGCGGAGGCGGTGGCGCGGGCGGTTTCGGAGCCGGCGGCTTCGGCAACTTCTCCGACATCATGGACGCGTTCTTCGGCAACGCCGCGCAGCGCGGGCCCCGTTCGCGGACCCGGCGGGGCCAGGACGCCATGATCAGGCTGGAGATCGACCTCAACGAGGCGGCCTTCGGCACCACCAAGGACATCCAGGTCGACACGGCGGTCGTCTGCACCACCTGCAGCGGCGAGGGCGCGGCCCCCGGCACCTCCGCCCAGACCTGTGACATGTGCCGCGGCCGCGGCGAGGTCTCGCAGGTCACCCGGTCCTTCCTGGGCCAGGTCATGACCTCGCGCCCCTGCCCGCAGTGCCAGGGCTTCGGCACGGTCGTGCCCACCCCGTGCCCGGAGTGCGCCGGTGACGGCCGCATCCGCTCGCGGCGCACCCTGACCGTGAAGATCCCCGCGGGCGTCGACAACGGCACCCGCATCCAGCTCGCCGGCGAGGGCGAGGTCGGCCCCGGCGGCGGCCCGCCCGGCGACCTGTACGTCGAGATCCACGAGCTGCCGCACGCCGTCTTCCAGCGGCGCGGCGACGACCTGCACTGCACGGTCACCATCCCGATGACCGCCGCGGCCCTCGGCACCAAGTGTCCGCTGGAGACGCTGGACGGCCTGGAGGAGATCGACATCCGGCCCGGCACCCAGTCCGGCCAGTCCGTGCCCCTGCACGGCCGCGGGATCACGCATCTGCGCGGTGGCGGCCGGGGCGACCTGATCGTCCACGTCGAGGTGACGACCCCCTCCAAGCTCGACGCGGAACAGGAACGGCTCCTTCGGGAGTTCTCCAAGCTGCGCGGCGAGGAGCGGCCCCTGGGCCAGTTTCAGCCAGGTCAGCAGGGGCTCTTCTCCCGTCTGAAGGACGCCTTCAACGGCCGCTGAACCGCTTTAGGCCTTTCACCGCACCGCCCGCCGGTTCCCTACCGGCGGGCGGTGCGTCGTACGGCGGGAGAACCGGTCAGGCCGTCGGCTGGCTGATTCGGCCCCGTGCACGGGACGTGGCACGATGCGGTCATGTCCTCCGAGTTGACCGATCTCTGCCGGTATCCGATCGTGCAGGCCCCGATGGCGGGCGGCGCGTCCGGACCCCAGCTCGCCGGGGCCGTCGCCGGGGCCGGCGGGCTCGGATTCCTGGCCGCCGGGTACAAAACGGCGGACGGGATGTACAACGAGATCAAACAGCTGCGCCGGCTCACCGGCGGGCCGTTCGGCGTCAACCTCTTCATGCCGCAGCCCACGCTCGCCGACCCCAGCGCCGTCGAGGTCTACCGCCACCAGCTCGCCGGTGAGGCCTCCTGGTACGAGACTCCGCTCGGCGACCCCGACAGCAGCGGCGACGACGGCTACGAGGCGAAGGTCGCGATCCTGCTGGAGGACCCCGTACCGGTGGTCTCCTTCACCTTCGGCTGCCCCACCCGCGACACGCTGGACGCCTTCGCCAAGGCCGGAACGCACACCATCGTGACGGTCACCTCGGCCGAGGAGGCCCAGAGCGCCCAGTGGGCGGGCGCCGACACCGTCTGCGTCCAGGGCTTCGAGGCGGGCGGTCACCAGTCCACCCACCGCGACGACCCGCAGGTCGACCACGCCGGCACCGGGCTGCTCTCCCTCGTCGCCCAGGTCCGCGAGACCGTGCAGATCCCGATCGTCGCCACCGGCGGCCTGATGCGCGGCTCGCAGATCGCCGCCGTCCTCGCCGCGGGCGCCGACGCCGCCCAGCTCGGCACCGCCTTCCTTATCTGCCCCGAGTCCGGGGCGCACCTGCTGCACAAGCAGGCCCTGACCAACCCGCTGTTCGTCCGCACCGAGCTGACCCGCGCCTTCTCCGGGCGGCCCGCCCGCGGCCTGGTCAACCGCTTCGTCCGCGAACACGGCCCGTACGCCCCCGCCGCCTACCCCCAGGTCCACTACGTCACCAGCGGGCTGCGCCAGGCCGCCGCCAAGGCCGGGGACGCCCAGGGCATGGCCCTGTGGGCCGGGCAGGGCCACCGGATGGCCCGCGAACTGCCCGCCGGCGAGCTGATCGAGCTGCTCGCCGCCGAACTGGAGGCCGCCAGGGCGGCCCTGAGCATGAGGAGCCCCCGGTGACCGCACCGGTCTTCGTCGTCGAACGGATGCCCACCGGGCCGGAGTTCGTCCTGGAGGGACCCGAGGGGCGGCACGCCGTCTCGGTGAAGCGGCTCCAGCCCGGCGAGGAGGTCGTGCTCACCGACGGGCTCGGCCACTGGGCGCAGGGCGTCGTACGGGCCGCCGAGGGCAAGGACCGCCTCACGGTCGCCCTCGGCGCCGCCGCCCAGGAGGAGCCCGTGCCCGAACCCCGGATCACCGTCGTCCAGGCGCTCCCCAAGGGCGACCGGGGCGAGCTGGCCGTGGAGACGATGACCGAGACCGGCGTCGACGCGATCGTGCCCTGGCAGGCGGCCCGCTGCATCACCCAGTGGAAGGGCGACCGGGGCGCGAAGGCCCTGGCGAAATGGCGCGCCACGGCCCGGGAAGCGGGCAAGCAGTCCCGCCGGGTGCGCTTTCCGGAGGTGGCCGGGGCCATGACGACCAAGCAGGTCGCCGCCCTGCTCGCGGGGGCGGACCTCGCCGGCGTCCTGCACGAGGACCGCGACCACGACAGCACCCCCCTCGCCACCGCCGAACTCCCCGCCACCGGCTCGATCGTGCTCGTCGTCGGCCCCGAGGGCGGCGTCTCCCCGCAGGAACTGGCCGTCTTCGCCGAGGCGGGCGCCCGCCCCTACCGGCTGGGCCGCAGCGTGCTGCGCACCTCCACCGCCGGGACGGCCGCGACCGCCCTGCTGCTGGGACGCACCGGCCGCTGGGGGTGACCGGGGCCCGCCGGACCGGCGTTAGCATGCCCCTGTAACGCGTACCGATCTTCGGCGAAGTCCCGTTCCCCGGGGAAGCGAACCGACCACCAGCGACGAGGAGGCCCGGCCATGGCGGGAGAGCCGCAGTCCGACTGCCTGTTCTGCAAGATCGTCTCGGGAGACATCCCGGCGACCATCGTCCGCGAGAGCGAGACCACCGTCGCCTTCCGCGACATCAACCCGCAGGCCCCGACCCACGTCCTGGTCATCCCGAAGGTCCACTACCCGGACGCCGCCTCCCTCGCCGCCGCCGAACCGCGGATCGCCGCGGACGTCCTGCGCGAGGCCGGAGAGGTCGCCGCCGAGGAGAAGGTCGACGGCAGCGGGTACCGGATCATCCTCAACACCGGCTCCGGCGCGGGCCAGACCGTCTTCCACGCGCACGCCCACGTCCTGGGAGGCCGCGGCCTCCAGTGGCCCCCCGGCTAGCCCCTTTCCGCACAGTAGGAGCGTCTCCCCATGTCCGTACGCGAGCTGGTGGTGCTCGGCACCGCCAGCCAGGTCCCCACCCGGCACCGCAACCACAACGGCTATCTGCTGCGCTGGGACGGCGAGGGACTCCTCTTCGATCCCGGCGAGGGCACCCAGCGCCAGATGCTGCGGGCCGGGGTCGCCGCGCACGACATCGACCGGATCTGCGTCACCCACTTCCACGGTGACCACTCCCTCGGGCTCGCCGGCGTGATCCAGCGGATCAACCTCGACCAGGTGCCGCACCCGGTCACCGCCCACTACCCGGCGAGCGGGCAGCACTTCTTCGACCGGCTGCGGTACGCCACCGCCTACCGCGAGAGCGTCGAGCTGACCTGCGTCCCGGCCGCCGGAACCGGCGGAGTCCTCGCCGCCACGCCCTCGTACACCCTGGACAGCGCGAAGCTCTCGCACCCCGTCGAGTCGTACGGCTACCGCCTCACCGAGCCCGACACCCGGCGCATGCTGCCCGCCCTCCTGAAGGAGCACGGCATCGCCGGACCGGACGTCGGCCGCCTCCAGCGCGCGGGCGTCCTCGACGGCGTCACGCTGGAGCAGGTCTCCGAGCACCGGCGCGGGCAGCGGTTCGCGTTCGTCATGGACACCCGGCTCTGCGACGGGGTGTACGCGCTCGCCGAGGCGTGCGACATGCTCGTCATCGAGTCGACCTTCCTCGACGAGGACGAGAAGCTGGCCGTCGACCACGGTCACCTGACCGCCGGACAGGCCGCCCGGGTGGCCCAGGAGTCGGGCGTGCGCCACCTCGTGCTGACCCACTTCTCCCAGCGCTACAACGACCCCGAGCTCTTCGAGACCCAGGCCCGCGCCGCCGGGTTCGACGGCGAACTGACGGTCGCACAGGACCTGATCCGGGTCCCCCTCCCCACCCGGCACCACTGACCCCTCTCCCTCCTCTCCCTCCGCGCCCCCCATCGGCACCACCGTCTGCGAGACACCGTGCACCTCCCCAAGGCAGAGCTCCACCTGCACATCGAAGGCACCCTCGAACCCGAGCAGGCCTTCGCCCTCGCGGCACGCAACGGGGTGGCCCTGCCGTACGCCACCACCGAAGAACTGCGCGCCGCCTACGAGTTCGAGGACCTCCAGTCCTTCCTGGACCTGTACTACGCGCTGATGGCCGTCCTGCGCACCGAGGAGGACTTCGCCGAACTCGCCGACGCCTACCTCGCCCGCGCCGCCGCCCAGGGCGTCCGGCACGCCGAGATCTTCTTCGACCCGCAGGCCCACACCGCCCGGGGCGTCCCGATCGGCACCGTCATCGAAGGGCTCGGCCGGGCGCTGGAGCACAGCGAGGAGACGCACGGCGTCTCCACCCAGCTGATCATGTGCTTCCTGCGCGACCTCTCCGCCGAGTCGGCCCTCGGCACCCTGGACGCCGCGAAGCCGTATCTGCACCGGATCAGCGCGATCGGCCTGGACTCCGCCGAGGTCGGTCACCCGCCCGCCAAGTTCCGCGCGGTGTACGAGGCGGCCACCGCCCTCGGCCTGCGCAAGGTGGCCCACGCGGGGGAGGAGGGGCCCCCGGAGTACATCAGGGAAGCCCTGGACGTCCTCGGCGTCGAGCGCATCGACCACGGACTGCGCTGCCTGGAGGACCCGGAGCTGGTGCGGCGGCTGGCCGCCGACCGGGTGCCGCTCACCCTCTGCCCGCTGTCCAACGTCCGGCTGCGGACGGTCGACACGCTGAAGGACCACCCGCTGCCGCAGATGATGGCCGCCGGACTCCTCTGCACGGTGAACTCCGACGACCCCGCCTACTTCGGCGGGTACGCCGGGGACAACTTCGACGCCGTCCAAGACGCGCTCGCCCTGGACCGGGAACAGCTGCGCACCCTGGCCCGCAACTCCTTCGAGGCTGCCTTCCTCGACCACGACGAGGAGCGCCGGGCGCGCTATCTGTCCGAGGTCGAGGCGTACGCGTTCGACTGACCGGAACCGCTGTCCGGACCGGCCGTCCGGATCGCGCTGCGCACCAGCCGCCCGCGCCGCAGGGCCGGGACGCGCAGCTCCGTGACGGCCTGCTCCGGCGCACCGAGCTTCGGCACCGCGCCGGGCAGGCTGCCGGTGGTGGCGGCCAGCAGGGCGGCCGGGGCGCCACCGCGGCGGCGCACCGAACCGGGCACCAGCGGACGGCCGCCGGTGTGCAGGGCCACGGCGGTCACCGGGGCGGCGACCAGCAGGGTGGCCGCGCCCAGGATCAGCCCCATCGCCGGATAGCCGGCCTCCTCGGAGAGCAGACTGCCCAGCAGCGGACCGCAGGCCACCCCGACGGAGGAGGCCGAGCCCGCCAGCACCGCCCAGCGTCCCCGTGCGTCCAGGGAGGCGGCCAGCCCGATCAGGTAGGAGAGGACCACCGGGTAGACGGTGTTCCACAGGATCTCGCCGGTCGCGAAGGAGCCGAGGTCGCGGGCCGAGGAGCTGAGCACGATGCTCGCCGCGATGACCACGGTCCCCAGCCCGATCGGCACCGCCCGGCCGAGCCGCGCGCCGAGCAGCCCGGCGCCCGTCAGCCCGAGCAGCCCCGCGCCGAGCGCGGCGGCGAACACCGCGCCGACGGTGACCTCCGAGAGCCCCGCCTGGACCACGCCGATGCGGTTGCTCACCCCCCACAGCGCGTTCTGCGCCATGGACCAGACGAGCATGCCGCCCGCCAGGACGAGCCCGGAGCGGCGGTGCGGGAGCCGGCCGGTGACCGGTGAGGTCGTCTCCTCTTCCTCCGCCCCCGCCCCCGCCGTCGCTCCGCCGAGCCGGGCGGTCGCGGGCCAGACGAGCAGGGCCACCAGGGAGATCGCGGCGAACGGAAGCCGGTGGCCGCCGCCGAAGTGAGGGATCGTCAGGTAGAGGAGGCCCGCCGTGGCCGACACGGTGAGCAGCCCGAGCGAGGACGTGCGGTGCGGGTCGCGCCGGGCGGCGATCTGTGCCGCGGCGACCGCCGTCGCCGTGCCCGAGCCGAGACCGCCGACCATCACGCAGAGCACCACCAGCGGCACGGACCCGGCGAGCGCGGCGCAGCCGTAACCGACGGCGGCCAGCGCCAGTCCGACGCGGGCGGGGGTACGGGCCCCGTACCGCTCGACCCGGCCCGCCAGGGCGAAACCGGCGCCGGCCGAACTGAGCAGCAGGGCGCTCCCGACCAGGCCCGCCTGGGCGGGACTCAGGCCCAGATGGGCGCTGAGCCGGCCGACGACGGTGGGAAGCAGATAGGAGGCGAGGTAGCCGGCGGTGAACACGGCAACCAGGGGCCACGCGGCACCGGGGCGCGAGGACATGGGCGTTCCTGAAGACATGCCTGAGCAGGCAGGGGGAGGGGAGGGGGTGGAGCGGGGGTGTTTTACAGCGAGATGCTGAGATATGCGGCTCTCGTCGGAGAATGTCCCCGAAGGTGCTCGCGGGGCAATTTGTATCAAGCGCCCCCGGCTCCCCGAAAGCTGCCCCGATGTGATCTGGGTCACTTATGCGTTTATGCAGTGAAACCCCGGGTATTAGCGCATGTTTATGCAGGTCAGGCGTACGGCGAACACACGGGCGCGGAGCCTCTGTTCCCTGGACGGATCGGGCAGACTGGCCGTATCTCACACGGTCCGGATCCCGCCGAGATCCGCCGCACGACCCCCGGGAGCGCACGGTGAGCACAGACACTCCGGGCATCGACCCGCTGCTGGCGCTGCGCGCCCCCCGCGACCCCGCCTGTGACGTCTTCCTGACGGGCCCGGTCTTCCTCGACATCGTCTTCACCGGGCTGGACAGCGCCCCCGTGCGCGGCACCGAGTCCTGGGCCCGGGGGATGGGCTCCAGCCCCGGCGGCGTCGCCAACATGGCCACCGCCCTCGCCCGCCTCGGCCTGCGCACCTCCCTCGCCGCCGCCTTCGGCGACGACCACTACGGGGAGTACTGCTGGGACGCCCTCGAACAGGGCGAGGGCATCGACCTGTCGATGTCGCACACCGTCCCCGGCTGGCACTCCCCGGTCACCGTCTCCATGGCGTACGAGGGCGAGCGCACGATGGTCTCGCACGGCCACGAGGCGCCCGCGCCCACCGATGCCGCCGCACCCACCGGTACGTCCGCGCCCACCGGGGCCGCCGCGCCCGGCCCCGCCTTCCCGCACTGCCCGCCGCGGGCCCGCGCCGCCATCGCCTCGCTCGCCCCGGGCCGGGGCGAGCCCTGGGTGGCCACCGCCGCCCGGAACGGCGCGCTGATCTTCGCCGACGTCGGCTGGGACGAGACCGGCCGCTGGGACCTGGACGCGCTGCCCGACCTGGCGCACTGCGAGGCGTTCCTGCCCAACGCCGAGGAGGCGATGCGCTACACCCGCACCGACTGCCCGCGCGCCGCCGCCCACGCGCTCGCCGAACGCGTCCCGCTCGCCGTGGTCACCCTGGGCGCCGAGGGCGCGTACGCCGTCGACGGCCGCACCGGCGCCGCCGCCGCGGTCCCCGCCATCGAGGTGGAGGCCCTCGACCCGACGGGCGCCGGGGACGTGTTCGTCGCCGGCTTCGTGACCGGCACCCTCGCCGACTGGCCGCTCGCCGACCGGCTCGCCTTCGCCGGGCTCACCGCGGCCCTCTCGGTCCAGGAGTTCGGCGGATCGCTCTCCGCCCCCGGCTGGGCCGAGGTCGCCGCCTGGTGGCAGCTGATCCGCACCTGCGACAGCCAGGACCCGGCCGCCCTGGAGCGCTACGCCTTCCTGCACGACCTGCTGCCGACCACGGCCCGCGCCTGGCCGCTGCGGCGCGCGGTGCCCACGATCGGCTTCCGCCAGTGACCGGACGCCGGCCGGGCTGTGCACCGTGGCGGCCCGGGTCGTACACACGGCCGGTAAAACCTCTCGGTCTTGTCACTGCCAGGTCGTAGGCTTGGTCATCCAGAGGTTGTCGAGCAGCGAGAACCCTGCAACGGGAGGTATGCGCAGGCCCGAGGGCCGGCCCATGACTCAGACACCCACACAGCCGCAGGCGCGTGCCCAGATCAGGATCCCGGCCGCACACCCCATGGTGATGCTCCTCGGATCGGGTGACTCGCTGTTGCGCGTGATCGAAGAGGCTTTCCCGGCGGCCGACATCCATGTCCGGGGCAACGAGATCAGTGCCACGGGCGAGGCCGCCGACGTCGCTCTCATCCAACGCCTGTTCGACGAGATGATGCTCGTGCTCCGCACCGGAGCGCCGATGACGGAGGACGCAGTGGAACGGTCGATCGCCATGCTCAGGGCGGCCGGCACCGGACAGGGGGAGCCTCAGGGCGAGACGCCCGCCGAGGTGCTCACGCAGAACATCCTCTCCAGCCGCGGCCGCACCATCCGCCCCAAGACGCTCAACCAGAAGCGGTACGTCGACGCGATCGACAAGAACACGATCGTGTTCGGCATCGGCCCCGCCGGTACGGGCAAGACCTACCTCGCCATGGCCAAGGCGGTCCAGGCGCTCCAGTCCAAGCAGGTCAGCCGCATCATCCTGACCCGGCCCGCGGTCGAGGCGGGGGAGCGGCTCGGATTCCTGCCGGGCACCCTGTTCGACAAGATCGACCCGTATCTGCGCCCGCTCTACGACGCGCTGCACGACATGCTCGACCCCGACTCGATCCCGCGGCTGATGGCGGCGGGCACGATCGAGGTCGCGCCGCTGGCCTATATGCGGGGCAGGACGCTCAACGACGCGTTCATCATCCTCGACGAGGCGCAGAACACCAGCGCCGAGCAGATGAAGATGTTCCTCACCCGCCTCGGCTTCGACTCCAAGATCGTCATCACCGGTGACGTCACCCAGGTCGACCTGCCGAGCGGCACCAAGAGCGGGCTGCGGCAGGTCCAGGACATCCTGGAGGGACTGGACGACGTCCACTTCTCCCGCCTCACCTCCCAGGATGTCGTCCGGCACAAGCTCGTCGGCCGTATCGTCGACGCGTACGAGAAGTACGACAGCCGAAACGATCAACAGGACGGTCAGGCGGAAGGCCCGGAAGCCGGCCGACGCGACCGCCGTAAAGGGAAGTAGTCGCAGCGCACCATGTCGATCGACGTCAACAACGAGTCCGGAACCGAGGTCGACGAGCAGGCGATCCTCGACATCGCCCGCTACGCACTGGCCCGGATGCGGATCCACCCGCTGTCCGAGCTCTCGGTGATCGTGGTGGACACCGACGCCATGGAGCAGCTGCACATCCAGTGGATGGACCTTCCCGGTCCGACCGATGTCATGTCCTTCCCGATGGACGAGCTGCGTCCGCCGGCCAAGGACGACGAGGAGCCCCCGCAGGGGCTCCTCGGTGACATCGTGCTCTGCCCGGAGGTCGCCAAGAAGCAGGGCGAAGAGGCCCCGACACAGCACTCCATGGACGAGGAGCTCCAGCTCCTGACCGTCCACGGAGTGCTGCACCTGCTGGGGTACGACCACGAGGAGCCGGACGAGAAGGCCGAGATGTTCGGTCTCCAGGCCGCCATCGTGGACGGCTGGCGCGGGGAGCACGGGCTCACCGGCGCGTCCCCCGCCCCCACCGTCTCGTGAGCGCGCCCTTGATCCTCGGCGCCGTCCTGCTGGTCGTCGTCGGCTGGCTGGCCGCCTGCGCCGAGGCCGGCATCGCCCGCACCTCCAGCTTCCGGGCGGACGAGGCGGTCCGCTCGGGCCGGCGCGGCAGCGCCAAGCTGGCGCAGATCGCCGCCGACCCGACCCGCTATCTCAACGTCGCCCTGCTGGTGCGGGTCGCCTGCGAGATGTCGGCCGGGGTCCTCGTCACCTACGCCTGCCTCCAGGAGTTTCCCGAGACCTGGGAGGCCCTGGCCGTCGCCATGGGCGTGATGGTCCTCGTCTCCTACGTCGCCATCGGCGTCTCCCCGCGCACCATCGGCCGTCAGCACCCGCTGAACACGGCCACCGCCTCGGCGTACGTGCTGCTGCCGCTGGCCAGGATCATGGGACCGATCCCGCAGCTGCTGATCCTCGTCGGCAACGCGCTGACCCCGGGCAAGGGGTTCCGCAAGGGGCCGTTCGCCAGTGAGGCCGAGCTGCGCGCCATGGTCGACCTCGCCGAGGCGGAGTCGCTGATCGAGGACGACGAGCGCCGCATGGTGCACTCCGTCTTCGAGCTGGGCGACACCCTGGTCCGCGAGGTCATGGTGCCGCGCACCGACCTCGTCTCCATCGAGCGCTACAAGACGATCCGCCAGGCCCTCACCCTCGCCCTGCGCTCCGGCTTCTCCCGGATCCCGGTCACCGGCGAGAACGAGGACGACGTCGTCGGGATCGTCTACCTCAAGGACCTGGTCCGCAAGACGCACATCAACCGGGAGTCCGAGGCCGATCCGGTCTCCACCGCGATGCGCCCCGCCGCCTTCGTCCCCGACACCAAGAACGCCGGGGACCTGCTGCGCGAGATGCAGCAGGACCGCAGCCATGTCGCGGTCGTCATCGACGAGTACGGCGGCACCGCGGGCATCGTCACCATCGAGGACATCCTGGAGGAGATCGTCGGCGAGATCACCGACGAGTACGACCGGGAGCTGCCGCCCGTCCAGGAGCTGGAGCACGGCTGCTACCGGGTCACCGCCCGGCTCGACATCGGGGACCTCGGCGACCTCTTCGGCCTCGACGAGTACGACGACGAGGACGTGGAGACCGTCGGCGGCCTGCTCGCCAAGGCGCTCGGCCGGGTCCCGATCGCCGGTGCGTCGGCGATGGTCGAGCTGCCCGACGGCCGCAGGCTCCGGCTCACCGCGGAGTCCCCGGCGGGCCGACGGAACAAGATCGTCACCGTGCTGGTGGAGCCGGAGCACAAGGAGACCGAGGAGAAGGAAGCGGAATGACGCCGGAGCGGCTGCGGGCCTTCTGCCTGGACTTCAACGCGAGCGTGGAGGCGTTCCCGTTCGGACCGGAGACCTCCGTCTTCAAGGTGCTCGGCAAGATGTTCGCCCTCACCGCGCTGGACGGGCGGCCGCTCACGGTCAACCTCAAGTGCGATCCCGACGAGGCGATCCGGCTGCGCGAGACGCACCCCGCGATCGTGCCCGGCTGGCACATGAACAAGCGCCACTGGAACACGGTCACCGTCTCCGGCGTCCCGGACCGGCTGCTGCGCGAGCTGGTCGAGGACTCCTACGACCTGGTGGTCGCCGGACTCCCGAAGGCGGAGCGGCTGCGCCTGGACCGCCCCTAGGCCCCGTAGGCGTACGCGACCGTCCTGCGGGCCGCCGCGCACACAGGAGAACGGGCCCGCTCCTCCCCCGTGGGGAGCGGGCCCGTCCGCGTACCGGCCGGGCGCTCAGCCCCGGCGCAGTCCCGCCGCCACCGCCGCGCCCGCCGCCAGCAGGATCGCCGCGGCCACCGCCACCACCGTCCGTACGCCGTCGAACAGCGTGTCCTGCGTCGTGGCCAGCACCCCCAGCAGTGGGATCCCGACCGTGAGGCCCACCTGCTGGGTCGTGGTGACCAGACCGGTCGCGAGACCCTGCTCCTCGTCCGGGACGCCGGACGTCACGGTCAGCCCGTACGCGATGATCGCGCCCAGGTGGAACATGCTGGCCAGCGACACCGCGGCGGTCGCCAGCCACACCCCCGACTCCGCGCCCAGGCCCAGCAGCGCGCCGATGAACAGCCCCTGGCCGAGCAGCGACAGCGCCAGGGTCCGGCGGGCGCCGATCCGGCCGATCAGCTTCGGCGCGTACATCCCCGCCACCACCGACAGCACGCCCTGGACCCCGAAGACCAGACCGGTGGAGAACGGCGAGAGGTCCAGGACCTCCTGGAGGTACAGGGTCAGGACGAAGACGACGGTGCTCATCATCGAGAAGGTCACCAGACCGCCCAGGTTGCCGAACGCCACCGTCCGCCGCCGCAGCATCGGCAGCGACACCAGCGGGGCCGCCGAACGGGACTCCACCACGACGAACACCGTGAGCAGCGCGACGCCGAGAACCAGGGTGACCAGGACGTCCATGCCGCCGAAGCCGCGCTCCGCCGCCGTCGACAGGGAGTAGATCAGCGCCAGCAGACCGCCGGTGACGCTCACCGCGCCCGGCACGTCCAGCCGGGGCCGGTCCGTGGTGCGCGACTCCTTCAGCACCCTCGGGGCCGGCACCAGCACCACGGCCGAGGCCACCGCCAGCAGCCCCATCGTGGAGCGCCAGCCCAGCGTCTCGGTCAGCACACCGCCCGCGACCATGCCCACGGTGAAGCCGAGCGACATCAGCGTCCCGCTGATCCCGAGCGCCCGGTCGCGCAGCGGCCCCTCCGGGAACGTCGTCGTCAGCAGGGACATCCCGGTCGGCACGATCACCGCCGCCCCCAGGCCCTGGAGCGCCCGCCCGGCGAGGAAGGAGGCCGGGTCCCAGGCCAGCGTCGCCAGCAGGGACGAGGTGCCGAAGACGGTGAGCCCGATGAGGAAGAGCCTGCGCCGCCCGTACAGATCGGCGATCCTCCCGAAGAGCAGCAGGAAGCCCCCCGACGGCAGCGCGAACGCGGTGACCGCCCACTGGAGGCCCGTGGTGCTCAGCCCCAGGTCCCTGCCGAGCACCGGCAGCGCCACGTTCAGCACCGAGAAGTCGAGCGCCACCATGAACTGGGCGGCGCACAGCACGAAGAGGACCAGCCGGGCCCGGCCGGAGAGCCGGGGCGGGGCGGTCCCGGCGCGCGCGGGGGACAGCGGAGAAGCGGGGGAAGCAGAGGTGGGAGGGGTTTCGATCGCCATGCGTCCCACCCTGCGGCGACCGGAATAACCGTGGGGAGCGGGAACTTATCCTGTTGCCCGCACCACCAGGCGGGCACATACACGGACACCAGGGGGAGTACGTGGCCACACCGGCCCAGCAGGCGACGGACGACACGAAAGCCCACCGCCTCGCCGAACTGCGCGAGTTCCTGAGGAGCCGACGGGCCCGCGTCACCCCCGACGAGGCGGGTCTGCCCGGCGGCGCCCGCCGACGCACCCCGGGACTGCGCCGCGAGGAGGTCGCCGTCCTCGCCGGGGTGGGCGTCTCCTGGTACCAGTGGCTGGAGCAGGGCCGGGACATCACCGTCTCCCCGCAGGTCCTGGACTCCGTCGCCCGGGTGCTGCGGCTGAGCAGCGCCGAGCGCCGCCATCTGTACGCGCTGGCCGGGCTGAACCCGCCCCCGCCCGAGGTCGACCCGGCCGACGCCGACATGTGCGAGGGGCTGACCCGGCTCATCGACGCCTGGATGCCCTACCCGGCCCACATCATGGACCGCTACTGGAACACCGTCCTGTACAACGACGCGGCCGCCGCGGTCCTCGGGATGCGCCCCGGCATCCGGCAGAACTGCCTGGTCGCCTTCTTCACCGACCCGGTCTACCGCTCGCGCACCGCGCCCGGTTGGGAAACGCTGGCCCCGCAGGTGGTGGCCCAGTTCCGGGCGGCCTGCTCGGACTCCCCGGAGGACGACGGTTTCCGGGCCGTGGTCGAGGAGGCGAAGGCGGCCAGCCCCCTCTTCGCCGAGCTGTGGGAGCGGCGCGACATCGCTCCCGCGGGACAGAACCGCAAGGAGGTGGAGCACCCCGTGGTCGGCCGCCTCTTCCTGGAGGCCACCCAGCTGCGGGTGCCCGCCCGGCCGGACCTGGCGATCGTGCTGCACACCCCGCTGCCCGACACCGGCTGCGAGGCCAGGCTCCAGTGGCTCGCCTCGCCCGAGGGGCGGCGCGGCTCGATGTACCCGGTGCCGGGGTGACCCGCGCGGGTCCGGGAGCGGCTTCGTATGCTCGTGCCATGACCGACACCACCGACCTCGACGCCGAGGACCGCAAGATCGTCACCCTGGCGCGCAGCGCCCGCGCCCGCAACGGGGTGCCCGAGGGCGCCGCCGTGCGCGACGAGACGGGACGTACGTATGTCGCGGGCACGGTGGCGCTGGAGTCGCTGAAGCTCAGTGCCCTGCAGGCCGCCGTCGCCATGGCGGTGGCCAGCGGCGCCACCTCGCTGGAGGCGGCAGCGGTCGTCTCCGCCGCCGGTACGCCCTCCGACGACGACCGGGCCGCGGTGCGGGACCTGGGCGGGCCGGACACCCCGGTGCTGCTCGCGGGGCCGGACGGCACGCTGCGGGTCCGGGTGACCGCGGGCTGAGCCGGTCCGGGTGACGGAGGGCCGGACGGGGTCCGCGTGACGGGGGACCGGCGGGCCCGTGTGACGGGTGGCCGAAAAGGGCCCGTCACGCTGTCCCGGCCGCCGATCTTGACATCACCTGATGGGCCATCAGTCACCGCATTTCGTCCGCATTGACTTCTTTTTCGCCCGGGTCGTCAATGGCCCCTGCCGGTACGGAAGAGCCGCCGTACCGCTTTCCGCAGGAGGGCACCGAATTCATGCGACCGACCATGCGAAGATCCACCGATCCGCGGCGCCGCTGGGCCGCCGCCCTGGGCATCACCGCACTCGTCGTCACCGGGGGAGGGCTGCTCGGCAGTCCGGCGCACGCCGCCGCGACGGCCTCCGTCGCGGTCGACTTCCCCACCCACTGCATCCCGCCGCCCATCGCCGGGATCCCGCCCATCGACGGCACCACGGCCGCGCAGATCACCGTCGACAACGCGACCCCGCAGGTCGGCGACACCGTCGCCGTGACCTACACCGTGGTCGAACCCGCCGCCGGCAACCCCGTCGACCTGGCGCTGCCCGCCGACATCATGACGCCTACCGGGAAGGTCACCCTCGGCGGCGCGCAGAGCGGCGACGTCACCGTCGCGGGGCCGAAGAAGAACGACCCGGTCCCCGGCAAGGGCACCTTCCCGCCGTTCTCCATGACCGGCACGTTCACCGTCACCGCGCCCGGTGCGATCACCCTGTCGCCCGGCGACTACAACATCCACACCAGCTACATCATGGAGCTGGACACCCCCTGCACGGTGACGGGCCCGCCCGCCCCCGTGTCGGAGACCGTCGTCGCCATCGGCGGCGGCCAGGGCAACGAACGTGCCCTTCGGCTCTCGGCGGCCTCCGGGCAGCCGGGCGACGAGGTGACCGTCACCGGTACGAAGTTCACCCCGGGCGCGGGCATCACCGTGGCGGGCCGCCACGGCGACGCGCAGACCGGCGACACCGCCTCCGCCACCGCCGACGGATCCGGGGCCTTCACCGCCCGGCTCGCCGTCACCGACCCGGACACCACCGGCGTCGTCGCCTACGAGGGCGGCGCCTGGGACGCCGACAAGGGCGCGGGCCCCCAGGCGTACACCGTCACCGGGGGCGGCGAGATCCCCGACGGCAGCCAGCAGCTCACCACCACCGTCCGGGCGGGCACCCTGTCCATGACCCAGGCCGGCGACAGCGTCCAGCTGTCCGGGGTCGACTTCGGCCGGGGCGGCGCGTCCACCGGAGACCTGCGCACGGTGACCGTCGAGGACTTCCGCGGCGGCCCCGCCGGCTGGTCCCTCACCGGCAAGGTCACCGACTTCACGGGTCCGGGCGGAGCACGGATCAGCGCCGACGCGCTCGGCTGGACCCCGTCCTGCGCCACGCGACCGGGCAGCCCGAGCACCTGCGCGGCGGGCAGCGCGGGAACCGTCGGCAGCGCCGGGGCCACCCTGGCGTCCACCCCCGACGGGGCGGCCACCGGAGGGGAGTTCGCCGTCGACGCGGGGCTCTCCCTGGATGTGCCGGCCTTCACCGGGGCCGGCGCCTACTCGGGAGTGCTGACCCTCACGCTCACGTGAGATCCGGCACCAGCTCGGGAGCGCCGGTCCGCACGCACCGTTGAGGTCCCGCTCCTGATCCACCGTGGGCCGGGCGCGCACCCGGCCGGCCCATTCCACCCGGACACGTCCTGGGGGTCCCGCACCGTGCGCACGCTCTCCGTACTCCTCCCGACGGCCGCCCTCCTGCTGCTCCTCGGCGCGCCCGCCGCCCATCCGGCCGACAACGGCAGCTGGTCCGTCCAGCCCGCCTCCGGCCCGTCCGGCGAACGCCCCTCCCTCTACCTCTTCGCCGCCCCCGGCACCACGCTCACCGACCGGGTCACCGTCACCAACAAGACCGCCGAACAGCTCACCCTGCGGCTGTACGCGGCCGACGCCTACAACACCCCGCGCGACGGCGGCTTCGCGGTCCGCGACCGGAGCGAGAAGCAGCGCTCCGTCGGCGCCTGGGCCCGCACCGACCGGGACACCGTCACCGTGGGCCCCAAGGCCTCGGTCACCGTGCCCCTGACCATCACCGTCCCTGAGAACGCCGAGCCGGGCGACCACCCGGGCGCCCTGATCGCCCTGGACGAGCGCGTCGAAGCCACCCGGCGCGGTTCGGTGGCCGTCGGGGTCCGCAGGGCCGTCGGCGCCCGGATCCACCTGCGGGTGAACGGGCCCACCGTGCCCGCGCTCTCCGTCGAGGACATCCGGATCGTGCGGCACCGCCCGCTGGTCCCCGGCACCGGCACGAGCCGCGCCGTCATCTCGTACACCCTGCACAACCGGGGGAACGTCACGCTCAGCCCTGCCGTCGCCCTGCGCGCCGAAGGCCTCTTCGGCCGGACCCTGCTGGAGCGCGGCCTGACGAGGCTCCCCGCCGAGCTGCTGCCCCGGCAGCGGGTCCGGCTGACCGAGACCTGGGACGGCGCGCCGCAGCTGGACCGGGCCGAGGTCGAACTCACCGCCACCGCGAAGGGCACCCGGGAGTCGGCGGCCGTGACGTTCCTGGCCGTGCCGTGGCTCGTGGCAGGGCTGCTCGCCGTGCTCGTCGCGGCCGGCACGGCCCGGTGGGCGCGGGCCCGCCGACGCCGTGCGCGGACGGCCGACCGGCGCCCGTGACGGGCCCCGGGGCGGGCCCGGCGGACCAGGGCCGGACGGGCCGGACACCCCCCGGCCCGGCCCACTGTGCGGCAGCGCCGCCGGGATCGGGGAGAATGGTCGCCATGAGTGCCCGACCGAACCAAGAATCCGCTGTCCCGCAAGCGGAGACCACCTCCTCCCACCGGGCCGGCTTCGCCTGCTTCGTGGGCCGCCCCAACGCGGGCAAGTCCACCCTCACGAACGCTCTCGTCGGTCAGAAGGTGGCGATCACCTCCAACCGCCCCCAGACCACCCGGCACACGGTGCGCGGCATCGTGCACCGTGACGACGCGCAGCTGATCCTGGTCGACACCCCCGGCCTCCACAAGCCGCGCACGCTCCTGGGCGAGCGGCTCAACGACGTCGTGCGGACGACCTGGGCCGAGGTCGACGTCATCGGCTTCTGCCTGCCCGCCGACCAGAAGCTCGGTCCGGGCGACAAGTACATCGTCAAGGAGCTCGCGGGGATCAAGAAGACCCCGAAGATCGCCATCGTCACCAAGACCGACCTGGTCGAGTCCAAGGCACTGGCCGAGCAGCTCCTCGCCGTCTCCGCGCTGGCCGACGAGCTCGGCTTCGAGTGGGCCGAGATCGTGCCGGTCTCGGCGGTCAAGGACCAGCAGGTGAGTCTGCTCGCCGACCTCATCGCCCCGCTGCTGCCCAAGAGCCCGCCGCTCTACCCGGAGGGCGACCTCACCGACGAGCCGGAGATGGTCATGGTCGCGGAGCTGATCCGCGAGGCCGCGCTGGAGGGCGTGCGCGACGAGCTGCCGCACTCCATCGCGGTCGTCGTCGAGGAGATGCTGCCGCGCGAGGACCGCCCGGCGGACAAGCCGCTGCTGGACATCCACGCCAACGTCTACATCGAGCGCCCCAGCCAGAAGGGCATCATCATCGGCCCGAAGGGCCAGCGGCTGAAGGACGTCGGCACCAAGTCCCGCAAGCACATCGAGGCGCTGCTCGGCACCCCGGTCTTCCTGGACCTGCATGTGAAGGTCGCCAAGGACTGGCAGCGCGACCCGAAGCAGCTGCGCAAGCTGGGGTTCTAGCCGCACGCCCTGTCCGACGCCGGGGCCGATCTCACGCGCCCTCCTTGAGGACGCGTGAGATCAGCGTGCGCTGCGCCCCGGTCAGATCGGGGTCAGCGCAGTATCCGGTGCGGTCCCCGGCCGTGATCTCGTACCGGAAGCCGTCCGGCACTCCCGTCGGCGGGGCGTCCCCGGCGGAGCCGAGTGCCTCCTCGGCGAGCGCGCGCCACTCGGCGGCGTCCGCCCGGCCCTCGGTATCGACCTCATGGCGGCGGGCGATGCCGGCGAAGCCGCCGGTCCGGCTGACCTGAATACGCATGGGGTCCTGTCTACCGGGGGCCGTACAGGCGCTCAACCCCGCCTGCCCGATCCTGTCTCTGCGGACGGCCGGGTCACGCCCGGGTCGAAACGCCCACCTCCGACCAGGCCTTGAGCACCGCCTCCCGCTCGTCGGCCGCCCCGAAGCGGTCGCCCGCCGCCGCGACCGTCAGCCGGGCGAACTCCGCGAAGTCCGCGTTCGCCGTCAGTTCGCCGCCGGTCAGCACGTCGAACCAGATCTGCCCGGCGCGCTCCCAGGAGTTGCCGCCCAGCGCGGTGGCCAGGAGATAGAACGCGCGGTTGGGGATCCCGGAGTTGAGGTGGACCCCGCCGTTGTCCTCCTCCGTCTCGATGTAGTCGTCCATGGAGCCCGGCTGCGGGTCCTTGCCGAGAACGTCGTCGTCGTACGCCGTGCCCGGGGCCTTCATCGAGCGCAGCGCGTCCCCGCTGACCCGGGGCGCCAGCAGCCCGGCCCCGATCAGCCAGTCGGCCTGCTCGGCGCTCTGGCCCAGCGAGTACTGCTTGACCAGCGAGCCGATGACGTCGGACACGGATTCGTTGAGCGCGCCCGACTGGCCCTCGTACCGCAGGTTGGCGGTGTACTGCGTCAGGCCGTGGGCCAGCTCGTGGGCGATCACGTCGACCGCGACGGTGAAGTCGAGGAAGATCTCGCCGTCGCCGTCTCCGAAGACCATCTGCTCGCCGTCGAAGAAGGCGTTGTTGTACTCCTCGCCGTAGTGCACGGAGCCGATCAGCGGCAGGCCCTTGCCGTCGATCGAGCTGCGCCCGTACGCCGAGAGCAGCAGCTCGAAGGTGGCGCCGAGGCCGGCGTACGCGCGGTTGACGCTGGCGTCCGAGGTGGGCTTGTCGCCCTCGTCGCGGACCTGGCGGCCGGGCAGGACGGTGTCGTTCTCGCAGTCGTACAGCGTGCGGTGGGGCTTGGTGGGGACCGCGCCCACGCCGGGGGCGGCCGGGGCGGCGGCGAGCGCCGTCATCCGGCGGCGGTTGCGCCGCAGGCCGTCGGCCTCCAGGGTGCGGCGGGCCGGATCCGCGAGCCGGGCGTCGGCGGACCGGGACAGGTGATCGAGGACGTGGGGCGGAACGATGGTGCAGAAGACGGGGTGGAGCTCGCCGTCGGTTCGAAGGTGCATGAAAAGACTGTGGCACTCCGTCACCGTGCTGTCACTGGTTGCGACGACGATTGATGAAATGGAGTGATGAGTCACTGTTTACCCGGCATAGCTGCCTGGTCCCGCATACTGATACGGACCGACACCACGGGCCACACTCGGTTACGCTCGTCGCATCATGCGTTTCGGGCTGCTTCTCCTTAGCTGCCGCGGCGAGGGCCTGTAGTCGTAGGCCGACCCCCTCCCCGCGGAGTCTGGTGCTGCAGCGACACAGTCGGCCGATCCCCGCTGGACCGAGGAGCCCTACGCCATGACCACCGTGAATCCCGCCGGTAATTCTGTCGGCCGCCCCACGCCGATCACCAACGCGACGCAGCTGCAGAAGCCGTCCGGGATGCCGGTCCACAAGTACGGCGGCTACGAGGCCGTCGACATCGCCGACCGCACCTGGCCCGACAACCGGATCACCGCGGCGCCCCGCTGGCTGTCCACCGATCTGCGTGACGGCAACCAGGCCCTGATCGACCCGATGTCCCCGGCCCGCAAGCGCGAGATGTTCGACCTGCTGGTCGCGATGGGCTACAAGGAGATCGAGGTCGGCTTCCCCTCATCCGGCGAGACCGACTTCAACTTCGTGCGCTCCATCATCGAAGAGGGCGCGATCCCCGAGGACGTGACGATCTCCGTCCTGACGCAGGCCCGCGAGGAGCTGATCGAGCGCACCGTGGAGTCGCTGGTCGGCGCCCACCGGGCCACCGTCCACCTGTACAACGCCACCGCCCCCACCTTCCGCCGCGTCGTCTTCCGGGGCTCGCGCGAGGAGGTCAAGCAGATCGCGGTGGACGGCACCCGGCTGGTCATGGAGTACGCCGAGAAGATCCTGGGCCCGGAGACGATCTTCGGCTACCAGTACAGCCCGGAGATCTTCACCGACACCGAGCTGGACTTCGCCCTGGAGGTCTGCGAGGCGGTCTGCGACGTGTGGCAGCCGGAGGAGGGCCGCGAGATCATCCTCAACCTGCCCGCCACCGTGGAGCGTTCGACGCCCTCCACGCACGCGGACCGCTTCGAGTGGATGTCCCGCAACCTGACCCGCCGCGAGTTCGTCTGTCTGTCGGTCCACCCGCACAACGACCGGGGCACCGCCGTCGCCGCCGCGGAGCTGGCCATCATGGCCGGCGCCGACCGCATCGAGGGCTGCCTGTTCGGCCAGGGCGAGCGCACCGGCAACGTCGACCTGGTCACCCTGGGCATGAACCTGTTCTCCCAGGGCGTCGACCCGCAGGTCGACTTCTCGCAGATCGACGAGATCCGCCGCACCAGCGAGTACTGCAACCAGATGGAGATCCACCCGCGCCACCCCTACGCGGGCGATCTGGTCTACACCGCCTTCTCCGGCTCCCACCAGGACGCCATCAAGAAGGGCTTCGACGCCATGGAGCGCGACGCCGCCGCGCAGGGGAAGACCGTCGACGACCTCGAGTGGGCCGTGCCGTACCTGCCGATCGACCCGAAGGACGTCGGCCGCTCCTACGAGGCCGTCATCCGCGTCAACTCGCAGTCCGGCAAGGGCGGTATCGCCTACGTCCTGCAGAACGACCACAAGCTGGACCTGCCGCGCCGGATGCAGATCGAGTTCTCCCGGATCATTCAGGCCAAGACCGACGCCGAGGGCGGCGAGGTCACTCCGGCCCAGATCTGGACCGCCTTCCAGGACGAGTACCTGCCGAACCCCGAGAACGCCGCGGCTCGATGGGGACGCGTCCAGATCCGCTCCGGGCAGACCACCACCGACACCGACGGCCGGGACACCCTGACCGTCGAGGCCACCGTCGACGGCGCGGACACCGTGCTGAGCGGCACCGGCAACGGCCCGATCTCCGCGTTCTTCGAAGCGCTGCAGGCCATCGGCATCGACGCCCGGCTGCTGGACTACACCGAGCACACGATGAGCGAGGGCGCCAGCTCCCAGGCCGCCTCGTACATCGAGTGCGCGATCGACGGCAAGGTCCTGTGGGGCATCGGCATCGACGCCAACACCACCCGCGCCTCGCTCAAGGCGGTCGTCTCCGCGGTCAACCGCGCGGCCCGCTGACCCGTCCGGAGCCCCCTCGGCCCGTGCGCTCTCCTCCTCGTACGGAAGTCCGGTTCGACCCCGTACGACGGCATTGACGGACCCCGACCGCCCGCTCCGGGTGGTCGGGGTTCGGCCATATCCGAGGGTTGTGACCTCCGAGAGGCTGACGCCGGATCACGCATGTGGCTAACATCACGTCCAACACACGGCAATGTTGCCGGAGCGTTACGGAGGTGTGCGACGTGCAGTCAGCCAAAGGACAACGCGCTCTGAGGCCGGTCCTCTGCGGAGTTCGCACCGTCTGGGACGCCGTCGGCGACGGCGCCTTCTTCTGCCCCGGCTGCGGGGGAGACCGCAACTACCGCCGGCTGACCGGCCGCCGCCGGCTCACCGTCCTCGGCGTCCCGCTGGTCCGCCGGGGCGAGACCGAGCCCGTCGTCGAGTGCGCCGCCTGCCTCGCCCACTACGCCCCGGAAGCCCTGGACCACCCCACCACCACCCGGTTCTCCACGATGCTCCGCGAGGCCGTCCACACGGTCACCCTGGCCGTCCTGGCCGCCGGGGGCACCACCTCCCGCACGGTCCTGGAGGCCGCCGTCGCCACCGTGCGCGACGCCGGGCTCGACGACTGCACCCAGGAGCAGCTGTACACCGTCGCCGAAGTGCTGGCCGCCGACACCGGGCGGGGCTCCGGATCCGACCCGGCCGCCGAGGCCTGCGGCCCGACCCTCGCCATCGAGCTGCACGAGGTGCTGGCCCCGCTCGCCCCGCACCTGGTCACCGCCGGCCGCGAGGCCGTCCTCCTCCAGGGGGCCAGGATCGCGCTGGCCGACGGTCCCTACTGCGCCGCCGAGCGCCAGGTGCTGACCACGGTCGGCAGCGCCCTCCAGCTCCCCGTCGACGACACCGCCCGCCTGCTGGCCGCCGCCGCCCGCACGCCCTCCTAGAGCCGCCCGCACGCCCTCCTGGCGCCGCCCGCACACCCCTCGCGCAGCCGTGCCGGCCCACGGCCCCCGCCGAGGGCCCCCGGTGGGCGACAATGGGCCCATGAGCTTGTTCCGGGACGACGGCGTCGTGCTCCGTACGCAGAAGCTGGGCGAGGCCGACCGGATCATCACGATCCTGACCCGCGGCCACGGCCGGGTCCGCGCTGTCGCCCGGGGGGTGCGCCGCACCAAGTCCAAGTTCGGCGCCCGCCTGGAGCCCTTCTCCCATGTCGACGTGCAGTTCTTCGCGCGCGGCAGCGAGCTGGTCGGCCGCGGGCTGCCGCTCTGCACCCAGAGCGAGACCATCGCGCCGTACGGCGGCGGGATCGTCTCCGACTACGCCCGCTACACGGCGGGCACCGCGATGCTGGAGACCGCCGAGCGGTTCACCGACCACGAGGGCGAACCGGCCGTCCAGCAGTATCTACTGCTCGTCGGCGGCCTGCGGACCCTCGCACGCGGCGAACACGAGCCGCACCTCATCCTGGACGCGTTCCTGCTCCGCTCGCTCGCGGTCAACGGGTACGCGCCCAGCTTCGAGGACTGCGCCAAGTGCGGAATGCCCGGTCCGAACCGGTTCTTCTCCGTCGCGGCGGGGGGCGTCATATGCGGTGACTGCCGGGTCCCCGGCAGCGTCGTACCCTCGGCACAGGCCCTGGCCCTGCTGAGCGCGCTGCTCAGCGGCGACTGGGCGACGGCGGACGCGTGCGAGGCGCGTCATGTCAGGGAGGGGAGCGGGCTGGTGTCCGCCTATCTGCACTGGCATCTGGAGCGCGGACTGCGCTCGCTGCGGTACGTCGAGAAGTGACGCGGTGCGTAGAGAAGCGACGCGGTACGTAGAGAAGTGACACAGGGAGACTGAGAAGCTCATGGCAGTACGCGGGATCCTCGGCGGCCGTAACCGGCGCACGTATAAGACCCCCGAGCCGCACCCCTCGGGCGCGACGCCTCCGAAGATCCCCGGCGAGCTGGTGCCCCAGCACGTCGCCGTCGTGATGGACGGCAACGGCCGCTGGGCCAAGGAGCGGGGTCTGCCCCGCACCGAGGGCCACAAGGTCGGTGAGGGCGTCGTCATGGACGTTCTCAAGGGCTGTATCGAGATGGGCGTGAAGAACCTCTCGCTCTACGCCTTCTCCACCGAGAACTGGAAGCGTTCGCCGGACGAGGTGAAGTTCCTGATGAACTTCAACCGTGACGTGATCCGCCGCCGCCGCGACGAGATGGACGAGCTCGGCATCCGCATCCGCTGGGTGGGCCGTATGCCCAAGCTGTGGAAGTCCGTCGTCCAGGAGCTCCAGGTCGCTCAGGAGCAGACCAAGGACAACGACAAGATGACGCTGTACTTCTGCGTCAACTACGGCGGCCGCGCCGAGATCGCGGACGCCGCGCAGCGCATCGCCCAGGACGTGGCGGCCGGGAAGCTCGACCCGTCCAAGGTCAACGAGAAGACCTTCGCGAAGTACACCTACTACCCGGACATGCCGGACGTGGACCTCTTCGTGCGCCCCAGCGGCGAGCAGCGCACCTCGAACTACCTGATCTGGCAGAGCGCGTACGCCGAGATGGTCTTCCAGGACGTCCTCTGGCCGGACTTCGACCGCCGGGACCTGTGGCGGGCCTGCCTGGAGTACGCCCAGCGCGACCGCCGCTTCGGCGGGGCGGAGGCGGTGGAAGCGGCGAAGGCGGCGAAGGCCGCGGAGGCCGCTAAGAAGTGACGCGAAAAGTGACGTGAAAGAGGCGGGCCCGGGACGCGTACAGCGCCCCGGGCCCGCCTCTTGTCCGTTCGTCCGTGCGTTACGCCTTGCTCGCGGCGCACTCCGCGCAGGTGCCGAAGATCTCGACGGTGTGCGCGACGTTCACATAGCCGTGCTGGGCGGCGATCGTCTCGGCCCACTGCTCGACGGCCGGCCCTTCGACCTCCACCGCCTTGCCGCAGAGCCGGCAGACCAGGTGGTGGTGGTGGTCGCCGGTCGAGCACCGGCGGTAGACGGCCTCGCCCTCGGTGGTGCGCAGGACGTCGACCTCGCCCGCGTCGGCCAGGGACTGCAGGGTCCGGTAGACCGTGGTGAGGCCCACGGAGTCGCCGCGGTGCTTGAGGACGTCGTGCAGCTCCTGGGCGCTGCGGAACTCGTCGACCTCGTCGAGCGCCGCCGAGACCGCCGTCCGCTGCCGGGTGGACCGGCCGCGTACCGGCGCTGCGTTCGTGCCACTGATCGGCGCCGTGGCCACAGGTGCCTCCTCGTGTCGCCCGTACATGTGTCGGGCCATTGTGCCAGCCCGGCCGGGCTGGGCCGGCGAACACGTACGGCGCGAGGCCGTCACACGCGTACGTCGTCCCTGTCCCGGCGGGCGGCCGGTACCTCCAGGGTGCACTCGGCCCCCTTCGCCTCGCTCGCCCGTGCCCGGCGCCTGGCGAGGGGAGCGGCGAGCGCGGTCAGCGCGACGAACACCGCGATGGCCAGCAGCACGATCGTCGCGCCGGGCGGAACGTCCTGGTAGTACGAGGTCACGGTGCCGGTGAGGGTCACGGCCGTGCCGATCACCACCGACAGCACGAAGGTGACCTTGAAGGACTTGGTGATCTGCTGCGCCGCCGCCACCGGTACCACCATCAGCGCGCTGACCAGGAGCAGGCCGACGACCCGCATCGCGACGGTCACGGTCACGGCGGCGGTCACCGCGATCAGCAGGTTCAGCACCCGCACCGGAAGACCGGAGACCCGGGCGAACTCCTCGTCCTGGCTGACCGCGAACAACTGCCGCCGCAGCCCCACGGTGACCAGCACCACGAAGGCGGCCAGCACGCAGATCGCGATGACGTCCGACTCGGAGACCGTGGCGAGGGAGCCGAAGAGGTACGAGGTCAGATTGGCGTTGGAGCCCGTGTCGGACAGGTTGATCAGCATGACGCCGCCCGCCATGCCCCCGTAGAAGAGCATCGCCAGGGCGAGGTCGCCGCGTGTGTGTCCGTACCAGCGGATCAGCTCCATCACGACCGCACCGGCCACCGCGACGGCGGTGGCCATCCAGACCGGGCTGGTGGAGAGCAGGAAGCCGAGGCCGACGCCGGTCATGGCGATGTGCCCGATGCCGTCGCCCATCAGGGCCTGCCGCCGCTGCACCAGGTAGATGCCGATGGCGGGGGCGGTGATGCCGACCAGGACGGCGGCGATCAGCGCCCGCTGCATGAAGGGAGGGTTGAGAAATTCGAACAGCATCAGGTCAGCAGTCCCGTCCGGACGGGCTCGGCGGCCGCGTGGGGGTGTACGTGGTCGTGGCCGGGCAGCGCGTGCTGGCCGAGCGCCTCGGGCGGCGGCCCGTCGTGCGTCACGCAGCCGTCGCGCAGGACGACGGCCCGGTCGATCAGGGGCTCCAGCGGGCCCAGCTCGTGCAGCACCAGCAGCACCGAGGTGCCCAGCGCCACCTGCTCGCGCAGGGTCGAGGCGAGGATCTCCTGGCTGGCCAGGTCCACCCCGGCCATCGGCTCGTCCATGATCAGCAGCTCCGGCTCGGCGGCCAGGGCGCGGGCGATCAGGACCCGCTGGTGCTGGCCGCCCGACAGGGCGCTCACGGAGTCCTTGGCCCGGTCGGCCAGGCCCACCAGTGCGATGGCGCGGTCCACGGCCGCCCGGTCCGCCTTCCCGGGCCACCGCAGCCCCGTGCGGGACAGCCGGCCGGAGGCGACGACCTCGCGGATCGTGGCGGGCACGCCGCCCGCGGCCGTGGTGCGCTGCGGGACGTAGCCGATCCGGCCCCACCGGCGGAAGCGGCGCAGCTCGGTGCCGAACAGCTCGACGGTCCCGCCGGTCAGCGGAACCTGCCCGATGACGGACCGTACGGCGGTGGACTTGCCGGAACCGTTGGCGCCCAGCAGGGCGACGACCTCGCCGCGGTGCACGGTGAGGTCCACCCCGCGCAGCACGGGGCGCGCGCCGAGGGTGGCCGTGGCGCCGCGCAGGGCGATCACGGCCTGCTGGGCGGGCTCGCGGGTGGTGTTCTCACGCTCCGGCACGAGCGCCTC
Source organism: Streptomyces sp. NPDC020884 (assembly GCF_044333935.1). Taxonomy (NCBI): domain Bacteria; kingdom Bacillati; phylum Actinomycetota; class Actinomycetes; order Kitasatosporales; family Streptomycetaceae; genus Streptomyces; species Streptomyces sp. NPDC020884. Next base: position 916,386 of record NZ_JBIRRY010000001.1, on the reverse strand, counting down.
CGATCCGGGGATGATGCGGGTCCACAGGGTGGTGCGGGTCACTTCGCGCCGAGTGCCTTCTGCAGCGCGGCGAGGTTGGACTCCATGACCTCGATGTAGTCAGCGCCCTTGGACTGCTTCGTGATTCCCTCCAGCGGGTCCAGGACGTCCGTCTTCAGTCCGGTGTCCTTCGCGAGGGTCCTGGCGGTCTTGTCGCTGGCGAGCGTCTCGAAGAACACCGTGGTGGCCTTCTCCTTCTCCGCGATGGTGTGGATCTCCTGGACCCGCGCGGGGCTCGGCTCGGCCTCGGGGTCGATGCCCGCGATGCCCTGCTGGGTGAGCCCGTAGCGCTCGGCGAGGTAGCCGAAGGCGGAGTGGGTGGTGATGAAGGTCTTGGTGGCGGGGCTCTTCAGCCCGGTCTCGTACGCCGTGTTCAGCTCGCCCAGCTCGGCGACGAGGGCGTCGGTGTTCTTCTTGTAGTCGGCGGCGTGGTCGGGGTCGGCCTTCCCCAGCGACGTGCCGACGCCCTTGGCGACCTCGGCGTACTTCACCGGGTCCAGCCAGATGTGCGGGTCGGCGCCACCCTCCTCGCCGTGGTTGTGGCCGTCGCCCTCGGCGTGCTCCTCGTGGGCCTCCTCGCCCTCGTGGCCGTGCTCCTCCTCGCCCTCGCCCTCGCCCTCGTGGCCGTGGTCGTGGCCGCTGACCTCGGAGCCGTGGTTCTCCAGCGTGGTGAGGGTCGCGGCGTCGACGGTGTTCTTCACACCGGACTGCGCGATCGCGTCGTCCACGGCCGGCTGGATGCCCTTGAGGTACAGCACGTAGTCGGACTCGCTGATGGAGCCGATCTGGCGGGGGGTGAGCTCCAGGTCGTGCGGCTCGACGCCCGGCTTGGTGAGGCTGGTGACCGCGACGTGCTCGCCGCCGATCCGCTCGGCCAGGAACTGCATCGGGTAGAACGACGCCGTCACCTTCAGCTTGCCGCCGTCGCTCCCGTCCGCTGCGTCGGAGGTGGAGCAGGCCGAGAGAGCGGTCAGACCGAGGACGACTGCTCCGGCGACGGCGGTGGTGGGTATCAGGCGGCGTACGTTCATGACAGTCATTTTCAACTAAAGTGGAAACGATTGTCAACAAGGCAGATGAGATGCCCGGAAGGTCACATAGGGACGCCGAGAAGATCCTTCACGCCCCACCGATTTGATCCCAAGGCTGCCCCCGCCGGTAATCTGAGGCATTCGCCCGCCCGTCTCCCGACCACCACCCCCCACCGAGGCGCTACGCGCCGCCCCTGTCCTATTTCGCCGTCGCAATGAAGAGAGCACCGTGGCCGCCGACAAGATCGACACCATCGTCAGCCTGAGCAAGCGCCGTGGCTTCGTCTACCCCTGCAGTGAGATCTACGGTGGTCAGCGCGCCGCCTGGGACTACGGGCCGCTGGGCGTCGAGATGAAGGAGAACCTGAAGCGTCAGTGGTGGCGCTACATGGTCACCGCGCGCGAGGACGTGGTCGGTCTCGACTCGTCGGTCATCCTGGCCCCGGACGTCTGGGTCGCCTCGGGTCACGTCGCCACCTTCTCGGACCCGCTGACCGAGTGCACCTCCTGTCACAAGCGCTACCGCGCCGACCACCTGGAGGAGGCGTACGAGGAGAAGCACGGCAAGCCCCCGGTGGGCGGCCTCGCCGACCTCAACTGCCCGAACTGCGGTAACAAGGGCACCTTCACCGAGCCCAAGCAGTTCTCGGGTCTGCTCTCCACGCACCTCGGCCCGACCCAGGACTCCGGCTCGGTCGCCTACCTGCGCCCCGAGACCGCCCAGGGCATCTTCACCAACTTCGGCCAGGTGCAGCAGACCTCCCGCAAGAAGCCGCCGTTCGGCATCGCGCAGATGGGCAAGTCCTTCCGGAACGAGATCACTCCGGGCAACTTCATCTTCCGCACCCGTGAGTTCGAGCAGATGGAGATGGAGTTCTTCGTCAAGCCGGGCGAGGACGAGGAGTGGCAGCAGTACTGGATGGACCAGCGCTGGAACTGGTACACGGACCTCGGCATGCGCGAGGAGAACATGCGCTGGTTCGAGCACCCGAAGGAGAAGCTCTCCCACTACTCCAAGCGCACCGCCGACATCGAGTACCGCTTCCGCTTCGGCGGCAGCGAGTGGGGCGAGCTGGAGGGCGTGGCCAACCGCACCGACTACGACCTCAAGGCGCACTCCGAGGCGTCGGGCACCGACCTCCAGTACTACGACCAGGAGGCCGGCGAGCGCTGGACGCCGTACGTCATCGAGCCCGCGGCCGGTGTCGGCCGCGCGATGCTGGCGTTCCTCCTGGACGCCTACGTCGAGGACGAGGCCCCCAACGCCAAGGGCGTCATGGAGAAGCGCACCGTGATGCGCCTCGACCCGCGTCTGGCCCCGGTCAAGGTCGCGGTCCTGCCGCTGTCGCGCAACCCGCAGCTCTCGCCGAAGGCCAAGGGCCTGGCGGCCGACCTGCGCAAGAACTGGAACATCGAGTTCGACGACGCCGGCGCCATCGGCCGCCGCTACCGCCGTCAGGACGAGATCGGCACCCCGTTCTGCGTCACCGTCGACTTCGACACCCTCGACGACAACGCGGTGACTGTGCGCGAGCGCGACACCATGAAGCAGGAGCGCGTCTCGCTGGACCAGATCCAGGCGTACCTCGGCTCCCGTCTGATCGGCTGCTGACCCTCCCGTACGCGAGTGAGGCCCCCGGTTCCGGGTACGGAACCGGGGGCTTCGTCGTCCACCGGAGCCCCGCCGATCCGGGAGGTACGCGATGCCGTCCATCACCACCAGCAAGGTCAGCAGATGGGACCAGCACGGCCGTGAACACGTCGTGCAGGTACGGAAGTCGGGCATGACGCGCCAGCTGACGTGCGCCACCTGCGCGTGGCGCCGCTCGGCGCAGTTCCTGCCCTGGCTGAAGGCCCAGGAACATCTGGCCGAGGCCCATCAGGCGACGGTCGATCCGACGGCCTGAAAATCCGGTGCGGCGCGCTCGGGGAGCGCGGTACCGTTCCGGCATGTCTTCGTTCTTCCAGATCTACGAGTGAGAGCGCGGCGGGTGCGACCACCCCGCCGCTGCCCGGGACCGGCGCGACCGGACCCGATCACCTCTGCCTGACTCACTTCACACTCCGAATGGGAGAACGCCGTGGCCAAGAGCCGCAACAACCTCCTCGGCGTCGGCGGACAGCGCAAGAAGCTGTCCCGCGCCGAACAGCAGGGCGCGGGTTCCGCGCGAGGCGCCGACCGCAAGGCCGCCGAGGACAAGAAGCAGGAGCTCGTCCGCAAGATGCGCGAGCGCGCCGAGGCCCAGGCGGCCACCACCGCCGAGCCGGGCGAGCAGGACGCACCGCCCGCGCAGAGCTGACACCTGAGCAGTACGCCGTACGACGGTGGGCCCGGATCAGGGATGATCCGGGCCCACCCCCGTTCGGACCGACCCGCGGTGGACCGCACCGTCCTCCGTCCTCGTCCCGGTGGCCCGGGTTGCACCTTCCGCAGCGGTATGTGGTCCCGTGGACTCCTGTCCCGCCCCTCCGAGGAAGGCCCCGCCTGTGCATGCGTCCTTCATCCCACCGCGCCGGGTCAAGATCGGTGACGCGGCCGCCTTCGTCGGAACCACCCCGCGGGCGATCCGCCACTACCACGGGATCGGCCTGCTCCCCGAGCCCGTGCGCGGCGGGGACGACCGCCGCCGCTACGGCTACGAGGACCTGATCCGGCTGCTGTGGATCCGCAGGATGGCCGATGCCGGGATCGCTCTGGGCGACATCCGTGACGCCTTCGCCGACACGGCTTCCGCCGCCGGCGGGGACGACGGCCTCGCGGGCACCCTGGAACGGCTGGAGGAAACCCTCGTCGCGCAGGAAGCGGAGCTGCGCCGGCAGCGGACCGCCGTGCAGCGGATGCGCACCGAGGGCAGCAGGATGGGCCTGCTCTCCGACTTCGTCACCGACCGCCTCAAGAGTCTGCCCGAGGGCTCCCTGCGCCAGGCGGACCTGGACACCCTGCTGGTCACCGAGCGGATCTTCGGCCCGCTCGGTGCGGCCGTCCAGGCCGGCCGTTTCATCACCCTGGCCACGCACCCGGCGCTGCGGGAGGAATCCGACCGTGTCGATGCCGCCGAGGAGGCGCTCGATGACACGGTCGCTGTCGACGACCCCCGCGTGGCCCGGGTGGCTGCCGAGCGGCACGCCTTCGAAGAGGCGCTGCACACCGCCATCGAGGATTCCGGCGCGGCGGACGGCGACGACGCGCTCTTCGACGCCTGGGACGCTCTGCACCCCGATCCCGCAGACGGGGGTGAGGGCGGGGCCGGCCAGGGCTCCGGCACGGGACAGAAGTCCATGAGCGCACTCGAAGCCATCGGAAAGCTGCCCTACGACATGTCACCGGCCCGCCTGCGCTGCATGGAACTGGCCGAAGAGCTCGCCGCCCACGAGCCACCCGCTTCCTGAAACACGGCCGCTCGACGTTCCCACCCGGGCCCCGGTCCCCTCGCTCCCCTCTCCGTCAGGAACTCCCCGTGTCCCACACCTCCGCCGACCCGCGGGCAGGCAGTCCGGCTCCGCGCGCCGGCTCCCACCGCTTCAGCGCCGTGATCAGCCGCATAGCCGAGGAGATGGCCGCACTCGCCGACCACGGCACCCCCGCCGACTACATTCCGATGCTCGCCGGTGCCGACCCCCGGCGCTTCGGCATGGCTGTCGCGGAGCCGGACGGAACCGTCTACGGTGTCGGCGACTGGCAGCAGCCCTTCTCCACGCAGTCCATATCCAAGGTGTTCGCCCTGGCCCTGGCGCTCTCCCTGGACGGCGAACAGATTTGGCGGGGCGTGGGCCGCGAGCCCTCGGGCAATCCCTTCAACTCCCTGGTGCAGCTGGAGTACGAGAGCGGGATTCCCCGTAACCCGTTCATCAACGCCGGGGCGTTGGTCGTGACCGACCGGTTGCAGACCCTGACCGGGGACGCGGCGGGCCAGGTGCGGGAACTGCTGCGCTCGGAGAGCGGCAATCCCGCCATCGACTTCCTGCCGGAGGTCGCCGCCTCCGAAGCCGCCTACGGTGACCGCAACGCCGCGCTGGCGCACTTCATGGCCTCCTACGGCAACATCACGCGCCCCATCCCCGAACTGCTCGCCGCCTACTTCCGGCAGTGCTCGATCGAGGCGTCCTGCGCGGACCTGGCCCTCTCCGCCGGGTTCCTCGCCCGGCACGGTGTCCGGGCCGACGGTTCCGCGCTGCTGACCCGCAGCCAGGCGAAGCAGGTCAACGCGGTCATGCTCACCTGCGGGACGTACGACGCGGCTGGGGAGTTCGCCTATCGGGTGGGGCTGCCGGGCAAGAGCGGCGTCGGCGGGGGAATCATCGCCATCGTGCCCGGGGTGTGCACCCTGTGCGTCTGGAGTCCGGGCCTCGACCGGCGCGGCAACTCGGTGGCGGGCGTGTCGGCGCTCGACCGCTTCACCACGCTGACCGGGCTGTCCGTCTTCTGACCGCTGATTCCCGCGCTCCACCCGGTCCGATCACTCCACGAGGTCGCGCCAGAACGCCACGGTCGACCGCGGGTGTGACGCGTTCTCCCCGCGCGGCGGCCCGTTGAACTCCCGGTCGATGTAGTCGGCCAGATCGGCGCCGTAGTGGATGACGTCGGTCTGGTGCATCGACAGGACGGGGTGCCCGTACGTGCCGCGTGCGGCCGGCAGATAGCGATGGGCGTAGACGGGGGCCATCTGCGGCACGGAGGCCAGTTCGCGGCGCGCCACGTCGAGGGCCCGGGACGACGTGTCCGGCTTCGCGCCCCAGTGCGGTGACCAGAAGGCGTTGTGCTCCACGTCGAACAGCACGCCCTCGACCGGCCGCGCCAAGCGTTCGCGCAGTTCGTCCGGGTCGCCGTCGCGCCAGTTCGGCCATGACCGCCGGTGTTCCGTCGGGGACGGCCGGTCCACGGGCAGCCCGGCTGCCAGGAACGCCCGGTGGTCGTCGCTGAAGGCGAACCCGAACTCCTCCTCGATCCGGGCGAATTCCTCCGCGGACAGGCCGGGCAGCACGTCGGCACGCCCCAGTCGTGCCAACCTGCGTGCGGCCTCCGAGCCCAGGCGGGCGCCTTCCTCTGTGGTCACCTCACGATGGTAGGCGGGCGTTGCGGAGGCACCCCGGCGCCACCAAAAGAGAGAACACTGTTCTTGACTTCGGGTCGACGGGTGGGGCATCGTCTGACTCGACAGAGAACAGTGTTCTCGCTTCTCGGGTTCCCAGCGTAAGGATGTCCGTCGTGACCACAGCCCCCCTCGCGGTCCACAGCACCCCGTCCCGGCGTTGGGACCGCATCGGCCGCGGCCTGATGGCCCTCAACTCCGCGGTCACCTTCGCGGTGTTCGTCAACGGGCTCTTCCTGATGGCGGACGCGAGCGACGACCGCATGATGGTGGAGGGGTGGCGAACCTTCGGGTACCTCGTGTTCAGCGCGATGTGGGCGATGCTCGCGTACCGGCCCCGGCAGGCGCCGGCGATCTGGGAAATGGTGATCTTCCACAAGGTCGCCGCGGCGGTGCTCGCCTTCACCATCCTGGACACCACGGAGGGGGCGCAGTCCTCGATCACCGACACCACGGTCGCGGCGCTCACGATCTTCGCGTACGTCGTCTGCCGCGGGTGGGAATCGTGGCGGGTCCTGCGGGGAGGGGACAACGGCGGGTCCGGGAAGGGGCGCCGCTGACTTATAGGGTGGACGCATGGTCACTCCACGGCAGGCGGCACGCGAGCAGATGATGCGTGACATCGTGCGTGTGGGGCGCGGACACCTGGCGACGGTACGTCCGGCCGACCTGTCCCTGCGGGCCGTGGCCCGGGACATCGGCGTCGTCCCGTCGGCGCTCTACCGCTACGTCCAGGACCGGGAAGCGCTGATCACCCTGCTGATCGTCGACGCGTACGACGAACTGGCCGACGAGGTCGACGCGGCCCTCGATGCGGCGTCGAGCCTGTCGTACCGCAAGCGGCTCGAGGTGGCGGCGCTCGCGGCGCGCGCCTGGGCCGTGCGCGAACCGTCGAGGTTCGCCCTGCTCTACGGCACCCCGGTGCCCGGCTACGCGGCTCCCGGCGACCAGACCGTGGAGCCCGGCACCCGCTTCGCCCGCGCGCTCGCCGGCCTGGTCGAGAACGCCTGGCAGGCGGGCGAGTTGCGAGCGGTGGAGGCGCCGCGCAACGCGACCGTCCGCGCGGACATGGAGCGCTTGCGGGAGGCGTTCGGCTTCGAGATGCCGGTGGGCAACGTCGCCCGTGCCTACGGCCTGTGGTCCGCGGTCATCGGCGCCATCCTGTTCGACGCCTTCGGCCAGTACGCGGCGGATACGCTGAGCGATCCCGAGGAGTTCCTCCGCGCCCACACCGACGGTCTCGCGGACACCGTAGGCCTCTGACGGGGCGGACGGTGGAGGGCGGTCCAGCGCTCCCGGGTGTACGTCCGGATCTCAGGCTATCGCGCGCGGCAGCCGCAGGCTCAGCCCGACCGTCAGCGCCACCGCCGCCAGCTGCACCAGCAGTGTCACGACCAGTGCGTCCCGCATGCCCAGGCCGGGGATCAGCGCCAGGAACAGGGTGCCCAGCGTGGCCACCCCGAGGGCCAGTGCCGCCTGCTGCGTCGTCGTCATCACGCCGCCGCCCACCCCGGCCTTCTCCGGCGGTACGTCGGAGAGCACGATCCGGAAGAGGACGGGGAGCTGGAGCCCCTGGCCGAGGCCCGCGAGCGCCACCCCGGGCAGCAGGCCCCAGAGCCCCAGGCCCTGCCACGCGTAGTGCACGGTGAGCGCCAGCACCACCACACCGGCCGCCTGGATCAGCCCGCCCGCCGTGACGACCCGGCTGCCGTAACGGCGTACCAGGCGCGGCCCGGCGAGCGAGGCGCCGAAGAACGCGAGCGCCATCGGGGCCAGCGAGAGGCCGGCCGCCGCCGGGCCCAGCCGCAGGCCCTGCTGGAGCGCCACCGCGATCACGAACATGAAGCCGCCGAAGCCGATCGAGAACGGCACCACGAGGGCGAGGCCGCGCCGCAGCGAGTCCAGCCGCAGCAGGCTCGGCGGGACCAGCGGCACCCGGCCGAGCCGGTCGGCCCGCCGCTCCACGCGGTAGAAGGCGTACGCGGAGAAGGGGAAGAGGCCCAGCGAGAGCCACGTCCACAGCGGCCAGCCGGCGGCCCGGCCCTCCGTCAGCGGGGCCAGCAGCGTCACGAGGGACAGCGCGAGGAGCAGCGTTCCGGGTACGTCGACGGGCGCGGGGCGGTCCGAACGGGTCTCCGGCAGCACGCGGGCGGCCAGGATCAGCCCCACCACCGCCACCGGCACGTTCACCAGGAACACCGACCGCCAGCCCGCGCTCTCGCCGAACACCGAGGACATCGGGGCGGCGGCGACCAGCACCCCGCCCAGGATCTGGCCCGCGACCATCGAAAGCCCCGCCGTCGCCCCGTACAGGCTCATCGCCCGTGCCCGGCGCCGGCCACGCGTCGCGGCCTGGATCGTGGCCAGCACCTGCGGCAGCATCAGCGCGGCGGCGGCCCCCTGCGCCACCCGGGCGCCGACCAGCGTCCAGGCGTCGGGGGCCAGCCCGCAGGCCAGCGAGGTGATCCCGAAGGCCGCCATGCCGATGAGGAACAGCCGCCGCCGGCCCACCATGTCGCCGAGCCGGCCGCCGAGCACCAGCAGCACCGCGTACGCGAGGCCGTAGCCCGCCACGACGAGTTCGAGCAGGGCCGGGCCCGCGGCCAGATCGCGGTCGATCGTGGGCAGCGCGACGTTGACGATGAAGAAGTCGATCAGCGGGAGCGCCGCGCCCAGCAGCACCGTGAACAGGCCCAGCGCGCCGAGCACCGGGGCGGGGTGGTCGTGGCGGACGGGGGTCGCTCGGGCCGTCGTGCCGAGGGATGCGTGTACGGATGATTCACTCACGCTGTCGACTGTGCCGCCGATCCCAGCCTGGTACCAGAGTCTCTTTATCCTGGTACCAGCGCTACCTGGCAACAGGCCGGGGCATCCGGCACGCTGGAGGCATGACGACCATGGCAGCCGATCCGCCGACCGCGCCGGCCGGCACCGAGTCCGCGTCCGAGATGCGGCGGCACGAGCTCGCCGCCTTCCTGCGCAGCCGCCGCGAGCGCATCACCCCCGAACAGGTCGGCCTCGTCCGGGGCCGGCGCCGTCGCACCCCCGGGCTGCGCCGCGAGGAGGTCGCCCAGCTCTCGGCGGTCGGGGTCACCTGGTACACCTGGCTCGAACAGGCCCGGGACATCCAGGTCTCCGCCCAGGTGCTGGACGCCCTGGCCCGTGCCCTGCTGCTCGACCCGAGCGAACGCGCCCACCTCTTCGCGCTCTCCGAGGCCGCCGACCCGGCCCCCGGCACGGAGTGCCCCACCGTGACCCCGGCGCTGCGGACCATGCTGGAGCAGCTGGACCCCATCCCGGCCTGCGTCCAGAACAGCCGGTACGACGTCCTCGCGTACAACCGCACCTACGCCCGGCTGCTCTGCGACCTGGACGCGCTGCCGCCCGAGGACCGCAACTGCCTGCTGCTGGCCTTCACCCACGACGACTGGCGGGCCTCGATCGTCGATCTGCCCGAGGTCACCCGGATGATGGCCGCCAAATTCCGCGCCTCGATGGCCGGGCACCTGGCCGAGCCCGCGTGGAAGGCGCTGCTGCACCGGCTGGAGACAGGGTCGCCGGAGTTCCGCGAGATGTGGGAGCGCCACGAGGTGGTCGACCAGCGGGGCCGGACCAAGTACTTCCGCAACGCCCACGTGGGGCTGCTGCACGTCGAGCACACCAACCTCTGGCTCGGCCCGTCCAGCGGGCCGCGGCTGGTCAGCTATCCGCCGGTGGACGAGGAGACCCGCGCCCGGCTGGAGCGGCTGCACCGGATCGCGCTCGCGGCCGGGTAGACGCGGCACGCACAGGAGCCCGAGGCGGACCACTCCTCGGGCTCCTGGTGTTCTCAGCGCTCGACGGACGCGCCGAGTTGCTTGATCTTCTCGAAGGGGTAGCCGCCCACGGTCGCGATGACCAGGCCGTAGGCCGCGAAGGCGACCAGCCCCCAGGTGGAGACCGACTTGCCGCCGCCGCTCAGGATGACGCTTCCGAGGGGCACCAGGGGAGCGAAGCTGAGAATCGCGGCCCCGGTGCACCAGAACGCCACCAGGTCGTTCGCCCGCTTCCGTAGTGCGGGGTCCGATTTCACCGCGGCGGGAACCTCGTATCCGACGGACCCGTCGCAGGCCTTGCCCCGATATCCGACGCGGGCCGCCAGCGAGCCGGCCACTCCCAGCAGGAGGAAGCAGCCGAAGAGAAACAGGTAGGCCATATACACCTCGCGGGCTCGTCGTGCCGGGAAACCCTAGCGGACGTACTTGATGATGAAGGCGATGACCATATTGACGGCCTTGTCCTTCACCCAGCCCGGCAGGAACTTCCAGACGACGCCACCGATCTCCCCGCCGATACAGCCGATGATGGCATTGCGGACATAGGTCTTCTTGCCGGACGACTTGCCCGCCGCGATATCGCTGAGCACGGAGGTGGGAATGGAGCCCAGAGCCCCCTTCGCGCACCACGCGGCAGCGGCGATGGCCGCGGCGGCGATCGGGAACGCGCGCGGCTGGACGGTGCCGGAGGAGCCCTGGCTCATCGCCTTCTCCAGCTCGGCCATCGCCTCCGGGCCCATCTCCGTCTCGATGAACCGGCGCTGCTCGGCGGTGAGCGGCGGCGTCTGCTCCGCCGCGTCCGCCGCGACGGTCCCTTCCCGCGCGCGGTCGGCGGCCATGGCGGCGGGAGCCACGGTGGCGAGCAGGGCCCCGCTGGTGAGGACGGCGATGCCGGACAGCGTCATTCGACGGGTGGTGGTTTTCGACACGACTGTTTCCCCCTATTGGTTGTTTTCGCTGCCGCCACCCACAGGTCAGGAGGGTGGCGACGGAGAGACCTTTTCAGTGCGGGGAAGGTGCGCAGAAGACCGCTCGGCAGTGAAAAGAGTCATTGCGCGCAAAGGCAACCCCGGGCGTGGTATTTCCGTCGGGCCGCTGATGGGGGCCGGGGGATTTCGCGGGGTGATCCGCGGATATTCTCAATGACGTTCTGTGGAAAGGGTCATGACGATATATCAGCCGGTGCGGCTGTCCATGCCCGTCCCTGTGCCCGTGCCCGTGTCCGTGGGGCGCGCGGATCCTCGGCAGGTCGTGCGAGGGTCTGCCCGAAGGGCGCGGTGGACCGCCGGGGGCGACCGCTGTCGAACGGGCGATGCGGCCACCCCTCCGGCGTACGCGACAATGGAGCCATGACCACGCTCGCCCCCGCCCTGCCGCAGCTCCGTATCGGCCCGCACACCGTGCAGCCGCCGGTCGTGCTGGCCCCGATGGCCGGTATCACCAACGCCCCGTTCCGGACGCTGTGCCGGGAGTTCTCCGGCGGCAAGGGGCTGTTCGTCAGCGAGATGATCACCACGCGGGCGCTGGTCGAGCGCAACGAGAAGACCATGCAGCTCATCCACTTCGACGCGGCCGAGACCCCGCGCTCGATCCAGCTGTACGGGGTGGACCCGGTCACCGTCGGCAAGGCGGTCCGGATGATCGTCGACGAGGATCTGGCCGACCACATCGACCTGAACTTCGGCTGCCCGGTCCCCAAGGTCACCCGCAAGGGCGGCGGCTCCGCGCTTCCGTACAAGCGGCCCCTGCTGCGGGCCATCCTCAAGGAAGCCGTCGCCAACGCCGGGGACCTCCCCGTCACCATCAAGATGCGCAAGGGCATCGACGACGACCACATCACCTTCCTCGACGCCGGCCGCATCGCCGTGGAGGAGGGCGTCACCGCCGTCGCCCTGCACGGCCGCACCACCGCCCAGCACTACGGCGGCACCGCCGACTGGGACGCCATCGCCCGGCTCAAGGAGCATGTGCCCGAGATTCCCGTGCTCGGCAACGGCGACATCTGGTGTGCGGACGACGCCCTGCGGATGATGCGCGAGACCGGCTGCGACGGCGTCGTCGTCGGGCGTGGCTGCCTCGGCCGGCCCTGGCTCTTTGCCGACCTGGTGAACGCCATGGAGGGCCGCGAGGCCCGGCACGCGCCCGCGCTGCGCGAGGTCGCGGACGTCATGGTGCGCCATGCGACGCTGCTGGGGGAGTGGATCGGCGACGAGGCTCGTGGCGTGATCGACTTCCGCAAGCACGTGGCCTGGTATCTGAAGGGCTTCGCGGTCGGCTCCGAGATGCGCAGGAGTCTGGCGATCACCTCCTCGCTGGAGGAGCTGAGCGGCCAGCTGCACGAGCTGGACCTCGATCAGCCCTGGCCGGACGGAGCCGACGGTCCGCGCGGGCGCACCTCGGGCAACAACCGGGTCGTCCTGCCGGACGGCTGGCTGAAGGACCCGTACGACTGCGCCGGGATCAGCGCCGACGCGGAGCTGGACACCTCGGGCGGCTGACGCCGTACGGAGTCGTGCCGACGCCGTACGGAGCTGTTCCCGACGCCGTGCGCCAGGGCCTCAGCGCGTGACGTCCGGGCCCGCGTGGCGTTCCAGCGGGGCCGCCGCCGCGGAGTTCATCACGTTGAAGACGACGCTGCCCGCCCGGTAGCGGTCGTCCGTCCACTCGATGGCCCGGCCCGCCGCCGTGTACGTCAGATGCCGCTGGCGCAGCAGCGGGCTGGCCCGGCGCACCCGCAGCAGCCGCGCGTCCTCGCTGCCCGCCGCGACCGCGTCGATCAGATGCTCGCCGTAGTGCGCGACGACGTCGGCCCGCTCCGCGATGCTGTCCATGATCGAGACGCAGTCCTCGGGCAGCGCGCGGACCGCCGGGGCCACCCACTGGGCGTACACGGTCCGCTCGACCATCACCGGCTCCCCGTCCAGCCGGCGCAGCCGCAGCACGTACAGCACCTCGCTGCCCGGCTCGGCGTCCAGCCGGGCCGCCTCCTCGTCGGTCGCGGCCCGGGTGGTGCGGACCAGGATCCGGCTGGAGACCTCGCAGCCCATCGCCTGCGCCCACTGCGCGAAGCTGTTGAGCTGCTGGAAGCTCTGGCGTCGCTCCTGGCGCAGGACCACCCGCCGGGCCCCCTGCCGGGAGCCGATCAGGCCCTCGGACGCGAGCAGGGCCACCGCCTGGCGCACGGTGCCGCGCGAGACCTCCCAGCGGGCGGCGAGGTCGCTCTCCGACGGCAGCCGGGAGCCCAGCGGATGGACGCCGCCGCGGATCGCCTGCCGCAGCGACTCGGCGATCTCCTCGTAGCGTGAACGGCCCACGCGCCCCCCATCGGTCGGCTGTACGGGTCCAGGGCGCACCCTGGGCTGTGCACAGGTCCAGGTCATCGCCACGGTCCGGCAGCTCACTCTAACGTCCCTGCGGACCGGCACCGCGCAACGGTTCCGTACCTACCACAACCCCGATATGACCGGCTTTCCTCTTCCTCGGCTCTTGCGGCACCGGACATCGGACGTTAACTCCACGGACACCTGAACCGGGCGAACTGATGCCAGCTTGTATGAACAAGTGGCACTCACTTCGCTCCCGGGAGACACACCGTGCGCAGAGCCCGACCCCGCCCCCGTATCCGCGCCAACAGCCGTGCCGTTGCCGCTCTCGCCCTCTCCACCGCGGCCCTCACCGCGCTCACCGCCTGCGGCGCCGCACCCGAGGAGAAGTCCGCGACCGGGGTGAACGGGGTGAAGTCCGCCGAGGCCACCTCGGTCGCCGACTTCGGCGGGCTGGAGAAGCTGGTCGCCGCCGCCGAGAAGGAGGGCGAGCTGAACGTGATCGCCCTGCCGCCGGACTGGGCGAACTACGGCGAGATCATCGAGGCCTTCCAGGCCAAGTACAAGGTCAGGATCAAGAGCGAGACCCCGGACGCCTCCAGCTCCGACGAGATAGCCGCGGTCAAGTCCCGCAAGGGCCAGAAGCGCGCCCCCGACGTCCTCGACCTCGGCATCGCCTTCGCCCGCAGCGGCGCGGCCGAGAACCTCTTCGCCCCGTACAAGGTCACCGCCTGGGACAAGATCCCCGACAGCCAGAAGGACGCGGACGGCCGCTGGTACAACGACTACGGCGGCTATGTCTCCATCGGCTGCGACGCCGCCCGCATCAAGGCCTGCCCCGAGACCTTCGCGGACCTGCTGAAGCCCGAGTACAAGGGCAAGGTCGCCCTCAACGGCAACCCCACCAAGTCCGGTTCCGCGTTCGGCGGGGTGTACGCGGCCTCGCTGGCCGGCCAGGGCTCGTTCGGGGACATCCAGCCCGGCATCGACTTCTTCGGGAAGCTGAAGAAGAGCGGCAACTTCATCCCCGTCGAGTCCACCCCGGCCACCGTCGAGAAGGGCGAGACGCCGATCAGCATCGACTGGGACTACCTGAACGCCGGGTACGCCGACCAGTTCAAGGGCAAGGGTGTCGACTGGAAGGTGTCCGTGCCGAGCGACGGCGTCTACGCCCAGTTCTACTCGCAGGCCGTCAACAAGGACGCCCCGCACCCGGCAGCCGCCCGCCTGTGGATGGAGTACCTGTACAGCGCCGAGGGCCAGAACCTCTGGCTCAAGGGGTACGCCCGCCCCGTGCTGCTGCCCGCCATGACCGAGGACGGCACCGCCGACAAGACCTTCGTCGCCAAGCTGCCCGAGGTCGCGGGCACCCCGGCCTTCCCGAGCTCCGAGGAGCTCGACCGGGCCAACGCCACGCTCGCCGAGAACTGGGACAAGGCCGTCTCCTGATGACCGTGCCCCCCTCCGCCGCCGCCCCGGGCCCCGGGGCGGCCGCCCCGCGGGCCGGTGGCCGCACCTCCCGCCGCCGGCCGCCCCGCGCCTGGCTCGGCGCGCTGCCGCTGCTCGTCTTCGCCGGGGTCTGCTTCGGACTGCCCGCCGGGGCCCTGCTGTACGGGGCCATCACCCGGAGCGACCCGGTCTCCGGCAGCACCGAGGTCACCGGCGAACACCTCCGGCGCTCGCTCCAGGGGCCCTACCTCACCTCGCTCACCGGCAGCGTCGAGCTGTCCGCGCTGACCGCCGCCCTCGCCACCGTCTGCGGGGTGCTGATCGCCCAGGCCGTCGTCACCTCCCGGCGCGGAGCGCTGCGCGGGGCTGTGCTCACCGCCTCCGGGGTGCTCGCCAACTTCGGCGGGATCCCGCTGGCCTTCGCCTTCGTCGCCACCCTCGGCATCTCCGGGGTGGTCACCCAGCTCGGGCACCTGGACGCGCTCGGCTGGAACCTCTACTCCTTCACCGGGCTCACCGTCATCTACCTCTACTTCCTCATCCCGCTCATGGTGATCGTCGTCGTCCCGGCGCTGGACGGGCTGCGCCCGCAGTGGCGGGAGGCCGCGCTCAACACCGGGGCCACCACCCGGCAGTTCTGGCGCCACGTCGGCCTGCCGGTGCTCGCGCCCTCGCTGCTCGGCGGCTTCGTCCTGCTCTTCGGCAGCGCCTTCGCCGCGCACGCCACGGCCGCCGCCCTGGTCGGCGGCTCCGTACCGCTGGTCACCCTGAAGATCGCCGACGCGCTCTCCGGGAACGTCCTGGTCGGCCAGGAGAACGTCGCCCTGGCGCTGAGCCTCGACATGATCGTGATCGCCGGACTGGTGATGGCGGTCTATCTGCCCCTCCAGCGACGGAGCTCCCGATGGCTGCACTGACGACGACCCCTCTTCCCGAGGCCCCCGCCACGGCGAGGACGGTTCGCCGTACGCGCCCGCGCTACTGGCGCGGCGCCGTCCTGACGACGGCCGGGCTCTACTTCGTCACCCCCCTGCTCTCCTCGTTCGTCTTCACCGTTCACGTACCGGGCCAGGGCCTCACCTTCGCGGCGTACAGCGGCATCCTGTCGGCCGACGGCTTCACCGAGAGCCTGCTCCTCTCGCTCTCCCTCGCCGCCGCGACGATCGCGCTGGCCCTGCTGCTCGTGGTGCCCGCCCTGGTCGCGGTCCGGCTCGGGCCGCCCCGGCTGCGCGCCGTCGTCGAGATCGTCTGCATGCTGCCGCTGGTGGTGCCGCCGATCGCGCTGGTCACCGGCATCGCCACCGTGCTGCGCTGGGGACCCGACCACTTCTCGCGCACCCCGCTCTTCCAGACCTTCCTCGCCGTGCAGAACGAGTCGTTCCCGGTGGTGCTGGTCCTCGCCTACACCGTGCTGGCGCTGCCGTTCGTGCACCGCTCGCTCGACGCGGGACTGCGCGCCGTCGACGTCCCCACGCTGGTGGAGGCCGCCCGCAACTGCGGGGCGAGCCGGGCGCAGGTGATCCTGCGGGTCATCCTGCCCAACCTGCGCTCCTCGCTCGCCGGGGCCTCCTTCCTCACGCTGGCGCTGGTGCTCGGCGAGTACACCGTCGCCTCACTGCTGGGCTTCCGGCCCTTCGCGGTGTGGATCGTCTCCGTCTCCGGCGCCGAGGCCCGGATGTCGGTGGCGGTGTCCCTGCTCAGCCTGCTGATCACCTGGGCCCTGCTGCTCGTCCTCTCCCGCGCCGGAACCAGCTCGTCCACCGCCGTCCCCGCCGCCACCCCCGTACCCGGCAAGGAGTAGCCACCCATGTCAGCCCTGCCCACCGCCGCCGCCCAGCGCCCCGAGCCGTCCCGGCCCGCGTCGCCCGCCGACGGGCGCGCCGCCACCGGAGCCCGGGTGGAGTTCCGCTCGCTGCGCCGGGCGTTCGGCCCGACCGTGGCCCTCGACGGACTCGACCTCACCGCCGAGCCCGGCGAACTGCTCGCTCTCCTCGGCCCCTCCGGCTGCGGCAAGACCACCGCGCTGCGGGTGCTGGCCGGGTTCGAGCAGCCCGACTCCGGCGAGGTGCTGGTGGACGGCGAGGACATCACGCCGATCCCCGCCAACCGGCGCGACGCCGGCATGGTCTTCCAGTCCTACAGCCTCTTCCCGCATCTGAACGCCCGCGACAACGTGGCCTTCGGCCTGCGGGTACGGAAGGTGCCCGCGGCCCGGCGGCACGCCACCGCCGCCGAGCTCCTCGACCTGGTCGGGCTGCCCGACCACGGCGGACGCTTCCCGCACCAGATGTCCGGCGGCCAGCAGCAGCGGGTCGCCCTGGCCCGCGCCCTCGCGCTGCGGCCCCGGGTGCTGCTGCTCGACGAACCGCTCTCGGCACTCGATGCCAAGGTCCGGCTCTCGCTCCGCGAGGAGATCCGCCGCCTTCAGCTGTCGCTCGGGATCACCACCATCTTCGTCACCCACGACCAGGAGGAGGCCCTCTCCATGGCCGACCGGGTCGCTGTCCTGAACGCGGGCCGCCTGGAGCAGTGCGCACCCCCGGCCGAGCTGTACGAACGCCCCGCCACCGCGTTCGTCGCCGAGTTCGTCGGCACGATGAACCGGCTGCCGGGCCGCCCGGCAGCCGGTGCGGTCGAGGTCGCGGGCAGCACCCTGCCGGTCGACGGCGCGATCCCGGCGGGCAGCGGGCCCTTCGACGTGCTGATCCGGCCCGAGAACATCCGGGCCGAGGCCGACCCCGACGGCACCGCCACCGTCGTCTCCGCGTCGTTCCTCGGCTCGGTCACCCGGGTCCTGCTCGACCTCCCGGACGGCGTCGCGGTCAAGGCGGACCTCCCCTCCCGGGACGCGGCCGACCTGCTGCCCGGCGTACGGGCCCGGGTCACGCCCGTGCCGCGTCCGGTGCTCGTCGTGCCCGCGGCGCCGGTACGTGCGCCGTCGGCCGGGAAGGCCGGGGCATGACGAGGCCCGCGGCCGTGCTCCTCGACATGGACGGCACCCTCGTCGACACCGAGGTGCTGTGGTGGGAGACGGCGCACGAGGTCGCCGCCGGACTCGGCCACCGGCTGTCCGGCGAGGACGCGCCGGAGGTCGTCGGCCGGGCCGTCGCGGACACCGCCGCTCATCTGATCGAGGTGACGGGCGGGGCCGCCGCCGCGCTGGACGCCGTGGCCGGCGAGCTGACCGCGTCTTTCTTCCGCAAGGTCGACGCGGGCGCCCCGCTGCGCCCCGGGGCGGCCGCGCTGCTGGCCGCACTGGAGCGGTCCCGGGTGCCGTTCGCCCTGGTGAGCGCCTCGCCGAGGAGTGTGGTGGACGCGGTGGTGGCGGGGTCGCTGGCCGGCGCGGACTTCGCCTTCACGCTGTCGGCCGACGACACCGTACGGACCAAGCCGCATCCGGATCCCTACCGGGCGGCGGCGACCCGGTTCGGCGTCCCGGCCTCGGCCTGCGTCGCCATCGAGGACTCCCCGGACGGCACCGCGTCCGCGCACGCCGCGGGCTGCGCGGTCCTGGTGGTGCCCTCGCTGCTGCCGGTGGAGCCCGCGCGGGGGCGGACCTTCGCCCGTAGCCTGGAAGAGGTGGACCTCGGGGTGCTCAGCGACTGCCTGAGGCGTCCGGATCCTGAAATCCGGGGTCCGAATCGGGCGTGATTCACGCCACCCTTGATCGGGGTTGCGCTCAGATGAGCGAATTGGGCATGGCTGCACTTCTGGAAGACGTGGCACTCAGTGCCACGTCGTTGAATTCGAGAAGTGGACTCATCTGCTGAGCAAGCCGCTCAGGTGAGCGGGCAGGGTCAAGTTTCGGCCATGTTGCTTTCAAGAGATGAAAACAGCGGATGACCGGCTTCGGCCGAGCGACCCTTTCGATCTGCTGGCGGACGGGTGGTTGCGGCCGTATGACGACCAAGTGGACGTACCCATACACCTTCGATCTGGGTATGTTCCTCGCCGTCAGGGCAGCCACCGCGTCCTCGAGGAGTCGAGACCCGTGTCGGAAAACAAAGATCCCCAGAAGTTCGTCTACGACTTCACCGAGGGCAACAAGGATCTGAAGGATCTTCTGGGCGGCAAGGGCGCCAACCTCGCCGAGATGACCAACCTCGGGTTGCCCGTCCCTCCGGGTTTCACGATCACCACCGAGGCCTGCAAGGTCTACCTGGACAGCGGCGACGCGCCGACCGCCCTGCGCGACGAGGTGAGTGCGCACCTCAAGGCGCTGGAAGAGCGCATGGGCAAGCAGCTCGGCCAGGCCGACGACCCGCTGCTGGTCTCGGTCCGCTCCGGCGCCAAGTTCTCCATGCCCGGCATGATGGACACGGTCCTGAACATCGGCCTCTCCGACGTCTCGGTGGCCGGCCTCGCCACCCAGTCCGGCGACGAGCGGTTCGCCTGGGACTCCTACCGCCGCCTCATCCAGATGTTCGGCAAGACCGTCCTCGGGGTCGACGGCGACCTCTTCGAGGAGGCCCTGGAGGCGGCCAAGCACGCCAAGAAGGTCACGGTCGACACCGACCTCGCGGCGGCCGACCTCAAGAAGCTCGTCAAGCAGTTCAAGAAGATCGTCGAGTCCGAGGCCGGGCGCGAGTTCCCGCAGGACGCGCGTGAGCAGATGGACCTGGCCATAAACGCGGTCTTCGACTCGTGGAACACCGACCGGGCCAAGCTCTACCGCCGCCAGGAGCGGATCCCCGGCGACCTCGGCACGGCCGTCAACATCTGTTCCATGGTCTTCGGCAACCTGGGCCCCGACTCCGGCACCGGAGTCGCCTTCACCCGCGACCCGGCCAGCGGCCACCAGGGCGTCTACGGCGACTACCTCCAGAACGCGCAGGGCGAGGACGTCGTCGCCGGTATCCGCAACACGGTGCCGCTCGCCGATCTGGAGTCGATCGACAAGACGTCGTACGACCAGCTGATGCAGATCATGAAGACGCTGGAGAACCACTACAAGGATCTCTGCGACATCGAGTTCACCATCGAGCGCGGCCAGCTCTGGATGCTCCAGACCCGGGTCGGCAAGCGCACGGCCGGCGCCGCCTTCCGGATCGCCACCCAGCTCGTGGACCAGGGCCTGATCGACGAGGCCGAGGCCCTCCAGCGGGTCAACGGCGCCCAGCTCGCCCAGCTGATGTTCCCGCGCTTCGACGACGAGGCCACCACCGAGCTGCTCGGCCGGGGCATCGCCGCGTCCCCGGGCGCCGCTGTCGGCAAGGCGGTCTTCGACTCGTACACCGCGATCAAGTGGTCCCGCTCCGGCGAGAAGGTCATCCTGATCCGCCGCGAGACCAACCCCGACGACCTCGAGGGCATGATTGCTGCCGAGGGCATCCTGACCTCGCGCGGCGGCAAGACCTCGCACGCGGCGGTCGTGGCGCGCGGCATGGGCAAGACCTGTGTCTGCGGCGCCGAGGACCTGGAGGTCGACACCAAGCGCCGCCGGATGACGGTCGGCGGCAAGGTGGTCGAGGAGGGCGACCTCGTCTCCATCGACGGCTCCACCGGCAAGGTCTACCTGGGCGAGGTACCCGTCGTACCGTCCCCGGTCGTCGAGTACTTCGAGGGCCGGATGCACGCCGGGGCCGACGACGCGGACGAGCTGGTCGCCGCCGTGCACCGGATCATGGCGTACGCGGACCGGGTGCGCCGGCTGCGCGTGCGGGCCAACGCCGACAACGCCGAGGACGCGCTGCGGGCCCGCCGCTTCGGCGCCCAGGGCATCGGGCTGTGCCGCACCGAGCACATGTTCCTCGGCGAGCGCCGCGAGATGGTCGAGAAGCTGATCCTGGCGGACACCGACGACGAGCGGGAGAGCGCGCTGGCCGCTCTCCTCCCGCTCCAGAAGGCCGACTTCATCGAGCTGTTCGAGTCGATGGACGGACTGCCCGTCACCGTAAGGCTGCTGGACCCGCCGCTGCACGAGTTCCTCCCCGACATCACCGAGCTGTCCGTCCGCGTCGCCCTCGCCGAGTCCCGCAAGGACGCCAACGAGAACGACCTGCGGCTGCTCCAGGCGGTGCACAAGCTGCACGAGCAGAACCCGATGCTGGGCCTGCGCGGCGTGCGCCTGGGTCTCGTCATCCCCGGTCTGTTCGCGATGCAGGTCCGCGCCATCGCCGAGGCCGCCGCCCAGCGCAAGAACGCCAAGGGCGACCCGCGTCCCGAGATCATGATTCCGCTCGTCGGCACGGTCCAGGAGCTGGAGATCGTCCGCGAGGAGGCCGACCGGGTCATCGCCGAGGTCCAGGCGGCCACCGGCACCGACCTCAAGCTGACCATCGGCACCATGATCGAGCTGCCGCGCGCCGCGCTGACGGCGGGCCAGATCGCCGAGGCCGCGCAGTTCTTCTCGTTCGGCACGAACGACCTGACCCAGACGGTGTGGGGCTTCTCCCGCGACGACGTGGAGGCCTCGTTCTTCACCGCCTACCTGGAGAAGGGCATCTTCGGGGTCTCCCCGTTCGAGACGATCGACCGGGACGGCGTCGGCGCGCTGGTCCGCAGCGCCGTCGAGGCGGGCCGGGCCACCCGCCCGGACCTCAAGCTCGGCGTCTGCGGCGAACACGGCGGCGACCCGGAGTCGGTGCACTTCTTCCACGAGGTGGGCCTCGACTACGTCTCCTGCTCGCCGTTCCGGATCCCCGTCGCCCGGCTGGAAGCCGGCCGGGCCGCAGCCGAGTCCCGGGGCAGCGACAGCCGCTGACCCGGGCTCCGGGTCCGGGCTGCACGAACAGCCCGGACCCTCACGGGCAGGGCTGCACGAACAGCCCTGCCCATCGACCAGGGCCTCAAAGGCCCCGCCGAGAAGCGGCGGCACCCTGTGCGGGGGTGCCGCCGCTTCGTCGTACGCGCCGGTGCTGACCGGAAGTGACCGGCGGTAAGAGGGCCCGATGTGCGCGGAGAGGCCGGCGGTACGGGAGTGGTGTGCGCGGAAGTGACCGGCGCTACGGGGAAGCCGTCAGGAGTGCGCACCGAATATCGTGCAAGGAATGTGGCGCAGAGCACATTGCTTCGTTTAATGCGCAAAGAAATTCGGGTGACGGCCGGGGGGACCGGGGTGCGGTCCATGGATCCCCACCCATGGACCGCACCCGGCTTACCCCCGTCGGGTACGGAGCCGCACCGTCGCCCACCGCCGCCGAACACACAAAGCCCCCCACGGCCTTCACGTGCTCATCCGGTGGGCACCGGATGCGTACCCGACGTCGTACAGCCTTTCGGGTGAAGCGGAACGGGGCGAGACCTTTCACTTCTGGCCGAAACCCCGTGGTGACCTCCTGTGACGGTCCGCATACCCTTCGGTGGGGGCAATTGCGGATGCAACAGGTGGGGGAGTAGTGCTGCGTATCCATGTGTCCAGGCTGGACCTTTCGCGGGTGCGGATGGCCACGAGGCCGGACGCGCTGTGGGAAACCATTCTCAGTTTTCACCGGCTCAGGGACCGGCGTGCTTCGACGGTGTTCGGAAAATGGCGTACGGAATCCCGGGCGCGGTTGAATGGTGAAGCACAGCTGCTGGCGGCGGTCGTTCCGCCCCGGGGCTATTTCCCGGATTTCCTGACGCCCTGCCAGGAAGACGCCGAGCCATTCGGGCTCGACGTCGGAATGGAGGCCCTGCGCGACACCCCCGCCGACCGCGTCCACGCGGAGCTGGAGCTCCTGGCCGCCGGGCGGCTGCGACAGCGGGCCGGCCGGCGCCAGCAGGACGCCAGAGCGGGAAGAGCGAGCGCGGCGCTGCCCGCCGCGCTCATGGAGGACCGCGCCGAGCCGCTCGCCCGGCTCATCGGGGCCCTCCGCAGCTACCACCACGCGGCCGTCGAGCCCTACTGGCCGCACATCCGGGCCAGCGTCGAGGCGGACCGGGCCGTCCGGGGCCGGGCCCTGCTGGACGGCGGCGCGGACGGGCTCCTGGCCACCCTGCCGCCGATGATCCGGTGGCGCTCGCCCGTGCTGGAGGCGGACTACCCGGTCGACCGCGATCTGTATCTGGACGGGCGCGGACTGCTGCTCCAGCCGTCCTTCTTCTGCCGGGGCACCCCGGTCGTCTACCGGGACCCGTCGCTCCCGCCGGTGCTCGTCTACCCGGTCACCAACCCCGGCGCCCCGGTCTTCGCCGAGCCGGGACCCTGGCTCGGCCGGCTCGTCGGCCACACCCGCTCCGCCGTCCTGTCGTCCATCGGCAACGGCTGCACCACCAGTGAACTCGCCCGCAGGGCCGGGGTTTCGATGGCCTCCGCGAGCCAGCACGCCTCCGTGCTGCGCGAGGCGGGCCTGGTCCTGACGCTGCGCCACGGCAGCTCGGTCCTGCACACGCTGACCCCGCTCGGCGGCTCCCTGCTGCGCGGCGGGGCCCCGCTCGCTCTGCCCTAGGGCCTGCCGCCGCCCGGTGTCCGCCGTCCGCCGTCCTCCGGCGGGCCGCGAGAATCCGTCCGCCGTACGGCGATGAGTTCCGTGCGGCACCGCCGTCTACCCATCGAAAGCGCCGGACGGACCACCGCAGGCGCCACGGGACAGAGAAAGAGGAAACGATCATGGCTCAGATGATCTTCGTGAACCTGCCGGTGAAGGACCTGGAGACCACGGTGGGCTTCTTCGGGAAGCTCGGCTTCACGACCAACCCGCAGTTCAGCGACGACAAGACCGCGTGTCTGGTGATCAGCGACACGATCTTCGCGATGCTGATGACGGAGCCGCGCTTCAAGGACTTCACCAAGAAGGACGTCGTCGACGCCTCGAAGGCGACCGAGGTCATCCTCGCGCTCAGCGCCGACAGCCGCGAGAAGGTCGACGAGCTGGCCGACGCGGCGCTGGCCTCCGGCGGGTTCCCCGCGGGCGAGACGCAGGACATGGGCTTCATGTACGGCCGCTCGTTCCAGGACCCCGACCACCACATCTGGGAGGTCATGTGGATGGACCCGGCCGCCGTCGAGGGCCAGGCCTGAGCCGCAGGGCGCATGCGCTGGGACCGCAGGGCGGGCCGTGCGCCGGGGCCGGTGCGGGGCGCCCGGCGCACGCCGGGCGTCAGCTGCGGAAAGGGCCCTTCACCTCGTACGTGATGCCCCCGGAGGAGCTTCCGCTCGTCCCGCGCTGCGAGGAGAAGTAGAGCCGGCCGCCGTCCGGTGAGAACGCCGGGCCGGTGATCTCCGAACCGGACTGGCCGGTGATCCGCAGGAACGGGGCCACCGTGTCGTCCGGCGTGATCAGACAGATCTCCATGTTCCCGCCGTCCTCCGCGATGTAGAGGTCCCCGGATCCGGACCGGGTGACGTTGTCCACGCCGGTCAGCGGGGCCGTACCGCCCGTGACCAGCGAGTCGTCGTAGGCGAGCGAGATCGACGAGGCGTTCGCGTCGTACGCCCACACCCGGTTGTCGCCCTTGGTGGTGAACCAGCAGGTGCCCGCCGCGTAGAAGCAGCCCTCACCGCCGTTGAACACCTTCGCCCCGGACACCTGGTGCCGGGTCTGGGTGGCGGAACCGGCCGGATCCGGCACATTCGCCCAGGTCACCGGACCGGAGGTGGCCGTGCCGGCCACCAGCACCTGAAGGGTGCCGCTCGCCAGATCCCCCCACGTCGTGGGCCGGAAGCGGTAGAAGCGGCCGTCTGTCTCGTCCTCGGTGAGGTAGACGTAGCCGTGGTCCGGGTCGGCGGCGGCCGCCTCGTGCTTGAACCGGCCCAGCGCCGGACGCCGCACCGCCGCGTCCACCCCCCACGGGTCGGTCTCGTACACATACCCCCGGGTGACCTCCTCGCAGGACAGCCAGGTGTTCCACGGGGTGGCGCCGCCCGCGCAGTTGTTGTTCGTGCCGGCCAGGATCCGGTACGCGGACGTCACCGTCCCGGCGGAGTCGAACCTCACCGCGCTCGCGCCGCCGCCGCTGCCCGAGGACACCTCGGCGTTGGAGACGTAGATCCAGCCCGCGCCGTCGGCGTACGTCGCCCCGCCGTCGGGCGCGCTGTGCCAGCGGTAGGAGGTGCCGGGCACGCTCTGCCCGGAACGCGCGACGACACGGCTGGTGAAGCCGTTCGGCAGCTGGATCCCGTCGCCGTTGGCGGCCTGGAGCGCGCCGTACGGGCCGGGGGCCGGCTGGGCGGGGTCGGCGAAGGCGGCGCCCCGCCACAGCGTGCCGCCGAAGGCCGCCGCCGAGCTGCCGATCACCGCGGTGCGCAAGAAGGTCCGACGTTCCACGATCACTCCACGCATGAGTGAGGGGCCGCCGCTCCGGACGGACCGGCGGGTCGCGCGTCAGGACTGTAGGAGCACGGAGTTGACGGGGCTTCACGAACAGGTGAACGGGCGGCGGAGACATCGCGCAGGACGCGGCCCCCGCGGTCCGTCCGCCTGTACCGGCCTCGGTCGGTGCGGTCAGTCCGCCCGTACGGCGAAGACCGGCACTGCCGCCCCCTCGTCGTCCAGGCAGGCTCCCGTCGCCAGGTCGAAACGCTGCTTCAGCAGCGGCGATGCCACGAACGGCCGCCCGGCGGCGGAGCCGAGCAGTCCGCGCGCGAGGACGTACGCGCCGGTGAACGGGTCCCGGTTGCCGATCGCGTACACCTGGCCGGCCCGGTCCATGAAGACGGCTGCCTGGTCCCCGTCCGGCAGCAGCACCGTGACGCCCCGCCCGGGGGTCAGCAGGGCCCGGTCGCAGACCGTCAGCCAGTCCTTCCCGTGCGCGAGCCGGACGGACCCGGTGTGCTGTGCCGTGGTGATCGTTGCGGTGGTCATCAGGATGCGGTCCCTTCGAGGGTGCGGACGGCGAGCACGGGCCCCGCGAGCAGCTCCAGATCCGGCTTGATCTGGTCCCGCTCGGGGACGAACCTCACCGAGGGGTCGGGGGCGTCGGGCGCGTTGACGAAGGTGACGAAGCGGCGCAGGCGCTCCGGGTCGTTGATGGTCTCGGCCCACTCGTCGCGGTATCCGGCGACATGGTCGGCCATCAGCCGTTCCAGCTCCTCGCAGAGCCCCAGCGAGTCGTGGACGACCACGTCCCGGACGTGCTCCAGGCCGCCGTCGATCCGCTCCAGCCAGGCCGAGGTGCGCTCCAGCCGGTCGGCGGTACGGATGTAGAACATCAGGAACCGGTCGATCAGCCGGACCAGTTCGGCGTCGGAGAGGTCCTGGGCCAGCAGGTCCGCGTGGCGCGGGGTGGCCCCGCCGTTGCCGCCGACGTACAGATTCCAGCCCTGGGCGGTGGCGATGATCCCGAAGTCCTTGCCCCGGGCCTCCGCGCACTCGCGGGCACAGCCGGAGACCGCCGACTTCAGTTTGTGCGGGGAGCGCAGGCCCCGGTAGCGCAGCTCCAGGTCGATCGCCATCTTCACGGAGTCCTGCACGCCGTAGCGGCACCAGGTCTGTCCCACGCAGGACTTCACCGTGCGCAGCGACTTGCCGTACGCGTGGCCGGACTCGAAGCCCGCGTCCACCAGGCGGGTCCAGATCAGCGGGAGCTGGTCGACCCGGGCGCCGAAGAGGTCGATGCGCTGGCCGCCGGTGATCTTCGTGTAGAGGCCGAAGTCGCGGGCCACCTCGCCGATGACGATGAGCTTCTCCGGGGTGATCTCACCGCCCGGGATGCGCGGCACGATCGAATACGACCCGTTGCGCTGGAGGTTGGCCAGAAAGTGGTCGTTGGTGTCCTGGAGTGCCGCCTGTTCTCCGTCCAGCACATAGCCGCTCGCGCCGACCGTCGGGGCGAGCGAGGCGATGACCGAGCCGACCGTCGGCTTGCAGACCTCGCAGCCGTCGCCGCCGCGCGCCTCCTCGCGGCCGTGCGAGTCGAGCAGCGCCGCGAACGAGGTGACCTCCAGGGTGCGGACGATCTCGTACAGCTCGCTGCGGCTGTACGGGAAGCAGCCGCACAGCCCCGCGTCCTGCGGCGGCGGCATCAGCTGACCGATCACCTTCAGGCAACTGCCGCAGCCGGTACCGGCTTTGGTGCACTTCTTCACCTCGGGCAGCGAGGTGTGCTCGCAGATCGCCCCCTTGGCCACGTTGTGGCAGGAGCAGATGACCGCGTCGTCGGGCAGCGCGGCGGGGCCGAGCGCCACCGGGCCGCCCGCCCCGGCCGGCAGCACCAGCTGCTCGGGGGCGACCGGCAGCACCGTGCCCGTCATCGGCCGCAGCGTGCCGTACTGGTCCGCGTCCCCCACCAGCACCCCGCCCAGCAGGGTCCCGTCCCGCCCGATCACCAGCTTCTTGTAGACCCCCGACCGGGCGTCGGAGTAGACGACGTCGAGCGACCCCTCGGCGCTCCCGTGCGCGTCGCCGAACGAGGCCACGTCCACCCCGAGCAGCTTCAGCTTCGTCGACAGGTCCGCCCCGGTGAACGCGGACCGCCCGCCCGCGATCACCTCGGCCGCCGTCCGGGCCATCTCGTAGCCCGGTGCCACCAGCCCGTACACCCGGCCGTCGGCGGCCAGCGCGCACTCGCCGATCGCGAACACCGCCGGGTCCGACGTCCGGCACTCCTCGTCCACGACGATCCCGCCGCGGTCCCCGACGGCCAGAGCGCAGTCGCGGGCCAGCTGGTCCCGGGGCCGCACCCCCGCCGAGAAGACCACCAGGTCCACGGCGAGCGAGGACCCGTCCGACAGCGCCATCCCGCTCACCGCGCCGTCCGCGTCCGCCAGCACCTCCTGGGTGCCGACCCCCGTGTGCACGGCGAGGCCCATGTCCTCGATCGTGCGCAGCAGCGCCGCGCCCCCGCCGTCGTCCACCTGGACCGGCATCAGCCGGGGCGCGAACTCCACCACATGGGTGCGCAGCCCGAGCCCCTTCAGCGCCCCGGCCGCCTCCAGGCCGAGCAGCCCGCCGCCCACCACCGCACCGGTCGCCGCGCCCTTCGCGTACTCCTCGATCGCGAGCAGGTCCTCGATCGTCCGGTAGACGAAGCAGCCCCGGGCGTCCTTCCCCGGCACCGGCGGCACGAACGGATACGAGCCCGTCGCGAGCACCAGCGTGTCGTACGGGAACACCGCCCCGGACCGCGCGGTCACCGTCCGGCCCGCCCGGTCGACGCCCGTCGCCGGGTCGCCGACGTACAGCTCGAAGCCGTGCCGGGCCATGAAGTCCGGCTCCACCAGGGAGAGGTCCTCGGGGCTGCGCCCGTCGAAGTACGAGGTGAGCTGCACCCGGTCGTAGGCGGGCCTGGGCTCCTCGCAGAGCACGACGACCCGGGCGCCGCCGGCCGCCGGGGTCAGCCCGCGGCCGGCCAGGTCCTCCAGGAACCGCTGGCCGACCATGCCGTGCCCGACGACCACGATCGTCGGAACGGCGGTGTGCGCCTGGGCGTTCGGGGTGGTGGGCTCCGGCATCTCAGTGGCCTCCGTCGGTTGTCCTGATGCCATGAGCCTGGGCGGGAGGTGTTACCCGGCCGCATCCCGTCTGTTTCCCGGGCGGAACCTTGCGCTCAGCGCCCGTGCCGGGCCCCTGTGAGGGATCGGGGAGGGGCGGGGCGGAGCGGTCCGACGACAGGTGTCTAATGTCGGGTCGTGCCTGACATAACTCTGACCACGCTGCTTCTCCTCTGCCTCGCCGCGGCCGTCGCGGGCTGGATCGACGCGGTGGTGGGCGGCGGCGGACTGCTGCTCCTGCCCGCGCTGCTGCTCGGCCTGCCGCACGTCCCGGCGGCCCATGTCCTCGGCACCAACAAGGCCGTCGCGATTGTGGGCACCTCCGGCGCGGCGGTCACCTTCCTGCGCAAAGCCCCGGTACGGGTGGGGCTGGCGGTGCGGGTCGGGCTGATGGCGCTCGCCGGGTCGATGACGGGGGCGTTCTTCGCCGCCGGGATCAGCAGCGAGGTGCTCCGTCCGGTGATCATGGTCGTGCTGCTGGGGGTCGCGGCCTTCGTGATGCTGCGCCCGTCCTTCGGCACCGCGGCGGCGGACGACGGCACGGACCGGCCCGTCACCCGGGCCCGGATCGTCACCGCGATCGTGCTGGTCGGCGGCGGGATCGGCTTCTACGACGGGCTGTTCGGGCCGGGCACCGGCACCTTCCTGGTGCTGGCCCTGACCGCCGTGCTCCATCTGGACCTGGTGACCGCCTCGGCCACCGCGAAGATCGTCAACGTGTGCACCAACGCGGGGGCGCTGGCGATGTTCGCGTACCAGGGCACGGTGCTGTGGCAGCTCGCGGCCGTGATGGCGCTCTTCAACCTGGCGGGCGGGATGATCGGGGCCCGGATGGCGCTGAGCCGGGGGAGCGGCTTCGTCCGGGCGGTGCTGCTGACCGTGGTGTTCTCGCTGGTCGCCAAGCTCGGCTTCGACCAGTGGAACGCCTAGGACCTGTCGTCGAACTGCCGCCTGCCGGGCGGTCAGCGCACGTCGGTGAGGTGGGCGTACGCCACCACGTTGCCCTGGTAGCCGGTCTCCTGGGAGAAGCCGCCGCCGCAGGTGATCAGCCGGAGCGAGGCGTGCGGCGAGTCGCCGTAGACCCGCTGGTCGGGGAAGTCGTCGTTGTCGTAGACCTCGATCGCGTCGATCGAGAACACGGCCGTGCGCCCGTCCTTGCGGACCACCTCGACCCTGGTGCCCTTGGTCAGGGCCCCCAGGGCGTAGAAGACGGACGGGCCCTTCGCGTTGTCCACGTGCCCCGCGACGATCGCGGTGCCCCGCGCGCCGGGCGGGACGCCGTCCTCGTACCAGCCCGCGAGGTTGCGGTCCTCGTCCGGCGGTACGTCGAGACTGCCGTCGGCGGCCAGCCCCAGCCGGGTCATCGGCGCGTCCACCTCGATACTCGGGATGCGGATGCGGACCGGCTCGGAGGGGTTCAGCGGCTCGGCGACCGGGGAGCCGGGCTGGAGCTGGGGCCCGGCGGCGAAGGCCTGGGCGCTGGAGGGCTGCGGCGGGATCAGCTGGCCGCCGGGGCCGTTCTGGACGAGCCAGATCCCGCACAGCACGGCGATGCCCACCAGCCAGCCCTTGGCCTTCTGCGCGCTCTGGGACACGGCGTCGTCCTCGATCGGTGGTCCGGGGCGGGCGGGGCGCGCTCGGGGACGCGCCCCGCCCGGTCAGGGGGGAAGCGGCGGTTCAGCTTCCTTCGGCGCCCTCGGAGCGGCGGCGCAGCAGCCACAGCCCGCCGACGGCGGCCAGGCCGATCACACCGACGCCGAGCGCGACCTGGGTGGAGTTCGGTTCGACGCTGCCGCCGACCCCGGTCCGCACATGGCCGATCGGGCGGTCGTGGATGGGCTTGTCGTGCTTGCCGCCGCCGATCACCTTGAGGTCGCCGACCGCGTCCTTGCCGTTGTCACAGGAGACGACGATCTCGTAGGTGCCGGGCCGGGTGTCGTGCGGCACGGTGAACTGGCCGACCACGACCTCCTTGTGGGTGCCGGGGCGTACCTCGAAGTCCCCGGCGTCCAGGGAGTTCGCGTCCCCGATGCCCGAGCCCTTGGGCCCGCAGGCGGTGGTGTTCACGGTGACGGTGGCGCCGGGGGCCGCCGTCGACGGGGTGATCTCCAGACGGCCGAAGTCACCCGCGTACGCGGACGGAGCGGCGGCGGTGAGACCGAACGCGATGACGGTGAACGCGGCGCCGACGGCGCCGGTCACGAGGCGGGCAGGACTGCGCATGGGGATCCTCCGGGCAGACGGCACGAGCGGGTGTGTCCTGCCCCGAGCCAACGGGGGCGCGGCCCGCCACGCCTTCTGACGTCGGGTCAGCTTTCACCCGTACGGACCGGCGCGGCACCCTTGCCGGAATGGATCACCGCAGGTCATGGCGGTGCGGCTGGGCCGTTCGGTCCGTGCTGTCGCCCCGGGTGCCGATCGGGTGAGGCCCGGACCTCAGGTGTGACGCAGGTCACATGAATGACCTCGCGGACCCCGGGCACACGCAAGACACCCCCCACGGGACGGATCCCCGCCCCCCACGGCACCCGCCCTCACCGGACCACTCCCCCCTGGTTCCGGTGGGGGCGGTGTCGGATCCGCCTCCGGCCCGCCGCGCGTGGCGGTCACGCCCCGCCCGCGCCGCCCGTGGCGCTCCAGATGATCTGCGGCGGCCGCACCCGGCCGCACAGCGGCTGCCCCTTGGCGTCGGTGAGCCCGAGCCGCCCGGTGAGATGCCCGGAGCGCGCGGCGGCTTCGAGGACGTCCGGGCCGATGTCGCCGAACATCAGCTTGGCGCGCCGGAACATGGTGAAGAGCCCGGCGTCGTCCACCGTGCCCCACGACAGATAGACGAACCGCCCGCCCAGCCGGTTCTGGACGTAGGGCCCCGACACCTCGATCCCGTCCGCCCCCGGGGCAGCCGTGCAGTCGAGGGTCCACGAGGCGGAGGGGGCGTCCCCGGGGCGCGGGCCGAGCAGCTCGCCCGGCCGGTCCTTGCGCTGGACGCCGACGTGGATGTTCTCGAACCCGGGGAAGTCGCTGTCCGGGCCGCAGCTGCGGCCGGGGAGGGCTGAGGCCTCGATATGGATCTGCATGCCCCCATGGTCCGGCACGGCCGGGCCGCCGGGCCCCGCCCTCCCGTACGGGGGTCTCACACGATGTCCTGCGGAGCGGAGGCGTACACCGTGCCCAGGTCCTTCATCAGCTCCTCGTCGACCGCGAACCCGACGCCGTCGATCCGCCGCACCGGTGCGATCCCCTGCGAGTTGCAGACGAAGGCGGCGCGGTAGCGGCCCACCCCGTCCGGGCCCTCCAGCGTCACCGGGCGGCGCACCGACGGCCGCCCGGCCCCCTCCAGTCCCCGCGCGAGCAGCACCATGGTGATGCCGTCCAGCGCCGGGGCGTCGGGCCACACCACCGAGGTCCCGTCCCAGAAGCCGATGTTGGTGACCGCGCCCTCGGCCACCACCCCGCCGGGCAGGGTCAGCAGCGCCTCGTCGAACCCCGCCCGCTCCGCCAGCAGCCCGTAGTACGTCTGCCCGAACTCGCCCGGCCGCTTGATGTGCGGGGCCGTGCGCGCGTACGGCACCGACATCAGGCTCCGCGCCCCGGAGGGCATGACGGCGGGCTCCCGGACCGTCACCATCAGGGTCGTGCGCGTCGCGCCGGGCGGCTGGTAGCCGTTCACCCGCACCGAGGCGTCCCGCAGCCCCGCGCCCGCCAGGGCGTGCCGGATCAGCTCCCGCACCCGCTCGCCCTCCACCGGCTGTTCGAACAGCTCCCGGTTCGCGGCGTCCAGCCGGGCGAGATGCAGTGCGAGCCCGCGCGCCCTACCGCCCCTCACCTGGAGGGCGGTGAAGTGGCCGAAGCCGTACAGGGCGGGGACCCGCAGGGTCTCCTCGGTCGCCGGCCGGCCGTCGAGCTCGACGTGGGGCAGCTGCGTGCTCGGCGGGTGCGTCGTCATGCGGCCACCGTAGGCGGGCCGTCCGGAACCGGGCCCGGCGGGCTCCGGGTGACCGCGCTTGACCTCAACCATGGTTGAGGCGGAAAGCTCGGCCCCATGAACACCACAGCCGCACCCACGTCATCCACCGAGCCCGCCACCGCTCCCACCGAGCCCACGCCCCTCAAGGTGGCCGTCATCCTCGGCAGCAACCGCGACGGCCGCTTCGGTCCCGTCGTCGCCGAATGGTTCCTGGCCCGCGCGGCGGGCCACCCCGGCATCGAGACCGAACTCGTCGACGTCGCCGAGGCCGCTCTCCCCACCGCGATCACCTTCAACCCCGGACCCGAGGACGCGGCGCGGATCGGCGCGGTCTCCGCCCGGCTCGCGGCGGCCGACGCCTTCGTCGTCCTCACCCCCGAGTACAACCACTCGTTCCCCGCGCCGCTGAAGAGCCTCGTCGACTGGCACAGCGCGGAGTGGCGGGCCAAGCCCGTCGCCTTCGTCAGCTACGGCGGCATCTCCGGCGGGCTGCGGGCCGTCGAACAGCTCCGGCAGGTCTTCGCCGAACTGCACACCGTCACCGTCCGGGACACCGTGTCCTTCCACAACGCGGGCGCCCTCTTCGACGACACGGGACGCCACCTGGACCCGGGCCCCGCCGACGCGGCGGCCAAGGCGCTGCTGGACCAGCTGGTGTGGTGGGGCGTCGCCCTGCGCGACGCCAGAAATCTCCGTCCGTACGGCGGCTGACCCGCCGTGGGCCGACAATCGCATCGAAGGCCCACGGGCAGGGAGCCCGCCGCACACGAGGAGACCCGACGATGACAGCGCCGCCGGCATGGCTGACCGTACTGACCACCACCGACAGCGAGGACAAGGCCCAGGCCCTGGCCCGGTCGGCGGTGGAGGCCAGGCTGGCGGCCTGCGCGCAGATCTCCGCCCCCGTCACCTCCGTCTACCGGTGGCAGAACGCCATCGAGACGACCGAGGAGTGGCAGGTGCTCTTCAAGACGACGGCGGCGCGCTACGACGAGCTGGAGGCGCACCTCCAGCGGGAGCACGACTACGACACAGCGGAGATCATCGCCCTGCCGGTGATCCGGGGCAGCGCCCGCTACCTCGCTTGGGTGACGGCGGAGACGGCGTCCGCGGCAGCCCTGTGACGGCGGCCATGACCACGACCGCCCCCGGCGACCGCGTCGCCGCCGAGCTGCCCTTCTTCGTGTACGGGACGCTGCTGCCCGGCGAACCCAACCACGACCTGTTCCTCCGGGGCCGTACGGCGGGGGAGCGGCCGGCCGTGCTGCCCCGGGCCCTGCTCTACGACGGCCCCGGCTACCCGTACGCGATCGAGGGCCACGGCCGCGTCCACGGCACCCTGCTGGTCGCCGCGCCCGGGGTGTACGGGGAACTCCTCGGGCTGCTGGACCACCTGGAGGAGTTCCTCGCCCCCGGCCACCCGCGCAACCTGTACGAACGCGTGGTCCGCGAGGTCGAGCTGCCGGCCCCCGGCGACCGGCCGGGTCGGGACGGCGAGCTCCCCGGCGCCGGGGAGTCCGTGCGGGCCTGGGTCTACCTCGCCGCGGCCGCCGTCACCCGCTCGCTGCGGACCGGCGGCGTCCTCATCCCCGAGGGGCGGTGGATCACCGAACCCGTACGGGACAGCCTCTGAGGCCTGCCCCGTCCCGGGGCTTCACCCGCCCGGCGCAAACGGCCGGGCCCGCGCCCCGGAGCCCGTCAGCGCGCCCCGGCGGCCAGCGCCTCCGTCACGCCCGGCTCCTCGGGCCCCAGGAAGCGCGGGTCGGGACGGACCAGGGCGTCCAGGGCCGCCTTGCCCGAGGCCGCCAGCTCCCGGACCCCGCCGTAGTACCAGGTGGAGTCCCGTGGTTCGTCGACCCCGACCCCGTACGCGTCGATCCCGGCGGACCGGCACAACGTGACGACCCGGTGGATATGGAAGCCCTGGCTCACCAGCAGCGCCCGGTCGACCCCGAAGATCTTCTTGGCCCGGACGCAGGAGTCCCAGCTGTCGAACCCGGCGTAGTCGCTCACGATCCGTTCGTCGGGCACCCCGCGCCCGGTGAGATACGTGCGCATCGCGTCCGGCTCGTCGTACTCCACCCGGCTGTTGTCCCCGGTGACCAGGACGACCTTCACCTTCCCGGTGCGGTACAGCTCGGCCGCCGCGTCCAGCCGGTGCGCGAGGTACGGGGTCGGCCGGCCCTTCCACAGCCCGGCGCCGAACACCACGGCGACCTCCCGCGCCGGAGCCCCGGCCGTCGTGCCCACCCGGTCGCCGGCCTCCAGCCGCATCCAGGTCGCGGGCACCAGGGCCAGCGCACAGGCGACCATCAGCCCCTGGACCAGGCGCCGTTGGACCCGCCGGGTAAGCGGCAGGCGCAGGGCGGCGGGCCGGCTGAGCAGTCGTAGGGCGGCGGGCCGACGCGGCAGCCGCAGGATGGCGGGCCGGCCGGACAGGCGCAGGATGGCGGGCCGACGCGGCAGGCGCAGGATGGCGGGCCGCATCGGCAGGCGTAGGGCGGCGGGCCGCATCGTCCGCCGCAGCCTCTTCAGCCGCTCGAGCACCTTCCGTCTCTTCCCGCTCGTCCCGGTCTTCCCGCTCTTCCCGCGCACAGGTCCCCCCGGTCATTCGTCCGTCCGTCGCGCCGGATGCGCTCCGTGCCCCCCACCCCACCTGACGACCGGCAAGCCGCAAAGGTTCGCCGGCCGCCCCGGTTTGTGGCATCCGCCACCGGCGTCCGGCCCCGGCGGAGGGCCCGGACGGCGGCCCGGACGGCGGGCCCCGGCGGACGGACGCAGCACCGGACGGCAGACCGTACGCACACCGCCCCCGCCCCGGCCGTGAGGCCGCGGAAAACGCCTGTGACCCTCGCGCAACGGCCCGGCAACCTCCGCCCGGCACCATCGGTCCATGACGGAGCAGGTCCCGGAACAGCCTCCCCAGTCGCCCCCGATGACCGACACCACCGCGCACCTCCTCACCCGCATCAGCGTCCAGCTCGGCGCCCAGCTCAGCCTCGTCTCCCGGAACGGAACCCGCAGGCCCATGCACCGCACCCGGAAGCCCGCCCGCCCCGCACACGACCGGAGCGGCGCGCCCGCCCCGTCCCTGGTCGCCGTAGCGCACGGCAGCCGCGATCCGGAGGCCCTGCGCACCGTGCTGGCCCTCCTGGACCGGGTGCGCGACCTGCGCCCCGGCCTCGACGTCCGGCTCGGCCACATCGAACTGAACCGGCCGCTGCTCCCGGACACCCTGGACGGCCTGCGCGGGGCCGACGCCGTCCTCGTACCGCTGCTCCTGGGACGCGGCCACCACGTCAAGCGCGACCTGCCCGCCAGGGCGGCCGCCGCCCCCGACGTGCGCACCCGGATCGCCGCACCCCTCGGGCCGCACCCCCTCCTCGTCGAGGCCCTGTACGGGCGGCTCGTCGAGGCCGGCTGGGACCCCGCCGACGAGGGCGGCCGGGGCGCCGCCGTGGTCCTCGCCGCCGCCGGGTCCCGCGACCCCGACTCCGCCCAGGACACCCGGCGCACCGCCCGCATGCTGGCCGAACGCCTCGGGGTCCCCGTCGTCCCCGCGTACGCCTCCGCCACCACGCCCACCGTCCCGGCCGCCCTGCGCGCGCTCGCCGCACGGGGCCGCCACCGGACCCTCGTCGCCTCGTACTTCACCGCCCCCGGCCGCTTCGCGAGCGCCTCCGCCGACGCCGCACCGCGCCGGGCCGCCGCCCCGCTCGGCGCCCACCCGGCGCTGGCCCGCCTGGTGCTGCACCGCTACGACCAGGCACGGTCTGTCGAGGCCCCCTCCGACGCGGTGACCCTGCTCGCTTCCGCCTGACATCCCGGACCCGCTCACGCCCTGTTGTCCGTCCCGGTCGCTACTGTCGGGACCATGGACGGCACACAGGGCGCACACGGGGCAGACCGGACACACGGCGTACAGAGCGGATGGGGGGCGAGCCCCTACCGGTCCGCCGACACCGAGCGCTTCGACACCGAGGAGGACAAGCGCCCCGGCCGCACCGCCTTCCAGCGCGACCGCGCCCGGGTCCTGCACTCCGCGGCCCTGCGCAGACTCGCCGGGAAGACCCAGGTGGTGACGCCCGGCACCCGCTCCCTCGTCTGGGACGCCAGCCCCCGCACCCGGCTCACCCACTCCCTGGAGTGCGCCCAGGTCGGCCGCGAGCTCGGCGCGGTCCTCGGCTGCGACCCGGACCTGGTGGAGACGGCCTGCCTGGCCCACGACATGGGCCACCCGCCGTTCGGCCACAACGGCGAACAGGCGCTCAACGACTTCGCCTCCGACTGCGGCGGCTTCGAGGGCAACGCCCAGTCGCTGCGCCTGCTGACCCGCCTGGAGCCCAAGCGCTTCGTCCGCGACCCGCGCACCGGCGACCTGGTCAGCGTCGGCCTCAACCTGACCCGGGCCGCCCTGGACGCCGCCACCAAGTACCCCTGGCCGCGCGGCGACCACCCGACCGACCCGCATTCGGCCAAGTTCGGGGTGTACGCCGACGACCTCCCGGTCTTCGCCTGGGCCCGCAGGGGGGCGCCCGAGGACCGCACCTGCTTCGAGGCCCAGGTCATGGACTGGTCCGACGACGTGGCGTACAGCGTCCACGACTTCGAGGACGGGCTGCACGCCGGACACATCGACCCCAACTGCCTCTACGCCGAGCCGGAGCGCGAGGAGATCTGGGCGGTCGCCATCGGCCGCTACGTCCCGGCCGGCACCGACCCGCAGGAGTTGTCCGCGGCCCTGGACCGGCTGATCGACCAGGACTGGTGGCCGCACGGCTACGACGGCTCCGCCGTGGCCCAGGCCCGCCTCAAGGACGCCACCAGCCAGCTCATCGGCCGCTTCTGCACGGAGGCCGAGACCGCCACCCGCGCGGTGTACGGCCCCGGCCGCCTCGGCCGGTACGCCGCCGAGCTGGTCGTCCCGCGCGCCGTCCGCCACGAGTGCGCGGTGCTCAAGGCGGTGGCCGACCGGTACGTGATGCAGCGCGCCGAACAGGAGGCCATCCGCGCCGACCAGCGCATCGTCATCGCCGAGCTGGCCGCCGCCCTCACCGCCCGCGCCCCCGAGGGCCTTGAACCGCACTTCCGCGCCCTGTTCGACCAGGCATCCGACGACCACGCCCGCAAGCGCGTCCTCGTCGACCAGATCGCCGCCCTCACCGACGCCTCCGCACGATCCCTGCACGCCGCGCTCACCGCCCGTCGCGGGTGACCGGCAGACTGGAACCTGACCACTGGGGGTGACCTGTCCCGGGCACTCCCTCTTTCGTCATCACGCTGCGTGCGGGACGCTCGCAGCTGGGGGCGCCGCGCAGCACAGCACTGAGGAGGCATCAAGTGGTCGACGCACACCAGACGTTCGTCATCGTCGGAGCAGGACTCGCAGGGGCGAAGGCGGCCGAAACGCTGCGCGCCGAGGGGTTCACCGGCCGGGTGATCCTCATCGGCGACGAGCGCGACCACCCCTACGAACGACCGCCGCTCTCCAAGGGCTACCTGGAGGGCAAGGCCGAACGGGACAGCGTCTTCACCCACGAGCGCCCCTGGTACGCGGGCGCCGACATCGAGCTGCACCTCGGCCAGCCGGTCACCGTGCTCGACCGGTACGCCAAGACCGTGCAGCTCGGCGACAACACCGTCATCCACTACGACAAGCTGCTGCTGGCCACCGGCTCCGAACCGCGCCGCCTGGACGTCCCCGGCACCGACCTGGCCGGCGTCCACCACCTGCGCCGCCTCGCCCACGCCGACCGGCTGCGCAACGTGCTCGCCGCCCTCGGCCGCGACAACGGCCACCTGGTCATCGCCGGGGCCGGCTGGATCGGCCTGGAGGTCGCCGCCGCCGCCCGCGGCTACGGGGCCGAGGTCACCGTCGTCGAAGCCGAACCCACCCCGCTGCACCAGGTCATCGGCCCCGAGCTGGGCCAGATCTTCACCGAACTCCACAGCGCGCACGGCGTCCGCTTCCACTTCGGCGCCCGGCTCACCGAGATCACCGGCCAGGACGGCATGGTGTTCGCCGCCCGCACCGACGACGGCGAGGAGCACCCCGCCCACGACGTCCTCGCCGCGATCGGCGCGGCCCCGCGCTCCGCCCTCGCCGAGGCCGCCGGACTGGAGATGGCCGAGCGCGCCCACGGCGGCGGCATCGCGGTGGACGCCTCGCTGCGCACCTCCGACCCGCACATCTACGCGGCCGGCGACGTCGCCGCCGCCGCCCACCCGCTGCTCGGCACCCGGCTGCGCGTCGAGCACTGGGCGAACGCCCTGAACGGCGGACCGGCCGCCGCCCGCGCCATGCTCGGCCAGGACGTGACGTACGACCGCGTCCCGTACTTCTTCTCCGACCAGTACGACCTGGGCCTGGAATACTCCGGCTGGGCCCCGCCCGGCTCCTACGACGAGGTGATCATCCGGGGCGACGCCGGGAAGCGGGAGTTCATCGCGTTCTGGCTGAAGGACCGCCGCGTCCTCGCCGGGATGAACGTCAACGTGTGGGATGTCACCGAAACGATCCAGGAGCTCATCCGGGCCCGTCAGCAGCACGACCCGGAAGCCCTCGGCGACCCGTCGGTCCCGCTGGACTCCCTGCTCTGAGGACGGCTCCGGGGCGCGGGCGGCACCGCCCGCGCCCCGGAGCGGCCCTTGCCCCGGATCCGACTGTCTGAGTCCACCCGTAGACTTCACACGTGGCTGGCAGGATCAATGACGACGACGTGAAGGCGGTACGGGACGCGGTCCCGATCGACTCCGTCGTGTCCGAATACCTTCAGCTGCGCAACGCGGGCGGCGGAAACCTCAAGGGCCTCTGCCCCTTCCACGACGAGAAGTCCCCCTCCTTCCAGGTCAGTCCCGGCAAGGGCCTGTTCCACTGCTTCGGCTGCCAGGAGGGCGGCGACACGATCGCCTTCGTGATGAAGATCGACCACCTCTCCTTCTCGGAGACGGTCGAGCGCCTCGCCGCCAAGGCGGGCATCACCCTGCGGTACGAGGAGGGCGGCTACAACCCCTCCCACCAGCGCGGCGAACGGATCCGGCTGATCGAGGCCCACCAGGCCGCCGCCGAGTTCTACGTCCGCGCACTGGAGAGCCCCGAGGCCGAGATCGGCCGGAAGTTCCTCGCCGAGCGCGGCTTCGACCAGGACGCCGCCACCCACTTCCGCGTCGGCTACAGCCCGGCCGGCTGGGACCACCTCACCCGCTATCTGCGCGGCAAGGGCTTCAGCGACAAGGAGCTGATCACCTCCGGCCTCTCCCAGGACGGCCGCCGGGGCCCCATCGACCGCTTCCGCGGCCGGCTGATGTGGCCGATCAGCGACACCGCCGGCGAGATCGTCGGCTTCGGCGCCCGCAAGCTGCGCGACGACGACAACGGCCCGAAGTACCTCAACACCCCCGAGACCCCGGTCTACAAGAAGTCCCAGGTGCTGTACGGCATCGACCTCGCCAAGAAGGACATCGCCAAGGCCAGCCGCGCGGTCGTCGTCGAGGGCTACACCGACGTCATGGCCTGCCACCTCGCCGGCGTCACCACCGCCATCGCCACCTGCGGCACCGCCTTCGGCAACGACCACATCAAGATCCTGCGCCGCCTCCTGATGGACAACGGCAGCGCCCGCGTGATCTTCACCTTCGACGGCGACTCGGCCGGCCAGAAGGCCGCCCTGCGCGCCTTCGAGGACGACCAGAAGTTCGCCGCCGAGACCTACATCGCCATCGCCCCGGACGGCATGGACCCCTGCGACCTGCGGCTCGCCAAGGGCGACGACTCCGTACGCGACCTGGTCGAGCCGCGCACCCCGCTCTTCGAGTTCGCCCTGCGCCAGATCGTCGGCCGGTACGACCTGGAGACCCCGGCCGGCCGCGCCGCGGCCCTCGACGAGGCCGCCGCCGTCGTCGCCAAGATCAAGACGAGCAGCGTGCAGCGCGAGGTCGCCGTCCAGCTCGCCGGGTTCGTCGGCATCCTCGACCAGGAGTTCGTCGTCCACCGCGTCGCCCAGCTCGCCCGCTGGGCCCGCGACAAGGGCGGCGACCACGGGGAGCGCGGCGGCCGGCGGGGCGGACCCTCGGGCATCCGCGGGGGAGCCCCGCAGCAGACGGCCACCGCCCCCGGCTTCTCCGGCCCCGCGCTCAACCTCCGCAGCCCCGCCCACCGCACCGAGCGCGAGCTCCTCAAGCTAGCCCTCCAGAAGCCCGCCCTGGTCTCCCCGGCCTTCGACGCGTACGGCATGGACGAGTTCACCGCCCCGCCGTACGCCGCCGTGCGCCGGTGCGTCGAGGAGGCGGGCGGCGCCGAGCAGGGTCTCGCCGACAACCGCGAGTATCTGGTCGCCGTCATGGACGCCGCCCCCGACGACACCGTCCGCAGCCTCGTCACCGAGCTGGCCGTCGAGGTGTTCCACGGCAAGTCCATCGACGAGACCTACGCGGGCATGCAGCTCGTCCAGGTCCGGCTGCGCGCCGTGGACCGCCGCATCAACGACGTCCAGGGCAGCCTCGCCCGCCTCGGCAGCCACGTGGCCCCCCAGGATCTGGCCGCCGCGCAGAACGAGGTCTGGGTGCTCCAGCAGTACGCCCAGTCCCTGCGCGCCCATGGCGCCGCCGCGCTCTGAACCACCCGTGCCCCGGCAGGGCCGGTAGTCGCCCGGTGACCGACCGGAATCAAAAAGTCACCGCACGCCCCTCGTGACAGTCGTGTGTCGTACCCCACACTGGGGTCTCTGAGTCATCGGAGCGCGCCGGTCCGCCGGGAGGACACCCCCGGGGGCCCGGACAGACCTCCACCCCCGTCATCCGGCAGCGATCACCTGGAGGTCGCCCCCGTGCAGACCCGGACCGTGACGACCACGACCGAGCCCATCGCGGCCATCCCGGCGCAGAACAGGGCCCTGCACCACCCGGAGACCCCAGCCGGCCCGCCCGGACACGCACCCGAGGCAGTCATGGTGGAAGCAACGCACCTCCCGGACCCCCCGGAGCCGCGGAACCGCGCGGACTCCGGCGGCCCCACCTCCGACCTGTTCCGGCAGTATCTGCGCGAGATCGGCCGCATCCGGCTCCTCACCGCCGCCGAGGAGGTCGAACTCGCCCGCCGCGTCGAGGCCGGGCTCTTCGCCGAGGAACGCCTCGCCGGCACCCCGGACCTCGACTCCCGCCTCGCCGGGGACCTGGACCGGCTGGTCGTCATGGGCCGCACGGCCAAACGCCGCCTCATCGAGGCCAACCTCCGCCTCGTCGTCTCCGTCGCCAAGCGCTATGTGGGCCGCGGGCTGACCATGCTCGACCTGGTCCAGGAGGGCAACCTCGGACTGATCCGGGCCGTGGAGAAGTTCGACTACGCCCGGGGCTACAAGTTCTCCACGTACGCGACCTGGTGGATCCGCCAGGCCATGTCCCGCGCGCTGGCCGACCAGGCCCGCACCATCCGGGTCCCGGTCCATGTCGTGGAACTGATCAACCGCGTGGTGCGGGTCCAGCGCCGGCAGCTCCAGGAACGCGGCGTCGAACCCAGCGCCGAGGACGTCGCCGGCGAACTCGACCTGACGCCCGAGCGGGTCACCGAAGTCCTCCGCCTGGCCCAGGAGCCGGTCTCCCTGCACGCCCCCGTCGGCGAGGAGGACGACGTCTCCTTCGGCGACCTCATCGAGGACGGCGACGCCACCTCACCCGTCGAGTCCGCCGCCTTCCTGCTGCTGCGCGAACACCTGGAGGCGGTGCTCTCCACCCTCGGCGAACGCGAACGCAAGGTCGTACAACTGCGGTACGGCCTGGAAGACGGGCGGCCCCGCACCCTGGAGGAGATCGGCCGGATCTTCGGCGTGACACGCGAACGCATCCGCCAGATCGAGTCCAAGACCCTCAGCAGGCTGCGGGACCACGCCTTCGCCGACCAACTCCGCGGCTACCTCGACTGATCCGGCCGACCGGTGCTCAGTCCACCTCGGACAACGCCTCGGCGAACTGCGCCGCGTACAGCCGGGCGTAGGCCCCGCCGGCCGCCAGCAGCGTCTCGTGCGTGCCCTGTTCGACGATCGAGCCGCTCTCCATCACCAGGATCACGTCCGCGTCCCGGATCGTGGAGAGCCGGTGCGCGATCACGAACGACGTACGCCCGTGGGCCAGGCGCGCCATCGCCTTCTGGATCAGCACCTCGGTCCGGGTGTCCACCGAACTGGTCGCCTCGTCGAGGACCAGGATCACCGGGTCGGACAGGAACGCCCGCGCGATGGTGATCAGCTGCTTCTCGCCCGCGCTGACCCCGCTGCCCTCGTCGTCGATCACCGAGTCGTACCCGGCGGGCAGCGTCCGGATGAACCGGTCCGCGTGCGCCGCCCTGGCCGCCTCCTCGATCTCCTCCCGGGTGACCTCGCGCGAAGCGCCGTACGCGATGTTCTCCGCGATCGAACCGCCGAACAGCCAGGTGTCCTGGAGCACCATGCCTATGGAGGACCGCAGGTCGTCCCGGGACATCTTCGCCACGTCGATCCCGTCGAGCGCGATCCGCCCGCCGGTCACCTCGTAGAACCGCATCAGCAGGTTGACCAGCGTCGTCTTGCCCGCACCGGTCGGACCGACGATCGCGACGGTCTGCCCCGGCTCCACGCTCAGCGAGAGATTCTCGATCAGCGGCTTCTCCGGCTCGTAGCGGAAGGCCACCTTCTCCAGCGAGACCCGGCCCTCGGGCCGCTCCGGGCGCTCGCCGTGCTCCGGATCCGCGTCCTGCTCCTCGGCGTCCAGCACCTCGAAGACCCGCTCCGCCGAAGCGATGCCGGACTGCACCAGGTTGGCCATGGAGGCGACCTGAGTCAGCGGCATCGAGAACTGCCGCGAGTACTGGATGAACGCCTGGACGTCACCGATCGACAGCGTGCCCGAGGCGACCCGGAGCCCGCCGACCACGGCGACCAGCACATAGTTGAGGTTGGAGACGAACATCATCAGCGGCTGCATGATCCCGCTGGCGAACTGGGCCTTGAAGCCCGCCTCGTACAGCGCGTCGTTCTGCTCGGCGAAGTCCCGCGCGGACTCCTCCTGCCGGCCGAAGACCTTCACCAGGTTGTGCCCGGTGTACATCTCCTCGATGTGGGCGTTGAGCTTCCCCGTCACCCGCCACTGCTGCACGAACTGCGGCTGCGACCGCTTGCCGACCTGGGTGGCCACGACCACCGACAGCGGGATCGTCACCAGCGCGACCAGGGCCAGCAGCGGCGAGATCCAGAACATCACCACCAGTACGCCGATGATGGTCAGCAGGGAGTTGATGAGCTGGCCCATCGTCTGCTGGAGCGTCTGCGAGATGTTGTCGATGTCGTTCGTCGCCCGGCTCAGTACGTCACCGCGCTTGGCCCGGTCGAAGTACGACAGCGGCAGCCGCGCCAGCTTCGTCTGGAGGTCCTCACGCAACTGGAACACGACCCGGTTGATCACCCGGATCGACAACCGCGTCGACACCAGCATCAGCAGCCCGGCCCCGACGTAGATCACCAGGGCCAGCAGCAGGACGTTCCCCACCGCGCCGAAGTCGATGCCCTCGCCGGGGGTGAAGCCCACCCCCGAGAGCATGTCGGCCATGGACCCGCGGCCGTCCTCACGCAGCCCCTCGATCGCCTGTGCCTT
Organism: Streptomyces sp. NPDC020884; assembly: GCF_044333935.1. NCBI lineage: Bacteria > Bacillati > Actinomycetota > Actinomycetes > Kitasatosporales > Streptomycetaceae > Streptomyces > Streptomyces sp. NPDC020884. The sequence goes on along the minus strand of NZ_JBIRRY010000001.1, from coordinate 872,702 downwards.
CGTCGTGCCCTCGGCCATCTGGCGCCCGACGACACCGGCGAAGATCAGGTCGGTCGCCCTGCCGAGGATCTTCGGCCCGGCCACCGACAGCGCGACGCTCACCGTCACCGCGCCCAGCATCAGCCAGAGCGAGGACTTCTCCCGCCCGAACCGCTTCAGCAGCCGCTTGCTCGACCCCTTGAAATCCATCGACCGCTCGGTGGGCGCGCCCCCGGCCATCATCCGTCCGCCCGGACCGGCCATTACGCGGCCTCCGCTTCCGTCAGCTGGGAGAGCACGATCTCCCGGTACGTTTCATTGCCGTCCATCAGCTCGTGATGGGTGCCGGTCCCCACGACCCGGCCCTCGTCCAGCACCAGGATCCGGTCCGCGTCACGGATGGTGGACACCCGCTGCGCCACGATCACCACGGTCGCCCCCGCCGTCTCCCGCCCCAGCGCCGCCCGCAGCGCGGCGTCCGTCGCGTAGTCCAGCGCGGAGAACGAGTCGTCGAACAGATAGATCTCCGGGCGCTGCACCAGCGTCCGGGCGATGGCGAGCCGCTGCCGCTGACCGCCCGACACATTGGTGCCGCCCTGCGCGATCGGCGCGTCGAGCCCGTGCTCCAGCGCCTCGACGAACTCCTTGGCCTGCGCCACCTCCAGCGCGTGCCACAGCTCCTCGTCCGTGGCGTCCGGATTCCCGTACCGCAGGTTCGTCGCGACCGTCCCCGAGAAGAGGTACGGCCGCTGCGGCACCAGGCTCACCGTCTTCGCCAGCAGCACCGGATCCAGCGTCCGCACGTCCTCGCCGTCGACCAGCACCACCCCGTCCGTCACATCGAACAGCCGGGGTACGAGTCCGAGCAGCGTGGACTTCCCGCTGCCCGTCGACCCGATGATCGCGGTGGTCTCCCCGGGCCGCGCCACCAGATCCACGGCCCGCAGCACCGGCTCCTCGGCACCCGGATACCGGAACTCCGCGCCCCGCACCTCCAGATGCCCGTGCCGCCGCAGCTCGGTGACGGGGGAGAGGGGCGGCACGACGCTCGAATCGGTGCCGAGCACCTCCTCGATGCGCTCGGCGCACACCTCGGCGCGCGGCACCATCATGAACATGAAGGTGGCCATCATCACGGCCATCACGATCTGCATCAGATAGGCGAGGAACGCGGTCAGCGCACCGATCTGCATCCCGCCGCTCTCGATGCGGTGCGCACCGAACCACACCACCGCGACCGACGACAGGTTGACCACCGTCATCACGGTCGGGAACATCAGCGCCATCAGACGCCCGGTCGCCACCGACACATCGGTCAGCTCGGTGTTCGCACCCCGGAACCGCTTCTCCTCGTACCCGTCCCGGACGAAGGCCCGGATGACCCGGTTGCCGGTGATCTGCTCGCGCAGCACCCGGTTCACCGAGTCCAGCCGCTCCTGCATGCTGCGGAACAGCGGCCGCATCCTCTTCACGATGAGGCCGACCGAGACACCGAGCACCGGCACGACCGCCAGCAGCACGGCGGAGAGCGGCACATCCAGGCCGAGCGCCATGATGATGCCGCCGACGCACATGATCGGGGCGGACACCATCAGGGTGAACGACAGCAGCACCAGCATCTGGACCTGCTGGACGTCGTTGGTGGTCCGGGTGATCAGCGAGGGCGCCCCGAAGCGCCCCAGCTCACGGGCGGAGAAGGACTGCACCCGGTCGAAGACGGCGGCCCGCACGTCCCGCCCGAGGGCGGAGGCGGTCCGGGCTCCGTAGTACACGGCCCCCACATTGCAGAGGACCTGCAGAACACTGACGGCGATCATGAGACCGCCGAATTCCAGGATGTAGCCGGTGTCGCCCGTGACGACACCGTTGTCAATGATGTCGGCGTTCAGACTGGGCAGATACAGAGTGGCGCAGGTCTGGAGCAGCTGAAGGAACACCAGCAGCAGGATGGGTTTCTTGTACGGGCCCAGATGGGCCCGCAGGAGTTTTATGAGCACGCGGGTCTCTCGGAATCGGCGGAGGGCAGAGGCCGACCCAGTTTCGCGTACGCCGTACTCCGAGAGCGAACCCTTTTCGCCAAGCCCAGGTCAAACCTGGAGCGCGCGAACAGGACCCGCGCGCTCCGGATTCACCGCCTCACTCCGGGTGCGCCCCGCGGAAGGCGCCGGGGTGGATCTGGTCCCGGGTGGCCGCGTACTGCTGACGCACCGCACCGCCGACCGCCAGCTCGTCGCCGGGCTCCAGCACCTGGGCCGCCGCGCCCTGCCAGGCCGGGGGAGTGCGCGGGTCGAGGGAGCCCTGCGAGACCCCGAGCGCCCAGGCCGCCTGCCGGGCCGCGCCGATCGCCGCGTACTGGGCGGGCTGCGGCACCACGACCTGGCTGCCGAACACCGCCGGAGCCAGAGCCTGTACGGCCGGGAGCTCGGCGGCGGCGCCCAGCAGGAACACCCGCCGCACCTCCACACCCCGCCCGCGCAGCACGTCCAGGGCGTCGGCCAGCGAGCACAGCATCCCCTCGAACGCGGCCCGCGCCAGGTGCTCCGGCTTCATCGACTCGCGCCGCAGCCCGCTCAGGGTGCCCGCGGTGTGCGGGAGCTGCGGGGTGCGCTCGCCCTCCAGATACGGCAGCAGCACCAGACCGGAGGCTCCGGGCGTCGACTTCAGCGCCAGGGCCGAAAGCTCCTCGATCCCCTCCAGGCCCAGCATCTCGGCGGTCCCGCGCAGCGCGCGTACGGCATTGGAGAGATGCACGACGGGCAGATGCATCCCGGTGGCGTCGGCGAACGAGGTGATCATCCCGTCCGGGTCGGCGAGCGCCTCGTGGTGCACCGCCATCACGGACCCGGAGGCCCCCAGCGAGACCACCGCGTCGCCCACCGCGACCCCGAGCCCGAAGGCCGCGGCCATGGTCTCGCCGGTGCCCGCGGAGATCAGCAGCCCCTCGGGCGTCATCCCGGCGGAGTCGGCGGGGCCGAGCACCTCGGGCAGTCCGGCGGCGTGACCGAGGGCCAGCTCGACCAGATCGGGCCGATAGGAACCGGACCCGGCCGACCAGTACCCGGTGCCCGAGGCCGCGCCCCGGTCCGTGGTCCGCCGGGCGGGCCGACCCAGCAACTGCCACACGAGCCAGTCGTGCGGCTGGAGCACGGCGGCCACCCGCTGGGCGTTCTCCGGCTCGGTCCGCGCCAGCCAGCGCAGCTTCGCCACCGGCTGTGCGGCCCCCGGCACGGCCCCGACGGCTTCCGCCCAGGCCTGCCGCCCGCCCAGCGCGTCGACGAGATCGGCCGCGGCGACCTGCGCCCGCCGGTCGTTGCCGAGCAGCGCGGGACGTACGAGATTGCCCTGCCGGTCCAGCGGCACGAGCCCGTGCTGCTGGGCCGAGACGCCGATGGCCTGCACGCCTTCGAGCAGCCCGCCGGAGGCCGCCTCACCGAGGGAGAGCAGCCATGCCTGCGGATCGACCTCGGTTGCCTTGGCCTCGACCGGATGGGTGGCATACCCCTCCCGGAGCACGGCGCCCGTATCCGTGTCGCAGACGACGATGTGAGTGAAGGCGGAAGAACTGTCCAACCCCGCGACTATGCCCATGGGGAGATTCTGCCGCACCCCGCGACTTTCCCGTAACCGCCGCCGCGGGTCCCGACCGCGACCCCGGGTCCCGGGGCCTAGGTGTTGGTGGTCCCCCAGTCGTCCTCGCCGCCGTTCTGGCTGCTGCGGTCCCGCAGCGACCTGACCCGCTCGGCGACGGACGCGGGCACCTTGTCCCCGACCTTGTCGCTGACCGAGTGGTACGCCTTGCCCGCGATGTCCCGGCCGCTGTGGGCGGCGCTCTCGGCGGCGTTGCGCACGGCGGGGTTCTCCGCGAACTGCCGGGCCGACTTCTTCAACTGCTCGTAACGCTCGCGCCCGGCTCGCGTGCCGAGCACGTAACCGAGGGCCACTCCGGCGATGAACGTGAGCCGGTACCGCATGGCTGCCACCCTTCCTACGCTTGGTGCGACGTGTGCAGCCCGCCTACCCGCGAGCGCCCGAGATCACCCCGGGCGATACCGATTGGCGGAGCACCCCCCTGCTTGCGCTAATGTATGTGTCGCAGCGAACGCGCGCCGCCCGGCAGCCGCCAGGCAGGTACGATTTCGCAGCAGCGCAGCAATCCCCTGTAGCTCAATTGGCAGAGCAGCCGGCTGTTAACCGGCAGGTTACTGGTTCGAGTCCAGTCGGGGGAGCGCGATCCCCTGTAGCTCAATTGGCAGAGCATTCGGCTGTTAACCGGAGGGTTACTGGTTCGAGTCCAGTCGGGGGAGCGGACGGAAGAGGACCCCTCGGGGTCCTCTTTCGCGTGGGGCCGTGCGGAGGCTCTCCGGACGCCCGCACGGGGCCCCGCGATCACCCTTTCGGGTCTCCTCGGCCCCACCCGGAACCGGGCAGCACGCAGCGAAGTCCTCATGATCAGGCGAAGCCGACCATCCGAAGCGAGAGATCGTATGACCGGCTATGCTGCGGCAGACGGTGCGCACACTTGTACGCGCCACGCCGAAACGGGGCGGTAGCTCAGCCGGTTAGAGCAGCGGACTCATAATCCGTCGGCCGTGGGTTCGAGTCCCACCCGCCCCACCACAGCAGAAACGTCGTGACCTGCGAAAACGTAGGTTTCACGCTAGCGCAGACGAGGCATTCGCCGCACGAACGCCGCACCGAAGCCTCGTACGCTTGCTCCCATGGCTTACATCAAGACCAATTCCCGGCTGTCCGGAGCCCCCTCGTACACCGTCATGTGGCGGGCCGGCGGCTCCCGAACAGGGGCGTGGTGTCGCGAGACCTTCGACGATGACGATCCGGCGAAGCGGTTCCGCGACCTGGTCAACGGTCACGGACAGCAATGGCCGCCGGGGTGGGTCAAGGGCGAGGGATTCGTTGAGGCGAACGAGCCTCCGCTGCCGGACTCGGAGAAGTTCGCGGTCTACGCGCACGCCTACGTGGGGCTACTGACGGACATATCTGAGCACACCAGAACCAACTACACGAGATTCATCGATAACCACATGATCCCGTGGTTCGGGGAGCTGTCAGTCTCCGACCGCGGGAGCAGGCTTACCCGGAACCACGTTAGCCAGTGGATTCTGGACCTTCAGAACGGGAGGCCCGGCCCGCTGCACCCTGCGGGTACGAAGCGCCGGGCGTACGCCCCGAAGACCATCGCCAACTTCCACGGCTTGCTCTACAGCATCTTCCAGTCCGCCGTGAGCGCCGATCCCGCCCTACGCGACTCGAACCCGTGCGCCCACACGCGCTTGCCCAAGGGGAACGACACCGAGGATGACGAGGTCTTCCTTGAACCCGAGGAATACGCACTCCTCAAGACACACGTGCGCGCCGACGCCGTCGACATCGTCGATGCCCTGGTGAGCACCGGCCTCCGATGGGGCGAGATAACCGCTCTGCAACCCCGGGACTTCACCTTCGCGTCGAAGCGGCCGACGCTCCGCGTGCAGCGCGCCTGGAAGCGGCGTGGAGAGGGCGGGACGTTCCTCGGCGCCCCCAAGACCAAGAAGTCACGCCGGACGCTCGTGCTCACCCCGGAGCAGGTGAAACTGTTCCAGCGCCGCTGCCGGGGGAAGAAGCCGACCGACCTGATCTTCACCGCGCCAGAAGGCGGGGCCTGGCACTCCGGCGTGTTCTACGCACACCGCTGGAAGCCTGCCATCGACGCCGCCAACGCCGTCGGCCTCACCAAGCGTCCGCGCGTCCACGACCTCCGCCACACGCACGCCTCCTGGCTCATCGCCGGCAAGGTCCCGCTGCCCGTGATTCAGGCCCGCCTCGGCCACGAGTCGATCACGACGACCGTCGACCGGTATGGACACCTGCTGGAGGCCTCGGATGATGAAGTCGTGGCCGCCGTCGAGTGGGCGATGGGTGCCACGATTCCGGATGCCATGACCCAGGCAGCTTGAAGTAGGTCCCGGAACGCAAGGAAGCCGGACATCCTTCGAGGGTGTCCGGCTTCCACTGTTTTGCACTCGTCGACCTATGAACGCCAGAACTGCAGAAGGCGACGGAGTCTGGAGGGCTGCGTTGGCTCGGGGGTCTCTGGACCTTGGGCCAGCAGGCGACGGTCCCGGTCCCGATTTTGATCGATTTCCGCCGGCGAGTACCGGCGGCTCCAGCGGACGTGGCCGTTACGGATCCAGTAGTGCGACTGACACGTGAGTGACCAGTTGCCGATAGAGGGGGCGAGGGACGCGCTTTCGCCGTCATAGGTAAAAGACCACTGGACCGGGGAGAGGGGTGTGACCACTTCTTGGCCACATCCGCAGCAGCACAGGTGGCCGCACGTGCGGTAGGGGACCGAGACGTAGAGCACGCCTGTGTCCATTGTTGAGGGAAACGTCTCGGTGAACACCGGCCGCAGGGTGTCCTGCCTCGTCACGGCAGGTCCTCGTTGGCGATCTCGTTGGTGATCAGTGAGTAAGTGGTGTGGCTCTCGCCGGTGGCGTCGGCGTAGATGTCGAGGGAGCGTTTCCAGCGGATGACGGCCAGGACGGCATTGAGCGCGTTGAGGTCCGCGGTCTGGATGTTGCTTGCATAGGCGTCGCGTTCGGTTGCTGACCGGGGGATGCGGTCGCGGGCGGCGTCTCGGCGCCCGGGGAGGCTTGTGGTGATGCGGAGGAGTCCGCTGAGGCGCCCGTCGATCTCTTCGATACCCATGCCGACGTCGATGAAGGGCACCTCGTGGGCTTCGAGCCAGCCGATGATGGCCGGTTTGCTGGCAGCGTCGTCCGAGGCGAGGAACGCGAATGTCGCTCCTTCAAGCAAATCTAGATTGTCCTCGTCGAGGTACTTCGGGCAGGCAGCTACACCCTGATGCATGTTGGCGTAGACCGCAGCGAAGTAGGTGGCCTTGAGCGGCCGTTCGCGCAGCGTGTCGAGGGCAGCGGCACCGGGCGCGCGGAAGGCGTTGTGGTTGTCGAAGGTGTCGCCATCGATGAGGAGGATCGAGTCGACCTCGGTCTTGGCCACCTGGTCGAGAATGTAGCTTCCGCTGCCTCCAAGGCCGATGATGACGACGCGGTGACCTCTGAACCGGCGGTTGACAGCCGAGATGCCTGCACGTGAAGTGGCGGTGTCGCGGTAGGCGAAGGGGCTGTCGTCGTCGATCTCCTGCCACGCCGCGCCGGGGGTGGGTGTGGCTGAGGAGTCGAGGGCGTGAGCGTGGTCGGCGACGATCCGCACGTATGCGGTGATCTTCGCGTACTGGTCGGGGTAGCCGTCCGGGGGCTTGCTGGAGAGCATGAAGTTCGCCTGCCTGCCGCCGGCGATCTCCCTGGGGTCCGGGTTGGCGACGGTCAGGGGACGGCCGCGCTCGTCGCAGGGGGTAGAGCCACCGAACCAGATGCGGTGGTCGGTCTCGGAAACGAGGCGGTCTCCGGCGACGGTGACGGGGTGGGCGAGGAAGCCGTGCTCGACGGTGCGGCTCTCAGTGACGTACGGGATCTGGACGATGATGTGACCCGCCTGAAGGACGACGTTGTAGCCGTCATCGAGGAGGCGCGAGAGGTCGGGGTCACGAGCGAGAAGTGCGGTAGACATCGAAGACCATCCCCTTCTTCACTCGGACATCGTGGCCGTCGGTGAGGCTGCCCGTTCCGTGTCCGTCGTGCCCGCGGCTGTAGCGGACGGTGTAGGTGTCCTGGTCGTTCGGCGGCTGGCCAGGGTAGGCGAGCTCGACGACCTGCTTGTAGGTGATCTCCTTCGCCTCCCAAACGTGCGGGCGGGTATTGACGATGATCGTGACGGGCTTGGGCCCCTGGTTTTCCTGCGGCATCGCAAGTCCTCCTGTTCGTACTTCATGTAGCCGAAGTCGTGCGAGAGTCGGTCATTGCTCGAAAGTTCGAGCAGGTAGACTGTAGCAGAGGTGATCGAAAAGTCGAGCAGTGGATGAAGTCGGGGACATTGATGAGTGAGAGTCCGGGTGTGAACGTGCAGACCCTGCACGCAGCGCTGGATGCGGCCCGCACGGAGAAAGGGCTGTCCTGGCGGCAGCTGGCCAAGGAGCTCGGGGTGAGCGCCTCGACCATCTCGCGTATGGCCAATGGACTGAAACCGGATGTCAGCGCGTTCGCAGCCATGACGACGTGGCTCCGGATGCCGGCGGAGACGTTTTATGTCAGCTCGGAAGGCGAGAGCGCGAAGGGCGACCCGGAGCTCGTCGCGTCGCTCGTACCCCTGCTGCGGGCGCGTAGCGACCTCAGCGGCGACGACGTGGCCTACCTTGAGGAGGTCATCGGCGCCGCCGCACGGCGGTTCCGTGCGGAACGCGAATCCCGGGGCCATTAAGTTGCGCTGGACGCAGGCGCTGATGCGCGAGGTCGCACAGGAGGAACGGGCCGGACTTGGGTTGGGGCCCAAAGACCCCCTCGACCCTTACGTCTTGGCGGAGGAACACGGTATCGGCGTGTACACCCTCGAAGACCTACAGAAGTTCGAGATGACCGCCGTCGCTCTCCAGCACTTCACGGTGAGCAGCTCCTCGGTCTGGTCGGCTGCCTTGGTGCCGCTCGGCACGGCGCGGGTGATCGTCGAGAACGAGTCCCACATACTCGTCCGCCGCCGCTCCAACATTGCCCATGAACTCGGCCACCACCTGTTGGAGCACTCCTTCGACGGCGTGATTCTCGGTGAGGATCATAAGCGACAGTTCAATCCGGAACAGGAGAAGCAGGCCACGTTCATGGCCGGTGAACTGCTGGTGCCTTTGGCGGCAGCCCAGCGCATGGCGTATGACGGTTGGGACAACGCGCGCGTCGCGGCTGCCTATGTGGTGAGTGAGCAGTTCGCGCAGATGCAGATGAAGGGGCCGCGGGTGCGGGCGCAGCGGGCAGCGCAGAAGTACGGATTTAGTTCATCCACGGGACGTGCCCGGCCTTGAGGAAGGTCCGTCTGTAGGCGAGGCCGCTCACCACAGGCTCAAGGGTCGCCCCGCAGCGACGGCGGCCTTGATTCGGCGGGCGATCTCCTCCTCGGACTCGTCGTGGGCTTGACCTGCGCGGATCGCGGCACCGATCGCGCGCGATCGGTGGGCGGGGCCGCGAAGGTCTGCCAAAGGGCTGCGAGGGTCGTGGCGCCGGGCGAGCCACTCCGCGCGGTTTTCGGCCGGAGTGCCCAGTCGCAGGTGTGCTGGTTGCTGGCAGGAGTGGTTGTCGCAGGTGTGGCAGACGGTCGGGCTGTCGGTACCCCAGCCGAGCCGAGGGATGACACCGTGCGCGAGCTGGTACCCGTAGAGGTGGCCCGGCACCGTGCCGCGTCGCGTCCTGCCCGGCCGCGAGGCGGCCCTGAAGCTGGCGTGGCCGGTGCTGGAGATCCCGCCGAAGAAGAACCAGCAGTCCTCGGTTGACGAGGTTCGGTAGACCTTTGCCCAGTACCGGGCCTGAACGGACTCGTTGGCCAGCCAGGACATCCACTCAACAGCCGGTATACGAACGGGCGTTGGCTCACCGATGAGGGAAAGTTGCTCGTCAACGTGAACGGGCCCGGACCCGTTCACCGCCGCGAGCGGGAAGAGTCCGGGCCCGATGTTGTTCTCAGGCGGCATCAGCCCGGCTGTCGTCCGCCGTGACGACCGGGGCCGGGGCGCCCGAGGTCGAGGAAGCTGCGTCTGCCGCATCTGTCCGAGGCTTTCGGATTCGGGTGGTGCGGGGCCGCTCGGCGCGGGCACGCAGCGATTCGATGATCTCCTTCGCCCGAGCAGCGGTAACAGGCTTCGCCTCACGTTCCAACTCCTCCGCTGGGACGCCCAGCAGTTCCGAGACCAACTCGGCATCGTTGTCGAACAGCCGCAGGACTACAGCAGCAGCCTCCCGTGCCGTGACGTCGGCTTCCTCCTTCGCCTTGGCCGCCTTCACCGCAGCCTCGCGTGCAGTCAGCGCGTGCTCGGCGGCCATCTCCCGCGTCCTCGCCTTCACCGCTTCAGCAGCGCGAACCCGCCGCCGCAGCTCCGACGCGCTCACCGGTCCTGCCGAATTCGTGCTCACCCATGCCCCCAGTTCTGTTCGAAGTCAGTGCTCGTCGTGCGCACAGTAGGCACAGGTCCGCGGACATCTCGAACCACGCCTTCGTTGAGTGCTGGCCAGAGCGAAAGGCAGCCTCCGGCGGGTCCTCCTCGGAGGGGGTGGGGGATGGTTGGTCGGGTGCGGGAGCGTTGTGGTGCGGGTGAAGGCGGGGTTCCCTCCTCGGCCGGACACCCCAAGGGGCGTACCAGGAACCCGGACACGGCGTCCAGGCCGAGCCGCTGCGCGGTCGCTACGCGAGCCAGGACGCCGCGCCCGGAACCCTGGTACGGCGGAGCTGTCCGACCGAGGAGGGAACCCCGCCCAGGCCCGTTGTGGTCGGGCCCGGCCGGGCGGGTGCGGGCCGTGGGGTGCAAGAAAAGGCCAGCTCAGAGCCCTTATCCGGGTTGACCCAATCCCTAGAACATGGTTTAATTAGTGATGTCGGAAGGGGAGGGCAACCCCCGACCGGCACACGGCGGGCCGACCGGCCGCCGACAACCTCTCTCACCAGGAGAATGAACGTGAGCACCACGAAGGCACCCGCGAAGCTCGAAACCATCCGCGCCCTTCTCGCTAAGGCGGAGGATCCCCGTACTCCGGAGGCGGAGGCGGAGTTGGCCCGGAAGCGGGCGTTCGAGATGATGGCGAAGTATGGCGTCGAACAGGCGATGCTCAACGACGCCAACCCGGCCAGCGACGCCCCGACGGACCGCAAGATCGTTCTGGATAATCCGTGGGCGATGGAGCGTGTCCGCCTCATCAACCGCATCGCGCTCGCCCTCGGCTGCGAGCTGATCCACCTCGGCCGGGACGGCAGCGGCCCGGCCCGCCGAGTGCACATCTTCGGGTACGCGAGCGACCTTCAGCGTGTCGAACTGCTCTACACCTCCCTTCTCCTCCAGATGAACAGCGGACTGGCCGCTCAGTCGGTCCCGCCGGGCCAGGGTGCGCGTGCCTGGCGTCGATCCTGGCTTCTCGGCTTCATCAACCGGGTGGGCGACCGCATCGAGGAGGCCGAGCGCGGCGCACGCGACGAGGCCAAGGGCGAGACCACCGCCACCGGCCGCAGCGCGGTCCTCGTGCTCGCGGACCGCAAGGCCGTCGTCTCGCGCAGCTATCAGCAGGCGTACCCCCGTGCACGGAAGGGTGGCACCACCACCATGACCGGCAACGGGTACGGAGCCGGGTGGACGGCGGGAAGCCGCGCCGACATCGGCGGTAAGCAGATCGGCCGCACCATGGCCGGGTCCATAGCCGCGTAACCCCGTCAAGGCCGGGGGGTGGTCATCCGCCGCCCCCCCCGGCCGCCGAGCCCGCGCCCTACCCCAGGAGGCATGACCGTGCCCGCTCGAAAGCCCCCGGCCACCCCCGCCCGCATCCTCGCGGCCGCCGCCGACCACATCGAACGCGTCGGGCTCTACCAGGGTGACCACCTCTGGCAGCCTGGCCGGATTGGCGACACCGCCCCGTGCTGCACGCATGGGAGCGCGGCGTGCGCTCCGTCCGGCCCCGCTGGTCCGTACGCGGTGAACCCTGGAACATCTTCCAACGCGCCCTGTTCGACTCCCTTGTGGTGCTCAGCAACCAGGTCAACGGCCGTCCCGTGTCCGGGGTCCGGTGGCGAAAGCTGCGGCTCACGGAGGACGCCTACCGGCGCACCCTCCTGTGGTGCTGGGGGGACGAACCCGAGCGGACCACCGCAGAGGCCGCCGCCATGATCCGCGCCGCCGCAGCCCTGCACCCGAGTGACGGCGATCACAACCTCCCCGGTTGCCCCAACCTCAAGAACATGGTTTAATTAATGGTGTCGGAAGGGGGAGGGCAACCCCCCGACCGACACCGTCACCGGGCCGAACGGCCCGAAGAACTCTCACCAGAAAGAGAAGGATCGATGACGAACACCAAGACCCAGGCCGGCGTCCAGACTGCCCCTGCCCCGTGGCCGACCCTCACGGTCGCCGAGCTGGCCGCGCACCCCGGCAACGTCCGCGACATCGAGGCCCCGGCCGATCTGCTGGCCGACGTGAAGGACAACGGCGTCGTGGAGCCGCTGTACGTCGTGCGCACCCACGGCGACGTGCCGCAGGTCATCGACGGGTTCCAGCGACTGGCCGCCGCCGTCGCCGCAGGGCTGGAGGCCGTGCCGGTCACCCCGCGCCCCGTGATCCGGATTGACGCGCTCACCCCGCACCCGAAGAACGCCCGCGAAGACCTGGACCTCAACGCGCCGTTCGTGGAATCGCTCCGCACCGAGGGGTGCCGCATCCCCGTCAAGATCCAGCGCCTTGACGGCGGAGTCCTTCAGGTCAACGACGGAAACCGCCGCTACCACGCCGCGACGGACGCGGGCCTTACCCACGTGCCGTACGAGTGGGAGGACGACGACCGCGACGCGGCCGGACAGTTCCTCGACATGATCACGACCGCTCAGCACCGCAAGAGCCTGAGCACTTCCGAGGTGAACCAGGCCATGTTCAGCGCGGCCGAGGCGGGCGCGCAGGTGGGCCGCATCGCCAAGGCCGCAGGCGTGCGGCAGAAGGACGTCAAGACGCTGGTCAAGGTCCGGTCCGACGAGAAGCTGTCGGCCGTCGTCAGCGGCGCGAGCAGCTGCGAGTGGACGTTCGAGCACCTGGCCGCGCTGTCGGAGTTCGCGGACGACGCCGAAGCGCTCGCCGCGATCACCGAGGCCGCCGCCGACGATGACGCCGACGAGGGAGACGTTGACTGGGTCATCGCCGTCGAGCGGACCAAGCGCGACAAGCGGACCAAGGCCGAGGCCCACCGCGCGGAGCTGGAGGCGGCCGGGCAGAAGATCCGGGACGCCGAGGAGTTGTCCGAGCGTGCCATGCCCGTGTGGCGACTGCGCGGCATCAGCACCGAGGAGCACGCCGACTGCAAGGGGCTGGTGTGGGTGTTCGACGACCGGCGGGCAGACCGGTACGAGCCCTACTGCTCCGCCCCCGGCCTGTACGGGCACACGGTGCCCGAGGGTGCCAGCGCCAGCGGCGGCACGATGACCACCGCCGACAAGGAGGCCGAGCGCGCCGCCCGCGCCGCCGTCAAGAAGGGGAACATCGACTGGGACGCGGCCGAGGCCCTGCGCCGGAAGTGGATCACGGACCTGATCAAGCGGCGCAACCTCCCGAAGAACACCACCAACACCCTGATCGGACACGTCAATAATGCTCTCCTGAACGGCAGTTGGGGTATCTCCGACGACCTGAACAAGGAGGGCACCACGGAGATCCTGGCCGGATTCCTGGGGCTGAACGCCGAGCAGGCCAAGGACCGGGGCAGCTTCGCCGGGCACGTCGCCAAGGACCCGCGCCGGGCCCCTCAGCTCCAGTTCGCCGCCATCGCCGCCGTCCGGGAGAAGTGCGCAAACCGGTCGGCGTGGCGGACGGACAGCCAGCACGCCCCGTGGACGCGGAAGCCCACCGGCCGGTGGTTCCAGGTGCTCGCGTCCCTCGGGTACCCGCTCACACCCATTGAGCAGTCGGTCGTGGATGAGGAGCCCTACGACCCGTCGAAGAAGAAGCCCCGCGCCGCGATCACGTCCGGCAGCGAGCCGGAGACCGAGCAGGAGCCCGGCACCAACGAGGAGGCGGGCGAGCCGGAGGCCGAGGAAGCCGACGACCCGGCCAGCGACGACGAAGCCGCCGCCTAACCACCTCAAGCCGCCCGACGCCGGGGGCGGGAACCGCCCCCGGCACCCCCAGGAGCCCCACAGTGACCCGTACAGCTCTGTTCGAGACCCACGCCGACGACCACGGTTGCGGATGCGTCCCCGCCCCCGCCGAGCCCGACCCCGGCACCACCGCCGACATCATGCAGGCCCGCGCCATCGCGGGCGGACTCGCAGAGTTCGGCATTGGCCCCGCCCGCTGGTCTGCCGCCTACGACCACCAGGCCGCCGCCGTCGTCCTGCGCGTGGACACCCCGCGCGGACTGTACGCGCTCGCCATCCCGGCCCCCGGCCAGCCGTTCCCCGTCCGCCACCGGGGCGAACGCATCGGTGCGCTGGACTGCCGCCGCACGTACGGCACCGCCGACAGCTACACCGCCGCCCATTTCGCCGCGTTCCTGCGCGACCGCGCTGCACTCGACATCCCCGGCCGGGATGCTTGCCCCACACCCCAAAACATGGTTTAATTAATGGTGTCGGAGGGGGAGGGCAACCCCCCTCCGGTCCCACGGGCCGCCAGCCGGCCCGACCCCGGCCGTACGCGGAGGGCAACCCGCCCGGCCGGGCGCTCGATTCCTCTCTCACCAGCAGGAGCACCCACGATGACCAGCGCAGCCATGCGGTTTTCCATCCCCGCCACGGCCCAGGCCCGCGTCCGCCAGCTTGTCGAGGCCACCAACGCCCGCGCCGCCATCCACAAGCTCACCGCCTACACGCTCGATGTCTCCGCGCCCTTCCTGGCCGACTACCACGACATCGACGGCCGCCTGATCGGCAAGCGCCCCACCGTCACCGTGACGATCTCCGGTGACATCCCCCGTCACCACGGCTGGACCGTCCTTGCCCGTCTGGACCACGACGAGGAGGGCGAGACGATCACCAGCCTGTTCCCCGGCCTGCCCGAGCAGGACGCCGAGGCCGTGCGCGGATACCACGCCATCGCGAACGTCTGTCACGGCTGCAACATCGCCAGGCACCGCACCGCCACCTATCTCGCCCGCCACGAGAACGGCGAGATGCGGCAGTTGGGCACCACGTGCGTCGAGCCGTACACCGGCCTGCCGATCAAGGGCCTTGAGGCCCTGTGGCGGTTCGGCACGCTGAAGGACTCCGATTGGGACGGCGAAGAGGGCGGCATCCCGGCCGATCTCCGCGTCCCGGTGGCCGAGGTCCTGCGGGTGACCGCCGCCATCGTGAACACGGAGGGCCGCTTCTACAGCCGGTCTGAGCAGTGGAAGAACACCCAGCCGACCGCCGACGGCGTCGAAGCGTACTTCTTCGACCGCAAGGCCCCGATGGAGTGGCGGGCCGCCATCGACGCCGACCCCGACGCGCCGACCACCGCCGCCGCCGTCCGGGCGTGGGCCGTCCAGGGATACGGCAGCCTCTCCGACTACCGACACAAGGTGGGCCAGCTGGCGAAGGGCGAGACCGTTGACCCGCGCCACCTGCCGACGCTCGTGTCCGCCATCGCGGGGTGGTACCGCGACCAGGAGAAGGAGGCCACCGAGCGGGCCGCCCAGAACAGCAAGCCGCAGGGCACCGTGGGCGAGCGCATCACCACCCCCGCCACCGTCACCACCGTGATCGAGCTGGAGGGCCGGACGTACGGCTACCAGACCCAGCGCCGTCGACTGGTGAAGTTCCAGGACCCGCAGGGCAACGTGTTCGTCTGGTTCAGCAGCGCCGCCGACGTCCCCGACCAGGGCGACGAGGTCGAGCTGACCGGCACGGTCAAGGACCACAGCATCTACGGCGAGACCGTACAGACGGTTCTCACCCGGTGCCGCGTCGCCGCACGCGAACCGGTCGCCGCGTAGCAGGCCCGGCCGGGCGGGAAGCACTGCCCGGCCGGACCCCGGCCGCCGGGCCGTGGGGTGGGCGGCGTCGAACCGCCCACCCCACGCTCCGCCCACCGCCGTCCGGGCCCGACCGCGTCGGCGGCCGGCCCCCACTCACTGGCCCCCGTACGAAGGGCGTCCCTCCGGGACGGCTCAGCCTGGCCCGGCTCGCAGCCGGCCGGAGCGTCCGGGCCGAAGGGCGTGCCCTTCGGGCACGACGGCACTGTCCGTCGCGCTCCGCGCGACCACGGGCGGCACCCGTACGACGAGGCCACGGCTCGCCGCCGCCCGCACCACTGAGACACCCGAGGAACACCCCCATGCCCGAGAACGCTTGCGCCGTCCGTCCCCAGGCCGCCACGGCAGGAGAACCGTCTCCGCAGACGTGCATCCAGGTCGCCAGGCAGGCCGCGATCCTCGCAGTCACCGCCGCCGACGACGCCATGACCGCCGTGTGCCACAGCCGATCGGGCGCCTCGGCCCGCTTGGAGGTGGTCATGCGCGCTGCCCACAAGGAAGCCGTCGAGGCCGAGCGCCACGCCGACCGTGCGGAGCAGTACGCCGACGACCCCGCGATGCCAAGCAGCGCCCCGTTGTACTGCGCCCGCCAGGCCGTCGACCACGCCGTGCGTGCTCAGTCGGCCGCCGGGGTCGAGACGACCGCCGCCGACCTGCGGGCCGAGCTGGAGCGGAAGCTGACGGCGGCCGAGTACGCCGAGCAGGAGAGCGCCCGCCGTCAGCAAGAGGCCGAGCAGGAGGCCGAGGAACGGGCGGCCACCGGCATGGACCAGGAGAACCGGGACCGCGCGGCGGAACCGGTATCTCGCCCAAGGGCATGTTGCCGAACTCGGCTGGACGGCGGGACACGTCCGTGTGATGGAGGCCGCCGAGTCCGGCCGTCTGTACTGGCAGGGCGGACGGGCCCGGCAGGCAGCACGACGTGGCGTCTGGGACGGCGGCCGGCGGATCAACCGCGAACGGACGCAGGCCCTGTTCGCCGCCCGATTCCTCGTCGCCGTCCGCCAGGACGACGGCACCCGCACCCTGATCCCCAGCCCGATGGGCCAGGTTGCCCTAGAACTCGCGCGACTCCACCCGGCGGGTCTGCAACGCACCGACCGGGAAGCCTACGAGGCGCGGTTCGCCAAGGTTCGGCGACGCCACAAGCGCCGCGACGACCAGAAGGCCGCCGCCCGCCTGCTGCCGCCGCTCGACTCCAGTGCACGGAAGCTCTACCGGAGGCCGGTCACGCTCACCGAACAGCACGAACGCGCCGAGCGCGAAGCCGCCGACCGATGGGAAGACGAAGGCGGCTACTGCCCCGCGGTGAAGGTGCCGAACGCTGCAGCCACCCCAGCCGAGCAGTCCTCGATCCCGACAAGGTCATGGTCGAGCGGGAAGTCCGCCGTGCAGTCCACCTTGTGGTGAACGGGGTGCCGGCCAGAGCGAAAGGCAGCCTCCGGCGGGTCCTCCTCGGAGGGGGTGGGGGATGGTTGGTCGGGTGCGGGAGCGTTGTGGTGCGGGTGAAGGCGGGGTTCCCTCCTCGGCCGGACACCCCAAGGGGCGTACCAGGAACCCGGACACGGCGTCCAGGCCGAGCCGCTGCGCGGTCGCTACGCGAGCCAGGACGCCGCGCCCGGAACCCTGGTACGGCGGAGCTGTCCGACCGAGGAGGGAACCCCGCCCAGGCCCGTTGTGGCCGGGCCCGGCCGGGCGGGTGCGGGCCGTGGGGTGCAAGAAAAGGCCAGCTCAGAGCCCTTATCCGGGTTGACCCAATCCCTAGAACATGGTTTAATTAGTGATGTCGGAAGGGGAGGGCAACCCCCGACCGGCACACGGCGGGCCGACCGGCCGCCGACAACCTCTCTCACCAGGAGAACGAACGATGAACACGCCTCTCACCGTCGCAGAGCTGGCCCACCCGATCGCTCTCGAACTCGGCGGAAACTGGCGACCGCAGCCCGCGCACCACGGCGTCCAGGAGCTGGACCACGCCGCCACCTTCACCCACATGGACGGCCGACAGCTTCACCTCTCCGAGCGGTTCGATGACCCCGGCCACCTGCACATCCGAGGGGCATTTCCCGCCACCGACTACCCGTTCCGCAGGGGCGAGCGCGACACCGTCCGAGTCGCCATGAACGAGGACCCGGCAGACATCGCGGCCCGGATTGCCGCCGACCTCATCCCCGTGCACCGGGACGTCCACGAGCGGGTGAAGGAGCACAACCGCGCACAGGCCGAGATGCGCCGAGACGTCGAGGAGGCCGCACGCGATCTCTCGGCGCGACTCCCCGGAGCGCGGACCCGGGTCGACGGCACAACCGCCTTTGTCTACATGAATCTTGAGCCGGGAGAGGTCCGTATTGGACTCGACGGCGACACTGTGAGCCTCGTACTCAACGACGCCCCCCGGATCATCGCCGACGCCGTCGTATTCGCGGTGAGTCGATTCCTTCCCCACGTTCAGACCCCCGAGGGTGAGCGCGGCGAATACGTCGATGGGTATGCCCTCTAACCTCCCCCATGCTTCCCGGCGGCGCGCTCCCGCAGCGCGCCGCCCTCCCCCCTCACGCGGAAAGGCACCACGATGAGCGCCGACATATTCATTATCGAGCCGCAATGGATTGTTCAGGCCCCGCACCTCCGGTGCACCCTCAAACGCGCCCTTGCTCTCCAGGCCACACAGAATGTGTGGTCCGGCACCGAGCACATCAACAACGCCGTGGCGATGGTTTACGGCGATCAGCTCCCGGACTCCGGTCGATGGGAATTGACCCGGTCCCAACTCTGCACACTCAAAATCGCCATTGAGTGGCGCAGGGCCAAGCGCGCGGCCAGCGACAAGAAAACCGCCCCCGATGTCCTCGAACACTGGACACAGATAGAGGATGAGGTGATAGCCGCATATCGGGCCGTGAGTAACGAAGCAGGGTTGTACTGGATTTAGAGGGTTGCCAATCACCCAAGAACATGGTTTAATTAGTGGTGTCGGAAGGGGGAGGGCAACCCCCCGACCGACACCGTGGGCCAGCCGGCCCCGGCCGATTTCTCACCAGGAGGACCGCGACATGCCCCGTAAGCCGAAGATGACCGACGAAGAGCGCCGGGCCTACTCCGCCAAGATGCGCGGCGAACTCGAAGCCGTCATGGATCGCGCATACGGCGCGATGGTCGGCAGTGAAGAATTCTGGGCCGCCGTCATGCGCACGGCCGCGAACCTGACCCACCCGGACCGCGACGACCGCAGCCCCACCAACTGCATCGCCATCGCCGCCCAGTACCCCAACGCCACCCACGTACTCAGCTCCGGAGACTGGCGAAAGGTCGGACGCTTTCCGGCCAAGGGGTCCACCTCCCTCCGCATCTGGACGCCGATCAAGCGGCGGACCGAAGGGGCTCAGGAGGCCACGGCCGCAGCCGCCGACGGCGGGCAGCGAGACGCCGCCAGCGAGGCCGCCGAGGGCGAGACGCGCAAGGTGTCCGGCTTCAAGGCCGGGCCGGTTTTCGACATCAGCCAGACCGACGGCGACGCCTACGAGCCGCCCGCCGCCGCCCCGCTCGCCGCCGAGGTCATCCGCGATGTCCTGGTGAACCAGTACCGCGACCAGTACCACGAAGACCCCGAGCGGGCCGGAGGGTTCGACTTCACCCAGGACGCCCCCGACAACGCCGTCCGCATCCTGCTGTACGGCCACGCGTGGCGACGCATCACCGAGGCGGACGCCCCCCTTCCCGGCCAGCACGCGGCCGAAGTCGCCTCAGCCGCCCACGTCGCCGCGCTCATCCTGAACGTCGCCCCGGGCCCCGCCGTCATGCCGCCGCTCGCGGGCATCATCACCCAGGACAAGAAGCCCCCGGTGCACGAGTCCGCCGTCCGGGCCATCGAGACCGGCCGCGCCATCGCCCGCGCCGTCACGATGGCCGCCGAGCGCCGCCGCGAACTTGCCGTGACCGGTTGACCCAGACCTAAGAACATGGTTTAATTAATGGTGTCGGAAGGGGGAGGGCAACCCCCCGACCGACACCCCCGCCGGGGCCGACCGGCCCCGGCGGAATCTCTCACCAGACAGGACACGACATGCTCGCCACCGACAAGAAGCCCACCGTCCAGGACTTCCCCACCGCGACGCTCGTGATCGGCGGACCCTGGTTCCGGGGCCACCAACTCGACACCCGCCCCGCCGTCGTCGTCGGCCCGTTCGGCGGCCCGGAGTTCGCCGACGAGGCCACCATGTCCGTGGTCTGGTTCTTCACTCTCGGCGCCCCGCAGCCGGGCGACAGCGTCCAGGCGATGTTCCCGCACGAGCTGACCCCGCTGGACGACACGTTGACCACGATGCACGGCGACACGTTCCGCGACATCGTCCGCAATCTGCGACGGGGTCGGTTCGCCTACGACGACGGGGATGCGCTCCGCGCCGCCGTCCGTCAGGCGTGGCGCGAGCGGACCGGACTGGCCGACGCCGACCCGGCCGCCCGGCACACGCTCCACCGCAGCTGACCAAGGCCCCGCCGGTCCGGGGGAGGGCAACACCTCCGGACCGGCAGGCCCCCAGCACCCCAGCGGACACCCCTTCGGGGCGGCAGGACAGGTCCGGTGCGTTCACCGCCGCCGGCCGACTCCGCCGCAGGCGGCTCCGCCGACCGACGACGGGCACCGGACCGCAGCGGACGCGCCCCGCGGGGGCGCGACAGCCCCTGTCGTCGCGCAGGCGCGACGACCCGCGAGCCGATCGTCCCTCACGGCCCGCGCCGGTGGTGCAGCGCCGCTGCCAACGCACGGTCCGCCCTGCGGCCGGACCACAAACTCTCACCAGAAAGGACCAGTTCAGTGACTATCGAGATCACCCACACCCGCCGAGAAGGAACCCTGATCGAGGGGACCAGCCGGGGCGACGGATCGGCAGAGATCCTGCGACTTCGCGAGTACGGCCGCACGCAGCGCCAGCCCTTCCGCTGGAGCCGGAACCTTGACTGCTGGTACCTCCCGCACAGCCGCGACCACGCCACCTACACCCCCTCGCTCGAACTCCTCGCGCAGCGACTCCGAGACGCGGGCTTCGAGGCCACGCTGACCATCGACAACGCCGACCGCCGGAGTTTCAGCGAGGCCGAGGAGGAGCGGGAGGAGAAGGCCGAAGGCCGCGCGGATCGGTTCGGCGGGTACGCCGCCAGCGCCGCCCAGTCCTCCGAGGCCGCGTGGAAGACGAGCCACGACATATCCGAGCGGTTCGCCTTCGGTCAGCCGATCCTCATCGGTCACCACTCCGAGGGTCGCGCCCGCCGCGATCACGCGCGGATGGACGACGCGATGCGCAAGAGCATCGGCGAGAGCGACCGCGCCGCCCACTGGACCGGCCGGGCACAGGCCGCCGCGAACTACCAGCAGTTCAAGAAGGACCCCGGCCGCACGCTCCGCCGTCTCGACAAGCTGCGGGCCGACCTCCGCGCGGTCGAGAAGTGGCAGCGCGGCGAGTCCGCCAAGGGGTTTTCCCGGAAGCCGGCAGACCCAGAGCTGGAGATCGAGCACCAGGAGCTGACCGAGGAGATCGCCCACTGGGAGAAGGTCATCAAGGACGCCGAAGCCGAGGGCTTCAAGGTGTGGTCGAAGGCCGACTTCACCCGCGGGGACTTCGTTCTCTACCGCGGTACCTGGTACGAGGTCCTGCGGGTCAACCCGAAGTCGGTGACCATCCCCCACATCCACAACGGCACCGGCAAGCGCATCGTCCGCGCCACCGGCAACCGGCACGACGACTGGACATGGACCGCCCCCTACGACGACGTGTCCGGCCGCAAGAGCGCCGCCGAGATGCAGCAGCCGCCCCAGGCCGAAACCGCGGAACAGCACGAGCAGGCTGAGCAGACCGCGCCGGTCGAGGAACCGGTACCGGCGGCGAAGCCGACTCCCGCGGCGGCCCCCGCCGCAGGTACGAACTGGCAGGACAGCATGGCACTTGTGCTGATCGCCTCCAAGGACTCCAGCCGCTCCCGCAAGCGGCGTGCCCTGTGGGCGATGACCCGCCGCGAAGCACAGGCCGTGTGCGGCGACCCCCGCACCTCCGGCCGCTCCTACATGCTCACCTGGACCGACCGGCCCGGCACCGAGAGCGCCGACTGGGAATGGGTCCCGGACAACGGCAGCCACGCCCCAGTCCTCAACGAGCTGGGCATCACGCCGCGCCGCGAGTGGATCGCCGCGCCGCAGGCCCCGGCCGCCGAAGCCGCGTAACGACGCCCCCGCCCGCCCCGGCGGCCGAGCGCGCCGGGGCGGGCCCCTCTCTCACCAGAACAGGGCACCACCATGACCACGCAACTCCTCGAACGACCCGCGACCATCACCGCCCCCGACACCGAAGCGGGCAGGCTCATCGTCCCCGCGACCGCAGGCACCACCACCGTCCCGACGTACCGCGTCGGCACCCCCGACATCCAGTGCCGATACCCCGTGATCGTTGGCGAAGACCAGGTCATCGGCCGCGCCTACCGGTGGCACCGAGACTGGCTCGTCCTCACCACCGCAGGCGAACGCAACCTCCGCCGCCCGCCCAAGGGGACCCCCGGCACCGACATGGCCGCCGCCCATCTCGCCGAGGAGTACGCCGCCGGTCGGATCGGCACCGTGCCCCTGGAACAGGTGCTCGCCGAGGCCCCCACGCCGTTGTGCGGGCCGGTGCCCCTCCTGCACCCGCGGATGCCAGTCAACGATCGCAACATCGAAGGCGCGCAGGTCGCGTTCGCGGGACTCCGGGCCCACCACTGGCGGGCAGTCCTCACCGGGTTTCCCGGCAGCGATAACCACTGGTTCCTCAGCTGTGAACTGTGCCCGTGGGAGGGCCCGAAGTTCTGGTCACACCTGCGCGGGCGCAACGGAGAGCCGCCGAGCGCGCGCCGTCACAAGGGCGGGTGCATCGGAGAGGACAAGGTCCGCCGACTGATCCCCGCCTACCACTAGCAGCCCGACCTAGGGGCGGCGGCAGCACGCCGCCGCCCCTGCCCTTCCCGAAGGACAGCACCGTGCCGACCCGACACACCCCCGAAAGCATCGTCATCGCGGACACCCCCGCCGCCATCCTGGAATGGGCCGCCCGCCACGTCGAACACGTCGGCATCCACCAGGGCCCGCGCCTCTTCGACGGTCCCGGCCGTACGGCCACGTTGCCATGCTGGCCGCGGGGCGCACTCCAAGTCGCCGCCGGCCACGGGCGGGGAGCCGCCAGCCGGACGTACGACTGGGACCGCATCGACCGGGCCCGCGACCAGGCGTTCGCCATCCTCGCGGAGACCCTCGCCGGTCACCCCGTCGCCGCCGACGACCCCACCGCCGCCAAGGCCCTGCACCGCGATGCCATCGACCGGTGGAGCGCCGAGCCCGGCCGTACTGCCTCCGACGCCGCCCGCGCTTTTCGTACCGCCGCCGCTCGCGCCGAGTACGCCCTGTTCTGACCCCCGACGCCCGCCAGAATCCCGAGCCACCGAAGGCCCACGCGATGGACGAGACGACAGAAGACCGCAGCACCACCAGGACACCGAGCCGCCGAGGAGCCGCCACCCCCAGCCGGGACGGCGTCCACCGACTCAGCGTTCCCCTCCACCCCCGGCTCAGCGCGACCGAGCTGATCCGCGTACTCCTCGCGGCCCCCGGGGAAACTGACCTCTCCGCCCTCGACCCCGTACAGGTCCGGTCGCTCATCGCAGACGTGCTCACCAAGCACGGCTATGACGTGCTTGACCGGTCGCCGTACTACCCGGAGCTCGACCGCCACCAGGACGCCCGCCGCGCCGTGCGCCGTGCATACGGGCCGCGGTTCCTCGACGCCCCCGACGAACAAGCCGTGCTCGCTGACCCGCTCCGCGAAGTGCTGGCCGCCGGAAGCAGGACGTCGTGACCGCCACCGTCGCCGAGCCGACCGGAGCACGGGCACGGCAGACGTACTACTGGCGAGTGCGCAACGCACGGACACGCCACCGGCCCGAGAGCGCGGCCCAGGCGTGGCACATCCAGCCCGGACATCCCGGCGGCGCGTACAGCGATCTCGGCCACGAACTGGACCCGCCCGCGCGCCACACCCCGACCCTGCTCTCCCGGAGCCGGCTGACCGGCCGCCGGGGGGAGAAGCAGGAGTTCCGCGGCGGGTGTCTCGCGTGCCAATGGGAGGGCCCCGTGCACTGCGGCGACGGGTTCGGGGACGGTGACAACGAGGCGGTGGAGGAGGCGCACGACCATGCGTTCCCCGACTGGAGGACGCTGCCGCCGATCACCACGGTCGAGGACCGATGGGCAGTGCCGCGGAGCCGGAGCCGCTGGGCTCAGCTCACCGCCCGCTACCCGGCGGACTGGATCGACCAGGGCGCTCCCGTCGTGGCGTGGAGCCGGTACCGCCGTGAAGCGCACGTTCCGCCGCACGCGAGACGCCCCCGCTACGAACTCCGCGTCACCCGACCACCGAGCAGCCGGCGCCACCACCCCGCAGATCAGGGGGCCCTCTTCTGATGACCGCCGTCCGCCGGAGCAGGGCCCCACCCGCTCAATCCAAAGGTGGTTTAATTACTTCGCCATCAGCGGAGCGGGCAACCTCCGACCGGCCGTGCGTCCCACGGGGCGCCACGCACCCCCAGACAACAGATGACGGCCAGCGCACAAGGGCAACAAGGCGCTGGCCGTCGGTGTCTCTCACCAGAAAGACCACACCATGCTATGTGACCGACACCCCGACTGTCCCCAGCCAGGCGACATCGCCCAGCTCAAGGGGGGTAACAGCATCGGCGCTGATCAGGCCGACATCTTCGTCATCGTCGAGGACTTCCCTCCGACCGGCCGACACCTCGTGCTCAACCGGCCCGTCGACCACCCCGGCCGCGCCGACTGGGCCGCCGCCGTCCCCTTGGCCGACATAGCCACCCTCACCCGGCTCGAACCGGCAGGCACCCGTACGTGGACGCCGGCCCCGGACCCGGACGACATCCAGTGACCGCGCCGAGCGGGCACGACCCCGACCAAGAACAGGAGACGACCGTGTCTTCCAAGACCGGCCGCACGCTCTACTCACGCGCGGACCTACGCAAGGTCCACGGCATCAGCGAGCCGACCCTTCAAAACCTCTGGACCGACCGGGAGAACAACGGGCACCCGCCCGTCGCGGACACCATCGACGGCGTCATGCACTGGGACGGCGACGCATGGGCGACGTGGCACCACGAGCTTCAGCGGCAGCGCGCCGCCGCGAACACCACCAACCCGCCGAAGCTCGACGGCGACCCCGAAGAGATGGTGGGCCCGGCCGAGGCGGCGAAGATTTGCGGGTTTGCCGACTCCGCCACCGTCTCCCACTACGTCAAGAACCCGCCAGAGGGGTGGCCGGCACCGGACGACTGGGACGAGCTTCCGACCCGGCGCCGCCCGAAGTGGAAGCGCTGGAGGCTGTGGCAGTACCTCGCGGACCGCAAGGGCCGCGGGCACGCCGGCGGACGGCCCACCGGCCGCCGCGGACTGGCCTACCCCTACCAGGGAGATGAGCGGCTGACCCTTGCCCGGCAGGCCATCGCGGCGAACCCCGGGGCGAAGAACGCCGACCTGATCCCCGAGCTTCAGGGGCAGACGGAGAAGACCTACTCCCGCCCGACCTGGAACCTGATCCTCAAGTCCGCTCGCGAGCACCCCGAGGAGTGACCCGTGCCCGACACCCGCTGTCCGCGCTGCGGCGGCCCGCTCGGTGAACGGCCCGCCCGTTCCCGGCTGACCACCGACCGCGAGGTCTTCATCTGCACCACGTGCGGTACGGAGGAAGCCGTGCGCGAAGCGCAAGGTCAGGCGCCGGTGCCGTTCGGCGAATGGCCCCTGACCACATAGCCGTCGGCCGAGAGGCCACACGGCGAACGCGAAGGTCCCCGCTCCGACCCGGAGCGGGGACCTTCGTCATGTCACCAGGTGCTGGCGGGTCGGGCAGGGCCCAACCAAGACCGCTCGACCCGACAGCAGGGCGACGGACCAGCGGCTACGGGCCCTCCGCCGGTCCGGAGCCCGATCCCGCTCTCCGGCCGATCGCCCGGGTGCAGCGGCGGAGTCCCACGTCCCGGCCCGAATCGGCCTTCCACGCCGGGCCCGTACGCCGGGGAATCCGAGGCCATCCAGTACGGGCCCAACACCTCAGCGAACCGGCGGGAAGCCGCCGGATTCGGGGACTGCTCCATACGCGGACCAACGACACAGCCCCGCGTAGGTACCGCACCGACATCGGATCGCCACACCACCTCAGCTGTCGTCCGACGGGAGAGTGTCAGTCGTTCCGACATGAGATGCGTCAGCGCCGTGGGGGGCCTGGATGTACACCGGCCTGCCGGCCTGGTGAGCATGGGTCCCGCCGACTTCCAGACCTCGACCGCGGCGGCCGACGTGATGCGGCGCCAGTACCTGGCCTCGGCCACCGGCGACCTGGATGCCTTCCGGGCCACCGTCGCCCCCGATGTGCAGTGGACCGAGGCGGCCGGCTTCCCCCTGGGCGGCACCTACCGCACCCAGGACGGCGTCATCGCCGGGGTCATGGAGCAGTTGGCCGCCGCGTGGGACCAGTGGGTCACACGATGACACCTACGTCGTCGACGGGGAGCGGGTCGTCGTCCTGGCCCGCTACAGCGCGGTCAGCAAGGGCACCGGCAAGGCCATGGAGGTCAGGGTCGCGCACAGCTTCATCGTGCGCGGCGGACTCATCGTGCGGTTCGAGCAGTTCGTCGACTCGGCTTCTGTCCGTGCGGCCGTGACCGCCTGAACCTCACACGCCCCCGTTGGCCGCCGGGCTTGGCGTGGTGGCCGGCGTCATCGTCGTCGAGGTCGACGGCGGCCGGGTCGCGCAGCGGGCGCAGGCCGTCGACCGGTTGGGAGGCGGTGAAGCTGTAGCGGCCAGGCCGTTCAGAGCCGTAGGAGTTCAGCTGCTCTGTTGATCAAGTCTGCTGGGTGCGGCGTGGCCGCAGATGCGTGAGCGTGTCGCCGGCCTGGCGCTGGGTGAGGGCCGCGAGGTGGGTGGTGACGGTGGCGTTCTCACGCAGCCGTGTGTGTGGCATAGACGGTCTCGGTGATGGTCTGCGGGTCGTGGTGGGGGAAGCGGGCGGTGAGGGTGTCGATGACGCGTTCCAGGGAGTGCTCGCTGTCCACGACGGGGATCGCTCTCAGATATCGGAATCCGATGTCGGCTCACGATATCTGGAGCGCGGTAGGGGCCGGCCGGGGCGGGTGGTGGATTCGGCTCCCACCCCGGCGCTGGAGGCGTTGCGGCTCGGGTGGGCGGTGTACCAGGCGGCGACGGAGGCCATGGCCAGGCCGGTGCCGAGCAGGGATCCGGCGAGGGTGTCGGTGAGCCAGTGCACGCCGAGGAAGACGCGGGTGAGGCAGGCCGCGGCGACGGTCAGAACGGCCGCTGCGACACCGATGTGCAGCAGGGCGGCGGGCAGTGCCGCCCACCGGGCCAGCCACAGCAGCAGCACGCAGGTGGCGGCCGCGGTCATGGCGTGACCGGAGGGCATGGCGGCGAACTCGGCGGAGTCGACGGGGCGTTCCCACTGGGGGCGTTCACGGCCGATGGTCCAGCGCAGCACCCCGCGCAGCGCCCATTCCGCGGCGCAGGTGCAGGCTGCCCATACGGCGATGAGTCGTTGCCGCCTGTGCCACAGCCATACCACCGCAACGGCGAGCAGCAGGCGCATGGTCCATGGGTCGACGACCCAGTCGGTGACGATCCGGCCCGCGTGGGTGAAGCCGGGATGCTCCAGCGCCACCGTGTGCAGATGCGCCGCCACCGCCCGGTCCATGCGCAGGACCGGCTGCACCCCGGCGACGACCAGGGCGATGGTCAGCGCCGCAGCCGCGATGAAGAGCAGAGCGGCCTTACCGGCCGGCTCAGCAATCCAGCCGGCCAGCGCCCGACTGGCCTGTTTGGGCTGTCGGCGGGGCCCGGTGGGGTGGGTCATCGCGGGTTCCTCCTCGATCGGTGGGGGTCCTGTTCATGTGCCCCGGACAGGCAGCGCCGACCAGGGCGGCGTGCGATCAGAGCCGGGAAGGACGGTGAAGCGACGTAGACTCGGTACCCGATATCGGTTTCGTCACTGCCAGGCAGGCGGGGAAGGCGGGTTGAGGGTGCGGGAGTTCCAGCGGGGCGCGGTGCGGCTGCACATCCTTCATCATGCGGCCGAGGAGGAGATCCACGGTGCGTGGATAACCGACGAACTGGCCTCCCACGGGTATCAGATCAGCCCCGGCACGCTGTACCCGACGCTGCACCGGCTGGAGGCCGACGGCCTGCTGGTCTCCGAGCAGCGGGTGGTCGACGGCCGCACGCGGCGGGTGTACCGGGCCACCGAGACCGGGAAGCAGGCCCTGGCCGAGGACCGCAGGGCGCTCAAGGAGCTGGCCCGCGAAGTCCTCGGCGACGACGCGCCGTAGGGCAGTGAACCGCTCACCCCCGGACCGGCTCCGCCGCTGCGCGGGCGACGGTGGCGCTGGGGTGCAGGCGCGCGTCGATCGAGTAGGCGCCCGCGCCGACGATGAGCAGGAAGAGGCTGCCGCACAGCTGGGCGAGGTCGGTGCGGGACTCGTGGATGAAGTC
This sequence comes from Streptomyces sp. NPDC020884, assembly GCF_044333935.1. NCBI lineage: Bacteria > Bacillati > Actinomycetota > Actinomycetes > Kitasatosporales > Streptomycetaceae > Streptomyces > Streptomyces sp. NPDC020884. Next base: position 844,549 of record NZ_JBIRRY010000001.1, on the reverse strand, counting down.
CCACCAGCCTGACTCGCCGTCGAACAGCGGGGCGTCGCCCCACAGGATGGGCAGCTTGGTGATGAGCAGGGCGCCGAGCATGTTGACCACCATCGGGACGGCGGCGAGCCGGGTGAGCAGCCCGGCCAGGATCAGCGCGCCGCAGGCGATCTCGAAGGCCCCGTCCAGGGGGCCGAAGAATCCGGGGAAGGGGATGCCGGCCTTGTCGAACCGGCCGGTGCCGAGGTCGTCGGGGTAGAGGAACTTCTGGATGCCCTCGAAGAGGAAGACCGCGCCGACGTAGGCGCGGATGAGGACCACCGCGGCGGGCGCGTTGGTCGAGGTCAGCCGGGCCTGCCAGTTGCTGAGCCGCGTCATATGAGATGCCCTTCTGCCTTCGCGGTGTATCGGTGACCGATATCGTCCCGCGAGGCAGAAGGGCGCCAGTGGTTTCGCGCCGTTTCCGGGCGCGCGTCGCAGGCTCCTACGACGCTTGGCGGAAGATCACCGTGCGGCGGATGCCGTAGGCGGCGGCGCCGACGGCCAGCACAGCGGCCCCGGAGATCATCGAGGAGACCGGAAGAGCGAAGGCCAGGACGAGGCACCCGGCCAGCCCGACGACGGGGATGATCCGTACGGGACGGCCCTCTTGCGGGGTGAGGGTCCACGCGGAGGCATTCGCGACGGCGTAGTACGCCAGCACGCCGAAGGAGGAGAAGCCGATCGCCCCGCGCACGTCCGTGGTGGCCGCGAGCACCGCCACCACGGCGCCGACCGCGAGTTCGGCGCGGTGGGGCACCTTGAACTTCGGGTGGACGGCTGCCAGGGCGTGCGGCAGGTGCCGGTCGCGGGCCATGGCGAGGGTCGTGCGGGAAATACCGAGGATCAGTGCCAGGAGCGAGCCGAGCGCAGCCACCGCGGCACCGACGCGTACGACCGGGGCCAGCCAGGTGACGCCCGCGGCGCGCGCGGCGTCCGACAGCGGCGCGGTCGCACCCGCCAGTTCCTTCGGGCCCAGCACCGTCAGGACGGCGACGGCGACGACGGCGTAGACGGCCAGGGTGATGCCGAGCGCGATGGGGATCGCTCGGGGGATGGTGCGGGACGGGTCGCGGACCTCCTCGCCGAGGGTGGCGATGCGCGCGTATCCGGCGAACGCGAAGAAGAGCAGCCCCGCCGCCTGGAGCACGCCACCGAAGGTGGCATCCGAGCCGATGTCGAGGCGGACGGTGTCCGCCTCGCCGGAGGTCAGCGTGGCGACGGCCACGGCGGCCAGCACCGCCAGGACGACCGCGACGATTGCGCGTGTGAGCCAGGCCGACTTCTGCACCCCGGCGTAGTTCACCGCGGTCAGCGCCACCACCGCCGCGACCGCGACCGCGTGGGCCTGACCGGGCCACACGTATGAGCCGACCGTGAGGGCCATGGCCGCGCAGGACGCGGTCTTGCCGACCACGAAGCTCCAGCCGGCGAGGTAGCCCCAGAAGTCGCCCAGCCGCTCGCGGCCGTAGACGTAGGTGCCGCCCGAGGCCGGATAACGCGCGGCGAGCCGGGCCGAGGACGTCGCGTTGCAGTAAGCGACCACCGCCGCGAGGGCGAGGCCGAACAGCAGCCCGGACCCGGCCGCATCCGCCGCCGGAGCGAGCGCGGCGAAAATGCCCGCACCGATCATTGCCCCCAGGCCGATCACCACCGCATCGACCACCCCCAGCCGTCGCCGCAACTCCTCCGGAACCGCTGCGACTGATGGCTGCTTGCTCATGACCCACTCCCTCGGCGGCAGTACCGCACACGTGTAACGAAACCCGATATCGGCATACGATATAGGGACCGCGACCAACCGGCTCTCGCGGTCCACGCTTCCTCGTACTCCGCGGGACGCTAGTGGCTGGTGAGTTCGCCGGTGAGCTTGCCGTGGAGGTCGGCGCTGGGGTCGTTCAGGCCGATGATCTCGACCGTCTTGCCTCGCTGCTTGTACTTGGTCTCGATGGCGTCGAGGGCGGCGACCGATGAGGCGTCCCAGATGTGGGCCGCGCTGAGGTCGATGACGACCTTGTCGGGGTCGCCTGCGTAGTTGAACTGGCCGACGAGGTCGTTGGAGGAGGCGAAGAACAGCTCGCCGGTCACGGAGTAGACGACTGTGGTGCCGTCGGGGTCGAGGACGCTGTGTACGCGGGCGAGGTGGGCGACTCGCTTGGCGAAGATGACCATGGCGGTGACGGAGCCGACGACGACGCCGATGGCGAGGTTTTCGGTGGCGACCACCACGACCACGGTGACGGCCATGACGGCAATCTCACCAGCGGGCATCCGCTTCAGCGTCTTGGGGGCGATGGAGTGCCAGTCGAACGTCGCGAAGGCCACCATCACCATGACGGCGACCAGGGCGGCCATGGGGATGTCGGAGACGACCGGGCCGAAGACGATGCATAGCACCATCAGGAACACGCCCGCCAGGAACGTCGAGACGCGGGTACGGGCACCGGAGACCTTCACGTTGATCATCGTCTGGCCGATCATCGCGCAGCCGCCCATGCCGCCGAAGAAGCCGGTGACCACGTTGGCGATGCCCTGACCGATCGACTCGCGGGTCTTGGAGGAGTGGGTGTCGGTGATGTCGTCGACCAGCTTGGCGGTCATCAGCGACTCCATCAAGCCGACCAGCGCCATCGCGAACGCGTACGGCGCGATCGTCGTCAGGGTGTCGAGGGTGAACGGCACGTCCGGCAGGCCCGGCACCGGCAGGGAGGACGGCAGCTCGCCCTTGTCTCCGACGGTCGGCACCGCGATGCCGGCCGCGACCGTGATGACGGTCAGGATGACGATGGAGACGAGCGGGGCGGGGATCACCTTGGTGGCCTTGGGGAAGAACACCATCAGCGCGAGCCCGCCGATGATCAGCGGGTACACCGCCCAGGGCACGTCGTGCATCTCGGGCACCTGCGCCATGAAGATCAGGATCGCAAGGGCGTTGACGAAGCCGACCATCACGCTGCGCGGCACGAACCGCATCAGCTTCGCCACTCCCAGCGCGCCCAGGATCACCTGGATGACGCCGGCGAGGATGACGGCGGCGATCAGGTAGCCCAGGCCGTACTCGTGGTTCAGGGGGGCAATGACGAGGGCGATTGCGCCGGTGGCGGCGGAGATCATCGCGCGCCGTCCGCCGACGATGGAGATGACCACGGCCATGGTGAACGAGGCGAACAGGCCGACCGCGGGGTCGACACCGGCGATGATCGAGAACGAGATCGCCTCGGGAATCAGGGCCAGGGCGACGACCAGGCCGGCCAGGATTTCGGTGCGCCAGACCTTCGGGTTGTTCAGCCAGTCGGGGCGCAGGCCGCGCAGCCGCACGGCGGGAGTAAGCAGGGAAGAAGACAAGGAGATGCGTACCTGTCGTGCTCGGGCACACCCCGCTGGCAGGCCGGGGTGTGCGGGAAGGACGCGCAGGGGCCGGGCCGGCACCCCGCGGACAGCCCAGGCGGGCCGGAAGTCGAAGAGAAGGACGGAGCCGGGCGCGGGCGCGCGGCCGGGAAGCTCACATCCGGGGGCGAAGGGTCACGGCGGGCAGACGGCGGCGATTGGCGTCATGGGCTCGCGCACGCTCTCTCCTGCAAGAATCGGATCTTCGCCGGGGGCGCCACCGGCCCCGAAACGGCAGTGACGGGGCAGCCGGCCCGCCCTCGCCATCAGCGACTCTACCCTAACGTTAGAGTAGAGGTTGGTGGGGTCGTACGAGACGCGGCCCGCCACGACGAGGAGGACCAGGATCACGGGCGTGGACGACAAGCACATGCAGATCGGCGAAGTCGCCGCGCGGACGGAGTTGTCCCTGCGCACCATCCGGCACTACGAGGAGACCGGCCTGGTCATCCCCTCCGCCCGCTCCCAGGGCGGGTTCCGCCTCTACACCGAGACCGACGTCGCCCGCCTGATGGTGATCCGCCGGATGAAGCCGCTGGGCTTCACCCTGGACCAGATGCGCGACCTCCTGGACGCCACCGACCGCCTCGACGGCGGCGACGCCCTCGACGACGGCGAGCGTGAGGCGCTGCTGGAGCGGGTGCGGACCTACTGGCAGGCCGCCGCCGAGCAGGTGGAGAAGCTGCGCGTCCAGCTGGAACGCGCCGAGGACTTCGCCGCCACTCTGGGGGCCCGCCTGGAACTGGATGTACCAGCTGTCCGGTCCTGACGGCACAGGGCTGCCGGTCGGTGCGGCCCGCGACGTGTACTTGTCGGCGTCAGCGCCTCGGGCGGATCACCGGGTGCCCCCTTCGAGCTGGGCGGGGACGCGGGAGGTCCGCAGTTCCTTGAGGTCGGGGATGTGGTTGTAGAGGGTGCCGACCGAGACGCCGAGCAGGGCCGCGATGGTCTCGATGCTGTTCTCGGGGTTGGGCAGCATGTCGCGGGCGGCGCGCAGCAGCTTGTCGTTGACGACGGTGGGCCGGCCACCGACGCGGCCGCGGGCCCGCGCGGCGGCCAGACCCTCGTTGGTGCCCTGCACGATCAGCTCCCGGATGAACTCCGCCAATGCGGCGAAGACATGGAAGATCAGACGCCCGCCCGGCGTCATCGTGTCGAGCTTCTCGTGCAGGGAGGTGAAGCCGACTTGCCGCTTGCGGAGTTCGGCGACCATGTTGACCAGGTCTTGGAGGCTGCGGCCGTACCGGTCCAGGGAGGGGACGACGAGGGTGTCCCCTCCCTGGAGGAAGGCGTGGCACGCCTTCAGCTCCGGGCGCAGGTCGTTCTTCCCGGACTTCTTCTCGGGGAAGATGCGCCGGCACCCGGCGAGGGTGAGCGCGTCCATCTGGCGGTCGAGCTTCTGCCCGCCGGTCGACACGCGGGCGTAGCCGATGCGGATCTCGGTCGGACGGGACGGGAAGATGCCGAGGAGGTCGTCGTCGGCGCCGAGGGCGTCGGTCAAGGTCGTCACGGTGGGCAGTCTGCCCTCAAGTAACCAACGTTTTCTGAGGATCGGCAGACGATCACCGGAAGAGGCTCCAGATCCTTCAACAACTCCCTCAAAAACCCCGCTCCGTCAGAAAGCCCGCACCACCCTTTGATGAGGGAATCCGGCCCTTCCGGCCGTATTTGGATCATGCCGGACCCGCGTACGCCACCGATTCGACCAAGGTCCACCCGGACGTGTGGATGCGGGCGCATGTTCGGGGACGGCGGCGCCGACACCACTGACACTTCGGTTCATGGGGAGGGTGTCGCAGGAGAAGCGCCGGGCGGCCGTCGAACGGCTGTCCCGGCTACGAGAGGACGATGCGCTCACGGCCGCGCACGTCCGTACGGTCGCGGACGCGCTGGAGGTCTCGGAGCGGACGGTGTGGCGGTGGCTCGCGCCGCCGAAGCCCGTCGAGCCGACCGCCGCGCGGCTCCGCTATGAGCTGAGCGACACCGACCGGGCGGCGTTCGCGTTCTACCGGGGCAACGTCGCCGCCTTGGCCCGCGCCCGGCACGCGGTCACCGCTGGGAACGGCACCACGGCCGGGGCGCCGGTGCCCGACTTCCTCGCCGAGGGGTGGGCGCAGACGAAGACCGTCACCGAGCGGACACTGCAACGCGCGTTCCTCGCCGACATGAGCGCCGCGGACCGGGCGGCGTGGCGGACCGGCGAGGCGGGGCGCCGGGCGGCCGCGGTCTACCTGCGCCGCCCGGACGCGCTGCGCGGGCGGACCTGGGAGATGGACCACAAGCAGCTCCCGATCCTGGTCCTGCCGCCCAAGGGCAAGGCGCTCGCACCGTGGCTGACCACCGTGGTCGACGACGGCACCCGGGCCCTGCTCGGCTGGGCCATCGCCGTGACCCCGACCTCCGGCACCGTCCTGGCCGCGATGCGCATGGCGCTCACCCACGAGAGCGACCTCTCGCCGTTCGGTGCGGTGCCCGAGCGCGTACGGATCGACCGCGGCCTGGAGTTCGCCGCCGGCTCCGTGAAGGAGGTCCTCGGCGGCCTGGCCGTGGTCATGCACCGCCTGCCCGCGTTCACCCCGCACCGCAAGGGCAAGGTGGAGCGGCTGAATCTCACGATCGAGCAGACGCTGATCTCCCAGCTCCCCGGCTTCACCGGCGGCCCGCGCGACGCCGGCGGGAAGCTGTACGGGCCGGTGAAGGACTCCGTCGCCGCCCAGCACGCCGCCGAGACGGCCGCCGAAGGCACCGGCCCGCTGCGCATCGAGCGGTTCGTCGACCGCTTCGCCGCCTGGGCCCGCTGGTACAACACCGAGCGCCCGCACCGCTCCCTGGCCGGGCGCACCCCGCTGGCGGCCTGGAGCGAGGACACCGCGCCGCTGCGGCGGATCGGCGCCGACCAGCTGCGCCACCTCATGCTCGCCGGGGCGGAGCGGATCGTGCAGAAGGACGGCATCAACTTCCACGGCCTGGCCTACGTCGCTCCCGAGCTGTACGGGTGCGGCGGGCAGCGGGTCCAGATCCGGTACATGCCACACGACGACCGCAGCATCGAGGTCTACGACGGCGAGAGGCACCTGTGCACCGCGTACCCGACCGGGCAGCTCACCGCGGCCCAGACCGACGCGTTCCGCGAGCACGCCCGCGTGGAGGCGACACGCCTCGGCCGGGAGCGGCGCCGCGCCTCCCGCCAGGCCCGCCGCACCCTTGCGCCGATGACCGGCGATGGCACCGCGCCCGCCGAGTCCCGTCTGGTATCGGAGGGCGACGGCCGTGCCCGTACGCAGCGCGAGCGTGACCAGGCGCTGGCCGCCAGGGCCAGCACGAGCCTGTTCGGACTGATCGACCCCACCGCCGACCCGGAGAGCTGATGCCGCGCCACTTCGTCGACCTGACCGGGGCCGCCGCCCTGCCCACCGGCCACTTCCAGATGACCGCCCGGATCGTGGCCGACCTCGTCGCCAACGCCGCGACCGGCGTCGTCCACGGCCCGGCCGGCACCGGCAAGACGTTCGCCGTCGAGGCCGCCCTGGAAGCCCTCGACCTGCTCGACCCCATATCGCGGCCGCGGGTGTCTGTGCTGACCTTCCCCGCCCGCCCCACCATGCGGATGATCGCCGACCAGCTGCTGCGCGAGCTGACCGGCACGGAGAACCCCTCCTCTCGCAACCGCTTCGACCTCACCACCAAGCTCGTCGGCCTGCTCGCCACCCCGATGCGCCTGGTCGTCGTGGATGAGGCTCAGCGGCTGACCGGCGACTGCATCGAGCTGCTGCGCCACCTCCACGACCACCCCAAGACCCGCTTCGCCCTGCTCTACGTCGGCGGTGACGGCTGCTGGGAAGTTCTCTCCAAGGAGCCGATGCTCCGCTCCCGGGTCTTCCGCCGCCTGCCCTTCTCCCCGCTCGACCCCGTCAAGGTCCCCGCCCTGATGCGCCGCTACCACCCCATCTACGCCGAGGCCGACGCCGATCTCCTCCTGGAGGTGGACAGCTCGTACGGTCACGGCACCATGCGCGACTGGGCGGTGTTCACCCACACCGCTGCCTCCCTGTGCGCCGAGCAGGGCATCACCACCGTCGACGAGACCACCGTCCACAACGCCTACTCCCTCCTCGGCGGCGGACTCCAGTGACGGAGACCCTGGGCGCGGCGCAGACCGACGATCCCGCCGCGGACCCGCCCGCCCCGCACCGCACGGTGCGCGTCGTCATCGACGGCAATGACGACCCGGGCCTTTCCCGCCGCCTGGCCGCGCTGGAGGCCGCGGAACGGATCGTGGTCCGCCCCAACCCGGTGCGCTCTCCCAACGATCTCGTGTGGGACATCCTGGCTGGCGCGGGCAAGAACCCGGCCGCCGTACGGACCTGCCGCCTGAGCATCGCGGACGCCTGGAAGGCCGCCACCGCGTGGATCACCGCCGCCCACGTCACCGACATCCTTGTCGAGCGCGCCCACCGGCTCAGCTCCCGCGAGGCGCTCCAGCTTGCCGAGCTCGCCGACCGGGCCGACGCCGACCTGTGGTTGATCTGGTCCGGTGGCGGAGATCCGGCCCGCATGTGCAACGCGATCGAGAGCCTGGGCCGATCCGAGCGCAAGGGCGCCGCCCGCGGGCACATACCCTTCGGCGCACCCCACCGGCCCGTACGGGCCATGGGCGGCGACACCTTCGAACGCGTCCTGCCGCTGCCGGCCCCGGCGCTCTCCTTACCTCTCCATCCCGACGAGCACGCCGACCCCGACGCCGACTGGCCCGCCCTGCCCACCGTCGACTTCCCCCTCTTCCTCGCCTCCTGCCGCCGCCGCCTCGCCGGGGACACCTTCGAGCAGATCCACCACGCCTACCGCACCGAGGCCCAGGCCACCGACGCCTTCGTACGCCGTCACCGCAACGACCTCGCCGAAGGCCGCACCGGCAACGCCTTCAAGCTGGCCCTGAACGCCTACCTGCGCGACGAACGCCTCGGCCCCGCCACCGGCGGACGCCTCGCGCTCATCCGACTCCGCGCGATCCAAGCATCCCTGCTGACCCGCGGCATCCTGCTGCGCTGGCAGTCCACCGCGTTCGGGCCGGCCGCCGCCGACAAGCTGACGACCTGGCTCACCCCCGGCATCTGCCGGGCCCTGCGCGCCACCGTCTCCACCCACGCGGCCGCCGCCACCGTGCTCTCCCTGCACCTGGCCGCCGCCCCCGACCGGTTCTCCCACCTGCTGTGCCGCAACATCGACGAGGCCGGCCGCTACCTGTACCTGCCGACGTTCGAGGACGCAGCCCTCTACCTGCGCGCCGACTGGGCCCACCAGCTCGACCGACGCCCCGAGGACGAGTGCCCCAGCTACGGGCACACCACCGGCAAGACACCCCTGCCCCCGTACGCCGCCGAACTCCTCGCCGCCCACCTCGCCCACCGCCGCACGGACGGCTCCGGCACCCGGCGCCGCTACCTCGCCGACCCCAAGAACCCCACCCTCGACGCCTCCGACCGCTCGCTGGTCGAGACGATTCAACGGACCTGCCGCCGGATCGGCGTCAACCCGTTCTGGCTCCACCGCGGCATGTGCGAAGTCTCCGGGATCGGCGGCGGCCCGGCGCCCCTGACCGACTGGATGGCCGCACGCCGCATGGACGTAGTGCTCCTCTCCGAGGACGGCCCCGACCGGTGAGCGACCGCTTCCACCAACCCTCACGCCACCAGCCACGGGGCTGGGGCATCGAACTGCGCCGCCGCCTGCACAACGCGGGCCTCTCCGCATGGGAACTCGCCGACCTCCTCGGCGTCCACGAGAGCGCCATCACCATGGACGCCCTGCCCAACCAGCCGCTGCACGTCATCCTCGAACTCGCCCGGCGCCTCGACCTCCACCCCGCCGACCTCACCCCGTACGCCGAGGCCGTCTACCAGCTGCCCCGCTACCGCGACGCCGAGCACCCGCCGGGGGACCCCAGCGCCGACGCGGACGCCGCCAGCGTCCTCAACGCGCTCGCCCACGCCGGCCGCCCGCTCACCGCGGACTACCTCGCCGAGTCACTGCGCTGGACCTACGACCGCACCGCCGACGCCCTCGCCCACGCCTGGGCACACCCCGACCTCGGCGGCCCGTACGCCCTACGCCGCGCGGCACCCCACCACTTCACCCTGAGCCCGCGCAACGACGTCCTCACCGACCAGCAGATGGACTGGCTCCACCCCGCCGACCACACCCCGGCCTGGCGCACCCCCCACCGGCCCCCGGACCGCGACGTCCTCACCGACCTCGACGCCATGGTGCTCTTCCACGCGCACCATGCCGGAAGCGTCTCCCCGCACGACCGGAACACCCCGGAGTGGGCCACCGCCATCGCGGGGCTCATCAACTCCGGCCTCCTCGTACGCGCCGACGGCGACACCGCCGTCCTCGCCGACGACGTCCAGTACGGCCTACGTCTCCTCGACTCCAACGAGTCGACTACCTACTGACACACCTCATGTCGGAACCACTGAAATCAACTGTCGGAACCCACTGGCATCCTGATGTCGCCCGACAACGAGGCCGATCAGAGTGCCCGAGGTCCCTCTCGTTGATCATGATCTTGAATTTAGAGGACCAAGGTATCGTCACTTCGTGACGATACAATCAGCCAAGACGACCGAATCTGACCGGATGAGAGCGGGGGGTGAGCGGGCCGATGGGGTGGGTCACCATGATCGGCCCCTCCGACGAGCAGGTTGAGTACCGCCTTACCGGCGGCCACGGCTGTGGGAAGTCCCTAGCGGTCGACGCCGCCCCTCTCGTCGCCGCCATCGAGGCCAAGGCCGAAGCTGCTGGTGCCCCCGTCGCCTCCCTGCTCGGCAACCGCGAGGCCAAGCGCGCCTTCTTCCGCGCCCGCGGACTCATCCGCAGCAAGGGCACCGCGCGGTTCACCGGCTTCGACGCCGTCGAAGTCGCTGCCGCAGCCGGACTCGACGCCCGCGACCTCTACGGCGACCAGGCCCTTCCCCCACGGCCGACCGACGGACAGGTGGACTACCACCTCGATGCCAGCGAACGCCCCCTGGTCTGGATCGGAAACGGCCTCACCGAGTTCGACATCACCCCCGGCAGCGTCCTCGCCCCCGAGCACTTCCAGGCCGCCCGACGCCTCATGCATGGCGAGGACCCCCGGAGCGGGCAGACTCTCGTAGAACCCAAGCTCGCCATTGCGCCGGCCGCCAAGCTCCCCGCTGCCCCGCTGGCCCGCGCCATCCGCCGCGCCGCCGCCGAACGCAGCGTGAAGCCCGTCTCCCTGCTCGACTCCAAGCGCAAGCAGGACGCCTTTCGCAGGATGGAGAGCCAGCTCAAGCGGTTCGGGGAATCGCACCGCGTCCCAGCCTCCACCGTGCTGAAGCTCGCCGATGCTGTCGGCATCGACGCCGTCGACCTGTACGGCGAAGACACGCTGGAGAAGGCCGTGGCCGCTGAGGCGGGCGGCCACCTGGACGCCCGTGCTCTGCTTCGCGCCGTCGAGGCCCGCGCCACCGAGACCGGACAACAGCCCGGCGACCTGTTCACCGCCGCGTCGATGAAGCGGCGGTACACCCAGACTGAAGGCGAAGGCGAACGCCGTCTTCGGGATCTGCCGATGGACGTACGCGAAGCCGTCGCCATGGCCAAGGCAGCGGGACTTTCGCCCGAGGACGTGTGGGACGCCGAGGAGATCAAGGCCGCTCTCCTCGAAGGCCGAGTGCAGGTCGGCAACTTCGGCGCCGACGTCACCTTGGACCTCGCGAAGTCGAAGTCCGCGTTCCTCGCCTACGCCCCGGAGGAGATCGCCGCTCAGGTCGAGGGCATCTACACCTCCGCCGGCCGCGAGTCCATCACCGCCCTCGAACGGTGGACCGCCTACGCCATGCGTGGTCACCACGGTGACGGCGACGAAGCGGAGACCGTGGAGACGAGCGGGTTCTCCGGCTGGATGATGGTGCACCGTGCCGCCCGGCCCGTGGACGGTGCCCCGTACGGCGACCCCCACTTTCACCTGCACTTCACCCTGGCCAACATGGTCAAGGGCGCCGACGGCAAGTGGTCCACCATGGCCAGCGGAGGCCGTGACCTCCACCGACACACCCGCGCGACCCAGTCCCTCATGAACGCCCGTATCCGCCGAGAGCTGACCGACAACTTCGGCATCAGCTTCCGTCGCGAGGAGAGGACCGGCGCATGGGAGATCGCAGCGATTCCCGAGGCGACGATCCGCCTGTTCAGCAAGCGCGACAGTCAGGTCCGGGATCTGCTGACGAAGCTGGGAATCGACTACGACAGCGCCACGACCCGCGAGCGTACCGCCGCCTCCACCGCATCCAAGGCCGCGAAGAACGGCGAGGCCGCCGGAGTCGGGGACGACGTCCTTCGCGCCTACTGGCAGGCCGAGGGGCGTGCTGTCGGTGACGACCCCGACGCCATCGCAGCGAGTGCGATGGAGCGGGACCGAGCGGACCAGAACCCCTCTCTGGACGAGCTGTGCGCCCAGGTCTTCGACCCTAAGACCGGCCTGACCAGCCACTCCAAGGAGTTCACCCACGCCGCCGCAATCGCCGCCGTGCTGGACGCCCTCCCGTACGGAGTCGCGAACGCCGAGGAAGCCGAACAACTCACCACCTCCGTCCTCCGTCACGCCGGATACGCGGTTCAGCTGAATCCGAAGGGCGCTCAACACTTCACGCACGCCGACCGGTACACCACGGCGGACGTCGTGGCGGCGGAAGCGCTGATCGTCTCCGAGGCAACGAACCGGCTCGGCACGCAGGCCGCCGTCGTCAGCCGCGACACGGTCGACATGACCTTGTCCACCGTCGAGGCCCAGCACGGTGGCACCTTCGCGTTCTCCGACGAACAGCGCGCCGTCCTCGAACGGCTGCTCACGGCCGGGCACGGAATCGACGCAGTCGTGGGCATCGCCGGAGCGGGCAAGACCACGATCATGGACACCGCCCGGCAGGCATGGGAGGCCCACGGTCTCGTCATCGCCGGCGCGAGCACGGCCGCCGTCGCCGCCGCGAACCTGAAGGCCGAGGCAGGCATCGAGTCGCGCACCCTCGCGTCCTGGCTTACCGGCATCCGCAACGGCGGCCCCGGCCTCACCGGCGTTGACGTGCTAGTCGTGGACGAAGCGGCCATGTGCGATGACCGCGACATCGCCGAACTCCTCACCCACGCAGCGATGACCGGCACAAAGGTCGTCGGCATCGGTGACCCGAAGCAGTTGCACTCGCCCGGCATCGGCGGTTCCTTCGCCGCCGTGCACCACATCGTGGGCGGACTCAGTCTCAACGAGAACTTCCGGCAGAAGGACGCGATCGAGCGGCGGGCCCTGGAGCTGTGGCGCGACGACAACCGCGTGGAAGCACTCCGCACATTCGCCGGGACCGGCCGCGTGCACGCCCTCGCGGACAAGGACGCCACCCTCGCCGCGATGCTCACCATCTGGGCCGACAAGCGCGCCGCGCACACCGACGACCACACCGCCGTGCAGCAGCTCCTCATGCTTGCCGCCACCAACGAGGTGGTGGAGGAACTGAACGTCGGGGCTCGTGCCCTGCGGAAGGAGAACGGCGACCTCACCGGTCCCGAGCACGCCTACGCGCTGCCCGGCGGCGGTGAGCTGATGCTGTCCGTCGGTGACCAGGTCCTCCTTCGGATCAACGACTACCGGGGCAAGCGGACCCGAGGCGAGAACGAAGACGTGCTGAACGGCCTCCGCGGAATCGTGCGGGCCGTGGACGAGGAACGCCGGGTGTTGATCGAGTGGCGGGAGAAGACCGCCGACGGCCACCGTGACGTTGCCGAATGGGTCGAGGCCGACTACATCGCACAGGGCGGACTCAGCCTCGGATACGCGATCACCGGCCATAAGTCGCAGGGTCTCAGCGTGCAAGAGGCCCTGGTCTACGGTCCCGGAGCCCAGGCAAACGCGCTCTACACGATGATGAGTCGCGACAAGAAGGAGTCCCACCTCTTCCTGCCGCTCTCCGTCTACGAAACCGACGCCGACCGCGCCCGCAGCGGCGACGCACTCACCGAGCAGGAACAGCTTGACCGCGCCGTCGCCGGCCTCATCCGCGAGATCGAGAACGGCACCGAGGAACGCATGATCCTCTCCGAACTCCCCAAGAACGCGGTGCCCGCCCATGTTCGCCAGGCGGTAGCGGATCTGCCGATCCCGCGCGGCCCCGGTGCGGGAGAACTACACGACGCGGACGCCCTCCGAGAGGGCGCGGAGCCCGAGGTCCGATCTACCCCGGCCACGGCCGGGCGGCGCGAGGCGCTGACTACTCTTCCTGAAGCGGCGCCGACGGCTGATCGTCCGTACGCCCACCTCAGTAATTCAGCCCTGCGCGACGCTGTGCGCAAGGCGGCGACGGCGGCTCGCGCCACCAGCACGGCGGCCGAGAAGGCGGAGGCCGCTGCGGACCGTGCCGAACGGGAGGCTGCTGCCGGATCAGGCCCGAACTCGCTCGCACTCCACCGCCGCCATCAGGACGTTGCCGAACGGGCCGCAGCCATCCGCGAAGTCCGAGCGCTGGACAGCACGATTGCTGAACGCACCGCCCGACTGAACGGCACGCAGGCCCGTATCGAAGGTCTCGAACAGCAGCTGGCCGCGACGGGTCGTTTCGGGCGACGCCCAGCGCTCCGCGGTGACGAGCGTGCTGCGGTTGAGGCGGACCGGGAGGCACTACTTCGTACCTGTGAGGCGACCGGACAGGAGCTGGAGCAGATGAATGCGCGGCTTCAGGAAGTTGCCGAGCAGGCCGGACCCGTCAGCGAACACGAAGCTGTGCTTACGGAAGCGGACATGCCGCAGCAGGAGAAGGCCGTGCTGCTTCGGCGAGCCAAGGACAAGGACAACGAGTCAGCCAAGCAGCTTCGGGCCGAGGCCATCAAGGCTCGCAGCACTGCTCGCGGCGCGGACCACCGAGTGTCCAGCCTCCAGAAGGAGGGGCGTCTGCGAACCCAGCGCGGGGGTCAGCACCTCGACGCCGACGAGTCCGTGGCGCCGTCATCTCCGAAACCCGAGTCCTGGTACGCCAACCGAACCGCGATGGACCACACACAGCCCGGCCCGCCGCCGGACAGCGCTCAGGACGCACCGCCCGTGTAGAAGGTGCCTGAGAGTGCCTAGGTCGGCAGAGCGAAGACCGCGTTGTCGGGCATCCGGTCGCGGAACGCGTCCGGGATGGTGCCCATGAACCAGAGCCGGTGCGTCACGTGCACGGTGCCTGTCGGATCGAGTTCTCCGCGTTCTGCATGCCTTATGAGACGGTCTGGCCCCCTCACATTGCTTGCCAGCGCGGGTCTTGAGGATGCCTTGGAGCCAGGCCCTTGCGGTGGTGGTTGAGACAGGCCGTACTCGAAAGTGGTCGGCCGTGAGGTTCACTCGGAAGAGGCTGGTTGGGGATCTGGCGGATAGTCGCTCGTGGACGGAGCGGAGGGTGGGAAGAACAGCATTGCCGGGGTCTGACGCCCCAGCGTTCGCTGACTGATTGAGGTGATCGCGGTGAGCAGTTCCAAGACAGCTTCCGAGTTCGCGACCGGCACGGCCTCTAGGCGTAATCAGCAGGAGGGTTGCTCTGCCGCTGCGTGTCCCTCCGGCTCGGCCGTGAGCGCTCGGGACTCGAAGCTCACTGCCTGGTGTGGCGCCGTGACGCTCGAGCCCGGATGCCTGATGTTCGCTGGTGGGGTCGGCATCACGGGTCTTCACTCGCACGCCGCGGTACAGCTGATGGTGGTGACGGAGGGGCAGGTGGAACTGCAGGACTTGTACGGGCAGCGCCTGGTGGTGCGGGCCGCGTTGATTCCCACGAGGGCTGTTCACGCCGTTCACGGTCCGGGAGCTACGGCCGTATTCGTCTACTGCGACCCGGACGCGCTCCTCGGACGTACGCTCCAGGACTGTTTCACGGGTAAGCAGCGGGATCGCCTCGGCGCGTGGGCCGCCGCAGCTGGGCCGGCTCAGCGTGCGGCTGAGGCGCCCACTCAGGACCGGGTCGGCCAGGAGTCACTCCGGGCACTGGCAGGCGGGCCGCGTCCGGTGCGCGTTGGTCACCCAGCATTACGCCGTGCCATCGACCGTACGCAGTCCCTGCTGGGCGGCCCGGTGCGGCTGCAGGATCTGGCTGCGGCCGTGGATCTTTCCCCGAGCAGGCTCGGCCACCTGTTCGCCGAGGAGCTGGGGTTGTCGTTTCCCGTATACCTGCGCTGGGCGCGATTGCGTCGTGCGATGGAGCTGGTGAGGGAAGGGGCTACGCTGACGGAAGCAGCGCACCGGGCCGGCTTCGCGGACAGCTCGCACCTCACGCGGGTCTTTCACGAGATGTTCGGTCTCGCCCCCTCGGTGGTTCTCCGCTCCATCCGATGGAACACCTGATGCTCCATTTTCATGGACGCGACCGCAGCGGATCCGTCCAAGCGGTGCGAGTCGGCGCGGCGCACGCTGACGGGCATGGGCAACGACTTCGTACGTTACTTCTACGCCCCGTTCCTGCTGCTGGGGATCAACGGGGCTGGTATCGCTCTCGTAGCTGCGGGTGCCTCCCGATGGTGGCTGTTCGCGCTCCTGGCGGCTGCGGTCTCCGCATCGTTCGCCGCCGAACGCTTCATTCCCTACGAGCCGGAGTGGAACGACTCCGCGGGGGACGGTGGACGTGACGCCGCGCACGCGGTGGTCAACGAGACTCTCATTCTCGTCAGTGTCACGGCGGTCCCGGTTCTGGCCGCCTTCGTCACCGTGGCCGATGTGTGGCCGGGTGGGTGGCCCTTCGCCGTGCAGGTGCTGTTCGCGATTCTGGTGGCGGATGCGGGGATCACGCTGGTGCACTTCGCGAGCCACAAGGTGGGCGTCTTGTGGCGGTTGCATGCGGTCCACCATTCGGTGCGACGTTTCTACGGCTTCAACGGCCTGATGAAGCACCCTCTGCATCAGAGTGTGGAACTGACCGCGGGGGTGGCTCCTCTCCTCGCGGTCGGCCTGCCGGTCGACGTCGCCGCTGTGCTCGCCCTCGCGGTGGCGGTGCAGCTGCTCCTGCAGCACTCCAACGCCGACTACCGCGTCGGGCCGCTGCGGGCCGTGCTCTCCCTGAACGAGGGGCACCGCTTCCATCACTTGAAGTGGGCTGGGGCCGGTGATGTCAACTTCGGCCTCTTCACGCTCATCTGGGACCGGATGCTCGGCACGTACTCGTTCGACCCCGGCCGACGCTTCTCCAGCGACGATCTCGGGATGGCGGACAAGCCCCGTTACCCGAGCGGCTATCTCGCTCAGCTGAGCGAACCGTTCCGGGCTCGTGGCGCCTGCGCTGCTGATGAGCCGGTTGACGACCTCGGCCAGGGCCGGGCGAAGGTGTGATCCGGCCGGTTCCCGGTCGGTCAGTGTCCGAAGGGGCATCCGCCCCGGCCCCGCGCTTTGGCGTCCTCGTCGAGGTAGAAGTTGGGGCGCTGGTCGGCATCTTCGTAGTAGCGGTGGAAGACCGGGGTGATGCCGCCGGAGACCGGGGGCACGATCCAGCTCCAGTCGGCCGGCACGGCGCGCCCCTGGCGCTCTTCTTTCTCCAGATGGGTCAGGAAGTGCCGGGACTCGGTGTGGTGATCGCTGATCTTGACATCGGCCGCCTGGAAGGAGTGCAGGACCGCCCGGTTGAGTTCGATGAGGGCGCGGTCGCGCCACAGGGTGCTCTCACTGCTGGTGTCGAGGCCGAGGTTCTCGGCGATCGCGGGCAGCAGGTTGTAGCGGTCGGTGTCGACGAGGTTGCGGGCGCCGATCTCGGTTCCCATGTACCAGCCGTTGAACGGGGCGAGGGGGTAGTCGATGCCGCCGATGCGCAGGCGCATGTTGGAGATGGCGGGTACCGCGTGCCAGCGCAGGCCGAGGTCGGCGAAATGCGGGTGGTCGGGGTGGGTGAGGTGGACTTCGAGGACGAGGCCGCGGGGGACGTCGAAGAGCTGCGGCTTGTCCTCGTCGGCGTCGATGACGAGCGGCAGCACGTCCCACGGCCCTTGGGGGGCCTGCCAGCCCAGGCGGCGGACCGTGTCGGTGAAGGCGAGGTAGGTCGGATCGCCGAGGACGCCACCGCCTTCCTGCCGGTAGCCGGCGTAGCGGATGAGCTGGTCGTTCCACACTCGCGGGGCACGGCGGGCGGGTGTGTCGGGGGCGAAGACGGAGATCGTGGGACGGATGCGTCCGCCGTTGGTCGCTTGGCGCAGGTGCTCGCAGAGGTGCTGGTGGATCTGTTCGGGGGTGGTGGTCTGTCGGCGGTCCAGGACGCGCAGGCTCTTCCAGTACAGGCGGCCGATGCAGCGGCTGGAGTTGCGCCAGGCGACGCGCGAGCCGAAGGTGAGCTCGTCCTCGGTGTGGGTGTAGGTGCCGTTCTGGTCGATCTGGGTGCGGATCTGGTGCAGCCGGGTGGCCAGCGGGGTGGGCTGGTCGGGATGTTCGGTGTGGAAGAGGCGCACGAACTCTTCGGCTTCGTCGCGGTCGGCGGTGGCCGCCGGGCGGGTGGCTGTGAGTGTCTGGGGCTCCTCAGCCGGCCGTGAGTTGCGGGCGGGTGAGGGGTGGAGGGTGGTTCGCGCCAGAAGGGTTTCGGAGTTCATGGGTTTCCTCGCGGGTGGCGTTCGGCTCCGGTCACCCCACCTGCATGAGGCGGTATTGCCGGATGTGCTGTGGCGCGGGGGTGGGCGCGGGCGCCCACGCGGGGGGCATCGACGACTTCGGGGGGGTAGCCGTCTCGCCGCGTAGGCGCCCGCGCCGTCTTGAGGCCCTGGCCGAACCTGGCCGGGCGGGTGGGTTCAGGCTGCTTGGCCGCCCGGACCTGTGGTGGTGCGGGATTCGCGGGCGATGGAGGTGCCGAAGATCTCGTCCCAGTAGGGGGCTGAGATCCCGAATCCGCGGGTGTCGTCGCGGAAGTGGTGGCGCATGTGCAGGGAGCGCAGGTGGCGCATGAGCCGGTTCTTCGGCTTGGCGTGGTGCAGGTAGAGGTGGAAGAGGTCGTAGGTGAGGTAGCCGAAGGTGTATCCGGCGCCGAAGGTCAGCGGGAGCGAGCCCAGCCCGGAGGCGAGGTAGATCGTTCCGCCGACCATGGGGATGCTCAGGATGGGGCTGAGGATGGAGCGCCGGGCGTCCTGCGGGTAGTCGTGGTGGACGCCGTGCAGGATGTAGTGCAGCCGTGCGCCGAAGCCCTTTTCGGGCTCGTAGTGCAGCACGATGCGGTGGCCCCAGTACTCCGAGAGCGTCCACGTCAGGTAGCCGGCGCCGGCCCATCCGGCCAGTGCCCAGTTGTCGGCCTGTTCGCGGGTGACGGCAAGCCAGATGCCGGCGGCAATGACCGGGGTGAACATGGCGACCGTGGTGGCGGGGTGCACGTGGATGAGGTTGTCCAGCCAGCGCCAGCCGACGACGGCGGGCGCGTTGCCTCGGCGTACGGCCCCCTTACTGCTGCTGGTGTTGGGGGTGGGAGGTGCGGAGGTCATGCACCGGCTCCTTCCGCGGTGGGGACCTTCACCCGCGTCTCGTACCGGGTGCGGGCCTGGAAGTCGGTGGTGCGCAGCAGCTGGTCGGCCTTGAGGAAGCGGCCCATCGCGTCGCGCCAGGGCTGCGGCAGCAGGAACAGGGAGCGGGTGACGGGGTTGGTCCAGCCGGGCACGTACCGGTTGTAGACGGGGCGGCGGGCGGTGCGCAGTACGGATCCGGCGATGTCGTCGGGGGTGAGCAGGGGTACGAAGCGGCCCTTGCCGACTCCGGAGGTCAGCTCGGTCTGCGCCGGGATGGGCAGGATGATGGAGAGGTCGACGCCGCTGCCGCGGAGTTCGGCGCGTACGCCTTCGGACAGGCCGACCACGCCGTGCTTGGCGGCGGAGTAGGTGGCGCAGCCGGGCAGGCCGATCATGCCGACGGCGGAGACCATGTTGATGATGTGGCCGCGTCCGCGGGCTCGCATCGGGCCGATCGCGGTCTTCATGCCGTTGAGGGTGCCCAGCAGGTTGACGCCGATCTGGTGGGCGGTGTCCTCGTCGCTCTCGTTCTCGAACCGGCTGACGATCATTTCGCCGGCGTTGTTGACGAGGATGTCGATCTCGCCGAGGTCGCTCTCCACCTGCTGCCAGAAGGCGCGCATGCTGGCCGGGTCGGTGACGTCGAGGGCGTAGGCGTGGGCGTTGATGTCGGCGGCGACCTTGGCGGCGAAGTCGTAGTTGCGGGCGCCGATGGCGACCTTCGCGCCGGCGGCGATGAACTGTTCGGCGGTGGCGCGGCCGATGCCGCGGCTGCCGCCGGTGATGGCTACGACCTTGTTTTTGATGTCCCTGGGCACTGGTCCTCCTGCTGGCGTGATCGGGCGAAAGGGGGGCGTGGGCGGTGTCAGGCGAGGGTGCGGAAGGTGCGGGAGTGCCAGACCAGCGGCTGGCCGCCGTCTCCTGCTCCGCTTCCGAGGGTGCGGACCTCTCCGGTGACGATGGTGTGATCGCCTCCCGGGTGCGTCTTGGCGACCTGGCAGGTCAGCCAGGCCAGCGCCTCGGTCAGGACGGGCAGCCCGTCGGTGTGGTGGTGCGGGGTGCGGGCGAAGCGGTCGGCCTGGCTGATGCGGCGGTCGGCGAACTGTGCGGCGCAGTGGGCCTGGTCGTGTCGCAGGATGTTGATGGCGAACGCGCCGGTGGTCTTGAGGCGGGCCAGGGTGTTGCTGTGGTTGTTCAGGCAGAGCAGCACCAGGAGCGGGTCCAGGGACAGCGAGCAGACGGCGCTGGCCGTCATCCCGCTGGGCTCGATGCCGCCGGGACCGCTGGTGGTCACCACAGTCACTCCGGCGGGCAGCTGGGCGAAGACGTCCCGGAACGCGTCGCCGGTCGCGGCCTGCGCGTGTGGGGTGTGCAGGGCGACGGATCCGCTCACGGCTGGGATCCGGTGACGGCGGCGCCGGCCTGGGCGGGTTCGGGGACGGTCAGGGTGATGTGCTCGCCGAGCAGGCCGCGCAGGATCAGGGTGATGGCCTCCAGCAGGGCGTCGCAGGCGATCGGGTCGATCAGAGCGGCCAGGCTGGGCATGCCCAGGTCGAAGGTGGCGGTGAACCGTACGGTGGTCGCCTCGTCGTCCTGTATGACGTTCCAGCTGCCGGAGAAGGTGTCGAAGTCGCCGTCGGTTTGGGTGAAGTCGATGGTCAGCGCCTCGGCGTCGATGATGTCGCGCTCGGTCCAGCACAGCACGCCGTTGCGGAAGTTGACCGACCACTGGGAGTCGATTGTGTCCGATCCGGTGTCGGTGACGATCACTTCGCGGACGGCGTCGGTGTACTTGGGGTAGGCGGCGAAGTCGCGCAGGAGATCGAAGACGGATCCTGCGGTCGCGGCGGGGATGAGCGCGTCGAGAGTGACCTGCGGCATGTCAGAGTGTTCCCTTCCGGGAGAGAGCGGTGCGGGACAGGGCGGTGGCGGCGCCGGTGAACGCGTCGCTGATGCGATCGAGGTCGGCGTCGCTGAGCACGGCGGGCGGGGTCAGGCGGACCACGGTGTGGGCGTTGAGCGAGTGGTTGACCAGCAGGCCCGCTTCCATCAGGTGGAGGACGAGTTCGCCCGCGGCGTGCGCGTTGGCGAGCTCGATGCCGAGCAGCAGGCCCTGGCCGCGGATGTCGGTGACCGGCCCGCCGAGCAGCGGGGCGAGGGTCTTCTCGATGCGGCTGAGGATGTCAGCGCCCAGGAGGGCGGCGCGTTCGACGAGCCCTTCACCGCCGATGGCCGCGACTGAGGCTGCCGCTGCGGCCATGGCCACGGGGGCGGCGGCGAAGGTGGAGGTGTGCAGGAACGGGTCCTTGTTGAATGGGGCGTACGCCGTTTCGGTGGCGACGGCCGCGGCGACGGGGATGACGCCGCCGCTGAGGTTCTTGCCGACCAGCAGCACGTCGGGGCGAATGTCCTCGGCGTCGGCGCCCCACCAGGATCCGAGCCGCCCGAGCCCCGTCTGAATCTCGTCCAGCACGAAGAAAGTGCCGTGCTCGGCACACAGCCTTTGGACGTGCGCGAGATAGCCCGGCGGGGGGATGACGACACCGCCCTCACCCTGAACGGGTTCGAGGATGACGCAGGCCGGGCCCCCGCCGGCCAGGGCCTTCTCCAGCGCCTCGGCGTCACCGTAGGGCACGTGCTCGGCGGCCAGCAGGGGGCGGAACGGGTCCTGGTAGAGCGGTTTGGCGGTGACGGCCAGTGCTCCGGTGGTCTTGCCGTGGTAGCCGCCGGTCGCGGAGATCAGGCGGTGCTTGCCGTGGGCGCGGGCGAGTTTGATGGCGGTCTCGGTGGCCTCCGCGCCGGAGTTGACGAAGTGGACGTAGTCCAGGCCGGGCGGGGTGATGGCCGCCAGTTTCTGTGCGGCGGTGGCCGCCACCGGCTCCAGCAGGATCCGGGTGGCCATGGGGTGGCGCCGGATCTGGTCGATGACTGCCTCGACGACCTTGGGGTGGCGGTGGCCGAGCAGGAAGACTCCGTAGCCGCCGCAGTCGAGGTACTGCTTGCCTTCGGAGTCCCATACGTAGGCCCCGTCGGAGGCGACTTCCATGGCCCCGCCGGTCAGGGAGGCGAGGCGGGCCCGGCCGCGGCTGAGGTGGCGGCGGTAGATGGCCAGTACCTCTGGCACGGTCGCGGCCTCGGCCGTGGAAGTGCTCAGGGTCGGGGCGCTCATGCGGGCACCTGCTCGGCGAGTCGGCGGCCCAGGCCGCGGGCCTGGACCAGGTGCAGCACGGTGGCCCGCAGCGCCGATTCCGTACCGGCCGGGCCGGGATGGGGCGGCAGACCGGGCAGGCCGAGGCTGCTGGGGAAGGGCTGTGCGCCGGCGAAGAGTGCGGTCATGGCGAGCATGTCGTCGAAGCGGCGGCGGGCACGCGGGTGCAGGCCGGCGATGAACACGGGGCGGATGAGCCGGTCGACCATCTCCGGGCCGACGGTGCGCGGCACGGCCACGTCCAGACCGACCTCGCTCGCGGTCTCGCTGACGAGCTGAAGGACCCGGCCGGTGCTCGGCGCGTGCGCGCTGGCGGTCACCCAGATCTCACCCTCGCGTCGCCCCGACCGGACGAGGGCGGCGATGGTGGCGGCGACCACGTCCTGCGATATGAAGTCGACGGGCGAGTCGGGCGGCAGCGGCACCAGCGGCAGCATGCCCCTCAGCAGGCCGGTGAGCATTCCGTGCATGCCCTGGAAAGCGGAGATCTCGCCGGTGCGCGAGTCGCCGATGACGACGGACGGGCGGATGATCACGTGCGGGATGCCGGAGGTACGTACGACCTCTTCGCCGGCCCGCTTGGAGTCCAGGTAGTCCTCGGGGCGGGCACTGGCATCCCCCGAATCGTGGCCGAGGGAGGAGCGGGTCAGATCGGTGCGTGCGACGAACGCAGTCGAGACGTGGTAGAGCACGGCGTCCGCGTCGGCCACCAGCCGCACGATCTGGCGTGTGCCCGCTTCGTTCAGCGCGTGGGTGGCCTCCGGGCCGCTGGAGAAGTCGGTGACCGCCGCGCAGTGGACGACGGCGTCCACCCGTCGGACCAGGTTGCTGTACGCGGCCGGGTCCAGGCCGAGGAGCGGTGCGGTCAGATCTCCGGCAACCAGCTCGTCGGCACCCGGAACGGCGGTGCGGTGGATGAGGGCGATGACGTGGCAGTCGGAGAGTTCGGGAAGGAGCGCCGTACCGATCACGCCGGAAGCGCCGGTGAGCAGGACGGTGGGAGCACTAGACACGAGCGAGCACCTCACGGATGGGCAGGATTGCGCGTACGAGAGGACAGGCGCCGCCGAGAGTCCGAGTTGGGCAGGCGGCGCGGGTAGTCGGCGCTCCGGCACGAGGCCAGGGGAGCGCCGCAGAATCCGCCCCCGCGCCCCGGCGGCAGCCGGAGCGGGGCGGGGAAGCGGAGCAGAAGGACTGAGGCCGGGCTCAGGGAATGCGGAGCGGATCGCCTGCCAGAGCGTCCACCAGAGGCGCGGCCATGCGGGCTCGCGAGGGCGGGTGGAAGGCCAGCGCGCGACAGGCGGAATTGAGGTACGCGATGTCTGCGGAGGAGATGAAGGCCATACCGCCCAGGGCTTCGATGGTCAGCCCGAGAACCCGGTTGATCGCGTCCTGGGCGGCGTAGCGGCAGATCAGGGCGGACGCGAGGGCGTCCTGCCCGATCGGTTCAGTGGACGCGGCCAGCCCCTCGACGGCGAGGACGGCCGCTTCCAGGGCGGTGGCGGCCTCGGCGCGCACCGCCGCGTCGACCTTGGTGTTGGCGAGGGTGCGTTCGACCAGCGCGGAGGCCGCGCCCAGGTAGCTGGCGGTCATCAGCAGTTCGAACCAGACGAAGCCGACGGTCTGCAGGTGGTCGAGGCGTCCGTCGTTGGTGACACCGGTGCGCACCAGGAGTTCGGCCGGCACTTCCACGTCCTCCAGGACGACCTCGTCGCTCTCGGCTCCGGCCAGGATCGGGCTGCCCCAGAACGGCCGTACGCTCACCCCGGGGGCTTCCGCGGGGATCAGGGCGATCGCGAGCTGGGGTGTGCCGTCGGGGCCCGGCAGCGCGACGGAGGCGGTGAGCAGATTCATCGACCGGGCCAGGCTGCAGGGCTTCTTCGACCCGCTAAGCCACACCTTCTCGCCCTCGGTGCGGGCGGTGAGGTTGGGGGAGAGGATGCCCTGACCGGTGCGGCCCTCGGCGAATCCGGAGGCGAGCAGGAGCCGGTCCTTGGCAATGGCGGCCAGCAGCATCCACTCCAGGCCGTTGGTCATGGCGGCTGCCTCGACGAGGGAGGCGACGGAGAAGTGGTGCATGGTGGTGGCCACGGCCAGCGAGGGCGAGCGGGCGCCGATCGCGCGCTGGACCCGTACGGCGGTCAGCAGGCTCGCGCCGCTGCCGCCGTGTTCGGCGGGCACCAGGAGCGCGGGCCCGCCGGCCTCGGTGAAGGCGGCCAGTCCCGGCCCGCCGGCCCTCTCCAGGTCCATGAGTGAGTGGTCGGCCAGTTGCTGGTCCAGTCCGGGCATCGCCTCTTCAAGAGCGGCGCGTTCGCGTTGCAAGAACTTCATTCCCGGCGTCCCCCACCGTGTCGTGTGCTGATCAACGAACTGCCGCTTACCACAGGCTGGTTGGGCCGTGCTTGAGGCGACACCCATGACGCTACGAACCGGCCATGCAGAACCCGCCCAACGCATATGCAGCTCTCGAACAGGGCTTCGCATGAATGGGAATGTGTCGTTCCTTGAACTTGCCAGCCGGGCGGATGCCAGGGACACGAGGCCGCCCCGGTGTCGTCGAGGACGCCGGGGCGGCAGGTAGGTGCTGGAGGGTGGAGGGGAGTCAGTCGTCGAGGCCGATGCGCTTGTGCAGGCGGGCGAGTGGGCGGGGGGCCCACCAGTTGGCGCGGCCGGCCAGGCGCATGAAGGCGGGCACGAGGATGCCTCGTACCAGAGTGGCGTCCACGATGACGGCCAGCGCCAGGCCCACCCCGAGCAGTTTCAGCGGGGTGAGTCCGGAGGTGGCAAATGCCAGCAGGACGGTAGCGACCAGGACGGCCGCAGCGGTGACCAGGCGGCCGGTGCGCTCCAGGCCCCACGCGACCGCGGAGACGTTGTCGCCAGTGCGGTGATACTCCTCCTTGATCCGGGAGAGCAGGAAGACCTCGTAGTCCATGGACAGGCCGAAAGCGACGCAGAACATCAGCACCGGTGTGTCGATGTCGATCGCCCCGGTGACGGTGAAGTCACCGACCAACCAGCGCAGATGCCCTTCCTGGAAGACCCAGACCATGGCGCCGAAGGTGGCGGTGAGGCTGAGGAGGTTCAGCACGATGGCCTTGAGTGGGATGAGGAGGCTGCCGGTGAACAGGAACAGCAGCAGCAGGGTGGAGGCGGCGATGATGCCCAGCGCCCAGGGCAATTTGTCGCCCAGGGTGTCCTTGGAGTCCACCAGCAGGGCCGCCTGCCCGCCGACCAGGCTTTCTGAGGGCGACGGGACGGCTCGCACGGTGGAGACCAGTG
Organism: Streptomyces sp. NPDC020884; assembly: GCF_044333935.1. NCBI lineage: Bacteria > Bacillati > Actinomycetota > Actinomycetes > Kitasatosporales > Streptomycetaceae > Streptomyces > Streptomyces sp. NPDC020884. The sequence goes on along the minus strand of NZ_JBIRRY010000001.1, from coordinate 819,156 downwards.
ACATGCCGCGCTGGGAGTACGGCTCGGTGTCGGACGTCACCGACAGCCAGGTGCCGGATCCCGTGCCCTTGGCGGCGAACCGCTGGGAGATTTCGCTGGGCGGAGCCACCTCACGGCCCGCGTTGTACGAGCCGGTGGCGGCGTCCACCCGGGTCACATCGGGCAGTTTGGACAGTGCGGTGGCGTAGGCGGCCACGTCCTTGGAGTCCGTCTGGGGGTCCAGGTCGGGCAGGACGACGGCGATGGGTGAGCCTTCCTGGCTGTCGAACTGCTCGCGCAGCACCTGCGCGCCCTGGTGGGCGGCAGAACTGGCGGGCAGGACCCGGTCGTCGCTGTCGGCGAACTCGACCCGCAGGAAGGGGATGCCGAGCGCGATCAGTACCGCGGTCACGGTCAGGGCGAAGGGCAGCGGGCGGCGCATGACGGCCATGGCCAGCCGGTGCCAGAACCCTTCGCGGTCACTGCGCGCGCCGCTGTTCTTCGACTTGCGGCGCCACCACAGTACGTTCCACGCATCCACCCGGCGGCCGAGCACCGCCAGCAGGGCGGGCAGGACGATGACCGAGCCCAGCGCGGCCAGGGCCACCACCGCGATGCCGGAATAGGCGAAGGAGCGCAGGTGGTACATGGGGAAGACGAGCATCGCCGACAGCGACAGGGCGACCGTCAGTGCGGAGAACAGCACGGTGCGGCCGGCGGTGCGCATGGTCTCGGCGATCGCCGGGTGCACCTCACGCCCCGCGGCCAGTTCCTCGCGGAAGCGGGTGACGATGAACAGGCTGTAGTCGATGGCCAGGCCGAGGCCCAGCGCGGTGGTGATGTTCACCGAGAACACCGACACCTGGACCACCATGTCGAGCAGCCGCAGGACGACGAACGAGCCGATCACGGCCAGCACGCCCACGGCGAGCGGTGTGCTGGCGGCGACCACGCTGCCGAACACCAGCAGCAGGATGATCAGGACCAGAGGCGCGGACAGCATCTCGGCCTTGACCAGGTCCTCCTCGCTCTGCTTCTCGATCTCCATGCGCACCGCGGTGGCCCCGGTGGCGGTCAGCTTAAACGGGCCCTGCTCGCCGATGACGGTGGGCATCACGCGCTTGGCGTGCTTGCGGACCTGGTCCTCGTCTCCGGCGAGTCGCACCATGATCAGGGCCGATTTCCCGTCCTTGGCCTTCAGTGCCTCGGAGTTGCCCAGAGACCAGTATGAGGCGGCCTGCACCACGCCCGGTTCCTTGGCCAGGCGGTCGGTCAGGGCCTGGCCCTCCTTCGCGGCGTCGGCTGCGTCGACGGAACTGGCGGCCTTGGCGATGAACACCAGGTGCGGGGAGCCGCCTTCGAAGCGGGTGTTGAGCAGCTCATCGGCGCGCGCGGCTTCCGAGCCGGGGGCGGTGATGCCACCCTCGGAGAGGCGGCTCTCCACGTCGGAGCCGAAGGGAACCGCGACCACGAGTGCGGCGAGGGTGAGAAGGAGTACCAGCACCCGGCGCCGGGCGAGCCATGTGCCCAAGCGCGCGAGTCCCGCGGGGGACGGTGGTGGCGGAGCAGGGCTGGCCGGTTCGGTTGTCACGGTGGTGCGGGCAGTGGGTCGGGTTCCCACGCCTCCTCCTAGGGGGTGAGTCCGGCCCACGACGGGGCCGACAGATGGAAGAAATCAAGGGCCGGCGCACACAGTGGGCACCGGAGGGGCAGGGACGCCTGCCACATTCATCCGCGCGTGCAGTCAGTGCGTCACGCTGCGGGCACGGCGTCAGCGTAAAGAGCCGCAGGTCAGCAAACCGGCAGCGCACATGCAAGGCACGTACAGGAAAGGGGACAAGATCACCTCCGCCTCGATTCGAGTGCGGCGGGACCCGAGCAGGTGAGGGCTGGCTGCCAGTTGGGGAGCCGCACCTCGGCATGCAGGCCGCCGGCGGGTGCACGCTCCAGCAGCACCTCGCCGCCGTTGGCGCGCGCCAGACTCGCGGCGATCGCCAGCCCCAGCCCGGATCCCTCACCGGGTTCGGCGTCGGGGCCACGCCAGAACCGGTCGCAAGCCCGCGAGCGATCCGCGGCGCTCATGCCCGGCCCCTGGTCCTGGCACTGCACCGCCACGACCCCCTCGTCGGCCACGACCCGCAATCGGATCGAGCTGCCCCTTGGGGAGACGCGCACAGCGTTGTCGAGGAAGACGTCGAGGATCTGGTCGAGCGTGCCCGGGATCGCCGCGCCCAGCAGCTCGCGCCCCTCGACGATGTCGATCTCCACCGCCCGGGGGGCCGCCACCGTCCGCCAGGACGCCACCCGCTCCTCCAGCACCGCGAGAACGTCGACCGGGTGAGCGGGCTGATCCTCGGTCTCCGAACGGGCCAGGAGTAAAAGAGCGTTGAGGATGCGGCTCATCCGCTCCGCCTCGGCCAGCGCCTGAGCCAGGCGCGCGGCGCCGTCCTTGTCGACATACGGTTCAAGGTTCTCCAGACGCAAGGACAGCGCCACGAGCGGTGAGCGCAGCTGATGACTGGCATCGGCGACGAACGACTGCTGGACCTGGACCTGATGCTGGACCTGCTGTGCCAGATGATTAAACGTCTCCGCCAGCACCCGAAGCTCCGGCGGCCCCTGATCCACAGGGACCCGCGCATCGTGATCCCCGGCGGCGAAATCCAGCGCGGCCCGCTCCAAGTACCGGATGGGCTTCAAGATCCAACGGGCCAGCGGCTCCGCCAGGAAGGCGGCCACCGCCAGTGCCAGAAGAGCGATGACAGCGATGATGACCCATGCCGTCAGCACGTCGATCTGCAGGTCGTCGAGGAACGAGCAGATCACCACCACTCCCACCAGCACCCCACCGTCGACGACGGGCACGGCGACCACCAGCTCCCCCGCCTGCCAGGACACCCGCTGCTCAGCCGAGTCCCTGAAGTCACCCCTGAGCGCCGCCTGTACCGGCTCCTCGTCCCGCAGCTCCTCGGGCGAGAGGATGCACAGCGCCCCCAGTAACGCCCGGCCCGTCGTGTCATAGAGCTGGATCCGTCCGCCGGTACGGTCCTGGAAGTCGGCGATGTGCCTGCGGGCCCGGTCCGAGTCGCCGCTGCGCACCACACCGGCGGCCAGGTCCTTCATCTCCCGTGCCTGCTGGGTGCGGATCTGCGTGAGCTGCCGCACTGCCCGGTCGTCGCGCTCCGCGGCCAGCGGGAGCCCGAGCACCACCAGCACCACCGTCGGTAACACGACCAGGGCAGCGACCAGATGACCCCGCACGCTGCCTACCTTCCATCCGGTCTGCCCGCCGAACCCGCGGCGCGGCCCCGCCCTGTCGCTGGCGTCAGGCCGCATCGGGCACCGCCAGGCGGAACCCGACTCCCCGCACCGACTCGATCCACTCCCGGACGCCGAGCTTGTTGCGCAGAGATCCGACGTGGACGTCCAACGTCCTAGTCGACCCGTGCCAGTTGACGTCCCACACCTCGTTGATCAGGTCCTCGCGGGCACGGACGGCCCCCGCGTCGGCCGCGAGGGCCGCCAGCAGGTCGAACTCGCGCCGCGTCAAACCCACCGGCACACCGTGCACCTCGACCTGACGAGTACGCAGGTCCAACACCAAAGGACCCGCAGCCCAGCGGTCCTCACGGGACTCGCCACCGGCGGCGGCAGCGGGGCCGGTGACCCGGCGCGCCACCGCATCCATCCGGGCCAGCAGCTCGCGCATACTGTAGGGCTTGATCAGATAGTCGTCCGCCCCTGCCTGCAACAGCAGGATCCGGTCCACTTCCTCCGCGCGGGCCGTGACCGCGATGATCGGCACCCACGACCGCTCCCGCAGCCGGCGGCAGACCTCCTGCCCGTCCAAGTCCGGAAGCCCCAGGTCAAGTAGAACGAACTCGGTGCTCTCCGCCACCGTCAACGCCTCACGACCGGTGGCCACCCTGGTCACGTCGTGGCCGAATCGCTGCATGGCTTCCCCGAGCGCATCCGCGATCCGCTGGTCGTCCTCAACAATCAGAACGTGCATCTCAACCCCCATAGGCGATGCGGCCGACCCCCCGCCGACCGTTCCGATATCGGATCCTAGCGATATCATCGACCTGTGGCGATGAAACCAGAAAGTAACTTTCGCGCCCTTCGCGGCTTCGTTGTGTGAAATCCGGGCGATTCGTCCAGTCCCGTCGTGAGTGCGGTGTCGCGGGCAGGGTGGGCGTCAACTGCACTCGCTGTCCATCATCACGGGCGGCCGCCCTTCGGTGGCATCCCCGAAGGCGAGGCGCGCGCGGTGCGCCTCGGACCTAGTTCATCAGTGCGGTCCGGCCCCTTGTCAATGCATCGTCCAGGTTCGCTATCATCGTTGCATGACGATGAATAACATGGGGGTGGCCCCGGCGGCCACCACGACGTCGTGCGGGGCGCCGTCGGCTGCCGTGGCCCTGTTCCGCTCCCTGGGCGAGCCGGCCCGCCTGGCGATCCTGATGCGCCTGGCCGAGGGCGAGGCGCGGGTGGTCGACCTGGTGAAGGCGCTCGGCCTGGCGCAGTCCACGGTCTCGGCGCACCTGGCCTGCCTGCGCGAGTGCGGACTGATCGACTCCCGCGCCGAGGGCCGATCCTCGTTCTACTTCCTGGCCCGCCCCGAGCTGCTGGACCTGCTGGCCTCGGCCGAGGACCTGCTGGCCGCGACCGGCGAGGCAGTCGACCTGTGCCCCACCTACGGCCGCACCCCGGCGGCCGCTCAGCGCAAGGAGAACAACCATGGGTGACGCCTGCGGATGCAGCGGCGACGAGCCGCGCACCGGTGACGAGGCCGAAGAGGCCGCGCCGGAGAAGATCTGGCAGGTCAGCGAACTGCAGTGGGCCGCCGTCGGCGGAGTGTTCCTGCTGGCCGGCTTCCTCACCGGCCTGGCAGGCGGGTCGGAGACGGTCCAGCTGGTCCTGAACGCGATAGCCCTGGCCGCCGGCGCCTGGACCTTCGTGCCCGGCACCCTGCGCCGCCTGGCCAAGGGCAAGATCGGCGTCGGCACGCTGATGACGATCGCCGCCGTCGGCGCCGTCATCCTGGGCCAGGTCGAGGAAGCGGCCATGCTCGCCTTCCTCTACTCCATCAGCGAGGGCCTGGAGGAGTACTCCCTGGCCCGCACCCGCCGCGGCCTGCGCGCCCTGCTCGACCTGGTGCCCAGCGAGGCCACCGTGCTGCGCGACGGGGCCCAGGTCACCGTGGACCCGGCCACCCTGAAGATGGGCGATCTGCTGCTGGTCAAGCCCGGTGAGCGCGTGGCCACCGACGGCACGATCCGCTCCGGCCGCAGCGCGCTCGACGTCTCCGCGCTGACCGGCGAGTCCGTCCCCGTCGAGGCGGGCGTGGGCGAGGCGGTGTACGCGGGGTCGATCAACGGCACCGGTGTGCTGGAGGTCGAGGTGACCGCCACCGCGGCCGACAACTCCCTGGCCCGGATCGTGAAGATCGTCGAGGCCGAGCAGTCCCGCAAGGGCGCCGCCCAGCGGCTTGCCGACAAGATCGCCAAGCCGCTGGTGCCCGGCATCATGGTCCTCGCCGCGATCATCGCTGTCACCGGCAGCATCCTCGGCGACCCGCAGACCTGGATCGAACGCGCCCTGGTCGTCCTCGTCGCCGCCTCGCCGTGCGCGCTCGCGATCTCCGTCCCGGTCACCGTGGTCGCCTCGATCGGCGCCGCCAGCCGCCTCGGCGTCCTGGTCAAGGGCGGCGCCGCCCTCGAAGCCCTCGGCCGCATCCGAGCCGTCGCGCTCGACAAGACCGGCACCCTGACCCGCAACGAACCCACCGTCATCCGCACCGTCTCCGTCGACGGCCGCAGCGACAAGCGCGTCCTTGAGATCGCCGCGGCGCTGGAGTCCCGCAGCGAGCACCCCCTGGCCCGCGCCATCCTGGCCGCCGCACCCCAGCACCCGCACGCGGACGCCGTGGAAGCGGTCACCGGCGCCGGACTGACCGGCACCGTCGACGGCCGCCCCGCACGCCTGGGCCGCCCCGGCTGGATCGAGCCCGGCACCCTCGCCGACGACATCACCGCCCTGCAGAACGCCGGCGCCACCGCCGTCCTCGTCGAATACAACGGACACGTCATCGGCGCCATCGGCGTACGCGACGAACTGCGCCCCGAGGCCGCCGAGGTCGTCTCCCGACTGCACGCCTCCGGCTACACCGTGGCCATGCTCACCGGCGACAACCAGCGCACCGCCGCCGCCCTGGCCGCCCAGGCCGGCATCACCGAGGTCCACGCCGACCTGCGCCCCGAGGACAAGGCCACCCTCATCCGGTCCATGCGCGAGAAGCGGCCGACCGCGATGGTCGGCGACGGCATCAACGACGCCCCCGCCCTGGCCAGCGCCGACACCGGCATCGCCATGGGCGCCATGGGCACCGACGTCGCCATCGAAACCGCCGACGTCGCATTGATGGGCGAGGACCTGCGCCACCTGCCCCAGGCCCTCGACCACGCCCGCCGCTCCCGCGCGATCATGCTGCAGAACGTCGGCATGTCCCTGGGCCTGATCACCCTGCTCATCCCGCTCGCCGCGTTCGGCGTCATGAGCCTGGCCGCCGTCGTCGCCGTCCACGAACTCTTCGAGGTCGTCGTCATCGGCAACGGCGTCCGCGCCGGACGCACCCGTCCCCTGCCCCCGGCCCCGGTGGCCAAGGCAGCCGACCAGCCCGTCCCCGCGGCGGCAGGAGTCTGAAATATGCCCGAGCACACCACTCGCGTGTCCTCGGCGGCCCGGCGGCGCACGGCCCTCGCGGCCGGCGCCGCCGCCCTGGCCGCAGCCGACCTCGCCCTGAAGACCTGGGCCCAAAGCGCCCTGGCCGACGCACCGATCGGCCCCGACTTCGCCCAGCTGCGCCTGGCGTTCAACCCCGGTGTCGCCTTCTCCATGGGCGACACTCTGCCCTCCTGGGTGGTGGTCGCCTTCACTGCCCTGATCACCGCCGGGGTCGGCGTGTTCGCCTGGCGGACCGCCCCGCAGTCGAAGGCCGCGGCCGCGGCACTCGCCGTGATCCTCGCCGGTGCGGCCGCGAACCTGGTCGACCGTGCCGGCGACGGGGTCGTCACCGACTACCTACACACTGGCTGGTGGCCCACCTTCAACCTCGCCGACGTCTTCATCGTCTGCGGCGGTCTGGCCGTCGTTGCTCTGTCCTGGCGCCGCCCGGCCCCCAAACCCGGCAGGGCGAGTTCCCCAGCCGCCTGACGGCGGGACACGAAGACACGAAGGAGGAGGTGAGAAGTCGTGGCCGTCCTTGCGCTTGTCCTGTTCGCCGCGTTCTTGCTGCTGGCCGGGGTGGCCAGGATCCTCATCCAGTACCACCGGACTGGGGATACCGGCGTCCGGCGGGCCCGTGCGGCGGGGCCTGCGCAGCAGTGGGCCCGCGCCGCCTTGATAGCCGGCAGTCTCCTGACGGGGGTGGCTGCTCCCGTTGCCGAACTGCTGGGTCTTCCGGCGGCCCCCGTTCTCGACCAGCCGGGTCTTCGGGCGTCGGGCGCAGTGCTGGCCGCGCTGGGCATCGCCGCCGTCGTCGGCGCGCAGAACGCCATGGGTGCCTCCTGGCGCGACGATGTCGACCCGGCCGAGCGCACCGCCTTGATCACCCATGGCCCGTTCTCCCTCGTCCGCAATCCGATCTACACCGCTGCCCTCGCCTGGGCGGCGGGCCTGGCCCTCCTCGTTCCCAACCTCATCGCGCTGCCCGGCCCACTGCTGCTCCTGGTCGGCCTGGAAATCCAGGTCCGCTATGTCGAGGAGCCCTACCTGCGTCGTGTCCACGGCCCCGCGTACGTGCAGTACGCCGCACGTACCGGCCGCTTCCTGCCCGCAATCGGCAGGCGCCCGGGCTGATCGGTGTCCTGCCGGAAAAGGGAATGTGTGTGCCCGCCGGTATTGGGGATGATCACGCGTCGAACTCCACGTGCGCGGACAGCGGCAGGTCCAGACGGGCCCGTCCCCGCGTCGATGTGCTGCTGTGCCAGGGCCTTCTCCTGATCGGTACGCTCGTCCAGGGCGGCCTGTAGGTTGACGTAGGACTGGCCCCACTGGCGGGTGAACGTCACTGGATCGAGCCTGCGGCGCACCCTCTCCAAATGCTCGGCGAACAGCATCAGTTGCGGCAGTTGGCTGGGCAGCACCCACGCGTTGCGGCATTCCAGACAGCGCAGCGGCGCGACCGCGCACAACTCGCCGCGCGGGCTGAACGGTGAGTCCCACGGGTCCTTGCAGTGCGAGACGCCCATGTCGAGCTCACCCTGCACCAGCCGCTGCGCCTGATCCTCGTCCAGTCCCATCTCCTGTAGCTGTGCGTGTCGATGCCCGCCTCGGCCGAGTCGGATGCGATCACGGTCGGCCCATCGATCGCCCTGCGGAACCAGTGATCCTGGGCGGTGGTGATCACCTTGCCTGACAGGATCCGCAGCGTGGTGCCCTGGGCCTGGAGCGAGGGTTTACGGGACGCCCCGCAGTCGGTGCACTCGCTCGGCCAAGGCATCGAGCGGGCACCGGGGTAAGGCCCCCTCGGCTCGTAGCCGGCCGTACGCATCACCTCCTTGGCCTCCCGCTCATCGGCGGTCACCTCGGTGGCGGGCGGGGGCCCGGAGACTGGCTACGGCGTCTTCGAACGGCCCCACCAGGGCGGCCCGAGTCGGCCGCACTTCGTGAAGATCGAGGGGCGGCTTGAAGTGGCCCCACCGGTCATCTGCCCTGGAGACGGGTGGGGCCGTTCGAAGACGCCGTAGCCACCGGAGACGGGCGGCGGGAGCTCGAAGCCCTGTGGGTGGCCCCCGAACAGCAATCCGAGGCTCACTCATTGCTTCTGCCGCGATGGAACGGTCATGGCAAGTCCTATCTCGCACGACTATGGGTCGCTTCTCCGGGGCCTACAGCTGGTGGCCCCTGGCGGTTTACACGGCTCGCGGCCCACCTATGTCCCGCTTTCCCGGTGCAGGATCGCCGCCCTCGCTGCCCAGGCCAAGACGCTCTGTCCCCGCATGGACAGCCCAAGCCGGTTCCAGTGAAAGATCACGTGATAGCTGAGCACCTGCCTCAGCCCCCGGTCGAGCGTCCCGTCCTGTACGGCACGGCGGAGTTCCTGCCCCGTGCTGCGGAAGGCGGCGGCCCACTCGGCGACGGGTTCCAACAGCCCGCCGGGGCGCAGCAGGACATCACTGTCGGCGAAGAGCAGCGGCCGGATCTCCTGCGCGCGGGCGTCGAGCCGGTCTGCCGGGACGTCGCTCACGGCCGATCGGTGCTCTTCCGTGATGACGCGGTGCCACACGTCCCCCTGCTCGTACCACTCCAGACCCGCGGCGCGCATCATGATCGTGCAGAGGAGAACGGACAGCTCGCGCGGTCCCACGGCCAGGTCCCCGCGCTGCCTTAGTTGCTGCGCCTCTCGGCTGTCGGTGACGAACAGCGCGTGCGCAGCCATCATGCTGACCGCGCCCCCGAACGCTGCGGTCTCCGGCTCGTAGATCCCGGGCCACCACCGGTGCAGATGCCCGTCGGAGACAAGACGGTCGAAGCCGTCGCCGAGGGTCAGTTTGGTTCCGGCCTCGGGCTGTAGACGAAGGCGCAGGCGCCAGCACGGGTGCTTGCGGGTGTACCACCAGCCGCTCATGAGCCCGGTGGCCTCTGCCTCCCCGAGCACGGGGAGCACGTGCGTGGTGAAGGTGGTGTCGGCGGCCGTCCAGTCGGTGAAGTGGAGGTACACATGCCACCAGTCGGTGGCGGCGGCGTGGCGGGCCAGGGCCTCCCGGCCGGCTTGGTCGTAGACCGCCACGGCGTCGGACAGGATCGTCGGTTCCATCCCGTACTGAGCTGCGACTTCGGGGATCGGCAAGCCGGTGAGGGCAGCGGAGACCGCGCGCTGGACCGGGCTCGGCTCCGTCAAGATCAGTTGATCAAGAGACATGCGTCCCATCCGGAGATCGGGGCCTGCTGTGAGGCGTAGGTGGTGAGGGCGAGCGCGGTACCGGCGTCGCCGTTGATCAGGCCGGGCTCGGGAAGGCACGGCTGGGCGTTCGCTGCGAGGATGTTGCCGAGGCGCTTCGGGAGGGTCTGAAGGCGGGGGTCGCGGGCGTCGGCAGCGGCGCGGGTGGCGGTCTGGTAGATGCCTGCCCAGCCGTGGCACAGACCCGAGTCGGTGACGTGGGCGAGCTGTTCGGGGTCGGTCAGGGCGCGGTACAGGGCGTCCTCGTAGAACGCCTGGACGTCGGGGGCGCGCAGGGCGAGCCCGGCGAGTTGCCCGGCTCGTGCGATGCCCGTGGTTCCGTAGCACCAGCTCGGCCGGGTGGGAGCGTCGTGGTGCGGGCGCCCGAGGTTGAGGTCGCGGCGCGAGATGTGCTCGGGCCACCAGGGACCGGAGGGACTGAGCTGGCACCAGGCGTCAAGGTGTTCGCAGATGCTCCAGATGGCTTCGCGGTGGCCGCTGACGGTGATGCCGCGGCGCACGGCCTGGGCCAGTAGGAGGAGCGGGCCGGTGATGCCGTGGGCGGCACCGAAGTTGCCGTGGCCGCCCGGGTAGTGGAGGGACTCGCCACGGGCCGGGTCGTGGCGGACCCACCAGCCCGGCAGGCCGCGGCCGTCGGGGACAAGGGGGCGGGTCAGGGCCACGAGGTACTTCAGGACCCGTTCCAGGGGGAGCCCTTCGGGGTCGGTCCGCAGGAGGTACGCCCCGATGCCGGTGAGGCCGTAGAACAGGTCGTATTCGGCGAACGTGGGCAGGTCGCCCTTGCGGATGCGGGTGAGCGCGGCGTCCACGCGGCGGTGGGTCAGGTCGGTGATGTGCTGGTGCAGGGTCCGGCGCGCCGGTTCGTACAGGTGCTGGAAGGACGGCGGGACGGTGGTGAGGACGAAGCCGAGGGCCGGGGCGCCGAGGAACAGTCCGGCGGTGTCGGCCGCGCTGATGTGCCCGGCCGCTGCGGCGGTGATCCATCGGTGGGCGGGGCGCCAGGAGCCGCCGTGACGGCTGGCCATCTCGATGTGCAGCAGGCTGATTCCGGCGGCGCCGTCGGCGAGGGACTGCACCGCCCAAGGCTCGTCCGGGGACGGCGGAGCGGGTTGTGCGAGGCGGGCGGTGTACTGCTCCAGGATCGCCGCAGTGGTGACGGCCGGCGCGGTCATCGGGCCGCCATCCTGTGCTGGAGGGCCGCAGTTCGTACGAGCCGGATCGTGGTCTCCTCGGCGCGCGGGTCGACGCCCAGGGCCCGGACGTGGTGCTGGTGCAGGAGCGACCGGGCGACGCCGAGGGGATCACGCTGGCCGGTCAAGGCGTTTCGGTAGGTGTCCACGGCGACGACGCGGGCCCGCCATGCTTCGGCGACCGCAGAGCCGCCGGGGAGGGCCGCGAGCGCGGAGGCGCCGTTCGGCGCGGCGAGTTCGAGCACCTGGGTACGCAGGGCCCGGTTCAGTCGCCCCTTGCCCTGGGGGAGGTTGCGCACCAACCACTCCTCGGCCGCCGCGGTGTCCGGCGCCAGGGGCGTGACGAGGTGCAGGGCGCTGGCCGCGGCGAGGGCCTGCGGGGCGACGGCGTCGGTGCGCTCGGTGAGCTGGATCTGTGCGAGGGCGGCGGCGGAGTCTGCGGCGAACACCTGGTGAGCGGCGTCCATGGCTGCCTCGCTGCCGAAGCGCCCGGTCTGCGGCTGGTAGGGAGCCAGGACGAGCCCGGCCGCCAGACCGGTCCCGTGCAGGCTGTCCGCCCAGGTACGAACGTGTTGGGCGGCGGCCCCGTATGCGTCCGGCGGCAGGTGCAGCGTGAGGTCGAGGTGCTGGTCGGCGTCCGGGCGGGCCATCTCCCGGTGCCGGGTGAACCACCAGAGGGGCGGGGTGTCGCCGAACGCGGCGAGGAGGCTGGGCAGGTGGCGGCTCAGGATCTCGTCGTAGCGGCGCGGGTGGGCGTGGAGCTGCGCGAGCAGGACGTCACCGGCGCCCGGAAGGTGCCGCCCGGGGGCCGGCGGGGCGGCGGGGCGCGGCCGGGGCACATCGGCGGTGTCCGGCTGCAACCGGCCCAGGGAGAGCCAGATCTCGTGTGCCCGTCCGATCCAGCCGTGGGCGTCTGCGTCCGGGACCTCGCGCAGCTCCAGGCGCCGGGCGTTGTCGAGGTGGGCGCGCAGGGCCCGGCGGTGGACCGGGTGGGACAGGTCGAGGGGAAGGCGCTGGTCGTACTCGATGATCGCGACCTGCATGGGGACCCGTAGCCGGTCCCGCCAGGCGGTGAAGGCGTCCTCCCACTCCTCGGTCGAGGCTTTGCGGCCGGGCAGGTCGTCGGCCCTCAGCAGCCATCGGGCCTGCGTGAGGATGGTGCGGCGGTAGCGCACCCGGGGGAGGAACGGGAGCCGGGCGCCGGCGCCGAAGTCGAACGGCTTGTAGGCGGCGTACCGCCCGTTGGCCACTTCGGCGAGGAACCGGGCCAGTGGTGGGGTCTGTGTCCCGCCCTCCAGGGCGTGCAGGACCCGCACGTCGATGCGCCGGCCGGTGGAGAGCTGCACGAGGTGGAAGCTGCGCGGGTCCGCGGTGACGGCGATGTCGGCGAGCGGGATCGTTGTCTCGTCCGTCTCCTGGTGGCCGGACAGCTCGATGACGTGCGGCAGCAGCCGCGGCGTACGGGTGACGTTCTCGTTGCGGTGGCGGCGCGGCGGGAACACGAGCTGCGCCGTGAGGGCGTCCGGCGCCCCGTGGTACGTGGCGGCGAGCGCGTCCTGATGCTCGGGCGGCAGGACGTGGGCGAACCGGCCGGCCATGCTGCTGCCGGGGCGGGGGACCGCGGTGAGGAGGACATCGAAGGTGCCGCTGGACAGTGCCCGGGTGCTGGGTGAGTGGACTTCGAAGGCGGCCTCCACCCGGGGTACGAACAGCCGCTCGTCCTCTCCGGCGGCCTTCTCCAAGGCGTCGACCATGTCGTCCGTCAGCCGCAGTTCATCGCGGCCGTCCAGGAGGACTTGCTGCATCAGCGCGAGCAGCAGTTCATCGCGGTCGGTGCGCACCTTCAGGGCGGCGCCGCGTTCGGAGCCGACGTATCCGGCGGGCAGGCCCAGACCGCTGTCGGCGACCAGGTCCATTACCGGCACCAGGGCCCCGACGCCGTACCGGGCCCGGAAGCGGCGGTGGTAGTCGCGCCAGTGCTGGTAGCCGTAGGGCTGCGGGGTGGTCCGGTAGAGGGCCGACACGGCTGCCTGCACTTCCGCGATCACGGGCTGCGGGAGCTGGGTCTCGCAGTCGAGGGCGGTGTCAATGAGCAGCGGGGTCGGGGTGACGGTGGTGAGTGCGCGCATCCGCGCGGCGACGGCGCTCACGCTGGTGTCGGAAAGCGTCGGCTGGTGGGCGGACACGTCGTCGCGCAGCGCGTACAGCGCGTGGACCAGGTCCCGCACCTCGGGGACGTCGTCCGCCTGGAGCCGGTCCAGTTCGCGGCACAGGTGCTGAAAGCCGTCCACGGTGGTCATGGGCGCCCAGAGGCTGGTGATGAGGAACTGCTGCTCGACCAGGCTGGTGAGAAGGGCGTCGATCTTCTCCGGTGTCGCCTGCGGGAAGCGGTCGCGCAGGTGGCTGTGGAGTCCGCTGTAGAGGATGGGGGTGCGGGCCGCGTCCATGGCGGCGGCCACCGGCCGGGCGTTGCGGACGGATATCTCGACCGGGGCCAGCAGGACGGCGTGGCCGTCGGAGGGCGGACCCGGTGCCACGAGCCGGTCACCGCGTGCGCGGGCGGCGTTGTTGGCGACGAGCGGTAACCGCTTCAGCAACGCGGGGGTGCGCTGGAGCCGGAGAACCATGTCGGTGACCCATTCGGCGTCCGGCCGGATCATCGCGCGGTGCTTGTCGCGCCACCGCGCACTCGCTCGGGGCCCGACCGACACCGGGGCGGTGCCGGCGAACAGCCCGAGCGGGGTCGGCCGGTGCTGCCACCGTAGGAGGTAGGAGACCGTCGACAGCGCGGTGCGGCGGACGTGCCGGGGCTCGGTCTGCCGGCCCCGGACGACTGCCTCGATGGCGTCGGACAGGACGGGGGTGGCCAGCTCCAGCGCGCTGCGGAAGTCCTCGCGCTGCCAGATGCGGTTCAGCCATCCGCGGGTGACGGCCACGTTGTCCAGGTCGAGGGTACGGGGGATGTCTGCCGGCCCGGGGCTGGTGGTGGCGCGCAGCATCGCAACGCCTTGCCACTGGTATCCGGCGGCTGCTCGGGAAGCCATGAGGCCCTTCCATGAGGCGGCGCGGGGAGGGGGAGAGGGGCCTGTGGGCCGGGCGAAGCGCTTCGCCCGGCCCACAGGTGAGGGGGTCGGCCTGGATCAGGCCGGGTCCTCCGTGAAGGAACCGCAGGCGGAGGCACCGGTCGCGCAGGTGGTGCCGCAGCCGTCGCCCGTGGAGCACATGAGATGGCCGTACGAGTGCTCGGCGATGACGACCTTCACGTCCAGGGGCGCGAAGTCGTCGTCCAGGTCCGCCGACGGCGCGGGCGCGACCGGGGGCGGGGCGAGAGTGGCGCTCGTCATGATGTGCCCTTCTTCTTGTCGGGGTGGTGCGGGATTACCTGGCTCCCGGTGTTACGCCGAGGGCCAGGAGAGCGAGACCCGGCTGTGCACCTTGTCGATGACCCGGTCGGCTGGGATCTGGTCATCGGGGGTGCCATCCGGATAGACCCGGATGACCGGGCTGGGGCCGCCGCGCCGGTTGGCCTCCCAGTCGCGGAGCACGTCGGCGATCTTGTCGGCGAACTGCTCCGCGTGCGGGCCGAGGGCGTGCACGCCGTACTCCAGGTGCTTGTTGTCCTCGGTGCGGCGGGTGACGAGGTAGGCGAAGGTGTCGTCCTCGACGGCCGCGAGGGCGAACCGCTTGTTCACGGGGGCGACCATCCCCGAGTCCGAGTTCTCATCGACGGCCATCGTGCAGAAGCCCGGCAGGGAGATCGCCATCGCCATCTGAAGGGTGTCGATGAGTTCCTGGATGCGAACAGTGACGCCGGTCCACAGTTCATGGCGCGGAGACGTGACGGCGTTGTCGAGCCGGTGCGGGTCGGCCGGCAGGCCGTCATCGAACTTGAGCCCGATCTCCGGGGTGCCGTTGACCAGGAGGAGTTCTTCCCGGTGGGCGGTCGAGCCCTGCATCGGGACGAAGCCGCAGATCCGCGCCGACTCGCTCTCCAGGTAGGGACCGTGCTCGCCCTTGACCTGGATGAAGGCGACCGACCGGGTCAGGCCGCGCATCCGCAGCGGGACGACGAGCCGGCCGCCCTGCTTGAGCTGCGCGGTCCACGCCGGGGAGACGTCCCAGGCCCCGGCGGTCACCATCACGACGTCGACCTCACCGAGGTCCGGGATGGGCTCGGCGGCGTCGGCGGTGACGACGTGAACTCGGCCGTAGCCGTGCTCGTTCAGGAGCTGGCGCGCGAGATCGGTGACGACGGGGTCGATGTCCACGGTGACGACTTCACCGTCCTCGCCGACGAGTTCGGCGAGGTAGGCCGCGTTCAGCCCGCCCGAGCCGATCTCCAGGACCCGCATCCCGGGCTTCACCTGGGCCTGCTCCAGCATCATGGCCTGGATCTGTGGGGCGGAGACGGAGCTGAGCTGCACGCCGTGCTCGTCCGTCTTGGTGATCACGGCGGCGTACGTGTCGTACGCCTTGTCCAGCGGCGTGTCGGCGGGGGTGAACTCGTGCCGGGGCACCTTGCGCATCACCGCTTCGATCTCCGGCGAGGAGATGTTGCCGTCCGCGCAGAGCTCGTCCACCACCTTGTTCCGCAGGCGGGTCGCCTCGTCGGGCTCGACGGTCGTGTTCGTCATGGACTTCCTTCGGTCGTTCGTGTTCGGGGGCGGGTGGGCCGGCACGCGTGCCGGGGGCCGGGAGGCTATCGGCGAAAGCTCTCCGCTCTCGTCGGACCGCCGAAAGTTGGCGGGTTCGTGCTGGACGGCGCGCGCAGGTCCGGCGCCGGTGGTGAGCCGCCCGGCGGTCCTGTCTGTACCACTCAGGAGGGCCGGGCGGCCGTCTAGGCGGCGGGCACAAGATCGTCCAGGTTGACGACCTTGTACTCCCGCAGTTCCCGTACGAGCTGGGAGGCCAGGAACATGCCGATCTGGGGATGGCGGTAAGGGATGGGGGAGTCCATGTCCGAGAGTGCCTGTAGGCCGTTCGCGCTCCACTGGTACGCGTGGCCGATCACGCCGTACAGCGGGAAACGGGTGGCGAGAAGCGCTACGTGGCCCCTTGCCCTGAGCCGTGGGCACCGGCCTGCCGCCATCCGGGCGTGCTCCAGACATACCGGCGGCTGCGCGGTCTTCACTGGACCGTCGTAGCCCTCTTCACCCGCCGTTTCCAGGAAGAGGACGCCGTCGGTGCGCTTCAACTGGACGGTGCATACCTGGCACCGCAGCAGCGCCATCGTCACGCGTTGACGGTGCGGGTGAACCATCCGCCAGCGCGGTGTCCCGCAGGGCTGCCCGAAGGTGTCGAGCGACATGGAGTAGCGGGCCCAGAGCACGCCCTTGAGGTCCCGGTCCGGCGGCGCCTCATCCACGTATCGGAGACGTGGCCGGCCGTCCGGACCGCGGCCCATGCGCAGATTGAGGAATGAGTCGGCCTCTTCGCCCTCCCGGGCGGTGATGTAGGGCACGACGATCTGGGGAGCGGTGGTCACGCGGTGCTCCCGGCGGCGAGCGCGACCGGCCGGTGCGGAGCGACGATCTGGCCGTCCGGCAACAGCTCGCCGGTGTCCTCGAAGAGCAACACCCCGTTGCACAGCAGGCTCCAGCCCTGTTCAGGGTGGGCCACCGTGGGGCGGGCGGCCTCTCGGTCGGAAGCCTCGGCCGTGGGACACGGCGGGGTGTGCTGGCACATCGTACTCGTCGTCCTCTCAAGGCAGTGTGGGGAAGTTGGGCCCTCTTCGGCGACTACGAAGCCGTGGGGGAACACGGAGTGGAGGTTGCCGAAGAGGGTGTCTGTGGGCGTGCACCTACAAACGAGGTGATGGCGGACTCGCTGTAGCCGTAGAAGCGGCCGAAGACCGCGTCGTCCTCCCACCACCCGGGAGCGGGATCGCCCCACTCGACGGTGTGGCAGGTATCGCGGTACGGCGACCATCGGACGCGGAGGTCCGGAAACCCCGGCCGGTTCGTGAGAAGGTCGCGTGCCCCTATTGCCAGGGACAGCAGATCGAAGGACATGTATCCGCCGCGACGCGGGCCGCCGACCGGCACGGCAAGCAGTGGTGCCCGGAAGACGCGTACCGCGACAGCGTGAGCAAGGACCTCGGGCCGGGCAAGGCGGTTCCGGAAGTGCTCGAAGTCGTACGCCTCCTCGGCAGGGCAGAGGGAAGGGCCGAACGAACGCGTCGAAGCCTTGGTGGTCGTCAGCACTCGACCAGCCCCCTGACGATCCCGGCCTCTTCCAGAAGCTCGGCGAGATCGAGGGTGAGCCGCGCCAGCTTCCGAACGAGTCCGATGGTCTGCCCCGCGTCGCCGGCCACTACCTCGGCACGCAGCGTGCAGGCCTGCCCGATCAGAGCGGCGATGTCCGGGTGCTTCTCGTCGGCTTTGTCTCGCAAGGCGCGAGCTACAAGCAGCTTGAGCGCCATGAGGAAGCGCTGAGTAAGGGCATCGTTGTTGTAGTTGGGTAATGGTGCTCCGCCGGACGGGCCCGCGGCGTGGTGGCTGATCTCTTCCTCGCCGTGCAGGATGGTGTCGAGGTCGTCGTACACCTCGTTCCAATCCACGCTTGCCCACTCGCGCACTGCGCTCAGGTACCGCCGGGCCTCCTCCTCACCGTGTGGAGGAGTCCAAGGGTTCGTGGGGACCGTCGGGTCCTTAACGCGGACCGGCATGGTCTCCGGGCTAGTCGTCTCGTCGCGTAATGCGGTGTTCGTCATCAGCACGCCACCAAACTCAGCTCGCACCACGTGGTGGCGCCGTCGTCGCTGACACCCCACGCGCCCTGTCTGCTTCGGGCGATCTCTTGCACGAGCACCAGGCCGCGACCGTTCTCGGCGTCGTCCTCGGGGCACTGAGCAGTGGGGCGAGGTCCGGGCACGCCGTCATGGACACGGATGCGCAGGACGCCATCGCGCACGTCAAGGGTCAGCCGGATTTGCCTGCCACCGCTGTGCACGATGGCATTGGTGATCAGCTCAGAGACGACGAGTGTCGCGTCGTCGGCGACGCAGGTCAGACCGCGGGAGGTGAGACGTTCGCGGGTCACGAGCCTCATGGCGCGGACGCGGGACTCGTCTACGGGAGGGGGGCGCTCGCCCGGGGAGTGCTTGGTGATGGAGAAGCGCTCCTCCACCAGGCCGCCGGCACGAGTTGCGGTCGGGCGCTGCGACGCCGGGCCGATCACCGCTCCGTCCCGATCTGTGAGGCCCCGTCTTCCGGGGCGGCCCGGTCGTCAAGGGAAGCGAGCGGCCCCGTCCGACGCTGCTGGCCCGGGACGTGTCGGAGCAGCCCGGCAAAAGCGGGCAACGGCGTGATCGAAGCGTCTGCGAGGTTGCGGCGGCGCTCACGATCTGAGGGAGTTCGTGTGGTCATCGGTTGTCCCCTTCCGCGAACGGGAAGAGGGCACCGAGCCTGCCGTGCAGAGCAACCGCTTCATCGGCCGTCAGGACCAGCGGAATGGTCGCGGGCTCCGCGGCCCCCTCGTGCAGGTCGAGGGGGACCGCGAAACGACCGGCCTCCGTGTGCGCGACCTTCGCCTCACGAGCAAGGCGGAGGTGGCGCTTGGCTGGCGGTAAGGGCGCCGCGCCAGCTTCCGTCTGAGCGTGACTTGTCGTCATGACCCGTAAACGTAGGGCCACTTCAAGGCGCCACCCCTGAGAAAAAATCAGGGCTGAGTAACGCTCAGGGTTGGCATATGCCTACGCGGCAAGCCCGATGTGCTTCGCTACTTCACGAAGGTCGTCGCGCCACATCGGCTTCTCGCGCTTCAGCAGGTCGGCCACCGCCTCCCTGACCAGGGGCGAGAACACGATCTCCTCCGGAGACTGCTTCAGCAGCTTGCCGAGAATGTGCACCGTCGCGTAGTCGTCTCGCTGGATGCGGTTGAGGTTCATCACCTCGATCAGGTACCGGGTTCGACGTTCGAGCGGGACCTCTTCGTTGACGAGGACGTGATCGGCGGCGCGAAGCGCTTCGCTGGTATCGCCCTCCTCCGCCTTCAGGTGTACCTCGTGCATGGCGAAGTTGGTCGGACCGAAGCACGTGTGCCAGTGGTTGAGGTCCGCGCCGACCCGGTCCACGGCTTGCTGCGCGCCGTTGTACAGGTCCCACGCCCTCGGGCCCTTTGTCGCGCGTACGGCGGCGACGGCACCTTGCAGGTGTAGCGCGCCGTACGCGGACCAGTGCTCCGCGTTGGAGTCGTCGTGCGGCCGGCACTGGGCGATGGTCTGTCGGGCAAGTTCGTAGCTGTCTTCCACATCTCCGGCGGAAGTGAGAACGCAGGCCAGGTTCCAGGCCGCAGCTGCGAGGAGGGCCGGGTCACCGGCGTTGTCAGCGAGGGAGAGGCCGCGGTCGGCCGCGATGCGGGCGAGTGTTGGTTCACCGACGCGGCGAAGCCAGATCTGGTGCAGGCCGTAGAGACTGATGAGCTGCCGGAGGACGGTGCCCTCCTGCTCAGGCGAGGCGTCGCGCAGAGCGGCGTGTCCCTGCCGCAACAGGGCGGGCAGCCGCTCGCCGACGTCGCGGTACCGGTCGTCAGCCTGCGTCTCGTAGACCTTCCAGGCGTCCGTAACCGAGGACTCGAAGTCGTCGGAGGTAACCGACCCGATCCGCTGCGGAAGGAGGGAGGCGGGCAGCGACAGGGCCTGTCGGATGAGCGGAACGTGCTCGTGCTCCGTGCCCGCCGTAACGATTCCGGACACGTAGCCGCCCGTCAGGTCCTCCAGACTGCATCGCAGCTGCTTACTCAGAGCGATCAGGATCGGAAGCCGATCCAAGGGCATCCGGTCATTCTCGATCTTGTAGACCCAGTTCTCTGACCTGCCGATCAGGTCTCCCAGCATCCTTTGGGACAAGCCCCGGCGCTCACGCCACCACTTGATCCGCTGGCCGATGCTGAACAACTCTCCGTCATACACCATGGGTTGACCGTTCGCCGTAGTGGACAGGGCACTCGTGTCAAGCGTAGGCCCAGGTGCTTCGGGGAGGGGCGATACTGGGGGTCTCTCCCTCTGGGGAGGGCACTCAACGGTCCCCCTGTCGCCCTGCGGCCGGGGGACCGCGTACACGTAGGAAAGATCGGCAAGGAGGCCGCTTTGCCAGCCCCATACCGTGGTCTGATTCTCGACTTCGGTGGTGTGCTCACCACTCGGATGCGACTGAACGGGCAGGCGTTCGAGAGGACGGAGGGATTGACTCCAGGCGCGTATTTCGCGGCGCTGAATGAGCATCCCGACGGCGTCGCGATCTACGCAGCGCTGGAGGTCGGTGAGGCAACCCAGGAGGACTGGAACCGTGTCATCGGCGGCATCCTCGGTATCGACTCCACCGACCTGATGCGGCGCGCTCTGGCCAACCTCCATCCGGAGCCTCAGATAGTCGCCGCCGCGAAGCGCGCTCGTGCGGCAGGGATCAAGGTGGCCATGCTCAGCAACTCGTTCGGGATCGAGCCCTACAACCCGTACGAGGACAAGGGCATGTGGACGGACTTCTTCGATGCCGTGATCTTGTCGGAGCTGGAGGGCGTACGGAAGCCGTCGCCGCTCATCTATCAGCGTGCGCTTGACGCCCTGGACCTGACCGGTCCTGAGTGCGTCTTCGTTGATGACCACGCGGAGAACCTGCCGCCCGCCGAGACCCTGGGCATCCGCACCGTGCACCACACGACCGACCCCACCGGCACAGCTGCCATCCTCGACTCGCTTCTCCTCGACCCCGCTCCCGCCTGAACGAACAGAGCGAAGCAGCTCGCCGGGGACGTCACTCCGGCCAACGAACGGCAGCAGCGTTCGAGGAACCCCTAGGGCTCCTCGAACGCTGAAGGACAGGTACGGGCTCCTGCTGTAGGACTTTCTAGATTGCTGGGGACTCGGGCCCGTCGGGTTCAACCGGCCCTTCTGAAGGGGACACTCCCCCGTACGTAGGCCGCCTGGTGTCCGCTCTTCCAGGCTGATCATTTTGCGCGCCCGGGTCGGGGGTGACCTCACCAGGCTCCCGGGCGGCGACCTTCGTGAACACCTGCTCCGCGCGATCCAGGGTCAACCGCATCGTGCCGTAAGGCCCCGCGGCGTATCCGGTCCGGTGCCCATGCAGGTGCAGTTCCTCCACTGCCTGAAGGCCGGCGTCGACCTCCGGCACGTCGTCCGGTGGGACGAGGGCGTGCAGTTCCTCCGTCCACTCCCAACCGAGATCACGGAGCACGGTCCGGGCTTCCTCCTGTTCCCAGCCGCTTCGCGCCACCAGTCCGTGACGAGGGTCCGTCGAGAAGACCATGTTCGGGTCCCTCATCATCCGGCCACCATCTCCTCGACTCGTCCCGCAGATCCCGTCTCCTCGCCCTTGGCCGTGGGCCAGGCCGCGAGCTGGAAACGCGCCGGACGGTCGTCGTGCCTGCCGACGCGGCATTCGTCGCCTGCTTTGCCCAACGACTTGTTCATTCGGGTGAGGAAGCGGTCGTACTGCTCGTGCCAGATCACGGACGAGCCCGCCTCCGCGTACGCGTCTCCCCTGGCGAAGGCCAGGGCCGCGATCTCGTATGCCAGGCCCTCGTGCTTCGCCCAGCAGGGCGGGATGACGTCCTGCGGCTGCCAGGCGTACGTCCGGTTCAGCCAACGGCACACGGAATCGAGCCACGCGGGCATCGGCTTGATCAGTTCTGCTGACAGGGCGCCGATGTCCCACGGGACGGGACCGTCGGCGGCCACGGACTCCTCCGTGCTCCGCTCCGCGATGTACTCCAAGATCAGTGCGGGCGGCTCGGGAAAAGGCTCGAAGTGGGTCAGGGTCTCGATCATGCGGCAGCCGCTCCTTCACGGCCTGCCCACGCCACCGCGTGGGCCTTGGCCCGGTTCTTCTTCTCCGTAGCCCGCAGGGTCCGCTCGGCTTCATTGGCGGCTCGAAGGTCACGGACGTGACCCTCGATCTCGGCCCAGGAATCCCAGGTCCACATGCCGTCGAGCCGGGTGACGATCGGCGGGAGGTTGTCCGCGAGGACCAGGGCGTGCCCCTCGGGAAGGCCCCTGATCTCGTCTCCTCGAAGGACGGGTTCGAGCGCCATGTGCGTGGCCGTCGAGTGGCCGCCGCGGTCTCCGCCGGACGTGGTCTTCGTCGTGCGCTCTCGCTCGACCTGACCACACAGGTCGGACATGTCTTTCAGGAAGTCGGGGTCCTTGTCCCCGGGCAGGACGATGACGTTGTTGGTGAAGGCCGCCAGCTCCTTGGCGGTGTCCTCGCCGAAACGGGCACGAGCCGACGCCCACGCCTGGAGGCCGTAGACCACTGTGATGCCTCGGCCCCGACCGTCGGCGACGCGTTGGCGGAGGGAGGGGATAGGCGCGATGTTCGGTGCCTCGTCCAAGGCCGCGAGGAGTGCGGGGTCGAGCCGCCCGGCCGGGGACGCGAGGGCGTGCGCCTCCGCGAAATCCAGAAGGTCTTCGGCTATCGCGGTGGTCAGCGGCGCGACGCTGTTCACCTCGCTGTCCTTGCCGAGGAGGTAGAGGGTGCCCCCGGCGTCGAGGAACGCGCCGAAGTCCGTGGGGTCCTCTCCGTCTCCCTGAAGGGCGTTGATCACCGACTGGTGCATGAAGGGTTCGAGAGCCGCGTCGAGGGTCGAGGCGGTGTTGCCGACGGTGCGGCTGTCGCCCGTGGTGGCCGTGCGGAGCATGTCCGCCCAACCTGGGCCGGCGCCCGGGTGAGCGTTGAGGATGCCGAGGGGTGCCGGGTCGGTCAGCTTGCGGGCCCACCGCAGAACCCAGTCGAGTGAGGCACCGTCGAGGGCGGCGGCGTGGAAGAAGGCAGCGATGATCTTGGACGCCTGCCCCTTGTAGAAGGCGCTGCCCTCGCTGGACTGTGCCGCACCGTTGGGGGTGCGCGAGCCCGCGACGAACGCCTTCCCGCGCATTATCGCCACCTCTGTGTCGGCTGCGCCGTTGATCGGCGTCCACCGGAAGCGCGGGAGGCTCGGCGCGATGTTCTGCGGGTCGAAGACGGCGACGGGGCGGCCGTCCCGCTGTCGCGCGTCGAGGGTCAGTTCGACCAGATCGGGCTTGGTCGAGGTGGCCAGGACCGGCCCGGCCCAGTTGCGGACGAGCGGGGCGAAGAACCGCAGAGTCTTTCCGCTGCCCATCGGGCCGATGACCCGGCATGCCTTGTCGGCGCGGGACCACAGCTCGACGCCCTTCGGGCGCTGCGACGTGCCCAGCGAGTAGCCGAAATCGTGAGGATCGAGGGGGTGGTGCATGACGTACTCCGGAGCGAGGTGGGCGGGCGACGAGGAAAGAGGGTCAGTGACCGGCGGGGCGGTCCTTCGCGAAACTCACCCTGGTTGCGCGGCTGGGGTGGCGGTCGTCGCTGGTGAGGGAGGGGCGGATCTCGGTGGCCTTCAGGACTGCTTTGGCCGACATCTGGCGCTTGAGCTGTCCCTTGCTCGCGAATCCGGCGTTGCGCCGTCCGCGGTTCAGCAGGAACCAGAGCGTCACCAGGGCTACCGCGCACACGGCCGTCACGGCGTACAGGACAAGGGAGATGCCGCCGGGCATGATGTCCATTACTCGGCCCTCCGGGCGACGCGGGCCGCCAGGTAGCGCATCCGCCGGCCGCACAGCCGCGACATCGACGCGTCGGGCCCGGCACAGCGCGGGGGCGCGGTGTGGAAGGCGCTGTGCAGGTCCTCGGCGGCTCGCCAGATGTGGGCGACGGCCGTACGTACGCGTCCTCCAGCGGCGGAGTAGTCGCCGTGGTCCAGGACGAGGGCCAGCTCCTTCATACGCCGGGCGAGGTCGAGCGCTTCGGCGTGCAGCTGGTCGAGGTCCTGCCGCACCGCGCGCTCGTCGGCGGGAAGCGCGGTGTGGTCGGTGGTGACGGTCATGGCGAGGGCTCGTTCCGAATCTGCGTGGAAGGGGTCGGCGGTCGACAGGAGGCGGTGCCCGCTCATTCGGCGTCCGGGGAGGTGCTGGTCAGGTCGGTCATCGAGCCGGAGGAGAAGCACAGGTGCTGCTCGGCCTCCACCAAGAGGTGCTGGACGCCGGGGTAGATCACCTCGCCGACCTTCCACAGCGCGATTCCGCGGCGCAGGCGCATGATGTGCTCGGCCGTCCAGGACGGCAGACCCAGCCGGGCCACCGTCGCTTCGGCCTCGGCCTTCTTCTGGCTGTAGATCACGATGGTGTCGGCCATCTTCAACGCCGCTTGGGTCTCCGGGCTGTCGTCGATGTCGGACAGGTGATGGACGATGAAGATGCAGCTCAGCCCGTATCCCCGCGCGAATTTCAGGAACTTCTCAAGCAACGAAGCGAGTTGGGGGGTCCCGAGGATGTGCCAGGCTTCCTCGCAGACGAGGATGCGCTTGCGCTGCGTGTAGCGGCGGCAGCCGGAGGCGGGGTTCGGCCCCAGCTCCCAGGCTCCGGAGTTCGCGTCGACCACGACGCGGTCGTGCTGCCCCGGCTCCGTCCCGCATTCGCACAGCGGGCGCAGCCAGACCTCTTCGAGGAAGACCGAGATCACGGCGACGAGGATGGTCATGGCGACGCCGCCCGACGGGACCTTGGTCAGGTCGAAAACGATCATGTCGGCGTCGAGATCCACGCCCAGGCTGGTCGGGCCGTCGAGCATGCCCGTCAGGTCGCCGGTGTCGTCCTGTTCGCTGCCGCACAGACGGTCCAGGACGTAGGACGCCTCCAGGCCGTCACCGAGAAGTTCGTCCCGCGTACGCTTCTTGGCCGTCGCGTCGGACTCCTCCGGGGACCGCAGCGCGGCGGAGACGTCGGCCAGGACCGGGGTCCGGCCGAGTTCTCCCGCCCGCTGGTGGGCCCTGCGGATCGCGATCCGCAGGGCAGAGCCGGCGAACTCGTCCAGG
Organism: Streptomyces sp. NPDC020884; assembly: GCF_044333935.1. Classification (NCBI taxonomy): domain Bacteria; kingdom Bacillati; phylum Actinomycetota; class Actinomycetes; order Kitasatosporales; family Streptomycetaceae; genus Streptomyces; species Streptomyces sp. NPDC020884. Next base: position 794,178 of record NZ_JBIRRY010000001.1, on the reverse strand, counting down.
GCCTTGCCGAGGCCGAGTTCAACGATCGTGCGCACCAGCTCGACTTGCCGCTTGCCCGCGATGGCCGGGTCCATCGGGTTGATGCACGAGGCACCACGGCCGCCGCCGGGCGCGAACTTCACCGGGGCCTTGCCGGTCAGCGAGCGGCCGAGCGCGGCCCACTCGCCTTCCTCGCGCTCCTTCTGCTCCTTGGTGTCGAGGACGACCACCTGACGCCCGAGGCGGATCTGCCGGGCCGCGTACGTCTTGGTCAGAGCCGACTTGCCCCGGCCCGTGTCCCCCATGACGATCATGTTGCCGCCGGGCAGGCCGTCACCGAACGCCGAGAACGGGCAGTAGATGAACGCCTTGCCCGAGTACAGCTCCCGGCCGATGATCGCGCCCGCCGTGCCGAGGGTCGGCGGGGCGATCGGCAGGTACAGGGCCTGGCTGGTGGTCGTCTCGGTGTAGAGGGGACGGCGCACCGTCTCGTGCATCGGCGACAGCGGGGCGAGGTCGAGGAGGTCGGTCACTTGATGCCTCCGGCGAGGGGCAGGGTCGTGGCGAAGGCACGGGCGTGTTCGAGGTCGAGCCATTCGATCCGCAGGTGCGCGTTGCGGGCGCGGGAGGCGGTGGTGCGCTTGGTGCGCTCCAGCTCTTCGGCGCTGCGCGAGGAGATGGTGATGTAGCCGACGACGGCGGAGCCGGCCGCGCCGGAGGAGGCCAGGGTCATGCCGCGTGATCCGGTGGCGCTGGCGGCGATCTGGTCGCGCGGGTCGATGTTCTTGCCGCGCTTCCGGTCGCGGTCGATCTCGGCCTGGTTGTTCGTGTCCTCCGCGAGCATCCGCTCCACGGCCTTGTCGTTGGGTTCGAGCTGCTGCGTGATCGAGATGGTGCGGATGACGTCGGGCATCCCGATCAGCAGAGGCGAGAGGAAGTCGGGGCCGACGGGGGTCGTGGGCCATCCGACGACGGCGGCCGTGGCGTGGTACCAGCTGTCCGTGGAGCCTGCCGCGCGGGTGGCAACGTGGGCACCGTCGCGGACGTCGACGTTGCGGGGGAAGGCGTGCGCCTGTCGGAGGTCGGTGTCCCAGATGGCGTGGTCAGGGTCGTAGGAGTTGCGGATGAACGCGGTCATCCGGCCTTCGTCCAGGGGCGCGATCACGGAGAGGTCGGCGTCCTCCGCGCGGGACCACAGCTCATCCAGGTACGCGGCCATGGCCGCGGCGATCCCTTCGTCCCCAGTGCCGCGGGCGGCGCCCTCGGCCGCCAGGTCGCGGGTGAACCGGGCGTGGATGGTGATGTAGTAGCGATGTTCCTCGGCGCTGGTGGAGACGGCGTTGGCCAGTACGTCGTACGAGTCCTTCAGCCACTGCGGGGCGTCCGTCGTCGCGGCCGACTCGTCGCGCTGCGCGATGTAACGCTGGTGGGCGTAGGGGTCCGACTTCATCTGCCGGGCCAGGACCTGGATGCGCTTCACCGGGTGTTCCTCGACGTTCCCGAAGGCGTCGAGAAGTTCGCCCCAGCGCTCCAGGGCCACGATCTGCTCACCGACTTCCTTGCCGCCGAGGCCGGGAGAAGCGATCTCCAGCGTGGCTGTGACGCACCCCGCCTCAGGCTGGAGGACCACGACGGCCTGCTGACCGCGGACCGTGACCGGCACCCACGTCATGCCCGTGACGCCTTCCGGCTCTACAAGAGCGGCGTCCGGGGGCGTGCCGTTGGCATGCACGCCGGCCTCGACAGCCGGGGACACCCACACGCCGCCGGTACGGCGGAGCGCCTTGCGGTGGTAGCGGTTGATCCGCCACCAGCGGTAGAGGGTGCGCCGCTGGGACGTGCCCTTGGGCCGGTACGGGGCGTACACGATGACCAGGGCGAGCAGGATCGGCACGACCAGGCACGTTGCGGCGATGGCCGTCACGCCGTTGAAGAGGTAGCCGAAGAGGATGCCGGTGACGGCGCCGCCGCCGAAGACGACCTGTTCGCCGAGGTCGCGGCGGCCGACCAGCCCTGTGGGGCGGTGCTTTCCGAACTGATACGTACGAGTCGACATGGAGGGTCACTGATCCTTGCTGGGGTTCGGTCGTCCGGGTGCCTGGCCGCCCGAGGGCCGCGACGGCGGCGGGGGCGTGACGGAGGGCCCGGTGCCCGAGGTGGTTCCTGATGCGGAGGAGGGGGAGGCGGGTGGTGTCGGGCCCGAGGTTCCCGTGCCGGTTGACGGCGGGGATGGCGGCTGTGCTGTGCTCGGTGCCCCGTTGGCTTCCGGTGCGCGTCCGGCCGAGGCGTGGCCACCGGCCGAGGACCAGTCCGGAGAAGAGCTGACGACCGGGTCGGAGGTCGCTCCCTGGGGACGAGCGGCGGCCGGTGCACCGGACGTTCCGGCGGTGTCCTCGCCGCCCTGCTGGCTTTCGGGCTGTTCGGGCTTGCCGCCGCCGGCGGCGTCGGTGCCCTGTGCGCCCGGGGAGCTGGTGGCCTTGTTCTTCGCCATGTCGACGCCGGCCTTGGCAATGGCGGCCCCGGCCGCGACCGGTCCGGCCACAGCAGTTCCGCCGCCCATCTTCGCGCCAGCGGTCTTGGCGCCAGCGGTCTTGGAGCCGCCGACCAAGGAGTCCTGGACACGAGCACCCATCGCCCTGTTGGCGTGCTGGGCGGGGCCGTCGATCGCGGCGGCCGGGCCGGAGGACTGTGCACTCTTCCGGTCGTGGTGGAGGCTGGCCATCTCGTCGCCGAAGGCGGGCACCCACTTGTAGAGCGTGGCGGACGCGAAGACGGCGAGCAGGAGGATCAACGCGCCGACCAGGGTCTTGGAGACCGCGTCGGACATGCTCCCCGATGTGTCGCTGAGGATCGCGCCGCCCAGGCCCAGCAGGGCGAACAAGATCGGTTTACTCAGGCCGATGGCGAAGATGGCGCCGAACCACTTCTTCGACTTGCCCCATAGGTCGCGATCGACCAGCCCGGCGTTGACGATCGGCCCGAGCGCGACGGCCACGTAGATGGCCGCGCTGCGGATCAGCAGCTCGATCCACATCAGCAGGGCGCCGCACATCATGATGAGGTTGACGACCAGCAGCTGTCCCACGCCCTCCGTGGGGTTGGCTGCCATGACCTTGAGGATGTTCTCCAGGAACGGTTTGAAGTTGCTCGTCGCGTACGGCTCGAAGACGGCCGTGACTTCGTCAATGGCCTTCATCAGCAGCGCGATTGCGCCCGGCGTCATGGCGTTGACTACGAACTGGAGGAGCAGGAAGCCGATCGCCTCGGAGACGGCGGTGGTCAGGGCGACTCCGCGGACCGCCCGCTTGGCCACGGCGATCAACCAGAGGGCCACGGTGAGCAGGCTGGAGGCCGCGAAGATGATCGCGTACTGCTTCAGGAAGCCGGGGCTCGTCAGGTCGATCTTCGTGGTGTTCTGGATCAGCTCCAGCATCTTGCGCAGGAACCAGATGTTCGCCTCGGTGAGCTTCTGGAGCAGGAACCCCAGCGGGTCCTTGACGAAGTCGATGGCCGCCTTCGCCTCACACACCATCGGGATGTAGCAGAAGGGGTTCGCCACCGCCGAGGGCACGAACACGAACCCGATAATCACGTTGACCATCGCCACCGCCTGGAGGCGGCGGCGCCAGCGACCCGGCGCTCCCCGCTCGATGGTCAGCAGGCCGGGGGCGTCGTCACGCAGTCGCAGGCGCATTACTGGCACCCCCCACGTCCGCGAAGCTGTCGGCCGGGGCCGCCTCCTGCATGGCCGGCGGAGACGGCACGAGCGGTTCGGACGGCGTGACGGCCGTCGTCTTCCAGGTGCCGTCCTCCCAGACCAGATCCACGGTCATCCGCAGGAAGGCGACCTGCGGGCGCTGCGTCTCGTCCTTCCCGGCGACGCCCCCAACCGACGCCGTCCACAGCTCCATGCTCGCGGCCTGGTCGGAGTAGGAGATCGAGCGGGTGGCGAGCGCCGCAGTCCGCGTGATCAGCTCGCCGCCGTCGGCGGTCGTCCCGTCCGCACCGACACCGCGGTTCTCCATGACCAGACGAGCCGTCGAGTCGGTGTCCGAGGTGACCGAGTGCAGCACGCTCGACGCGGCCGTGGCCGACAGCATCCGGTGCCGCCAGTCCTCATCGGTGAAGAACCGCGGGTCGCCGTAGAGCATGGTGGCGCTGACGGCAGCGGCACGAGCGCCGCGCTCGTTGTGTCCGTACGGTGCCGGGAATCCACTTCGGTCTTCGGCGCCGCTCAGCACGGGGTCTTCTGCAGCGGCCGGAACGTAGTCCGAGAAGTCGCCCGGTACGTTGGATGCCTGCCGCACGTCGATCGGAGCGACCAGTCCCGTCGAGGCCGAGCTGTCCTTCAGCTTCCAGTCGTCGGACTCCCAGGTGAGGGTGACCGTCACCGACTGGAAGCCCGTCTTCGGTGTCGCGTGCCCGGCCGTGCTGCCGCGAACCGTCGTCGTCCACAGCCGCACCATCGCCCCGTGGGCGTCGAAGCCCAGGACATGCGCCGAGAGGACACCGGTACGCGCGACGGTCTTCTTGACGGAGACCTTGGAGGTGTCGCCCCGCAGGGAGCCGACCGCGTCCTCCGCAGCGTGGTCGGCCTTCTTCACCGCCGCATCAGCCGAGCCCTTCGCCGCCATAACTGCCACCGCACGGTGCCGCGCGTCCTTGTCCGTGAGGAACTGCGAGCTCCCGCTGACCGTCGTGTAGTTGGCCGCTGCCGCCTTGGCGCCGGATCGAGTGTGCGGGTAGCCGACGGGGACGCCGTGCAGCTCCCGCACGCCTTCCCCGCTCGCCTGCGGAGCCGAGTGGGCGGGTGTCGACGCGGAGGGTGCCGTGGCCGGAGGGGTGCCCGTCGTCATGCTGACGACCACCCCGGCCGCGGTGACCACGGCCGCGCCGCCAGCCGCGATGCCCCAGAGCTTGGCCGACGAGCGGCGCGCTCCGCTGGTTTTCGAGGAGGAAACGTTCCTCCGGGATCGGATAGGCATGGGTCACACACCCATGCCGTACGTGATGGCGAAGATGGTGCCGAAGCTGGCCACGAGGAAGACGCAGGTCAGGCCGCCGACCATCATGCCCTTGCCGCGCGAGCTGTCCATCGTGGAGTGGCCCTCACCGAACCACCCCTTCGACTTGCCGACACCGGCGAGGAAGGCGCCAGCGCCGACGACGAGGACGACGGCGGCGATGACACCCAGGATGACCTTCGCCGTGCCGCCGAGCTTCCCGAAGGGGCCCCAGTCCGGCTTCACGCCGGACACAACATCGGCTCCGGCGGCGAGGGTCGTGTGCAGGGAGGGATCGGCAGCGGCAGAAAGGAGGTTGTGCATGGTTCAGCCCCTTGGTGCTGTGAGGAATGGTTTGGGATGTTTTAGCGTGATTAGCCGACGTGCCGCATCGCGATGATCTGCGGTTTCCAGTAGCTGAGCGGCTTGATCCGCACCTGAGCCCCGGTGTGCGGTGCGTCGATGACCTGGCCGCCGCCGATGTACATGCCGACGTGCTCCGGGCCGGCGCTGCCCGGGACGCTGAACAGCAGGTCGCCCGGGACGAGTTGGGAGACGGCCTTGACGGCTGTCCCTGCGTGGACCTGGTCGTACGTGGTTCGCGGCAGGTTCACTCCCGCCGCTGACCAGGCCATCTTGGTGAGCGAGGAGCAGTCGCAGCCGCCCACACCCTCGTACGGCATGACGCAACTGCCGCCCCACCGGTACCAAGTGCCCAGGGCCGTTTTCGCGGCCGAGATCGCGCGGGCGGCGCCCTTGCCGGCCGGTGCGTCCGGGCTGACGGCGTCGGCCCATTTCGAGGCCAAAGCGCGGATGCTGCGCACGTAGTTGCGGGTCTCGGGGTACGGGGGGATGCCGCCGTACTTGATCACCGCGCCGCCGCCCGCGTTGTACGCGGCCAGCATGTTGTCCGTCGAGTCGCCCGGTACCTTCTTGACCTCGTCGGCCAAGGTGCAGTCGTACGCGGCTTGCGCGGCGATGGCGTCGGCGGGGTTGCGGACGTCCTTGACCCCGTCGCCGTCGCCGTCCTTGCCGTGCTGGGCCCAGGTCCCCGGCATGAACTGGGCGATCCCGAGAGCGCCGACGGGTGACGTCGCGCCGGAGTTGAAGTGGCTTTCCGTGTAGAGCTGAGCCGCCAGGAGCGAAGCTGTGACCTGCGGGCACTCGCCCGCGTGCTTGTTGATCAGCTCACGGACCCAGCCCGGCACGGGAGCGTCCGTCGTGATGCCGCCGCCCGGACCGGCTTCCTGCGCGGAGGCGCTGTCGGCCCCTCCGAACGTGGTCAGCATGGCGACACCGGTGATGAGCCCGGCCGTGACGAGTCCTAGGCCAGCTTGCGTGCCCTTGTTCATCGCGGCCCCGTCACGCCCAGGGCAAGGCGGTGACGCGCCAGCCCATGGAGGTGTGCTCCAGGCGGAGCGCGAGCTGTTCGCTACTGCTGCGCGTGTGACCGGACTTCGGGGCGGTCGTGAGGGTGTAGCTCACGCGGACGAGAGCGGAGGAGGCCGTTGCCGCAGGTGCGCCGTCGGGGACGACTGCTGACGTGATCTTGGCCGTCTGATGTGCCTTCTCGGCCCGCAGGGCGGCCCAGGCGGCGTCTTGACTCGGCCGCTTCTGGGCGAGCACGCCAGCGAGTTCCCCCGAGGCGAGCCGGGCTGCCCGAGCGCCGGCATCCGCGTACGAGCTGTCGGCACCGTCGCGCGCATCGTGCTCCGCGTAGGCCGTAGTGAAGGCCCGCGCCGTCCGCTCAACGTCCTTGGGGAGTCCGGTAGCTGACGAGGAGGAGGTAGCGCTGCTGTGCGGCGTGGCCGTGTCGGGGATGCCCGCCGAGACGGAGTGCGGCTGCGCGGACACGGTCGAGGCCGCGGAGGCGTCGTTGGTCGAGCTGGAGCAGCCGGTCGACAGAAGGGTCAGGGAACCAGCCACACCCATTGCGGCTGATATGGGTATGAAACGGGTGGATCGAGGCATGCGGGAACCACAACCTTGGTGCAAGAGATTTCGGAAGTGCGAGCGGCGCGGTCCCGCGGGGGCTGGGGGCCGCGCCGCTCCTTCGCAGGAAGGAGGGGGATTCCTCCTGCGGGCTTTACCGGCGAATGCCGGGGAAATCGAAAAGCAGGCCGGAGCGTATAGCTCTATCTGCCTGTCTCATCTGCGGAAGAGTTCGATCTTGTTTCGCATCTGCGAGACGGTTGAGCTGACGGGCGCGTTACTCATATCAAGGCCATCAGCCCCTTCCGTGATTCGGGCGAGATCGTGAGCAGATCTCTACGGCCGGAAAACGCCTTGTGGCGTTGGCCGTGCCTGAATCCTTGCAGGGGTTCGCGGACAACTCGAATCACGAAAAGAGCCGGAACTTAATTCCAGGAATTAAGTTCCGGCTTTCGCTCGGGGGAAGGCTTTGCGGGCCCTATGCGGCCCCGTGGCGAAGGTGCTCGATCGCCACGCCGAGCCACGGCGCGGCCGGGCCGGAAAGAAGCAGGGGTGCGCACGTGCTGTACGAGAGGACGACGGCGGACGGCTCAGCAGCGACTCCGGTCAGAAGGGCGTGGTCGAACGGCATCCACTCGCGAGCCCTCAGCGGCAGGAGCCGTACCCCGGTTGAGGTGAGCACCACTCGGGCGGCGGTGTGATCGCGCCACTGCGGAAGGGCGGCATCCTCCGCTTCCTGGCGCCGACGGGCGTCGAGGCGACCGTTGCTCACCCACCGCCGGCCGAAGGTCGGGTGATCCTCGAAATACCCGCTGGCCGAAGTCGGGTAGTCGACCTCTGTCCCGAAGAAGCGGGCGGCGGAGCACGCCACGTCCGCGAAGGCGACTTCACCGGCCGCAAGTGCAACGCCGCCCGCTTGGACCGGCACAAGATTGCCGCCGCCCTGGAGGTGAACCGTGAGGGCGGACGCTGCCTGTACGGCATCGGCGCGAACGGCGTCCTCCGCCCGCTCCCGTCGGCGAGACCACATCGTCGTTCCTTCCTGATCAAGCTGACCGGCCGGGGCATGCACGGCGCGAGCCACGTAGGCCCCGGGCCCGTCATGAGATGAGATCACCAGAGGGCGGTGGAGGCAGCGGCGGGTGTCCTCGTTGCCTCGTCGTCCTCTTCTTTCAGCCGCGCCAGCAGCACACCAAGACGGTCGTTGCTGATCGCCTGGTGCTTGCGGACGGCGTCCCCTACAACCTCACGACTGGTCCGTCCGGCCCGCTCGGTAGCGGCCCGCGCGATCGGCAGCAACTCTGCCAACCAGTCGTCGTCCGCCTCGCGGTCCTGGGGGCACTCCGAGTCGTCCGGGACGGACGGCTTTTCGCCGTCCGTAGGGGTCCGGACCGCCGTGGGGCCGGAGGATTTCGTGCTCTCCGGCACTGCTGTGGTCGGCGCGTGGTCCGCAGGTCCGCCGCCCGGTCCGTCCGCGCTCTTACCCTCCGTCTCCTCTCCGTCCGCTCCCGCGGACGGGTGAGCCGCAGCGTCCTCCGTACGGGGTTCCACGTCGGGCAGGGGCTCGGCTTTCCGCAGGTCAACGGTTACTGCGGCGGCATCCTGCGGCGCGGACGGACCGCTCGTCAACCGCCGCAGAGGCATCGGTGCCGGTGCTTCGAGCGGACGAGGACCCTGCTGGACCGTGACGCGTTCGAGCGTCGGAGACTCCTCGCGGACCGGTCCGGGACCAGTGTCAGCCCGGTCCGGGACCGCCCGCTCAGCCGTCCGCGCCATCAGGATGTAGAGGTGGACCGATCCGGCCAGTGCGAGGGGCGCGAGCATCGACAGCACACCGACGACGCTGTCCGTAAGGTGCAGCGCGGACCGTCCGGCCTGCGGAGAATCGTTCAACGTGATGGCGTGCAGAGCGTTCGCGCCGAGGCTCGCCCCGGTCGCCGCGAGGAACAAGAACCAGGCGTAGAGCCGTGCGGCGAACCGCTGGTGCCGAAGGAGCACGATCGCCCGCACGCCGTAGGCAATGAACCCGTCGATGAACACCGGGAAGAGGTAGGACAAGGTCTCCCTGGCGTGGATCGCGAGGGCGATCTGACGCAGTGCGTCGTACGAGAAGGCGAAGCCGGCCGCGCCGAGCAGGATGATCGCACTGCGGTCCCAGGCCGTCATTCCGCGCAGGCTGTAGCCCTCCTGCTGTTCGGTTCCCGCCGCCGTGTCTATGTGCGCGTGTGACATCAGAGGTTGCCCCCATCGCGCGGGCTGATGTCCTGCCAGGCAGGGGTCTGCGAGAGGAGCTGTCCGAGCTGTTCCAAGGACGTGACCTCGTGCACGTGCTGACTCGGGCAGCTCACGCACGACACCCGCAGCGAGATTCGTTCCGTGCCGCCCTGATCGGTGTAGTACAGCTCCAGGTGCTGGCCCCCGGTCGTGTCGAGCGACGCGAAGGCTTGCAGGTGTTCCTCGAAGCTGAGAAGCCCCAGTACCTCCCAATCGAGCGTGACTGCGGCGTCCCCCAGGAGGGTGCGTGCGTACTTGGACGCTGCGGTGATCGACCTCGGACCCCAGGCGCGGAACGCGGCCTCCCGAGCGGTCTTGCGCCGCTTCTCTGCGGTGGTGAGGTGCTTGGCCGCAGCAAGCATGATCGGGTGACTCATCAGGGGCCTTCCAGAAGATCGGTAGTGCAGGGTGCGGTGCTGCCGCTCGGCTCATTGGCGAGGCGGAGGAGAACGTCCGCGTGGCACGGAGCGTCAAGGGGGCATGTGCACATCAGGTCGAGCCCGCGCAGGACTCGGGCGAAGCGAGCGGCGTAGTGACGTCCGACCGGGCCCCGGAGCGTGGCGGCGAAGAGGTCCACCGACTCCGCAGCGTCCATCGGAGGGCCGAGCGGGGACCGCACCCCGGCTGTGAACGGGTTCGCGTACCGGCTGCGAGGACCGACGTATGCACAGGCTGTGGACAGCGCTGCGGCGTCGCGGGACGCTCCGCGGAGGCGGACGGGCATTACGCCGCCCTCCCACCACGGCGCCGATCGGCGCCGATCATCGGCACGAGGGTCGTGACCATCTCGGCCAGACGGCTCGCCACGCGGGCCCCGACGAAGTCGCTCAGGTCCGGGCCGTTCTCATCACGGGCCGGAAGGTTGGACGTGATGATCGTTGGCAAGCAGTGGTTGTACCTGAAGTTGATCAGCCGGTACGTGACCTCTTCGGTCCATTCCGAGGTCTTCGCCGTGCCGAGGTCATCGAGGAGCAGGTACTGAACCCGGCTGAGCCGTTGCAGCTCGTGTTCTGCTGCCCCCATGACCTGTGACGGGCGCAGGTTGCCGTACATGTCCGCTGAGTTCACGGCGATCAGCTCGAACCGGTCCGGTCCGCCGGCCGCGATCCTCCGCAAGGCCCCGTACGCCTGGTGCGTCTTGCCCGTCCCCGTGAGACCGGTGAGGAGCAGAGCGCCAGCGGCAGCGTTGTCCGTGAGTGCCCGGTCGGCCCAGCTGATGACCTCCGGCAGCGTGGCCTCAGCATCACGGAAGCGGGGAGGGGTTGCCCGCTGCCAGCGGCTCACGGCGTAGTCGGCCCGAGCCCGGCAGTGCCACTCGCGGTCTCCCGGGTTCTCTTCCGGTGCCTCGTCGGGGTTGACGTCCGGCACGGCCTGAAGTCCTTTCGCAGCGAGTATTCGTTCCATGGCGCGCATCGACCTGGCGCTGCCCGCGCGTTCCGGCTCTGCCATGATCAAAATCCGTTCTGGTAAGCGCTGGGGGCAGCGGTGTTCTGAAAGGGAATCCAGCCTCCGGACTGTCGACGCAACGGCACGACATTCCCTGGGGAGGCTGCTGCGGGAGCGTGCGAGGGCAGATCAGCCCAGATACGCAGCAGATAGCGGGCGGACTGTGGCGGGCGGTCAGCGTTCCATCGCCGCGCCACCATCTCGACCAGCCGTTCATTTCCCCAACGTGCTGCGAGAGCTGTTACCCGATCCCATTCCGATTCGGTCAGTCGCCAGCCGACGAGCATTCCAGCGCTTGTTATGGCTGTTACCAGGTCCTTGGCTCCGTCCGGAACCTTCACCGAGTCCTGCTTGACGGTGCTGTTCTCTCGGTACGACCCCAGCAAGCTAGCTTGCTCTTTGGTGGTGGTAATACTCCCTACGGGAGTATTACCACCATGCCCGCGCGAGGAAGAAACTTCCAAGTCTGTGTGCTGAAACTTCCCACTTCCGGCTTCCGGAGTGGAGTTCTGGGAGGGAAGTTCCTGGAACCTAGTTCCCTCTTCGGAATCTTCAGGGTTGGGAGTAGGAAGCTCCTTCTCTGAACCGACACGGCCAACGCCATTGCTGCACAGCAGTATCGAGTAGGCATTCGGGTTGGAAGCACCCCCTCCCCGCTCGTGGCTCAGTTCTCCGAGCTTCGCCAGCTCTCCGAGGCACTTTGTTATCGACCGGGGAGTAAGACGGGTAAGCGTCGATATCTCTTCCAGGGTCAGCGTCGCCTTGCCGTCGTCGTCCGCCTCACGGGCCAGAGCCAGCATGACGAGGCGTGAGCCCCGACACGACTTTGACTGTGACCAGACCAGTTCGGTCGCTATGTCGCTCATCAGCGCTCACCGCGGCCTATGAATATGCGACGGCTGAGGGAAAGACCAAAAGACTGGTCATCTTCCGGGACGTAGCCGTTTTGATGCGGCTCCGGGGTGAGGTACAGCGTTTCGGTAGGGAGGTAGAAATCGTGGGCACGACGCCAGTCGGCTGCCCTGCCGAAACCGCGCCTGACCATTCGCGCCACTTCCTCTTCGGTCCTGCGGTCGATGAGCATGCGGTAGAAATCCGATTCGAAGAGGTGGGTAACAGACCGACTTACGGGAAAGACCCGTACGAGCACGGCCGTAGGTGCAATTTCTCGGATCTGAGCACCGATGTTCGTACGGCGAAATCCGGAGGGGCTGTTCTGAAGCATGGGAGAACTCCCGTGAACGCAGGGTCCGCCTTGCGGAAGAATCGTTTCTTCGAGAGCGGAGTCAGGCTGCTACGACGCGGAGCGGGGGCGTGCCCTGCCCGGCTTGAGACTTTCGGTAGCGACGGGCGAGTTTCAGCAGATACTCGTGCGTCACGCCAAGCCCGCGGGCGACGGCGGCAGCTTCCAGTGAGGGATCAGTGGCGAAGCGCGCAATCACCGCGTCGCGGGCGGGCTTTGTCAGAGGTGAGGTGCACCCTCTAAGGGCGCCTTCTACGGCTTTCTCGGTGTCCCGGTCTTGCCAAGCACGCCGCAACTCTGAGCGCTCCGAAGCCAGAAGGCCGCCCCGAATGCCGTACTCGTCGTCATCCTTGAGGGATTCCACCAGGCACCGGGCAGCGACGGCCACAGGGCATGACGCGCAGAAATTGCGAGGACGATTGAGGGAGATTCCCAACTTGGCTTTCACCACGTCGGGGTCTTCCCGCGGGCCGTCTGCGAGAGGGACGAACATGTTGATGTCCTGGTTGGCGCATCGGGCAGATTCGGCCCAGTGCTTACCCGGAGCTTTCTTCGACTCCTCCAGGAGGGGCAGCCAGTTTCCCTGATGCACAGCCTTGATAAGGCTGGATATGTCAGTGCTCATTTGTGTCTCGCGATGTTAGCAGCGCCGCGAATGGTTCCATCGGGCGCGAGAGGAGATCAGGAACGCTTACGAGAGCGCTTGGACGGCTGAAGCGCCATCAGTGCCGACTCGTCATCCCTCTGGGTCCTTGCACCAGGGCTGACGAAGTGCATATCGGAAATCGCGTGGAGGTCGTCCTCCGTGAACTGCACGAATTTCCCGAACTTCCGGTGCGGGAGCGTCGATATACGCTCACGAAGCCACTTTTCGGGAATGTTCAACCGTTCAGCGGCTTCGCTGTACCCGATGTGCAGACGCTTGTCGCGGGAGTCCGTAGCTTGACTGCCCAACAAGGCGTCCAGGCCGCCGGCCTGAGCCAAGAGGCCGACCATGGCCGCGAGTCCCTGCAAGTCCACGGCCGGGCCCGCGTTCGCCGGTGCCACGGCCGCCATCACGCCTCCAGCCCGCGCAGTTCGGCGGTCCGCAGGTCGAAGGCATGCCCGCCGGAGGCCGCCCATCCGGCCTGGGGGAACGAGCGAATGATCCACCGGGCGATGGTGAGCGCCTTCGCCCGAGGGATACGAAGGGTCCGTCCACGGGCGTTCACGGCGGTCAGCCCGAGGTGAGGCCACAGAGTCCGAGGCCCCTGAAGGCGAACTTGTACGACAGCGGCTTCCGGCAGCAGGGACGACAGTTGCGCCGCCAGCCGTTCGGCCGGGCCCGAAGGGATCTCCACCTTCGGGTTGCAGTCCGTAGTAGGGGACATGCGACACTCCTTTATGTGGTACGCCGCTCCGTCGTGCCGTGCGAAAGGACACGGAGTGGCCGTGCGAGTGACCAGCGCCCTTGTCGGGGGCTGCGGATCACGAGCTGTTTGGCGTCCGAGAGGTGCGAACTCTCGGACGCCGATGGCGTTTTCAGGGGAGGGAGCGCACCCGAGTGATGCGCGGTAGCCCCTCTCCACCAAGTCGGTCCACGATGCGAACCGCAGGTGTGCGAAGGCTGAGAGGGGTGCGAACCCCCTCGTTTTTCGCTAAGATGAAGCTATCTTGGTTCGCATTAAAAGTCAACAGTCCGAGGATTCCTCGGGTCACCCAAAAAACGAGGTCCGATGCCAGCTCGCCGTTTCGACAGAGAACGTGTGCGTGCGGTACGTCGAGCCGCCAACGTCTCGCAGGCCGACGTGGCGTCCGCCCTCGGTGCTGCGGACTCGACCGTGGCGGGGTGGGAGTCGGGAGCGACGACACCCGATCAGGAGAAGTTGCCTGCTCTCGCCAGGGTGCTGAACCGGGATCTGGACGACCTGTTCCCGCGCGACGGCTTGCCAGATCTGACCGACCTACGGTGCGACGCCGGCCTCTACCGGTACGAGACGCGGGCGGTCATCGGAACCAAGAGCGATGGGCCGGTGGCTGGAGCTGAGCAGGGCGTACGACGGCTCAAGGACCGGTACGTCCCTCTCCTGGTGGCTGCATATGGGGTGACCGAGGACGAGCTGAAGCGCGCCCAGGACCGGTCTTTCGGAGAGGCTGACGAGGACGCCGCCGAGGCCGAGAAGGTGCCGGAGACGCTGGCAGAGAAGATCACTCTCCTGCTGGAGCGCTCCTACCCGGGCCGAAGCGCTCCGGGGGATCAGGAGATCGCGGACTCGGTGAACGCCTACGCGGGCTCCCAGGTCACATCGGCCGAGGACATCGAGGCCCTGCGGACGGGTGGAGACGACGCACCGGTGCCCGTGGTCCTCGAAGGTCTGGCCAACTTCTTCGATGTCTCCAAGCTGTACTTCGAGCCGAACGAGTCCGTCGCCCGGCAGGTCTACGAAGGACTCCGCCTCATGTCGGCGAACAAGCAGGGCAAGGTGGGCCGAGTTCGGGCCCGCGGGATGGGCGCCGAGGGCCTGCCGGCCGATGTCCTCTCGATCCTGAACGACCTCGCCACCGAGCTGGACAAGAAGGCCGGTCCAAGCACCAACAACTAGCGCCGCACCAGGCGACGTTCGCCCTGGGATGTGGTGATCGTCAGGGCGTATGGGTGAGCGGGGTCAACTGCACGCCGAGCTGATGTTCTGGCTCACCGTGCGGGACGCCGTCCGCGCCGAGGAACAGGTAGAAGTACTGCGTCGTCAACGGCCTCGACGGCGAGGTTATGCCCGCTGTGGAGCCGCTCAAGGCCCCAGCAGAGTAGAAGTGCGGCAGCCACTTGGGGCCCACGATCGCTTCTACCCAGGCCCGCGCCTCCCCCGGGTCAACTGCCTGGCGAGTGCCGAGCTGCTTATGCCGCGCGGCGACCGACAGTGTCAGCACAGCCCCTTCCCGGCCAGGGCGGTCCAGGAGTACGGCCTGGTCGACGATGTCCCCGACGATGGTGAGGACAGCATGCCGGTCGGTCACCGAGCGCACCGGTCCGAAGCGGTGCGGCACCGTCTTTCCCTCCGCCCGCAACTGCTCCAGCACGTCTTTAGGCAGTGCAGAGGCCAGGCCGCTACCAGCCGGCTCGGTCGAGAACAGGTTCCGGCGAAAGTACCGCAGCTCATCCTCCTGCTTACGCAATACAGTACGAATATCCACATATATGCCGCCTACGGTACTAGCCGACCTAATGCGCATCTAATCGCCAATTATTCCTGGAGCGGCACTGGTGCCCTGTTCCCCAAGAAACCCGCGAGGGTCAGGAAACAGGGCACCAGGTGAGGTTCTTACTGTCCCGTGCTGTTCGGTTCGTGGCGCACACCGGAGGCGAACACGGTGTGGACCCCGTTCAGTGCGGCGAGATCCGCGAGCGGGTCACCGTCCACCAGGAGGAGATCCGCTCGGAAACCGGGAGCGACCTTCCCCGTGATCTCGCCCAGGCCCAGGGCAGCAGCCGCCCGCGACGTCGCCATGTCGATGATCGAGGCGTTCGACAGCCCCAGGTGCGAGTAGAACGACAGGGCCTGAGCAAGTCCGTCGAAGCCAGCACGTTGCACGCCTGCATCCGTCCCCGCGATCAGGCGGACTCCGGCGTCGGCCATCTGC
The DNA here is from genome assembly GCF_044333935.1 of Streptomyces sp. NPDC020884. Lineage (NCBI taxonomy): Bacteria > Bacillati > Actinomycetota > Actinomycetes > Kitasatosporales > Streptomycetaceae > Streptomyces > Streptomyces sp. NPDC020884. The sequence goes on along the minus strand of NZ_JBIRRY010000001.1, from coordinate 778,683 downwards.
CCCACCAGGTCGAACATCGCGTTGGCGCGCTCCTCGCCGAAGAAGCGCGGGAGCATCTGCCAGTGCGGGCTTACGGCCGGGCAGACGGTGATGTCCTTCGCGATGATCTGCTGAACCACGTCGGGCCGGAAGTCCAGGCCATCGCTCGACATCCAAGTGCAGTGCTCGATGGTGTCGACGCCGGCCTCTACGGCTGAGGCGATGCCGTCGGCACCGTGCGCGTGGGCCGCGACAGGCACGCCCGCTTTGTGGGCTTCCTCCACAAGGGCGGCCAGTTCCTCCGCCGTGAACTGAGACTGGTGGCTCCTGGGGCCGTCCTTCGTGAGACCGCCGCCGGTGACCATCGCCTTGATGACGCCTGCCCCGGCCGCGAGGTTGCGCCGTACGAGCTCGCGGATCTCGGTCTCGCCGGAGACTTCGCCGCCGAGGAAGTGGCAGTGTCCGCCCACGGTGGTGGCCGGGGTGCCCGCGGAGACGATCCTCGGTCCTGGTGTATGCCGATCGCTGATTTCCGCAGCCAGACGAAGCGCCAGTCCGCCGCGGTCGCCGAGATCGCGGACGGTGGTGACGCCACTGTGCAGGAGCTGTTCGCTGCGCCGCCGCATGTCCTCGAACAGGGCTTCATCCGTCGAGCCCTGGAGGGTGGACACCGGGTCAGGCCCGCCATCGAAGGCCAGGTGAACGTGAGCGTCGATGAGCCCCGGCAGCACGGTTCCGCCGAACTCGAATCGAGGCACGTCGGCCCCGGCCCGCTTCTCGATTTCCTTGCGCGGCCCGACGGCAGAGATCGAGTCGCCCTCGATGAGAACGGCACCGTCTTCCAGGTAGGTCCCCGAGTCGACGAGCACTCGTCCACCGGTAATCAGCATCGTGACTCCTTGATCTTGCGAGGTCATGCGGCTGCGCGCAGTTCGTCGGATACCGCAATCAGTTGTTTCACATCCGACTCGCGGTCGCTCCCCAGCGCCATCGCGAGCGGGACCGCGCGGCGGGGCGCGGGGACCCCCTTCTCGATCCGAGCGGAGGCCCGGCGGAGCCTGGCGGCAAGCTCGGCGGAGTCGATGTTGAGGACTGTGCTGTCGTCACCCTCGTCCAACAGGTACGGGCTGATGTCCACCAGGCCGTCGCGGCACTCCACGATGCGGCGGTGGTAGCGCCGGTGCACGCCACGGGCCCGCCATCGGTCCAGTGCAGCAGAGGACGCCAGCCTCAGCACGTTGTCCGGATACGCCTCCGCCAACAACTCCCACAGAGGCGAGAGGCGACGGTGATCACGCCGGTGTTGAAGCCAGAGCCGTAGGGAGGAGATTCGCGCTCGGGCTCCGGAGTAGGTGACACCTGCGGCGAACAGCAGGATTGATGCGACCAAGAGGAAGGCCACGGCCGCCATAAGGGGATGTGGCACGTCCACGTCTGCTGAGCGAACGGCGACAATGACGGCTCGAATCGCGCACGCTACGGCCATCGCTCCCAGGCCGACGGCGGTCATCCAGAGCCCGGTGGAGTGCGGACGTCGGGACATGCGGGCGTATCGGCGAGTCCACCGAAACGCCATGCCGAGGGCATACATGAGGTAGAGGCCAGCGCCGCCGTAGAAGAAGGCGATCTGGAAAATCGTCATGTCGGCTGTGCTGAAGCTGCCGGCGAAGACCTCGTGCGGCACCGACACCGCAGCCACGGTGATCGCGACTGCGACGACCACGACGAGCACGGCTTCCCTGCGCGCCCGCCGACGCCCCGCTTCTTCGTCAGCGGCGGAGTAGAGGTAGAAGCACATGAGGAAGTAGACCGTCAGGAGCAACAGCACGTTCTGGATCAGCTTCGCCGTCCCGTGGCCGGCGACGGTGTCGACTCCGGACGCGCCGCCGGGCATCGCTACGGGATACGAGAGCGCAGCGCAGAGCAGGCAGAGGGTGACCGAGCGAAGAGGTGGGTCATGCGGGCTTCGCTTCCACTGGTAGAGCTTCCAGACCAGTGCGGCCAGGAGCCCCAGGAGCAGGAGTTCCACGAGTTACAGCCATCCCCGCCGGTCGCCAAGAGCCGCCTCGACCCGGCGCAGGGCGGGATCATCAGCCGGAGGAGTGGAGTTTGCGAGCAGGGCCGACCACTCCAAGATGATCGTCGCCACGAGTTCGACGGAGCACTCCTCGCCGTCGTCGTACGAGCAACGCTGGGCGACACGCTTGACCGCCTCGGTCCCGAAGACCGGCAACAGGGTGGCCCACCCCTCCACGTCGACGGCCGCCGCGTCTTCGTCAGGGGCAGTATCCGGCGTATCCGTCTCCACCTCGCGGGCGGAGTCCTCGGCTGCCTTCTCGTTCTCTGCCACGAGGATGTGTCCGACCTCGTGCAGGATGATCCCATCCTGGTGCAGCTCGGTCGTCTCCTGCTGGTACAGGATCACGTCGTAGGTGTCGTACTCCGCCCACATGCCCGAGGGCCCGGGCTTGGGCAGCGGAGCTGCACGCAGAAACAGCGGGCGCCCGCGCCGTCGGCTCAGCTTCTCGCAAAGGCCGTGAACGTCGAGCGGGGGAGTCACCCCGAGGTCTTGCAGCTCCCGCCGAATCAGACGGTGCAGATCCTTCTCCACCGTCCGGGCTGTGGCTGTACGCCAGCGCCCAAGGCGACGGCGGTTGACTCCGTCCTGAGCGGGAACCTTGGGCTCCGACGTGTCTCGACCACTCTTATCCGACCACACTGAGTTATACCTCCAACCGGCTCTGATGGCTCCCCCGAGCCGGGCGACACCGCGCCCATGTCGATGACGACCGGCTCCCGGCGCCGGAACCGACCGCGGTCGGTGCTCCTGCGCCCCACCAAACCCCCTCGCAGGGGAAGGGATGCCAGGGCATCCAGGGCTTCCCGCCGCGCTCGGATGTCACGTACGCGAATACGCGCTGACATCCCGAGCGGGGCTGCCCCGTGGAGCTCCCGGGAACCTCTTTGGACAGTACGTGACGCTTCAGGCAAGACATGGCCTGAAGAACATGATCGATTCGTGTAGATGGCAGGTAACTTCGACCGGTCAAAGTGACGTAAAACAACCTTGTTTAATCCCGTACGAGCCTCTGAACTGCGTTTTTAATGCCTGGCGTGAACGGATCAACTTTTGCGAGTCGATGGGCGACTCCGTTATCAAGCTGAGACTTTAGGTCAGGCGAGGGGGCGCGCAAACGGCGGCGAAGTGGACAAAATGGCTGACGGGAAGGGGTGTGGCGGCGGTCACTCTGGGGCAGTTCGGGCAACTGAGGCGTTTACGCTTTCAGCCATGTCGAACGCGATATCCACCCACCCGAATAGTTACCTGGAGTTCTGGAATGAGTACCATCTGTGCACATTGACCACGCTGCGGCCCAATGGGCGACCGCATGTCGTGCCCGTCGGTGTGACGGTGGATGTCGACGCTGGAGTGGCCCGGGTTATCACCCGCAAATCGAGTCGTAAAGTGGCCAACATTCTCGCGGGTGGGGGCGAAGCCCGCGTGGCCCTGTGTCAGGTCGACGGAGGCTGGTGGGCCACCCTCGAAGGGGTGGCGGAGGTGTGTACCGACGACGATGTGGTCGAAGACGCGGTTGCCCGTTACGGAAAGCGATATGGCCGTACGCCGGCTCCGGACCCGGAGCGGGTCGTCATCCTGGTCTCGGTCGAACGGGCGTTGGGCCAGACCTTGGGCGCCCGACCCCAGCCAGCCCAGGCCGCTGCGTAGCGTCGAGCGATCCACGACATAGGCATATGCACACCCTGTGCCGCCGAGTCTTCAGGGCACCGGGCTCAGCGGCTTGGGCTGGCACCATCTCCTGTGCGCGCTCAGCGACCTGCATGGGCAACCCACGGCACTTGGTCAAGGAGACGAATCTCTTTTTCGCCACGGACACCGTGCTGGGCATGTTGCCTGAATCGCCGGCCGGTGTCCTGACCCGGGCGCCCATCGGGATCGCTTCCTCGTTCGCCCGAGGTCGGCTCTGGGACCGATGATGCTATGGCGACCGCTACGGCAGTGCATTCAATCTGCCGATCCAACAAAGTACCGAGCAGTTGGAGCTCGGCGACCGGCTGCTGTTCACCGACGGCATCACCGAAGCCCGCGCGTTCAGCGTGGAGCCCTTCATCGACTTCATCATCCGACACCACACCGACAACCTCCCCGTGGACGAGACGCTGCGCCGTCTCAAGGACGCCGTCATGGACTACCACCAGGGACGACTGGAGGACGACGCCACCGTCCATGTCTGCGAATGGCACGGCCCGCGCGCCTTTGATGGGGCTCCTTGAAAATCCCCACCACCCACTCGGGGTGAGCCAAGACCTGCTCGATGGATCTCCCCACCCACGACGGTTAGAGCGGGGCCGCCGCATCACCGTGACCAATAGGTGCGAGTTCAGGGGGCGAGCAGCGGACCGAAAGTCTGCTGTGCGATCTCCTCGGCCTGCGCCTGGGTGACTACTTGGCCGGGGATACCCGGGTGATCGTTGATCCAGGTTTGGGCGGAGGCGGTGGAGGTGAAGAAGTTCAGGGCGTCGCAGCATGCGGTAGCCGCGGGCCCGCCGCCTGGTCGCTGCCCGACGAACACCACCGCGTCTTCCGGCTCCCAGGTGGCCGCCTCGCCCCGGGTCGTGATGGTGACCTGCTCGCCATTCACCGGGTCCGAGGAAGTGATCACCGCATCCGCTTCCAGCATGGGGGGAATTCCGAGTGCGTCGATCGCGCACATGGACCACACCTCTACACCGCCATCGATCTGTACGCGGTGACGGGTCGGTACGGCGCAGAAGGGGTACGCCGCGTGGATCTGCCCGGCCTCGTCCAGGGTCAGGAAGTCCTCGGCGGCCAGCTTGGCCAGCAGCTCTCTGGCCGTCCGGCCCGCCTGTTCGGCTACCGGCTCCAGCACCTCGGGACCGGGGGCCGTCCCGGTTTCGGCGAAGTACCGCAGCACCGCCTGGTGCACCGCCCGCAGGCCCTGCTCGGCGGGTGCACGGCGTCCCCGCCCGGCCCGCCCGACCGCATCGAGAGCGTCTCTCTCACAGCAGTCCACCGGTGCGGCAGCGCTCACCTGGCTGGCACCGGTGAGGGCCTCGCGCAGCGCGGCCACGCTGGGGGCGCCGGTAACTTCGCCGTCGGCGTCCCGGTACAGGCGGCACGACACGCTCGGCACCGCCCCGGCTGACGCGAAGGGGTCCACGCCGTCCAGAAGAATTGTCGGCGAGCCGTTCATCCCGCGCGTGGCGGCCTGGTCCGGGTCGTGGATCTCGACCAGTTCCGTCTGCGCCGCCCGCCCCGCCAGTGCCGCGGTGATCCGCTCCAAGGCCAGTGGGGCGTTCGGGCACTCCGGAACCGTCAGCACCGTGATCCGCATCCTGCTCACCCTCCCAGCTCATCATCCTGCCCCGATGCTAGACCTTCCAGCGCACTGGAAGGTCAAGCAGTAACGTGGAGGCATGCGCATCGGCGAGCTCGCGGCGGCCAGCGGGCTGACCACCAAGACCATCCGCTTCTACGAGCAGACCGGCCTGATGCCCGGCCCGCCCCGCACCCCGAGCGGCTACCGCGACTACCCCGAGCAGGCGAAAGCCCGGCTCGACTTCATCCGCGACGCCCAGGGGGCCGGCCTCAGCCTCGCCGAAATCCGGTCCGTCCTCGCCCTGCGTGACGGCGGCCAGGCCCCTTGCGCACACGTCACCGCACTTATCGACCAGCACCTCGCCGACATCGAATGCCGCTTGGCCGAACTGACCGCCACCCGCGAGGTATTGCGCGGCCTCGCCCGGCGTGCCGCCGCTACCGACCCCGCCGCCTGCACCGAGGACGAGATCTGCACCATCCTCGCCCCAGCCCACGACCCGAAGGTCGATCGTTGAAACTCCCCACTTCGTTGAACCCCCGGAGCGAGTGAGGCGAGGAGCATCCCTTGCCGTTTCCAAGGATTCCCATCGCCTTGACAGGGCGATACACAGAAGGGCGGGTTACCCGTCTGGCCAGGGAGCCCTGGGGCCGTCAGCCGAGGGTCTGGAGCAGTTCGTTGCACGCTTGTTCGCAGGAGTGACAGGTTTCGGCGCACAGGCGGCAGTGTTCGTGCATGCTGGCGTGCGAGGAGCATTCGTCGGCGCAGGCTCTGCACGCAGTGGCGCAGGCGGTGAGCATGGCGCGGGTGACGTTGGCGTCGTAGCCGGTGTGCCGGGAAAGTACGGACGCGGTGGCGTTGCAGATGTCGGCGCAGTCCATGTCGGTGCGGATGCACTTGGTGAGATCGCCGACCATGCCCTCCGAGAGGCAGGCGTCCGCGCACGCGGTACACGCTTGGGCGCAGGCGATGCATTCTTCGATGCAACGGGTGAGCTTCTTGCGGTCGACGTCGCCCAGGTCGGCCGGGTATGTGGCGAGCATGTCCTTCACGGTGGTGGACATCAGGATGCCTCTGTCTCTCCGTGGGACCGGCGGATCCGGTTGGTCGCCTCGCGAGTCCCCGGTATACCTCCAGCTAACTCCCATCAGCGCGAACGCGCCCGGCGCATGTGAGGTGCATCGGGCGCGTTGCTCGTAAAGGTCAGTGGTAGGCGTGGACGACGGCGTGGCCCTTGCCGCGCCCGATCATCCACTTGTTCACCGGCGTCGTGATCAGGAACGCGACGACGAATCCGCCCAGGAGCGCCGACCAGAACAGCCCGTCCGACAGGTGGGCCTCCATCGCGCCGGGGGTCAGGGCGATGATGCCGTTGTCGACCAGCTCCATCACGGCGATCGAGACGGTGTCGGCGGCCAGTGCCACCTTGACCGCGCTCTTGAGGTCCAGGCCCACCCGGAGGACCGCGAACAGCGTGAACGAGTAGCCGAAAAGGAACGCCAGCGAGATTGCCAGGACCATGGTCTCCACGTTGCCCCACAGCAGCGCGGTGCCGATGACCATGCCGAGGATCTCGCCGATGGCGCAGCCGGTCAGGCAGTGCAGGGTGGCCTTCGCGGCCATCGGCCAAGACGCGCCCTGCGCGTGCTTTCCGTGGTGATCGGCGTGCGCGTGGTGGCCCTCGTGGGTGGCCGGGTCGTGTCCGGTGCCGGTGCGGTGAGTGTTGTGGTCCATGACCTTCATCCCCATTCCCGTCCAGTGTGGTCCGTTCGCCGGGCTCCACATATCAACCGTATACCCCCTAGGGGTATTCCTCTAGTGGTCTTCTGTCGCCTGTGTCGACTGGTGGAGGATCTTCCAGGTGCGCCCGGCGTCGCTGGAGTGATAGATGGTGTCGGTGCTGTCGGCGGCCAGCAGCCGCTGCGTGGTCACTGCGGTCAATATGGTGGGAACACCACCGCCGGGAAGGCGGCCGTGCTCGGTCCAGTTGCGACCGCCTTGACTGCTGAACACGCGGCCGTCCGCCGCGAGGGCGACGAGCATGCCGGGCCCGGTTGCGGCGACGGCGACGAGGGCGGGGGCACCGGGAACGGCGTCGAAGGTGCGCCCGCCGTCGGTGCTGAGCTCAAGGCCCTTTCCCGTGGAGGCCCACACCGTCTCTGGGTTTTTTCTGTGGGCGGCGAGGTCGAGAAGCGGCTGCTTGGCGCGCTTGTTCCAGGTGCGACCGTGGTCGGCGCTGGCCCACAGTCGACCGCTCTGGCTGTCGAATCCGTAGAGGGACGCGCCGGCCTGTTGGAGGGCGTGGAAGTCTGCCTCACCTTCGGCGGAGAGGGTCTTCCAGGTGCGGCCGGCATCGGTGCTGCGGATCAGGCCCAGGTGGGGCGAGCGGGCATCCGGGTCGGTCGGGGAGGGGTGGCCGCTGGCCAGAAAGGTGGACGGACCGGTGACGGTGAAGCCCATGGTGTCCTGGTAGCGGTCGGCCACCCGAACCGCCTCGCCGTCGCTGAGGCGGAAGACTCCGAGATGGCCCGCCGCATAGACGGTGCCGTCGGCCGGGTCGACGCCGAGGCCGTGCAGATGCCCGGTCCCAGGATCGGCGGCCGGGTTGCCGGCGTCCGTTTCGGGGCCGGTGCAGGCGGCGAGCAGCAGGGAGGCTGCGGCCAGAAGCGCGGCGCGCCCGCGGCGCCGGGGTATGTGTACGGAGGCGATCACGTGCGATCCAAGCTGTTGAGGGAAAGCCGACGGCGGATGGGGCTGCACGGGCAGGGGCGGGCGTCGGTGGGCGCCCGCCCCTGCCGAGGTGCGGTCAGTTCTTGCCGAGCAGCTCGTTCATCTGGGTGATCTCGGCTGTCTGGGACGTGATGATCGCGTCTGCCATCTTCTTGGCCGGCTCGTAGGAACCGTCGGCCTTCTCGGTCTCGGCCATCGATACGGCACCTTCGTGGTGCTTGATCATCATCTCCATGAAGGCGGTGTCGAACGCCTTGCCCGAGGAGTCCTTGAGCTTGTCCATGTCCTCGGCCGTCATCATGCCGCTCATGCCGTGCTCGGAGTGGTCCATGGCGCCTTCCGCGGGCACCTCCTCGCCCCACGAAGTCAGCCAGCCGGACAGCGTCTTGATCTCCGGGTCCTGGGCCTTCTTGATCTGCTCGGCGAGCGCCTTCACCTCAGCCGACCCGGCCCGGGACGGCGCGAGGTCGGCCATCTCGACCGCTTGGCGGTGGTGGGGGATCATCCCCTTGGCGAAGGCTACGTCGGCCGCGTTCTGCTGGCCCTGTGAGGCCGACGCCGAGGCAGACGGGGACTCCTTGCTGTGCCCGTCGTGTCCGGCCGAGCTGTCACCGTTCCCACCGCAGGCGGCGAGGACGAGGGCGGCGGCTGCCGAAGCGGCCACAGCGGCGGTACGGCGGACGAGGGATCGCTTGCTGGTCATGGTGCAACTCCTTGTGCGCGCGGCGGCTGCGCGGCGGCGCGCGAGGGATCTGGGATGAGGGCGTACGAAGGCGCGGCACCGGTCCCGGGAACATCCGGGCATCGGGGTGCCGTGCGGGCCGCTCTATATCCGCAGGAGTTGCAGCTCGGACAGGTCGGGAGGCGCTCGGCAGCCTTCGGCGGGCCGCGCCGTGCCCGCCACCGGAGTGCAAGCGGCAGGCGTGTCCATGAGGGCGCTGGTCAGTGCGGGTGGCGCGTACGCGGAGCCGATTCCGGCCGCCGCGCATGTCCCGTCCGCGTGGTCGAGATGGTCGTTGCCGCCGTCTGTGTGGGAGCACCCACTGCTCAGGTGCGGTGCGTCGGCCACTTGAGCCATCGCCATCTCGTGCGTGGCATCCGATCGCCCTGCCGGTGCCCCTCCGGGGCCCAGGGCATGCATGCCGAGCAGGCCGGTCAGCACGGCCAGCATGAGCAGCACGAACAGCCGCCCGGTGGGGCGGCGGCTGGATCCTGTGCTGCCGGTCATGCGCCCATCCTATGAGCAGCTGCCCACGAACCGCTTACTGGCCGGCCGGATGCTACGGCGAGCAGCCGGGGCGAGGGCGTGACGGGCGGCTGGACTCTGCCTGGGCGGTGCGACGCCGCTCGCACCGCGAGCTGCTCACACCGCCCTTCACCAGGACGCGACCAGGCGGGTCAGGGTGCGGTGCTCGCTGACTCGTCGGCGGTGCTTGACCGTTCTGCGGGATGCGCCGCCGTCGAGAGACGCTCTCAGTCGGCCGACCTCGCGCGGAGATGGTCATTGCTGCCCGTCTGTGGTCCGCAACGCCGCCAGGACGGTTGCCGTCAGAACGTCGGGGGCCGCCGCGCTGGTGAGCCGTCCCGCCTGGACTTCGCCCGCAGCGGCGTGCATCAGCTGATAGACGACGGTGACCAGCCAGTCCGCCGACAGGTCCCTGCGGATCGCGTCTTCTTGCTGACCGCGCAGGATCAGGTCGCGCACGGGGCGAAGGATGCGGTCGTGTCGGCCGCGAATGACATCCGGGGGTAGAGCCGCCGCGGCGGCTGCGAAAGCGGAGAAGTTCCGGTCGAGCACCTGCCAGGACGAGCGCATCAGCCGCGCCAGTGCCTCATCGGCGAGCCCGACGTCACCCGCTTCGGCGTCGAAAGCGTGAACGGCTTGCGCGACGGAGCGCTCCAGTGCTGCCTCGAGGAGGCTCTCGCGTGTGGGGAAGTGGGAGTAGAGCGTCACCCGGCTCACCCCCGCCGCTCGTGCGACGGCCGCCATGCTCGACTGCGGGTCCACCAGCAGGCACTCCACCCCCGCGTCGATGATCGCTGTCGCGTTGCGCTCGGCGTCCGCCCTCCGACGGGGGGAACTCTCGTCCGCCATCGGCACCTCCGTTGAAGTAGTCGTCGGCGTCAAACTTTACAGTGCTGTTCACATTCGGCCGAGCGGCGCGTACCTTATCCCTGACAGCAGTGTAAAGTTTAGGGAGATCCTCCGTGGACCCGCGGCACACCACATCGGCGTCACAGCACGTGCACCACCCACACGAGGGGCCGCCGTCGCCTGTTCACCGGCATCGCTGGTGGGTGCTCACCCTGCTCTGCCTCGCACAGTTCATGCTGATCGCTGACGTGACGGTGGTGAACGTTGCCCTGCCCACGATCGGTGCCGAACTCTCCCTCTCCGGCTCCGCGCTGACGTGGATCGTCACCGCGTACACGCTGTTCTTCGGCAGCCTCCTGCTCCTGGGCGGACGCCTCGCGGACACCCTGGGCAAACTCCGCATGTACCTCGTCGGACTGTCCCTCTTCACCGCCGCATCCCTCGCTTCGGGCCTTGCCGCGAGCGGTCCCGCACTCATCACCGCACGATCCGTCCAAGGAGTCGGGGCGGCCCTTCTCTCCCCGGCCGCGATGGCGCTGGTCACCGTCCTGTTCGACGGCCCCGCCCGGCACAAAGCCCTCGGACTCTGGGCGGCGATCGGCGGCGCGGGCGCCGCCGCGGGCGTACTGCTCGGCGGGGTACTGGTGTCCGGACCCGGCTGGTCCTGGATCTTCTACATCAACATCCCTGTCGGCCTGGTCGCCCTCGTCGCGGTACCGGCGCTGCTCGGCCGGACGCACCGCGCGGCAACTCCGGCCCCTTCCCGTAAGCGCCTTGACCCGCTGGGTGCCCTGACCCTGACCACGGCCCCCGCTCTCCTGATCTACGGCCTCGTGGAATCTCGCGACCGAGGCTTCGACACCGCCCACGTCTGGCTACCCCTGGCCGGCGCGGCTGTCTTCACCGTCGCCTTCTTCGCCGTGGAACGCCGCGTCGCGGTGCCGCTCGTGCGCCTGGAGGTTCTCGCCCGGCGCAGCCTGCTCGGCGGCGCGCTGGTGATGCTGGCCGCGAGCGGCCTGCTCATCTCCGCCTTCTTCCTCAACTCCTTCTACGTGCAGCACATCCTCGGCGAGAACGCCCTCACCACCGGACTGGCCTTCCTCCCCGTCGCCGTCGCCGTCACCCTGGGCGCCCACCTCGGCGGAACAACGGTCGGCCGCATCGGCTGGCGACTCGCCGCAGTGGCGGGATTCGCCCTGACGGCGCTGGGCGCACTCCTCCTCACCGGCCTCACGGCCGACAGCGGACTGTGGACGGGCCTCACCCCGGGCTTCTCTCTCATGTCCTTCGGCCTCGGCACCACCTTCGTCTGCGCCACCACCGCCGCCATGAACGGCCTCGGCCACCAGGACACCGGTCTGGCGTCCGGCCTTGTCACCACCGCACACGAACTCGGCGCCGCCCTTGGAGTCGCCGTCATCGCGATGGTCGCGGGGGCGAGCCTGGAAGGGGCGGGCGACCTGAGTGGCTACGCAGCCGCCTTCACGACATCCGCCGCCATCGCCGTGGCCGCGGGGATTGCCGGCTGGTTCCTTCTTCCCGCCGGCCGGCCGGACCTCTCTCAGGGCCGCGTTATGGCGCACTGAACCGTCGATCGTCGCTGCACAGCGGGCCGGCGCACGATCAGCATGCGCCGGTGGGCTGCACCGAACCCGGTCGACCAGGCAGCGGCGGGCGCGCGAACCCCTCTGGGCGGAAGATCGGGCCTCGCCCTCGTGCAGGATCTGCCCTTTCGATGCGACCTGCGCGGTGTACGCATCCCGTCCGTGGGCCTCCGCGGCGTCGCCGAAGCGGTCAAGGTCCATGAGGTGGACCTATCCACCCGGCGTCTGGGGGCCAGCTGCAGCAGGTCGGGTCGTCTGGCTGGAGCGCCGACCATCGGTCGGAGGCTCGGCTCGCGCGTACCACCAGTCACTGGTCCGAGCGTCACCCCCACGAGTCCGCACTCTGGATGGATGTTCCATCGGGTCAGCCGGTGAAGTGCCACTTGCGCCCAACGGGAGGGGGGTACGCAGGTCAGGGCCTGTGCGAGCAGCTCGGCTGGGGCGCGTAGGCGGCGAGAGTGATCTGTGCGATGAACTCCGGGGCCTGTTCCGCGGTCATGGCGCCGCTCCTGACGTCCGCGGCCGTGCCCTTGAGGACGTGGTGGAGGGCGCTGGCCAGCCAGGCGGCGGGAAGGTCGTCACGGAACGCGCCCTGTGCCTGCCCGCGCACGATGAGTTCGCGCACACGCTGTTCGGGTCCGGCGTGCAGTTCATGGATGCGTCCGGGAGGCAGGACCTTCTGAGCGGCCTCCAGCATCGCACCGGACTGCGCGATGAGCAGCCAGCTGGAGCCGATGAGCTCGCGCAACGACTGGGCCGGCTCGCCCGTCAGGTCCAGCCCGGACAGGACCTCTTCGCCGCGTTCCAGCAGATGTGCCAGGGCGGCTTCGACGAGACCCTCCCGGGAGGGGAAGTGGCCGTAGAGGGTGACTCGGCCGACGCCCGCGGCCTGCGCGATCTGTACGACGCTCGCGTCGTGGTTGCGGCTGAGGCAGTCGATGGCCGCGTCCAAGATCTTCTCGACGCTGTGCTGCGCGTCGGCCCGACGTGCTCCTGACGGTGTCGAGCGAGGCATTTCACTCCATAAGTCGAACACGCTTGTACGAGTTATAGTAGCGTCCATAACTCGTACAAGCCTGTTCGACTTACCTGCAAGGGGGTAGATCGTCGTGAGCGAAGCAGAGATCTCCACCAGTCCCACCCGCACACCGGATCCACGTCGGTGGAAGATTCTTGGCCTGGTCGGCGTCGCGCAGCTGATGCTCATCCTGGACGTCACGGTCGTGGCCATCGCATTGCCGCACCTGGGAGCGGACCTCGGTCTGGAGCGCGAGGCGCTGACCTGGGTCGTGAGCGGGTACACCCTGGCCTTCGGAGGTCTTCTCCTACTGGGGGGCCGGGCTGCGGACCTGTTCGGCGCACGGCGCCTCGTCCTTCTCGGCCTCGTGCTGTTCGCCGGCGCCTCCCTGCTGGCGGGTCTTGCGGAATCGGGAGGCATGCTGCTCGCCGGCCGGGTGATCCAGGGCCTTTCCGCGGCCATGCTGTCCCCGGCGGCCCTGTCGTTGGTCGTGACACTCTTCGAGGGCGAGGAGCGCAACAAGGCCCTGGGGATCTGGTCGTCCCTCGGTGGCAGCGGCGCCGCCCTGGGCGTGCTGCTGGGTGGCCTGCTGACCGCGGGACCAGGCTGGCCGTGGGTGTTCTTCGTCAACGTCCCCGTGGGCTTGGCGCTGGTCGTCGCGCTGAGGGCCTACCTGCCGCCACAGCGGCGTGCCACCTCGGGGCGCCTGGATGCCGTGGGCGCGATCCTGGTCACCGCTGCCACCGGCACGCTGACCTATGCGCTGATACGCGCCGGCGACAAGGGGTGGATCACCATGGCGACGGCGGGTCTGGTGGTTGCGGCTCTGCTGCTGTACTGGGCTTTCGCGGCCTGGCAGCGGCGGACGGCGACGCCTCTGATGGACATCCGCCTTCTGACGCGTCGGCCGGTGGCCACGGGCACGCTGCTGATCCTGGTGGCCACAGCTCTGATGATCATGGTGTTCTTCCTCGGCACCTTCTACCTCCAGGACCACCGCGGACACGGGCCGCTGGCAACCGGCCTGTTCTTCCTGCCCGTTGCACTGGCAACCATGATCGGCGCGAACGCCGCCGGCCGCGTCATCGGGCGGACCGGATCCAGGACGCTGGGAGTGGCGGGTCTGCTGGTTGCCGCCGCCGGGATGACTGCTCCCGCCCTGTGGGAGAACACGGCAGCCACAGTTGCGGGTATCGCGGTGGCCGCCGCGGGCACGGGAGTGCTCTTCGTGGTCGCCTCCGCCACTGCGCTGGGCCAGATCGAACCGCACGAGGCGGGCCTTGCTTCGGGCATTCTCAGCACGTTCCACGAGTTTGGCGCATCGCTGGGAGCTGCTGTGGTCTCAAGCATGGCCGCAGCCGGTATCGCCGGAGGTGACGCAGCTGCTTTCGCCCCCGGGTTCGCCGCGGGCGCGGTCGTCGCTGCCGTAGCCGCGCTCCTGACCTTCTTCCTGACCCCGAAGAAGCCTTCCCCGTGACCAGGCGCGGCGCTTGAACCGACGGCAACCACGCCCCTGCGGGTCCCTAGGAGAGCCCGCCCGGGCACTCGCTTTCCGCCCCTGCGCGAGCTCTTGCTCCGTCTGCGCCACCCCTCGGTGACCGGTCAGTCCGCAGGCCGGCGGAGGTCGATAAGGACGCAGGTACGAGTCGGCACTGCGGATCGCCTGGTGATCAGCTCCGACCAAGGCCGTACCTTCTGCGCTGCTTGCCGCGCGCCGGAGGCCCATGCGGCCGAACGACCGGTCGCTGACATCCTGGTGGCCCTCGTATCGGGCAAAGAGACATAGCTGAACAGCTGTTGACGGGCGGGCCTGGGCACCCGGGGCCGCCTGCCGCTCCCCGGAGTGGGCGGTGAGGCCCGGCTCCGTTGCACGACTAGCAGACCGTTCGGTACTCCAAGGCAGTCGTGATCGCGCCGATGGGTGGCGCCCCAGGCCGGGTGTGACGCACGTCCTATTTTTGCGCTCGTCTCGGACCCCTCACGGAAGCCGTCGTCTGCTCATCACCTGTGCTGTTGCCGATACGCGTGTCCGGACAGGACCGTCTGTTCGGGCTCCGTTCGAGGCCGGGGCGGCGAATGGACGGCAGCACGAGCGACTAGGATCACGGCATGGTCACGGCTTGGTCCTCTCCCCGTGTGGCACGGGCCCGCTCGTCAGCGGGTCCGCTGCGCGTGCTGTGGGTGGCCGTCACGCTGTTCACCTTCGTATACGCGCACGGGGTGAGCCAGGAAGCGGTCAGCGCTCACCTGGACGCTAGCGTGACTGCGCCCGCTGTGGACGTGGGTCACGGCCTCGCTGTCGAGGACGGGCCGGCTGATCACCATGGTGGTGAGCATGACGGCTCGTCTCATACGGCTGCGGAGTGCGTACCCGGTCAGCCGCAGCAGGCACCGACTCTGGATGTCCCGAGCCTCTGCGCCCTGGTCGTGGCAGACGCTCCTGCACTGCCGCGACCTACTCCGATCGCGTTCGGTGACGTCGCGGCAGCCAAGCAGTTGCCGAGCACGTCGATAAGAGCCACAGTCCTGCAGATCTAGCACCGGCGACCTTCCCCGGCCCTCCACGCCTTCCCGTGTGACGTGACTTCGGGCAGCCCTCTGCGGCTGTGGGCGCGATGAGGCCGGTCGTCGCTGTCTCTCTCCTTGCTCCGACGCGCCGCGTTGTGTCGCGAGGCAGGTTCCTGCGACGTCGCCCCTGCCATGGAACGTCCCGCCCGCCGCTGCGCTGCCCTTGGGGCGCGCGACGGCCGCCTGCGGAGGAACTGTGCCGTCCCCCACCCGTATTCGCCGACGTCCCGTGATCGCACCGGTACAGCAACGGCTCATGGCCCTGCTCCTGAGCGGCTTGCTCCTGAGCATCCTCGGCTGTGCGCTACCGCTCCACGAGCCCAGCGATGCTCACGGCGTGCCCCGCGCGGTCTCGGCTGCCCAGCAGGGCGTTGAGCAACTGCCGCACGCTGCCGCACCCGCTGACTCGTCCTGCTCGCCGGCCGGCGCGGACACCGCTGTGGTTGCCGGCCAGCAGACGCGTACGCCGACGTCCGCCGCCACCGCCCCCGAAGCGACAACGGGGTGCTCGCCGTCAGCTGACGCCGGCGTTCGGCAGGCACAGGTGGCGGTGCCAGGAGCTGGCTCAGGCCGAGAAACCTTGTGTTCGCTCTGCCGGTGGCGGAGGTAGGCCGCCTCTTCCCGCCGCAGCATGCCGCGGCCGTCGCTCCGCCCTTGGGACCGGATCACCGGTTCGGGGCCGGGCGGCGTGCGAGAGACCAGTACCCGACGCGCCATTCACCGAATGATGAGGGCCGACTGATGCACTCTCCGAACGTCACCCATCCCCCCAAGCCCGGTCACGCCGCCCTGTCCGGCCTGGTCGGCAACACGCCGCTCCTGCACGTCAGCGAGCCCTTCGCTCCGGTCGGACGAGGGTTCTGGGCGAAGCTGGAAGGCTTCAACCCCGGCGGCATAAAGGACCGCCCCGGTCTGTACATGGTCGAACGCGCCCGAGCCCGTGGCGATCTGAAGCCCGGAGCGCGGATCATCGAGTCCACCAGTGGCACCCTCGGCCTCGGCCTGGCCTTGGCGGGCATGGTCCACGGCCACCCGGTCACCCTGGTCACCGACCCGGGCCTGGAGATGTCCATGACCCGGCTGCTCACCGCCTACGGCGCCCAGGTCAACGTCGTCTCCGAGCCCCACCCCACCGGCGGCTGGCAACAGGCCCGCCGCGACCGCGTCACCCAACTCATGAAGCAGTACCCGGATTCCTGGTGCCCGGACCAGTACAACAACCCCGACAACACCACGGCCTACACGCCGCTCGCGCTGGAACTGGCTACCGAGCTCGCTCACATCGACGTTCTGGTGTGCAGTGTCGGTACCGGCGGCCACTCTGCAGGCGTCTCCCGGGTGCTGCGGCAGCTCTACCCGGATCTGAAAGTCGTGGGCGTGGACACCGTCGGCTCCACGATCTTCGGCCAGCCCGCCCGGCCCCGGCTGATGCGCGGGCTCGGATCCAGCATCTACCCGCGCAACGTCGCCTACGACAGTTTTTCCGAAGTGCACTGGGTCGCCCCGGCCGAAGCGGTGTGGTCCTGCCGTCAGCTGGCTGCCTCGCACTACGCGACCGGCGGATGGAGCGTCGGCGCGGTTGCCCTGGTCGCCGGATGGCTCGCCCGCGAGATGCCCGAGGACACCCGGATCGCGGCGATCTTCCCCGACGGGCCTCAGCGCTACCTCGGCACCGTCTACGACGACGACTACTGCGCGGCCCATGGTCTGCTCGACAGCCCGCCTGCTGCCGAGCCCGACGTGATCGGCCGCCTGGACGAGAAGGAAGTCACCCGATGGGCCCGGTGTACGAGCGTGGTCGACCCGCTCACCCTCAGCAGCGACGACGTGCGTGACCGGACTGGTGCGGGGGAGGCGCGGTGAAGAGCACCCTCGCGCAGGTCCGCACCTACGAGCGCAGTGTCCAGCTGTTGATGGTCAACCAGTTCACCATCAACCTCGGCTTCTACATGCTCATGCCGTACCTCGCCACCCACCTGGCCGGGCCCCTCGGGCTGGCCGGGTGGCTCGTCGGTCTGATCCTCGGTGTCCGCAACTTCAGCCAGCAGGGCATGTTCCTGGTCGGCGGGACCCTGGCCGACCGGTTCGGGTACAAGCCGATGATCATCGCCGGTATGGTGCTGCGCATCGTCGGCTTCGCGACCCTAGGGCTCGTGGAGTCGGTCCCCGCGCTGATCGCCGCCTCCGCCGCCACCGGTCTGGCTGGTGCGCTGTTCAACCCGGCCACCCGCGCCTACCTGGCGGCGGACGCGGGGGAACGGCGAGTGGAGGCGTTCGCGCTGTTCAACGTCTTCTACCAGGCCGGAATCCTCCTCGGCCCGCTGGTGGGAATGGCGCTGACCGGCATCGACTTCCGCGTCACCTGTCTCACAGCCGCCGGGATTTTCGCGGTCCTGAGCATCGTGCAGATCCGGGCTCTGCCCGCGCGCAGGGCCGACGACACGAAGTCCGGGGCGGACAGCCGCCGGGAGAGTGTCCTGGTGCAGTGGCGCGGCATCCTGGCCAACCGGCCGTTCCTGCTGTTCTCGCTCGCCATGGTCGGCTCGTACGTCATGACCTTCCAGGTCTATCTCGCGCTGCCGCTGGAGGTGCGACGTCTGGGCGGCGAGGGCCAGTTCGGCACGGCTGCGGTGGCGGTGCTGTTCGCCGTGTCCGGGCTCAGCACCATCCTGGGCCAGACGCGGGTGACTGCCTGGTGCAAGGCCCGTATGGAGCCCGGCCGCGCACTCGTGTGGGGCCTGCTGGCCATGGGGCTGGCGTTCGTACCGCTGCTGCTGGCCACGGCTGTGCCGGTTCCGGACGGCGGGCTTGGCCTGTGGCTGCTTGCCGCGGTGCCACCCGCGCTGTCCGCACTGCTGCTCGCCCTGGGCACGATGATCGCCTACCCGTTCGAGATGGACACCATCGTCCGTCTCTCCGGCAACCGCCTCGTCGCCACCCACTACGGCCTGTACAACACCATCTGCGGTATCGGCATCACCGTCGGGAACCTCCTTACCGGAGCCGCCCTTGACGCTGCCCGCAACGCCGGGATGTCCGCGCTGCCGTGGATCGTCCTGTCCCTGCTGGGCCTCGGCTGCGCAGCAGCGCTGTACGGACTCGACCGCACCGGCCGCCTCGCAACGCCAAAGTCCGCATCCGAGTCCGTACCTGCAACCGCCTGACCCGAACGGTCGTGGCAAGTGCGGGGGAGGCCGGGTGCCACCCGGCCTCCCCCGCACCGGGTCGACCCCCACCTCGGGGGCACTGATGTGCCCCCTGCCCAGCCGGTTACTGCGAACCCTGGGCGCCGCAGCGCCGAGCGGTAGCGAAATCCCGCCTTTTAGGCCGCCTGGGCGCCCACGCCTGGCCTCAACGACCCCACCTAACAAGGAGCAACTGGTGCCCACCTCCCAGCTCGCGGACCGCCCTGCCACGCTCGAAGGTCCCGCACAGAGACCCGGGCGAGCGGCCCTGCGCAAGGCCCGTTCACGGAAGAGCGCCCTGCTTGCGCGATACCTCGGCTACGTTGGCTACTTCGTCGGGGCCGGACTGATCAGCGGCGCCGTGGTCCACCACCCACTCGACCCCACCCGTTACACCCGCATCGCCGGGTACGGAGTCTTGGTCTTCCTCGCCGCCACAGTCCTCAACGAATTCGTCCTCGCCCGGCACAAGCCGGCCCTGCCGCGGATGCTCGTCGTCATAGGAGCCTCGCTGCTGCTGTCCTTCGGAATCGGCATGCTGAGCGGCGGTCTCCAGCACTTCGAGGACTTCCCCGCACGCGCGGCCGTCCTCATACCGGCCGGCATCGCACTGTCCTTCCTGGCATACGTGATCAAGGACGAAGGAACCTCTTGGCGCCGCGTCTTCGGCCTGGCCGGCCTCTCCGTCCTCATGGTGGTACTCATCAGCTTCTTCGGACTGCGCCAACTGGCGTCCGCGCTGTCCGAGCAGCCTGGCGCAGGTGGCCACAGCCACGGGGGCGGCACGGAACCTCAGTCCGAAGAGCAGCAGTCGCAGCCTGATCGGCCGGGCCCCGCCGGATCCCCGGAGGGGAGTGTCTCGCCGGCAGCAGGGGAAACCCCAGCGGAATCTGGAATCGATGACGGGCACAGCCACTGACGCGCTGGTGTTACGCGGCTGCTCTACGCGACGTGCGCTACTGGCAGGCCGTGGGCGTCTTGTGACCTCGCATGTCGTTTTGATGCTCAGTGCTGATGGCCGCCGACTTCGGTCTCGGCCGCCGGCTCGTCAAGCTGAGAGGTGTCGGCGGGCGCTCCGGCGTGGACGGTGAACGCCGCGGTGCGAACGGTGCCCTTGTGCTTGAAGTCGAGGAAGAGGCGATAGGCCGCAGGGCTGGGCGCGGTCGCGGTGAAGGAGACTTCCGGGCCGGACTCGGTGGTGCCGTCGCCGGGTTCGCCGTGGGGGTGGACGTGCAGGTAGGCGAGGTCGCCGTCGCGCAGCGCCACAAGGTGCCCGTACGCGCCCAGATAGGGCTGGAGGTCGGTGACCGGGCGCCCGTCCTTGCTGACCCTGAGCGTGAGTTCTTCCGCTGTATCGGGACGGAGGTTGCCGTTCAGCGTCACGGAGTACCCGTCGACCGTGGCGGTGCGGGATGGCTTGGGCAGTTCTGCGGGCTTGTACGCCCCAGAGACGGCGAGGTCGGCCCCGAGTGTGAGGTTGGTGGCGTTCTTCGCCGTGGGGGTGAAGTCCGCGAAGACCCGGTAGTCGCCGGCGGCGGGGAGGTCGACGGGGGTGCTCCAGACGCCGTCCTTGGCCCTGGTGGGGTGCAGGTGCTGGTATGTGGCCAGGTCGCGTGACGCGACGATGAGGTGGAGTTCCTTGTCGTGCTCTCGCTGGTAGGCGGTGACCTGTCGGCCGGACCTGTCGCGTATGGCGAAGCGCAGTTCACTTGTCTGTGCCGCCTGCACGCGAGGGGTTTTGAGATCGAGGGTGTATCCGGCCTCGGAGATCTGGAGCCCTCCCGCCGGTGGGGCCGTGTGGCCGCCGTCGCCGCTCCCGCTCTCCGGTGGGGCGTCCTTTGCATGCCCGGCATGGGTGGCGGGTTCGGTGCCACCCGCGATCGGGTCCACGGAGCCGCCGAGCCCGTACGCGGCGCCGAACGACGCTGCGAGTGCGGCGGTGAATGCGGTGATCTTCACTGCGGTGTTCATGGCTGCTCCCTCTGGGGTTCGTACCCGGCGGGCCTCTGGGTGGCCTCGCACTCACGAGCTTATACCCCTAGGGGGTATAAGCGACCGTCTCTCTGGCGCTTGCCAGAAATACACCCTGGGGGTATACATGGAATCAGCACCGATACCCCCTAGGGGTATAAGAATCCGAGGAGGAACTCATGTCCTGCTGTACTCCTGATGGCACCTGCTCGACCAGCACCGGCGAGGCTGCGACCGCCGTCACGGACGCCACCGTCACCGTCTACCGCGTCTCAGGCATGACCTGCGGGCACTGCAAGACCGCCATCACGAAGGCGGTCGGCGAGCTGGACGAGGTCCTGGCCGTCGACGTGGACGTGACCGCCGGCCTGGTCACCGTCACCACCAAGAGCACGTCCGACGACGCAGCGATCGCGGCAGCGGTCGACGACGCCGGTTACGAGCTCTCCGGCCGCGCCTGACCCGCGCCACAGTCCACCGGCCGCCGGGGCCCTGTTCGCAGGCCGGGCCCCGGCCACCGCCCCGTAGTTCCGTCCGAACGAGGAGCAGGAAATGTCCACCACGACTCAGGGCGCCGCCCAGGTCGAGCTCGCCATCGGCGGCATGACCTGCGCCTCGTGCGCGGCCCGTATCGAGAAGAAGCTCAACCGTATGGACGGGGTCGAGGCCACCGTCAACTACGCCACTGAGAAAGCCAAGGTCAGCTTCGCCGATGACATCTCGGTGCAGGACCTGATCGCCACCGTCGAAGCGACCGGTTACTCCGCCCAGGAGCCCGCCCTCCCGCGGGCCGACCAGGTCGGAGCGACGGGCGGTCCGAGCGAGGACGAGCGCGCGGACATCGAGCTACGGCCCCTTCGCCAGCGGCTCGTCACCGCCGCTGTTCTCGCCGTACCCGTCATCGCGATGGCGATGATCCCGGCTCTGCAGATCGAGTACTGGCAGTGGCTCTCCCTCACCCTTGCCGCGCCCGTCGTCACCTACGCGGCCTGGCCCTTCCACCGCGCCGCGTTCACCAATGCCAAGCACGGCGCGGCCACCATGGACACGCTGATCTCGGTCGGTACGTCGGCCGCGTTCCTGTGGTCGCTGTGGGCGCTGTTCTTCGGGACGGCCGGTACACCCGGCATGACCCACCCCTTCGAGTTCACGATCGCTCGCAGCGACGGCGCCGGGAACATCTACCTCGAAGCGGCGGCTGGCGTCACTGCCTTCATCCTGGCCGGCCGCTACTTCGAAGCCCGCTCCAAGCGCAAGGCAGGCGCCGCCCTCAAGGCCCTCCTGGAACTGGGAGCCAAGGAGGTCACTGTCCTGCGCGACGGCCGCGAAGTCACCGTACCCACAGCGGACTTGCAGGTCGGAGACCGCTTCCTGGTCCGTCCCGGGGAGAAGATCGCCACGGACGGCACCGTGGTGGAGGGGTCCTCCGCCGTGGACGCTTCGATGCTCACCGGTGAGTCCGTACCCGTCGAGGTCTCCGTCGGGGACACGGTCACCGGCGCGACGCTGAACGCGGGTGGCCGCCTGGTGGTCCAGGCCACGCGGATCGGCGCCGACACCCAGCTGGCCCGGATGGCCAAGCTGGTCGAGGACGCGCAGAACGGCAAGGCCGCCGCGCAGCGTCTCGCCGACAAGATCTCCGCGGTGTTCGTACCGATCGTCATCGGGCTCGCGCTCGCCACGCTCGGCTTCTGGCTCGGAAACGGCTCCGGTCTCACCGCCGCCTTCACCGCGGCCGTCGCCGTACTGATCATCGCCTGCCCGTGCGCCCTGGGCCTCGCCACCCCGACCGCCCTCATGGTCGGCACCGGCCGCGGCGCCCAGCTCGGCATCCTCATCAAGGGCCCGGAAGTCCTGGAGACCACGCGCAAGGTCGACACGATTGTCCTCGACAAGACCGGCACCGTCACCACCGGCAAGATGACACTCCTGAAGGTGCACACGGCCGACGGCACGGACGAGACCGACGTCCTGCGCCTCGCGGGTGCCCTGGAGCACTCCTCCGAGCATCCGATCGCCCAGGCCGTCGCCACCGGAGCGGCCGACAAGGTCGGTCCGCTCCCCACCCCCGAGGACTTCGCGAACATCCCCGGGCTCGGCGTTCAGGGCGTCGTCGACGGCCACGCGGTACTGGTGGGCCGCGAGAAGCTGCTCGCCGAGTGGGCCATGGAACTGCCCGCTGAGCTGCGGAGCGCCAAGACCGAGGCCGAGAGGATGGGAAGGACCGTCATCGCGGTCGCCTGGGACGGAGAGGCCCGCGCGGTCCTGGATGTCGCCGACGCCGTCAAGGAGACCAGCGCCGAAGCGATCCGCCGCCTGCGTGACCTTGGCCTGACCCCCATCCTGCTGACCGGCGACAACAAGGCCGTCGCCGAGGCCGTCGCAGCCGAGGTGGGCATCGACGAAGTCATCGCCGAGGTCATGCCGCAGGACAAGGTCGATGTCGTCAAGAAGCTCCAGGCCGAGGGCCGCAGCGTGGCCATGGTCGGCGACGGCGTCAACGACGCAGCCGCCCTCGCACAGGCCGACCTCGGGCTGGCGATGGGGACCGGCACCGACGCCGCCATCGAAGCCGGCGACCTGACCCTTGTACGCGGAGACCTGCGGGCCGCCGCCGACGCTATCCGGCTCTCCCGCAAGACCCTCGGCACCATCCGCTCGAACCTCTTCTGGGCCTTCGCCTACAACGTCGCCGCCCTGCCGCTCGCCGCGGCCGGCCTCCTCAACCCGATGATCGCCGGAGCGGCCATGGCCTTCTCCTCCGTCTTCGTCGTCGGCAACAGCCTGCGCCTGCGTAGCTTCCGCGCCGCCGACTGAGGACGCAACATCGCGTCGGCGGGGCAGGCCATCCGGCCCTGCCCCGCCGACGCGATGTCACTAGCGCCGAGCGACGGTCCTGGATGCTGAATACCCGGCCAGTATTTGTACGGTGCTGGCCGTGCTCTTGCTGGGGTGGGGTCGTCTGGGAGGACCCTGGCCTGCTTCAGCCGGCCGGTGCGCTGTTCGAGGGAGAGAGATGCGCGACTTCGTCTATCACGGCAGCGACGCTTGCCAACTGCATGCCACGGCGCTCGGGCAAGGACCGGGAATTGTCCTGCTGCACGGCGGCGGCCCCGACCGTTACAGCCTGCTGCCGCTTGCACGTTTGCTCGCCGACGATTTCAGCGTCGTCCTGCCCGACGTGCGCGGCTACGGCCGCTCGGTGTGCACTGACCCTGACCGTCACCACTGGGCCCAGTACACCGACGATGTCGAGGCCCTGCTGGGCCATCTCGGATGGCACCGGGCGGTAGTGGGAGGTACAGGGCTGGGCGGCACCGTCACATTGCGGGCCGCAGCCGCCTGCCCGGACAGCATCCGTGCCGCCGTGGTCATCAGCATGGAAGACATCGAGGACGACGCTGCAAAGGAAGCGGAGTCGGCGATGCTCGATGCGTTCGCCGTACGCGTGAACCAGCGCGGCATCGACGCGGCATGGGAGCCCATTCTGCCCATGCTGGCTCCCGTCATCGGGGCCCTCGTACGTGATGCCATTCCGCGTTCGCACCCGGCGAGCATCGCCGCCGCCTGTGCCATCGGCCGAGACCGGGCCTTCACCCAAGTCACCGAACTGGCTTCGATCACCGTGCCCACATTGGTCATTGCGGGTGCCGACGCACGCCACCCCGCAGCCCTGGCCAGCGAGGCAGCTCGCATCCTGCCGCACGGTCATCTCGCCGACGTATCCCTGTCAGCCAGCCTGGAAACGGCGGTTGACCTGGCCGAAGCTCTGGCACCAGCCATCCGGGACTTTCTGATCACACATCGCTGACCGTGCACACAGCGTGTCTGGCCTCGGAGACAAGCACTGCGACGGACTTCGGCAAGAACGATCACGAGGCCGGACTGCTGTACTCCATGTCCTGGTGCACCTGGGCCTGCACAGTCCGTGAGTTCGATCTCTGCGGTCCGAGCTGATCTTAGGGAAGCGGGTGCGGCCCGGCTCGGACCGCAGGCGCAGCGGCAGGCCGTCCCGTCGGCACCTACTATGAGTTCGCAAATACGCTGAGGAAGGAACGGGGTCATGCGACGGCTGGGGGATCTGGAGGCGGAGATCATGGACCGTCTCTGGGCGTGGGACCGTCCGGCGACCGTCCGCGAGATCGTTGACGACATCAACACTCAGCGGCCTGTTGCCTACAGCACCGTGATGACGGTGACCAACATCCTCCACAGCAAGGGCTGGCTGCTGCGCGACAAGAAGCAGGGGCGGGCCTGGCTCTACACGCCGGTCCGCAGCCGTGAGGCATACGCGGCGGCGCTCATGGAGGACGGCCTGGGCGCCAGCACCGACCGCCCCGCCACTCTTCTTCACTTCGTCGAAAACATGTCGGAGGAAGAGGTGGCCGCGCTGCGTGAAGCGCTGCGGACTGTCGGTATGCAGGCCGAGGAATGAACGCGGCACCGGCCCTGATCGGCTACATGGCCATGGTCGGTTTCGCTGCGCCCCCACTGATGCTGCGCAGCAAATGGCCGCACCGAGCACCTGTCCTGGCGGTGCTCGTGTGGCAGGCCCTGGCGCTGTCGTTCTCCCTCTCGGCCGCGCTTACGGCGTACCACCTCGCCACTCCCACGGAACATCTTCACGCTGGCTTCGTTGGTGTGCTGCACGCGTGCGGACTGCATGATGGCGTCGGCAGGCCGGACCCTGGCACCGCGGAACAACTGGCAACCGCTCTGCCGGGAGTCGTTCTGCTGTCGCTGTTCGGCAGCTTCGTATGGCATGTGGTGCGAGCGCGCAGGGCGCGTAACCGGCACCGGAGAACCCTGGACATCGTGGGCTACCGCTCGGACCGCCTGCACGCGACGGTGCTTCCGTACGGCGCCCCGGCGGCCTACTGCCTGCCCGGGCACGCTCCTCGAATCGTCGTCAGCGATTCGGCTGTGCGGCTGCTCTCGGCTCGGCAGCTCGACGCTGTCCTGGAACACGAGCGGGCCCACGTAGCGGGCCGCCACCATCTGGTACTGGCGACAGCGGAGGCATTCGTTTCAGTGTTCCGACGGGTGCCACTCGCACGGCACACCCGGGAACAGACCGCACTCCTGCTGGAGATGATCGCCGACGACCGCGCGGTGCGCACGCACTCGCATGCCGTCTTCGCCACCGCGATGTACGAGATGGCGGCGGTGCGCGCCCCGCGGGGCGCCTTCGCGGTGGGCGGCCACACCGTACTCATCCGCTTGCGCCGCGTTCTGGGACCGGACGGTGATCCTCACCCCGTCGTCATCGGCGCTGCGGCTGTCGCTGCCGCTGTTGCACCGCTGCTTCCCCTGCTCCTGGCGTGCCCGCCGAACCTCGCCTGACGTCGCCCGCACGATCTCACGGGGCGCCGGGGCGCTTTCACTGAAGCGGTCTTCGGATCTCGCCAGTTCGCTTGTGGTGCGTCAGCTGATCCGTACGCCCCACATGAAGGGCATCCCGCTGCGGGCGATGGACTCGTACCGTACTTGAGCGCCGGGCTTGGGGGAGTGAAGTATCTGTCCGTTGCCGGCGTAGAAGCCGACATGGCTCAGGTCGCTGCGCATGATGATGAGGTCGCCGGGCTTGAGGGCGCTCAGGGAGTTGATGCGGGTTCCGGCGTTGGCCTGCGCTTGGGAGGTGCGAGGCAGGGAGACCCCGGCCTGGCGGAACGCCCAGGAGGTCAGTCCGGAGCAGTCGAAGGAGGACGGGCCGGTCGCTCCCCAGACATAGGGCATGCCGACGCGGCTCTTGGCCGCGCTGAATGCCGAGGCGGTGCGCTGGGACGCGCTGGCTTCATTGCCGAGGTCGACGCGGTCGCTGGAGCGGTTGGCGCGGTCCTCTTCATCGGTGATCTTCGCGCGCTCCTTGGCGGTCAGCGTGTTCAGCAGCCTTTGCGCCTCGGCCAGCTTGCCCTGGATCTCCTTCTTCTTGGTCCCCAGTTCCTTGCGTGTGTCGTCGAGATCCTTCAACTTCTGCGATGCCTGGCTGCGCTGCTGCTGGAGCGCACGCTGCTGCTTCAGGTACTGCTCCAGGGCGGTGGCTTGCCTGGAACTTATGCGGTC
Source organism: Streptomyces sp. NPDC020884 (assembly GCF_044333935.1). Lineage (NCBI taxonomy): Bacteria > Bacillati > Actinomycetota > Actinomycetes > Kitasatosporales > Streptomycetaceae > Streptomyces > Streptomyces sp. NPDC020884. The sequence goes on along the minus strand of NZ_JBIRRY010000001.1, from coordinate 752,110 downwards.
GAGACCTGACGCCTGCTCCAAGTAGGCGTCAGGATCCGCTGAGAGGAAGAGCTGTACCGACGGGTCCAGTCCACCGGACCGGTACTGTGCCGCCGCTGCCGCTCCCAGGCTGCCGCGCAGCTCATTGAGTTCAGCCTGCTTGCGCGCGGTCGCCTCCTGCAGATTGGTGACCTGCTTCTGGAGCCCGTCGGACTTCTCCTTCGCCCCGTTGTACTTTTCGGTAGCCTGCGTGGCTTCCTCGTACAGGCGGTCGACCTGAGCTTTGACGCCCTTCTTGTTCGGGTCGGGAAGGGGGTCGGCCGAAGCCGACTGTGTCGACAGGGCGACGGCCGCCGCTGCTGTCACGGAGAGCGCGGTCGCGAAGCTCCGGGTTTGCTGCTTAGGACGACGGTGGGACGCCACTGAGGCGAACTCCTTCTTGCTCAACCCGCCTGTCCAGCGAGGGACGACGCCCCCGCCTGACCCGCCTGAAGGTGGCGGATGTGGCGGCACCCCCCGCTGCCGCCCCGGCTGAGCGGCCGACCGTGCAGAGGTTCGAGGCATCACACTAATCTGTTAAGTAGCTTAGTTTCAATGTCGTCGCCGTAAGCTCAGCCCCGCTTGCAGAGCATGTAGAGGCTCGTCGGTGTGGGTTGACCCGTCGGCATGGTCCTGTCGGCAGGCTGAGAAGAGGTCTCCGTGCACCGCCCACCGGACGGGGCACAGCAGTTATGCCAGCGCCGGCCAGCGGGCTGGTGCTACGGATGTACCGGCCTCGGAAGCGGGCGAGGCCAGCTTTCCTGGTTCCGTCAGCGCGCCCCTACCGACCAGGGACAGTGCTACGCGGAGCGGCGCGAAGTGCGGCCACGGAGGCGATTACGGAAACAGCTGCCAACGCTCCGAACAATTGGGGGTAGCCGCCCAGCCGTATCGCCAGTGCAGCTCCTGCGAAGGGGGCGAGGGCGGAGGCGGTGGTGGTCGGTGCCGCCAGGAGTCCCGACAGACGGCCGTAATGGGTGGTGCCCCATCGGTCGGTGATCGCGGTGGCTTGGAGCAGGGTGAGGTTGCCGCGGACCATTCCGACGATGATCGAAAGAGCGATCAGGAGGGCGTACGGGCCGGGGGTGATCGCGAGTGCGGCGGTGGTGAGGCCGCCGAGGGCGATCAGTGTGGTGGTGCGGGCGGTGACTGCGGTGCGGCGGGCGAGGGTTGCGTACAGGGTGCGTCCGAGGGTCTGTCCTGCGCCGCCCAGTCCCAGAGCCCATGCCGCCTCACTGGTCGAGTAGCCGCGTTCCAGGAGCAGGGGGACGAGGGCGACGACCACGGCGGACACGGCGAAGGCGGAGAGCGTGAGTGCCACCGCGAGCACGCGGAACGGGCGGCTGCGGGCCGCTTCTTCCGCGGATGCTCCGGCATGCGCCATCGAGGGGGATGGCGCGGGGGGCCATGGGGCTCTGAGTGCCAGGGCGTGGGCGGGGATGGTGACGGCGGCGAGGACGACGGCGAGCACGGCATAGGTCGCGCGCCAGGAAAGGTGTTCGGCCAGTGCTGCGGTGAGGGGTGCGAAGAGGGTGGAGGCCAGTCCGCCGGCAAGGGTCACGATGGTCAGTGCGCGGACGTGGTCGGGGGCCCACCAGTGGGTGATGGCGGCGAAGGCGGGCTGGTAGAAGGTGGCCGCCATGGCGAAGCCCGCCAGTACCCAACCGGCGAAGAAGACCGGCAGGTTCGGGGCGGCGGCGATGACGAGGATGCCGAGTACGCCGACCACGGAGCCGGCTGTCATGACGGTACGGGGGCCGCGGTGGTCGATGATCCGGCCCACGCGTATTCCGGCGAAGGCGGAGATGAGCAGGGCGAGGGAGAACGCTGCCGTGGTCGCCCCGGCCGACCAGCCGGTGTCTGCGGTGATCTGGGGGTTGAGGACGGGGAAGGCGTAGAAGACGATGCCCCAGCTGGTGATCTGTGTGGCGCACAGGGCTGGGAGTACGGCGCGGGGCCGCGACCGGTCCTCTGTTCCGGTCGCGGCCCCGCGGGCGTCGATCTCGGTCACGCGCAGCAGCCACCGGACGGCGCGGGCTCCTCGGCACTCGCAGCGGAGGCGGGCGAGGAAGCACCGATCTGCACCAGAGCGGGTGCCGGAGCGCAGCAACCGCCGCCGTCCGCCTCTCCCGCAGAAGGATCGTCGAAGAGCCCGGCGCCGCCGCAGACTCCGGTCTCAGGCAAAGTGAGCTCGACGCGGTCGGCGGACTCCACGTCACCGGCGAGGGCTGCGGTGATGGAGCGGACCTGCTCGTATCCGGTCATGGCGAGGAAGGTGGGGGCGCGGCCGTAGGACTTCATGCCGACGAGGTAGAGGCCCTGCTCGGGGTGGGACAGTTCGCGGTGGCCGTGGGGATAGACGGTGCCGCAGGAGTGCTGGTTGGGATCGATCAGCGGGGCGAGCTCCACCGGTGCCTGAAGGCGCTCGTCCAGACCAAGGCGGAGCTCGGACAGGAACGACAGGTCGGGGCGCAGCCCGGTCAGGACGATGACTTCGTCCACCGGGTCGAGGCGGCGCCCGTCCTCAGCCACCAGGGTCAGGCGCTCGTCGTCACTGCGCTCGATGACTTCGGTGCGGAAACCGGTGACTGCATCGGCATACCCGTTGTCGACAGCGGCCTTCGCCGCCAGGCCCAGGGCGCCACGGGCGGGGAGCTGGTCTGCGCTGCCGCCGCCGAAGGTGGAGCCGCTGATCCCACGGCGCAGGATCCAGACGGAGTGGGTGCCGGGTTCGTCCTTCGCGATGTCGGCGAGCGTGGCGAGAGCGGTGAAGGCGGAGGCACCGGAGCCGATGACGGCGGTGCGCTTCCCGGCGTACCGGGCGCGGACGGCGGGGTCCTTGAGGTCGGGGATGCGGTAGGAGATCCGCGCCGAGGCAGCGTGCTCGCCGAGGGCGGGAAGTCCGTCGGCGCCGATAGGGCTGGGGGTGGACCAGGTGCCGGAGGCGTCGATCACGGCTCGGGCGAGAATCCGCTCCTCGGTGCCGTCCGCGCTCTTGATGCGCACGGTGAAGGGCTGCTGCTCACGGTCGGCGTCGACGATGCGGTCGCGGCCGAGGCGGGAGACGCCGGTGACGGTGGTGCCGTAGCGGACCTTGTCGCCGAGGAGGTCGGCGAGCGGCTGGAGGTACTTCTCCGCCCAGTCCGCGCCGGAGGGGTAGGTGTCGCCGTCGGGCGCAGTCCAGCCAGTGGGGGACAGGAGCTTCTCGGCGGCCGGATCCACAACCTCGGACCACGTCGAGAACAGCCGCACGTGCCCCCACTCGCGCACCGCGCTGCCCGCTGTGGGGCCGGCCTCCAGGACCAGGGTTTCCATACCGTGCCCGGTGAGGTGGGCGGCGGCAGCCAAGCCGGCGGGGCCAGCTCCGATCACCACGGTGGGCAGGGCGGTGGTGGGCGCGTTCACGGTGACTCCCCAGATTGTTTCGACGTCCGTCGATGGCTTGCATGGCCAGCATGGCACCTGTATTGATAGACGTCAACATAGACATTCGTCGAACCCAGACTGGTGTGAGTGCGTGATGGAGCAATTCGATGTTGTGGTGATCGGCGGCGGGCAGTCCGGCCTTGCTGCTGCCGAAGCTCTGGTGGGGGAGGGGCTTCGGCCGGTCGTTCTGGAAGCCTCGGACCGTGCGACCGGTTCGTGGCCGCGGTATTACGACAGCCTCACGCTGTTTTCCCCGGCGCGGTTCAGCGCCCTGCCGGGCCTGCCATTCGGCGGGGACGGAGACCGCTATCCCCACCGGGATGACGTGGTTGATTACCTGAGCCGCTACGCGGACCGCCTGGATGTCGAAGTCCGTACGCGTACCCGCGTCGTCAGCGTTGAGCACGACGGGGGCGGGTTCAGCGTGACAATCGCCGACGGCCGGAGGGTGGAGGCGGCCGGAATCGTCGCGGCCACGGGCGCTTTCGGTAATCCACTGCTGCCCGCCCTGCCTGGCCAGGAGGGCTTCACCGGTGAGGTGGTGCACGCCGCCGACTACCGCCGCCCCGCACCGTATGCGGGCAAGAGGGTCATTGTCGTGGGGGGCGGCAATACCGCTGTCCAGGTCGGCTACGAACTCGCGGAAGTGGCTGACGTGACGCTCGCCAGCCGCAACCCCGTGCAGTTCCTCGCACAGATACGGGAGGGCCGGGATGTGCACCACTGGCTGACGTCCACCGGGTTCGACCAGCTGCCGCCGGCCTGGCTGATCCACTACATCGGTGGCACCCTCGTCCTGGACGGCGGTCGCTACCGGAAGGCCCTGGAGAGCGGTCACCTGGCCAGGCGCGCGATGTTCACCGCCCTCGAAGGCGACGCGGTCGTTTGGGGCGATGGCAGCCGCGAGAAGACCGACACCGTGCTGCTGGCCACCGGATACCGGTCCAGCCTGGACTATCTCAAGCCGCTCGGCGCCCTGGACGCCGACGGCATGCCGCTGCACCGCGGCGGACTGTCCCTGACCCATCCCGGCCTGGTCTACCTGGGCCTGGAATTCCAGCGGTCCTTCGCCTCCAACACTCTGCGCGGTGTGGGCCGCGACGCCGCATACGTCATTCCTCCCCTAGCCGCCCACATCCGCAAGGCACCGGCCGCCGCCGGCCTTTGAGCCGCCGGCCCGCGAGGCTGGGGGCGGGTCAGGGGCAAGACGCCCCCCGCCCCGCCCCCGGCCCGGCCGGCTCGCAGGGGCGTGGGCTGCCACCCCTCGCCCGCTGATTCGATGTGTGTCAACATAGGCGTATGTCGAATCTCAGGTCGTTGCCCGTGCTGGAGGAGGCTGTCGTGCCGTGCTGCCCGCCGCTGACCGAACGGCCCTTGAGTGCGGAGGAGGCCGAGCGGACGGCGAAGATGTTCAAGGCGCTCGGTGACCCGGTCCGCCTGCGCCTCTTCTCCGCTGTCGCGTCGCACGAGGGCGGCGAGGCGTGCGTCTGCGACATCTCCGACGTAGGCGTCTCCCAGCCGACGGTCTCCCATCACCTGAAGAAGCTGCGGGAGGCTGGCCTGCTCAGTTCTGAGCGGCGCGGAACGTGGGTCTACTACCGCGTGGAGCCCTCTGTCCTCGCGGCCATGGGGCAGCTGCTGTCTGCCGCCGCCTGACCTCCCTGGCAGGCCCGCCATCCGCTGCTGGTAAAGGCCGGTGTGGTGTCAGTGGCCGCAGGGATGATGTTCTGATGAGCATCGATATCGAATGGGCCCGGGCCGAGTTGGCCAGCTTCCTGAAGCTGACCGAGCTGTACTCGCCGCCCGATCCACCTGGCGTGGTCGTCTTCAGCAGCCGCCTGGCCAACCGCGGCGGAGGCCGCGAGATCGTGGCGAGTGCCCAGGTCGTGGAACAGATCCTGGACCGGGTCCTGCCGCGATGGCGCACTGAGGTTCCCGACGACCGGAACAAGTCCGTCAACCGCTGGTGCCAGCACCGTGAAGCGGTCCAGCGTGCTGACGCTGTCCTGCTGCGGGAGGCGGAGGTGCGCGAGCGGCTCGGGGACGACGCACCCCAGGTCAGTGCGGCGGCCATGCACCGGTGGGTGTGGGATGGGGCCAGGTCCCTGTGGCGGAGCGGGCACTTCCGTGAGGCGGTCACCGCCGCCGCCAGGAAGGTCAACGCCGAGACCCAGAACAAGGTTGCACGCCGCGACGTGAGCGAAACCGCCCTGTTCCAGAGTGTGTTCTCCAAGGACGCGGCCAAGCTCGGTCAGCCTCGCCTTCGTCTGATGGCGGACGACGGCAGTGACACCTTCCGCAGTGTGCACCGCGGTGCGATGTCCTTCGCCGAGGGCTGCTTTGCGGGCATCCGGAATCCCAACAGTCATGAGGACGGGCTGCCGGAACTGCCGGAGCACGAAGCCCTGGAACAGCTCGCGGCCTTCAGCGTCCTGGCGCGCTGGGTGGACGCCGCGGCCCTCGACGAACCCTGATTCCGCCCGAGGAAGTGTCAGCCCAACAGGGTGGTGATGTCGCGGACGGCGTCCCGGGCTGGGCGGCCGACGCCGATCAGCGTGGCCGAGGCGGGTCCCGTCCAATCGCCGTAGCCGAGGAGATGCAGGCGCGGTTCGTCCACCGCCCGGGTGCCGTGGGTGGGGATGTGGCCGCGATCGCCGCGCAGGCCCAGCGGGGCGAGGTGAGACAGGGCGGGCCGGAAGCCAGTGCACCAGATGACCGCTGCGGCTTCCGCTCTCGTTCCGTCCGCCCACTCCGCACCGTCCTCGGTGAGCCGGGCGAACATCGGCTGTGCCTTGAGGAGGCCGGCATCCCGTGCGGCGCGGACCGGTGCGACGGCGACGATGTCGCCCAGCGAGGCGACGCCTCCTGTATCCGTGTCCCCGGTGTCCACGGCGCGGCGGCGGGCGGTGGCGGCGTCGAAGAGTGCGCGGCCGTCGATGTCGTCGGCCAGGAAACGCGCAGGCCGTTGGGTGACCCAGGTCAGGTCCGTGTGCGCTGCGAGGTCGGCGGCGATCTGTGCCCCGGAGTTGCCTCCTCCGACAACGATGACCCGCTGCCCTGCGAACTCGCGAGGGCTGCGGTACGCCCGCGCGGTCGTCTCGGCGACCGGGACCTGGTGGCGGCCCTTTCTCCCTGCCGTCCCCGGCCGCGAGACGTTCGCCGGCCGCCAGCTGCACACCGTGCAGCGGACCAGGCACCCGTGTCCGTCTCCACCCGCAACCGCTCACCATCACGGCGTACGGCCTCTACTTGGACCGGCCGCTGAACGGGCAGGGCGTAGCGCTCTTCGTACGCGGACAGGTACCGGACGACGTGATCCGCGTCCGGGTACTCCGCTCCGTCCTGGACGGGCATCAGCCAGCCCGGGAGGGAGGAGTATGCGGCCGGGGAGAACAGGCGGAGGGAGTCCCATGTGTGCTGCCACGCGCCGCCTGTTGTGGGCTGGGCGTCGAGGATGACGAAGTCGAGGTTCTGGCGACGCAGGTAGTAACCGGCGGCGAGCCCTGCTTGGCCGCCGCCGATCACCACTACATCCACCGCTCGCGTCACGAGGCCACCACCGTACCGAAGCTGGGCACCTCGGCTCCCGCCGCATCCCTGCGCAGCGTTCCCCCCACCATCGGCCGGATGATGACGCGGGCCGAAGTGCAGGCAGCGGGGTGTGGGCGAGAGCCGAGGCTGTGCATCAGTGCTGTGTGGTGCTGGTAGTGAGCGCGGATGAGGTGAACTTCTTCCGCCAGGCCAGGGACACGTAGACCAGCGCGATCAGGACCGGGACCTCGATCAGCGGGCCGACGACGCCGGAAAGCGCCTGGCCAGAGGTCACGCCGAAGGTGCCGATGGCCACCGCGATGGCGAGCTCGAAGTTGTTGCCCGCCGCGGTGAAGGCGAGGGTCGCGGTGCGGTCGTAGGCCAGGCCGATGGCCTTGCCGATAAGGAAGCTGCCGAAGAACATGATCGCGAAGTACACGAGGAGCGGCAGCGCGATGCGGACCACGTCCAGCGGCTGCGAGGTGATCGTCTTTCCCTGGAGGGCGAAGAGGATGATGATCGTGAAGAGCAGGCCGTACAGGGCCCAGGGGCCGATCTTCGGCAGGAACTTCGCCTCGTAGGACTCGCGGCCCATCCTCTTCTCGCCCAGGCGTCGGGTGAGGAAGCCGGCGAGCAGGGGCACGCCGAGGAAGATGACGACGTTCAGGGCGATCTTCCACATGGAGATGTCGAGCGTCTCGCCTTCGCCCAGGCCGAGCCAGCCCGGCAGCAGGTCGAGGTAGAGCCACCCGAGCAGACCGAACGCAATGACCTGGAAGACCGAGTTCAGGGCCACCAGGACGGCGGCGGCCTCACGGTCACCGCAGGCCAGGTCGTTCCAGATGATGACCATGGCGATGCATCGGGCCAGGCCGACGATGATCAGGCCGGTGCGGTACTCGGGCAGGTCAGGCAGGAAGATCCACGCCAGCGCGAACATGACGGCCGGGCCGATGATCCAGTTGATGACCAGCGAGGAGACCATCAGCTTGCGGTCGCCGGTGACCGCGTCGAGCTTGTCGTAGCGGACCTTGGCGAGGACCGGGTACATCATGATCAGCAGGCCGACGGCGATGGGCAGTGAGATGCCGCCTATTTCCACCTTCGCCAGTGCGTCGTTCAGGCCGGGAATCAAGCGGCCGAGGCCAAGGCCCAGGGCCATGGCCAGGAGGATCCAGACGGCGAGGAAGCGGTCCAGGGTGGACAGCTTCTGGACGACTGAGGCGTCCTCGGTCGTCGTGGGTGCTTCGGTGGGGGTCACGGACAGGCCCTCTTGTTCTCGGCAGCGGTACGGGCGGACTCGGCCAGATCGGCGAACCGGTCGGCGAGCTGGGCGATGACGTCGGGTCGGAGCTTGTAGTACGTGAAGCGGCCGCACGGCTCTGTCTCCACCACACCCGCCTCCCGGAGCACCTTCAGATGGTTGGAGAGGTTGGTCTGCCGGGCGCCGGTCTCCTCCACCAGGTGGCTGGCGCACAGCGTCTCGCGGGCGAGCAGGGTCACGATCTGGAAGCGGAGCGGATCGCCCAGCACCCTGATCAGTTCAGTGTCGACTGACGTCATCATGTACTGATACTCTCACATCAGTGGCCGCTGATGCCATCAGGTGCTGATGTCACTTGTGCCTGAACTGATCATGAGACGAGAGAGACCTCCTGATGTCCGAGAAGCCCTCTGTGCTGTTCGTCTGTGTCCACAACGCCGGCCGCTCCCAGATGGCCGCCGCGTGGCTGACTCACCTGGCCGGCGACCGCGTCGAGGTCCGCTCCGCCGGCTCGAACCCGGGCGACGCGGTGAACCCGGCCGCCGTCGAGGCGATGGCCGAGGTCGGCATCGACATCTCCGCCGAGACTCCGAAGATCCTCACCGTCGACGCGGTCAAGGAGTCGGACGTCTGTATCACGATGGGCTGCGGCGACACCTGCCCCGTCTTCCCCGGCAAGCGCTACCTGGACTGGAAGCTCGAAGACCCGGCCGGTCAGGGTGTGGCAGCTGTGCGCCCGATCCGTGACGAGATCAAGGTCATGGTCGAGGGCCTGATCGCCGAGATCGCCCCGGAGAAGAAGGCATGAGCGCCGACATACACAACGTCATCGTCATCGGCTCCGGCCCATCCGGCTACACCGCCGCGATGTACGCCGCGCGCGCCCAGCTGAAGCCCGTCGTGTTCGGCAGTTCGATCTTCGTCGGGGGTGCGCTCACGACCACTACCGAGGTGGAGAACTTCCCCGGCTTTCCGCAGGGAATCGACGGACCGGTCCTCATGGAAAACATGCGGGCCCAGGCCGAGCGCTTCGGAGCCGAGATAATCGACGACGACATCGTCTCCGTCGACCTGACCGGTGACATCAAGGAGCTCACCGACAGCGAGGGCACCGTTCACCGGGCGAAGGCCGTGATCGTCTCGACCGGCTCCGGCTACCGCAAGCTCGGCCTGCCGAACGAGGACGCACTCTCGGGCCGTGGCGTCTCCTGGTGCGCGACCTGCGACGGCTTCTTCTTCCGTGACCGCAACATCGTCGTGGTCGGTGGCGGCGACACCGCGATGGAAGAGGCCACCTTCCTCACGCGCTTCGCCAAGTCGGTGACCGTTGTCCATCGACGCTCGACCCTGCGGGCCTCCCAGGTCATGCAGAACCGCGCTTTCGCCGACGAAAAGATCTCCTTCGTCTTCGATAATGAGATCGCCGAGATCAAGGAGGAGAACGGCTTGCTCGCCGGGGTCGTGCTCCGTGACACCTTCACCGGCAAGACCCGGGACCTGGACGCGACGGGCTTGTTCATCGCGATCGGCCACGACCCGCGCACCGAACTCTTCCAGGGCCAGCTGGAACTGGACGACGAGGGCTACCTCAAGGTCGAGTCTCCCTCCACCCGCACGAACATCCCCGGCGTCTTCGGCGCGGGCGATGTCGTCGACCACACCTACCGTCAGGCCATCACCGCTGCCGGTTCCGGCTGCGCGGCAGCCCTGGACGCCGAGCGCTACCTCGCTGCCCTCGCCGACGCCGAGAAGACCGCCGAGCCGGCCCCGGCTGCGGCCACTGTCTGACTGACCCGATAGGCAAGGAGGTTCCGATGGCCCTCAAGAACGTGACCGACGATTCCTTCGAAACGGACGTCCTCAAGAGCGGCAAGCCCGTCCTTGTCGACTTCTGGGCGCCCTGGTGCGGACCTTGCCGCCAGCTTGCGCCGTCCCTGGAAGCGATCGCGGCCGAGCACGGCGAGAAGATCGATATCGTCAAGCTCAACATCGACGAGAACCCGGCCACGGCCGCCAAGTACGGCGTCATGTCGATCCCGACGATGAACCTCTACGTCAACGGCGAGGTGGCCAAGACCATGGTCGGCGCCAAGCCGAAAGCCGCGCTCGAACGCGACCTCGGCGACGTCATCGTCTGACCGGGCACCACGCTGGCCCAGCGCGGTGCTGGATCCGCCTACCGCTCCGTCCCGACCGACGACCGAGCCGTAGCTTGTGCCTCTCAACGCTTTCCGTGTCAGCGAAAATGGGAGTTGCTCGCTACGGAAAGTAGCTGCGCGCAGGTGAGGGGCGGTAGGCCGAAATTGCAAGATCATGAAGATCCGGCGATGGCGAGAGCGATCGTTCCCCCGGGCTCCTCTGCGGCAGTTCTTGCGTGAGGCGGTGGTGCGGCGAACGCCGCACGGTTCCCGTTGCAGTCGGATCGAGCGGGATCCAGGCGGACGGAAACAGGGCACTTTGTCCGTTGTTTTGGCATCGTTGCAGGTGAGAGGCGTCACTTGGATGGGTTCGAGTCCCACCCGCCCCACCGAGCGTCCCCAGGCAGAATCGTTCTGACCTGGGGAGACGCGTTTTTCGGGGGCGTTTCGCGTGTGGCGGTCGCCTCGCGGTGGTGTGGCGAACGCGGGTCCTCGCACAGCGAAGACGAGCTTTGGAGGGCTTTGACCTGGGGCTTTGTGCCGACGACTCCGTGGGAGCGCCGTCGAGGGATCCCACCCGCCTGGATTTCGGACGGTCAGGGAGTTCAGCGGTCGACATAACGCCTATGCATCGCCCCGGGTTCGGCAGAGACCTCAGATAGTGGTTGTGACCTGGGGTTTCGTCGTTTCGAGGTAGTGGTTGTTCTCGTACTCGACGGGCGGGACGTGGCCCATCTCATCGTGAAGGCGCCGGTGGCAGTACCAGTCGACCCATTCAACGGTGGCCGGCTCGACCTGGGTCTCCTTCGACGTGGAGGCGGACCGGCCCACGATGCGGTGGGAGACGGTGTCCACGACGAAGGCGACGTAGATGACGCCGGCCCAGGTCGCCACGTGGGTGAAGCCCGCGACCCAGGTGCGGTCCGGTGCGTCGGCGACGAAGCGCGCTCGACGCGGTCCGGTGCCCGCTCGGCCTTCTCGTCCGGGATCGTGGTGATGGCCTTCCTTCCGCGCACCGCGCCGGCGATGTTCAGCTCGCGCATCAGCCGCTCGACCGTGCAGCGGGCCGCCGGGATGTCCTGGCGGTTCAGCTCGCGCCAGATCTTGCGCGCCCCGTAGACGCGGTAGTTGGACGCGTAGATCTCCTTGATCTTCTCCTTTCGGCTCGGCGTCGCGCACGGTCCTCGCGGACGGCTCGGCCAGCCGTTGGTGATGGGCGTAGTAGGTATAAGGGGCGATCTTGCAGTCGTGTTCGGTGAGCACGCGGCAGATCGGCTCGACGGCGCCGAAGCGGGTCCCGTGCTCGTCGATGAACGCTACGAGCGTGTGTGGCCGGTCGAGCTCGGCCGCGAAGAAACGCGCCGCGGCCTTCAAGATGTCGTTCGCGCGGCGGAGTTCGGCGTTCTCCTTTGCTTCCGGCCCGTGCGGGACAGCGAGCGTAAAGTCGCCGTCGGTGCGCACGCTGCCAGCCCGCAACGCACAGGAAGCGACCTCGTACAGCGCCTCCCCCTGCCTCTTCTCCCCCTCCGCGGCTTGCCCGAACACCTGGTGCACGAGGCCCAATTCAAAGGTGTCCAGGCCATGGCGGGCGAGAACGGCGACATGGTGACGTTCGGGGTGGGCGAAGATAGCCGTCTGCCCTTCGGTCTGGACGCTCCAAGATCGGTTGAGCTAGGGCTTCTGACGCCAACTCAACAACCGCTGGGCCGCCGGGACATCAGTCAACAGATGGCCAGTGGCGGACCTCGGGGGCAGGCCGTCGAGCGTGATGTGGGTCACTTGATCGCCGATCCCGTACCCGGAGCGTGCACCTCTGAGGTCCGATTGCGCGCGTTTCTATGCCCCTTTGATACGGAGGCCGGCGCCCGGAATTCTTCATTCCGATCACATTGCGTGAACAGTGCCTATGTTCATGGGTGGCTAAAAACGTTTCCCTGCTCGTCGCTGCGTGCTTATGGTGGTCCGTACCTCAGGCTGCTTCGCAGTCCTGGAGCAGAAGAGGAACCAATGATAATGACTAAGTCCATCACCCGCATAGCGGTGGCTGGCGCAGCCCTCATGACCTTCTTCGCGGGCACGGTGACGACGGCTCAGGCCGCCGAAGCGGGCCCCCTCTCCACCGACAAGACGATCTCTCTCCGGGACGGCCGGGGCGCGATGACCATCTTCGATGGCGGGGACATGTTCCAGGTCTGCGACACCAAGGCGGACGGCCACGGCGTCGTCGGTCGCCAGTTCGGGTCGTACCAGATGCAGCTCTCATGGAATGGCGGGGCCCCCAGGCCCAGTCCGGGTGGTTCAACGAATGAGCCTGGCTCCGTGGTTTAGAGCTCGTTTATTTCGTTTACGCGGCCATCAGATTTCCTTCCTGCGGAGGTACGCCCATGACAAGCGAACAAACGGCCTTAGAGGCTGCCGAAGAGACGGGGCGTTCTCCCGACGAGCGGCTGTCCCGGTCGCGGCGTCGGCGCAATGGACGCGTAGCCGTGGTGACCGGGGGCGTTGCGGGGGGCGTTGTCTCGGGTTTCGTCGTGTCGTCGGCCGTCGACGGCAGTGGCGGTGCGCGTCGTGCGCAGGGGCGCTCCAAGGACGCGCTTCCCGCCGCGGGCGTGGCGGCGCGTCCGGAGCAATCGCCCCCCAGAGCTCTCATCTCCGCAGGGAAGATTGCCGATTCGGAGTACTGCACGTCGAGGTCCGTGACGCAGCCGAACGGAGACGGGTCCGTCGAGTTCGAGTGGAGCCTGCTCGACTCGGCTACCGGTACCTATGAGAGGAGCGACCGGGCCTGTGTCGACGACGACGCGCTCATCGCCTGGAGAGGTGATCCCCAGCGGTGTGACCCCGGCAGGGGCGAGTTCCGTAACAAGCTGGTCTTGGTAAGTCTAGACGGAAAGAGAGTGACTCCGCCCTCCGGATTTCGGAAAGCGGGCCTTCGGTACAGCATCCGCGGGACTCCGATATCCACCAAGCGCTGACAGAACAGAACTGCCATGAGAATTGCTATGGGGGAAACTTGTGAATGTGCTAGATGCCATAGGCGACACACCACTCGTTCAGTTCGACCGGCTGGCGCTGCCCGATTCGGCAGCTCTGTACGCGAAGTGGGAAGCTCTCAACCCCGGAGGCAGCGTCAAGGACCGTCCGGCGCGGCACCTGGTCATGGAGGCCAAGCGGCTGGGGCTGCTGAAGCCCCAGGGTGTCATCGTCGAAGCCACGAGCGGCAACTTCGGGATCGCCCTGGCCATGGTCGGCGCCGTGCTCGGACACCGCGTGGTTGTCGTCGTCGACCCCAAGGTGCCGCCCGCGCACAAGCAGGTGATGCAGGCGTACGGAGCCGAGCTGGTCGAGGTGACGGAGCCTGACGAGTCCGGCGGGTACTTCCGCACCCGTATGGAAACGGCCAACCGGCTGGCAGTGGAGATCGACGGAGCCTTCCGGCCCGACCAGCACTTCAGCCTGATGAACGCGGCCGCCCACTACCAGGAGACGGGGCCCGAGATCTTGGCCCAGATGGGCGGGCGACTCGACTATCTGGTGGTCGCCGTCAGCACGGCCGGCCAACTGCGCGGACTCTCGGAATACCTCCGGCAGCACTCACCGAGCACCCAGGTCGTGGGCGTGGACGCCGTGGGATCCGGGGCCTTCGGAGGCGCCCGGCACGCGTATCTGCAGTCCGGCATCGGTCTGGCGTGGCCGCCGTCCAACCTCGACCTGGACCTGATCGACCTCATGTACAAGGTGGAGGACCAGGATGCCTTCGCCACCTGCCGCCACCTTGCACGCGGTGAAGGTCTGCTGGCCGGGGCATCGAGCGGTGCGGTGGCGTTCGTCGGACTGCACCTGGCGCAGAAGGTCGCCCCGGAGTCGCGCATCCTCTGTGTGCTGAGCGACACCGGCCAGCGCTACCTCGAAACCGTGTACCACGACGGTTGGGTGGCCGAGCGTGGTCTGAAGGTCTCCGTTCCGCTCGCCGAACTGCGTGACCGGGCCGCGGAGCTGACCCCGCTGCCGCGGCAGCGCGTGCTCGAATCGGTGCGCTCCGCAGAGCCGTTCACTTCCTCGTTCGCCCCGACCACCACCGCCGTGCTGAACAGGAAGGCCGCCGAGGCGATGGCCCCGGTGAGCTCTCCCCTGACGGCCGTGTGAGCCGCAGGGCTCATCACCTTCACCGTCCGTCAAGAGCCCAAGTCTCTGGAGTAATCCGTGTACAGCTACCAGTGGATCGACGCCGCAGATGACCTGACCGAGGACGTTCCGGCGCTGGTGGTCGAAGTATCCAGGACAGATCCGTTCATCGGCCTGCCGCCGGACCCGGCCGAGGAGGACGTGCGGGAACTCACCGCACGCCTGCGCTCGGGAATCGCGTCCGGCCGTACGCACCTGCTGACCATCCGCACCGAGGCCGGCCGCACCATCGGTTGTGTGGCGCTGTCCCAGCCACCGACGAAGAACCAAGGCCACATCGCGGAGTTGACGACCGGCGCCATCCATCCGGAGCACCGCGGTGGCGGCCTCGTCAGCCGGGCGTTCGCCGAGGTCGGCCGCCGCTGCCAGCAACGCGGCATCGAACTGCTGCGCCTGGACGTCCGCGAGGGCATCCCCGCGGAACGGATCTGGCGGCAGTTCGGCTTCACCGAGTACGGGCGCCTGCCGGATTACGGCCGGGTCGGCGCCGAGAGTTACGCCGGGATCTACCTGGCCCAACCCGTAGCCCAGTTGATGAACCGCATATCCAACCAGGAGGCCTAACCATGCTGACCCGCCCCGAGTTCCGTGACAGGTGCTACGAGATCATTGACGAGCACACCTCCGTCGCTCACCCGTTGGTGGCCGAACTGGTCAAGCCCGAGGCGAACTGGGATCTGCTCCAGGCCCTCACCCTCCAGGGCTACCAGCTGACCAAGAACTTCCTCACCTACATCGAGCACCTCTTCTTCCACTGCCCCTTGCCGAAGCACAAGAAGGCACTGCTGGTGAACATGTACGAAGAGGAGACCGGCCGCCTGTCCGGCACCAAGAATCACGTGCGGCTCATGGAGGACTTCGTCCGGGCCATCCGCATCGACGACGAGATGCGCGACGCCGCCGTCGCCTACCCGCAGACCCAGGAACTCATCGACTACCGCATGGAGTTGGTGAAGGACACGTCCCGCTACCACCTGGGGGCCGCTGCCGTCATGGTGGCCAGCGAGGGGCAGAACCTGGAGGACACAGCGGGTCAGAACCGCCACTCGCTGCTCGGCAAGGTGTACGGCATCACCGAGCAGGACACCCTGTTCTTCTCGGTCCACGCGAAGGAGGACGTCGGCCACGTACGCGAGGGCATCGCCCTCGTGAGCGACCTGTGCACGGATGCCGCCATGCAACAGGAAGCCCTCGAAGTGATCGAGCACACCTGCAAGCTCTTCCAGGGCATGTACGAGGGAGTCGCCGAGCGCCACCTGGCAACCGCCGAATGAGCGCCCGGACACCCCGGCAGACGAAAACCCTTCCCATCGGACTCGCCCTCGCGGTCCTGCTCGGCTTCATCGTCTGTCTGCTCGGCTCATCGCTGAAGAACACCGTGCAGGTGTTCTTCGAGCCGATGGCGCACTCCTTCGGCCAGGACCGGGGCTCCTTCGCGCTCGCCACGACCGTCTTCGCCCTCACCTACGCCGTCGCGGCGCCGTTGACGGGCATGCTCGCCGACCGCATCGGCCCGGCTCGCGTGCTCCTGGCCGGCACGGTCCTCGCAGGGGTCTCCATGCTGGGGGGCGCCCAGATGTCGTCCTTCCCGCTCTTCGTGCTCACCTACGGGATCCTGGCGTCGTGCGCGTACACGATGCTCTCGTACGTGCCCATCGGGGTGCTGGTCGACCGGCTGTTCAGCGACGGGCGCAAGGGCTTCTTCTACGCGCTCCTCACCAACGGCACAGCCGGCGGGTTCATCCTGCTCGTTCCGTTGTGGACCTGGCTGGGGCAACACACCAGCTGGCAGCGGGTACTGACCGGCCTGGGCATCTTCCTCCTGGTGGTCATCGCGCCGCTGACCGCGCTGCTTCAGCGCCAGTCCCCGGCCCGTACGGCAGCGGGTGAGAAAGTAGCCGAGAGTTCGCTGCGTTCCCGCTGGGGCCTGGTCCTGCACTCGGCCGTTCTGTGGCGTCTGGCCGGTGCGTTCTTCGCCTGCGGTGCGTCGATGGCCTTCATCGACGTGCACCAGATCACGTATCTGTCGGACCATCACATCTCGTCCGGTGTCACCTCCGCCAGTCTGGTACTTCTCGGTGCCTGCGAGATCGTGGGCTCGCTTGTCGCGGGCCAGTTGTGCGACAAGGGGCTCGTCAAGCGGGTGCTGATGAGCGGCTATCTCCTGCGCGGAGCCTCGATGTTCGTCATCGCGATCGATCCGACGCCCGTCCTCGTGCTCGTCTTCGGCATCATGTTCGGCGCCAGTTACCTGGTCACCGTGGTCGCCACCTCGGTATGGGTGATGCGGGTCTTCCCGATGGAGATCAAGGGCGTGGCGATGGGCCTGATCTGGACCGCGCACCAGATCGGCGCAGCACTGAGCAGCCAGTTGGGCGGCATCATCTACGACCTCATGCACTCGTACGTTCCGCTGATGGTCGCGACCGGCTGCATGGGGCTTGTCGCCGCCTTCGTGGTCGCCGCCACCCCGTTCTCCCCGCAACCGCCTGCTTCGCGGCAGAGCTCTGATCCGATGGGGGCAACCACGTGATGACCAGCCCGGCCGCCGGCGCGCCGAACCAAAAGGCGGAGAGCATCGCCGACTACACCGTGCGGGTGCGCCGGGCGTTGCACTCCTGGCCCGAGACGGGGATCGACAACCCCCGTACCCAGCAGTTCATCGTTGACGAACTCTCCGCCATCGAGGGGATCGAGGTCCGCCGGGGGAGCCGCGGTACCTCCGTCGTCGCCCGGTTGCGCACGGGACGCCCCGGTGGCACCGCGTTGCTCCGCGCCGACACCGACGCGCTGCCGGTGGCGGAGGACTCCGGGGAGGACTTCGCCAGCCAGGTACCCGGGACCTGCCACGCCTGCGGCCACGACGCTCATGTCGCGATGCTGCTCGGCGCCGCCCATCTGCTTGTAGCCCGGCGAGAGGAACTGTGCGGGGACGTCCTGCTCGTCTTCCAACCCGGCGAGGAGGGGCACGACGGGGCACGAGCACTGCTCGCGGACGAAGCGTTCGCGGACCTGCTGACCCCGGAGGGCGTCACCCAGTCCTTCGCCATGCACATCACCCCCAACCTGCCGTCGGGTGCGGTCTTCTCGCGCGCCGGTACGCTGATGGCGTCCACCGACGGGCTGGCGATCGAGCTGCGCGGGAGGGGCGGGCACGCGGCGCTGCCCCAGCTCAGCGCCAACCCGGTGCCTCCGCTGGCCGACCTCGCTTTTCGGCTGTCGTCGGGTGCCATCCACGGGGAGGCGGGCAGGACGAGCGATGACGCGCTTGTCACGGTGACGTCGGTGTCGGCGGGGTCCACACACAACGTGATCCCGGACAGCGGGCGGCTGTTGTTCACCCTGCGATGCTTGGACGAGGCGAGCCGCCAGCTCTCCCTGAGCCGCATCCGGGCGGCGGCGGAAGCCGTGGGTGACGGCGTCTCGGCCGAGCTGTCCTCCCTGGTCAACTACCCCTGCACAGTGAACGACCCTGAGGCGATCAGCACGGCGCGCAAGGCGGTGACCGGTCTGCCGGCGCTGGCTTGGCAGGAGCTGCCCGCACCGGTGATGACCGCGGAGGACTTCTCCTACTTCCTCCAGAGGTGGCCTGGCTGCATGGTGCTGCTGGGTGCGTGCCCGCCCGACGTTGCCGACCCTGTGACGGCGGCCGCCTGCCATTCGCCGCAGATGCGTCTGGACGAGTCGGTCCTGGCCTCTGGCGCGGCCCTGCACGCCGCGGTGGCTGCTGCGATCTGTGGCCGACGGTAGTGCTGCAGGGCAATCAACACTGCCCTGGGACTGGCCTTGAGCCTGGGCGGGTGTTCCACCGCGTTGGCTCACGTTGAGGACGGGGCCGTCGCCCTCCAGCGGCGGCCCCCGTTCATTTCGCTCAGATCAAGATCCGGCGGCGGATCACCGGCAGGCCGCTGACCTCTCGACCGCCTTGGTGTAGGCGATGAGCAGTTTCTCGATGGCGGCCGGGTCGTCGATGCCGGAGTCGCGGGTCTCCACCACCACGTAGAGGTCCTGCTCCGGGTGTTCCGGCACCTCGCAGGAGGAAACGGTCTTGCCGACGCCGGCTTTCCCGGTGTGAAGGAAGCGGAGGTCGTCCGACAGTCTCCCGTCGTCCGTGTTGGCGTATCCCTGTGCGACCCCTGCCGCGTTGTCCCTGTCCCCCCACCAGGCCTGGGCGAGGCTCAGAGCCTCCTTGCCGTCCACGGACAGGTTGCAGCGGACCGTTCCGCCGTTCGGTTTCGTGGTGGCCGAGGTGAGGGAGTCGCCGCCGGGCAGGGCGGCCTTCACGAGTGCGGGGTCCACGGTGATCCCACACAGGGAGGTGGGCACGGTGTACGCCTTCTCGGGCGGTTCGTCGCCGGAGCACGCCGACAGGGTGGCGGCGAGGGCGACGGCGGCCGACAGGGAGGCGACCCTGCCGATGAACCGGTGACGTCGGAGAGATCCCTGGACAGACAACGTCAGAAGCCTTTCGGAGTGCGGACGAGGACGGCGCTGCGGGCGCCGTCCTCGTCCATGCGATCAGACGACCGTTTTCAAGTGTGGGGACACATAGGTGATGTTCGTACCTGTGGGCCGGAACCCGCCCTGGGCGGCCGCCTGTGCATTCTCGTCGATGTCGGCGTCCATCGGCCCGTCACGGTGGTGTTCCTCCGCCGCGCTGCCCTCCGCCCCGTTCCCCTCCGCCTCGAAGGTGCGTAGCAGATCGGCCGCGACGCTCACGGCGATGGTCGCGGGGTCCTTGCCGGCGATGTCGGCCAGCCCGATCGGGGTCTTGATCCGATCGATGGCCGCCTCGTCGTGACCTCCTTCCGTGAGGAGACGTCTGCGGAACCGCCCCCACTTGGCCGCCGACCCGATCAGCCCGACGGAACCAAGGTGGGTCGTCCGCAGGGCGGCGTCGCACAGAGCGGCGTCCTCGGCGTGATCATGGGTCATGATCAGGACGTGGGTGCCGCGCGGCAACGTCTCGAGGACCTCCTCGGGCAGCAGCGGGGTGTGGTGCACCCGCACCCCCGCCACCGCGTCCGCGAGGACGGCGAGCCGCTCCTCGGCGAGCATGTCCGAGCGGCTGTCCACCAGATGGAGGTCGAGGTCCTGCCGTGCCAGGACGCGCGCCAGTTCCATCCCGACGTGGCCGACGCCGAAGATGGCCACCGCCCGTACCACCGGAAGCGGTTCGAGCAGCACCGAGACCGTGCCGCCGCAGCACTGGACACCGTGCCGGTTGGTCACCTTGTCGTTCAGGGCGAAATCCAGCAGCTCCGGTTCGGCCGCGGACGCGGCGATCAGCTCCCGGGCCCGGTCGATCGTGACCGCCTCGACGTTGCCGCCACCGATCGAGCCCCATGTCTCGCTCCGCCCCACGACGAGTTTCGCGCCGCTGTTGCGAGGGGCGTGGCCGCGCACGGTCGCGACGGTCACCAGCACGCCGGGCTCCCGGCGTGCTCGCAGCCGTGCGACCGCGGCGAACCAGGTCATCTCAGGCACCGCTCAACGCTGCTGTCCCGGTCGGCGCCCCGGCCCCGCTGGCGAACCCGTCGCCGGGGTGACCGTCCGGGGAAGCGGCGGCCCGACTCGCCTCGACCGCCCAGTACACCGCCTCCGGTGTGGCGGGCGAGGCGAGTTCCACGCTCACTCCGGCGGGCCCGAACGCCGCGGCGGCCTGCCGCAGCGCCTCCCGTACCGAGAACGCCAGCATCAGCGGAGGCTCGCCCACGGCCTTGGAGCCGTAGACCGCGCCTTCCTCGGTTGCGTTCTCCAGCAGCCGGACGTGGAACTCCTCCGGCATCTCCGAGAAGCTGGGCAGCTTGTACGTGCTCGCCGCCTGGGTCAGCAGCCGGCCGCGGCCCGGCCCGTCACCGGTGTCCCAGCGCATGTCCTCCAGCGTCAGCCAGCCCGCGCCCTGCACGAAACCGCCCTCGACCTGGCCGATGTCGATCATCGGGGAGAGGCTGTCGCCGACGTCGTGCACGATGTCCACCCGCCGGATGCGGTACGCGCCGGTGAAGCCGTCCACCTCCACCTCGGCCGCGGCGGCACCGTAGGAGAAGTACTTGAACGGTGAGCCCTGGAACGCCTTCGCGTCCCAGTGCAGCCCCTCGGTCCGGTAGAAGCCCGAGGCCGACAACTGCACGCGCTGGAGGTACGCGGTGCGCACCAGGTCGTCCCAGGCCAGCTCCGTCTCGCTGCCGAGGGCGCGCGCGACGCCCTCGACGATGCGCACGTCGGAGGCGTTCGTCCCCAGCCGGCCACCGGCCACCTGGAGCAGCCGCTCGCGGATCTGCTCGCAGGCGTTCTTCACCGCCGCGCCGTTGAGGTCCGCCCCCGCGCTGGCCGCGGTGGCGGAGGTGTTGGGCACCTTGTCGGTACGGGTCGGGGCCAGCCGCACCTTGTGCAGCGGGATGCCGAGCGTCGTCGCGGCCACCTGCAGCATCTTGGTGTGCAGGCCCTGGCCCATCTCGGTGCCACCGTGGTTGATCAGGACCGAGCCGTCCTTGTAGACGAGAACGAGCGCGCCGCCCTGGTTGAAGGCGGTGAGGTTGAACGAGATGCCGAACTTGACCCCGGTGACCGCGAGTCCCCGCTTGGTGTTCGGATGCGTGGCGTTGAACGCCGCGATCTCCCGCTTCCGGTCGGCGAGGCGGCCGTCGTCGGACACCTGCTGCCAGACGGTGGAGATCCGTTCGGGGTGCGTGACCAACTGTCCGTACGGCGTCGTCAGGCCCTGCCCCGGCCGGTAGAAGTTGCGCTCCCGCAGCTCCATCGGGTCCAGGCCGAGCAGCGGCGCGCACCGGCCCATGATGTCCTCGATCACCAGCATGCCCTGCGGTCCGCCGAAGCCCCGGAAGGCGGTGTTGGAGACCTTGTTGGTCTTGGCGATGCGGCCCGCGACCCGGGTGTTGGGGATCCAGTAGGTGTTGTCGATGTGGCACAGCGCACGGGCCACCACCGGCTCGGACAGGTCCAGGCTCCAGCCGCCGTCCGCGGTCAGGGTGGCGTCCAGGGCCTGGATACGGCCTTCGGCGTCGAAGCCGATCTTCCACTCCGCGTGGAACCCGTGGCGCTTGCCGGACATGGTCAGGTCCTGGGTGCGGTTGAGCCGGACCCGGACCGGCCGGCCGGTCAGCCGGGCGCCGAGCGCGGCGACGGCCGCGAAGCCGTGCGGCTGCATCTCCTTGCCGCCGAAGCCGCCGCCCATCCGCAGACACTGCACCGTCACCTCGTGACTGTGCAGGCCGAGCACATGCGCGACGATCTCCTGTGTCTCGGAGGGGTGTTGGGTACTGCTCTGGACGAACAGCTGCCCGCTCTCGTCGACCAGGGCCAGCGCCGCGTGCGTCTCCAGATAGAAGTGTTCCTGATCGGAGAACTGGAACGTACCCGAGAACACGTGCGCGGAGTCGGCGAAGCCGGCGTCGACGTCGCCGCTGAGCATCAGGGGCCGGGCGCCGTGGAAGCTTTCGGCCGTGATCGCCTCCGACAGACCGATCAGGGAGGGCAGTTCGTCGAGATCGACCTCGACGGCCGCCGCCCCGAGCCGGGCCGCCTCCAGGCTCTCGCCGAGCACCCAGGCGACCGCGTGGCCGTGGAACATCACCGTGTCGGGGAACAGCGGTTCGTCGTGCTTCATACCGGCGTCGTTGACACCGGGCACGTCGGCGGCGGTCAGTACGCGGACCACACCGGGCACGGCGAGCGCGGGCCCGGTGTGCAGCCGGCTGATCCTGCCGTGGGCCTTCATGACCTGGACCGGGTAGGCGTGCAGCACGTCCTTGGTGCGATGGACCAGGTCATCGGTGTAGAGGGCGGCGCCGGTGACGTGCTGGGCGGCACTCTCGTGCGGCATCGACACGCCGACGGCCGGCTTCTCGGGGCGCTGGGACAGCTGGCTCATGACGAAACCGCCTCGGTGGTCTGCGCGTACAGCTTCAACAGGCTCTGGCCCAGCATCGCGGAGCGGTAGGCGGCGCTGGCCCGCTGGTCATTCATCGGCGTGCCCTCCGTCCGCAGGACCCGGGCGGCTGCGCCGACGGTCTCCGCTGCCCACGGCCTGCCCTCCAGGGACTCCTCGGTGGCGCGGGCCCGGATCGGGGTGGCGGCCACACCGCCCAGACCGATGCGGGCCCTGCGGACGATCCCGTCCTCGACGTCGAGTGCGAAGGCGACCGCCACGCTGGAGATGTCGTCGAAGCGCCGCTTGGCGATCTTGTGGAAGCCCACGACCGGCGACAGCGGCAGCGGGACGCGTACCGCGCGGATCAGCTCGCCGGGCCGGCGCACGCTCTGTCGGTAGCCGGTGAAGTACTCCGCGAGCGGAACCTGCCGTTCTCCGTCGGCGTCGGCGAGCACCACCGACGCCTCCAGGGCGAGCAGCACCGGCGGGCTGTCGCCGATGGGGGAGCCGGTCCCCAGATTTCCGCCCAGCGTGGCGCCGTTGCGGATGAGCCGCGAGGCGAACTGCGGGAACAGCTCCGCCAGCAGCGGGAGTCGGCCGTCGAGGCGGCGTTCGATCTCGGTGAGGGTGAGCGCCGCGCCGATCTCGATGGCGTCGGATCCGACGCGCAGCTCCCGCAGTTCGGGCAGCCGGTCGACGGCGATCACGCAATCGGCCCGGCGGGCGCGGATGTTCACCTCAACGCCCCAGTCGGTGGAGCCGGCCACCACCACCGCGTCGGGCCGCTCGCGCAGCAGCCGCAAGGTCTCGCCCAGGGTGTTGTGCCGCAGGAACGCGGCTCCGTCCCGGACGTACTCGGTGGCGACCGGCACGGGCGGGGACTGCGCACGACGCTGTGCGAGCGGGTCCTCGTCGGTGGGCGCGCCGACGGCGAACGCGGCATCGCGAATCGGACGGTAGCCGGTGCAGCGGCACAGGTTTCCGCTCAGCGCGTGCAGATCGAAGCCGTTCGGCCCGTGCTCGGGGTCGGCGTCCTCGGCCGGGGCCGGGTGGGCGCAGCGGTCGGGCCGGTAGTACTCGGCGGCCATGCTGCAGACGAACCCCGGTGTGCAGTAACCGCATTGGGAGCCGCCGCGGACCGCCATCTCCTGCTGCACCGGGTGCAGCGCGCCCGGCGGGCCGGCCGCGCCGACGGTGGCGAGCCCCTCGGAGGTGACCACCTCCTGTCCGTCGAGCGCCGCTGCCGGGAGCAGGCAGGCGTTGACCGCCACCCAGTCGGTGGGCTCGTCCGTCCCGGGGCGGGCGACCAGGACCGCGCAGGCCCCGCACTCACCCTCTGCGCAGCCCTCCTTGGTGCCGGTGAGGCCGCGCTCGCGCAGGAAGTCCAGCACCGTGGTGTGGGGCGCGGCCGGTGAGAGCGGTGCTTCGGCCCCGTTGACCGTGATGCGTGGTGCCGTCACGACAGGCCTCCGGTCGGTCGTGCGGCCGGTTGGTTCATCGTCTTCGTCAATGTCTGACAGCTCTCTGGGATCAGACGCACCACGGGGCAGGCGCGGGCGCGGGACGGCGCACGCCGGTGAGGCGCCGAGAAAAGGGTGACGGGAAAGCGAAAGCGGGGCAGCCGGGATGCGCCACGGAAGGGCACCGGGGCAGGGGTGCGCTCAGCAGCCGTGCGCGATACGCCCGGTGACCCAGGCGGCGCACTCGGCGAGGCGACCGAGGTCGGAGTAGGTGAACATCAGCGGGTCGCCTCCTTTCGAGGGCCGGGGGCCGGATCGCGGGCCGGGGGCCAGCGTTTCACGGCAAAGTAGTTGCTGCCGTCATGGAGGTCAAGGGGCCGCCCGGCCCCGCGGCCCGCAGGCGCGGCTTCCCTGACCGCCGCGGCTCCACCGTCTGCCGCGCGCCCCGGTCACCGCTCTTGACGACGATCGCGGGGCCTCCCCATACTGACGGCCAAATCGATTTGGCCAAATCGATTTGGCCCTCCGTTCCGGGGCCGGATCGCGGCTGATGTCCGAGCGTTCCTCACGCCGAATGGGAGCACCGACGTGTCCAGTCACCGCCAGCCCGCACCCGGAGCCGAACCACCGCCCACGCCGGAGCCGCCCACGTCGGAGCCGGTCACGCACGACGCCCCGCAGTCAGCGGTGCGGGACGCCCCGCACCCCCCTGTGCACCCCGTCGACGAGTCGCGCCCCCTGGGGCGGATCGTCCTCTTCGGGATCCAGCACGTCCTCGTCATGGCCGCCACCCCCATCTCGGCGATCTTCCTGATGAGCGCCACCCTCCGGCTCGACGCCGGCCTGACCGTCAACCTGCTCTCCGCGGCCTTCGTGCTCTCCGGCATCGGCTCGCTGATCCAGTCGCTGGGGCCGTGGAAGTTCGGTCCCCGGCTGCCGTTCGTGATGCTGCCCGGCGGCGCGCCGCTCATCCTGTTCGTCGCCATCGCCGAGCAGCACGGTCTGCGCACCGCCAGCGGCGCGGTCATCCTCACCGCGGCCTTCTGCTTCGTCGTCCTGCCGGTCTTCTCGCGGCTGCTCAGGTTCTTCCCGGCCCTGGTCATCGGCACCATGATCGTCATCGTCGGGATCAACCTGGTGAAGGTCGGCGCGGTCCTCGTCACCGGCCGGCCCGGCGAACCGGGGTTCGCGGACCCGACCGACCTCGCGCTCGGCATGGCGACGATCGGCTTCACGGTCGTCTTCTATCTGCTCTTCACCGGCATCCTGCGGCAACTCGCCGTCATGCTCGGACTGGTCGCCGGCACGGTGCTGGCCGGACTCCTCGGCCGTATCGACCTCGCGCGCGCCGCCGAAGGCGGTCTGGTCAGCGTGCCGGAACTGATGCCGTTCGGCTCACCCCAGTTCAGCCTGATCGCCGCGCTGCCGCTGATGCTCTACAGCCTCGCCTCCATGGCGGAGGCCACCGGCCAGACGGTCATCAACGCCGAGGCCGTCGGTAAGGAGATCGACACGCGCACCGACGTCCCCAAGACCGTCCGCGGTGACGCGCTGACCTCCTTCTTCGGCGGGTTCTTCGGGCTGCCGCTGATGGTGACCAGCGGCGAGAATATCGGGATCGTCCGGGTCACCGGCGTCCGCAGCCGCTACGTCACCGCCGCCGCCGGCGTGGTCCTCATCGTCATCGGGTTCCTCGCGCCGGTGACCCGCGCGATCAGCGTCGTCCCGTCCGCCGTGGTCGGCGGCACGGCGATGGTCGTCTTCGCTGTGATCACCGTGCTCGGCGTGCAGATGCTCGGCCGGTCCGACCTCGACCAGCACACCTCCACGTTCATCTGCGCCGTCGCCCTGGCGCTCGGCCTGCTGCCGATCCTCATCCCCGGCGTGTACGCGGGCTTCCCGCCGAACGTCCGCATCCTCCTCGAAAGCGGCGTCGCCGTCGGCGCGTTCGTCGCCGCCGTCCTCAACGTCCTCTTCCACCACCTCAGGCCGCGCGTCGCCGCCCGGCTGACCACCTCACGCACGGAAAGCGACCGATGACCCGGCTCACCCGCGACCTCCTGGACTCCTCCGGCCCGCTCCTCCTCGTACCCGATGCCGTGCTGCTGCCGGAAGGGACCGTCGAGGGCCACGCGGTCGTCGTCGCCGACGGCTCCTTCCGCGCCGTCGGACCCGCCGGGGAACTGGCGCGCACGTATCCGCGGCTCGACGCCGTCACGCTGCCCGGCCACCTTCTGATGCCCGGCTTCGTCGACGCCCACCACCATCTGACCCAGAGCTTCGGCTCCGCGCTCGCCTACGGTGAGCCATCGGAGATCTTCCGCAGGGTCTGGGTGCCGCTGGAAGGGGCGCTGGACGAGGAATCGGCCTATGCCGCGGCCAAACTGGCGGCGTTCGAGGCCCTGCGCGGCGGCTTCACCACCGTCACCGACGCCGGTACGCGTGCCGATGTGGACGTCGACGTCGTCGCGTCGGCCGCTCGTGACGCCGGAATCCGCTGCGTACTGGGGCTCGTGTGCAACGACGTCGCCGACGACGCCGCGACCGCCGCCGAGGACTCCGCGAGCACCGCCGCCGTCCTCGAGAACGCCGAGAAGCACCTCGCCCGGTACGACGGCGATCCGCTGATCCACGCCTCCCTCGCCGTCTCGATCCCCGAAGCGGCCACCTCCCGGACCCTGCACCGCACCGCACGTCTGGCCGCGGAAGCCGGCGCGGTCGTGCAGATCCACGTCAACGAGCACCTGGCCGGTGTCGAACGCTCCCTCGTCCGGCACGGACTGCGGCCGCTCGAACACCTGCACAGAATCGGTGCGCTCGGCCCTCAACTGCTCGCCGCCCACGCCACCTTGCTCACCCCCCGCGAACTGACCCTGCTCGCCGACACCGGGACCGCCGTCAGCTACAACCCGGTGGCCAGCGCCTGGAAGGGCAACGCCGTCGCCCCGGCCACCGCCATGGCCGAGCGCGGCATCCGCTTCGGACTCGGCACGGACGGCACCCGCGGCGACGGGTTCCGGCTCGCGGACGCGGCCGAGTTCGCCCAGCGGATCGCCTCCGGGCTGGCCATCGGGGACTCGTCGTGCGGCGCCGGCTGGACCTGGCTCGACCACGCCACCGCGGGCGGCGCCGACGCCGTCGGCCTCGGTGCGCGCACCGGCACGATCGCCGAGGGGCTGGCCGCCGATTTCCTCCTCGTCGACCTCACCAACCCCGAGCTCGCGCTCTCCTGGGACGTACCGTGGGAGCTGGTACGCCGAGGCAACCGCGACCAGATCACCGCCGTGTTCGTCGCCGGAGACCTGCGGCTGTGGCACGGCCTGCCCACCGGCTGGGACGGCCCCGCCCTCGTACGGCAGGCGGCCGAACTGGCCCGAGCCGCCGTCGAGAAGGCCCCCATCACGCGGGCGCACCCCACGTCCGCCGCGGCACGGCAGAGGAGCACCGCACGGTGAGTACGGAAGCACTCGCGGTCCTCGCCGTCACCGTGGCGGTCGCCGCGTTCGTCCAGGGCAGCAGCGGTCTCGGCTTCGCCCTGATCGTCGCGCCCGTGGCCGGGATGCTCGACCCCGGTCTGCTCCCGGTGTTCGTCCTGGCGGCCATGGTCCCGCTCAACCTGTACGTCGCCTGGCGTGAACGCGCCTCGATCGACCTGCGCGGCGCGGGCTGGATCACCGGGGCCCGGCTGGCCGCCACGCCCGCCGGGCTCGCGCTGCTCTGGCTGATCCCGGACCGCAGCATCGGCCTGTTCGTCGGCGTCGCCACCGTGCTGGCCGCGGTGGTCAGCCTGGTCGCCCCCGCCTTCACCCCCGGCCGGGCGGCCTACCTCGGAGCGGGCGTGGTGACCGGACTGACGGAGACCGCGACGGGCGTCGGCGGCCCCCCGCTCGCGCTCGTCTACCAGCACCGGCCGCCCGCGGAACTGCGCTCGACCGTCGCCGCCTGCTTCCTCGTCGGGGAAGTGGCCTCGCTGGGGCTGCTGTTCGCGACGGGGGAGGGCGAGCCCGGACACCTGGGTCTCGCGGTGGCGCTGCTGCCGGTGATCGCCGTGGGCGCGTGGCTGAGCCGGCTGGTGCACCACCGGCTGGACGCGCGCAGGATGCGGCTGTGCGTACTCGTCTTCGCCCTGGTCTCCGGTCTGGTGCTCATGCTCGGGCTGTGACCCGTAGCGACGAGGCACGCGGAACGACCCGCGGTTCGGGCGCCGTCGCCACCGTGGCGGCGGCGTCCTCGCCGCGCAGCCGGCCGAGCAGCAGCTCCACCGCGGCGGCCGCCGCCCGGTCCAGATGAAGCTCCACGGCGGTCAGCGGCGGCTCGCAGGTGCGCGCACGCAGCCCGTCGTACCGGGTGACGACCATGACGTCGGCCGGTACGGACCGCCCGCTGTCCCGGATCGCCCGCACCGCGCCCACCGCGAACGCGTCCACCAGCGCGCAGACCGCGTCGGTCCCGGGGTGCTCGGCAAGCAGGGCGGCACAGCTTGCGTACCCGGCCTGCTCGCCGCCCGCCTCCGGGGCGCTCGCCACGACGGGCTCCCAGCCGTACCGCTCGGCGACCCGCTCGAACGCGGCGAGCGCGTCGACCGACGAGTGGCGTGATCCGGAGCCGACGATCAGCGCGGGCCGCCTGGCGCCCTGCTCGTGCAGATGCGCGAACAGCAACTCGGCGACCTGCCCGCCGCGCAGATCGACATACGGCGACGTGTCGTCCGGCGACACCGGCCGGCCCAGTGACACATAGGGCAGGCCCCGCTCCCGCAACTGCGCCGCGGCCGCGTCGTTCACGTCCGGCTCGACGACGATGGCGCCGTCGATGTCGACGGAGTACAGGGCGGACTCCGACTGCACGGGCGGTACGAGCACCAGCGCGTAGCCGTGCAGCAGAGCGCTCTCCGCGGCGGCGGCGGCGATCTCCATGTAGAACCCGAGCCGCGAGGGCCCACCGGCCACCGCGAACGGCATCGAGGAGGCGAGCGCGATGGCCTTCGCCTCCCCCCGGCGCAGCCGCTGGGCCCGCAGGTTGGGCCGGTAACCGAGCTCGGCGGCGACCTGCTTGATGCGCTCCCTGGTCCGCGGATCGACCTTGCCGATCCCGTTGAGGGCGTGCGAGACCGTCGTACGCGACACCTCGGCGAGCCGCGCGACATCGGCGATCGTCGGTGGCCGCGAGCCGGGACCGGAGGTTCGCATCGACGGGCACTCCTTGCGGGCTGAGGACGGGGCACCCCATCTTCGCCCACCGGCCTCCCCGGCGAGGTCTCGGCTCAGCCGAAGAGCAGCTGGACCAGGAGATACAGGTTCAGGGCGGACAGCACCACACAGATCACGACCCCCGCCCAGGTGGTGATCCGCCGGTTGACCAGCGAACCCATCAGGGCCGGGCGGCTGGTGAAGTACACCAGGGGGGCGAGCGCGAAGGGGATGCCGAAGGAGAGGACCACCTGGGAGGCGATCAGCGCGTCGTCCGGAGGGACCCCGAGGCCCAGGACCACCAGCGCGGGCAGCATGGTCAGGCCCCGGCGCAGCACCAGCGGGATCCGGCGGCGGATGAAGCCGTCCATGACCACCTGCCCGGCGTAGGTGCCCACGCCCGAGGAGGACAGGCCCGAGGCGAGCAGCGCCACCGCGAAGGCCAGTGCGGCCGTACCGCCCACCAGCCGGCCGAGGTTCTCGTGCGCGCCCGCCAGTGTCCCGTCGAAGCCCTGGCCGGCGCCGTGGAAGAGGACCGCCGCGACGCAGAGCATCGCCAGGTTGATCAGCCCCGCCAGCCCCAGGCCGCCGACGCAGTCCGTGCGCAGGGCGCTCAGCGCCGCCCGCATCGCGCGCTCGCCCACCGGCCGGGCGCGCTGGGCGGTGACCGCCGAGTGCAGGTAGATGACGTGGGGCATCACGGTCGCGCCGATGATGCCGACGGCCAGGGTGAGGGACTCGGTGCCGGCGAGCCGCGGGATCAGCCCGTCCGCCACCTGAGCGCTGTCCGGTCCGCCGACCGCCACCAGTTGGTAGAGGAAGCCGAACCCGATCACCGCCAGCAGGAAGGTGGTGGCGAGTTCGAAGGGCCGGTAGCCGCGGCTCTGCAGGGCCAGGAGCGCGAAGCTGATGACGGCGGTGGCCACCCCCGCCGGGAACAGCGGCACACCGAACAGCAGGTGCAGACCGATCGCCGCGCCGACGAACTCGGCCAGGTCGGTAGCCATGACGACCAGTTCGGCCTGGATCCACAGCCCGGCGGCCAGCGGACGCGGCAGCCGGCGTCCGCACAGCGTCGGCAGGTCCTGCCCGGTCGCCAGACCGGTCTTCGCCGACAGGTACTGGATGAACACGGCGACGACGTTCGCCATCACCAGGACCCAGACGAGCAGATAGCCGAAGTTTGCCCCCGCCTGGAAGTTGGTGGCGAAGTTGCCCGGGTCCACATAGGCCACCGCGGCGACGAACGCCGGACCGTAGAAGGCGCGGCGCACCCGTCGGACCTCGGTCGGGGCCGTGGCGATCTCCGGGGCCTTCGGGGGAGCGGGCGAGGCCATGCTGGGTTCCTTCGGGCCGGTGGTGGTGGTGTCGGTGGGGCCCCGGGGGCCCCACCGTGCCGGGCGGGCGTGCGGGCCCGGTGCGCGGAGCGGACGCCAGGTGCGGCGCTCCGCGCACCGGGAGCGGGGTCAGTCCGCGTCCTCCGCGGTCTCCGGGTCGAGCGGCGGAGTGCCGTAGCTGAAGTACGTCTCCTGCGGCAGGTTGGTCCCGCCGATGGCCGTCCCCGTGTCGATCTGGTCCATCGTCCACGTACGGGTCTCGAAGTCCGGCTCCAGGAGCAGGATGCCGGGGTCGCCGAAGAGCTCGATCCGGTTGCCGCCGGGCTCGAAGACGTACAGGAAGGAACTCTGGGTGATCCCGTGCCGGTCGGGTCCGGCCTCGATGGTGATGTCGTAGTCCCGGAACATCTCCGCCGCGTCCACCGTGTGCTGCTGCACCCCGTAGTAGAAGGCGACGTGGTGCAGGCGGCCCCGGGCGCCGCGCGCGTCGCGCATGACGGCGACGTCGTGGCTGAGCTGGCTACTGCTCATCCAGACCCCGGCCTCCACATCACCGTCCACCACGCGCTCGTTGGTACGCAGCCGCAGGTGCTGCTCGAAGGAGTCCTTCATCGGCGTGACGTCGCTGGCCAGCAGGTTGAGATGGTCCAGACGCTTGATCGGCAGACCCTGCAGCGGCTTCTTGGACGGACGGCTGAGGATCTTGCTGCGCAGATCCTCCGGCGCCCGGTACTTCTCCGCCTCCCACAGCAGGCTCATGTGGTGACCGTCGGGCGTGGTGAAGTCGTACGTCTTGCCGTATCCGTACTCGTCCTCCGACCAGGCGCCCTCACCGGTGCCGGACTGCAACGACCGCACCCGGCGCTCCAGGGCCTCCGGGGACGTCGTCCGCAGCGCCGCGTGGTCCATCCGGGCCACCGGGCCCTCGGTGATCTTCAGGCTCCACTGGTACGGGTCCTCGTAGCCGCGCAGATAGACCGACTGGCCCTCGCGCTGGGTCTCGTACATGCCGAGCAGGTCCTTGAAGAACCACAGGGTGCCGTCGGGGTCGGGGGTGTGCAGCTCGACCCGCGCCAGATGCGCGATCTCGTGCCGGTACTGTTCCTCGCTCATGTGCCACTGCCTTCCTACGCCGGTGCGGGCGGTGTGCCGCCCGCGCTCTGCCGGGAGTTGCGTTCGGTGCGTTCCGCCGTGGTCACGTCGCCCGCCGCCCAGTGCTGGGGTTCGACCTCGCGGATGATGACGCGGATGTTCGCGAGCGGGGCGCCCACGGCCCGGTGCGCCGCTTCGGTGAGTTCGTGGATCAGGGCACGGACCTGCTCGGGGGAGCGGCCGGTGCCGAGCGTGACGTCGATGAAGGGCATGTCAGCCTCCTGATACGGAGATGGCGCCGAGGGTGGAGAAGCTCGCGCGGACACTGGCTCCGGGCCGTACGTGGACGGCGTCGGTCATACCGCCGGTGAGGACGATCTGGCCCGGCTCCAGGGCGAGTCCGCGTTCCCCCAGAGCGTTCGCCGCGAGGGCCAGCGCCTCGGCCGGATGCCCCTGCACGGCGGCGCCGGTCGCCGAGTCGACCGCCTCGCCGTCCACCTCCAGCAGGACCGCCTCGTGTGCCAGGTCCAGCCCCTCCGGGGAACGGCTGACCGGCCCCAGCACGAAGAGCGCGGAGGAACTGTTGTCGGCGACCGCGTCGGCGAGCGTGAAGGAGAAGTCCTGGAAGCGGCTGTCGATGATCTCGAGGCCGGCGTGCACCCGCTCCACGGCCCGCAGGGCGGTCGCCGCCGTGACCCCGGGCCCGGCCAGCCGCTCGCCCATCACGAAGACGATCTCCGGCTCGGCCCGGGGGTGGATCAGCCGCTCGCGCGGCAGCGGCTCCCCGGCGGGCAGCACCATGGCGTCCGTCAGCCAGGCCAGGGACGGTGAGTCGATGCCCATCCGGATCTGCTTGGCCCGCGAGGTGAGCCCGAGTTTGACGCCGATCAGCTTCTCGCCGCGGGCCAGGCGCTGTTGCAGCGCCTCGTACTGCACCGTGTAGGCGCCGGGCAGATCGAGCGTGGGCCACTGCTCGGTGATCGGACCGCGTGCGGTGACGGAGCGCTCCGCCTCCAGCAGGACCGCGGCGGCCCGTCGGGTGTCACCGGGTCGTACTTCCAGTGCCTCGGCCATGGGAAGGCCGCCTCCTTCTGGGGGATGGGCTTCAAGGGGATGGAGCTCTACGGGACGAGGCCCGGGGCGGCGGGTCAGCGGGAGCGGGTGACGGTCGCCGTGCCCAGACCGGCCAGGGACGCCGTCACCGTCGAGCCGGGCAGCAGGTCGGTGGGCGTGGCGAAGCCGGAGACCAGGACGCTGCTGCCCGCCGTGAGGGGGAACTCGCCCTCGTTCTCACGGGCGTTGGCCGCCCAGGCCAGCGCCGCCACCGGGGAGCCGAGCGCCATGCCGGTGGCGCCGGTCGCGACGATCGCCCCGTCCCGGTACAGCACATGGCCGGTCAGCCGCAGATCGGTGTCGGCCGGCCGTACGGGTTCCGTGCCGAGGACGACGGCATGGCAGCCGGCGTTGTCGGCGGCCAGGTCCAGCACCGTGGCCGGGCCGTCCTCGACCCGGGAGTCGGTGATCTCCAGCGCGGGCAGGACGAACTCCACCGCCCGCAGCGCGTCCACGGCGCTCACCCGGGGACCCTCCAGCGGGGCGCCCAGCACGAACAGCAGCGCGGGCTCGGCCCGCGGACGGATCAACTCGCCGGAATCCAGCAGGAGACGGCCGGTCCGGAACATGCCGTCGGTCAGCCGGCCGAGCACCGGCTCCGTCGCCCCCTCCACCGCCCGCCTCGCGGTCACGGAGGTCAGGCCCGCCTTCAGGCCGGTGATCCGCCGACCGGGGGCGGTGTGCAGGCGCAGCACCTCCGCCTGGACCCGGTAGGCATCGGCGAGGGTGGTCACCGCACCCTCACGGCTGGGGGAGCCGACCGGCTTTCCGGTGCGGTGGGCGCCGTGCAGTCGTGCGGCGGTCTCACGCAGCGCGTCGGCGTCATGGACGTCGGTCATGGCGGATCAGTGCCTCTCGGTCTTCGCGCGGTGGTCCGCGATGGAGTGGTGGGCCGAACGGGCGCCCGCCGCCCTCACCGGCGCCGCCGTCGGGCGGCGGGGCAACGGGGCAGCGGGCAGCAGGCGGTGGCGCCGTCCGGTTCCGGCTGCTCGGTTCCGGCGGGCCCGGCCGGTCAGCGGATGCGCAGGACCACGGCCCGGGGTTCGGTGAAGAACTCGCGGGAGAACATGCCGCCCTCCCGGCCGACCCCGCTGGCCCCCTCGCCCCCGAAGGGCATGCGCAGATCGCGCTCGAAGTAGCAGTTCACCCACACGGTGCCGGCCTTCCAGCGGGCGGCCATCCGGTGCGCGCGGTCCAGGTCCCGGGTGAAGAGGATGCCCGCCAGCCCGTACCGGGTGGTGTTCGCGATCCGCAGCGCCTCCTCCTCGGTGTCGAACGGAATGACCGTCTCCACCGGGCCGAAGATCTCCTCCTGCGCGGTCCGCGAGTCGTTGCTGAGCCCGGTGATCACGGTGGGCCGGTAGTAGTGCCCGCCGGCCAGCGCGCTGTCGGTCGGCGGCCCGCCGCCGGTGACGACCGTGCCGCCCTCCCGCTGGGCCAACTCGACGTAACCGTGCACCTTCTCCAGGTGCCGGCGCTCGATGAGCGGGCCCATGAACGTGTTCTCCTGGCGCGGGTCGCCGACGACGAGCTTCTCGGCCTCGGCGGTGAACCGCTCCAGGAACTCGGGCAGGATCGACCGCTGGACGAGCAGCCGCGACCCGGCGAAGCACACCTGGCCGCTCCCGCCGAAGATGGCCTTCAGGGATTCCTGGACCGCGACGTCGAGATCCGCGTCGGCGAAGACGATGTTGGCCGACTTGCCGCCCAGCTCGGCGGAGACCGGCGTCAGATGGGCCGCGGCGGCCGCCATCACCGCCGCCCCCGTCGCGCTGGAGCCGGTGAAGGTGATCCGGTCCACGCGCGGGTCGCCGGTCAGCGGCCCGGCGACCTCGTCGCCGCCGTATCCGTGCACGACGTTGAGGACCCCCTCCGGCAACCCCGCCGCCAGCGCCAGCTCCCCGAACCGGGCCGCGGTCAGCGGCGTCTGCGGGGCCGGCTTCAGGACGACGGTGTTGCCGAAGGCCAGCGCCGGGGCCACCTTCCACGTGGCCAGCATGAGCGGCGCGTTCCACGGACTGATCGCGGAGACCACGCCGGCCGGGACGTGCAACGAGTAGCCGAGCACCGGCCCGTTGGGGTAGGCGTCCTCGGTGGCGAGGGCCGCGTAGTCGGCGAAGAACCGCAGGTTCTGGGCGACCCGGGGCATCTCGCCGTGCAGCGCGTGGCGGAGGGTCTTCCCGCTGTCGTGGGACTCCAGCAGGGCCAGTTCCTCCCGGTGGGCGTCGACCGCGTCCGCGACGCTGTGCAGGATCGCCCGCCGCTCGGTCGGCGTCATCCGGGGCCAGGGACCTTCGTCGAAGGCCGCGCGCGCCGCCGAGATGGCCCGCTCGGCGTCCCGCGCCCCGCCCCGGGCGACGGTGCCCAGCAGCGCATCGTCGTGCGGGTCGCGGGTCTCGAAGGTGCGCCCGTCCTCGGAGGCGACGGAGCGGCCGCCGATCAGATGGTGAACCGTCCGCTTTTCCGTGGCCGTGGCGCCGAAGGACATGCGAAGTACCCCCTGGATACCGGATTCCCGGTGGTCGTGGTGATTGCCGTGCCGACGCGCCGGCGGTGCGATTCAGGTGCGGAGAAAACAGCTCCCCGAAATGCGTCCGGTGCGGCTTCATCCTGCGATCCGCCCATCCGGAGAGTCAAGGAGAGCAGATTCTGTTGACTCACTTTTTGGGTTTGTATCGTGTGGCCCTGAATAGTTGACCGGCAAATCGCGAGCTGGGTAGCGTCGCTTTCGACAGAACGGGGCGGCCGGAAAGACACGGGGCGTTCGGCCGCCGGGCTCGGGGGCCGCTCGTCTCCTGCGGGGCGATTCATTTCGAGGTCGGACGCGTCTGCCGTTCCTGGCCGCGCGCCGCCTTTACCCGCCTTTACCTGCTCCGCCGCACATCAGGCGGCGCCCCATTCTTTTCGTTTCTGCTTTTCGCAGCTGCTTTTCTCTTCGGTGGTCGGTCGGTTCGACGGGGAGTCGACCGGCCCCGGTGCTCACCAGTGGTCTGAGGGGGACGTGTTAACCATGGGCTCAAGACAGCTGAGCCGGAATGTCGCCATAGGCGTGATCGGGGGAGGGGCGGCCGCCGTCTGTCTGCTGGACGAACTCGCCGAAGCCCGGCTGGAACCCGGGGAGGTCACGGTCTTCGAACCCTCGCCCCACCTGTGGCGCGGCCGGCCCTACCAGCCGGACCTCGACACGGTACGGGTGAACATCGCCCCCCAGGGGATGTCCGTGCGCTTCGGCGACCAGGGGCACTTCCCCGGCTGGCTGGCCACCCGGGACGCGGTGCTCGGCATGGCCGAACCCGACTTCGTGGACCCGATCAACGGGATCCGCTTCGTGCCGCGCGCCACCTACGGGGCCTACCTGGAGCAGTCGGCGCGCGACGCCGTCGCCCGGCTGCGCACGGCGGGCTGGCGGGTCGACATCGTCACCGACCAGGTCACCGCCGCCGTGCCCGTCGCCGACGGCCGGGTCCGGCTGGTCCACGGTGACGGCGAGAGCCTCACCGTCGACCACACCGTGCTCTGCGTGGGCCGCGGGCGGCCCGGCGACCCGTACCGGCTGGCCGGCCTGGACGGCTACCTCGCCGAGGCCTACCCGCTGACCCGTACCCTCGGGGAGCTCGACGCCGACGCCGACATCGGCATCATCGGGGCCGGGCTGACCGGCGTGGACATCGCCCTGTCCCTGCTCGCCCACGGGCACCGCGGCCAGGTCCTGCTGGCCTCGCGCAGCGGAGTCCTGCCCCGGGTCCGGCAGACGGCACGGCCGCACACCCTGCGGCACTTCACCCCCGAGCGGTTCCGGGGCGCGGCCCGGCGCGGTGAGTCGGTGACGCTGCGACAGGTGGTCGACCTGATGCGCGCCGAGTTCGCGGACGCGGGCGAGGACTTCGCCGCGGTGGCGCGGGAGATCACCGCGGCGCCGGACGCGGAGGACCCCGTACAGCGGCTGCGCCGGCACCTGTCCGAGGTGGACGACGACGACCGGGGACTGCGCATCCTTCAGCAGGCGGTGCCCGCGACCGGGCCCGACGTCTGGCCGTTGCTCCCGGAGGCCGACCGGAAGCTGCTGCTCCGCGACCACTACCGCTCGATGATGAGCCTGTGCTGCCCGATGCCGGCGACCACCGCGACCGCCCTGCTCGGCATGGTCGACAAGGGGCAGCTGCGCATCGTCTCCGACGTCCGGGCCGTCGAGCCGCGCCCCGGCGGCGGCTTCGCCCTGCGCACCGGCGACGGGGTGGCGCCGCTGCGCGCCGACCGCCTGATCAACGCGGTGAGCCCGGGGCCCGGCGGACTGCCGGCCCGCGCCCAGGCGCTGATCACCTCGCTGGTCGCCGGGGGACTGGCCGAACTCCACCCGCGAGGCGGTGTCAGCACCGAGCGGGCCACCAGCCGGCTCCTGGTCGGCGGCACCGCCCACCCCGGCCTCTACGCGCTCGGCGACCTGGCCGCGGGCAGCCTCTTCTTCACCTTCGGGCTCCCCTCCATCGTCGACCGCGCCCACGACATCGTCCAGGCGATCCGCGACGGCGGAGGGCCGCCGCTGCCCGCCACGGAGGACGCCGTGCTCAGCGCCTGACCGCGGGGGCCGGGACACCTGCCCGCGCCCACCGGCGCGCCGCCCGGCCCGCCGCGCCTGCCCTCTCGACCCACGACCCGGACGCTCCGCTGGAGGAGACATGACCGCCGCGCCCATCACCCCGCCGACACCAGCCGCCCACCGACCCAACGACGTGCGCCCGATGACCGGCGACGAGTACCTCGACTCGCTGCGCGACGGCCGGGAGATCTACATCCACGGCGAACGCGTCAAGGACGTCACCACCCACCCCGCCTTCCGTAACAGCGCGCGCTCCATCGCGCGCCTCTACGACGCCATGCACGCCCCGGAGGCGGAGGGGGTGCTCCGGGTCCCCACCGACACCGGCAACGGCGGCTTCACCCACCCGTTCTTCAAGACCCCGCACAACGCGCAGGACCTGATCACCAGCCGTGACGCCATCGTGCAGTGGCAGCGCCTGGTCTTCGGCTGGATGGGCCGCACCCCCGATTACAAGGCGTCCTTCCTCGGGACGCTGGGCGCCAACGCCGACTTCTACGGCCCCTTCCGGGACAACGCGCTCGCCTGGTACAAGCGCGCCCAGGAGCGGGTGCTGTTCTTCAACCACGCGATCGTGCACCCGCCGATCGACCGGGACAAGCCGGCCGACCAGACCGCGGACGTGTGCGTGCACGTGGAGCGGGAGACCGATGCCGGTCTGATCGTCTCCGGCGCGAAGGTGGTCGCCACCGGCTCCGTGCTCACCAACGCCAACTTCGTCGCCCACTACGGCCTGCCGCTCCAGGACAAGCGCTTCGGCGTCGTCTTCAGCGTCCCGATGGACACCCCGGGCCTGAAGCTGCTGTGCCGCACCTCCTACGAGCAGGCCGCCCAGGTCATGGGCAGCCCGTTCGACTACCCGCTGTCCAGCCGGCTGGACGAGAACGACGCGATCATGGTGATGGACAAGGTCCTCATCCCGTGGGAGAACGTCTTCATGTACGACGCGGAGGCGGCCAACTCCTTCGCCAACGGCTCCGGTTTCGTCGACCGGTTCACCTTCCACGGCTGCGCCCGGCTCGCCGTGAAACTGGACTTCATCGCCGGGTGCGTCCTGAAGGCGGTCGAGATGACCGGCACCTCGAGCTTCCGCGGCGTACAGGCGCAGGTCGGGGAGATCCTGAACTGGCGCGACCTGTTCTGGGGGCTGTCCGACGCGATGGCCAAGGACCCGGTGCCGTGGGTCGGCGGCGCGGTGCAGCCCAACGTGCGCTACGGGATGGCGTACCGCACCTTCATGGGCGTCGGCTACCCGCGTATCAAGGAGATCATCCAGCAGACCCTGGGCAGCGGTCTGATCTACCTCAACTCGCACTCCTCCGACTGGAAGAACCCGGAGATCCGCCCGTACCTCGACCAGTACCTGCGCGGCTCCGCCGGCGTGCCGGCGATCGACCGGGTCAAGCTGCTGAAGCTGCTCTGGGACGCGGTGGGCACCGAGTTCGGCGGCCGCCACGAGCTGTACGAGCGCAACTACGGCGGCGACCACGAGGCGGTCCGGTTCCAGACCCTGTGGGCGTACCGGGACAACGGTGACGCCGATGCCCTGAAGGGCTTCGTCGACGAGTGCATGGACGAGTACGACCTCGACGGCTGGCGGCGCGACGACATGTTCAACCCGGACGAACTCGCCTTCGTCCCGGGCCGTTGACCGGGATGCGGGGCGCACCGGGCGGGACGGCCGCCACGTTGACCGACGGCCCCGAACTGCTCGCCGTCACACCGGACCGGCTGCGCGGCGCCCTGGGCCACTTCGCCAGCGGGGTCACGGTGGTGACCACCGCCACGGAGGGACCGGACGGTTCGGAGGGTCGCCCGCAGGCACACGGCATGACCGCCAACGCCTTCACCTCGGTCTCGCTGGAACCCCCGCTCGTCCTGGTCTCGATCGCCAACGGGGCCCGCACCCACCGGCGCATCGACGCGTCCGGGCGCTACGGCGTCTCCATCCTGGGAGCCGAGCAGGAGGCGGCCGCCCGGCACTTCGCCGGCGCCGAGCAGTCCCCGGAGGTGGTCGGCCTGGAATGGCGGGACGGCCTGCCGCTGGTCACAGGGGCCCTCGTCCACCTGGTCTGCCGGGTGCGCCAGGCCCACCGGGCCGGTGACCACACCCTGTTCGTCGGCGAGGTCGAGGGCCTGTGGATCGGCTCCGGCGGCCCCCTCGTCCACTACCGGCGCGACCTGCGCGCCCTGCCCGGAACAACGGCCGCGAACCCGGGCGCGCATCCGGGCGCGAACCCGCCCGCAGCTCACCGAGACCTCGGCACGGACCGAGAAGAGAGGCCCGCACATGCCCGCTGACCCCGCGGCCCAGATCTGGGACCGGCTGTTCGCCCGCCATGTCGCGAGCGACACCGGCGACCAGATCACCGCCATCCTCAACCAGTCCGGTGCGACGGACGCCATCGCCCTGTCGGGCGGCTTCCCGCACCCGGACACCTTCCCCGCCCGCGCGCTGGCGGAGAGCCACGCCCGCGTCCTGGCGCAGCCCGCCGCGCTCCAGTACGGCCCGACCGCCGGACTGCCCGGACTGCGCGACTGGTTCTCCGGCTGGCTGGGCCGCGCCGAGGGCCGGCCGCCCGCCGAGGACGAACTGCTGATCACCAGCGGCGGTATGGAGGGGCTCGGCCTCATCACCCGCAGCCTGCTCGACCCCGGCGACCGCGTCGTCGTCGAGGGGCCCACCTTCTTCGGGGCCCTGGTCGGCTTCCAGCGGCAGCTGGCCGGGGTGGACACGGTGCCGGTGGACGACGAGGGGCTGGACACCGACGCCCTGGCGGAGCTGCTGCGCCGCGGCACGGAGCCGGTGCCCAAGCTCGTCTACGTCATCCCGGACCACCAGAACCCCACCGGGCTGAGCCTGTCGCCGGAGAGGCGGACCACCCTCATCGAGCTGGCCCGTCGCTACGGATTCCTCATCGTCGAGGACGTCGCCTACCGGGAACTCGGCTTCGACGGCGAGCGCCACCCCAGCCTGTGGGCGCTGGCTCCCGACGTGGTGGCCCAGGTCGGCACCTTCGCCAAGACCTTCACCCCGGGCATCCGGCTGGGCTGGGTCGTCGGCCCGGACCGTCTCGTCGCCCAACTGGCGCGGGCCAAGCAGAACACCGACCAGTGCACCGGCGCCCTCGGACAGCTGACGCTCGAGGACTACGGCCGCTCCGGCGGGTTCGACCGCGGGATCGCCGCCTCCCGGGAGTTCTACCGGCGACGCCGCGACGTCATGACGGACGCCCTCGCCGCCCACCTGCCCGAGGGGGTCTCTTACACCCGGCCGCACGGCGGTTTCTTCAGCTGGCTGACCCTCCCCGGGCAGGTGGACACCATGGCGCTCCAGGAACGGGCGCTGGCCGCCAAGGTCAGCTACGTACCCGGACGTGCCTTCTACGCCGACGAGCGCGGCGGCAACAGCCTGCGCCTCGCGTTCAGCCGGGTGCCCGACGAGCAGATCGCCGAAGGCGTGCGCAACCTGGCCGGGGTCCTCGCCGAGGCGATCGGCTCGACCGCGCGCTGAGCGCACCGCCCGCCGAGCCACCCCCCGTACCCTCCGCCCTCCCACCGCCCCTCGGGGCCGGACGAAGGACAACCCGCATGTCAACCGTGTTCAACGAATCGGTCCGGCCCTCGACGGAAGTGGACGCCCTGCGCCGGCTGCTGCTCCCCGAGTACAGCCCGAGCTGTCTGGCCGCCGACGCCGGCGACCGGATCGGCGCCATCGGCGGACTGCGCACCGTGACGCCCACCCACAAGATCGTCGGCCCCGCGCTGACCATCGACCTGCCGGAGAACGAGCTGGTCGACATCCTGCCGGTGCTCGGCCTGGCCCGCCCCGGCGACGTCGTCGTGCTGGCCTGCCACGGGATAACCCGGATGGCGATGTGGGGCGGTCTGATGACCACGCTTTCCCAACTCGCGGGCATTGCCGGAGCGGTGGTCGACGGCGCGGTCCGGGACGTCGACGAGATACGCGACCTCGACTTTCCCGTCTGGTATCGCACCGCCATGCCCCGCCGCTGCCCGCCCGACGAACTGGAAGGGGTCGTTCAGGTCAACGTACCGGTGTCGATCGACGGAGTGACCGTGCGCCCCGGCGACATCGTGGTCGCCGACGAGAACGGAGTGGCCGTCGTACCGCCCGACGCGGCGGCGGAAGTCGCCTCATCGACACAGCAGTTGCTCGAGAAGGAGCGGACCGTGCGCGATTTGATGAACGCCGGGGCGACGCTGCCGGAACTGCTGGCGAGATTCGGCCACCTGTAACCGGCTGACGCGTCGGCTTCGCAGTCGGGAATGGCATGCTCGTTCCGAGGCCACATGAGAGAGTTGGCCCCGAGGCAAGCTGACGTCACGTCATCGGCATTTCTAGACAGGGAGAATGACAGCATGGCTGTTGCGTTGACCGCGGACAGTGCGGGGTCGGTCGGGGGATTCAAGGTCGCGGATCTCTCCCTCTCCGAGCTCGGCCGCAAGGAGATCCGGCTGGCCGAGCACGAGATGCCCGGACTGATGTCGCTGCGGCAGGAGTTCGGTCCCCAGCAGCCGCTGGCCGGAAAGCGCGTCGCCGGCTCGCTGCACATGACTGTCCAGACCGCTGTTCTCATCGAGACCCTCGCCGCGCTCGGCGCCGACGTCCGCTGGGCCAGCTGCAACATCTTCTCGACCCAGGACCAGGCGGCCGCGGCCGTCGTCGTGGGGCGCGAGGGCACGGTGGACAACCCCCAGGGCAGCGCGGTGTTCGCCTGGAAGGGCGAATCCCTCGAGGAGTACTGGTGGTGCCTGGAGCAGCTGATGACCTGGCCCGACGGATCCGGCCCGCACTCCATCGTGGACGACGGCGGCGACGCCACTTTGCTGGTCCACCTGGGCACCGAGTACGAGTCCGCCGGCGCGGTCCCGGAGCCGCTCGACGACGACCCGGAGGAGCACCGGATCATCCTCGACGTGCTCCGCCGCTCGCTCGTGGACAACCCGGGCAAGTACACCGAGATGGCGAAGTCCATCGTCGGCGTCACCGAGGAGACCACCAACGGCGTCAACCGCCTCTACCGGCTCGGCCGGGACAACAAGCTCCTGTTCACCGGCATCAACGTCAACGACGCGGTGACCAAGAGCAAGTTCGACAACCGCTACGGCATCCGCCACTCGCTGGTCGACGGCATCAACCGCGCCATCGACGTGATGATCGCCGGCAAGCTCGCGGTGATCTGCGGCTACGGCGACGTCGGCAAGGGCGCCGTGGCGTCCCTGCGCGGCCAGGGCGCGCGCGTGGTGGTCACCGAGGCCGACCCGATCTGCGCGCTCCAGGCGGCCATGGACGGCCTGAAGGTCGTCACCCTCGACCAGGTGGTCGAGACCGGCGACATCTTCATCACCACCACCGGCAACCGCGACATCATCATGGCCGAGCACATGGCCCGGATGAAGCACAACGCCGTCGTCGGCAACGTGGGCCACTTCGACAACGAGATCGACATGGCCGGACTGGCACAGGTGCCGGGCATCGAGCGGATGGAGATCAAGCCGCAGGTGCACGAGTGGGCCTTCTCCGACGGCCACTCGATCATCGTGCTCAGCGAGGGCCGCCTGCTCAACCTGGGCAACGCCACCGGTCACCCGAGCTTCGTGATGTCCTGCTCGTTCGCCAACCAGACCCTGGCGCAGATCTCGCTCTTCGACCCGGAGCAGAACTACGACACCGACGTCTACACCCTGCCCAAGCACCTGGACGAGAAGGTGGCGCGGCTGCACCTGCCGGCCCTGGACGCCCACCTGACTCCGCTCACCAAGGTGCAGGCCGACTACATCGGCGTCGACGTGGAGGGTCCGTTCAAGCCGGACCACTACCGCTACTGACCGGTCCGCCGGTCAGGCCGGGCACCGCCGTCGGCACGTCCGGCGGCGGCGCCCGCTGCGGCGGGCCGTGTCCGGCCACCGCAGCGGCCGCGTGCCGACAGCGCGCGCGGCCCATTTCCGAAAGATGGGGGAACTCTCGTGTTCGATCTTGCGCGCGCCCATGCCAACGGCGATCGCTACCTGCTGCTGCTCGGCTCCGACATCCTGCTGCGGGAACGCGGCATCGTCTCGGCTCTGCGCACCTACCCCGGCCCCGTGGTCGGCATGAGCGAGACACCGGCCGCGCTGAGCGCCAACCGGTTCTTCGACCACGTGCTGCGCGCCGACTACTACGACGAGCGGCAGGCCCTGGAAGCAGTCCGGGAATTCGAGCGCGAGACCGGTCTGCGGCCCGGGGCGGTGGTGCCCATCATCGAGATGACCGTGCACGTGTCCGTGGCCATCGCCCGCCACTACGACCTTCCCCGGCTGTCCGACGACTGCCTGACCCGGGTGCGCGACAAGCACACGATGAAGCAGGCCTTCGAAGAGGCCGGGGTGCCCTGCGCCCGCCACCGCCTCTTCAGCACCCTGGAGGAACTGCGCGCCGCCGCCGCCCAGTTGAACTTCCCCCTGGTGCTCAAGCCGCGCGACTTCGCCGGCAACGTCGGCACCGTGCGGGTCAACGCCCCCGAGGAGCTGGACGAGGCGTTCGTCTACTGCCGCGACTCCCTGCTGGAGATCGCCCCCGTGTACGGATTCGACGACGGCCGCTTCCAGGCCGAGGAGTTCGTCACCTCCACCCACGAGGTCTCCGTCGAGGTCGCCAACCACCGGGGCATGCGGACCGTCGTCGCGGTCACCGACAAGTCCAAGGCGGGCGCGCCCTACTTCAGCGAGCGCGGCCAGCTGGTGCCGAGCGCCGACTCGGACAACGAGGAACTGCGCCGGGTGGCGCTGGAGGCCTGCGCCGCGCTGGACATCGACCACGGCCTCGCCCATGTGGAGGTCCTGGTCGACGGCGAGCGGCTGAGCGTCGTGGAGGTCGCGGCGCGGCCCGGCGGCGACGGCATCATGGACCTGATCGACCGCGTCTACGGCTTCAGCCCCTACGACCTGCACTTCGCCTCGTACACGGACACCCTGGAGGAGCTGCCCGCCCTCACCGCGCCGCCCACCGGCATGGGGGCCACGGCCTTCCTCAAGGCGCCGCCCGGCACCATCACCGAGGTCAAGCAGGTCGACGAGCTGACCCCCGAGGAAGTGGGCCTCTACCTCACGGCCAAGGTCGGCGACGTCTCCCGGCCGCTCACCTCGTACCTCGCGCGCGACGGCGTCCTGGAGTGCTTCGAGCGGGGCCAGACCGACCAGAAGGCCTTCCGGGGCAAGGTGGACGAGCTGGCGCGGCAGCGCACCGAGCAGATCTTCACCGTCGAGGCGGAGCGCGACCGGACATGATCCGCGGTACGTTCCGTACGGTCGCGGGCCTCAACAGCGACCTGCGTGCTCTGTTCGTCTCCACCCTGCTGTTCCGCGCGGGGACGATGGCCTTCCCCTTCCTCGGCGCCTATCTGCTGGGGGAGGACCGGTACAGCGCCGGACAGGTGGGGCTGGTGGTCGGGGCCTTCGGGCTCGGGGCGCTCCTCGCCGACGTGGGCGCCGGTGTGCTGCTGGGCAGACTGCGACCGGTCACCGTGATGCTCGGGGGCTGTGTCGGGTACGCCCTGCTGCTGGCCGTCGTGCCCGCGCTGTCCGCGGTGCCCGCCCTGCTCGTCGTCACCCTGCTGTGGGGCATGGC
Source organism: Streptomyces sp. NPDC020884 (assembly GCF_044333935.1). NCBI lineage: Bacteria > Bacillati > Actinomycetota > Actinomycetes > Kitasatosporales > Streptomycetaceae > Streptomyces > Streptomyces sp. NPDC020884. Next base: position 707,236 of record NZ_JBIRRY010000001.1, on the reverse strand, counting down.
CTTCGAGATCTACACCCCGGCCTCCTACGCGCAGGTGGTGGCGGGCTCCTCGCCCGACCAGCGGAAGATCGCCTTCTCCTGCAACCGGCTGGCGATCAACCTGGGCATGGGAGTGGGCCCCGCCATCGGGGGGCTGCTGTTCACCGTGGCGCCGCAGGCGCTGTTCTACGTCAACGCGGTGTGCGTCCTCGCGGCGGCCGGCGTGCTGCTGCGGCACTCCACCCGGTCGGCCACCACGATGGGGAAGACCGGACCGGGGCGGCTGCTCTCGCCCGCACCGCGCGACGAGTCGCGGTTCTGGACCCTGTTCGTGCTGGCGCTGCCCGTGCACATCGCCTACGCGCTGCCGCCGATCCTGCTGAGCACGTACATCATCGAGGGCATCGGCCTGCCCGCCTACTGGGTCAGCGTGGTCTTCGTCGTCAACGCGGCGGCGATCGTGCTGTTCGAGGTACCGCTCAACAAGGCCATGGTCCACATGTCCCATCTGCGGTCGCTGCTGATCGGCTACGTGCTGGCCGCGGCCGGGTTCGCCCTGACCGGGCTCACGTCCAGCGGGCCGATGCTGGCGCTGATCACGCTGTTCTGGACGGCGGGGGAGATGATCGTCTTCCCGGCTCTGCTCAGCTACGTCACCCATCTGTCGGCTCCGACGGTGATCAACCGCAACGTCAGCCTGTACTCGGCGGGTGTCAACGTCGGCTTCATGACGGCGCCGCAGATCGGCGGGCTCCTGTCGGCCGCACGGTCGCCCGGAGCGCCCTGGCTGGCCGTCGGGGCGGCCCTGGCCGGGGCCAGTGTGCTGATGCTCGTCGCGCGCCTGTCCAACGCCACCTGGTGCCCCGACGACCAGCAGCCGTACGGGCCGCCGGAGGACGCACCGGTGGACCGCGAGCCGGAGTCCGCGGAGGCGGTGCGCTGAGCGCGGTCGGGTCCGCCTCGGCGGACCCGACCGCGCCCGGCGCGCACCGTCAGGAGATCTCCACTTCGAAGGCCAGGTCGCGACAGCGTTGCAGCACCGACGCCACCCAGGCCTCCGGCCGCTCGGGGTCGAAGGCCCGCAGCGTCTCCATGGCCCAGTACTCGCCGAACGGCAGTGCTCCGGGCCGGGTCTCGCGCAGCCGCCGGGCCCGCCACCGCGGTACCCGGGAACCGAAGTCGCCCTTGCTCTCGAGCAGCGCGTCCACCGTGTGCCCCAGGGCCGAGCGGGCGGCGAGGACCGCGCTGTCGAGGTCCCGGGCGGCGAGCTGCCGGACGGCGTCCGCGATGGCTGAGTCGGCCGCCGCGAGCGAACGGGTCGTCACGAAGGCCCGGAACGCGGAGTTCTCGACCTGGCGCTTGGCCTGCTTCGCCCACTCGGTGCCGCTGAGCGCCAGGCACGCGCTCATCCGCTCCAGGAACAACTCCTCGGCGTCGGTCAGCACCCCGACCGCCGCCCCGCCCCCCTCGAACTGCTCCCGGGTGACCTTGGCCAGCACCTGCCGGACCTGGCTCTCGAGCCAGTACGTGAGCTCCCAGCGGCGCCCCGCCACGGTCAGGGTGATCGACGGCACGCCGGCCGGGTCCAGCGCCACGGGCAGCGTGCGGGCTCCCTCCGTGTTCCACGGGGTGGAGGAGATCACGTGGAAGTCGTATCCGCCGCCCTCGTCGGCCCACCCGCGTGCGGCGGGCCCGACGCAGCACACCGCGAGGCAGTCGGCCGGTATCAGCCCCCGGCGTTCCATCTCCTCCAGGCAACCGGTCAGGTCCGCACCCGCGGTCGTGGTCACCACGCCGCGTCTCGGTCGGCCCCGAACAGCCTGACGGTGAAGTCGTCCGGCTCATGCACCCGCAGACCCGGCTGTAGCCCCGCGGCAGGCCGCGGGGCCGTGGCCCTCGGGCCCGGGGGCGGTGCCGCGGGCCGGTTCAACCGCTCCTCGGCCAGCGCGGAGACGGCTTCCGCCCACTGGCGCAGCTGTCTCGCCTGCCCCGGGTCCGGCTGCCGGCGGGCCGTCTCCCGGATCTGGTCCCACAGCCCGGCCTCGCTCCATTGGGAGAACCGGCGGTGGGCGTTCTGCCAGGAGACCGTGAACGCCCGCGGCAGGGCCCGCCAGGGCACGCCGCTGGCAAGAACGAACAGGATGGCGGCGAAGGTCGCCTCGTCGTCGGCGCGTTGGCTTCCTCCGCCCTGCGGGCGCACCGCGGGGCGAGGCAGATGGCGGCGGGCCAGCGGCCACAGGACCATCGGGGCCAGCCAGGAGAACCGGCCCGTGCCCGGGACGGCGGTGCGGGAGCCGGGCGTCAGGGTGTCCGGGGCGGGGCCGTTCCCGCGCCGTAGCGGGGGTAACGAGCGGGTCTGCTGGGTCACTTCCCCTCCAGGGCGATCATGATCGGGTGGCGGACGGGCGCGGCCGGGAGGCCGCGCCGCGTGTCGTCATGGTGGCCACGGGCGCCGTCGGCCAGGCCTGGTCGAGTGGGTCGGTCCTGCTCTCGGTCGATGAGCGCTGCCGCTGCGCGCAGGCATGTCTGCGTCGGTGCGGAGTCCACCTGTCCTCCCGTTGCCTTGGTTGTCGGCCCGCGTTCGTCCGTCGGCTCCGCCACCGCCACGCGGGGGCGTCCACCGGTGTCTGCCGCCGTCCGGGCGCGGGCGGGCGGCCGCCTCCCGCGTCCCGGTGGCAGCGCGGCGGCTTTACCCGGTAAGACGGATAAGTCGCCGGGTGAGGTTGCGTCGGGGACGGCATGCGGTTTCCCGGCGCGACTGTTCGGCTTCCTCAATGTGGCCCCCCTCCACCAGCGGCCGCCCGGGACGAGCGGCCGAACTCCCCTGTCGAAGCATCGAAGAGAAACAGCGTTCTTCGATACTGAACATCTGCTCGAAAGCTAGGCGGGGTCCAAATGGCGTGTCAAGCAACTTCCGACGCCGACGGACGCACCCCGCTCCTCGCCCGGAACCCGACCGATCCGAGGGTTTCGGGCTGCCCGGTCGCCCGGGGATTTGGCCGCTGTGGAGGTGGGTAGTGTCGGTCTGGACCAGCTCCGCCGGCCCTGGTCGGAACCGGTTCCGGCAGGCCCGCGACCCCGCGGGACCGACGCACTCGACCGTGACGGGGGAAGCGGTGATGGAGGGTGGCGGCAGCCTGGACGTGCCGACCGGAGCCCGGCGCGACGGGGCGGTTCAGAGTGAGGCGGCGCGGGTGCCCAACCGGTGCGCGCCCAGCTCGCGGGAGAGGCTTCGCGCCGTCTCCCGGGTCGCGATCGAACACCCCTGCCGATGTCCCTCGTCTAACAGCCGCTCGACGGGGCCGACCAGCCCGATGGCCCCCGCGGCACACCCGGTGCGGTCGAAGATGGGGGCCGCGATGCCCGCGTCCCCGAGTGCCGCCTCTTGTTGCGTCACGGCGTAGCCCACCTCCCTGGCCTGCGCCAACTGGGCTTCCAGCGCCTCGGGTCCGGCCACCGGGCGGCCGGTCAGGATCGTCGGGGGACGGCTGAGCAGGCGGGTCTGCAGCTCGGGCGGCGAGAAGGCCACGATCGCCTTCCCCAGCGCGGTGGCGCTCCAGGGCAGGGTGGCGCCGGTCTCCAGCGGCTGCACCGTGTTCCCGGGGCGGGACACATGGTGGATCACCAGTACGTCGTCATGGACCAGCACCCCGACCCAGACCGCTTCGTCGGTCCGGGTGGCCAGCAGGTTGGACCAGGTGAGGGCGCGGGTGCGCAGCTCGTGGGTGTCCAGGTAGGCGTTGCCGAAGGTGACCAGCGCGGGCCCCAGTCGGTATTTCCCCGACTCCTGCTCCTGCACCACCAGCCCGTCCGACGCCAGGGTGCGCAGCAGGCCGTGCACGGCCGACTTGGACACGCCGATCCGGTCGGCGAGTTCGGTGACCCCCAACCGGGGTGAGGCCCCTGTCAGTTCTCTGATGATGCGCACGGCGCGCTTGACCGACTCGACCATATGACCCACCTCTGTTCAGTATGAGCGAACACTGTTCTTCTGTAGGGCGTCAATGTTCAACCGCCTTATGGCATGGCCATGTTGCCCTACGCGTACGGAATCGGGCCGCCGAGGTGGGTGGCGGAAGCGGCCGTTCCGAAACGGGCGGTTCACCGTGGGGGAGGGAGTGCCGGCCCTCCGCGGCCGTCAGCCGGGGACGACCTCCACCACGCCGTGCGCGAGGAGTTGGGTGGCGAACTCCACGGTGCCGCCGGTCGCGTCGTCGGCCGGAACGCCGTACTCCGCGGCCACGACGGCCGCGATGCCCCGCAGCGTCGACGTACCGTCGATCCGCCGGACGATGGCCTGCGCGACCTCGTCCAGCTCCAGGGCGTGCTCCCGCACGGCGACGTACATCCTGCCCCGGTACCTGCGCGCGCGGGCCTCCACTCGACGTTGCAGGACGCTGGCCGGTGTCAGCACGATCTCGTTCTCCCCCATGGTCTCCCCCATCGCGTGAACGCGGTCAGGTGAATCCTGATGTCTGGAATAGGAATGCAACCGGCAGCCGTCCGGACCGTCAAGGCCCACCTGAGACAGTCAACTCCTCAACAAATGCGGACGGTTCGGCACTGGTGCAGGTGAGGCGGGGGAGTGCGCGGCCGAGGGGGCGACAGGCGGCCCCGCAGGGGCGCGGCGACATGAGACACATCCATCACCACGGGGGGTCGCCGGGCGACTCCGCCCCGTCGCCGGGCGGCCCCGCCCCAGTCGTCGGCGGTGCGCCTACCATCCTCTGTGACCGAAAAGACCGAACCGCCCGCAGACCGCCCCCGCATACTGGCCGACCTCACCCCGCTGCGGCTCTCGCCCGACTACCGACGGCTCTGGTTCGGGAACACGGTCTCCTGGGCCGGCCAGGGCATGACGGCCCTTGCGGTCTCGCTCCAGGTCTACGACATCACCGGGTCCGCGTTCTCCGTGGGGCTCATCGGGTTCTGCTCGCTCGTCCCGCTCGTCGTCTTCGGCCTCTACGGCGGGGCTGTCGCCGACACCCTCGACCGGCGCAAGCTCGGCCTGTTCAGCGCCGCCGGGTCGTTTCTCCTGTCCGTCGTCCTGGTGGCGGCGGCCGTCGCGGGCGTCGAGCGGGTCGGGCTGCTGTACGCGGTCGTCGCGCTCCAGGCCGTCTGTTTCGCCCTCAACGCACCGGCCCGCTCCTCGATGATCGCCCGGCTGCTGCCGGCCGAGCAGTTGCCCGCCGCCAACGCGCTGAACTCCCTGACCAGCACGACGGGCATGCTCGTCGGGCCGATGCTGGGCGGCCTGATCGTCGGCTGGTGGGGCTACCGTGCCGCGTACTCGGTGGACGCGGTCTGCTTCACCGCCTCCCTGTACGCCATGTGGCGGCTGCCCCCGATGCTGCCCGACCGGCAGGAGGGGGAACGCCGGGGGGAGGCGCGCAAGCGGGCCTCGGTGCTGGACGGGCTGCGGTTCCTCGGGTCCCGGCCGAACCTGCGGATGACCTTCTTCACCGACCTGTGCGCGATGGTCCTCGCCCACCCCCGGGCCCTCTTCCCGGTCGTCGCCGTCCTCTGGTACGGGGGTGACGCGCGGACCACCGGACTCCTCGTCGCCGCCCCGGCCCTCGGCGCGCTGCTCGGCGGGGTGTTCTCCGGCTGGCTCGGCCGGATCCGGCGGCAGGGCCTCGTCATCCTGCTGGCCGTCGGCTGCTGGGGCGCCGCCGTCGCCGTCTTCGGGCTCACCCGCAACCTCTGGCTCGGGCTGCTGTTCCTGGCGCTCGCCGGATGCGCGGACACCATCTCCATGGTCTTCCGCAACACCATGCTCCAGGCGGCCGTGCCCGACGAGATGCGCGGCCGGCTCCAGGGCGTCTTCATCGTCGTCGTGGCGGGCGGCCCGCGTCTCGGGGACTTCCTGGCAGGCTCCGTCGCCGATCTGGCCTCGCCCGCCGTCGCCGTCACCGGCGGCGGCATCGCGTGTGTCGTCGCGGTCGCCCTGCTCGCAGCGAGATGGCGCGGCTTCGCCCGGTACGACGCCCGCGACCCACAGCCGTAGACCCGGTCCGTCAGGCGGTATAGCCGCCGTCGACCGCCAGCGAGGTGCCGGTGATCCACTGGGCGTCGGGACCGGCGAGGAAGGCCACGGCCTGCGCGGTGTCGGCCCCCGCGCCCAGGACCTTCGCCGCGGTCCTCAGACGCTCTTCCTCGGCCTCGTCGGTGCCGTCCGGGTTCATGTCGGTGACGGTGGGCCCGGGGTCCACGATGTTCGCGGTGATCCCCCGGGGCGCCACGTCGTGGGCCAGCCCCTTGGTGAAGCCGATCAGCGCCGACTTGCTCATCGCGTACAGCGTCACGTCCGGCACCGGCACGCGGTTGGCCCAGCAGCTGCCGATGCTGATGATGCGGCCGCCGTGTCCCAGATGGGGGACGGCGGCCTGGGCGGCCAGGAAGACGGCGCGTACATGGACGGCCAGCGTGCGGTCGATCTCCTCCAGCGTCACGCCCTCGATCGGGCCGTAGGGGAAGACCCCGGCGTTGTTCACCAGGATGTCGAGCCGGCCCAGCTCCGCCGCGGCCCGCTCGACGGATCCGACGACGGCCGCCGGGTCCGCGCTGTCGGCCCGGATGGCCATGCCCCTGCGCCCGAGCGCCTCGATCGACGCCACGACCTCCTGGGCCCGGTCGGCGGCGCTCACATACGTCAGGGCGACGTCCGCACCCTCCTCGGCCAGTCGGAGGGCGATCGCCGCACCGATGCCGCGGCTCCCCCCGGTCACCAGGGCCGCCTTGCCCGCAAGCTGAGGCATCTCGCTCCATTCACACTGGGGTCGATATCTGAGTCGAACGATCTAAAATTACTCGACAGGCAGGATGGCCGGGGCTCAACCCACCATCGAGGAGGCAGATATGGCCGAAAGAGGCCGACCGCGCGCGTTCGACCGGGCCGCGGCACTGCGGCGCGCGATGGTGACGTTCTGGGAGCTCGGCTACGAGGGCACGAAGCTCACGGACCTGACCGCCGCCATGGGCATCAACTCCGCCAGCCTGTACAACACCTTCGGCTCGAAAGAGCAGTTGTTCCGCGAGGCCGTCGCGCTCTACGACCGCACCGCGGGCTCGGCGACCCACCGCGCGCTGCGCGAGGCGCCTACGGCGCGGGCCGCGGTGGAGGCCATGCTGCGCGGCAACATCGACATGTTCACCGACCCGGAGACCCCGAGCGGCTGCATGATCGTGCTGTCGGCCACGAACTGTTCGCACCAGAACAGACACGTCGCCGAGCACCTGGCCCAGTGGCGGCGGACCTCGGTCGCGGAGCTGGAGAAGCGGCTGGAGGGGGCCGTGCGGGAGGGCGAGCTGGCGCCGGGGACGGACGTCCGCGCGATCGCCGCCTTCTACGCGACCGTCCTGCACGGGCTGTCGACAGAGGCCCGGGACGGCGTGCCCGTGGAGCGGCTCCGCTCCACGGTGGACCACGCGGTGGCCCTGTGGGACTCCCTGGTGCGGCAGTCGGCCGGACAGCGGTGAGGGGTCACCCGCAGGCGGCTGTTCCTTCGACCGCCTTGGTGTAGGCGACGAGAAGCTTCTCGATGGCGTCCGGGTCGTCGATGCCGGAGTCGCGGGTCTCGACCGTTGTGTAGAGGTCCTGTTCCGGATGCTCCGACGCCTTGCAGGCAGGGACGGTCTTGCCGACGCCGGCTTCCCCGGTGTAAATGAAGCGTTCGTCCTCGGACACCGTCCCGTCGTCCGTGCCGGGGTACGCCTGCGAGACCGCGGCCGTGGTGTGCCCCTCACTCCACCAGGCCTGGGCGAGGCTGAGGACCAGCTTGCCGTCCACGGACAGGTTGCAGCGGATCGTTCCGCCGTTCGGCTTCTGGGTGGCCGAGGTGAGGGAGTCGCCGCCGGGCAGAACTGCCTTGACCAGTGCGGGGTCCACGGTGATCCCACACAGGGACGTGGGCACGGTGTACGCCTTCTTGGGCGGTTCGTCGCCGGAGCACGCCGACAGGGTGGCGGCGAGGGCGACGGTGGCCGACAGGGAGACGACCCTGCCGATGAACCGGCGACGCCGAAGAGATCCATGGGCAGACAACGCGAGAAGCCTTTCGATGTGGGGGCGGGGAAGACGCGGTAGGCGCCCTCCCCGGGTATGCGGTCAGATGTCCGTCTTCAAGTGAGGATTCAACTGCTCGGTGCTCGTACCTGCGGCCATGAACCCGTCCTGGGTGGCCCTGCGCGCCTTCTCGTCGATGCTGTTGTCCATCAGGTCGTCACGGCCGTGTGCCTTCGCCGCTGCCTCCACGGCTTGCTCGATGTATTCCGAGTTCTTCTCGACGCCGTTCTCCCAGATTTCGCCCATGACAGGGCCGGCGTCGTCCTTGGCCTTCCCCTCGGCGTCCTTGAAGAAGGATTCGAGCACCATGCTGCTCGCCGTCTCCGCCAAACCGCCGGCCACCGCGCCGCCGACCGGGCTGGCGACGAACGACGTGCCGACGCCGATACCGGTACCGATGCCCCCCGAGATGGCGTTCTTCCACTGCGCCACGGACTGCTCGTACTTCTTGTCGGCTTCCTCGGCGTCGCCGGCGACCGCTTCCTGGCGACCGATGGCCAAGGTGCCGGACACCTCGCCCGAGCCGTGGGCGATCTCATGGACGGCGAACTCGGTGTCCTTCGAATAGACCTTGTCCGCCGGCAGATCCGGGTTCATGTGGTAGTCCATGAGGTTCGCCATGTACTGCTTGTTGGCCACCTCCACGGCCGCGTACCCCTCGGCGTTCTGTCCCACGGTCAGCAGCAGGGCGTTCACTTCACGGTGGCTGAGCGTGGCGGAGCTGCCGGCGACGGGGAACAGGCTGTCCGTTTCCCCGTCCGAGTCGTTCGTCATGGCCCGGTTGATGTCCGGCAGGTACTCCGAGGTGATCTGCCCGATGCTGTCGGTCATGTAGTTGTGCTTGGTGAGCCGTTCGTTGTCGTCCGCGACGGAGGCCACGATCGACTCGAAGAGCTTGGTCTGCCCCTCGTTGTGGGCCGGAGTGTCCACCGTCGGCAGCTCGCCCGCCGGGTGCCCGGTCGTGGCGGCCTCCAGGGCGAGGGCGAGGGTGTTGCGGCCGGTGTTGTCGTCGTCGCCCTTGAGGTTGGTCTCCTGCGGCCACTCCCGCTCCTCGAAGAGGTACTCGAAGTTGGAGAGCGGGATCTTGCCGTTCTTGCCGTTGCCGTCCGTATCGCGCTCGAAGGGGGAGTCCTCCTTGGATACGTACTCCTGGTTGAAGAAGTCGGTCGCCGCGTCCGGGCTGTTGGACAGCCCCTTGAGGTAGCCGGTCAGCGGGTCGTCGCCGCTGTCCTCGCCGATCCGGTTGAGCCACGGGTCCGGGCCCCGGTGCTGCCACGCCATGTTCTCGTGCTCGCCGTTGCCGGTGAGCTTGCGTTCCGTCTCCATGAGCTTGGTGCCGTAGCTCTTGAGGAACTGGTCGTCGTAGTCGCCGGTCCGCATCAGGTTGCTCATGACCTGGAAGCCCATGGGGCCGCCGCCGTCCCGGCCGATGGGCTGTTCGCCCAGCTTGATCATGTTGCCCTTCCAGCTCGTCATGTCGGCGGAGTCGCTCTGGGTGGCGGTGGCGAGCGTGAGGCCGAGATTGCGCTGGAGGTCGTCGAGCTTGTCGAGCCGTTCGCGGCCCACGTGCGGGTTCATGGCCGGGTCGTTGATGCCCTGCCAGAATTCGAGGGTCTTCTTGGGCCCGAGCTGTGTGGCGAACCGCTCGGCGAACAGCGGGTCGTCCTTGTACTTGTCCAGACCGTTGTTGATCTTGTCGAAGTCGGCGGGCGTGAGGTCCTCGGGATTCTTCGCCGCGATCTTGGCGAGGCTCTCGGCGGCCTCGACGGCCTCGACCGCGGAGTCACGGTCCTTGTAGGAGGCGTCCGAGAAGCCCATCTTGCTCTGATCGGCCAGTGCGGTCAGCACCTTGCTCGCCGAGGTGTCGCTCTCCGTGGCCTTCTTGAGAATCCCCTGCACTTCGTCGCGCAGCGCGGTGACATCGCTCTGGTCGTGCTCCGGGACGGAGGTGCCCTTCGCCGCTCGATCCGGGTGGATGTTCATCGTGACGGTGAAACCGCCGCCGCCGTTGTCGACGACGGTCAGATTCTTCCGGGCTCCGCGGCTGATGGCCTCCTCGACGTCCTTCTTGTGCTGCCGGAGCTCGTCGCGGGTGTCGGAGAGGATCTTGTGCATGGTGTTGGCCTGGGTGTGGGCGTCGGCGAACTCACCGGCGGTCTTGCCGACGAACTCCTTGGTGACCTGGGCGTTCAGGCCGGCCCAGTCGGCCGAGTTGGCGGCCTTGCGCAACCCGTCCTCGGCCTGCTTCTTCAGTTGGGCGAGGTTGCGTACGAGCAGGCCCCAGTCGGAGACGGCTTCGTCGAGCGTCGCGAAGTTGCCGAAGCGCAGCGCGTCAAGATCCATGAGTGGTCGTTTCTCCCTGTACGTCTTGGTCGCGCCGCTACTTCTTCTGCTCGTACGCCGGGTTCTTCTTCCCCGGCTCGCCGACCCGCTCGTCGAATCCGGCATCCAGGGCGTCGATGCTGCTCATCTGCCGCTGGATGTAGTGGTCGTCGCCGGCGTGCACCTTCTTGGTGACCTGCATGTGGTTGGCGATATGGGCGCAGGCGTCCATGAGCGACTTCAGCTGCTCGTCCCACCGCTTCGATACGTGCTTGAGTCCGCCGCCCAACGCGAAGCCCTGGCCGCTCAGGTCGCCGGCCGCTTTGTCACTGCTGGGAACGGCTACCCGGGCCTTGCCCCACAGCTCGTCGTAGAGGCCGTGTGCCTGGCTGCCGATCTTCACCAGATCGCCGTTGCTCACCTTGAGGTCGCCGGTCTGTCCGGGCAGGGCCGTGGAGCCGCCGCCCCCGGGGTCGAGCTGGTTCAACTGCATCCCGGTGGACTGCTGCTGGACGGCGTCCGCCTTCAGCTGTTCCCACTCGTCCCATGCCATGGAAAACCCTTCCCCCGTGCACCCGCTGCGTCCCGTCGCGCCCGGCGGGCGCCCTTGTCCCGTGCCAAGCTAGCAAGTCGACCAGGTGTTCACGCGGGGCGGATCCCGATCCTTGAACGGTGGCTGTGGCCATCTCGTGGAGACTTCGGGAGCGGTGCTGTCCGATGTCCCGGGATCAACTGATTGGTCTTCTTTCGCCCTCTGCGGGGCCCGCCGGTACGCTCCCGGCGGGCCCGCCGGTACGCTCCCGGCGGGCCCGCCGGTACGGCCCCGGCGGGCCCGCTCAGCTCACGATCGAGCGGGCGAACCCGAGCTCCAGGAGGTCCTGCGGGCGCAGCCGCAACTGGTCGGCGGTGGCGCCGGTCTCCGACGGCGGCCGCTTGAGGATCGCGGCGGCCAGTTCCGGGGCGATGACGGAGAAGTAGCTGTCCACCGTGACATGCGTGTTGCCCGGAGCCGCGAGAGCCAGCGCCCCGCCCGAGCCGCCCTCGCCGATCACCAGGGTCGTGACCGGCACCCGGGCCGCCGCGATGGCCGCGAAGGTGTCCGCGATGGCCGCGCCCGCGCCCGCCCGCTCCGCCTCGGCGTCATTGGCCGCGCCCGGGGTGTCGACGAGGGTGAGGACGGGGACGCCGAGCCGGTCCGCGAGCCGGACGGTCCGGGCCGCCGCGCGGAATCCGGCCGGGCGGGTCGGCGTCCCGCACTGGGCGACGTACGCGACGGGCTGCCCGTCGGCGCGCAGCCCGAAGCCGCACAGCAGGCCCGGGTCCGTGCCGCCGCACCGGTCCCCGTGCAGGGGGAGCCGTACGGCGAAGTAGTCGGCCAGGTACGCCTCCGCGCGCGGCCGCCGCGGATCGCGGGCCTGCGCCACCGCCTGCCGCCCGGTCTCCGGAAGCCGGGCCGCCGACAGCGCACGGGGCACCGGGGCGGCGGGGAGCTCCGCGTGCGGACCGGTGCCGGAGGCCGGTGGTGCGCCGGGTGCCGCGTGCGGGTCGGATGCCGGTGGTGCGCCGGGTGCCGCGTGCGGGCCGGTGCCGGACGCGGCGGCCGGGCCGGTTCCGGTCAGCTCCTCGGCCGCCCCCGTTCCGGTCAGCTCCTCGGCGGCGTCGGCCCGGGGTCCCCGGGGCGCGCCGAGCGCGCGCAGCCAGTGCGTCACCGTGGTGGCCAGCTCGTCGGCCGGTACGACCGCGTCCACCTGGCCCGCCGCGAACTGGCCCTCGGCGCTGTACGCGTACGGATCCGCGTCCGGCGGCCGCACCCGGGACCCGGCGAAGCCGACCTGCGCGCCCGGCAGGGCCAGCACCACATCGGCGCCCGCTCCCACCGTGGCCCAGCCCCCGCCGGTCGTCGGGTCGCGGACCACGGCGATCTGCGGGAGCCCGGCCGCGCGCAGCCGGGTCGAGGCGGCGGCCACCCGCTGGAGCTGGGTGAGGGCGACCATCCCCTCCTGCATCCGGCTGCCGCCGGTGGCGACGAGGGCGAGCAGCGGCAGCCGCCGGGTCCTGGCCAGCTCGTACGCGGCCTCCAGCCGGTCTCCCGTCGACCGGCCCAACGAGCCGCCCAGAAAGCCGAATTCGAAGGAGAGCAGCACGCACGCGCGGTCCTGGACGACCCCGGTGCCGTACAGCACGGACTCCTCCTCGCCGGTCCGTGTCGCGGCCCGCTCGCGCGCGGCGTCGTAACCGGCCCAGCCGAGCGGACCGTCCGGGGGCAGGGGGCGCTGCGGCGGGCGGTGCTCGGTGAAGCCGGCCGCGCCGGTGAGCAGCGCGATCGTCTCCCGGGCCGTCATCCGGGCGGCGCCGTCAGCGGGCATGGAGCGACCTCTTCATGATCTTGCCCAGGTCGTTGCGGGGCAGGGCGTCCAGGTAGTGCACGGTGCGCGGGCGCTTGTGCGGGGCCAGCTGGGCCGCCACATGGTCGGCCAGCTCATCGGCGGCGGGCGGGGCGGCGGGGTCCGCCGCGACCACCCAGGCCACGACCCGTTCGCCGAGGTCGGGGTCTGCCGCCCCGGTCACCGCCGCCTCCCGGACGCCGGGGTGGGCGAGGAGGACGTTCTCGATCTCGCCCGCGCCGATCTTGTAGCCGCCGCTCTTGATCAGGTCGGTGGCCTTGCGCCCGACGATCGTCACGTACCCGTCCTCGTCCACCGTGCCGACGTCCCCGGTACGGAACCAGCCGTCCGCCGTGTGCGCGGCCGCGGTGGCGTCGGGCCGGTTGAGGTAGCCGGTGAACAGGTTCGGGCCCCGGACCTGGATCTCGCCGATCGCCCCGGGCTCGTCGAGCACCGTGCCGTCCTCCTCCGCCAGCCGCAGCTCCACCCCGGCGAGCGGCGGGCCCACCGTGCCGGGGCGCGGGGCGCCGTCCGCCCGGATCCCCGTGTTCATCAGGGTCTCCGTCATCCCGTACCGCTCGATGACCCGCCGCCCGGTCGCCGCCGCGATGCGCCGGTGATCGTGCACGGGCAGCGCCGCCGACCCGGAGACCAGCAGCCGGGCCCCCGCCAGCGCCCCGGCCAGGGAGTCCCGTTCGGCGGTGCCCGCCGGGGTGTCCAGCACCTCGGCCAGTCGGTGGTACATCGTCGGCACGCCGAACAGCATGGTGCCGCCGGTGGCCAGTTCACGGGCCACGCCATCGGGCGAGAACCTCCCCAGGTGGCGCACGGAGCCGCCCCGGCGCAGCGGGCCGAGGACGCCCAGGATCAGCCCGTGGACGTGGAACAGCGGCAGCGCGTGGACCAGGACGTCGTCGCCGGTCCACCCCCAGGCGTCCTCCAGCGCGTCCAGCGAGGCGGCGATGGCCCGCCGGGGCAGGACGGCCCCCTTCGGCGGCCCGGTGGTGCCGGAGGTGTAGACGATCAGGGCGGGGGCCTCGGGGTCCGCCCCGTCCGCCTCCTCCGCCGCGTACCCGCTCGGGTCCGCCGCGTACCCGCTCGGCTCCACCGCCGCCCGCGCGTCGACCGGCACCCGCCGCAGCCTCGCCAGCGCGGGCGGCAGCTCGTCGTCCGGGCCTGCCAGCACGGCCGTGGGCTCGCTGTCGGCCAGGATGTGCGCCAACTCGCGTTCTCCCGTACGGGGGTTGAGCGGCACGGCGGGGACCTGGGCCCGCAGCGCGGCCACCACCGCGATCACCGTCTCCGGCGTCGGGGTGGCCCAGACGGCGACCCGGCCCGCGTCCGCGATGCGGGCGGCGAGCGCGGCTGAGGCCCCGGCCAGCCGGCCGTAGGTCAGGGAGAGGTCACCGAAGCGGACGGCCTCCCGGGAGGCCGCCGGGCCGGTGGGGGACTGGAGCGCGGGAAGAAGGAGGGTCACGCCGGGAAGCCTAGGGCTTTCCCCCGGGCGGCGGCGGGACCAGGGGCCCCGCGACATCGCTGCACGGAGCACCGAACCGCAATTTTGACACGACCTTGACAAATTAATTTTGCGTTGCCAGCATGCAAAATGCCTCCCCGTTGGGGGAGTTGGAGCGCTCTCTCGAAGAAAAAAGCTGCCTGCGCCCGTGCACCGGCGCAGTCCTCGCACGCCTGCACACCGCACGCCGTACGCCCCGCACCCCGGGACCCGTACGTCGCAAAGCGCGACAGCGCCTTGCCTGACAGACCCCACGTACCGTCAGGAAGGAACAACCATGTCACCCGCACCCCCACGGTGGTCCAGATACGCCACCGCTCTCGCCGCCCTCCTCGCGGCCACGCTCGCCGTTCCCGCCGCCGGCCCGGCCCTCGCCGCCGACCCCGAGGCCCGCGCCCCGCGCGTCGCGGCCGACATCCCGGCCGCCGACTACCAGCAGGTCCAACTAGCCCTCGGCGCCGCCGAACTGGGCGAGGCCATGTCGCTCGCCGTGCTCCCGGACCGGTCCGTGCTGCACACCGCCCGGGACGGCACGGTCCGGCTGACCGACGCCGCCGGAGCCACGAAGACAGCGGGAAAGCTCGACGTCTACACGCACGACGAGGAAGGCCTCCAGGGCGTCGCCGTCGACCCGGGATTCTCGACGAACCGCTTTGTCTACCTCTACTACTCACCGCTCCTGAACACCCCGCCCGGCGATGCCCCCACCACCGGCTCCGCGGCCGACTTCGAGGCGTGGAAGGGACACCTGAACCTCTCCCGCTTCGTCCTCAAGGCCGACGGCACCCTCGACACCGCCAGCGAGAAGGTCGTCCTCGAGGTCGCCAGCGACCGGGGTCAGTGCTGCCACGTCGGCGGGGACATCGACTTCGACGCCGCCGGGAACCTCTATCTGACCACCGGTGACGACACCAACCCGTTCGAGTCGGCCGGCTACGCCCCGATCGACGAACGCACCGACCGCAACCCGCAGTTCGACGCCCAGCGGTCCTCCGGCAACACCAACGACCTGCGCGGCAAGCTGCTGCGGATCAAGCCCACGGCGGACGGCGGCTACACCGTGCCGGCGGGCAACCTCTTCGCCCCCGGCACCGCCGGAACCCGCCCCGAGATCTACGCGATGGGCTTCCGCAACCCGTTCCGGATGTCCGTCGACAAGAAGTCCGGAGCCGTCTTCATCGGCGACTACGGCCCCGACGCCGGAACCACCGACCCCGGCCGGGGCCCCAGCGGTCAGGTCGAGTTCAACCGCGTCACCCAGCCCGGCAACTTCGGCTGGCCGTACTGCACCGGCAGCAACACGGCCACCGAGACCTACGGCGAGTACGCCTTCCCCTCCGGCCCCGCCGGGGCGAAGTACGACTGCGCCTCGGGCCCGGCCAACAACTCCTTCCGCAACACCGGCCTCGCCACCCTGCCCCCGGCCCAGCCCGCCTGGATCCGGTACGCCGGTGACGCCGGCTCCCCGCCGGAGTTCGGCGGCGGCTCCGAGTCCCCGATGGCCGGACCCGTATACAACTTCGACGCCGGCCTCGACTCCGCCGTGAAGTTCCCCGCCTCCCTCGACGGCCGCTTCTTCGCCACCGAGTACGGCCGCAAGTGGATCAAGCCGGTCGAGGTGAAGGCCGACGGATCACCCGGGACCATCGACACCTTCCCGTGGACCGGCACCCAGGTGATGGACTCCGCCTTCGGACCCGACGGCGCGCTGTACGTCCTGGACTACGGCACCGGCGCGAACAA
The DNA here is from genome assembly GCF_044333935.1 of Streptomyces sp. NPDC020884. Lineage (NCBI taxonomy): Bacteria > Bacillati > Actinomycetota > Actinomycetes > Kitasatosporales > Streptomycetaceae > Streptomyces > Streptomyces sp. NPDC020884. Next base: position 691,227 of record NZ_JBIRRY010000001.1, on the reverse strand, counting down.
CCAGGCCCTGTACCGCGTCGAGTACCTCGCGGGCAGCAACCGCTCCCCGGTCGCCAAGGCCGCCGCCGACAAGACCTCCGGGCCCACTCCGCTCGCGGTCTCCTTCTCCTCGGCCGGCAGCGCCGACCCCGAGGGCGGAAACCTCTCCTACGCCTGGGACTTCGGCGACGGGGCCACCTCCACCGACGCCGACCCCAGCCACACCTACACCACGGCCGGGACCTTCAACCCGACCCTGACCGTCACCGACCCCGAAGGGCTCACCGGCACCGCGAGCCTGGTCGTGACGGCGGGCAACAGCGCACCCACGGTGACGCTGAACACCCCCGCGGACGGCTCGCTGTTCTCCTTCGGCGACTCCGTCCCCTTCACCGTGACCGTCAGCGACCCCGAGGACGGCACGATCGACTGCTCCAAGGTCAAGGTCACCTACCTTCTCGGCCATGACAGCCACCGCCACCAGATCACCTCGAAGAACGGCTGCTCCGGGACCATCGACGTACCCGTCGACGGCGAGCACGACAGCGCCGCCAACATCTACGGGGTCTTCGACGCCGAGTACACCGACGCGGGCGGGCTCACCACGCACAGCGACTCGATCCTCCAGCCCCGCCACCGCCAGGGCGAGCACTTCGCCGCCCAGAACGGCATCGAGGTCGCCCCGCACGGCTCCGCCGAGGGCGGCGCGAGCGTCGGCTACACGGACGACGGCGACTGGGTCTCCTTCGAGCCCTACGTCCTGTCCAACGCCACCTCCATCACGGCCCGGGTCGCCTCCGGCGGCGCGGGTGGCACCCTGGAGGTGCGGGCCGGCTCCGCGACCGGCACGCTCCTGTCCACGCTCACCGTCGCCCCGACCGGCGGCTGGGAGAACTACGTGGACCTCACGGCGGACGTGACCAACGCCCCCGCCGGATCCACCGAGCTGTTCTTCGTCTTCAAGGGCCCGACGGGTCAGGGCAGCCTCTTCGACCTCGACGCCTTCACCTTCCGGACCCAGGGAACCCAGGTGAGTGACCGATGAGACGATCCCGTACCCGCCGGCTGGCGTGCGCCGTGGCCCTCGCTCTCGGGGCGGCCTTCCTGAGCCCCGGCGTCCAGAGCGCGGCAGCCGCCGACCCCTACCAGGTCCTGGTCTTCTCCAAGACCGCCGGATTCCGCCACGACTCCATTCCGGCGGGCATCACCGCCATCCAGCAACTCGGCGCGGCCCATGAGTTCACCGTCACCGCCACCGAGGACGCGACCGCCTTCACCCCGGCGAACCTCGCCGACTACGAGGCCGTCGTCTTCCTCTCCACCACCGGCGACGTCCTGAACGACACCCAGCAGAACGCCCTGAAGGGGTACGTGGACGGCGGCGGCGGGTTCGTCGGCGTGCACGCGGCGGCCGACACCGAATACGACTGGCCGGAGTACGAGGACCTGGTCGGCGCCTGGTTCCAGAGCCATCCGGCGACCCAGGAGGCCCGCCTCACCACCGAGGACCACGTCCACCCGGCGACCGCGCACCTGGACGACACCTGGACGCGGACCGACGAGTGGTACAACTACCGCTCCAACCCCCGCGACAGCGTCCACGTCCTGCAGTCCCTGGACGAGAGCAGCTACAGCGGCGGCGAGATGGACGGCGACCACCCCATCACCTGGTGCCACCCGCAGCAGGAGGGCCGCTCCTTCTACACCGGACTCGGCCACACCATCGAGTCCTTCGCCGACCCGGACTTCCGCCGGCTCCTCCTCGGCGGCATCCAGTACGCGGCCGGAGCCGTCGAGGCCGACTGCGGCACCGGCGACCCGGGCCCGGACCCGGGCGGTGACAGCGCGGAGGCCGAGGCGTACACCTCCTCCTTGGGCGTCGAGGCCGCCCCGCACGCGGCGGCCAGCGGCGGAGCCACCCTCGGATACATCGACGACGGCGACTGGGCGGGCTACTCCGGCCTCGACACCGCCGGGGCCACCGCCTTCACCGCCACCGTCTCCTCGGCCGGCGCGGGCGGCACCATCGAGGTCCGCTCCGGCTCCGCCACCGGGCCGCTCCTCGGTTCCGTGGACGTCGCCCCGACCGGCGGCTGGGAGACCTTCACCGAGGTCACCACCGCTCTGAGCGCCGGGACGGGTCCGCTGTTCCTGCGGTTCACCGGGGGAGCGGGCGCGCTCTTCGACGTCGACCGCCTCGCCCTGACCCGCGCCCCGGCCGCCGAGGCCGGCGGCTCCTCCAACGTGCACCTCTTCTACTACCCCTGGTACGGCACCCCCGAGGGCTCGGGAAGCTGGCGGCACTGGCAGCAGGGCGGCCACACCCCGCCCGAATCCATCGGCGCCGACCTCTATCCGAAGCTCGGCCCGTACGACTCCGGGGACATCGCCGGAGCCGTCGACCAGCACATGGAGTGGGTCGAGCGGTCCGGCGCCGGCGTCATCGTCTACAGCTGGTGGGGACAGGGCGGTTACGAGGACTCCCTGGCCGGTGACGTCATGGACGCCGCCGCCCGCCACGGCATCGAGGTCGCCTGGCACATCGAGCCGTACGGGGGCCGCACCGCCGCCTCCGTCGTCGACGACATCGCCTATCTGGAAGGGAAGTTCGGCGACCACCCCGCGTTCTACCGGGACGCGGCCCACGGCGACCGCAACGCCTATTACATCTTCGAGAGCCTGAGGATCCAGGACTGGTCGGCGCTGGACGCCGTCGAGGACACCGCCATCGTGCTCGCCCAGACCACCGACACCACCAAGGTCGACCACTTCGGCGGGATCTACACCTACGACGGCATCGCCGGGGCCACCGCCCCGGGCTGGAAGCAGGCGGGGGACTACGCCAAGGCCAACGGCCTGGTCTGGGCCCCCTCGGTGGCCCCCGGCTACCTCGACGACCGGGCCGTCCCCGGCAACACCACCCCCACCCTGGGCCGTGCGGACGGCGCCTCCTACGACCTGGAGTGGAACAACGCCCTCGACCCGGCCATCGGCGGCGACCCCTCCTGGGTCTCCGTCACCTCGTTCAACGAGTGGCACGAGGGCAGCTCCATCGAACCGGCCTCCTCCAACCCGCCTCCGGGCCACGGTTACGAGACCTTCGAGGGGGCCTACGGAAAGACCGGGGAAGCCGCCGAGACGGCCTACCTCGACCGGACCGCGTACTGGGCGGACCGGTTCGAGCAGCAGCTCGGCCGGCGCGGCTAGCCCCACCGGGACCGCACGGGAAACGGCCGCGTTCCGGCGGGAACGCGGCCGTTTCACCCGCTCGGCGAGGTCAGTCGGAGCGCTGGATGCTCCGCATCCGCCCGTACGCGTACACACACCCTGCCAGCGCCAGGTCGGACAGCAGCATGAAGCCGATCGCGTAGGAGTCCTTGGCGCTGTAGATCGCGCCCATCACCAGCGGCGGCACGAAACCGCCGAGCCCGCCCATCGCGCCGACGATGCCCGTCACACTGCCCACCTTCGGCTGCGGCGTCACCTGCGAGACCAGGGCGAACACACTGCCGCTCGCGGTGCCGAGCCCCGCCGCCATGGCCAGCAGCGCGATCGTGCCGCCCGGGTTCAGCGGCGGCTCGAAGGCCTGCACGATCGCCATCAGCGCGGCCAGCAGCAGGGCCGCCGAGGTCACCAGCGCCGGATGGATCCGGTCCGAGAGCCAGCCGCCGATCGGCCGGAAGACGACCGTGACCAGGGCGAACCCGGCCGCCTTGGTGCCCGCCTCGGTCGGTGACATCTCGTACCAGGTCTTCAGATACGTCGGCAGATAGACGCCGAACGCCACGATGCCGCCGAAGCCGATCGCGTACAGCGCCGACAGCTCCCAGGTCACCCGCAGCTTCCCGGCCTCGCCGAGCCGGTGCGCCAAGCTGTCCGTGGGGATCTTCCGGCCGGGATGGTCGCTGACCAGGACGGCGGAGAGCAGCGCGAACACCAGCAGCGCGCCCGCGACCACGAGGAACGGCAGGTTGTCGCCGTGCTTCGCGATGCGCGGGGTGAAGAAGCCCGACAGGGCCACCCCGCCCATGCCCATCCCGAAGACGCCCAGCGCGAAGCCCCGTTTGGAGGGCGGGAACCACGAGTTGACCAGGGGGACGCCGATCGCGAACGTCGTCCCGCCGAGCCCCAGCAGAAAACCGACCGCGAGCATCGCCCCGTAGGAGTTCTTCGCCGGGATCAGCAGCAGTACCGGCACGATCGTCAGCGCGGAGACCAGCGGGAACATCAGCTTTGCGCCGTACTTGTCCGTCAGCGCCCCCACCGGGATCCGGCCGAGCGACCCGACGAGCACCGGCACGGCCACCAGGAAGGACTGCTGGAAGGAGCTGAGCCCCAGCCGGTCCTGGTAGTCCCCGGACATCGGCGCGATCAGGTTCCACGCCCAGAAGGTCAGCGCGAAGCCGACCGTCGCCATCACGAGATTGCGGTACGCGGCCGGGGACGGTGCGTCGGCCGCCGCGGCGGGCGGCTCGGGGGACTGCTTGACAGAGGTGTCCACGGAAGCCAGTCAAGGGGGCGGGACACCGCGGGGCCCGCCGGACTGCTCCGACCGGGGGACAGCGGCTTCCTTCAGCCGATATCGGCTGGAGCTGGGACAATCGCGGTATGGATCGGCTGGACAGGGAAATCCTCGGAATTCTTCAGGAGGACGCCCGGATCTCGTACCGGGATCTGGGCGTACGCGTGGGGCTCAGCGCCAACGCGGCGGGCGACCGGGTCCGCCGGATGCGCCGCGACGGGGTCATCCGGGGCTTCACCGTCATCGTCGACCCGGCCGCCGACACCCGTTCGGGCCTGGTCGTCTTCATCGATGTGTCGCTGCGCCTGGACACGACGAACGAGGAGTTCGAACGCTCGGTGCTGATGCTGCCGGGGATCACGGAGGTGGTCCACGTGACCGGCGGCCACGACTACCTCGTCCGGGCCACCGCCGCCGACCCGGCGGCCCTGGACACCCTGCTGCGCCGGCTGAAACGGGAGGCGGGCATCGCCCACTCCAACACCCGGATCGCGCTGCGGGCGGCCCCGAAGCACTGACCCCGCCGGGCCCCGGTCAGATCGGGGCCTGCCAGGTCACCGTCGTCGCCGGGCCGTCCTCGCCGCGCCCGTCGTCCGCGACCGCCAACCGCACCCCGCTCCGCCCGTCCGGCAGCCGGACCGTGGCGTCCACCTCCACCTCGATGGCCGAGACCCCGGGCCTGCGGTGCGCGGCGGCCAGCGCCCCGCGGAGGGCGGCCAGCAGCTCCCGGCCCGTCTCCTCGCCCACCAGCGCGTCCACCGCCCCGGTGAACTGCACCGACGGCGGGAAGCCCAGCAGGGCGGCCGCGCCCCCGGTCTCCCGCAGCACCCGGCCCCGGAAGGTGCTCGGGGCCTCGGCCGGAGGCTGCTGGAGGGCGAAGATCGCGGTGCGCACCTCCTGGATGGTGGAGTCCAGCTCGTCCACGGCCCGGCCCAGCAGATCGCCGGCCTCCGCGTCCGTGCCGCCCCCGGGCCCCTGGGCCGACGCGGACCGCCGACGGGTCGACTCCAGCATCATCTCGGTGGCGAAGAGCCGCTGGACCACCAGATCGTGCAGGTCACGGGCGATCCGGTCGCGGTCCTCGTACACCGCGAGCTGCTCCCGGTCGGCCTGCGCGTCCGCCAGCACCAGGGCCAGCGCCGCCTGCGAGGCGAACTGGGTCGCCAGCAGCCGGTCCATGTCCGTGTAGGGCGGCTCGCCGCGTCGCCGGGGCAGGGCGAGGGTCCCGATGAGCCGCCCGCCGCTCTGCAGCGGCAGCATCATGCTCGGCCCGAATCGGGAGCGTACGCCGGTGGTCATCCGGGGATCGGTGGCCGAGTCGTCGATGAAGACCGGTTCGCCGCCGAGCAACTGCACCAGGACGGCGGAACCGGGCTCGATCACCGTGCCGACGATGCCCGCCGGATCGTCCAGCGTGGAGGCGGTGACGATCTCCATCCCGCCCTCCTCCGTCGGCTGGAGGATCACCCCGGCCGACGCGCCCGCCAGGACCCGGGCCCGCTCGGCCACCGTCATCAGCGCGTCCGCCGCGTCGGTGCCGGTCAGCAGGGCCGTGGTGACGGCTGCCGCCCCCTCGATCCAGCGCTCGCGCTGCCGGGCGCTCTCGTACAGCCGGGCGTTGCCGATCGCGATGCCCGCCTGGGCGGCGAGGACCCGCAGCAGGGCCATGTCCGTGTCGCTGAACGGCCCCGGCCGCTTCCCGCCGAGCCAGAGGTGGCCGAAGACCTCGGTGTGCACCCGGATCGGGGCCCGGAGGAAGCTCCGCACCGACGCGCGGCCCGGTCCGGGTCCGGCGGTCCGCGCGGCCGCGTCCAGGTCCTCGGAGCGGAGCGGGAGGGGATTCTCGATCAGGGCGCCCAGCGTGCCGGACGGCTCGTCCGGGAAGAGGTCGAGATGCCGGCGCTCCGCCTCCGTCATCCCGGCGGTGTACAGCTCGCCGATCCGGTCCCGGTCCGGCTCCAGCACGCCGAGTGCGCCGTGCTGGGCCCCGGTGAGGGCGGTGGCGGTGTCCACGATCTGCTGGAGGGTGGCGCCCAGCTCCAGGTCGCTGCCGACGCTGAGGACCGCTTCCAGGAGCATCGGCAGCCGTCCGACGGCGGCCGGGCCTGGCTCCAGGGGCCCCTTCATCGGCCGCGTCCCTCGCACCGCCCGGTCCGTGCCGACGGGCTCACCCCGCCAGCGGGTTGAGGACCATCGGCTGGATCTTGCCGTCCAGCATCGCGCCCAGGCCGAGCACCGAGCAGACGTCGGGGCGCTCCGCGATGTGCACCGGCATCCCCGTCGCGTCGCGCAGCATCTGGTCGAGGCCCGGCAGCAGCGCGCTGCCGCCCACCATCATGATTCCGCGGTCCGCGAGGTCGGCCACCAGATCGGGCGGGCAGTCGCGGAGCACCCTGCCCACGCCGTCCAGCACCGCGGTGAGCGGGGTGTGGATGGCCTGCCGCACGGCGGCGGTGTCGACCTGCACCGAGCGGGCCAGCCCGGTCGCCACGTCGCGGCCGTGGATCTCGGTGAGCGCGGGGCCGGTGAGCTGGAGGCCGTTGCCGTGCAGCGCCAGCTGGAGCGGGCGCACGGACTGGCTCGGGAGCAGCAGCTCGTGGTGCTGGCGCAGATGCTGGATGATCGCCTCGTCGATCGCGTTGCCGCCCACCGGGATCCGGACGGCCGTCACGATCGAGCCGAGCGAGAGCACCGCGATCTGGGTGGTGGCGGCCCCGCACACCATGATCATGGTGGCGGTGGGCTGCTCGACCGGCAGCCCGCAGCCCACGGCCGCCGCGATCAGGGTGTCCACCAGCTCGACCCGGCGGGCGCCGAGCCCGACCAGGGTCTCCACCGTCGCACGCTGGGCCAGCGGGTCGGCGTCGTGCGGGGTGCAGGCGGCGGCGCGCAGCCGGGGCTTGCGCCGCAGCTGGCGGCGGAGCTTGTCGCCCAGCAGATGGCGCAGCATCCGCTGGGCCATCTCGATGTCGACGACGGTGCCGCCGGACACCGGACGGGCCACCCGGATGTACTCGGGGGTGCGGCCGGTCATCTGCTCGGCGAGCGCGCCGACGGCGATGAGGGAGCCGGTACGGGTGTTGACGGCGGCGACGCTCGGTTCGTCGACGACGAGCCCGAGCCCCTTGACGTACACCCGGGTCCTCGCGGCCCCGAGGTCGACGGCGACATGGCAACGCTGCAACTGCTCAAGGCTGACGGTCACGGCGAGTTCTCCCGAGAGCGCGGATGGGGGACGCCGGCGGCAGCCGGCTCTCCTTGCATGGTCGCGCTCCCCGGGCCGTCGCGCGCGCTGAGATGCGCCGTAAGGGGGGCCGGAGCTGACGGCTCCTCAGTTACGTCCTGCGTCAGAGCGGCAGCAGCCGCTGGAACAGCCCCCAGGTGAACTCCGCGACGCGCTCCCGGCCGGACGCCGGGTCGGTGACGGCCAGCGCCCACCGGGTCGGGGCGCTGCCCTCCATCGGCCGGGCCGGGGGAAAGGCGCGGGCCGCCTCGTCCACCGTGCACGACCACGGGAGCAGCGCGTCCGGCGTGGTCAGCCGGGGCCCGGCCGCACCGGGAGCCCGGACCAGCCACTCGTTCCACACGGCCCCGCCGGGCCCGGTCATCACCTCGAACCGCAGGTCCGGCCAGAGGGGCACCGGCCACAGCAGCGCCTCGCACTCCAGGTCCCCGACCCGGCGCGACAGGGTCAGCTCCGGTTCGCCGAGCACCGAGCGGTAGCGCCGCAGCGATCCCCGCCCCCGGGGAGCGCGCACCATGGCCTGCCAGCGGCGGTTGGCCTCCCGCAGGTCGGCCAGGGAGGCGCTCAGTTCGTGCCGCGCCTCCTCGACCAGACCCGGCTGGTGATCGGCCATCCGGCGCAGCAGGACGAGCTGGAACTGAAGGGGGCCGAAGGGGGCGGGAGCGGTCATGCCGCCCATCCTCCCGGGTGTCGGGCGGATCGGACGCCGGCCGCGCAGCCGGGCTCGGACCCACCGGAGTTCGGGGGGCCTTCCTCACAGGATCCTCACCTGCGCGGCTTCCCTGGTTGTTCTGTGCACGCCTAACCTGCGGGCGTCATGGATTACTGCCACCCGTGCCGACGGCATCTCAACGGAGCTCTGGCCTGCGCCGGGTGCGGAACTCCCGTCGAGGCGCTGGGCCCCTACGCCATCCCCGCGTCCGCCGGGCCCGAACCGGACGCGCCGGACGGGACGGCCGCCCCGGCCGCTCCCGCCGCCCACGGCCGCCGCGCGCGCGGCGGCCGCTCCGACGGCCGACGGGAGACCCGGCGCGAGCCCTCGTCCGACGCCCCGCGCGACCGGCGCCGCGCCGCGCGTCCGGCGTCGCGGCGACGGACCCGCGGCGGCCATCGCCGACGCGGCCGGACCGTGCTGCTCGCCGCCCTCGGGCTGCTCCTCGCGGCGGGCGCGCTGAGCCTGGCGGAACTGGCCCTGGAGCCCGGACGGGACGACACCGCCGCCGACTTCGTCAGCGATGCGCCGGGCGACCCGGCCGAGGTCGCGCCGCAGGAGTCGTCCGCCGACGCACCCCGCGACCCCGGCCCGGTCGGCTCCCGGGCCGGGGCGACCACGGGCCCCGGCACGGACGCCTCACCGGCGGACGCGCGCGAGGAGAGCCCCGCGGAGTCGCCGAGCCCCGAAGCCTCCGCCACGGACGAGCCCACCGCCTCCCCGGCCCCCGACGGGCCGAGCCCGTCCGACGCTCCCGACGACCCGCCGGACGATCCGCCGGGTCCGGGCGATCCGGCGGACCCGACGACCGCGCCCGCCCCGCCGCCCCCGGCCGAGCCGACGCCCACCCCGACCCCGTCCCCGACCTGCACCCGCTTCCTGTGGTGGTGCACCTAGCCGGCTGCTCGGACAGCCCTTAGGCCGCCTCGCCGAGCATCCGGCGCAGCAGGTCCCGCAGGACCGCGCGCTCGGCGTCGGAGAGACCGGCCAGCGGCTCCCGGGCGAAGTCCAGCGCGTCCCGCAGCTCGCGGGCCGTGCGTCGGCCCTTCTCTGTCGCGGCGGCCAGCTTCACCCGCCGGTCGGCCGGATCGGGCCTGCGCTCGACCAGTTCCCGGGTCTCCAGCCGGTCGATGATCCCGGTCACGTTCGACGGCTCGCACTTGAGCCTGAGGGCGATCTTGCGCATCGGCAGGGGCTCCAGCGAGAGCAGCCCGAGCACCCGTGCCTGCGCCCCGGTGAGGGAGTGCTCGGCGGCGGCCCGGTCGTACTCCTCGTGGTAGCGCGCCACGACGGTGCCGATGAGCTCGACGACCTCGAGGGTCAGGGGGTCTGTGCGAGTGGCCATGGGTCACAGCGTACCGATTTACTTGACATCATGAAATATTCAGGCGCATGGTTGTTTCATGTCATGAAGCTTTTCGCGCCGCACGGCGCGGAAGCTCAGTTCCCGTAGGACATTGAGGAGAACCCGAGCCCATGTCTGCAGCACTTCCCACGTCCAGCCGCGAATGGCACCTGGTCGCCCGCCCGCACGGCTGGCCCGAGGCCGAGGACTTCGCGCTGCGTGAGGCCGAGGTCGCCGCTCCGGGCGAAGGCCGCATCCTCGTCCGCAACAAGTACTTCTCGGTCGACCCGTACATGCGCGGCCGGATGAACGACGTGAAGTCCTACACCCCGCCGTTCAAGCTCGACCGCCCCATGGACGGCGGCGCGGTCGGCGAGGTCATCGCGTCGAACGCCGAGGGGTTCGCCGTCGGCGACCACGTCCTGCACGGCCTCGGCTGGCGCGAGATCGCCGACCTGTCCGCGAAGCTCGCGGTCAAGGTCGACCCCGACCTCGCCCCGCTCTCCGCCTATCTCGGCGTGCTCGGCATGACCGGACTCACCGCCTACGCGGGCCTCTTCGACGTCGCCTCCTTCAAGGAGGGCGACGCGGTCTTCGTCTCCGGCGCGGCCGGGGCCGTCGGCAGCCAGGTCGGCCAGATGGCGAAGCTCAAGGGCGCCTCCCGGGTCATCGGCTCCGCGGGCTCCGACGAGAAGGTCAAGCTCCTCACCGAGGAGTACGGCTTCGACGCCGCGTTCAACTACAAGAACGGGCCGGTCCGCGACCAGCTCAAGGAAGCCGCCCCCGACGGCATCGACGTCTACTTCGACAACGTCGGCGGCGAGCACCTCGAAGCCGCGCTCTCCTCGCTCAACGTGCACGGCCGCGCCACCATCTGCGGCATGATCGCCCAGTACAACGCGACCGAGCCGACCCCCGGCCCGAACAACATGGCGCTGATCATCGGCAAGCGGCTGCGGCTCCAGGGCGTGCTCGTCGGCGACCACAAGGCCCTCCAGCCGCAGTTCGTCCAGGAGGTCGCCGGCTGGCTGGCCTCGGGCGAGCTGAAGTACCGGGAGACGACCGTCGAGGGCATCGAGCACGGCTATGACGCGTTCGTCGGGCTGCTGCGCGGTGAGAACACCGGGAAGATGATCGTTTCCCTGGTCTGACCCGCCCCCGGCCGGTCCCGGTCACACGTTAGGCTCATCCACAGGCCGTCGCGATCGTGGGCGCGAGTCGCGGCGCACCAACAGGAGGAATCCTCACACCATGACCATCCAGAAGATCGACGTCGCCTACACCGCCGTCGCCACCGCCGAGAACGGCCGCGACGGACGGGTCTCCTCCGACGACGGTCAGCTCGACGTCGTCGTCAACCCGCCGAAGGCCATGGGCGGCAGCGGCGCGGGCACCAACCCCGAGCAGCTCTTCGCGGCCGGCTACAGCGCCTGCTTCCAGGGCGCGCTGGGCGTCGTCGCCCGCCAGGAGAAGGCCGACATCTCCGGCTCGACCGTGACCGCCTCGGTCTCCATCGGCAAGACCGAGGCCGGCGGCTTCGGCCTGGAGGTCGCGATCAGCGCCTCCATCCCGAACGTCGACGCCGCCACCGCACAGGCGCTCATCGAGAAGGCCCACCAGGTCTGCCCGTACTCGAACGCCACCCGCGGCAACATCAGCGTCGAGCTCTCGGTCGCCTGACCGCAGCGCGCAGCATGAGGACCGCACCCCGGCACCGGGGCGCGGTCCTCACCGCTTTCCGCACGCCAGTACGCTGACGCCCATGAGTGATCTCGGGGCGGGTTTCGGCTACTTGATGAAGGGGCAACGCTGGGTTGCCCAACACGGACGATGGTTCGGATTCGGGCTGCTGCCCGGACTCGTCACCCTCGTCGTCTACGCCGGTGCGCTGATCGGACTCGGTTACGGAGCCGACGACTTCGTCGGCTGGGCGACCCCGTTCGCGGACGACTGGTCCTCGCCCTGGCAGGGGCTGCTGCGCACCGGTCTGACCGCGTTCGTCTTCGTCTTCGGCCTGTTCCTCGCGGTCATCACCTTCACCGCCGTCACCCTCCTGGTCGGCCAGCCCTTCTACGAGTCGCTCTCCGAGGAGGTCGACCGCAGCGAGGGCGGCGAGGTCCCCGAGTCCGGACTGCCGCTCTGGCGGGAACTGTGGATCTCCGCCCGCGACTCCGTGCGCATCCTGCTGCGCGTCGCCCTGTACGGGATCATCCTCTTCGCCTGCGGTTTCATCCCGGTCGTCGGCCAGACCGTGATCCCCGCGATCGGCTTCTGCGTCTCCGGCTACTTCCTGGCCGAGGAACTGACCGCCGTCGCGCTCCAGCGCCGGGGCATGGTCCTCAAGGACCGGCTCGGCCTGCTGCGCGGCCGCCGGATGTTGGTGCTCGGCTTCGGCGTCCCGCTGACCCTGGCCTTCCTGATCCCGGTCGTCGCGGTGTTCCTGATGCCGGGGGCCGTCGCCGGGGCCACGCTGCTCGCCCGCGACCTGGTGGACCCGGACGGGGCGCCCGACCCCGGGCCCGGCGGCGCCGACAGCGGTGACGCACCGGCCCCCCGTGCGTGGTCCGCGTGACCGAACTGCTGGCGGTCGCCGCCATCACCGTCCTCGCGGTCGTCTCGCCGGGCGCCGACTTCGCGATGGTCGTCCGCAACAGCTATCTGTACGGGCGCACCACCGGCGTCCTCGCGGCCACCGGCGTCGCGGCGGGCGTCCTGGTCCACGTCACGTACACGATGCTCGGCGTCGGGCTGCTCATCGCCTCCTCCACCGCCCTGTTCACCGCGGTCAAGCTGGCGGGCGCCGCCTATCTGATCTACATCGGGGTGCGCACCTTCCTGGCCCGCGCCGACCTCGACGTCGACCTGACGGACCGGCCGGGGCTCTCCCCGTTCGGGGCGCTGCGCAGCGGCTTTCTGACCAACGCCCTCAACCCGAAGACGACGCTGTTCGTCGTCGCGACCTTCACCCAGGTCGTCGGGCCCGGCACCGCCCTGTGGCAGCAGGCGGGCTACGGCCTGTTCATGTCCGCCGCCCACCTCGGCTGGTTCGCCCTGGTCGCGCTGTTCTTCTCGCACTCCCGGCTGCGCGGCGCGATGCTGCGCCGCCAGAAGGCGCTGAACCGCTCGATCGGCTCGGTCCTGGTCGGTCTGGGCGTCACCCTGGGTCTGGCCCGCTGAGCGGAGCCCCGCAGCGATCCCCTCAGCGCGCCGAGAACGCGTACTCGGTGCGCGAGGCGAACTCCTCGCCCGGCCGAAGCACCGTGGACGGGAACTCCGGCCGGTTCGGCGAGTCCGGGAAGTGCTGGGTCTCCAGCGCGATCCCCGCGCACGGGCCGAACGGCCGCCCGTCGAAGTGGTCGGCCGTGTACAGCTGAAGCCCCGGCTCGGTCGTCCGCACGGTCAGCAGCCGCCCGGACGCCGCGTCGTACAGCTCGGCTGCGACGGCGTCCGCCGCGTCCGTCCCCTCCTCCAGCACGAAGTTCTGGTCGTACCCCGCGCCCACCGCCCGCATCCCCCGGAAGTCGAACCGGGTCCCGGCCACCGGCAGCCGCTCACCGGTCGGCACCGACGCCGCGTCCACCGAAGTCACCTCGCGCGCCGCGATCCGCAGCTGCTGGCCGAGCGCGCTCCCGCTGCCGGCGCCCGCCAGGTTCCAGTACAGGTGGCTGGTCGGGTTCAGCACGGTCGGCGCATCGGTCACCGCCCGGTAGTCGAGCCGCAGCGCCCCGCCCGGCGCCAGGGTGTACGTCACCGAGAAGTCGAGCCGCCCCGGATACCCCTCGTCCCCGTCCGCCGAGACCAGGGACAGCCGCACCCCGCCCGGCACCGCCACCGCATCCCACATCCGCTTGTCGAAGCCCCTCGCCCCGCCGTGCAGATGGTTGCCGCCCTCGTTGGGCGTGAGCCGGTGCGTGCGCCCGTCCAGGACGAACGACGCGCCCCCGATCCGGTTCGCGTACCGCCCGACCACCGCGCCGAAGTAGGGGGCGGGAAACTTCTCGTAGCCCGCGACCTCCGGGAGCCCGAGCGCCACCGGGGCCCGGGATCCGTCCCGGCCCGGCGCCTCCACCGACTGCACGATCGCGCCGTAGTCCAGGACCCGCACCCGGACCCCGTCCCGCTCCAGCGTCCACCGGCGGACGGGCGACCCGTCCGCGAGAGCGCCGAAGTCTTCCGTGCGGATCGCCGTGTCCGTGCTGGTGGTCATGGTCACCGACCCTACGCGGGAGGGGCGGCCGCCGTGACGTTGCGGTAGGCGATCTCCGCCAGCCGGGCCTGGCCGTCGCGGCTCGGGTGGAACCAGTCCCACTGGCTGAGCTGGGTGCCGGTGAAGCGGAAGTCGAACACCGCCCCGCCGTCGTACCGGCAGCGCCGGTCCTTCGCGCACACGTCCCGCAGCACCTCGTTGTACGCCACCACCCGGTCCTGCACCGCGTCCCGCCGGGCCACCGCCGTCGGGCCCAGATCATCCGCGTCTGCCAGCATCGACTTGCAGATCCCGAGCCGCCAGATCGTCTTGCCCAGCTCGTTCACCCGCCCCGTCGACCAGAGCCGTTTCAGGTCCGGCACGCTGGAGACGTACACCTGCGCCTTCGGCGCCCCGGCCCGCAGCTGCCGCATCGACGCCTCGAACGAGGCCCGGAAGTCCGCCACCGGCGTCATCAGCCGCACCGAGTCCCGGCACGCGTCGTTCGCGCCCATCATCACCGTCACCAGCTCCGGCCGCTCCTTCGCGGCCAGCGCCATCTGCTCCGGCAGTTGCACCATCCGGGCCCCCGACACCGCGTGGTTCCAGCTGCGGTCCGCCGCCTTCGAGGGGCCGAGCAGCCGGACCGCGAGACTGCGCACCGCGTCGTCCGTGCCGGTCGCCCACGACACCTCGGGACAGTCGGCCAGCACCGAGCACGCGTCGAACCCCCGGGTGATCGAGTCCCCGACGGCCGCGACCGACCCGGGCCGGGGGTTCCAGTCCGGGGTGGGGGAGGGGGACGGCGACGCACCGCGCGTGGCGGCCGGCGCGTTCCGCGACACGCCGCCCTCCGCGCCGCCACCGCCGCATCCGGCCAACGCGGCCACGCCGATGAGGGAGAGCGCCGCCAACGCGGCGGCAGCGGTACGCATTCGTGGGCGTGTCACACGCTCCGGCATTCGTGGATCCCCTCCGGTCAACCCCTGGCCTATGCCTCTGGACCAGCCCCCCGGCAAGCCCATGATCCCCAGGTCGGGGCTCTGCGCGCCCTGCCGGGTGAAAGCCGGCGAATCAGAGGCCTGAGACCGACGGTACGTCACACGGACGGCCCCGGCGCACGATAGCTTTTCCCCGTCGAACCAGTGGCGTCCCGCCCGCCCGCGTACACACGGGTGGCTCCGGTACATTACGTCACGTCACATACTGTCCCTTTTCAGGAGATTAACTCCCGATGCTGTTTACTGATGACAACCTCGGGAACCGGCCGGAAAGAGGCGGTACGGGCGCGAGGCCGCTGGGGAAGGCGTACCTCGTCCCACACGGGAGGTTCCGGTGACGACACGTGGAGTCCTGTACGTTCACTCCGCACCGCGCGCGCTGTGCCCACATGTCGAGTGGGCAGTGGCGGGCGTCCTCGGTGTGCGGGTCCAGCTGGACTGGATCAGACAGCCGGCCGCCCCCGGCACCTGGCGGTCCGAATTCTCCTGGAAGGGCCGCGCCGGCACCGCCTCGCAGCTCGCCTCCGCCCTGCGCGGCTGGGATCTGCTGCGCTTCGAGGTGACCGCCGAGCCGTGCCCCACCGCCGAGGGCGAGCGCTACAGCTCCACCCCCGGACTCGGCATCTTCCACGCCGTCACCGGCATGCACGGTGACATCCTGATCCCCGAGGACCGGCTGCGGGCCGCGCTGGCCCGCTCGGTGCGCGGCGAGAGCGACCTGGAGAGCGAGATCGCCTCGCTCCTGGGCAAGCCGTGGGACGACGAGCTGGAGTCCTTCCGCCACGCGGGCGAGGGCGCGCCCGTTCGCTGGCTGCACCAGGTGGTGTAATTCAAGCCCCTCCGGCGCCCCTCACCCAGCGGTGATCGGCGAACAATCCAAGCCCCTCCGGCGATTGAGGAGCGGGGTCCGGGGCAGAGCCCCGAAAGAACGACGAAGCCCGCCTCCCGGACCCCGGGAAGCGGGCTTCACTGTGCGAGGCGTCACACGGACCGGAACGCCAGCACCACGTTGTGCCCGCCGAATCCGAACGAGTTGTTGATGGCCGAGATCGGCCCCGTGGGCAGCACCCGCGGCTCCCCCCGCACGATGTCCGCGTCGACCGCCTCGTCGAGGTCGTCGAGGTTGATGGTCGGCGGAGCGATGCGGTGGTGCAGCGCCAGGACCGTCGCCACCGTCTCGATGCCGCCCGCGCCACCCAGCAGGTGACCCGTCATCGACTTCGTCGCGGAGATCGCGACATGGTCGAGGTCGTCGCCCAGCACCTTGCGCAGCGCCTTGATCTCGGCGAGGTCGCCCTGCGGCGTCGACGTGGCGTGCGCGTTGAGGTGGACCACCTCGGACGGCTTGAGGTCGCTGGAGTCGAGCAGGTTCTGCATCGCGGCGGCGATGCCCCGCCCGGTGGGCTCGGGCTGCGCGATGTGGTGGGCGTCGGCCGACAGACCCTGGCCCAGCACCTCGCAGTAGACCCGCGCGCCCCGCGCGGCGGCGTGCTCGGCGGACTCCAGGACGACGACGCCCGCACCCTCGCCGAGGACGAAGCCGTCCCGGCCGGTGTCGTACGGGCGCGAGGCCTTCTCGGGCTCGTCGTTGCTCTTGGACATCGCCATCATGTTGGCGAACGCGGCGATCGGCAGCGGGTGGATCGCCGCCTCGGTACCACCGGCGACGACCACGTCGGCGCGGCCGGTACGGATCATCTCGACGGCGTACCCGATCGCCTCGGCGCCCGAGGCGCAGGCGGAGACGGGCGTGTGGACACCGGCCTGGGCGTTGACCTCCAGGCCGACGTTGGCCGCCGGGCCGTTGGGCATGAGCATGGGAACGGTGTGCGGGGAGACGCGGCGTACGCCCTTCTCCTTCAGCACGTCGTACTGGTCGAGCAGGGTGGTCACGCCGCCGATGCCGGAGGCGATGACCGAGCCGAGGCGCTCGGGGGCGATGCTCTCATCCTCGCCGGCCTTGGCGGTGAAGCCCGCGTCCGCCCAGGCCTCGCGGGCCGCGATCAGTGCGAACTGCGCCGAGCGGTCCAGCTTGCGGGCCAGCGGGCGGGGAAGAACGTCGCCCGGATCGACGGCCGCGAGGGCGGCGATCCGGACGGGCAGTTCGGCGAACCGCTCGCCTTCGAGAGGCTTGACGCCGGACCGGCCGGCCATCAGACCTTCCCAGGTCGATGCGGAGTCGCCACCCAGCGGAGTGGTTGCGCCGATACCGGTGACGACCACGGTGCGATTGGTCGAGTTCACTGGAAAATCTTCTCCACGTGTAGAGGGTCGTGAATCAGCGGCGCCACCGCCGGGTGGCGACACAGCCGGGCTGGGATCAGCCCTGGTGCTTCAGGATGTAGTCGGCGGCGTCGCCGACCGTCTTGAGGTTCTTGACGTCCTCGTCGGGGATCTTGACGTCGAAGCGCTCCTCGGCGGCGACGACGACCTCGACCATGGACAGCGAGTCGACGTCCAGGTCGTCGGTGAAGGACTTGTCCAGCTGGACGTCCTCGACCGGGATACCGGCGATCTCGTTGACGATCTCGGCGAGACCGGTGACGATCTCTTCCTGCGTGGCGGCCATCTTGGCGCTCCTTCGGGTGGGTTTCTTCGGGGTTCGTGCGTACGGACCGAAAGGTCCGGTGTGCCTAGGGGAGAGTAACGACCGTCGCGGCGTAGACGAGACCCGCCCCGAAGCCGATGACGAGCGCGGTGTCGCCGCTCTTCGCCTGACCGGTCGCCAGGAGCCGCTCCATAGCGAGCGGAATCGAGGCGGCGGACGTATTGCCGGTGGACTCGATGTCACGGGCGACCGTGACATGCTCCGGCAGCTTCAGGGTCTTCACCATCGAGTCGATGATCCGCATGTTGGCCTGGTGCGGAATGAAGACGTCCAGGTCCTCCGGGGCGATCCCGGCCGCGTCCAGCGCCTGCTGGGCGACCTTCGCCATCTCGAAGACGGCCCAGCGGAAGACCGCCTGGCCCTCCTGCGTGATGGCCGGGAACTTGATCTCGCCCTTCGAGTCGAGCGGCAGCTTGGAGACGTCGCCGACGTGCAGGTCGTTCCAGGCCACCGTCTGCTTGATGGTCTCGGACTTGTCGCCCTCGGAGCCCCACACGGTCGGGCCGATGGCCGGCTCCTGGGAGGGGCCGACGACGACCGCGCCCGCGCCGTCGCCGAACAGGAAGGCCGTCGCGCGGTCCTCCAGGTCGGTCAGATCGCTGAGCCGCTCCACGCCGATCACGAGGACGTACTCCGCGGAGCCCTCGACGACCATGCCCTTGGCGAGGGTGAGGCCGTAACCGAAGCCCGCGCAGCCGGCCGAGATGTCGAACGCGGCGGGCTTGCCCGCGCCGATCTTGTGCGCGATCTCGGTGGCGACGGCCGGGGTCTGCTTGAAGTGCGAGACGGTCGAGACGACGACCGCGCCGATCTGCTCGGGGTCGATGCCCGCGTCGGCGATGGCCTTGCCGGACGCCTCGATCGACATCGCGGCCACGGTCTCCTCCTCGGAGGCCCAGTGGCGGGTGACGATGCCGGAGCGGGAGCGGATCCACTCGTCGGACGAGTCGATCGTCTCGAGGATCACCGCGTTCGGCACGACCCGGGTCGGGCGGTAGCCGCCGACCCCGAGGATCCGTGCGTACGGGGCGCCCTTGCTGGGCTTGATCTTCGACATGCTCGCTCCTTAGGCGCCTGCGTGCTCGGAGATGAGCGCGCGGGCCGCGTCGAGGTTGTCGGGGGTTTTCAGCGCGAGCGTCTTCACACCGGGCAGCGCGCGCTTGGCGAGACCGGTCAGCGTGCCGCCGGGGCTCAGCTCGACCAGCGCGGTGACGCCCAGGGCCTGGAAGGTCTCCATGCACAGGTCCCAGCGGACCGGGTTGGCGACCTGCCCGACCAGCCGGGCGATGACCTCGGTGCCGGTGGCCACGGTGTGACCGTCGGCGTTGGAAACGTAACGCACGGTCGGGTCGGAGATCGTGAGGTCGCCGACCGCCGCGCGCAGCTTCTCCACGGCCGGGGCCATGTGGTGCGTGTGGAACGCGCCGGCCACCTTCAGCACCACGACCCGGCGCACGCCCTCGGGCATGTCGGCCTCCAGGGCGGCGATCTGGGCGGCGGTGCCCGCGGCGACGACCTGACCGCTGCCGTTGATGTTCGCCGGGGTCAGCCCGAGCTTCTCCAGGTGCGGGACCGTCACGTCGGGGTCCCCGCCGAGGAGGGCCGCCATGCCGGTCTCGGTGACCGCGGCGGCCTCGGCCATGCCGAGCCCCCGGGTGCGGACGAAGCGCATCGCGGCCTCGTCGTCGATGACGCCGGCGAGCGTGGCGGCGGTGATCTCACCGACGCTGTGGCCCGCGACGATGGACGGCGAGGCGTCCAGCGCGGCCGCCGAGAGCAGTCCGGCGGCGACGAGGAGCGGCTGCGCCACGGCCGTGTCGCGGATCTCGTCCGCGTCGGCCTGCGTGCCGTAGTGGGCAAGGTCGAGCCCGATGGCGTCGGACCAGGCCGCGATGCGGTCGGCGGCACCGGGAAGGTCGAGCCAGGGAGTCAGGAAGCCGGGCGTCTGAGCGCCTTGGCCGGGAGCGACGAGTACGAGCACCCTCACACTCTCTCTTGTGGACGGCTCCGGACGCCCGTGGGGACAGGGACGAAGAACCGTCGGGGGAATTGTTGAAGTCCGACAAAAGTCTAGGACTGAGGATCCGCAGCCGCCAAGCGCCCCAGGATCAGAGCGATCCGGAGCGTGAACGCGGAGCGCACATCGGAGGGTGACCACCCGGTGACGTCGGTCACACGTCGTAGCCGGTAGCGGACGGTGTTGGGGTGCACGAAGAGCATCCGGGCGGCGCCTTCCAGACTGCTCGCCTGCTCCAGATAGACACTCAGCGTTTCCAACAGAGCAGAACCGGCCTCTTCCAGCGGTCTGTAGATCTCCTCCACCAACTGGTCCCGCGCGGCGGGGTCTCCGGCCATCGCGCGTTCCGGGAGGAGATCGTCCGCCAGCACCGGCCGCGGCGCGTCCTGCCACGCCAGGCACGCCTTCAGTCCGGCGGCCGCCGCCTGCGCGGAGCGGGTCGCGGCGAGCAGGTCCGGCACCACGGGCCCCGCGACGACCGGCCCGGCGGCGTAGGGCCCGATCAGCCCCTTGGCGACCTGGAGCGGGTTGTCGCTGCCGCCCGCGATGACGACGAGGCGGTTGCCCAGGACACCGGTGAGGACCTGGAGCTTGGCGTGCCGGGCGGCGCGCCGGATCGCTTCCACGGTCAGCTCGCTGTCCCCGTCGGGCGCGGTGCCGAGGATGACGCAGACGTGCTCGGGCGAATTCCAGCCGAGCGCGGCGGCCCGGGACACGGCCCCCTCGTCGGCCTCGCCGGAGAGCACCGCGTTCACCACGAGGGACTCCAGCCGGGCGTCCCAGGCGCCCCGGGCCTCGGCGGCCTGGGCGTAGACCTGAGCGGTGGCGAAGGCGATCTCGCGCGCGTAGACGAGCAGCGCCTCGCGCAGCAGCGACTCGTCGCCGGGGGCCGCCACCTCCTCGATCGCGGCCTCCATGACCTCGATCGTGGTGCGCACCATCTCCACGGTCTGCCGCAGGGTGATGGCCCGGGTCAGTTCGCGCGGGGCGGTGCCGAACACATCGGTCGAGATGGCCTGCGGGGTCTCGGGATGCCGGAACCACTCGGTGAACGCGGCGATGCCGGCCTGGGCGACCAGGCCGATCCACGACCGGTTCTCCGGGGGCATCGCCCGGTACCACGGCAGCGATTCGTCCATGCGGGCAATCGCGTTCGCGGCCAGCCGGCCGGAGGACTGCTCCAGCCGTTTCAGGGTCGCGGCGTGCAGGTGGGCGTCGTGGGCGGGGGGCTGCTCAGGATCGGGTCGGGGCACGAGGTCAAGACTGCCTTATCGGGCCGGAGGATCGGTGGGCCGGGGCGACCGCGTCCCCTACCGGCGGGTAGGCGAACACCCCGCGCAACCCGCGCTCCCACCGCCGGAGCCGTACGCCCGTCGCCGGGCTACCGTTGGCCGGGTGATATCCGTGCACCGGTCCGATGACCGCTACCGGGGCGGGGACGAGGCCGCCGGGATCGTCACCCGGCACGCCCTGTCCTTCGGCCCCTTCTACGACCCGGACAACCTCCGCTTCGGCCCGATCCTGGCCTGCAACGAGGAGCGCCTCGAGCCGGGCTCGGGCTTCGCGGAACACCCCCACAGTCATACGGAGATCGTCACCTGGGTCGTCGCGGGCGAGCTGACCCACCGCGACTCGGCCGGCCACTCCACCGTCGTCCGCGCCGGGGACGTGGCCCACCTGAGCGCCGCCTCCGGCGTCCGCCACGTCGAACGCAACGACGGCACCGCCCCGCTGACCTTCCTCCAGATGTGGCTGGCCCCCGTCGAGCCCGGCGGCGAACCCTCGTACACGGTCGTGCCCGGCATCGCCGACTCCACCCCGTACGCCCTGCCCGGCGCGGGCGCGATGCTCCATGTCCGCCGCCTGACCGGGGGCGAGCGCACGGCGGTCCCGGACGCGGTGCGCGCCTACGTCCACGTGGTGCGGGGGCGGGTCGCCCTGGACGGCGAGGAGCTGGGACCGGGCGACGCCGCCCGGATCACCGACGCGGCGGACCTGGAGGCGGTCGCGGTGAGCGGGCCTGCGGAGCTGCTGGTGTGGGAGCTGGCGGGCTGAGGTCCTACCCGGCGCGGCGGGCCCGCCACAGGTCGCGGAGCAGGGCGATCTCGGCCATGTGGTGGATGAACTCCAGATTGCCCCCGGCCACCACGCCGATGTACGCGTCGTCGGGGTCGGAGCCGTACGGATACTGCGAGAAGCCGACCGTGTCGAGCTGCTCCTCGGTGACGGTGTCGAGGCTCGCACGGTAGCGGTCGATCGTCTCCCAGAACCGCTCGAGCGCGAGCGCGGCGGAGGGTGTGAAGTCGACCAGCAGGTTCGGCTCCCGCCGCCGCTCGCCGAAGGACCACTCCCACTGCCCCGCGTAGCAGGAGTGCAGATGCCCCAGCCGCCACGCGATGGTGGTGATCGGCACGACGTCGGGCTCCGGCTCACCGGTGTGGGCGAGGACCTCCTCGACCCGTTCGACGCTCACGCTCCAGTCCTTGGCGATCTTCGCGACGGACATACCGCTCGCCTGCTGCCGCGCGATCTCCGCGTACTCGCTCGCCGGAATCTTCGGCGCCCCCTTGTCGATCACCCACGCGCCCGGCCCGTACGCCCGGGGCGTCACCGCCTCCTCCCGGCGCCGGATCGACCAACTGCCGGGCGCGGGCTCCCACAGGTACTCCTCGTCCCCGAGGCCCTTCAGCCGGACCTGGGCCATCTCCCTCGCCTGATCGAACTGGTCGATCAGAAGGCTCAGTCGGTCGGTCCGCGGATCCTGGCCGCTCATACGTGGCTCCCTCGTCGTGGCGCCACGCGATCCACGGCGCTGGGAGGGAAGGTAGCGGCTCGCCTAGCGGGGTGCGACCGAATTCCGGGGCGGGCCGGGCTTTCGGGGCGCCGGTCAGGCCTTGGAGCGCTTCTCGCGCTCGTCCGCCAGCCTGTCCAGCTCGCGCATCGCGTGGGAGTGTCCACTCAGCCGCAGGCTCACCGTGCCGGCCGTGAACAGCGCCGACCCCACCAGCGACACGGGGAGCGAGACCCCCAGAACGGCCAGCGCCTCGGGCCAGTCGCGTTCGTCCGCGCAGTAATCGCCCTTCCACACGCCCCCGTTGGCCGTGCCGCGGTCCGTGAACAGACGCGCCGCGCACTCACCGGTGTGGCCGCTCCTCGTCTCCACCGTGTAGTCCGTCAGCAGCAGAATCCCGCACCAGCCCCACAGCAGGCCCGCCAGGAGCAGCAGACCGGCTCCCCAGCGACGTATCCGGGTGGACTGGCCTCGGAATTCGATGTCGTATTCGCGTGATCGCATGGCGCACGAATCTAGCAGCGCCCAGGGTGCAGCTCCGGCTCAGGGCAACGAGCGGGTGAGCCACACCACTTCACCGTTCTCCTCCATGGAGACACGGTCCCGCTCGAACCCGAGCTTCTCCAGGACCCGGAAGGACGGTGTGTTCCACGTGGCGACGGTCGACCAGAGCCGCTTCCTGCCGGTCGCGGCAGCGGCTTCCAGCACCGCACCGGCCGCCTCGGTGGCGTAACCGCGCCCATGCGCGTGCCGGAACAACTCGTACGCGATCTCGGGCTCTTCCAGCGTGGAGCGGCCGATGATCAGCCCGCAGTAGCCGATGAAGTCGCCTTCCTCGCGGCGCTGGATGGGCAGCAGCGCGATGCCCGTGGTCTCCGTCGCGGCGAGCAGCTCCCCGATGGACGACCGGAGGTGCTCGACGCTGGACGTCGGCTTGCCGCGCTCGGCGAGCAGATCGCGGAACCGGGCGGCGTCCGACGCGGCCCACGGCCGCAGGGTCAGCCGCTCGGTCTCCAGGTGGAAGGGCATGGTCTCGTACGTCGACATGCGCCCTACTCTGCCGCACGGGTCGGCGTCGCCACCATCACTCACCGAGGGCCGTCTCCTGGCCCATTCTCACGCCCTCCCGGGAACCCGGGCCTCAGTCGTCAATGTGCTTGCTCGATGTGTTCGCGAGCCGTGTCACGAGATGATCCGGGACCGGCTTGTGCGGCGGGAAGGTGACGCCGGTCTTGCTCGCTGTGAGGCCCGCTTCTGCGATTTCTTCGGCATGACCTGAGATCGCAGGGGCGAGAAAATATAGCCCGATCTGCTTGCTGAACGCTGCGTAGCTCGCGACGACCTTGCCGCGAATCCTGAACCCCGGCATGTTGTACGCCACCATCTCCTCCGCATCCGGGAGGGCCCCGCGCAGGAGGTCCCGGAGGTGGTTGAGAACCGGGCGGAACGCCTCCGGCGCAGCAGCGATATAGGAGTCGTGATCAGGGATATTCGCCATATCTATGCCTTTCTCTCAGGAGGGAAACTCTAGCTGCGTTCGTTCGCCGGTTCCTCTCTGTGCCCTCACGCCCGCAGGCACGCCGGCACCGGGAATCGAGAACAGGCACGAGAAGAAAGAACCCTGACCGGCCTGGGATGATCACGGCGTCGGAGGCGTCCTTGCTAGCCCCGCCTCACCGCATACGGCGCGTCAGCGCAGCCCGTCCACGAACGCCTGCCAGGCAGGGGCCCCGAGGACGATGGCGGGACCGGTCGGGTTCTTGCTGTCGCGGACGGGGACGGACCCGCAGGCGGAGCCGTCGGCTACCTCGACGCACTCGCCGCCGGTGCTGCCGCTGTACGAGGAGGTCCGCCAGGCCGCGCCGCCGGTCACGGTGCACTCGACGCAGTCGCCGCCGGTGCTGCCGCTGTAGCTGGACTTACGCCATTCCGCGCTCGTCAGGTCAGGGCCGTGCTCCATAACGCTCCTCCATCACGCGGCGGATCCGCGCCACCGATTCCTCGACGGAGAGTGCGGTGGCCTGGAGGTGAGCGTATCGGAGCGAGGCCTCCCGGACCGTTTCGGGGTTGGCCGTCATATGGCCGGAGATGAGGTCCTCGGTGTAGATGATGTCCGGGTCGTCGTCGAAGCGCATGCCGGTGAACGAGCCATCCAGGCTCGCGTGTTCACCGGCCTCGAAAGGCAGCACCTGGATCCGCATCCAACGGTGCGCCGAGTGGTCCAACAGCTTCTGGAGTTGGGCCCGCATCACCTCGTGGCCGCCGATCGGCCGGTACAGCACGGCCTCGTCCAGGATCGCCCAGGCCAGCGGCGGCTTCTCCCGCTCCAGGATCCGCTGGCGCTCCATCCGGGCGGCGAGCAGGCCCTCCAGGTCGTCCGGCATACCGGTGGCCAGGACCGCCCGCGCGTACTCCTCCGTCTGCAACAGCCCGTACACCACCTGCGCCTGGTACGTGGAGATGTACGCGGCCTTCGCCTCCATGTCCGCGTACGGCTGGAACCACGTCGGCAACTGGCTCCGCAGAACCAGCCCCACCAGTCGTGAGAACGTCCCGTCCGTCCCCAGCGCCGCGTCCACCCGCTCCGAGAAGTCGCGGGTCGGAATCTTTCTCGTCGTCTCGATCTGGCCGATCAGCGAGCCCGTGCAGAAGATGATGTCGCCCAACTGCGGCTGCGTCAGGCTGTGGGCCTCGCGCCGGCGGCGCAACTCCCCGCCGTAGTAGGCGAGCGGGGAAGCATCGGGATCGAGCGTTTGGATGTTGGCCACGGCGCGGACCTCCGGGTGCAACGCCTCGCGGCGTTCGTTTCGGTACGTAGCCGAGCGTAGCCAGCACATTGCAGCCTGGTGACATGAATCACGTAGTTATCCCCCGGAGGAATCCCGGGGAGCCCGTCTACCGCGCCGACTTCGCCCTGGGCGAGCACTCCGCCCGGCATCTGCGCCGCGTCCTGCGGCTCTACCTCAAGGCCTGGGAGCTGCTCTTCCTCGCCGACGCGGCGGAGCTGGCGCTCACCGAGCTGATCGCCAACGTCGTACGGCATGTGCCCGACCGGCGCGGCCAGACCCTCATCTTCCGGCTGCCGCGCGGCGAGGGCGTCCGCGTCGAAGTCGCGGACAGCAGTCCCGCCGTGCCCCTCGCCATCGCGGGTGACCCGCTGGACGAGGGGGGCCGGGGGCTGATCCTGGTCGATGCCGTCACCGACGACTGGGGCATCGTCAAACAGTGGGACGGCAGCGGGAAGACCGTCTGGTTCGAGTGCCTGACGCCGCCGGAGAAGGGCGGCAGCCGGTTCAGGCCAGCTCGGCCAGCACCGCGTCCGTGAACGGCGTCCACGCCTCCGCCGCCCACGGGCCGAAGGCCCGGTCGGTCAGCGCGACGCAGGCCACGCCCGCCGCCGGGTCGATCCACAGGAACGTGCCCGACTGGCCGAAGTGCCCGAAGGTCGCCGGGGAGGACGTGTTCCCCGTCCAGTGCGGGGACTTGGCGTCGCGGATCTCGAAGCCGAGGCCCCAGTCGTTCGGGCTCTGGTGGCCGTAGCCCGGCAGGACGCCCTTGAGGCCCGGGTGGACCACGCTCTGGGCCTCCAGGACCGTACGCGGGTCGAGGAGGCGAGGGGCCTGCACCTCGGCGGCGAAGCGGACCAGGTCGGCCACCGTGGAGACGCCGTCGCGGGCGGGGGAGCCGTCCAGCGTGGTCGAGGTCATCTCCAGGGGTTCCAGCACCGCCTGGCGCAGGTACTCCGAGAACGGGATGCCGGACGCCTTGGCGATGTGGTCGCCGAGCACCTCGAAGCCCGCGTTGGAATACAGGCGGCGGTTGCCGGGAGGAGCGGTCACCCGGTGCTCGTCGAAGGCGAGGCCGCTGGTGTGGGCGAGGAGGTGGCGCACCGTGGAGCCCTCGGGCCCGGCCGGCTCGTCCAGCTCGACGGCCCCTTCCTCGTACGCCACCAGCGCCGCGTAGGCCGCGAGCGGCTTGGTGACCGAGGCGAGCGGGAAGCGGTGGTCGGCAGGACCGTGCGTGCCGAGGACCGTGCCGTCCGCCCGGACGACGGCAGCGGCCGCCGTCGTGACCGGCCAGGTGTCGATGATGCGCAGGCTCTCCATGCGTCCGAGCCTAACGGCCGCCGCCGGGAGCCCGCCCCGGGCCCCGGCGGCCCGGGGCGGAGGCCGGGGCAGGGCCCGGGGCGGGTCCCGGGAGTCAGGCGGCCAGCGGTGCCAGGCGGGTGCCCAGGGCCATGATCCGCATCGCCCGCTCCGTGGCGTCGGCCAGGAACTCCCCGCTCCGGCCGATCGCCTCCACCAGCGTCATCGGCGCGGGCAGGATCGCGCTGTACGCGTCCACGCCCACCGCCCGTACGTCCTGCGCGCCCGGCCCGATCGTCCCGGCCAGCACCAGGACCGGCACCCCGGAGGCGTGGGCCCGCCGGGCGACCTCCGCCGGGATCTTCCCGCGTACGGTCTGGTGGTCGAGCGCCCCCTCCGCCGTGATCACGAAGTCGGCGCGGGCCAGGCGCGCGTCGAGGTCGAGGCCGTCGAGCAGGACGTCGTAACGGGGCAGGAGGCGGGCCCCCACGGCCGCCAGCCCGGCCCCGAGGCCGCCGGACGCACCCGTGCCGGGGGCCGTGCGCAGGTCGATCGGGGCACCGGACGGCGGGGCGAAGGCCGGGGCGAGGTCCCGGGTGAGGACGGCGGCCAGCCGCTCCAGACCGGCGGAGAGCAGCTCCACCTCCGCCGGGGTCGCCCCCTTCTGCGGCCCGAACACCCGGGCCACCCCGCGCTTCCCGCACAGCACGTTGTACGGGTTGCAGGCCACGAGCAGGTCGGCGCCGGCCAGCCTCGGGTCGAGGCCGGACGGGTCGATGCGCTCCAGCTCGTGCAACGCCCCGCCGCCCCGCCGGAGTTCACGGCCGTGCCGGTCGGTCAGCCGGGCCCCGAGCGCCTGGAGGGCGCCCGCGCCCCCGTCCGACGTACCGGAGTCGCCGCAGCCGATGAGGACGCGCCGCGCGCCCGCGTCCAGGGCCGCCCGGATCAGCTCGCCGACGCCGTACGTGGTGGTCGCGCCCGGGTGACGCAGGGCGGGCGGCACCAGGGCGAGGCCGGCGACGGCCGCCATCTCGACCACGGCGGTGAGCGGTCCGGGCCCGCCCAGGAGCGCGAAGTGCGAGGCGACCGGCTCGCCCACCGGGCCCGTCGCGGTGCACGGGACCAGCCGGCCGCCGCTCGCCAGGGCCAGCGCCTCCGCCGTGCCCTCGCCGCCGTCGACCAGCGGGATGAGGTCGAGATCGGCGTCGGGGATCACCCGGCGTACGCCGACGGCGATGGCCTCGGCCACCCGGGCGGCCGAGAGGGACTCCTTGAACCCGCTGGGGGCGATGGCGATGCGGTGGGTGCGCAGAGTACGGAGGGTCATGGCTGGGACTCCAGAAGAACGGGCACGCCGAGCAGCGGCCAGACGGCGAGGGCGAAGGCGAGGACGAGGGCCGCAGTGAGCGGGGCGAGGAACGCGGACAGCCGCAGCAGGTCGCGCGGGATGTAGGTCGCGATGCCCGGCACGTCTGCGAAGAGGGCGACCGGCTTGGCCGAGGACGGCAGCGTGTGGCAGAAACCGGCGGCGGCCGTGGACGCCAGCGCCGCCGCGACCGGGTTGATCCCCGCCCCGACCGCCGCCGCGACCACCAGCGGGACCAGCACGGAGGACCGGGCGGAGCGTGACTGGAGCGCCAGATGGGCGGCCGTGCTGACGACGACCACTCCGGTCAGGAACATCCAGGGAGGCGTGGACGCCCCGAGCGGTATCCAGCCCACCAGCCACTCGGCCGCCCCCGAATCGGCCAGGGCGACGCCCATCGCCATGGTGGCGGCCATGAACAGCAGCAGCGGCCAGGGAACCGTCCGCAGACCGTCCTTGAAGCGGACCGTCCCGAGGGCGGGCGAGGTCGCCACGAGTGCGCCGATCAGCGCGACCACCGCCGGTGACACCCCGTGCAGGGGTTCGCTGCACCACAGCAGGACGACCGTTGCCAGCAGGAGCAGGCAGCGGGACTCCGCCGGGGTGAACGGCCCCTCGACGGCCGTCTCGGAGTGTTCCTGGATCTGCGCCGCCGTGATGGTGACCGGACCCTTGCGGTCCGCCCGCCGGGTCGTCGTCAACAGCACCAGCTCGGCGGCGAGATGGGAGGAGACGACCGCCAACGGCAGCCCGAGCACCAGCCATTGCACGAAGCTCAACTGCTCCCCGGTCTGCTCCCACAGCACCCCGACGGTGATCAGATGCGCGCCCGCCCCGATCAGGGTCGCGACGGCCGACAGCAGAATGACCGTGGGGAAGAGGAGAGCCAGCATCACCACCAGGCGGCCGCGTTCGCGCAGGGCGGCGGCCAGCGCCAGGAACACCGGGAGGGCGAGGGCGGCACGCCCCGACGTGGCCGGGACGGCGAACGCCGTGACGACCAGTCCGGCCGTGGTCAGGTGCACCAACTGGCGTACGGTCCTGGCCCCGCCGACCAGGAAGACGGCGGCCCGGCCGGCCAGGCCGGTCCGGGTCACGGCGGCCGCCAGGACGAAGGCGCAGATCAGCAGCCACACCGTTTCGTCGCCCAGGGTGGCGAACAGGACCTCGCTGCTGATCACCCCCGTCACCGTCAGCGCCAGGCCCGCGCCGAGCGCTATGTAGGCGTCGTCCACCGGAGTGGCGATCCAGGCGGCGGTTGCCAGGGCGAAGACGGCGAGGGAGAGCCGCCCGTCGGCGCTGAGGCCGGGGGCGGCACCGGGGACGGCGAGGAGAGCGCAGAGTCCGAGGACGGCGCAGAGGCCGACGGTCTGCCGGAGGGGGAGAGGCACGCTGTACAGCCTCTGAAGCCGGGGTGAGCCCCTGATGAGCGGCCCGTGAAGGACTTTTCATACGGCGGCGGAGCCGGGGATCGTCCGATGTCCCATCGTGATGGGCGGGTGCACAACCCCGGGTGGACGCCGGATGTCTGTAAGGCGCCGGAGCGATGGGCCTTCGGCGCATTGCCGTACGGAGAATCGGGGATCAGGTGGGGAAGCAGGTCTGGAGAGCTGTCGTGGCCGGAGGTGCGGCGGCGGTGTTCACGGCCGTGGCCGCGGTGCCGGCCGGGGCGGCCGAGGGCGGGGTCTCGTTCTCCCGTGTCCAGGTGAACGGCGGCAAGCCGATCGTGATCGGTACGTCGAAGGAGGTCATGGCGCCCGCCTCCTTCCGGATGGCGACCACGCACCAGTGGAGGTGGCCGGCGGTGTTCCTGTACCGCAGTGGTGGCGATGACCGGCTGTGGCACGCCATCGAGACGGGCGAATGCGTCAAGGTGAGCTCGGGCGTCTGCGACATCGGCGAGAGGATGTACTTCCAGCCGAGCGTGTACGACATGCTCAACAGCGAGGCCGGGGCCTGGAAGGTCGCGGCCGAGGTGCAATTCAAGGGCGGCGGCGGTGACATCGACGACAAGGGCATGACGGTGTACGTCCAGCGCAACTCCCGGCTGACCGTCAACGCCTCGCCCGAACCGGTGTCCAAGGGCAGGACCATCACCGTGACCGGGAAGGTCACGCGGGCCAACTGGGAGACCAGGAAGTACGGCTCCTACGGGGGCCGCACGGTGAGCCTGCAGTTCAAGCCTTCCGGCGCCGCCTCCTACACCACGGTGAAGAAGGTGCTGGCGAACGGCTCGGGGGCCCTCAAGACGACCGTGAAGGCATCCAGGACGGGCACGTGGCGCTGGGTGTACTACGGCAACACCACCACCGGGGCGTCGACGTCGTCCGGGGACAACGTCGTGGTGAAGTGATGCCCGCGCCGCCGGTGGGCCGGTCGGGCCCGAGCCGGCGGTAACGGCTGCGAAGGTCGAGGCGTCGGGTCCGCCGCGAGCGGGGCGGACCCGACGCCGACCACGGTCATCGAGGCCGCCCCGTCGCCCTACGGCAGCCGGTACCCCATGCCCCGTACCGTCTCCAGCCGCTCCGCACCCAGCTTCCGGCGCAGCGCACGGACGTACACGTCCACGATGTTGGACCCGGGGTCGAAGTCGTACCCCCACACATGGGACAGGATCTGCTCGCGCGACAGCACCTGGCCGGGGTGGCGCAGGAACATCTCCAGGAGCACGAACTCCCGTGCCGTCAGATCCACCGTCCGGTCCACCGCGCGGGCCCGGCGCGTCCGCAGGTCCAGGGTCAGGCTGCCGCTGCGCAACATGGTGACCTCGGGCGCGCGGGCGGCGGTGCGCCGGCGCAGCCGTACCCGGGCGAGCAGCTCCTCGAAGCGGAAGGGCTTCGTCATCCAGTCGTCGGCCCCGCCTTCGAGCCCGGCCACGGTGTCCCGGACGGAGTCGCGTGCGGTGAGCACGATGACCGGCAGGGTCACACGGGCCTCGCGCAGCTCCCGCAGGACGGTGAAGCCGTCCCGGCCCGGCAGCCCGATGTCGAGCAGCATCAGGTCGAACCCGCCGGTCAGCGCGTGGCCCAGCGCCAGGTCCCCGTCCTCGGCGACGACCGTGGTGAAGCCGTTGGCGCGCAGCCCCTTCTGGACGAACGAGGCGATGCGCTCCTCGTCCTCGGCGATCAGAATGCGGTTCATGAGTCCGTCTCCAGCGTGAGTACGAAGGTGGCTCCGCCGCCTTCGGTCCGGCGTAGTTCGACGCGGCCGTGGTGGCCCTCCGCGATGGCCCTGACGATGGCGAGACCGAGCCCCGCACCGCTGGTGCGGGTCCCGCGCCGGGACGTGCCCCGGCGGAACCGTTCGAAGATCACCTCGGCGTCCTCCGGCGGAATCCCGGGCCCGTGGTCGGCGACGTACAGCTCGACGCGGTCCCCCTCGGCCCGGGAGCCGATCCGGATGCACTGACCGGGCACGGTGTGCTGGACGGCGTTCTGGGCGAGCTGGACCATCGCCTGCGTCATCCGCTGCGGGTCCAGCCGCACTTCGAGGTCCGCGACGCCGTCGAGCCGCCACTCCCGCTCGCCGAGGGTCCGCACCTTCACGAAGACGTCGGCGGTGAGCTCGGCGAGCTGGACCGGTTCGGGGCGCACGAAGTCGGGGCGCTCCGCCCCGGCGAGCAGCAGCAGGTCCTCCACGATGCGGCTCATCCGGTCCAGCTCGTCCGTGACCAGCCGTACCGTCTCCTCCCGGTCCGCCGGGTCGTCGCCCATCAGCTCCAGGTGGCCCCGGACGATGGTGATCGGGGTGCGCAGCTCGTGCCCGGCGTCGTCGACGAAGACCCGCTGCGCGGCGAACGCCCGCTCCAGCCGGTCGAGCATCCCGTTGAACGTCTCGGCGAGGGCCGCGATGTCGTCCCGGCCCTCCACGGGGATACGCCGGGTGAGGTCCTGCTCGGTCAGCTCCGCCGCCGTCGCGCGGACGATCCGCACGGGCGCGAGGATGCGTCCGGCGACGGCCCAGCCGATCCCGGTCGTCATCAGCAGCGCCACGCCGGACAGCGCGAGCAGCGTCCAGAACGTCTTGTCGGCGACGGCCCGCTCCCGCTCCGGGTGGAAGGCGACGACGAACGCCGCGGGCCGCCCGCCCGCGGACGGTCCGATCCCGACCTTGGCCCAGCGCAGTTCGCCCTGCGGGCGCTGGAGGGTCCCGAAGGAGTCGTCGGAGGCGTGGATCCGGGTGAGCGCGGCGCTGTCCCGCCACAGGGCGACGTCCGGGGGCAGGTCGCGGCGCTGCCGGATGACGTCGGGCCGGTCGCCGGGCCGGCCGGTCAGGCCCAGCAACTCCTCGTCGGGGTCCGCGTACTGGCGTTGCAGATAGACGCGGAGCAGCCGGTCCGAGGTGCCGAACCGGCCGCCGGTGTCCGGATCCACTCCCTGCGGCACGAAGTTCGCGAACTCGCCGGTCTCCTGGGTGAGCAGCTGGCTGACGCGGTGGTCCACGTCCCGCTGGAGAATCGAACGCACGGTGATGGCGATCGCGCCCAGCGCGACCGCCATCACGACGAGCAACCACAGCAGGATCCGGACCCGGGCGGAAATCCTCGGAAGGCTAACCGTCATCACCGAAGTCGTCGTCATCGTCGTCGTCGGCCGCCGAGGGGCCCGGCACGACAGAGCTGTCCGGGGTACGGGGTGGAGTGGCGGTGCCGCTCGGCGTGGGAGCACCGCTCGGCGGCGGTGTGCCGCGCGGGCTCTCGTCCAGGTGGACGACGGGGGGCACCTTCGGTGCTTCCGAGGTGTCGGTCATGGCGTAGCTGGTGGCCGCTATGCCGAGGGGCACGGCGACGACGGCGGCCAGAGCTGCCAGACGAGGTGAGAAGGCCATGGGTCCACCCTGGCCGTCACGGCCGGTGAAGACATGAAGCGCAGATGAGCATTCCTTCATCTTGGTACGCGCCGCCCCGGGCGCTTCGTGCGGGGTCCGTTCGCGCGGGGTCCGTTCGCGCGGGGGCCGGAAGGGGGCCGGAGGGGGTCCGGAAGGAGTCGGGAAGAAGCAACGGCCGTTACCGCTTGCTTGGAGTGCACTCCAAGGATTTAGCGTGGAGGGCATGACGGTGATCGACGGAACCTCCCGGAGCACTCCCGCAGCGACCACACAGCCACGGCCCGCCACGGCGGTGGACGCCTGTGCCGCCCCACCGAAGCAGCACCCCCGCCCCGCGGGCCAGGACAGCTACACCATCAGCGAGGTCGTCGCCGTCACCGGACTCACCGCGCACACCCTGCGCTGGTACGAGCGCATCGGGCTGATGCCCCACGTCGACCGCTCGCACACCGGCCAGCGCCGCTTCAGCAACCGCGACCTCGACTGGCTGGCCTTCGTCGGCAAGCTGCGGCTGACCGGGATGCCGGTCGCCGACATGGTGCGGTACGCGGAGCTGCTCCGCGCGGGCGAGTCCACCTTCGAGGACCGGCAGGAACTGCTGGAGGCGACCCGCCGCGATGTGATCACGCGGATCGCGGAGCTCCATGACACCCTCGCCGTCCTCGACCACAAGATCGAGTTCTACGCGGGCGCCCGCAGGGCGCCGGAGAGGCACAGCGCCTGATGACCATCGACAGGATTCCCACCACGGAGCTCGGCGCCGGCGGACCGCGGACCGGCGTCCAGGGCCTCGGCTGCATGGGCATGAGCGAGTTCTACGGCGACACCGATGAGGCCGCGGCCCGCGACACCCTGGACGCCGCCCTGGAGGCGGGTGTCACGCTCTTCGACACCGCCGACGCCTACGGGCGCGGCGCCAACGAGGAGTTCCTCGCCCCGTTCGTCGGGGCCCACCGGGACGAGATCACGCTCGCCACCAAGTTCGCGCTGGTGCGCACCGAGAGCCCCGGGTACCGCGGCGTGAGCAACGACCCCGCGTACATCCGTACCTCCGTCGAAGCGAGCCTGCGCCGGCTGAACACCGACGTCATCGACCTCTACTACATGCACCGCCGCGACCCGGCCGTCCCGTTCGCCGAATCGGTCGGTGCGATGGCGGAGCTGGTCCAGCAGGGCAAGGTCAAGCAGCTCGGGCTGAGCGAGGTGACCGGCCCCGAACTGCGCGAGGCGCACGCCGTGCACCCGATCGCCGCCCTCCAGTCGGAGTGGTCCCTCTTCAGCCGGGACGTCGAGAAGAGCGCCGTCGGCGCGGCGGCCGAGCTGGGCGTCACCCTCGTGCCGTACTCGCCGCTCGGCCGGGGCTTCCTCACCGGGGCCTTCACCGACGCGGGCAAGGACCTCGCGGCGAACGACTTCCGCGCCCACCAGCCCCGGTTCAACGGCGACAACGCCCGGACGAACGCGGCCCTCCTGGAGCCCGTCCACGAAATCGCCGCGGCGCACGGGGCGAGCGCCGCGCAGGTCGCCCTCGCCTGGGTCCAGCAGCGCGCCCAGGTGCACGGGCTCACCGTGATCCCGATCCCCGGCACCCGCAAGCGCGGCCGTCTCCTGGAGAACGCGGCGGCGACCCGGCTGACCCTGACGGCGGACGAGCTGGCCGCGCTGGAGCCGATCGCGGGCCGGGTGGCGGGGGACCGCTACCCGGACATGAGCATGACGTCGGCGGCGCGGGAGTAGCCGGAAGGGGTACGAGGTCATCGCCCGGTCCTGACGTTCGTCACGATCGGGCGGCGCCCCGGAAGCGGCCTCACGCCAGCCCCAGCGCGAACACCGCGAACCCCGCCGCGAGCAGCCCCGCCAGAGCCCGGCGGGCGTTCGCGGCGCGGGTGCCCGCCTGCCACGGGGCCTCGAAGCGGCGCGCGTACCGGGCGATCAGCACCAGCAGTCCGGCGAACACCGGCAGCCAGGCGATCCGGGCGAGGATCCAGCCCACCGTGTCCGGCGCGGTCGTCAGCCCCGCCACCGCCGCCCCCGTCGCCCCGGCGAGCGAGGCCGGTACGGCGGCGGCCAGCATCGCGGTCTGGTGCCAGCACAGGATCGTCATCGCGGACAGGTTGATCACCACGACCGGCGCCCACAGCAACGGCTTGCGCAGCAGCCGCCCCAGCCGGTCGCGCAGCAGGATCGCCGCCCCGCTCTGCGCCGCCGCCAGCGCCACCACCAGCAGCGACGGCGGATGCGAGTTCGTCCGGGCCTCGCCCGGCACCCCGACCATCGACGCCGGGTAGTGGAAGGCCAGCAGCAGCGCGGCGAACAGCACCCCGCCGCCGATCAGCAGCAGCCGGGCCCCGCGCTTCCCGATCCGCCCCTCACCCCACGACACGCCGAGCTGATACGCGAAGAGCCAACCGGGCAGGATGTTGAGCGCGCTCAGCCAGGACGGCATGGCCTCCGCGAAGGGCCCGTAGCGCAGGAAGTCCACCACCGCGACCGACGCGAGCAGCGGCAGCGCCGCCCAGCCGCCGAACCTTCGCGCCAGCGTCACACAGACCGGGGTGAGGGCCGTGACCACGGTGTACACCCCGACGAACCAGAGCGGCTGGATCACCAGCGTCGACCCCGTACGCAGGGTGTCGCCGGGCACGCCCAGCGCGGACAGCGCCGCGAGCAGCACCGCCCACACGGCGCTCACCCCGAGCACCGGCCGGCCGAGACGGGTCAGCCGGCCGCCCAGCCAGGCGGCCGTCGTCGAGGTCCGGCGGCGGTAGGAGAGCACCGAGGCGTACCCGCCGACCAGGAAGAAGATGCCCAGCATCTGGAGCACCCAGCTGAACGGCGCGAGCCCCCCGAACGTCGAGAGCGGGCTCGCGTTGTGCAGGCCGTCTGCGTCCAGCCGGAACCCGCCGAGCATCCAGTGGCCGAGCGGCACGGCGAGCAGCGCCAGGGCCCGCAGACCGTCGATCGCGCGGTCGCGGTGGGCGGGGGTGGACGCGTCGATCCGGGCCGCGAGCTGTCGCGTGTTCTTGCGCAGGGCGTTCATCGGGCCGCACCTTCCGGGGCGTGGGAGCCGGCCGGGGCGTGCGGGGCTTGGGGGCCCGACGCGGCGGCCGGGGCTTGCGGGCCCGACGCGGCGGCCAGGGCTTCCGCGCCTGCCACCGCTTGCCCGGCTTCCGACGCTTCCCCGGCCGCTTCCGCGTCGCCGCGCGCGATGGCGGCGAAGGCCCTGAGCGAATCCGTCCCGGGGGCGAAGTAGCCGGCGTGGCCCCGGGCCTCGTCCGCCGGCACGCGGCGGGCGCCGAACGCCGGGTCGGCCGGGTCCGCCCCGTGGCCGAGGCCCGCGAAACGCACGTTCGGCACGTCGTCGATCCAGTCCGTGGGGTCCTTCGCCGCCCACACCCGGGCCTTTGTCCGCAGCCCCGCGACATCGTCCGCCCGCATCCCGGGGGAGCCGAGGACCACCAGGTCGGTGGCGGACAGCCGGGGGGCGGCAAGACCGCAGACCACCGAGCCGTAGCTGTGGCAGAACACGGCGGGCCGGGGCAGCCCGTCCGCCGTCAGGCCCTCCGCGAACCGGGTCAGCCGCCCGGCTCCCGCCTCCGCGAGCGTGCCGGTGGCCGCGTCGATGCCGACGCCCACCGGCGTGGTGTATCCGGCCCAGGCGATGACGGCGGTCCCCGGACCGGCCTCCGTGCGCAGGGTCCTGGCCATGCCGGCCGGGGCCCCGTGCGCGGCGACCTTCCGGTCGAAGTTCCCGGCGTCGTTGTCGGACCCGGGCACCACCACCGAGACCCGGTGCGCCGTGCGCAGGTCGCCGAAGACCTCGGCGACCTGGCCGCGGCCGCGCGGGTCGAACGCGAGGATCTGCCGGCCCGGGGCGGCGAGCGAGCGGTAGCGGGGGTCGTCCTCGGCGGCCAGCGCCAGGGCGTTGGCCCGGTAGCGCAGCTCGAGGGGGGCTCCGTCGAGATTGCCGACGACGGACGGATGGCGCAGGAGCAGGAGGTTCCGCTCGTCGGCCGCCAACCCCGCGAAGAACGCCGCGACGTCGGTGGGCGCGGCCCGCTCCGGGTCGGGCAGCTCCGTCCCCAGCGCCCGGTCCGCCCGCCACGAGGCGCTGCCCGGGGGCGGCCCGGTCAGCGCCTGCTGCGCATCCGTCGAAACCCAGCCCGCGGTGCCCGTCACCACGGTCGTGGCCAGTGCCACCGCGACCAGGGTCCTCGCGTATCGGCGCATCGTGCCCTCCCTCTCCGGAACCGCACCGACCGGTGCGACCGGGAGGAAGGTAGGAAGAGGACGGGTGAGGGGGCGTCACACCGGGGAGCCAACCGCGGGATGCTACTGGGGTAGGGGGTGGACGAGGAGCCCGCGAACGCCGGCCGCCAGGACGGCGAAGTGCCGTGCAGCGGGCGCTACTTGGGCGAGCAGTCTGTGGGGCGGGGGTGGGTTCCGGCGGCCGGTGCCGTGGGGCGGTGGCTCGCGCGCCCCGTGCCGTGGGGCGGTGGCTCGTGCGCCCGGTGTCGTACGGCGGTGACTTGCGCGCCTCGTGCCGTGGGGCGGTGGCTATGCGCCCGGTGTCGTACGGCGGTGGCTCGCGTGCCTCGTGCCGCGTGGGGCAGTGGCTCATGCGCCCCGTGCCGTACGACAGTGGCTCATGCACCCGGTGCCGTACGGCGGCGACTCGCGCGCCCCGTGCCGTGGGGCGGTAGCTGGCGCGCCCGCGTGCCGTACGGCGGTGGCTCACGCGTCCGATGCCGCACGGCGGCGGTAGCTGGCGCGCCCCCGGGCCGCACGGCGGCGGCCGCTCACGAGCCCATGTCCCACACGGCGAGCGCCTGGCTCACGCCCCCGCGCCCCCGGGCCGCACGGCGACGGCCGCTCACGCGCCCAAGTCCCACACGGCGAGCGCCTGGCTCACGCCCCCGCGTCTCCCGGCGTCACCAGCCCCGACTCGTACGCGAAGATCACCGCCTGCGCCCGGTCCCGCAGGTCCAGCTTGGCCAGTACCCGCCCGATGTGCGTCTTCACGGTCTGCTCCGCCAGCACCAGCCGCCCCGCGATCTCCTGGTTCGACAGCCCCCGGGCGATCAGCTCCAGCACCTCGCTCTCGCGCGGGGTGAGCCCGTTCAGGCGGAGCGCCTGGCCGCCGCGCGTCGCGCCCGACGGCCGTTGCGCCGCGAAGTCCGCGATCAGCCGCCGGGTCACCGAGGGCGCGAGCAGCGCGTCCCCGGCCGCCACCACCCGTACCGCGGCGATCAGATCGGCGGGCGGGGCGTCCTTGAGCAGGAAGCCGGACGCCCCGGCGCGCAGCGCCTCGTACACGTAGTCGTCGACGTCGAACGTGGTGAGCATCAGGACCTTCGGCCGGTGCACCACCCCCACCGGCGGGTTCAACAGCTCGCGGGCGGCGGCCAGTCCGTCCATCTCCGGCATCCGGACGTCCATCAGGACGACGTCGGGATGCTGGTTGCGG
The DNA here is from genome assembly GCF_044333935.1 of Streptomyces sp. NPDC020884. Classification (NCBI taxonomy): domain Bacteria; kingdom Bacillati; phylum Actinomycetota; class Actinomycetes; order Kitasatosporales; family Streptomycetaceae; genus Streptomyces; species Streptomyces sp. NPDC020884. The sequence goes on along the minus strand of NZ_JBIRRY010000001.1, from coordinate 653,077 downwards.
CTGACGTCGACGCCCTGGCGGCCGTCCGCCGCCTCGCCCACCACGTCGATGTCGCTCTGTGCCGCCAGCAGCGCCGCGAACCCGGCCCGCACCATGGCCTGGTCGTCGACGATGATCACGCGGATGGTCACAGGTCCTCCGAAGGGGGTGGGGCGGACGGCGACTTGGCCGGAGGCAGGGGCATCCGGGCGGCCACCCGGAACCCGCCGTCGGGCAGCGGCCCGGTGTCCAGCGTGCCGCCGGTCAACCGTACGCGCTCCCGCATGCCCACCAGCCCGTGCCCGGTCCCGGCGCTCTCCAGCGGCGAAGCGGGCTTCGGCGCGGGCCCGTTGACCACCAGCACGTTCAGATGGCCCGAGGAGGCCCGGACCGAGACCTGGGTGCGGGCCCCGGGTGCGTGCCGCACCACATTGGCCAGCGCCTCCTGCACGATCCGGTACGCCGACAGATCCACCGCCGACGGCACCTCGCCCAGATCCGCGGCGAGCGACAGCTCCGCCGGAAGCCCGGCCCGTACCGTCGCCTCCACCAACTGCTGGAGCCGGTCCAGGCCCGGCTGCGGCGCCCGGTCGCCCTCGGTGCCGTCGCTGCGCAGCACCGACAGCAGCCGCCGCATCTCACCGAGCGACTCCCGCGCGGCCGACGCGATGGCGGCGAACTCCTCCTGCGCGGGCTCCGGAAGACCGGGGATGCGGTACGGCGCGGAGTCGGCCTGCACGGTGATCACCGACATATGGTGCGCGACCACGTCGTGCAGCTCACGGGCGATGCGCGCCCGTTCCTCCAGCAGCGTGCGCTGCGCCCGCTCCGCCTCGCTGATCGTCTCCTGCTCGGCCAGCCGCCGGGTCGCCTCGCCCCGCTCCCGTACCGCGCCGCCGATCACCAGCACCACCGCGCCGAGGATCGGCAGCAGCAGGGCGCTGCCGGTGCTGCGGTCCGCCGGTGCGATCAGATGCAGCACCGCCCCGGTCGCGGCCGTCACCGCCCACACGGCGACGACGGTCCGCCGGGTCTCGCGCAGGCCTAGGGCCAGCAGCAGGAAGAGGTAGGCGATCAGCACCGGGGGCGGCCAGGGCCAGGTGTCGTGCTGCTCGGAGGGGTGCGCCAGCAGCACGAAAGCGCCCACGACGTCGGCCGGGAAGATGATCCACCACGCCTGGAGCGGCCGGTGGGCCAGCATCAGCAGGGGAGCAGCCTGGGCCACCCCGAGCGCCCCGGCCAGCGCGCCCGGCACGGCGTACTGCGAGGTCAGGACGTTGATGGTGACCGGGAGGAAGGTCGCGGTCAGGGCGAGCACCACGACGTACGGCAGCATCCGCTGCCACAGCTTCGGGGCTTGCGCCAGCAGCGGGGTGGGCGGATGGGACGCGTGGGACAGCCCGTGGGCGAGCTCGCGCAGATTGCGGCGGGCGGCGCTCAGCAGGCCGTCGGCGGGCGGCGGGGGCCCGGCGGGGGAAGTGGACATGGCCCGGTCAGCCTAGGCAGACCGGGGTGCCGGGGGCGTCATACCGGGGTCGCGACCCTCGGGCGGATCGCCTCATACCCCGGTACGGGGTCATGGCCGGGGCAGGGGGGTCACAGCTCCGCGAGCAGCTGGGCCTTCTTCGCGCTGTACTCGGCGTCCGTCACCAGGCCGGCCTGGTGCAGCTCGCCGAGGTGATGTATCCGCTCGGCGATGTCCGCCGGATCGCGCCGCCCTGCGTTCACCAGGACCGGCGCGGAGGCGGTGGGCGCGGGCTGGATCCGGCGTACGGATTCCAGCACGGCGGCGGCGAAGGGCAGCGACTCGTGCACCGGCCCGTAGCCCAGGCCGAACAGCACGGCCGCCGGATCCTGGTCCGCGGCACGGGTGACCGCGGGCTCGACGGGCGCCACGGCCCCCGCCCCGCCGTCCGCGCCCCCGGAGCCGCCGGGACCGTGCAGATCGCCCAGGCTGCCGCCGGTGCGGTGGTCGACCGGGGCCGCCGCGCGGGGCACCAGACGCAGATAGCCGTCCAGGGCCTCGGGCGAGCGCCACACGATTCCGGCCAGTTCACCGACCCGGAAGGTCTGGTCGCCGGCTTTCCACTTGGCGCTGGAGGCCCCGGTCCAGGACCACCGGAAGGAGATCCGTTCACCGTCGAAGCTGGCCCGGCCGTCGTACGCCTTGAAGTTCATCGGGGCCTCGGGAGCGGCCACCAGGAAGCGGTCGGCGGGCTCGTCGGAGGCCGGGTCCAGCAGGGCCCGCAGCTCGTCCGCGTAGTACTCGGCGAGCACCTCGCGCTCCGCCGGAAGCACCAGGCGATAGGGGTCGCACCCCTCCTTGAGCTGCCCGGAGGCAGCCTCCACCAGGGGGTCGGCACCCGGTCTCGGCACGGCACGCAGGACCACCGTGCTCCGCTTGCCCGGGGTCAGCGTCACCGACGACAGCGCCGCATACGGGATGCGGCGTTCCCGCAGGCTCTGGAAGAGCTTCGGTGTGCGGATGCCCCGTTCGAAACGGATGAGCACGGAGTCGGTGTCGAACTCCCAGGTGGCATGAATTCCGGCCAGCACATCACCCATGTGCCTCATCGTATGCGGCACAGTCCCGCACGTCCCCCCTCGGAGTAAGACCCACCGTCAGTCGGAGGGTCTCCCAGTCAATCCGTGCGACACGCCCCTCTACGCGCGTCAGCCGCCCCGCTCGCCGGAAATACCGCTGTGACATGCGCTGTCGGCACTCGCGCAGCTCACCGATCCGTACGCCCCGACGCCGATCGCGGCGAAGTTGTCCAGGCTCTCGGTGCCCGGTTCGAAGTAGCCGCTGTGCCCGGCCGCCCCGGCCGCCGAGACGATCCGCGAGCCGAAGGCCGGGTCGACCGGGTCGGCCCCGTGACCGATCCCGCCGAACTCCAGATGCGGTACTTCCCCGATCCAGTCGTCCCCGTCCCGCGTCGCCCAGATCCGGGCGTCGGTCTCCAACTGCCCGGCGTTGGCGGCCCGCATGCCGGGGCTGCCCGCGACCGCGATGTCGGCCACCCGGTCGGGGGCCCGGTGCGCCGCGACCCCGCACACCACGGAGCCGTAGCTGTGGCAGAACAGCGAGACCTTCGAGGCGCCGGGCAGTGCGCGGACCATCGCGTTCAGCCGGACCGCGCCGTCCGCCGCGAGCCCGCCCAGCGCCGCGTCCATGCCGAGACCGGCCGGGGCGGTGTAGTCGGCCCAGGCGATGACGGCCGTACGGGTGCCCGGGGAGGCCGTGCGCTCAGCCCCGTACAGGGACTTGGCCATGCCGACGGGGGCCGTGTGCACGCGCTCGCTGCGCTCCAGGGTCAGCAGATGGGTGTCGACGCCCGGGACGACGACGGAGACCCGGGCGGCCCGGTCGAGACTCCCGAACACCTCGGCCGCACGGCCCTTCCCGGATGGATCGAAGGCCAAGATCTGGCGCCGGCCCGCGAGCATCGACCGGAACCGGTCGAGACGTTTCCCCGCCTCGTCGCGGCCGTCCGGCGAGAGCTTCTCGTCGTGCGCCCGCGCCTTCTCCACGGCCACCGCCTGCCGGAGGGCCACCCGGTTGGCGTGGTAGCGCAGGGTGACCGGCGCGCCGTTCAGATTCCCCACCACCGATGGATACCTGCCCGCGAGCTCGACCTGCTGCCCCGAGGTCAGGGTGGCGAAGAAGTGGGCCAGCCGATAGGCGGGAGCATCGGCCTCCGGCAGTGAGCGGCCCGCTATCCGGTCCCGGGCCCAGGCCGCGAGTGCGAGCTCGCGTGGCCCGTCGGAGTGCTGATGGCTGACGGCGCTCCAGCCCGTCGTCGCCAGCATCACGAACACGACCGCTACGGCGAGCAGCGCGCGCCATGCGGTCAACGTGGGGGAGGTGTCGAAAGAAGTCACTGCGCAACACCCTAGGAGACGCGCGCCGACCACCGTGATTCGGGTGACGTACATCACCCGTCCGCGAAGGATTCACCCCGGATTCTTCACGCAGGGTCACCGGCGCCCCGAAGCTGTGCTACTCCGGGGGCCACTCCCGGCGCCAGTCCCGGGCGAGGGCCGGGGCGAGCTGGTCGAGGTACTCCTCGGTCAGGTCGCGCAGCGCCTCCACGCTCGGATCGGACCCCTGGCCCCACAGCTGGCCGGTCACCCGCATCACCCCGGAGAACGCGGCGACGGCCACCCGCGGCCGGGGGTCCCGCTCCACGTCGAGCCCCTCGCGCTCCGCGATCAGCCGGGCGATCTGGTTCTCCACGGCGACCCCGCGCCGCATATGGGTGGCGAGCAGGGAGGGGGTCGACTCGATCATCTGATAGGTCCGCATATGGAGGTCGACGGTGACGACCTCCTCGATCGCCTCGCCGATGCTGTTCCACGCGCACAGCACCGCCCGGCGCATGGCCTCGAAGGGCGCCTCGCCCGCGGGGCGCCGGCGCAGCTCCTCGATGAAGCGGGACTCGACCATCTCCTGCACCGCGAAGGCCGTGTCCTCCTTGCTCGCGAAGTAGCGGAAGAAGGTGCGCTGGGAGACCTCCACCGCGTCGACGATCTCGTCGACGGTGGTGCGCTCGTACCCCTGGGTGGTGAACAGTTCGAGGGCGGCCCGCAACAAGGCGTCACGGGTGCGCTGCTTCTTACGTTCACGCAGTCCGACTCGGGGCTCGACTGTCTGCCCGTCGGTCACGTACCGGTCCCTCTTTTCCCGTGTTTGTCCAGCTCAGCATACCTGTGCGCGACGTGTGAGCTACGTGACAGTTACTGTCTTGTGAATTGGTTTGTCAACTGTCAGCGGCTGTCACTAGTCTCCCCGTATGACTAGTCAGACCACCGTCGAGAAGGCGCCGCGGGAGCCTGAAGACAACGCAGTATCCGCCCCGGTCAAGGGGCTTCGCGGCCACCCCTGGCTGACCCTCTTCGCCGTCGCCATCGGCGTGATGATGGTCGCCCTCGACGGCACCATCGTCGCCATCGCGAACCCCGCGATCCAGCGGGATCTCGGAGCCTCGCTCGCCGACGTCCAGTGGATCACCAACGGTTATCTGCTCGCCCTCGCCGTCGCCCTGATCACCGCGGGCAAGCTGGGCGACCGCTTCGGCCACCGCCAGACCTTCCTCATCGGCATCGCGGGCTTCGCCCTCGCCTCCGGTGCGATCGGTCTCTCCAGCGAGATCTCGCTGGTCATCCTCTTCCGCGTGCTCCAGGGCCTCTTCGGCGCCCTGCTGATGCCGGCCGCACTCGGCCTGCTGCGCGCCACCTTCCCGGCCGAGAAGCTGAACATGGCGATCGGCATCTGGGGCATGGTCATCGGAGCGTCCACCGCGGGCGGTCCGATCGTCGGCGGTCTGCTCGTCGAGCACGTCAGCTGGCAGTCGGTCTTCTTCATCAACGTGCCGGTCGGCGTCGTCGCGCTCGTCTTCGGCCTGGTGATCCTCAAGGACCACCGCGCCGCCAACGCACCGCGCTCCTTCGACGTCCTCGGCATCGCGCTGCTCTCGGGCGCGATGTTCTCCCTGATCTGGGGCATCATCAAGGCCGGTGAGTCCTGGGGCTGGGGCGACGGCCGGACCTGGGCGTGGCTGGGCCTGGCGATCCTGCTCTTCTTCGCCTTCGGCCTCTGGGAGACCAAGGTCAAGGAACCGCTCGTCCCGCTGGGGATGTTCCGTTCCATCCCGTTGACGGCCGGTGTCGTCCTCATGATGCTGATGGCCTTCGCCTTCATGGGCGGCCTCTTCTTCGTGACGTTCTTCCTCCAGGGCGTCCACGGCCTCAGCCCGGTCGACAGCGGTCTGCATCTGCTGCCGCTGACCGCCATGATGATCGTCTCCTCGCCGGTCGCCGGCCTGCTGATCACCAAGTACGGCCCCCGCGTCCCGCTGGTCGGCGGCATGGTCTGCACGGCCACCGCGATGTTCGGCATGACCACGCTCAGCGAGTCCACCGGCACCTTCGCGATGTCCCTCTGGTTCGCCCTGCTCGGCTGCGGGCTCGCCCCGGTCATGGTCGGCGCCACCGAGGTCATCGTGGGCAACGCCCCCATGGAGCTCTCCGGCGTGGCCGGCGGCCTCCAGCAGGCCGCCATGCAGGTCGGCGGCGCGCTCGGCACCGCTGTCCTCGGCGCGGTCATGTCCTCCAAGGTCAGCGCCGAGTTCGCGGACAACTGGGCGGGCGCGGGCCTGCCCGGCGTCCCCGACCCGAAGCTGGAGGAGGCCGCCGAGTTCGGCATGGTCCCGGCCGAGGAGCTCGCCAAGGCGCCCGGCATGACGCCGGACGTCATCGACCGCATCGGCGGGGTCATCCACGACACCTTCATGTCGGGGATGGGCCTGGCCTTCACGGTCGCCGGCGTCGTCGCCGTGATCGCCGCCTTCGTCGCCACGCTCACCAAGCGCGGCGCGAACGCCGAGGCCGGCGCCGGAGTCGGCCACATCTGACGCCCGAAGCGGCGCAGGCCGTCAACACAGCGCAGGTCGGAGCCCCGCCGAATCCTTTCGGCGGGGCTCTCGCCTATCAGGGTGGAGACCCCCGGGCACCTCTTTCGCCCCGCCGGTCCGGTGACTCAGAGTGAGCGGCGGAAGAACAGCACCGACCAACCACGGGGGTTGATCCACCATGCGTACGACCGTTCTCGCCGCGGCCGCCCTGGCCGTCACCGCACTCGTTCCCCAGGCCCTGGCCCACGACCGGGCGGCAGCCGCTCCGGAGCGCTCCCCGGGCGTCGGCCTCGGGACCTGCGAGGCGGGCAGGCTCTGCCTCTGGAAGAAGCCCGACTTCACCGGGGCCCGGCACACCTTCGAGCTCTCCGACGTGGACATCGAGAGCTGCACCCCGCTGCCGAAGGGCGGCGACGCCCAGTCGCTCGCCAACCGCACCGGGCGGCCCGTCACGACCTACCAGTCCGCCGAGTGCGCGGAGACGGGGGAGTTCGAGACGTACCCCGGCGGCGGCACCTGGACGCCCCGGTCCCCGTACCAGGTGCGGGCCTTCAAGATCTGGGAGAACTGAACCCGCCGCCCGCCGCAAGCCGTCCGCCGCAAGCCGCCCGCCGCCCGCCGTAAACCGTCCGCCGGCGCGCCGGCCCGGGAACGCCGAGGGGCGGCGACGCTCCCGCGCCACCGCCCCTCGGATCAGACTGTGCCTACGCGTCGCCGCCCGCCGCGCCCGGATCGGCCGCGGCCACGTCCAGGAGCTCGTAGCGGTCCACCGCCGTCTTCAGGGCCGACCGGTCGATCCTGCCCTCCTTGGCCAGCTCGGTGAGGACCGCCAGCACGATCGACTGCGCGTCGATGTGGAAGAACCGGCGGGCCGCACCCCGGGTGTCGGCGAAGCCGAAGCCGTCCGCGCCCAGCGACTGGTAGGCGCCCGGCACCCAGCGCGCGATCTGGTCCGGCACCGAACGCATCCAGTCCGAGACCGCCACGAAGGGGCCCTGGGCCGCTTCGAGCTTCTTCGTCACGTACGGGACGCGCTGCTCCTCCTCCGGGTGCAGGAGGTTGTAGCGCTCCACGTCCACCGCCTCGCGGCGCAGCTCGTTCCAGGAGGTCGCCGACCAGACGTCCGCCTTGACGTTCCACTCGTCCGCGAGGATCTTCTGCGCCTCCAGGGCCCAGGGGACCGCCACACCGGACGCCATGATCTGGGCCGGGATCTCGCCCTTCTCGCCGGTGCTGAAGCGGTGGATGCCCTTGAGGATGCCCTCGACGTCCACGTCCTCCGGCTCGGCCGGGTGCTGGATCGGCTCGTTGTAGACGGTGAGGTAGTAGAAGACGTCCTCGTTCGCCTCGCCGTACATCCGGCGCAGCCCGTCCTTCATGATGTGCGCGATCTCGAAACCGTAGGCCGGGTCGTACGCGACACAGCCCGGGTTCGTCGAGGCCAGCAGCTGCGAGTGGCCGTCCGCGTGCTGGAGGCCCTCACCGGTCAGCGTCGTCCGGCCGGCGGTCGCGCCCAGCACGAAGCCGCGCGCGAGCTGGTCGGCCATCTGCCAGAACTGGTCGCCGGTGCGCTGGAAGCCGAACATCGAGTAGAAGACGTACACCGGGATCAGCGGCTCGCCGTGCGTGGCGTACGCCGAACCGGCCGCGATCAGCGAGGCCGTACAGCCCGCCTCGGAGATGCCGTCGTGCAGCATCTGCCCGGTCGGGGACTCCTTGTACGCGAGCAGCAGATCCCGGTCGACCGCCTCGTACTGCTGGCCGAGCGGGTTGTAGATCTTCGCACTCGGGAAGAACGCGTCCATGCCGAAGGTGCGGTACTCATCGGGGGCGATCAGCACGAAACGCTTGCCGATCTCCTTGTCCCGCATGAGGTCCTTCAGAACGCGGACGAACGCCATGGTCGTGGCGATCGACTGCGTTCCCGAACCCTTCTTCGCAGCCGCGTACGTCTTGTCCTCGGGCAGGGCCAGCGGCTTCGCACGCACCACACGGGTCGGGACATAACCGCCCAGACCCTGGCGGCGGTCGTGCATGTACTGGATCTCCTCCGAGTCGCGGCCCGGGTGGTAGTAGGGCGGGTAGCCCTCGTCCAGCTGCTGGTCCGTGATCGGGATGTGCAGCCGGTCCCGGAAGCGCTTGAGGTCCTCGACCGTGAGCTTCTTCATCTGGTGGGTCGCGTTGCGGCCCTCGAAGTTCGGCCCCAGCGTCCAGCCCTTGACCGTCTGCGCCAGGATGACCGTCGGCTGGCCCTTGTGCGCCTTGGCCGCCGCGTAGGCCGCGTAGACCTTGCGGTGGTCGTGACCGCCGCGGCCCAGGTGCAGGATCTGCTGGTCGGTCATGTCCTTGACCATGTCCCGCAGCCGCGGGTCGTCGCCGAAGAAGTGCTCGCGGATGTACTTGCCGGTCTCGGTGGCGTACGTCTGGAACTGCCCGTCCGGCGTGGTGTTCAGCCGGTTGACCAGGATGCCCGTGCGGTCCTGCGCCAGCAGCGGGTCCCAGGAGCGGTCCCAGACCAGCTTGATGACGTTCCAGCCGGCGCCCCGGAACTGCGACTCCAGTTCCTGGATGATCTTGCCGTTGCCGCGTACCGGGCCGTCGAGGCGCTGGAGGTTGCAGTTGACCACGAAGGTCAGGTTGTCCAGGCCCTCGCGGGCCGCGATGGACAGCTGGCCCAGCGACTCCGGCTCGTCCATCTCGCCGTCGCCGAGGTAGGCCCAGACGTGCGACGCGGAGGTGTCGGCGATGCCGCGCGCCTCCATGTAGCGGTTCATCCGCGCCTGGTAGATCGCGCCGAGCGGGCCGAGGCCCATCGAGACGGTGGGGAACTCCCAGAAGTCCGGCATCAGCCGCGGGTGCGGGTAGCTGGACAGACCGTTCGGGGCCTTCGACTTCTCCTGGCGGAACGCGTCGAGCTGCGCCTCGCTGAGCCGGTCGAGGAGGAACGCGCGGGCGTAGATCCCCGGGGACGCGTGCCCCTGGAAGAAGATCTGGTCGCCGCCGTCGCCCTGGTCCTTGCCGCGGAAGAAGTGGTTGAAGCCCACGTCGTACAGCGATGCGGAGGACGCGAAGGTGGCGATGTGGCCGCCGACGCCGATCCCGGGACGCTGGGCCCGCGAGACCATCACGGCGGCGTTCCAGCGGGTCGCGTTGAGGACCTTGCGCTCGATCTCCTCGTCGCCGGGGAAGAACGGCTCGTCCTTCGTGGCGATCGTGTTCACGTAGTCCGTGCTGCGCATCTCCGGCACGGCGACGCGCTTCTCCCGCGCGCGCTCGATGAGCCGGAGCATCAGATAGCGGGCCCGCTCACGGCCGCGCTCGTCGACGGCGGCGTCGAGGGAGTCGAGCCATTCCCGGGTCTCCTCGGGATCAAAGTCCGGGACCTGGCTCGGAAGGCCGCCAATGATGATCGGGTTGCGATCGGATCCGGAAGCCACACTGTTCCTTCGCTGTTCGGTGGTGCTCTGCGGGGCCTGGTTACGGGGAATGTGACCCCCGGATGACACGGACAACACGGTCAAGTCTGTGTTCGCCGCCTCCATCGTGCTACCGCGAGGGCCCGAACGTCATCTCTACCGTGGGGTAACCCCGAGGTTCCGAAAACTCGTCCGCGGGGCACGAGTATGGGCAGTACGCGGCTGGGTACGGGCAAACCGCAACCTTACGCCCAAGGCGCTCAAGCGTTCCCAAAGGCTGTTCGACTCCGATTGGCGGATCGAAACGGCATAAGCTGAGGAAGGACGTAAACGGATGGAGTGACCCGGGGCCACCCGGGGAAGCCGCCCGGAGACATGCCGAGAGTTGCGGCGACGTGGCAGGGAACGTCACCGTATAGGCGGTCTCGCACGCTGGGTACTTGCGCGATTCGCCGAGCCCGTGTGGACTACGGCCAACGCCCCGCGCACGCGCGTGGCTGCAGCATTTTCCGAAGACATGATCAGGAGGCAACCCGTGAGCGCGACCGCGGACCACGCGGAGGAGCGGACCAACCCGGCAGCACGCCTGGGGTTCGAGCCCGGACAAGTGGTCCAGGAGATCGGCTACGACGAAGACGTCGAGCTGGAGCTCCGTGAGGGCATTGAGGCCACTACCGGCCAGGAACTCGTCGATGAGGAGTACGACGACGTCGCGGACGTCGTCCTGCTCTGGTTCCGCGACGAGGACGGCGACCTTACGGACGCGCTGGTGGATGCCATTGGTCTGATCGAGGACGGCGGTACGGTCTGGCTGATGACGCCGAAGACCGGCCGTGACGGATACGTCGAACCGAGCGACATCAATGAGGCTGCCCAGACAGCCGGTCTCGCCCAGACCAAGAGCATCAGCGCGGGCAAGGACTGGACGGGCAGCCGTCTGGTCACCCCCAAGGGGGCCAAGGCCAAGCGCTGAACCACTCTCTGCACCATCCCGGGGCCCCCACAGGCGCACACCGCACCCGTGGGGGCCTTCGTACGTCCTCGCGCGTCCACGGCCCCTCCGGGAGCCGCCCGAGGCCCCTGCGTAGGGTGGGTGTCACCCGGACGGACTCGGCCCGGGATGCGGAGAAGCGGCGAAGGGATGCGTGTTCCATGACGATCGAGGTCGGCAGCGAGGCTCCGGACTTCCAGCTCAAGGACCAGCACGGCCGGACCGTGCGGCTGTCGGAGTTCCGCGGCGAGAAGAACGTGGTGCTGGTCTTCTACCCGTTCGCCTTCACCGGTGTCTGCACCGGTGAGCTGTGCGCGCTCCGCGACGAGCTGCCCCGCTTCGAGGACGAGGGCACCCAGCTGCTCGCCGTCTCCAACGACTCCATCCACACCCTGCGCGTCTTCGCCGAGCAGGAGGGCCTGGAGTACCCGCTGCTGTCCGACTTCTGGCCGCACGGGGAGGCCTCGCGGGCGTACGGCGTCTTCGACGAGGACAAGGGCTGCGCGGTGCGCGGCACCTTCGTCATCGACAAGGCGGGCGTCGTCCGCTGGAGCGTCGTCAACGGCCTCCCCGACGCCCGTGACCTGAACGACTACGTCAAGGCGCTCGAAGCGCTCTGACGTGATCTCCTGGCGACGCCCGGTCCAAAGCCTGTTTTGGCCGGGAACCGGTCACTAGGATCCAATCGTTGATCCGATGCCAATGAACGACGGGGACACTGGTTTCTGCCGGCCCCTGAGAAAACTACTGGAGGACTCGTGGGAGTCAGCCTCAGCAAGGGCGGCAACGTCTCGCTGACCAAGGCCGCGCCCAACCTGACCGCGGTCATCGTCGGTCTGGGCTGGGACGCCCGCACCACCACCGGCGGCGACTTCGACCTCGACGCCAGCGCGCTGCTGGCGAACGCCGAGGGCAAGGTCGCGGCGGACGGCAATTTCGTCTTCTTCAACAACCTGAAGAGCCCCGACGGATCCGTCGAGCACACCGGTGACAACACCACCGGTGAGGGCGAGGGCGACGACGAGGTCATCAAGGTGAACCTCGCCGGTGTGCCGGCCGATGTCGACAAGATCGTCTTCCCGGTCTCGATCTACGAGGCCGAGAGCCGTCAGCAGAGCTTCGGCCAGGTTCGCAACGCGTACATCCGCGTGGTCAACCAGGCCGACAACACCGAGCTCGCCCGCTACGACCTGAGCGAGGACGCCTCGACGGAGACCGCCATGGTCTTCGGCGAGCTCTACCGCAACGGCGCCGAGTGGAAGTTCCGTGCCATCGGCCAGGGGTACGCCTCCGGTCTGCGCGGCATCGCCCAGGACTTCGGCGTCAACGTCTGACGTTCGGGCCCCGGAGGGTGTCCGGTCCGGATCAGCACCGGGCCGGACACCCCCCTGACCGGGCGCTTTCGACGCCCGGCCTCGGGCGTCGAAAGCGCCCGGCAGCGTTTTACACGACTCGGGGAGGACACACATGGGCGTCACGCTCGCCAAGGGAGGCAATGTCTCCCTCTCCAAGGTCGCACCCAACCTCACACAGGTGCTGGTCGGGCTCGGCTGGGACGCACGCTCCACCACGGGAGCCGCCTTCGACCTCGACGCCAGCGCACTGCTGTGCCAGTCGGGCCGGGTGCTCGGTGACGAGTGGTTCGTCTTCTACAACAACCTCACGAGCCCGGACGGCTCCGTCGAGCACACCGGCGACAACCTCACCGGGGAGGGCGACGGCGACGACGAGTCCGTCATCGTCCGTCTCGACCAGGTCCCGGCCCACTGCGACAAGATCGTCTTCCCGGTCTCGATCCACGACGCGGACAACCGGGGCCAGGCGTTCGGCCAGGTCAGCAACGCTTTCATCCGGGTCGTCAACCAGGCCGACGGCCAGGAACTGGCCCGCTACGACCTGAGCGAGGACGCCTCGACGGAGACCGCGATGATCTTCGGCGAGCTCTACCGGTACAACGGCGAGTGGAAGTTCCGTGCAGTCGGCCAGGGGTATGCGTCAGGCCTGCGAGGCATCGCTCTAGACTTCGGCGTCAACGTTTCATAACGCCGCGCACCAGCGCGGGGGAGCCCCGACACACCGGGGGAGACCCTTTACATAACACGATGGGGAGCCAGTGGTTCTGAAAACCTTCGGCTGGTCGTTCGCGGTCACCGCGCTCGGCCTGGTCGCAGCGATTTTCTACGGGGGGTGGCAGGCATTCGGCATCGTCGCGATCCTGTCCGTCCTGGAGATCTCGCTGTCCTTCGACAACGCGGTGATCAACGCCGGAATCCTGAAGAAGATGAATGCCTTCTGGCAGAAGATCTTCCTCACAATCGGCATCCTCATCGCCGTCTTCGGTATGCGACTGGTGTTCCCCGTCGTGATCGTGGCCGTGAGCGCCCAGCTCGGACCGATCGAGGCCATCGACCTGTCCTTCAATGACCCCGACCGCTACAAGGAACTGGTCACGGACGCCCATCCGTCGATCGCCGCCTTCGGTGGCATGTTCCTGTTGATGATCTTCCTCGACTTCATTTTCGACGAGGACCGTGACATCCACTGGCTGCGCTGGATCGAGCGTCCGCTCGCCAAGCTCGGCAAGGTCGACATGCTGTCGGTCTGCGTCGCGCTGATCATCCTGCTCATCACCGCCATGACCTTCGCGACCCAGGCCCACCAGCACGGTGGCGGGGACGTGGACAAGGCGGCGACGGTCATGCTCTCCGGCATCGCCGGTCTGATCACCTACCTCGTCGTCGGCGGGCTCTCCGGATTCTTCGAGGGCAAGCTGGAGGAAGAGGAGGAGCGCGAGCACGAGGCCGAGGAAGAGGCCAAGGAGAAGGGCAAGCCCGTCACCGGGATCGCCCTCGCGGGTAAGGCCGCGTTCTTCCTCTTCCTCTACCTGGAAGTCCTGGACGCCTCGTTCTCCTTCGACGGCGTCATCGGCGCCTTCGCGATCACCAACGAGATCGTGCTGATGGCCCTCGGCCTCGGCATCGGCGCCATGTACGTCCGTTCGCTCACCGTCTACCTGGTGCGCGAGGGCACGCTCGACGACTACGTCTACCTGGAGCACGGCGCGCACTACGCGATCGGCGCGCTCTCGATCATCCTGCTGATCACCATCCAGTACGAGATCAACGAGTTCATCACCGGCTCGGTCGGCGTGATCCTGATCGCCCTCTCCTTCTGGTCCTCGGTCAGGCGCAACCGTGCGCTCGCCGCGCAGTCGGGCGAGAGCGGCGGCTCGGACAGCAAGGCCGAAGTGTCCTCCGGGGTGTGACCCGGTAAGGATTGAGGAACGCTCTCTGCGGGGCGGCCCACACGGCGACGGCTCTCCGGGATCTCCCGGACCCGGCCCGGTGGCCGTCCCGCAGTGATGTCCGGGGCGCGCGGAACAGGTGGGGGTTGGTATGGGATTCTTCGACGGCCTGTGGCCGGGGCGCGCGGCGCAGTTCGACTCGGGCAACTCGACGTCGAGCGCCATCGTGCTGTCCAAACGGAACGCCACGATCTCGCTCAACAAACAGGGCGCCCTCTCGGGCAACCTCCGGGTCAATCTGTCCTGGCGGATGCGGACCTCGGACATCGAGGGCCGCTCGCGCCAGAGCGGCCGGCTGCGGCGCCCCCTCAAGCTCTTCCAGCCCGAGGTGGTCCAGGCGCACACCCAGGGCGTCGTCAACGTCGACCTGGACCTCGGCTGCATGTACGAGCTGATGGACGGCACCAAGGGGGTCGTACAGCCGCTGGGCAGCCTGATCGGCGACCTCAACGGCCCGCCCTACGTCCGGCTCAGCGGCGACGACCGGTTCGGCGCGCCCTCGGGGGAGACGGTCTACGTCAACCTCGACCAGCGCGACAAGATCAAGCGGATGCTGTTCTTCGTCTACATCTACGACCGGACGCCCGCGTTCGACCGTACGCACGCCAAGATCACGCTCTACCCGGGCAACGGCCCGCGCATCGAGATCGAGCTGGACGAACGCGCACCGCAGGCCCGCTCCTGCGCGGTGTTCACCGTGGAGAACATCAAGGACGAGCTGATCGTGCGCCGCGAGGTGAAGTTCGTGTACGGCTTCCAGTCGGAGCTGGACCGGCTGTACGGCTACGGCATGCAGTGGGGGCGCGGCTACAAGTCCCGGACCTGAGCCGGGGCTGCTCCGAGTTCCGGACGAACTCAGGTCCGGACGAACTGCGGACCCTGTGGAGGCAGCACGAAATGGGGGTCGGGCGCGTGCGCGGCGGCTGCCGCGGGCTGGGGATAGCCGTACGCGGGAGGCTCGGCGGCCGGCTGCGGATAGCCGTACGCCGGCTGGTGGGGCGCGGCGGCGGCGGGGTGCGCGACCGGAGGCGGATAGCCGTAGGAGGGCTGCTGGTGCTGGACCGTGGCCTGGGAGTCGGGCCCGGCCCCGGCGGCCGCCGCTGCGGGGACCGGGACGGGTCCCGGCGGCACGGCCGGAGGCGGCGGCACGGCGGCCGGGAGGGGCCCCGCCGCTGCCGGAACACCCGGGTCCTGCGCCCCGTTCACCGCCTCCGACTCGTCCACCGAGATACCGAAGGCGGTGGCCAGGCCGATCAGGCCGGTGGGATAGCCCTGGCCGACCGCGCGGAACTTCCATCCCTCGCCGCGGCGGTAGAGCTCGCCGCAGATGATCGCCGTCTCTTCGCCGGTTTCCGGCCGGACATCGAACACCGCCAGCGGCTCGCCCTCGGCGAACGCCGCGTCGAACAGAAGTATCCGCAGGTCCGTGACCTGTTCGAAGGCGGCCCCGTCGGAGGAGGCCGCGATGACCACCTGGTCCACCGAGGCGTCGAGCGCCCCGAGGTCCGCCTCGACCGTGTCGGTCAGCCCTTCCGGGACGCTGCGCTTCGGCAGCCGCCGGACCAGGCCGGAGGGGTGCCGGGGCTGGTTGTAGAAGACGAAGTCCTCGTCGGACCGCACCCGCCCGGACGCACCGAGGAGCAGGGCGGAGGCGTCCACGTCGGGAATCCCGGCGCCCGGGGTCCAGCGCAGCACGGCCCGGACGGCCGCGGCATCGACGGGGACGTTCGAGCCCTTCAGCATCGTGTGCGTCATGACGGTCATCCTGCCTGCTGGGGGCCCGTGCGGACAACGCGGGGGGCGGCACGACCGTGCCCGGCGGCGGCGCGGGCAGGGCGCGACGATACCGCGAGAGGGGGTCGCACAAGAGGCGGGTAACCGGAAATTCATGTACATGGGGAACTGTTGACACCCGTCCGTACGTACTATTACCGGCCACACGTTGTTCGGCCGGTCAGGCAGTTCGGGGGAAAAACATGCGTCACTTCGGGCATATATCGCCCACTGTCCGGGAGGGCCTGTTCTTCCGGGAACCCTGCGCCTTCAGCGCGGACTCCCCGGCACGGATGCTCTCCGTCGCCCTGGGAGCCACGCTCTACTCCCCGGCCACCCGCCCGACGCTCGCCGATGACGTGCTGAAGCAGGCCGGGCGCGGCGTCGTCTCCATGGTGCTGTGCCTGGAGGACTCGATCGACGACGCCGAGGTGACCGACGCCGAAGCCAATCTGATCAGGCAGTTCGCCCTGCTGGCCGCCCGGGACGCGGACCCGGAGACCGCTCCCCGGGACGGGGACGACGCCGGGAGCGCGACGGGCGTCGGCGGAGCCGGTGGCCCGCTGCTCTTCATCCGGGTACGGGAACCGGCCCAGATCACCGACCTGGTGCGGCGCCTCGGCGACTCGGTCCGGATGTTGTCCGGTTTCGTACTTCCCAAATTCACCGAAGAGCGTGGTCGGCGGTTCCTGGAGGCGCTCGCGGAGGCCGAGGCGGCGTGCGGCCGACGGCTTTTCGCCATGCCGGTCCTCGAATCCCCCGAGCTGCTCCACCTGGAGACCCGCGGCGAAATTCTCCAGGGCATCGCCCGCAGCGTCGACAAATACCGGGACCGGGTGCTCGCCCTGCGGCTCGGCGTCACCGACTTCTGCTCGGCCTACGGGCTGCGCCGCGCGCCCGACATGACGGCGTACGACGTCCAGATCGTCGGCTCCGTGATCGCCGACGTGGTCAACGTGCTGGGCCGGGCCGACGGCACCGGCTTCACGATCACCGGCCCGGTCTGGGAGTACTTCCGCCGCCAGGAGCGCATGTTCAAGCCCCAGCTGCGCCGCAGCCCCTTCCTGGAGGGCCGGGCCGAGGAACTGCGTACGGCCCTCATCGAGCACGACCTCGACGGACTGCTGCGGGAGATCGAGCTCGACCGCGCCAACGGGCTGCTCGGCAAGACCTGCATCCACCCGTCGCACGTGGCCCCCGTCCACGCACTGTCCGTGGTCAGCCACGAGGAGTTCACCGACGCCCAGGACATCCTGAGCCCGGAGCGCGGGGGCGGCGGGGTGTTGCGCTCGGCGTACACGAACAAGATGAATGAAGTGAAGCCCCACCGGGCCTGGGCCGAGCGCACGCTCCAGCGGGCCGAGGTCTTCGGGGTGGCGAGGGAAGACGTCGGCTTCGTGGACCTGCTGGCCGCCGGCCTGACGAACTGAGCGCGCGTCGATGAGCGAGCGCGCGACGAGAGAAGAGACCGTGGACGTGGAGTGGTCGGGCAACTGGGTGGCCGAGCGGCTGGGAGTCGCCCTCGAAGGCGACGGAGAGCTCCAGGAGCTGCTGGGCCTCGCCCTGCGCCGCAACCCCAAGCGGGCGCACCTGCTGGTGTCCAACGTGCTGGGCAAGCATGTGCCCCAGCGGCCCTCCGTCGTGCACGGGGCCGGGTTCGAGCTGGGTGAGCGGGTACGAGCGCTGCTCGGCGCGCAGGAGGCCCGCCGCGCGGTGGTCCTCGGGTACGCGGAGACGGCCACCGGCCTAGGCCACGCCGTCGCGGACGGCCTGCGGGACGCCCCGTACCTGCACTCCACCCGCCGCCCGGTGGCAGGCGTCGAGCAGGCGGGCGGCTTCGAGGAGTCCCACTCGCACGCCACCTCGCACCTGCTGCTGCCCGAGGACGGCGACCTCCTGGCCGGCGGCGGCACCGGGGACCGGGCCTCGGTGCTGGTGCTGGTCGACGACGAGTTCTCCACCGGCAACACCGTGCTCAACACCATCCGCGCGCTGCACGCCCTGCACCCGCGCGAGCGGTACGTCGTCGTCGCCCTGGTCGACATGCGCTCGCCCGGCGACCGCGACCGGCTGACCGCCTTCGCCGCCGAGATCGGCGCCCGCGTCGACCTGGTGACCCGCAGCGCCGGCACGGTCGCCCTGCCGGACGGCGTGCTGGAACGCGGCCAGGTCCTGGTCGCGGCCCAGGAGGCGGAGCAGGCCGAACAGGCGAAGAGCGCGGGCCGGGCCGGGCACCCCGCCGAGGACGCTGACCGAGCCCCCGTCACCCGGGTCGACCTCGGCTGGCCCGCGGGCGTCCCCGACGGCGGCCGACACGGCTTCACCCCGGCGCACCGGGCGGCGCTCGAAGCGGCGCTCCCCGGCATGGCGGACCGGATCGCGGCGGCACTGGCTGACGACGCGACGGGTCGAGGCGACGGAACGGGCGCGACGACCGGCCCGGGGCGGGTCCGAGCGGCGGACCGGCCGGGGCGGGCGGCGGGCCCTGAGCTTGAGCGGGCCCCGGGCCGAGCGGCGGATCGAGCCGGGGAGCCTGCTCCGGACCGGGCGGTGGGCCCAGCGGCGGACCGACCCCGGGAACCCGCTCCGGGCCAAGCCCCGGACCGATCGCCCGGCCGCCCGCGCCGCATCCTCGTGCTCGGCTTCGAGGAGCTGATGTACGCCCCGCTGCGCCTGGGAACCGCCCTCGAGACCGTGCTGGGAGCCGACGCCGAGGTCCGCTACTCCACCACCACCCGCTCGCCCGTCCTGGCCGTCGACGACCCCGGCTACGCGATACGCACCCGCCTCGTCTTCCCGGCCCACGACGACCCGGCGGACGGCCCCGGCGACCGGTACGCGTACAACGTGGCGGGCGCCGGCTTCGACGCGGTGGTCGCCGTCGTCGACTCCACCGCCGACACCCCCGAACTGCACGCCCCCGACGGACTGCTGGCCCGGCTCGCCGAGCACACCGGCCAAGTCCTCCTCGCGGTCCTTCCCTCGTACGTCCCGGCCCCGGCCCCGGCCGCTCCCACCGGCGTACCCGGCACCCCCACACCCGCCCCCGAACGGCAGGAGTCCGCCGTGCTGCCCGAGCCCCTCCGAGGCCCCGACTTCTCCAGTTACGCGCCGGAGGACGTCGGCTGGCTGCTCCAGGACCTCTCGGACACCGAGCTGGAAGCGCCCACCGAGGAGCGCGAGGAGGCGATCCAGGGCGGCGGCGCGCACTACGCGGAGTCGCTGCCCGTCGAGTACCAGCCGAGCGCCGCCTACCAGGCCCTGTTCACCGCCGCCCTGGAGACGTCCGCCGCGCGCATCGCCCGCGCCGTCGGCACGGTCACCGAGACCGTCCTCGCCGAACGCGGCCCCCGCCCGGTGCTCGTCTCGCTCGCCCGCGCCGGAACCCCGGTCGGGGTGCTGATGCGCCGCTGGGCCCAGCACCGGCACGGCCTGGACCTGCCGCACTACGCCATCTCCATCGTCCGGGGCCGGGGCATCGACGCCACCGCCCTGCGCTGGCTGGCCGCCCACCACGACCCGGCCGACGTGGTGTTCGTCGACGGCTGGACCGGCAAGGGCGCGATCACCCGCGAACTGGCGGCGGCCATCGGCGAGTTCGAGGCCTCCGGCGGACCCGTCGGCTTCGACCCGGAGATCGCGGTGCTCGCCGACCCGGGCGGCTGCGTGCGGACGTACGGCACCCGCGAGGACTTCCTCATCCCCTCGGCCTGCCTCAACTCCACGGTCTCCGGCCTCATCTCCCGTACGGTGCTCCGCGCCGACCTGGTCGGTCCCGACGACTTCCACGGCGGGAAGTTCTACCGGGAACTGGCCGGCTCCGACGTCTCGGGCCACTTCCTCGACACGATCGCCGCCCGCTTCGACGAGGTGGCGGGACACGTCGAGACCGAGGCCAAGGAACTGCTGGCCGCCGACCGCGCCCCGACCTGGGAGGGCTGGGCGGCCGTCGAGCGGATCAGCGAGGAGTACGGCATCCACGACGTCAACCTGGTCAAGCCGGGCGTCGGCGAGACCACCCGGGTGCTGCTCCGCCGGGTCCCCTGGAAGATCCTCGCGCAGCGCGGCGCGGGCGCTGACCTGGAGCACATCCGGCTGCTGGCGGAACAGCGCGGCGTCCCGGTCGAGGAGGTCGACGACCTCCCGTACAGCTGTGTCGGTCTGATCCACCCCCGGTTCACCCGCGGCGCGACGGGCGCGGACGGCAAGGCGGTGCAGGGAGCATGAGCACGACTTCCCCGGCCACCACCCTGGTGGCGAGCGACCTCGACCGTACGCTGATCTACTCGGCGGCCTCGCTCGACCTGTCGATGCCGGACGCGGAGGCCCCTCGGCTCCTCTGCGTGGAGGTCTACGGCCACCGGCCCCTCTCGTACCTGACGGAGATGGCCGCCGCACTCCTCACCGAGCTGGCGACCTCCACCGTCTTCGTCCCCACCACCACCCGGACCCGCGAGCAGTACCACCGCATCCACCTCCCCGGCCCCGCCCCCCGGTACGCGATCTGCGCCAACGGCGGCCACATCCTGGTCGACGGCGTCTCCGACCGGGACTGGCAGGCCCGTGTGGAGGCCCGGATCGCGGACGAGTGCGCACCCCTCACCGAGATCCGCGCCCACCTCGCCACCACCGCCGACCCGGCCTGGCTCCTCAAGGAACGCGTGGCCGAGGACCTCTTCGCCTACCTCGTCGTCGAACGCTCCCTGCTGCCCGAGGAGTGGGTGAAGGAGCTGGCCGCCTGGGCCCGGCCGCGCGGCTGGACGGTCTCCCTCCAGGGCCGCAAGATCTACGTCGTCCCCGCGCCGCTCACCAAGAGCGCCGCGATGCACGAGGTCGCCCGCCGCTCCGGCGCCACGCACACGCTCGCCGCCGGGGACTCCCTCCTCGACGCCGACCTGCTGCTGGCCGCCGACCTCGGCTGGCGCCCCGGCCACGGCGAACTGGCCGACGAGGGCTGGCGGGCCCCGCACGTGGTGGCCCTGGAGGAGCGGGGCTGGGCGGCGGGGGAGGAGATCCTGCGGCGTTTCCTGGCGGCTTCCGCTGCGTGATGACGTCGGCGGGGTCCGCCCCGCGCCGCGCCCGAGCCCGCGGGCGCGGGGCACGGGGCACGGGAGGGTGTGACGCGCGCGGGGCGGGTCCGAGGTATATGAGCGCTTTTGAGCTACATGTTCTCCATGAGTGATCTCGACTATGCCGACCGGTCCGACTTCGAGGACGCCGAACGGGGCTTCGTCGCCGCGCTCTCACCCGCGGTGATCCGGGCGGCGGACGGCCGGGTGATCTGGGACGGGGAGGCGTACGCGTTCCTGGACGGGGACTGTCCCAGCACCGTGCACCCGAGCCTGTGGCGGCAGAGTCAACTGTGCGGCAAGCAGGGCCTGTTCGAGGTGACGCCGGGGATCTACCAGGTCCGCAACCTCGACCTGTCGAACATGACGCTGGTCGAGGGCGACACCGGCGTCATCGTGATCGACCCGCTGATCTCGGCGGAGACCGCGGCCGCCGCGCTGGCGCTGTACCGCGAACACCGCGGAGACCGCCCGGTGACCGGACTGATCTACACCCACTCGCACGGCGATCATTTCGGCGGCTCGCGCGGAGTCCTGCCGCACGGCCACGCCCCGGTGCCGGTGATCGCCCCGGCCGGGTTCCTGGAGCACGCGGTCGCGGAGAACGTCTACGCGGGCGGCGCGATGACCCGGCGCGCGGTCTACATGTACGGCGCCGAGCTCGCCAAGGGCGCCGCCGGGCAGATCAGCGCCGGACTGGGCATCACGACCTCCACGGGCACGATCACCCTGGTGCCGCCGACGCTGGACATCACCCGCACCGGTCAGGAGGAGACCGTCGACGGCGTGCGGATCGTGTTCCAGATGACGCCGGACACCGAGGCGCCCTCGGAGATGAACTTCTACTTCCCCGACCGGCGCGCCCTGTGCATGGCGGAGAACGCGACGCACAACATGCACAACATCCTGACCCTGCGCGGTGCGGTGGTCCGCGACACCCGCATCTGGGCGCACTACCTGGGCGAGGCGATCACGCTGTTCGGGGAACGGGCCGAGGTCGCGTTCGCCTCCCACCACTGGCCGACCTGGGGCCGCGACCGCATCGTCGAACACCTGACGGGCCAGCGCGACATGTGGGCGTACCTCCATGACCAGACCCTGCGCCTGACCAACCAGGGGCTGACGGGAGCGGAGATCGCGGAGCGGATCGAGCTGCCGCCGACGATCGCGAACCGGTGGGCGAACCGCGGCTACTACGGCTCCGTCAGCCACAACGCCAAGGCCATCTACCAGCGCTACATGGGCTGGTTCGACGGCAATCCGGCCCATCTGTGGGAGCACCCGCCCGTCGAGCAGGCCCAGCGGTTCGCCGCCGACTACGGCGGCGTGCCGGCGCTGATCGCCAAGGGCGAGGAGTACGCGGCCTCGGGGGATCTGCGCTTCGCCGCGACGCTGCTGGGGCACGCGGTCTTCGCGGCCCCCGACGACTCGATCGCCAAGCAGGCGCTGGCATCGGTGTACGAGAAGCTCGGCTTCGGCGCGGAGAACGCCACGTGGCGGAACTTCTACCTGATGGGCGCCCAGGAACTGCGCGGCGCCGTCGCGCACACCTCGCTGGTGACGACCAACCCGGAGATGGCGATGGCGCTGACCGTCGACATGCTCATCGACTCGCTCGCCATCCGCGTCGACGGCCCGCGTGCGTGGGACGAGAAGCTCACCATGACGTGGAACGTCACCGACGAGGGCCGCACCTGGCACCTGCTGCTGTCCAACGGAGCCCTCACCTACCGCAGCACCGATGCCGCCACCGGGGCGAACGGGCCGGGCCAGGCCGCCGACCTGACCCTGACCCTCACCAAGCCGCAACTGCTCGGGGTCCTCGCCGGGAAGGGACTCGACGGCGTGGGCGTCCAGGGCGACCCGCAGGTCTTCGCGACCCTCGCCGGCCTGCTGGACACCCCCGACCCCGACTTCCCCATCGTCACGCCGTGACCACCGACGCCCCGCCCGCTCCGGCTGCCGCTACCGCTCCCGGGCGCCGTAACCAGGAACCCACCCCTACCCCTGCGCACCCCGCTACCCTGCATGCCGGTTATCGCGCACAGTGATACGCGCGCCACGGATACTTACGCCACGCCACGCCGCTCCACTCCACCGCACTCACTCCACGACACCGAGGGAAGCGCAGCCGGATGACCAAGGGCAACGACACCACGATCACGGACGAGCTGTACGCGTACATGCTGGCCCACAACCCGCCGCTGGACCCGGTCCAGCGGGAGCTGGTGCACACCACGTACGCCCGGTTCCCCGACCACGCGGGCATGCAGTCGGCCGAGGAGCAGGCCCCGCTGCTCGCCTTCCTCGTCCGGCTGGTCGGCGCCCGGCACGTGGTGGAGGTCGGCACGTTCACCGGGTTCAGCGCACTGGCGATGGCCCAGGCGCTGCCCGCCGACGGCACGCTGATCGCCTGCGACATCTCGGAGGAGTGGACGGCGTACGGCCGGGAGGCCTGGGCCAAGGCGGGCGTCGAGGACCGGATCGACCTGCGCATCGCCCCGGCCCTGGACACCCTGCGCGCGATGCCCGCCGAGCCGCACATCGACTTCGCCTACCTGGACGCGGACAAGGGCGGCTATATCGCGTACTGGGAGGAGCTGGTGCCCCGGATGCGGCCGGGCGGAGTCATCGCCACGGACAACGTGCTCTTCCACGGCGGGGTCACGGACCCGGAGGCGACCGGTCCGACGGCGGCGATCAAGGAGTTCAACGACCACGTGAGCGCCGACGCCCGGATGGACAGCGTCCTGCTGACCGTCTCGGACGGCCTGACGCTGTCCCGCAAGAAGTAGGAGCGGGCCCGCTCGCGCGGGGGCAGTGCCGCCGGGCTCAGCCGCAGCACCCGCCTCCGCAGCAGCCCCCGCCGCCGCCACCGCCGCCGGACGGCGCGGGAGCGGACCCGGCGGCACCGCCCACGGCCACGGCGGACAGCAGTTTGACGGTGTCGTCGTGGCCGGAGGGGCAGGAGGCGGGGTCCGACGACTGGGCCATGGGACGGCTGAGTTCGAACGTGTCTCCGCAGGTGCGGCAGCGGAATTCATAACGAGGCATGGGCTCAGGCTAGAGCCATGGCGGGCCGGGGGCTACGCCTCCTTCGACCGCACGGTTTCCACCACATGCCCGATGTCGCGCGAACGCGGGCGCATCGGCATGCCACGAGCCCGCAGAAATCACCTGACACCACCCCTCGCGCACCGTCTACCGCGCGCAAGGTTCGTCACCCGGTCTCGGGCTCAGGCGCCGGCGCCGCGCTCCTCACGGATGTCGGAGACGACCCGGGCGGCGGTCTGCCGCACGGCCTCGGTCTCGGTCAGGAAGTGCCAGTAGTCGGGGTGGCGCCCCTCCAGACCGGCGATGGCGCGTTCCAGCCGGGCCACGGAGTCGTCCAGGGGCCGGGCGTGCCGGGGCTCCGGCGTGTGCCGGCCGGCCATGGCGAGGCGCTGGGCGTCCCGCACGGCGAACCGGGTCCGCTCGATCTCCTGCTGCGGGTCCTTCGCCACGGCGTCCAGCCGCTGCAACCGGTCCCCGGCGGCGGAGACCGCCTCGTCCGTCGCGTTGAGCAGGGCGCGGACCGTGCTCAGCCGGGACGTGGCGTCCGCCCAGCGCTGCTCGTCCCGGGCCTTCGCAGCCTCCGCGAGCTTCTTCTCGGCCTGCGTCACATTGACGGCGGCCTGCTCCGGGACGGGCTGGAGGTCCTGCCAGCAGGCGGCCGAGAAGCGCCGCCGCAGCTCGCTGAGGACCGGCTCCACCGAACCGGCCCGCGTCGTGAGCGCCTGCGCACGGGTCCGCAGCGACACCAGACGCCGGTCGATCTCGGCGGCCCGCTCCGGCAGCCGCTCCGCCTCGGTGCGCAGGGCCTCCGCATCGCGCAGGACCACATCGGCCCGCTGAAGGGTCTCCGCGACGCCGTGCTTTCCCGCGCCCTGGTTCAGCTTGGTCAGCTCCGGGGCGAGCGCGGCGAGCCGGGCGGCGAGCTCATCGGCCCGGAGCCCCGCGGCACGGGCGCCGTCGAGGGCGTTGCTTGCTCCCAGCAGCGCCTGCCGGGCCCGCTCCACGGCGGGGGCGAGCCGGGCGAGCTGCGTCTCCGCGCTGCCCAGCAGGGGCCCGAGCCCCTGGGCGAAGCGGTCCAGCTCGCCCTTGACCCGTACGAGGTCGTCCTTGGCCCGGGTCAGCTCGGTGCGGGCCCGGGAGGCGACGGCGGGCTCCAGATCGTCCCGGTCCAGGTCGTGGCTGTCGACGGCCGTGATGTAGGTGTGGCTGACCTCGTCGATGCGCCGGCCGAGCGCGGCGAAGTCCTCGGAGGCCTTGCGGCCGCGCGAGGAACTGTCCACGGCGTTGATCGTCTCGATGGAGATCCTGAGATCACGCTGGGCCGTGTCCAGGTCGTAGAAGGCCTCGGCGGCGGCGTCCTTCGCGGCCTGCGCCTCGGCCCGCTCGTTCTCCCCGCGCCCGCCGAACCACCGGCGCGTACCGCCCCCGGCGAAAGCGGCGGGCAGCGCGGCGAGCAGGAGCGGCACAGGCAGCAGCATCAGCGCCAAGACGTCCCGACCACCGGCCCCGGCCCCGCCGTGCGGCATCCGAGGCCCACCGGGGACGTGCTGCCCCGGCAGACCCTGACCGCTCTGGACGGCGGAACTTCCACCCGCTCCTGTCTCCGGCCGCGTGTGTGTCGCCGTCACATCCCTCTCCCGTGCCGATTCGCCCTGCCCGGTACATTCTCCCACCAGGTAAGGACGAACACACGGGTCGGTTAGTTCGCGCTTCGCACGGTGACTTGCCCGTTGTCGCTGCGCGCCTTCACCACATGGGCGCTGTCGTCGCCGCGCGGCACCCCGATCGAGACGTCCCCGTTGTCGGCGGAGGCGTTCACCGCGTACTTCTGCCCGCCCGGCGGCAGATCGATGGTGATGCCCCCGTTGTCGCTCACGGTGTCCACGAGGTCGGGCACCGAACTGAAGTCCAGCCGGATCTCTCCGTTGTCGGCGCGGGCGATCACGGAGGAGGCGGAGATCCGGTCGGCCCGCACCGCCCCGTTGTCGCTCTTCAGCTTCAGCGCGCCGCTCGCGTCCCGGACGTTGATCTCGCCGTTGTCGGACGAGAGGTCCAGCGCGCGGTCGAAGCCGGTGGCGGTGATCCTGCCGTTGTCCGACGAGGCCGTCACGTCGACCCCGCGCGGCACCTTCACCCGGTGCCGGGACTCACAGTTGTTGATCAGCGCGTCGCATTTCACCCGGAGCGTAAGAGTGTCGCCCTCCATGTTCCAGACGGGATCGGGCCCGCTGCCGAGCACCACCCACCCGTCGACCTGCCGTTCCACCTCGACCTGCTTCACGTCCGCCGGCACGAGCTCCACGGTGGCGTTCTCGGAGTCGATGGTCAGCGTCCTACCCTCCAGCGCGAACGACTTGCGCTCGACGGGGGCGTCATCGACATCCGTGCCCCCGCACCCGGTGAGAGCCAGAGCCAGCAACGCGATCCCGCCCCCCAGGGCAAGGGCCCGCCCGGGTGCCCCACGGTGCGTGCGGGTCGGTGCGCTCGTAAAGATGTCCACGGTGATCGGTCCCCCAGTGTGTGCCGCCGGACAGTGCCACCGGACGTCGCTGCCGGTGCAGTCAAACCGTATGCACCGCCAGCCCCCGGCGGGATCCGGACGGCTACCGTCTCGAGGTGGGGTTATCCCCCGGGTCGCTCCCGGATCGCTCCTTGATCGACCGTGGATCGTCTCGGGCACGGGCCGGGCGGGGGCCGGGCGGGGGTCGGGCGGGGGCGGGGGAAGGCCCGGGGAGGGCAGCTCGCCCCCGCTCCGAAACGGTTTATGGGCAGGGGCCCCGGTCCATGTACGCTGTTGCCTCATCCACGGGTGCGTAGCTCAGGGGTAGAGCGCTGCTCTTACAAAGCAGATGTCGGCAGTTCGAAACTGCCCGCGCCCACCAGTACGAAGGCCCCCAGCCGATCATGGCTGGGGGCCTTCGACATCCACTTCCGACATCAACGGGCGCGGTCACCCACGGCCGGGACGCTGCCGCTTCAACATCCGGTCGAGGTGACTCACGGCCATGCGCCGCGTGTCCTGGACGACGTGGGCGTAGATGTTCATCGTGACCGCGATCTGACTGCGCCCGAGGATCCCCATCACGACGCGCGGCTTGTGAAGGAAGGCCATCAGCCCACCCGCCGCTTGACGAGCTGCTACTGGCCCGAGCATGTCGGGGGAACCCGCATCGGGGGCCACGAGACCCACGACCAGGGAGCGGATACCCCGGGGTGAAGCTGTCCACTACCGGGAGCGGGCAATCGAATTGGGGGTGCCCAGTTCGGCTGTCCTTGTGGAGTCCCGGGCGCGCACTCTGAACCCGTACGTGAACTCCATCGGTGACGCACGTCTGGTGATCGACATGCTCGTCGGCGCACTGCAACGATTGGCGATCTACCCGGATCAGGGATTCATGATCCGCCAGCCCGTACCCGTCGACGTATCCGAGGGATATCAGCGACTCCGCCAATCCGGTTTCACCAGTCGACTCCTCGCGACGGATTCACCCTCTACCTGACCGGCACCGAGAGCTGTTACAGGTTTCTCCACCTCATCAAGTGCCCGCGCAGGGCGCGGGCTGGCCCCATGGGCCCGGCCCTCTGCGCCGAGCATCGCAGGGGAGGGGTGAGGTGGGATTCGACCAGTACGCTACGCTCTAGCGCAATATTAGGCAGAGATACAAAAGCACCGTTCGGGCGAATGCCTTGGCAGAGAACAGGTAAGGGTGAGAGTCATGCTGACAAGGACGCTTCCCCCTGAGCAGTGGTGGATAGGCGCCATCATCTCAGGCGTTGTCTTAGTGATAGCCATACACCCCATAGCGACCACCGCGAAGAAAAAGCTGCTCCTGCCCTTGGTGCCCCTTGCTGGTGCTGCCTTCATCTACCTTGATACGAAGGGAGACGGAGGTGCTTACCCAGTGATCTGGTTCACGGTCATCATGCTCACCTTTGCGGCGATGAGGATAATTTTCGCTTCGCATCTCCGCCGTCAGTTCTCCTTGGTGCAGTCTGGACAGCAGATGCAACCACTGACGGGCCGACAGAACGCAGTTTTCTGGTGCACCTTCCTGGTCGTCATGGTTTCCATGTTTATCGTCATCTGAGTTCCCGCGACTATAGAGAAGAACGGTTTGTTGTCTTCGCAGCCTTCGGTGCGACGGCGCAGACGAAGGCCCCCGACCGATCATGGTCGGGGGCCTTCCGCGTCCCTTCCCGTCGCCCGAGGCCTACCCTGAGCCGATGCGCAGCGAGAGAGACGACGAACACTTCGACGGCTTCGACGCAGCCTGGGCCGCGGCCCCCGAAGCCGTGAGGCGCAGTCTGGAGCTCGCCTACGAGGCGCTGAGGGCCGGGGGGCTCGCGGTGGGCTCCGTGCTGGTCGACCCGGCCGGGGTGATCCTCGCGGAGGGGCGGAACCACGCCTACGACACCGGGCCGGGCCATGGTCCGCTGCGCGGTACCCCGTTGGCCCACGCCGAGTTGAACGCGCTCGGCTCGGCCCGTACGGAATGGGATCTGGGCACCGTGACGCTCTGGAGCACCCAGGAGCCCTGCTCGATGTGTGCGGCCGCCGCTGCGTTCACCGGGGTCGGTGCGGTGCGCTTTCTGGCGCCCGATCCCTGGGCCCTGGCCACCGGGAACGAGGGCTCCTCCCCGGGGGCGCGCATGACCGGGGGCCCGTGGCTGGTCGCGGCCAACGTGATGTTCCTGAAGAGCGTCTCGGAGGCCGGGGAAGCGGGGGAGGAGTCGGCCACGGTGTCGCGCAACCGGCTGCTGGAGCCGGAGACGACTCGCCTGCACGACGGGTTGCCTCCCGGACTGCCCGCTTCCCCGTCGGCGCGGACATGGCTCTCCGGGGTGTGGCCGGGGATCATTGAGGCTTCGGCCGCGCGCCGACTGCGCACAGGCGGATGAACACTTCGGCGTCCCTCCCGTCCTGCGGTGCTGCGGCGGCGCGGCGATACGAGGGCTGGACCGAACGACGAGGAACACGAGGGCACTTCATGGGACAGACGCTGGCGGAGATCCTGGACGGGGCGGCGTTCGGGCGGTTTCCGGAGACCGATGGGAGGACGACCGTGGTCGCCGCGCCGGGTGGCCGCGACACGGGCGTGATCGCCTTCACCGCGCACTCGGTCGTGTTCACCGATGAGGACCCCGAGTGGGTCCACGCGACGCTGGCCACCCTGGAATGCGATGCGCTGGCCGCCACGATGCACCCCCACTTCCTGACGGCCTTCCTGGAACGCACCGGGCGGGTCACCGACACGATCGACCTGCTGACCGTGGCGTCCTCGCTGCCCGGTGCGCCCGAACTGGAGCTGCGGGAGGTCACCGATCCCGTCCACCCGCGCGTGGTCAGTGCCCGCAGGCGTCGGGACGGGGTGCGGATGTGGGAGGTCGACGGGGGAGTGCTGGTGCTCGGGCGCGGGGTGGCGGGCCGGTGGGAGGTGGCCGTCGAGCTGGACGAGGACGCCCGGCACCGGGGCCTCGGCCGGGCTCTCGCCACCGCGGCACGGCACCTGGTGCCCCCGGGCGAACCGATCTGGTCGCAGCAGTCCGCGGGCAACGCGCGCAGCATCCGGGCGTTCCAGGCCGCCGGATTCCGGTCGGTCGGCTCCGAGGCGCTGCTGCTGCGCCGCTCTCGTACAGCTGACGCGGGGGAAGCGTGATGGCTGCCCCGGGCTCCGTACGGCGGCAGTGGCCTCTGCCGGGCTGCTCCTCGTGATCGGCCCACTCGCGAGCCTGACGGACACCGAAGTGGCGGCAGCCGCCGCGCTGGCCGGCGCCGAGGTGGTGCGCGCCCGGTACGGGCGGCGGCACTCCCGTATCGACAAAGGCGCCGGCGACTTTGCCACGGACGCCGATGTGGCGGCCGAGGAGGCGATCCTCGACGTCATCCGTGCCGCCCGGCCCGGGGACGCGGTGCACGGTGAGGAGGGCGGCCGGCGGGGCGCGGCCGGTGCGGTGCGGCAGTGGTTGGTGGACCCGTTGTGCGGGACGCTCAACTACGCCGCCGGCTCCCAACTGGTGGCCGTCAACGTGGCTTTGCGCGACGGCCCGGCCGCCGTGGCCGATCCGTTCAGCGGTGAGGTCTTCCGCACCGACGGTGAGACCGCCCGGGTCCGGCGCGGCTCGGACGGCGATGAGCGGCTGACGCCGACCTCGGACACCCGGCTGGTGGACGTGAACCTCGACCCGCCCTTCCCCGGCGCACCGGCCTTCCGGGCGGTGGATCTGCTCGCCCACCCCGGGTTCGTCGAACACTTCCGCCCGCGCGTCGTCTCCACGACCCTGGCGTTGGCCTGGGTCGCGGCGGGCAGACGGGCCGCCTACGTCACCGACGGCGGCGACCTGAGCGGGAGCGTGCACTTCGCCGCCGGCATCGCGCTGTGCCGGGCCGCCGGCTGCGTCGTCACCGGGGTCGACGGTGCTCCGGTCGGACCGGGTGGCCGTGGCCTCGTCGCGGCCGCGGACGCCGGGACGCACGGCCGGCTGCTGTCGCTGATCCGCAGTCGCGGGCGGGGTGGGTGAGTCTCTGCCGCCGCGGCTGGCTCTGCCTCCGCGAGGGTCTCTGCCGCCGCCGCTGCCTCCTCTGCCTCCGCGACGGTCACTGCCCCTCCGCCGATGCCTCCGCCGGTGCCCCTGCCGCTGCTGCCGCTCTGCCGTGGGTGTGTCTGCCGCCTCGCGGCTCTTCTCAGACGTGCAGCTCAGGCGGGAAGTTGGTCCAGCGGAGCTCGGCGGGCAGGTGGCCGGTGTCGTTGAACAGCAGAAGGGCCGGGGGACGGCCGGGGGCGTAGCGGATGACGGTCAGCGCGGCGTTGGCATGGTTGATGCCCAGCCAGCGCCGCTCCGGGGCGTCCAGCGCGGCCCGGACGAGCCAGGCGGCGAGGAAGTTGTGGGTGACGAGGAGTTCATGGCGGGGCTCGTCGCCCTCGACCGGACCGGTGAAGCGGGCGAGGGCCTCCTGGGCCAGCCCGGGGCCCTGCTCGCGCTCCGCCGCCGGGAACCCGGCCAGCCGGGCGAGCGTCTCGTCGGCCGTCTCCGCCGGCAGCTCCTCCCGCAGGGGTAGATACGGAAGGTAGTCGCCGGCCGGTTCGGACCGCAGCAGGGGGACCCCCGAGAGCTGCGCGCCGACCAGCCGCGCCGTCTGCTCGGCGCGCGGGAGCGGGCCGTGGTGGATCGCGGTGATCGGAGCCCCGCGGAGCCGCTCCCCGAGCAGGGCGGCCTGACGGCGGCCGCCGTCCGTCAACGTGCTCTCGTCGGCGGAGGCCTGACCGTGCCGGGTGAGGTACAGGTAGCGGTCAGCTGTTGCCGTCATGGGCGGGGTCCTCCGTCGCGGTTCATGATCGTACGAACGTCTGCGGGGACGCCGACCGGCGCTCGGGCGGTTCCGGTCACGGGGACGGGCCCGGCGCACCGCCTCCCGGGATGCGCGGGGGCAGTGCCCGGGGCACCGTGGAGGCATGGCCGAGCACCCGCCCGTGATCGTCTACCCGCCTTCCGCGACCGGAGGGCGGCGGGTCACCGTGCACGGCCAGATCGTCGGCCTGGCGCACGGGCGGGGCGAGGTGGCCGCGCTGCTGCGGGCCGCGGGGTTCGCCCCGGGGCCTGACACGGCCTTCGAGCTGGACCGGCCCGGTCTGATCGAATGGCGCGGCGGCGACCTCGACACCTGGGAGTGATCCCGTGAAGCGTCGCCGTCCCGTGCGCGAGAGCACCTCGATCGAGCCGCCGCCCGGCTATTACGTCGCCGGGGGCGGGCCTCCCGACGCGGCGCAGCGCGCCCTGATCCTGGACTGGGTCGTGAGCCGGCGCATCGCGAGCGGCTGGCGCGTCGAATCGCGCTCCGGGAGTCAGGCGGTGCTGGTGCGCGGGCAGCCGGTGAACCACGTGCTGCACGCCCTTCTCACCGTCTTCTCGTGTCTGGTGTGGGGGGTCGTCTGGGCCGGCGTCGCCCTGGTCAACCGTGTCGAGCGGGTGGCCCTCACCATCGACGCCCAAGGGCGTGTCGTCACGGTCAGCGCGCCGTGACGCTTCACCCGAACGGGTGCATCCAGGTGGCTGTGCCCGCCGGTCGCGAGGAACGTCGGACCTGATCTGCACGTGCCATCAGGGCAGTTCGGATCAGGGCAGGTCAGGACAGCAGGCGCCCTGCGCCTGTTCCGGCTAAGGGAGTCCTCATGTCGCAGTCCAGCACACCCGCATCCGGCACCTCGCGCCCCGCCGACCCGCGTCCGGGCGGATACTCCGGCAGCGGGTGGGCAGCCGGGGGAACGGTGTTCGCCGGTGTCCTGCTCTTCGTGGACGGCATCCTCGGAGTGCTGAAGGGCATCGCGGGGATCGCTTCGAACGACGTCTACACACGGATCAACGACTACGTCTTCAAGTTCAGCGTGACCTCGTGGGGCTGGATCCACCTCATCCTGGGCGTGGTCCTCGTCCTCGTGGGCCTGGGCATCCTCAAGGGCGCGACCTGGGCCCGTGGCGCGGGCGTCGCCCTCGCCGCCCTGAACCTCATCGCCAACTTCATGTGGCTCCCGTACACCCCGGTCTGGGCCATCGTCACCATCGCGATCGACGTCTTCATCATCTGGGCCCTGTGCACCGACCGTTCGAACCCGCGCGACGCGGTGCGGAGCAGCTGAACCGGCCGGGACGGCGGTCGGGCGGGCGGCGACGGGTGTCCGTTGTCAGTGGGGCGGTCCACACTGGAGTCATGTGCCGCAGCATCAAGACGCTCCGCCCGCCCGCCCTCCCCGAAGAGGCCACCGAGGAGGACATGCGGGCCGCCGCCCTTCAGTACGTACGCAAGGTCTCCGGGTTCCGCGCGCCCGCCGCGCACAACCGGGAGGTCTTCGACCGTGCCGTCGACGAGATCACCGCAGCCACGATGAAGCTGCTCGACGGCCTGGAGATACGGGGCGCGCCCCGGGGCTGAGCCCCGCCACCCGGAGCAGGTCCCGGGGTGGCCGGTCGGGCCCTGCTCAGGGGGCGACCGGTGCGGGCGCCGCCACCGGTCCCGGGGTGTTGTCGGCATGGGCGGCCGGTCCGGCCGGAGCAGCGGTTCCGGGAGCGGACGTCGGCGCCGGGACGGAGGCGGCCGGCAGTGCCGTCGGCACCGCGGGCGCAGCTCCCGGAGTCTGCGCTTCCGCCATGGTCTTCGCCCCCGTTGCCTCCGTTGCCTCCGTCGCCGGCTTCGTCGTCGCCTTCGCCGGGCGCTTCACCACGAACGCGGCCAGCGCGCCCGCCACGAACAGGGCCAGCACCGAGACAGCCGTGCCGAACCACGTCGAGCCCAGCCACCGGCCGCCGAAGTAGCCGAGCCCCACGCTGTAACACGCCCAGACCAGGCCCGCCAGCGCGGACCAGGGCAGGAAGTCCCGCTTCCTGCGGTGGGCGGCGCCTGCGCCGAGGGAGACCACGGAGCGGCCCGCCGGAGCGAACCGGGCGATGATCACCAGCGCGCCGCCGCCCCGGCTCAGGGCCGCGCCGAGACGTTCCTGCGCGGTGGTGAGGCGCCGGGAGCGGGCGATGGCCCGGTCCAGCCGGTCGCCGCCGCGCCAGGCGAGCCGGTACGCGACGAGGTCGCCGAGGACCGAGGCGCTGGCCGCGCACAGGATCAGCACGACGAGCGAGGGGACCTGCCCGCCGGTGCCCTCACCGGCGCCGCTGACGGTGGTGGAGCCCGCTGCCGCCGCCGTGGCCGCCGTGATCACGAGAACACCACTGGGCAGCAGGGGCAGGAAGACGTCCAGGAGCACGGAGAGTGCGACCACCGCGTAGATCCATGGGCTGCTGGTCAGCGCGCCCACACTCTCTAGCACCGTCTATTACTCCCCGATCGTGTCAACGCCGCGACGTCGCAGGGGAGCGGCAGGGGCGGCAGGTTCAGCTGTACAGCGTACGCGTGAGGGTCTTCCGGAGATCGCCCAGGGCGGGTGATGTTGTGCAGCTCACGTACACCTGGCGGCCTTGTGCCCGTTAGGCGGGGGGAACGACCGGCACGAGCGAGGAGCAGCGCATGACGGCATGGATGGTACGGACGGAACACGGGGCGGCGCACCCGAATTCGGGGCGACGGGGGACGGCGGGTCCGGAGGGCGACCCGATGCCGCAGGTCCGAGGGGTATGGCGGGTCCCGCGGGTCCGGGGCGTGCTGGCGGGCACGGCAGCCCTGCTGACGCTGGCGTGCGGCGTCGCCGGCGCCCACGGAACGGACGACGGGGCGTCCGACGCACCCGGTGGTCATGGTGCGCACGGCGCTCCCGCGGCGGGCTCCCCGGTGCCGGGACCGGGCGGTGGCGGGGATCCGGGCCGCTCCGATGAGGCCGCCGCCGGCGGCAGCTCCTGGATGCGGGCCGCGGGAGTGTTCTCCCCGCCCGGCTCCTTCGTCCCGTCCGACGCGCTGACGTACGACACCGGGCTGGTGCCGGCGGGCGCGCGGATCGAGGTCACGCAGTTCGCGGACCCGTCCGGTACCCGTGTCGAGGCCCGGTTGCGGGGGCTCGTGCCCGACCGGGCGTACGGGATGCATGTGCACACCTCGCCGTGCGGGGCCGATCCCGCCGCGGCCGGGCCGCATTACCAGCACCGCCCGGCGGCGACCGCGGATCCGGTCAACGAGGTGTGGCTGGACTTCCGGACGGACGAGGACGGCGACGGGCGCGCGGAGGCGCTGCACGACTGGGGCTTCCGGAAGGACGGAGCGCGGTCGGTGATCATTCACGACCGGCAGGGCGGTGCGGGGGAGCGGGCGGCCTGCTTCACGGTGCCGTTCGGGCCCCACGGGCGGGAGTGACGGGGGGTTCGGGACCGCTCGGGCGGGGGTGACGGGGGGTTGGGCCCCTCGGGCGGGAGTGAGGGGGCGGGCCCCGGCGGGAGCGACGGGGGGTTCAGGGCCCCCGGGTGGGAGTGACGGGGGTTCGGGCCCCCGGGCGGCTCACGGCGTACGGCGGTGTCCCGCTCCTCCGGGTGGGGAGCGGGACACCGCCGTACGGTTCCGGGCCTGTCGCCGACGGGTCTCCGCCGGTCCTCGCCGCGCGCCGGGTCGGCGCCGGAACGCGGGGGGCCGGGAGGGCCCGGAGGCCTGGGAGAAGGCCGGGTCGTGCGGCCGCCGGTCAGACCGAGACGGTCGGGGCCTGTTCGCGCGGGGTCGCGCCCTCGGCGGTGGCCGCCGTGTTCCGCGAACCGAAGAAGCGGTCCAGGGCTATGGCGCCGGGGCCGGTGAAGACCAGCAGCAGGAACGCCCAGCAGAACATCGCCGACGCCTCGCCGCCGTTCTGGATCGGCACGAGGGCTTCGGGCTGGTGGACCTTGAAGTACGCGTAGGCCATCGACCCGGAGGCCAGGAAGGCCGCGGCGCGGGTGCCGAGGCCGAGGACGACCAGACCGCCGCAGACCAGCTGGATGAGCGCGGCGTACCAGCCGGGCCAGGCGCCGGTCTCCGCCTGGTCGCTGCCGAGGACTCCGAAGAGCGTGGCAGCCCCGTGGAAGGCGAAGAGCAGCCCGACGACGAAGCGGAAGAGGCTGAGCACGTAGGGCTGGGCTTGGTTCAGGCGGATGAGCATGGGGGGCGCTCCTTCGGTCGTGGTGGGGACGGGAACCGACTGGGCGCCACAGGTTAGGGAAACCTCACCAGTGCTTGCAAGTTCAACATTCTGTCGAGTGGCCGAAAATCGCCTCACTCTTAGGGGTGAGTGAACGCTCAAGAACCGTCTCCAACTGGGCCCCTTGGCTGCTCGCCTTGGCCTGCACCAATGTCAGCGCAGACTTCCGGCCACGCAATACCAGCGTCATGAGCTGGTTACCGAACCAGGGTCCGCCCGCCTTGCTCCAGTCCACCGGCGACGCTCCCGAACGGCCGTGGCGCGTCAGCATCCGGCCGATCCGCCGGCCCGCCCGGCTCCAGCCGAAACGGAAACCCGCCCTGATCGACCGGGGGATCGAGTTGTGCACGGGAGAGCAGGTCAGCTGAAGGACGCGGGACACCGGGGCGTCCCCGGGGGAGGGGTCCGGCCACCGGGGCTCGGCGATGTAGGCGTGGTGCACATCGCCCGAGAGGACGCATACCGTCGCCGGGGCGTTCGGACCGCTCCCGGCCTCCCGCAGAAGCTCCGTGAACCGGTCGAAGGATTCCGGGAAGGCGGCCCAATGCTCCAGGTCGGACGCGCGGCGCAGCTTCTCGCCGAAGCGTGCCCAGCGACGCCCGCGTACGCCCGCGCACAGCGCGGCGTTCCAGCGCTCCGCGTCGTGGACGAGCGGGGGCAGCAGCCACGGCAGGGAGCTGCCGATGAGGAGGTGATCGTATGAAGCCGGGTCGCCCAGAACCGCTTCCCGCAGCCAGCCGGCCTCCTCGGCGTCGAGCATCGCCCGCTGCTCCTCGGCCAGGACGCGGGCCGCGCGGGTGTCCACCATCACCAGTCGTACTCGGCCGAAAACACGCCGGTAGCTCCACCGGGTACGGGCGGGATCCGCGTCGGTCTCGGCGGCGAAGCGGCGCAGCGCCTCGGTGCCGTCGGGCGAGGCCCTGACCGCCGCGTACACGGGGTCGGCGGCCAGCTCGGCGGGGGAGAGGTTGCCCAGGTGCTGGTGGACCCAGTACGACATCAGCCCGCTGACGATCCGTTCGTGCCACCAGGGGGTGGCGCGCATCTCCCGCTGCCAGGCGGCGCTGGTGTTCCAGTCGTCGATGACGTCGTGATCGTCGAAGATCATGCAGCTGGGAACCGTGGAGAGCAGCCAGCGCACCTCCGGGTCGCGCCACGATTCGTCGTAGAGGTAGGTGTACTCCTCGTAGTCCGCGATCTCCGTGCCCGGCGGCTCGTCGAGGTCCCGGCGGGCGGCGAGCCTGCGCCGGGTCGCCCCGGAGGTCTCGTCCGCGTACACCTGGTCGCCGAGGAGCAGCAGGACGTCGGGCCGCTCGGCCGCCGGATCCGCGGCGAGGCGCGCGGCCAGGGTGACCAGGGCGTCAGGGCCCACGGGGTCGTGTCCGCCGCCGGGGGCGGCCGCCCAGCGGCACGATCCGAACGAGATCCGCACGCCGTCCGGCTCGGCTCCGGCGTCCTCGCCCGGCTGCGTCACCGATGGCGTGGTGATCGTGCTCGGCGGGAGCCGGGCGTCCTGCGGCGGCCAGACCCGCCGGGAGCCGATCAGCACCTCGTACGCCGTGGTGGAGCCGGGTGTCAGACCCGTCACCACCACCAGGGCGTAGTGGTGCCCGGCCACCGCGAAGGTGGGCGAGGCACCCGAGGCGCCGTCCGCGCACCGGACCGTCACGGTGCACGGCCGGCTCGTCTCGACCCAGACGGTCGCGGTGGCCCCGGACTCCCAGTCGACGTACCGCAGCAGCGGTCCCAGGCGCAGCCCGGCCATGTGATGCCTCCGTCGTTCTGTACGTCACGGATGGGCTCCGTAACGTACAGAACGACGGAGGAGGGTGCACGGGTTCCTGCGGGTGGGCAGCGGTCCGGGGCCGGTCAGCGGCAGCCGGGGGCGGTGGTCCGGCAGTCGTGGACGGCGGTCAGCAGCCGTTCAGGGCCGACTGCAGGGCGCTCTTCTCGGCCGAGTCCACGCTCAGGTTGTAGTGCTTCTTGACGTGGACCCAGGCGCGGACGTAGGTGCACGTGTACGAGGAGCTCGGCGGCATCCACTCGGCCGGGTCCTTGTCGCCCTTGGACTGGTTCACGTTGTCGGTGACCGCGATGAGCTGGGGGCGGGTCAGGTCGTTGGCGAACGACTGGCGTTCGGCGGTCGTCCAGCTGCTCGCGCCGGAGCGCCAGGCCTCGGCGAGCGGGACCATGTGGTCGATGTCCACGTCGGACGCGGCGGTCCAGGTGGCGCCGTCGTAGGTCGAGTGCCAACTGCCGCTGACCGCGGCGCAGGAGGCGTCCTGCTGGACGTTCGTGCCGTCGCGCTTGAGGACGACCTCGCGGGTGTTGCAGGCCCCCGACTGGGTGATCCAGTGCGGGAACTTGTCGCGGCTGTAACCGCTGGACGAGCCCTCCGCGCCGACGGTGAGCTGGCCGAGGTAGGTGCGTGCGGTCGCCGCGCTGACCGGGGTGGGCATGGCGGCCTGTGCGGTCGGGGCGGTGAACAGGGCGGACGAGGCGGCGAGTGCTGCGGTTGCGGCGACGACGGAGAGGCGACGCGCGTAGACACCGGACATGCGAACTCCCTTGATGTGGGGGGTGCTTGGGCGGGCGGTGAGTGGATCCCGGCCATCGTGGCGACGCCAGGTTTCTGTGGGGTGGGCGTCAGGTAACAGAGTGGCGACATGTGCACGTCACATCAAGGGGTGTGCGAGGGGTGTCATGGATCGCGTCGGCGCGCGGGCCCCTCACTGAGGGTCCGTCCGGGCCCTGTTGAGCGTCCGTCGGGCGCTCGGCGTCGCTGGTCGCGCCCCCCGGGCGTGCCGGTGCGAGGCGGTGCGGGGCGGTGTGGTCGCGGCTCTATCGTGGCCGCGTGCTTCTTCCGGTCTCCGTCACCCTCGGCGTCGTCCTCGCCGTCCTGCTGGCCTTCGCCGCCGCCGTCGCCTCGTGGGCCTCGCTGGGCCGTTCCCGCGAGATCCTCGTCGCCGGGGTGCGGGCGGCGGCCCAACTCGCCGCCGTCTCCCTGCTCATCGGCTGGGTCGTGCGGTCCCTGGCGCCGCTCCTCGGATTCGTGGCGCTGATGTTCGCCGTGGCGGTGTGGACCGCCGGGCGGCGGATCACCGGCAACCGCACCTGGCGCTGGGCGGCCGTGCCGATCGGTGCGGGGGTGCTGCCCGTGGTCGGGACGCTGCTGCTCACGGGGCTCGTGCCGGTCCGGGGCCTGGCGCTCATCCCGGTGGCGGGCATCCTCATCGGCGGGGCGCTCACCGCGACCGTGCTGGGCGGGCGGCGGGCCCTGGACGAACTCACCGGCCGGCGCGGGGAGGTGGAGGCGGGGATGGCCCTCGGGCTGCTCGACCGGGACGCCCGGCTGGAGATCGTGCGGCCCGCGGCGTCGGACGCGTTGCTGCCCGGCCTCGACCAGACCCGGACGGTCGGGCTCGTCACGTTGCCGGGGGCGTTCGTCGGCATGCTGCTGGGCGGCGCCTCACCCGTGGAGGCGGGCGCCGTGCAGCTGTTCGTCCTGGTGGCGCTGATGGCGGTGCAGGTGGTGGCCGTCGCGGCGGTCCTGGAACTGGTCGCGCGCGGGCTGCTGCACCGGGAGTGAGCCGGGGCCGCCCGGGGCGGGCGGGAGCCTCAGGCCTCGTTAGGGCCTCGGGCCTCCGGTGCCACCGGGAGTCTCGGGTCTCGTCGACCCTCGGGCTCCGTCGACCCTCAGGCCTCGTTGATGTGCAGGCGGATCGAGCCGTCCCCGGCCGCCTCCACCCGTACCCGCGTCAGGTCCTCGACGTGCGCGTCCGGTGCGAGCGCCGCGGCGCGCGGGCCGACGCCCACGACGCGCATGCCCGCCGCCCGGCCCGCCGCGATGCCCGCCTCGGAGTCCTCGAACACGATGCAGTCCGCCGCGTCGAAGCCCAGCTCCGCCGCGCCCTTGAGGAAGCCCTCGGGGTCCGGCTTGCTGGCGCCGACCTGCTCGGCGGTGACGCGGACGGCGGGCATCGGCAGTGCGGCCGCGCCCATCCGGGCCGTCGCCAGCGCGGTGTCGGCGGAGGTCACCAGCGCGTGCGGCAGCTCGGCGATCGCGGCCATGAACGCGGCGGCCCCGCCGATCGGCACGACGCCCTCGACGTCGGCGGTCTCCTCGGCGAGCAGCACCCGGTTGTCCGCGTAGTTCTCCTCCACCGGGCGGTCCGGGAGCAGGACGGCCATCGTGGCGTACCCCTGACGGCCGTGCACCACCTTGAGCGCGGCCTCGGGGTCCAGCCCGTGCTCGATCGCCCAGCGCCGCCAGCAGCGCTCCACCACCGCGTCGGAGTTCACGAGGGTGCCGTCCATGTCGAGCAGGAGGGCTTGAGCGGTGAGGACGGTGGCCGGCATCGGCTTCTCCAGAACGCGGGGAGGTGTGCGAACAGCCCGGGTGCGCGTGCCGCGGGGCATGACGTACACGGGCCGTGAAGGGGGGTGCGGTGTTAGGTGCGGTAACCAGAGCAACCCCCGCCCGCCGGTCAGGGAGTGCGGGCGGGAGCTACTTTGTTCCATCACGATACAAAAACCCGGACCGGAACGCCAATCCCCCTTCCCCGGCGGCCGGGCTCAGTGGCGTCCGCGCCCGCTCGTCTCCGCCTCCAGGGCGCGCCGGGTGTTCGGCCCGTACACGCCCGCCGGGTCGCCCTGGATCGCCTTGTACGACTGGTAGACCGCCACGGCGTTCTCCACCCGGTCGTTGTAGTTCGCGTCGGGCGGCCCCGAGTAGAGCCACACCTCCGAGAGCCGGTTCTGCAGCTCGGCGACCTCCGGGCCGCGGTCGCCGGGTCGCAGCGAAGGGCCGGCCAGTTCCGCCGGCGGGGCGGCGGACGGCGGGGCCGGGGGTGCGCCGCCGTCCGCCGGGGCGGACGACGCGCCGGCCGACGGCGACGCGGACGCGGACGCGGTGCTGGTCGGGGTGGGGGCCTGGCTCTTCGTCGGCGAGGCGGACGCGGACGGCGAGGCGGACGGTGATGCCGAGGAGGGCGGCGTACGGGAAGGAGCGGCCGACGCGGAGGGGGACGGGGCCACCGACGCGGCCGGTTCGCCCTCGGTGTCCGGAACGCTGGTGGTGGCCTCGGGCAGCGCCTCGTCCTGGCTGTCGCCGCCGCCGAACAGCCCACCGGCGAAGGCGGCCGTGCCGACCACCGCGGCCACGGCCGCCCCTGCGGCGAGGGCCCCGAAGGGGCGTCTGCGGCGTGGCTGCACGGGGTCGGGGTCGGAGGCGAAGGCGGGATCCGGGCCCGCGGGGTGCGTGCGGCTCCCGTCCGGGGCGGGGTAGGCGTCGCGGGACGCGCCGAGGGGGCCGCCCGCACCTGCGGGGTACGCCGCGCCGGCCGCACTGCCTGAAGCGCCCGCAATGCCCGCCCCCGCTGCACAGCCCGGAGCGCCCGGAGCACCCGGAGCACCCGGAGCGCCCGCGGTGCCCGAAGCGCCCGAAGTACCCGCCCCGGCGGTGCCGAAAGGATCACCCGCACCCGAGCTCACGCCCTCGCCCCCGCCCCCCGGGAACAGCGGCATCGTCGTGGCCGCCGCCCCCGGACCGTCGGGCCCCGGCGTGCCCGTCCCGGAAGCCCCGCCCCTCCGCCCGCCGGGCTCCGGGCCCTCGCCCCCCGGCGCTCCGGAGAGGTCCGTCAGCGTCACGTACGGCCGGATGCGCAGCGGGTCGAAGTCCTCGGCCGCGGCGATCTCCGCCGTACGGGCGGCCCGCTGCTCGTCCTCCGTGAGCGGCGTCGAGCGCGTGCCCGCGCCGCACCGGCACGGCACCCGGTGCTCCATGCCGGGCTCCCCGGCCGTCCGTCTACCGCACTCCGGGCATGCGCGTCCGGTCATCGTGGGTCCCCTCCCCTTGAACTGCCTGCGATTATGCAGCCCGCTCCGGGGAAGCCCAACGGGCCGCCGGGGCTCGGCCCGTCCCCGGCAGGCCATAACGGCACGAAACGTCCAGGATGGGGGTGTAGCGGATCAGCGGATCGAGGAGACGCCCATGGCCCAGCAGCTGAGCCCGCCACCCCAGGCTCCCGGTGAGGGGCAGTCCCACCGAAGCGTCCTGGTGGCGATCGGAGCCCTGCTCCTCGGCATGCTGCTCGCGGCACTCGATCAGACCATCGTCTCCACGGCGCTTCCGACGATCGTCAGCGAGCTCGGCGGACTCGACCATCTGTCCTGGGTGGTGACCGCCTATCTGCTGGCGGCCACCGCGGCGACCCCGCTGTGGGGCAAGCTCGGCGACCAGTACGGCCGC
Organism: Streptomyces sp. NPDC020884; assembly: GCF_044333935.1. Taxonomy (NCBI): domain Bacteria; kingdom Bacillati; phylum Actinomycetota; class Actinomycetes; order Kitasatosporales; family Streptomycetaceae; genus Streptomyces; species Streptomyces sp. NPDC020884. The sequence continues at coordinate 611,234 of NZ_JBIRRY010000001.1, read as the reverse complement.
AAGAAGCTCTTCCAGGCCGCGATCGTGATCTTCCTGATCGGTTCGGCGCTCTGCGGAATCGCCCAGAACATGCCGCAGCTGATCGGATTCCGGGCCCTCCAGGGGCTCGGCGGCGGCGGGCTCATGGTCCTGTCGATGGCGATCGTCGGCGACATCGTCACGCCGCGCGAACGCGGCAAGTACCAGGGGCTGTTCGGCGCGGTCTTCGGCGTGACGAGCGTCCTCGGGCCGCTCCTCGGCGGCCTCTTCACCCAACACCTCAGCTGGCGCTGGGTCTTCTACATCAACCTGCCGATCGGCGTCGTCGCCCTGATCGTCATCGCGGCCGTCCTGCACATCCCGGTCCGCCGCGAGAAGCACACCATCGACTATCTCGGCACCTTCCTCATCGCGTCCGTCGCGACCAGTCTGGTGCTCGTCGCCTCCCTCGGCGGTACGACCTGGGCCTGGGGCTCCCCGCAGATCATCGCGCTCGCCGTGCTCGCCGTCGTCCTGCTGGTGGCCTTCATCGCCGTCGAACGGCGTGCGGTCGAGCCCGTTCTGCCGCTGAAGCTGTTCCGGATCCGCACCTTCAGCCTCGTCGCCGTGATCAGCTTCGTCATCGGCTTCGCCATGTTCGGCGCGATGACCTACCTGCCGACGTTCCTCCAGGTGGTCCACGACATCACCCCGACGATGTCCGGCGTGCACATGCTGCCGATGGTGTTCGGTCTGCTGATCACCTCGACCGGCTCCGGCCAGATCGTCAGCCGGACCGGCCGCTGGAAGGTCTTCCCCGTCGTGGGCACGGCGCTCACCGCCGCCGGGCTCCTGCTGCTCCACCGCCTCGACGAGACCAGCTCCACCTGGCAGATGAGCGCCTGCTTCTTCGTCTTCGGGGCCGGTCTCGGCCTGGTGATGCAGGTCCTCGTCCTGGTCGCCCAGAACTCCGTCTCCTACCAGGACCTCGGTGTCGCCACATCCGGCGCGACGTTCTTCCGGTCCATCGGCGCGGCGTTCGGCGTGGCCATCTTCGGGACCATCTTCGCCAACCGGCTGCGGGGCCAGCTGTCGGACGCGCTCAGCGGGCAGTCGCTGCCGCCGGGCGTCGACGCCAACCGGCTGGCGGCCGACCCCCGGGCCATCGGGCAGCTCCCGGCCGACCTGCGGCCCTCCGTCCTCAGCGCGTACTCCACCTCCATCACGGACGTCTTCCTGTACGCCGCCCCGGTCGTCCTCCTGGCCTTCGTCCTCGCCTGGTTCCTCCGGGAGGACAAGCTCCGGGGCTCGGTGACCGCCCCCGACACCAGCCAGACCCTCGCCTCCAACCCCGTCGAGCGCTCCTCCTACGACGAGTGCGCCCGCGCCCTGTCGGTGCTCGCCACCCGGGAGGGACGCCGTGAGATCTACGAGAAGATCACCGCGCGGGCCGGGTACGACCTGCTGCCCGCGGCCAGCTGGCTGCTCCTGCGGATCAAGCGGCACGGCACCGTCGAACCCGCCCGGCTCGCCGAGACCGCCCCCGTACCGCTGCACGTGATCACCGATGCGGCCCGGCAGGTCGAGGAACGCGGACTGGCCCGCCGGGAGGGCCTGCAGATGATCCTCACCGACACGGGGGCCGAGGCCGTCGTCCGGCTCTCCCAGGCCCGCGAGGACTCCCTCGCCGAGCTCCTCGGCGACTGGTGGGGCCCCGAGCGCCCCACCGACCTGGTCAAACTCGTCAGCGAACTGACCGCCGAGGTCAGCGGCTCGACCAGGGAGCGCCCGCACGCCCCGACGACTCCCCGCGACCACGAGGCCCACCTGCGCCACGACGAGCGCGAGGAGCGCGACCGCCGCCACCCACCCGCCTGAGCGCCCGACCGCGACCGCCGCCACTCACCCGCCCGAGCGCCCGCCCCGGCATCCGGCGGGGGCGCCGCGTCACAGCTCCTCACAGCTCCTTGGCGAACCAGTGCTCCGCGTACGGGTTGCGGCGGTGGAACGCCGGCACCTCCCGGTACCCGTGCTTCGTATACAGCCCGCGCGCCTCGACCAGGTCGTCGCGGGTGTCCAGCCGCAGCAGCCGTACGCCGTACGCCCTCGCCGCCTCCTCCACCGCGGCCAGCAGCAGCCCGCCGCCGCCCGTGCCCCGGAACGCCGGGCGCACGTAGACACGCGTCAGCTCCGCCGTCCCCGGCCCGGCGGCCTCCGTCAGCACCAGCCCGGCGCAGCTCGCCGCCTTGTCCCCGTACCGGCCGACGACGAACTGCCCGGTCGGCGGTACGAGCAGGTCCGCGCCGTCGCCGTCGAGCCCGCCTTCGATCTCCTCGGCGGTCGCGGGCCGCTGCCAGTAGCGGCTCGCGACCTCGTCGTAGTAGTCCCGGCGCAGGGCGCTCGCGTCGGGGGAGTCGAATCGTTCGGCGGTCACGGTCCAGGTCATGTGGGGCATTCTTGCTGCCGCACGGACGTGAGACGAAGCAATTTATGTGTAGGGGGCAGTAGTGACTGATGTGTCCGCGAACGCGACCGACGCCGAGACCGTGACCGATTCCGAGACCGTGACCGTGACCGACGCAGCGACCGCGACCGATGCCGCGACCGCGACCGGAGCCGTCCAGCGCCTCGCCGAACGCTGGATACGGGACGGCATGGCCGCAGCGGAGGGCCGCGGCAACACGGAGGCGGGCACCGGCTTCGTGTGCTCGCCCGCCGGGCTGTGGCTCGCCCTGGCCGCCGTCGCCGCAGGGGCCCGCGGTGAGACCGCGGCCGAGCTGCGGGCGCTCCTCGGCACCGCGGACCGGGAGGCCGCCCCGGCTGTCACGGCGGTGGCCCGCGAGCTGGCGGCGACCGGGGCGCTGGGCGTGGCGACCCGGGTCTGGAGCCGGACGCCCGTCCTGCGCGCGTACCGGGAGTCCCTGCCGGACGTCCGCTTCGACCCGATGGACCCGGCGGCCGTCGACGCCTGGGTGCGCGAGGCCACCGGAGGGCTGATCGAGCGGCTGCCGCTGGAGCTCACCGACGCGACACTGCTCGCCCTGGTCAACGTCCTGGCGCTGAAGGCCCGCTGGGAGAAGCCGTTCGAGGCCCGGTGGACGCAGAACCTGCCGTTCACCGACGCGGCCGGGGCGGTCGGCCCGGTGCCGACCATGACCAAGGAGGTGCCGTTGGCCGATGCCTGGACGGTCGGCGGGGCGTACGTCGTCGAGCTGCGCTGCGCGAGGGAACCGGACGGCGGGCCCGGGGCCCGGGTCCGCCTCGTCCTGGGGGAGCCGGGGGCCGGAGCCGGCCGGACGCTGCCCCTGGGCTGGGCGGCCCGGGACACGGGCGCCCCGCTGGACACCGACCGGGTGACCATCGGGCTGCCCCGGCTCGCCCTGCGGACGCGGGTGCCCGTCACCGGGCAGCTGCCCGCCCTGGGCGTACGCCTGGCCACCTCCGACCGCGCGGACTTCTCCGGCCTCTCGCCCGAACCCCTCGCCATCTCCGACGTGGTCCAGGAGACCGTGCTGAAGATCGCCGAGGAGGGGGTGGAGGCCGCGGCCGTGACGGTGGTCGCGATGCGGGCGGGGAGCGCCGCCCCCCGGCCGCAGCGGGTGCGGCACATCGCGTTCGACCGGCCCTTCGGCGTCGTCGTGCTGGACGCGTCCGAGGACACCCCGCTGTTCACCGCCTGGCAGGCGGACGCCCCCACCGAACCGGACGCCTGAGGGCCGGGGCCCGGTCCCGCGGGCTCCGCGGTCGGGGGCGTCGCAGCCCCGTCATCCCCACGGACGAGTTCTTCCGGACCCAAGCAGGATGACAGCCAGGCAAAGAGGGGGTTGATTGTGTCTACCCCGTAGGGCAATGCGAGGCTTCATCCGGCATGGCCCCGACTCGAAGGGGCAGTGCATGGAACGGTGGGAGGGTCGGCGCAGCGTGGTGAATGCGGATCACAGTGTGCGCGGTGACGCGGCGGCGGACGCGGGAGCGGGGGCCTGGCTGACCCGGGCCCTCCTCTGGCTGGTCGTGGCCGTGCTGGCGGTACGGCAGGTGGCGGTGGTGCTCCGGCAGCCACCGGGGGACCGGCTCCTTGATCTGGAGACCTGGACCGGGGAGAACGGCGTCCTGCACCTGACCGGCTCGCTGTACGACAGCGGCCGGTTCACCGGGACGCCCTTCGCCGGGCTGGTCCTGAAACCGCTCACCGCCTCGGCCCAGCAGACCCTGGGCGTCGCGTGGACGTTCGGGTCCCTGCTGCTCGTCGTCGCCCTCGGCATCGTCGCGGCCCGCGCCCTGCCCGCACCGGTGGGCCGTCGGACGGCCCTGCTCGCGGCCCCCGTCGCGATCAGCCTGTTGCTGCTGTCGCTGCCGGTCCGCAACACCCTGCACCTGGGCCAGACCAGCATCCTGCCCGTCCTGCTGGTGCTCCTGGCCTGCCTCGTCGTCCGGGAGCACCGTGCGGCGGGTGTCCTCGTCGGCCTCGCCGCCGCCTTCCAGCCGGTGCTGCTGCTCTTCGCCGCCCTGCTCTGGCTGACCGGCAGGCGACCGGCCGCGGTGAGCGCGGGTGCGACCTTCGCCCTCGCCACGGCCGCGGCCTGGGCCGCGGGCCCGCAGGACTCATGGACGTACTGGGTGCACCATCTCGCGGGTGTCGGGCTGGGGGAGCGGCCGGACAGCCTGGCCAACCAGTCCCTGCACGCGGCGCTGCTCCGGCTCGGCCTCGAGGGCCCCGTGGAGATCGCCCTGTTCCTGGTGCTCGCCGCCGCCGTCGTGGTCCTCGGCCTGCGGCGCGCCGTGCGGTACGCGCAGGACGGCCAGCTGCTCCTCGCGGTGGCCGTGACCGGCTGCGCCGCGATCGCCGTCACGCCGACCGCCTGGCAGCACCAGCTGCTCTGGGTGCTCCTCGCGGTCGTCGGCAAGGTCGGCAAGCGGGCCTCCGACCGGCTGGTCTGGCCGTCCGTGGTGCTGCTGGTCGTCACCCTGCCGGGAACGATGCTGCTGCCGAACATCGAGACGCTCTTCCCCGTACGCGACAACCTGCTGCTCCTCGCGGCGCTCGGCGCGGCCTGCCTCGTCCCGTTCGTGCCCCGCACCTCGCCGTACTGGCAGCACCCGGTCCCCACCGACTACGCGAAACCGGTCGCGGCGCGCTGGAGACGCGTGCCGCTCCTGCCGTTCTGGCGCCGGGTCCTCACCCGCCCCAACCTGCTGCTGGAACTCCTGCTCACCCGGGTCGTCTACGACGCCTACGCCCAGGTCCGTCTCGCCGCCCGCGCGGGCCGCCCGCTCGCCGAGGAGCACGGCCGGCAGATCCACGCCATCGAGCAGTGGCTGCACATCGACATCGAGCACTGGGTCAACCACGCGGTCGTCCAGATCACCTGGCTGCGCGAGTTCTTCGACTACTACTACTCCACGTTCCACTTCATCGTCCCGCTGACGATCCTCGGCGTGCTGTACGTGCGCCGCCCCGCCGACTACCGCTGGGTCCGCTCGTCCATCGGCTTCGCCACCCTGCTGGCGCTCGTCGGCTTCTGGCTCTACCCGCTGGCCCCGCCCCGGCTCATGCCCGGCCTCGGTTTCATCGACACCGTCCACGGGGTGCAGGACTTCGCGAAGCCCGACTACGGAACGCTGACCACCGTCACCAACCAGTACGCGGCGATGCCGTCGCTGCACTTCGGCTGGTCGCTGTGGTGCGGTGTGGTGATCGTGATGCTGGCCCCGAAGCTGTGGATGAAGGCGCTCGGCCTGCTGCACCCGCTCTTCACGATCGCCGCGATCGTGGCGACCGCCAACCACTGGGTGCTCGACGCGGCCGGCGGGGCCCTGGTCGTCTCGCTGGGCTTCGGGCTGACGTATCTGCTGTCGGGACCGCGGAGGCTGCTCACCGGGCAGGAACAGGCGGCCGGGACGGCGGCGCAACCGGCGAAGTCGGCGAGGTCGGCGAATCCGCAATCCGCCGAATCCGCCGACCCTGCCGCCCTCCCCGAGTCCACCGCCCCCGCCGAATCCACCGCCCCCGCCCCCACCGGATCCGCCGACTCCACCCTCGTACCGGAGCGCGAACCCGCCGAAAAGGTCGGCGGCAAGTAGCGGGGGCCACCGGCAGAGCGCACCGGGCAGAGCAGGCCGAAGGGGTGCGGGCACGGTTGAAAACCGTCCCGGCACCCCTTCGGCGTGGATCGCCGCGTCCTCCATGGTCCGCCCGCCCGGCCTCGACCGCCACTCGGACGGGCGGTGTCAGGAGGCCGTCGTCGTGGCCGCCGCCGTGGTCACCTGGAGCTGCTTGATCCCGTTGAGCCAGGCCGAACGCAGCCGTCGCGGATCCTCCAGGAGCCGCAGATCGGGCAGCACGTCGGCGATGGCGTTGAAGATCAGGTCGATCTCCATCACGGCCAGCGACTTGCCGAGGCAGAAGTGCGGACCTCCGCCGCCGAAACCGAGGTGCGGGTTGGGGTCGCGGGTGATGTCGAAGGCCTCCGGAGCGTCGAACACCTCCGGGTCGTTGTTGGCCGAGGAGTAGAACAGCCCCACCCGCTCGCCCTTCCTGATCCGCTGACCGCCCAGCTCCACATCCTGGGTGGCGGTCCGCTGGAAGGAGACCACCGGCGTCGCCCAGCGCACGATCTCCTCCGCCGTCGTCTTCGGGCGCTCCCGCTTGTAGAGCTCCCACTGCTCGGGGTGGGTCAGGAAGGCGTGCATGCCGTGGCTGATCGCGTTGCGCGTCGTCTCGTTCCCCGCCACCGCGAGCAGGATCACGAAGAACCCGAACTCGTCGGAGGACAGGTTCCCTTCGCCCTCCGCCGCGACGAGCCGGCTCACGATGTCCTCGGCCGGGCACTCCTTGCGCGCCGCCGCCAGGTTCATCGAGTACGCCACGATCTCCATCGCCGCCTCGGCGCCGACCTCCTCGGTGATCGCGTACTCCGGATCGTCGTACGCGGCCATCTTGTTGGACCAGTCGAAGATCTTGGAACGGTCCTCCTGCGGTACGCCGATGAGCTCGGCGATGGCCTGGAGCGGGAGCTCCACCGCGATGTTGGTCACGAAGTCGAAGGAGCCGTCGCCGTCCGCCGACGCGAGGGCCGTCTCGACGATGGAGCGGGCCCTGCTGCGCAGGGCCGTCTCCAGGGAGCGCACCGCGCGGGGGGTGAAGCCGCGCTGGACGATCTGGCGGACCCGGGTGTGTTCCGGCGGGTCCATGTTCAGCATGATCAGCTTCTGGACGTCGATCTGGTCGCGGCTGATCGTCTCGTTGAAGCGGATGACGGCGGTGTTGGTGTTCGAGGAGAACAACTCCGGGTGCGTGGAGACGTACTTGACGTCCGTGTGGCGGGTGACGACCCAGTAGCCCTCGTCGCCGAACCCGGAGATGTTCGGCGGCTGGGTGCACCACCAGACCGGCGCGGTCTCCCGCATCAGGGCGAACTCCGCGTGCGGCACACGGTCTTGGAGGAGATCGGGGTCGGTGAAGTCGAACCCGTCGGGCAGATGGGGGCAGCGCATGGGCACCTCTCCACTCCGGATCTGATCGCGAACCGTCCGACGGGCCGCCGGCCGGCTCACCGGCTCACCGGCCCCCGGCTCCCTGGCGTCCTGACGGACCATCAGAAGGTGCCCGCAAGGTAGTAACGAGTTCTACAAGTGGCAAGAGCCGTGGCCTGATCTGTTGCCTCCGGCGTCGGCGCGGGTCCGCCGCCTCGCCGGGCGGCGCGCGTGCGGTGCGTGCACGCCCCTTGCGCAGCCGGGCCGCCGTCACGAGACTGCTAGCAGAACTAGAACGCGTACTAGTTCCTTCCGCGGGCGCCGGGACGCCCCCAGCGGAAGCGCGAGGAGAGGACGAGCTCATGGCCGCGGAACCCGTCATCGTCGAAGCCGTACGCACCCCCATCGGCAGGCGCGGAGGCGCACTCGCCAATCTGCACCCCGCCTATCTGCTGGGTGAGACCTACCGTGAACTTCTCGGCCGCACCGGCATCCAGGCCGACTGCGTCGAACAGATCGTCGGCGGCACCGTCACCCACGCCGGCGAGCAGTCCATGAACCCGGCCCGCAACGCCTGGCTGACCGTGGGCCTGCCGTACGAGACCGCCGCCACCACCGTGGACTGCCAGTGCGGCTCCTCGCAGCAGGCCTCCCACATGGTCGCCAACATGGTCGCCGCCGGGGTCATCGACGTGGGCATCAGCTGCGGCGTCGAGGCGATGTCCCGGGTGCCGCTGGGCAGCGGCTCCAAGCACGGCCCGGGAAAGCCCTGGCCCGACGAGTGGAACGTCGACCTGCCCAACCAGTTCGAGGCCGCCGAGCGCATCGCCCGCAAACGCGGCCTGACCCGGGAACGGGTCGACGCCCTCGGCCTGCTCTCCCAGCAGCGGGCCGCCGCCGCCTGGGCGGAGGAGCGCTTCAAGCGCGAGACGTACGCCGTCCAGGTCCCGACCACCGAGGAGGAGCAGGCGGCGGGCCAGGGCATGTGGCGGCTCGTCGACCGGGACGAGGGGCTGCGGGACACCTCGATGGAGGCGCTCGCCGGGCTGAAGGCCGTCATGCCGAGCGCGATCCACACCGCGGGCAACTCCTCGCAGATATCGGACGGGGCCTGCGCGATCATGTGGTCCTCCAAGCGCATGGCGCGGGCCCTGAAGCTCAAGCCCCGGGCGCGGATCGTGGCCCAGGCGCTGGTCGGCTCCGACCCGCACTACCACCTCGACGGTCCGATCGACGCGACCCGGGCGGTGCTCGGCAAGGCCGGCATGTCCCTGCGGGACATCGACCTCGTCGAGATCAACGAGGCGTTCGCCTCGGTGGTGCTGAGCTGGGCGCAGGAGTTCGAGGCGGATCTCGACGGCCTGGAGAAGGTCAACGTCAACGGCGGCGCGATCGCGCTGGGCCACCCGGTCGGCGCGACGGGCGCCCGGCTGATCACCACGGCCCTGCACGAACTGGAACGCCGCGACAAGGAGTTCGCGCTCATCACGATGTGCGCGGGAGGGGCCCTGGCGACGGGCACGATCATCCAGCGACTGTGACCCTCCGAAGACCGCCACGGCCCTGAGCGACCGTAACGGCCGGATCCAGGTGAGCCCGGGGCCGTCCCCCTCGGACTACACCTCGGACTGCGCCTCCGACTGCGCCTCCGACTTCCCCTCGGGCTCCCCGAACGCGACGCGCGCGTCGAAGGCGGCGCGGCGGGTGGCCCGGCGCAGCGCCTTCAGCAGCGTCGGGCCGAGCGTGACCGTCAGAACCACCGTCAGCACCGCCCGCCCCAGGTCCCAGCCCAGCGAGGTCGCCGCGCAGTAGGCGAGGAAGCGCACCAGGTTCTCGTGCAGCGGGTCGCCCCCGACGAACGAGATCCCCGATCCAAGACCGCCGATGAGCGTCCAGCCCTGCAGATTCATCACCGTGCCGTACGCGAACGCCGCCACGCAGCCGTACGCCGTCAGCATCGCCAGCTCCGCCCGCCCGCGCAGCCGGTCCGCTCCCGGCAGCAGGCCCGCGCCCATGGTGAACCAGCCCATCGACAGCATCTGGAACGGCATCCACGGCCCGACCCCGCCGGTCAGCAGCGCCGAGGCGAACATGGTCACCGAGCCGAGCACGAAACCGAAACCGGGACCCAGCACCCGGCCGCTCAGCACCATCAGGAAGAACATCGGCTCCAGGCCCGCCGTCCCCGCCCCCAGCGGGCGCAGCGCCGCCCCGACCGCCGCCAGCACACCGAGCATCGCGACGGCCTTCGCGTCCATCCCGGACTCGGAGATCGTCGCCACGACCACCGCGACGAGCAGTGGCAGCAGCGCCGCGAACAGCCAGGGCGCGTCCTTCGCGTGCGCGAGCCCGGACCCGGCGTCCGCCAGCAGCGGCCACCCGAAGGCGACCACACCGACGGCCCCGGTCAGCAGCAGGACGGCGACCGACTTCGGCCCGAGCCGCACGGGCCGGGCTCCTCGTTCCCGTACCTCCGTGGTCCCGCTCACGCTCCCGCCTCCAGCGCGCCGCGCACCTGGGACACGGTCAGCCACTCCTGCGGGGCCAGGATCTTCGCCGTCTGCGGGGCGAACGCGGGGGAGGAGACCACCACCCGCCCGGTCGGGCCGTCCGCGACGACCTCCCCGTCGGCGAGGATCACCACCCGGTGCGCCAACTCCGCCGCCAGCTCCACATCGTGGGTCGCCAGGACGATCGCATGCCCCTTCGCCGCCAGCCCGCGCAGTACGCCGACGAGGCGGGCCTTCGCCGCGTAGTCCAGGCCCCGCGTCGGCTCGTCCAGCAGCAACAGCGGCGGGCGGCCCGTCAGCACGAGCGCCAGGGCCAGGGCGAGGCGCTGGCCCTCGGAGAGATCCCGGGGATGGGTGTCGTCCCCGACCCCCGGCAGCAGCTCCGACACCAGCGCCCGGCAGGTGCCCTCCGCCGCCCCCGCGTCCCGGTCGGCGGCCGCGCACTCGGCGGCCACCGTGTCCGCGTACAGCAGATCGCGGGGCTCCTGCGGTACGAGGCCGACCCGGCGCACCATCGCCCTCGGGTCGGTCCTGGCCGGGGCCAGGCCGCCGACGCGCACGGTGCCCGCGGTGGGCTCGATCATGCCCACGAGGGCCCCGAGCAGCGTGGACTTGCCGGCCCCGTTGCGGCCCATCAGGGCCACCGTCTCGCCCGGGGACACGGTGAGCGTCACCCGCCGCAGCGCCTCGACCCGGCCGCGCCGCACCCCGAGCCCCTCGACCCGGGTGACCGGATCGGCGACCGGCGCGACGGGCGTCCCGGCCCCTCGCCCCAGGAGCCGGGCGAACCGTCCGGGCCGGGGGGCGTGCGGCACGGGCGGGGGCGCGACGGACGGATCGGACGACGCCCCCGGGGCCACGGGCGGCTCCGGGGCCGACGCGGCCGCCGGCGGTGACGCGTCCGCCAGCCGGTCCCGCAGCGCGCCCGCCCCGCGCCGGGCGTCCCGTACCGACAGGGGCAGCGGGTCCCAGCCCGCCAGCAGTCCCAGCTCGGCCACCGGCGGGCGCACCGGCGACACCTTCATGATCCCGGCGGGCGGCCCCATCACGGGGGCGGCGCCGGGGGCGGGCAGCAGGACGACCTGGTCCGCGTACTGCACGACCCGCTCCAGCCGGTGCTCGGCCATCAGCACGGTCGTGCCGAGGTCGTGGACCAGCCGCTGGAGCACCGCGAGGACCTCCTCGGCCGCCGCCGGGTCCAGTGCGGAGGTCGGCTCGTCCAGCACCAGCACCTTCGGATGCGGGGTGAGCACCGAACCGATCGCCACACGCTGCTGCTGGCCGCCCGACAGGGTCGCGATCGGCCGGTCGCGCAACTCGGCCAGGCCCAGCAGATCGAGCGTCTCCTCGACCCGGCGGCGCATCACGTCGGGGGCGAGCCCCAGCGACTCCATGCCGTACGCGAGCTCGTCCTCGACGGTGTCCGTGACGAAGTGCGCGAGCGGATCCTGGCCCACCGTGCCGACCAGATCGGCCAGTTCGCGGGGCTTGTGCGTCCGGGTGTCGCGGCCGCCCACCGTGACCCGGCCGGACAGCAGCCCGCCCGTGAAGTGCGGGACGAGCCCGGAGACCGTACCCAGCAGAGTCGACTTGCCGACCCCGGACGGGCCGACGAGCAGCACCAGTTCGCCCTCGGGCACCGTGAGGTCGACGCCGGACAGCGTGGGACGCTCCGTGCCCTCGTACCGCACGGCCACCCGCTCGAACCTGATCACGCCTGCTCCTTGCTGCGATGCGCCGGTTTCCCGGTTCCCCGGGCCGACGGCGGTACGGGGGCGACCAGCGCGGGCAGCAGCCCGATCAGCACCGCGGCGGCGGGCCACAGCGGCAGCACCGGCGCGGTCAGCGGTACGACACCGGGGCGCAGCGCGTCCGGATCCGCGGCGCCCGCCCAGATCATCGCCGCCGCGACCGCCGCACCCGAGCACGCCACCAGCCAGGCCCGCACCCCCCACCGGTCCGGGCGATAGCGGGTGCGCACCGAGCGGCGGCCGCCGAGCCGCAGCCCGGCCATCGCCGTGACCAGCCCGGCCAGCAGCAGCGGCAGCCCGTACACCGCGCCCTGGGCGGCCAGCAGCCCGTAGGTGCCGGCGCACACCCCGAGCAGCCCGCCCAGGGTGAGGACGTTCGTGGTGTGCCGGACGGCGGCCGGGACCTGGGCGGTACGCCCGTACCCGCGCGCGTCCATCGACGCGGCCACCGCCACTGACCGCTCCAACGCGCCCTCCAGCACGGGCAGCCCGATCTGCGCCACGGCCCGCACCCCACCGGTCGGCCGGCCCCGCAGCCGGCGCGCGGTGCGCAGCCGGACCACATCGGCCACCATGTTCGGCGCGAAGGTCATCGCGACCACGACGGCGACCCCCGCCTCGTACAGCGCACCGGGCAGCGACTTCAGCAGCCGCGCCGGGTTGGCCAGCGAGTTCGCCGCGCCGACGCAGATCAGCAGGGCGGCCAGCTTCATCCCGTCGTAGAGGGAGAAGACCAGCTGTTCGGCGGTGACCCGGCCGCCGATCCGCACCCCCTGCGCCCAGTCGGGCAAGGGAAGTTCGGGGAGGACGAACACGGTGTGCGAACCGGGGATCGGCGACCCGAGGAAGACGGAGAACACCAGGCGCAGCCCCACGACGAACAGCCCGAGCTTGACGAACGCTCCGTAGGAGCGGGCCCACGGCGCGTCCGTGCGCCGCGCCGCCACCACATAGCCCGCGACGCCCACCAGCAGCCCGAGCAGCAGCGGGTTCGTCGTCCGGGACGCGGCGGTGGCCAGCCCCAGCGCCCACAGCCACCACGCCCCGGCGGGCAGCGCGTTGCCGCGGTCCGCCTCGGGGGCGTGCAGGGCGCGGCGCGGCAGCCGGGCCCGGGGCGGGGCCGGGGAGGCGGTCACCGGCGGCGGCGGGCCTGGACCACGGCGGCGATGCCCAGCAGCAGGACGGCGCCGACGCCGACGAGAAGCCCGACGGACGGACCGCCGCCGTCGTCTCCCTCGTCCCCCCGCTGGTCATCGGCCGTCTTCGCAGGGGCGGACGGCTTCGCGCTGCCGGCGTCGCCGGACACCTGCTCGCCGCAGCCGGACCGCGGATAACCGGAGATCGCGCAGAGCATGGCGCTGCTGTCGTACCGCAGCGGCTTCGCCACCGCGGCGAGCGCCTCCGCACTGCTGGCGTCCGGCGCGACCTGCGCGCACGCGGTGCGCGGGGCGGGCGGCTTCTCCCCGTCCGGGGCGTCCGCCGCCGTGCCCGGGTCGATCACCAGCGCCACCCGCTTGGAGCCGTCCTTCGCCGGGGTGCCCGCGCAGATCGCCCCGAAGTCGGGGGCGCGGCGCGGCTGGGCGGCATCGCCGGAGTCCTTGCTCACGGCGAACCGGAAGCCCTGGACCGTACCGTCGTCCGGGCGCAGGAGGGACGGCCCCTGGGTGGCGTACTCCCAGTTCTTGCCGTTGCCCTCCCAGAAGGACCAGTAGCGGTAGCCGGCGGCCTCCGCGCTCCCCGCGCCCAGCAGGACGGCCGAGGCGGCGACCAGGGCGGCCAGCAGCGCGACGACGGGATTCCGCAGGCGCGCCGGGACCGGTGCACGCCTCACGGCTGCTGCTTCTTCCGGCGCATGCTGAGCAGGAAGCCGATGCCCGCGCCGAAGACGAGGCCGATGCCGATCAGCCACCCCAGGCTCAGCCCGCTGTCGTCGCTGTCGGTGCCGCTGGAGGGCTGCGGGCCGGTCGGGGTGGGCGAGGGGAGGGCGGTGGCGGCCGGGGAGGGGCCGGTCGCGTTCAGCTGCTTGACGAGGTCGACGCCGCCGAAGGTGCGGGCGTCCGCACCGGTGGCGTGCGCCGCGAGGATCAGCTGAGCGGTGGCGGCCGGGCCGCCCTGCTTCGCCCAGCCGGTGGCGTTCTTCTGCAGCCAGGCGACCGAGGCCTCGGCCTTGTCCTTGTGCCCGGAGGCGGCCAGCGCGACGACCGCGTCCGCGGTGTTGCCGTAGTCGGGCTGCGGCGCGGAGTCCTCGGCGCCCGGCATCGGGGCCTGCTCCAGATACGGCGACTTCTTCAGCGTGTCCGCGAGGAAGGAGGAGCCGTTCTGGGCGCTCTGCTCCGGGCTGAGGTCGTCGCCCTTCGTGCAGGTGGGGGCCTTGACCGCGTTGGACGTGCCGGACGCGATGCCCTTGCCCATCAGACCGAGCACCGAGGCCGCGGTGGCGTCCGAGTTGGCGGTCAGCTCGCCCTTCTTGCCCGGCTGGTAGGCGAACGCGCCGCCGTCCTCGTCCCCGCAGGGGATGGCCAGCGCCTGGAGCGCGGTGTACGGGGTGCTGCCGTCGGCGGTGGTGATCTCGTTGACCGGGATGCCGGTCCGGGCGAGCGCGCCGATCACGATGGACGTGGAGTTCGCGTCGCTGGGGCTGCCGGGGTTGTAGCCCCAGCCGCCGTCCTCGTTCTGCACGGACTTCAGCCAGTCGGCGCCGTTGTTAGCGGCGTCCCGGTGCTGGTTCACCTCGACGAGGGCCTGCACGGCGATGGCGGTGGCGTTGGTGTCCATCACCGTCGACGCGTCACAGGGCTTGGAGGCGTCCCGGTACGAGGTGAACGCACCGCTGTCGCACTGCTGGCCCACCAGCCAGTCGACGGCGGCGGTGGCCGGAGTGACGTACTCGATTTTCTGCGCGAGGAAGGCCAGCGACTGCCGCCACACCCCGTCGTACGTGGGGTCCGTGGTGCCGTAGAGCCCGGCCGGCAGATCGGCCGACGGGGAAGGACTCGGCGCGGCGACCGCTACGGGTGCGGCCGCGCCCAGGAGCACGGCGGTGGTCGCGAGCGCGGCTGCGCTGCGGCGTACGGTCATGGCTGGCTGGGCCTCTCCTGCGAGGGCCGGACTCCCCGGGCGCACGAGGGCACCGGGCTCCGGCCCCGTATGCCTCGACGGTGCCGGCCACCGGGGTTCCGGTGGCCCGAGCCGGTCACGCTCCGCGGAGGGCGGTCCGGCTGCCGTCGGGGACGGCTCACGGGTGGGGCACTGCGCCGGATTCGCACCGGCTTCCCCCTGTACGGGCATGATGACGACCTGCTCACTCTACCGGTCCGTAGGGGAGGGGCCGGGAGCTCGCGTCGCGATGTACGTCACCGGGGGCTGGGGGGCTCGGGCATCGGGGCGTCGGGGCGTCTGGGCATCGAGGGCCTCCGGGGCTCAGACCGCGCCTCCGGGGCTAAGGCCGTGCCTCCGCGGCTCAGACCGCGCCTCCAGGACTAAGGCCGTGCCTCCGGGCTCAGACCGCGATGTACGTCACCGGGGGCCCGCCCGGTACGGCCTCCGCGCGGCCGAGCTTCACGAGCCGCCGCAGATGGGACTCGGCCTCCGACACGGCGATCGACCGCGAACCGTGCGGGATCTGCTCCCAGGGCCGGTTCCACTCCATCCTCTCGGCCACCTGCCACGGGGTGAGCGGCGTGGCGAGCAGCGTGCGGAGCCCGGTCAGCCGCTCCTCGTGATGGTCCAGCAGCTCCCGCACCCGCCCGCCCGCATCGGTGAACGCGTGCTGATGCGCGGGCAGCACCTCGGCCACCCCGAGCCCCCCGATCCGCTCCAGCGAGGCGAGGTAGTCGCCGAGGGGGTCGGTGACGGCGTCGTCGTCGGGGTCCTCGTACAGCCCGATGTGCGGACTGATCCCGGGCAGCAGATGGTCGCCGGAGAACAGCCGCCCGTGCCCCGGCAGCCCGGCGGGATGCCGCTCCTCCAGGTGGAGGCAGACGTGGCCAGGGGTGTGTCCGGGAGTCCAGACGGCGCGCAGCCGCCGCCCGGCGAGGTCGAGCAGCTCGCCGGGCACGATCTCCCGGTCGGGCAGGGCGGGGCGCAGGCCGGGCAGGGTCCGGAGGCGGCCGCCGTTGCGGGCGGCGCGCAGCGGGGCGAGGTGGTCGTCCGGAGCGCCGACGGCGGCGAGCTTGCGGCTGAGGTAGTCGAGCCAGGTGCCGGGCTCGGATTCGCGGGTGCGCCGGACGATCGCGGTGTCGGCCTCGTGCATCGCGATCCAGGCCCCGGAGGCCTCGCGGACCTGGCCGGAGAGCCCGTGGTGGTCGGGGTGGTGGTGGGTGATGACGACGCCGTGGATGTCCGTGACGGCGGAGCCGAGGGCGGTGAGCCCGGCGACCAGGGTGTCCCAGGAGGCCGGGTCGTCCCAGCCGGTGTCGATGAGGACCGGCCCCCGGTCGGTGTCGACGAGGTGGACCAGGGTGTGGCCCAGGGGGTTGTCCGGGATGGGGACCTTGATGCTGTGGACGCCTCCGCCGTGGTCGGTCACCTGCGTCATGGGCTCCCCATCTCTGCCTGGGCTCGGCGTGCACTGTGCCCACTGTAACGAGAACTTGTTCCAGTGGTAGCCCAGGTCTACCAAATCCTTGGTGTGCGGGGCGGTCCGCGCCGTGGACTCCTGGAACAGGAACTGGTATCAGTTCTGACGAACAGTCAGTTACGGGTGCACGGGTTCGCGGGAGGCAACGGCCATGACGGAACTTACGGAGCTTGTGGAACACGGACAACTGTTCATCGGCGGGGAGTTCACCGATCCGCTCGGCACCGAGGTCATCGAGGTGATCTCCCCGCACACCGAACAGGTCATCGGCCGTGTGCCGCACGCCTCCGAGGCCGACGTGGACCGGGCGGTCGCCGCCGCCCGCCGCGCCTTCGACGAGGGCCCGTGGCCGAGGATGAGCCTGGACGAGCGGATCGCGGTGATCACCCGGATCAAGGACGCGTTCGCCGTACGCCACGAGGAGTTCGCCCGCCTCATCAGCGCCCAGAACGGCACCCCGTACAGCGCGAGCGTCATGGTGCAGGCGCTGGCCGCGATGATGGTCTGGGACTCCGCGATCACGGTGGCGCGCACGTTCCCGTACGAGGAGCGGCGCGACGGCGTCCTCGGCCCCCTGCTGGTCCGCCGCGAACCGGTCGGCGTGGTGGCGGCGGTCGTCCCGTGGAACGTCCCCCAGTTCACGGCGGCCGCGAAGCTGGCCCCGGCGCTGCTGGCGGGCTGCACGGCGGTCCTGAAGGTCTCCCCGGAAACCCCCCTGGACGCCTATGTACTGGCGGAGATCGCGGCCGAGGCGGGCCTGCCGCCCGGGGTCCTCTCCATCCTCCCGGCCGACCGGGAGGTCAGCGAGTACCTGGTGGGCCACAGGGACGTCGACAAGGTCTCCTTCACCGGCTCGGTGGCCGCCGGCCGCCGCGTGATGGAGGTGGCCTCCCGCAACCTCACCCGGGTCACGCTGGAGTTGGGCGGCAAGTCGGCGGCGGTGATCCTGCCGGACGCGGACCTGGAGGCGGCGGTCGCGGGCATCGTCCCGTTCGCCTGGATGATCAACGGCCAGGCGTGCGTGGCCCAGACCCGCATCCTGGCCCCACGCTCCCGCTACGACGAGATGGCCGAGGCGTTCGCGGCAGCGGCGGGCGCGCTGCGGGTGGGCGACCCCCTGGACCCGACCACCGAACTCGGCCCCTTGGTGGCCCGCCGCCAGCAGCAACGCTCCCTGGACTACATCCGGTTGGGCCAGGAGGAAGGCGCCAAGATCCTGACCGGCGGCAACCGCCCGCCCGCCCAGGAGCGAGGCTGGTACGTCGAACCCACCCTCTTCGGCTCGGTCGACAACTCCATGCGCATCGCCCGCGAGGAGATCTTCGGCCCGGTGATCTGCCTGATCCCGTACGGCGACGAGGACGAGGCGGTCCGCATCGCCGACGACTCCCCGTACGGCCTCAGCGGCAGCGTCTGGACGGCGGACACGGAACACGGCATCGACGTGGCCCGCCGCGTCCGCACGGGCACGTACAGCGTGAACACCTTCAGCCTCGACATGCTCGGCCCGTTCGGCGGCTACAAGAACTCCGGCCTGGGCCGCGAGTTCGGCCCCGAGGGCTACGGCGAGTTCTTCGAGCACAAGATGATCCACCTGCCCGCCGGCTACCGGGAGGCGTGATGGGCGACCGCTGGCACGTGGAGGTCGACCGCTCGGTCTGCATCGGCTCCGGCATGTGCGTCAACCACGCCCCGGACGGCTTCCACCTGGACTCGGCTCGCCAGTCCCACCCGACGGAGGAGGACCGGGACGCGGGCGAACAGATCCTCGCGGCGGCGGAGGGCTGCCCGGTGGAGGCGATCATGCTGACGCTGGCGGGGTCGGGGGAGGTGGTGTTCCCGCCGGAGGAGTGAGACGTTTCCGGTCCTAGTCCTTTCCCGCGTGGCTACTCGGCTTGGGAAACTAGCCCAACGCGCGCAGCGGCGAGACTTACCGTGCGCGCCCGAAAAGCGGCTGAGCTGCCCTCCGACGTGACGGTAACCATCAGAGTTTCATCCGTTTTGCGCCGGATGGAAACTTCCTTGCACCCAGGATCTGCCCACCCCTGGATGTCTAGTTCATGTACTCCGGAGAAGAAGAGGTAGAAGGTGAAGGAATTGTATTCCTTTCCCTGCCACTCGGGCCTGATGCGCGCCGGGGTCTGAGCGGTTTGGAATCCTAGTGTGATGCTGTCTTTCCGCTCATCTGCAAGCATGTGGAACAGGTCGCAGCGACTGAGATCCGGCCCCTCGTCGTACAAGCTGTAGATGGATTGTGGGTCATCGAGGACGCTAGGCCAATCAGCGGTCATAGAAATTGCTCACATGCGTGTCGGGGATGGAGGAAAATCTGCGCGCATCGATGGGGCGCAGGAAGCTGTGAGGAACCTCGTCCGATCCGGATTCAGCAGCCCGGAAGGAGCTGATGTGGCCGATAGTGAGGGAATCGCTGCAGCTGAAGTGGAATTCTAGACCCGCGCCACTGATGTTCGTTTGAATTGTCCAGTCGTTCAGACGAGAAATGTCGATGTCGACGGAATTCGGGGGAATCCAACCGCGCACGGTAAGGTCGTCGACAGCTGCAAACTGGACATGGACCTGCATCGTGTTGTGTCCCAGCGCGGACCATTCGGGTGGGGCGTGTTCTGGATATCTAGGAAGGTCGATCCGAATCGTCAGTGTAGGTCCGCGCCAGTCGAGATAGAAGGACCTCAGGCGTACCGAATCCAGTGATGGGATGGCGGAGTACAGGGAATGGAGAGTATGTGAGTTGACCGCCAGATCGGCCCAATGAGGAGTCATGCGATCGACGGCGAAGAAGCCAGCAAAGACATGGGGATCGGATACTCCTCGGGTCAATGGTGCCTCGGTTATCGAAACCTTGATTTACTATCTATGAAAGCAAGAGAAGATCAGTCCTCGATGACAGGCTGGACCGGTGAGAGGAATGGGTCCAGGCGAGTCTGAATTCCTCCCCTGGCCATAACGCGAACACGAAATCCCCCCTGCCCCGGGGGAGTCTCCATATCCTCAGACCTCTCATAGAGAAGCCCCCACGAGCCGGGGAAGCGAATGGCGATGTAATGCATGAGTTCATCCAGCTCTCTGGCTTCGTCTCGGCGGCGATTCATGAGCCCATTGGCCGTCACGAAGAACTGGCCATTGTGGACGTTCATTGTGAGCGCACCGGTCGACCAGTCGATCTCTGCAATTCGACCCTGAAGTTCGGTGATGCCCGAGCTGAGTGTTCCCGTGTCTGATTCTTCCGTTGATTCTGAAATTCCGAACCAGCCGTGAAATTCATACATGGCGCTCATTCTGGTGGATTGAAGTCGATTACAGAGGCAATCCCGCAACGGCGAGTGTATTCATTGATCTTTCTCAGGGCCTCCGGGGCGGGCTGTCCTTCGAAGTGGAACCCGGTGTCCTTCCACTGCTGCTTCACCTCACCATGGGCCTCGGTGAACGAGTCCACGCTCCAGTCCGGGTCGTCCCAGGCATGCTGCTTGCTGATCGAGTCCCAGCTCTTGCCCTTGACCTCGTCCTCGGACAGGTAGGGGTTCCCGTTGGTGGAGTTCACCACGATCTTGAGCGAGTCCTTGACGTACTGCTCCTGCTCGGCGAACGAGCCCACCGACAGGCCCAGGCCGGCAGCGAGATCGCAGCCCCGCTGCGACAGGGCCCGCACTCCCCACTCCCAGCGGTTGCAGAACGTCTCGAACCTCGAGGTCAGCCCGCCGTGCCCCAACTCCAGTCCGGAGAGGGCGAGGTCCGAGAAGCCCCGGCCCGCCGTCGCCTGCCCGGTCATGCCGAGTTCCTTCAACTCGGTGTGCGCCAGGTCGACGCCCTTCGCGATCTGCGCCGACGTCGCCGGCGGCACCAGATCCGCGTTCTCCCCGTTCATCCCGTCTCCCCCAGATCGACCGCCACATGGTCGGGCACGATGCCCGCGACCGGCGGAAACAGCACGCCGTCCGTGCTTCCCGCATCCAGCGCGACTCCCGCCGGGCCCGGCAGCATCGGCACCATCACATCCAGCAGACGCGCGCCGAGAATCCTGCGGTACGCCCACTCCCGCTCGCCGTCGCCCGCAGCAACGCCGAAAAGCGGCCAGGCGCACTTCGGAGATGGGGGCCGGCCGCCGTGCCCTCCGCCCTCGGCCGGGCTTACGCCAGGTCGCCGACGAAGGCCCGCCAGGCGTCGCGGCCGAAGGTGATGACGGGGCCGGCGGGGCGGGTGCTGTCGCGGACCGGGATCAGGTGGGGGAGGTGGTGGGCGACCTCCACGCACTCGTTGTTGCCGCCGCTGTACGAGCTGGTGTGCCACCGTGCGTCCGACAGGTCCGGCGTGGCGTGGTGTGAGCTGTTCATGCTTGATGCTCCTTGGCCCTGCGGTGGATGACAGCGCGGGACTCGGCCGGGGAGAGCGCAGAGGTGCGCGCGGCGGCGAAGAGGTCCTGGTAGCGCGAGACGTCCGCCTCCCGTTCCAGCCACACGGAGCCGGACGGGTTGTCCGCCAGGACCACGTCTAGCGCTCCCTCCTCGGGAAATCCCAGGACTACGTACGGGCCGAACATACTCGTATGAGCTCCGCGCGAGAACGGCAGCACCTGCACCGTCACGTTCGGGTGCTCGCAACTGGCCAGGAGGCGCTCCAGCTGCGCGTTCATCACCCGCGCACCGCCGACCTGCTGGAGAAGCGCGGCTTCCGACAGCACGGCCCACAGGTGAAGCGGGGTGTCGTCCACGAGCCGTTCCTGTCGCGCCAGGCGGACGTGGACGAACTGTTCGATCTCGTCCGCCGTCTGCCACTGGCTTGAGGCCACGGTGACCGCGCGGATGTAGTCCGGGGTCTGGAGCAGGCCGGGAATCAGCTGAGGCTGGAAGGTCCGGACGGAGCCCGCCATGGCTTCCAGCGCGATGTAGTCGCGGTAGGTGTCGGCCAGCACATCGCCGTACTCGTTCCACCAGCCCTCCCTGCGCCTGCGATGGGCCTTGCGGGCGAGGGCGGCGAGACGGTCGCGGATCTCCTGGTCGGAGAGCTGGTACGCGTGCAGCATCGCTGTCAGGTCGGGGAGGCGTACCGCCACGCGGCCGTTCTCGATCCGGCTGATCTTGCCCTTGGTGCAGTCGAGGGCCTCTGCCGCCTGGCTGGTGGTCAGTCCGGCCTTCTCGCGCAACCGCCGCAGCTTGTCGCCCAGTTGGCGGCCGAGGACGGTCGAGGTGTTGGCGGCGGTGCTCTTCGCGTGCATGGGACCACCTTTAGCAAAGCGGAGGCTCTGTTGGGGGTGCGGTTACCCGAAAGAGGGAAAAATGATGCCGAGGCTATCGGCAACGTTGCATTTAGGGATGTTGGGCCTCCATTCTGCTGGTGAACGCGCGGGGCGATCGGGCGAACCGACCGCTCCCGCATCGGACTTGAGCCGAACTGCGAGCATGTGGGGACTGTGATGGGTGAAGTGTGTCGAGTCGGCCTTCGGATCGTTCGCTGCCGCGGCAGCGTTCCCCGGGCACGTGCCCCGCTCCGGGCGGAGGCCGTGACCCCCGCCGCCCTTGCCTCGCCGGTGGCGGCCGATCCGGCGGTGACGTCGTGAGGAGGCTCTGGCGCAGGCTTCGTCGGCGTTCCGCGGGTCACGCCGGGCCGCGCTTCCGGGGGACCCTCATGCGGCTCGCCGGAGGCGGTGTGATCGTGATCAGCCGGGCGGGCGAGCCGGTGGCCCCGGTGCTGATCCGGGCGACCGTCCGGCGCTCCGGGCGTGGCTCGTTGCGCGGGCAGATTCGGATGGCTCGCCACTACGACGAGCCGCACCCCGGTATCGCCTCCGCCTTCGGGATGGTGTGATGCGCCTTCTCCTCGACACCCCGGTGGTCCTGTGGTGGCTCGACGACTCCCCGGAACTCACGGCGGCGGACAAGCGCCTGCTCGACACGACGGACGCCGTGCACATCAGTGCCGTGAGCCCCTGGGAGATCACCTTCACCCAGCACTTCGGCCTGCTGGAGGGGCCGGGCGACCTTGCCGAGCGCGTGCGCGACCTCGCGTTCCCGAGCCTGCCCGTCACCGCCGCGCACGGGGTGCGGGCCGGGCGGCTGCCGATGGTCCACGAGGACCCCTTCGACCGGCTGCTCGTCGCTCAGGCGCAGGCCCATCGGCTGGTCCTCGTCACCCGGAACGCCTGGATCCCGCGGTACGACGTACCGGTCATGCGGGTCTGACCCGTTCCCCCGTGTACGACGTACCGGGGGGAGAGGGGTCAGAGCGCCGGTTCGGCGGCCGGGTTCGTCCGCAGTGCGCCCTCCGGGGCCCGCCGCAGTGCGCGGATCGCCGGGACGCCGAGCATGACGGCCAGCAGGACGCACGACATGACCGACGAGAAGATCAGCACCTCGTTCGCGCCGAACGCGTCCGCCGCCGGACCCGCCAGGGCGCGGCCGAGCGGGATGACCATGATGGAGCCCGCGACGTCGTACGCGGAGACGCGGCTCAGGACCGTCAGCGGGATGTGCGACTGGACGCTGGTCGCCCACATCACGCCCCAGAACGCGAAGCCGTAGCCGGCGATGACGTGGGCCACGGCCGTGGCCGCGAAGGACCATTCCAGCGCCGGGGCCAGGGGGTTGAGCGCGAAGCAGAGCATGGCCAGGGCGCCCGCCACCAGAGGGCGGCGAGGGCGGACCCGCATGCCGATCAGGCCACCGATGATCGTGCCCGCGCCGTCCGCCGAGGCGATCCAGCCGTAGCCGCTCGCCCCGTGCTGCTCGATCATCAGCGCCGCGCCCAGCGGCAGCGCGGGGCCGAACACGAACAGGCCGTAGACGGACCAGACCGCGATGACGCCCCACAGCCACTGGCGGGACCGGAACTCCTGCCAGCCCGTCGCCAGCCTGCGCCACATCGGGGCGTCGCCCTCGTCGCGGACCGTGTGCAGCTTCCGCAGGGGGAGCAGGACCAGCGCGCTGAGCGCGTACGCCGCCGCGATGACCACGTACGAGCCCGAGACCTGCCAGTACGCGACCAGGATGCCCGCCAGGCCGGGGCCGAGCAGGGTGCTCAGGGCCTCGGAGATCCGCAGCAGCGCGTTGGCCTTCTGGATGTCCTCGGCCACCCGGGGGACCATGCTCGCCATGCCGGGCTGGAACATCGCCGTCGCGGCCCCGCTGAGCGCCATCAGCCCCATGATCTGCCACAGCGGAACGCTGTCGGACCGGAAGAGCAGCGCTCCCAGCGTGAGCATGGCCAGCATGCGCACCAGGTCCGCGCAGATCATCATCAACTGGGGAGTGAACCGGTCGGCCAGCACCCCGCCGAACAGCACCAGCAGGACGATCGGGGTCATCCACGCGGCCAGCGCGTACCCGACCCCGCTCGCTCCGTGGCCCGCTCCCAGGACGGCCGTGGTGAGGGACACCATCAGCATGCCGTCGGCCAGCAGCGAGGCGCTGCGGGCCGTGAAGAACAGCCGGAAGCGGTGCGACCGCCAGGGACTGGGCAGCGGCTCGGGCTTCTGGAGGGTCGTGTCGTCAACGCTCATGTCACACCTGCCGGCTCCTGCCGGTCCCTTCCTCGATGATCTGCAGCCGACGCCATGCGTCGCTCCGGTCCGCTTCGGCCGGCGGGTGGTCGACCAGTACGTAGCGGCTCGGCGCGAGTACGCCCGTACCGCCGTGGGCGGGGACCGCCCTCATCAGCGCCTCGTGGGCGCCGGCCGGGGTCAGGGCCGTGTCGTCGCCGCGCGCCAGGTACGCCGTGAGGGCCGGCGGCGACCCCGCGTCGTCGTGGTCCGTCGCGATGTGCGCCGGCCGACCGCCCACCGCCTTGCCCAGGGCGTCCCGGACGGCCTCCGGGGACACCCAACAGCCGTCCACCCGCAACCAGTCGGCGTCGCGCTCGGCCCGCCCGACACCCGTCACCCCGGTGAGCTCGTCCAACGGCACGTCACCCTCGGCGGCCGCCTCCAGCAGTCGCACCAAGCCCGTCAGGAAGCCCTCCGCCTCCTCCGGGGTGAACAGCGCGGGGTCGGCCCACAGGGAGATGTGGAGCTGGGGCGTCGTCTCGTACGTGAACGCCAGCAGGCGTGTCGGCAGCGCCTGGAACGGGCCCCAGGCCAGATCCAGTTCGGCTCCGCCGCGGTCCGGCGGCGCGGCCGAGAGGAGCGTGGCCGGAAGCACGCTGACGTCGTTGAAGACCACGTCCCGCGCGAAGTGGCTGCCCCGCTCCCCGGTGACCCGCTCGATCATCTCCCACAGGCGTACGGAGTCGAACTGGCTGTGCCGGTAGGCGTTGAGCGCCGCGCCCCAGGTCTTGCGGACCAGCGTGTCGAAGGACGGGACCCGGACGTCCAGGCAGAGCAGCGCGTCCTGGGACAGGGTGTTCACCGACCGGGCGATCCTGGGGTGGAACCGGTTGGAGGTCGGGACGGCGGTGACGCAGGAGTCCTGGCCGGCCCGGTGGGCCACCAGCGCGCACCAGGCCGCCAGCAGCACGGTGGCCTCCGGGTTCCCGGTGCGCCCGGCGGCCCCGGCGAGCGCCCGTGCGCCCCGCCGGGACCGGAGCGTCAGCTGCCGGGCCCGGCCGTCCGCGCCCGCCGCGCGCGGCTCGGCGAACATCTCCTGCGGCTCGGTGCGGATGATGCGCTCCCAGTACCGCAGGGACGCCTCCGACTTCCGCTTCCCGGCGGGGGAGGCCTCATCGGCGGCCAGGTCGAGAGGGGAGAAGGCGGCCGGGGCCGGGAGCCGCTGTCCTGCCAGCAGGGCGAGGAACTCCTCCCGCAGGACGGCCAGCGCACTGCCGTCCGTCACCGCGTGGCTGGAGGCCAGGGCGGCGTGGACGGGTACGCCGTTCAGGGTGAGCAGCGAGATCCGCAGGGGGAACTCCCGGTCCAGCGCGAAGCGGCCGGCGCGGGCGGACCTGGCCACCGACTCGGCGTACCGCGCGGGCTCCTCGGGGGCCTCCGGGTGGTCGACGACGGTCACCGTGAACGTGCCCTCGGCCGCCACCACCTGCTCCACGGGCGCGGTCCCCGGGGCGTGCGGGAACGTGGTGCGCAGTCCTTCGTGGCGCAGGGCCAGGGTGCGCAGGGCGTCGACGACGGCGTCCAGGCCGGCGCCCGGGGGGATCGGCCACACATCGTGGTTGTTGATGTGCTCGGGGTCGTCCCGCAGGATGCAGCGGATCATGTTGGCCTGGCCCATGGTGAGGGGGCCGCGGCGCTCGTCACCGCCCGCGTAGGCGACGGTGACGGTACGCGGGGCGTGCGGGGTGCACGGGGGGTTCGGGGGCATGGTGTCCTTGCCTGCGGCGGAGTTCATCGGGTCGCGGTCAGGCCCGCGTCGGCGCTCGCACGGGTCAGCGCCTCCCAGTGGTCCATCAGGTGCGCGAAGTCGGCCATGTCGTCGCGGGCCTCGTCCAGGAGCCGGGCTCGGCGGTCGGCGAGCGCGTCCGCGACCGTCGTGTAGCGGCCGCCCAGCCGCCGGTGGGCGCGGTCGAGGACGTCCAGGCGGCGGGTGTTCTCGGCGCGGTCGAGCCCCACGCTGTCCCGGACGAACCCGGCGACCGCGGCGGCCCGGAGGTGTCCCTCGGCGTCGAGCAGCGCGTCGCCGGCCGCCGCCGTCCTCGCGTACACGGCGTCGAGGTAGGTCTTCGACAGCAGGAACTTCGCGAACCGCAGCTGGTAGGCGAGGAACCCGGCGTCCGTGCGCCGTTCCTCCGTATGGAAGTTGACGATGTGCCGGTTGTGCTGGACGCCGGGCAGCCGGGCGTCGTGGACGAGGTGGAGCAGGAAGTAGTCGCTGCCGATGGTGTCGGTGGCGGGCGGCAGCGGTACCCGGCTGTAGACCTCGTGGTCGAGCCCGATGTTGCACATGTCCACCTGCATCGGACCGATGGGCGCGAGGGTGGTGCGGTCGCCGTCGAACGCGGTGTTCCCGGCTCCCCGGAAGGACGCGTCGATCAGATGGTCGCGCCAGATCGCCGGGTAGCCCTCGGGTATCGACAGGCCGACCAGCTCGCGGTACGTGTCCGGGTCCCGTTCGCGGATCTCCGCGACGTCCACCGACATCTCTCCGACGAAGGAGCCGCCGGTCATCGCCACCCGCCGGTCCTCGGAGCCCGGAGCCAGCTTGCTCCGGGTCGTCGACTCCCGTACATCGGCCGCCCGTCGGCCCAGGTGGGCGAGTTCCTGGTGGAGGGGGAAGACCGGTTCGCCGTCGACGTGCTGATATCGGCTGTCGGAGTCCCGGCGGTGGACGGAGGTGCAGCCGAGGGCCTGCGCGATGAGGAACGCCCGGTTGGTGCAGGCGCCGTAGGAGACGCGGGCCGGCAGCATCAGCTCCAGCAGCCGGTCCGGCCGGGCTCCGCCGGAGCGGACGGTCACCTCGCGCAGGAAGGCGCGCTGCTGGTCCTCGTCGAGGTGGTGGACGGTCACACCGGCGGACGGCGGCAGCGCGGCCACCGCCTCCCGATGCCCGGCGAGCACCGGCGCGGGGGAGGAGTCCAGGACGAGCAGCTGCACCTCGACGCCGAACTCCCGTGCCCCGTAAGCCGCTTCCTCGCCGACCGCGGCGATGGTCGCGGCGCACGCACGGTGCGTGGGCAGGGTCAGACAGACACGGCGCACGAGGTCTCCCCGCTCTGCGTGGCGGGCGGCGTCTCCTCGACCGGGTCCTGCCAGGAGGCGAGCCCCAGCAGCCGGTCGCCCAGGGGGTTCAGCTCGGCCGTGGGATAGCGCTTGGACTCGTGCAGCACCGGGTCGCCGACCAGGGTGCGGTTCCAGCGCGGGGTGCGCAGGTGGCGCCAGGACTCCACCCGGGATGTGCGCAGCCGCTCGTGCTCCTCCAGCGCGGGCATCATCGACAGGTACTGCACGGCCCGCACCCCGCTCTCGGAGAGGTTGCGCGCCACCCCGTGCGCCAGCAGACCGTTCCAGATGAGCAGGTCGCCGGGGCGCAGATCCGGTCGTACGACGGGGAGTTCGTCCCGGTCGATGTCCGGGCGCAGGGGGTCCCGGTCCCCGGGCTGACCGGTCTTCCAGGAGTCGAACCGCCGGAACAGCTCCGGGCAGCACTGGAAGCCGCCCGTCTCCGGCCGGGTGTCGTTGAGCGCGATGATGCCCTGCACCCGCTGCGGCGGCACGGCGAGCGTCGTGTCGATGTCCCAGTGCAGCTCGATGTCGAAGCCCCGGTCCGTCGGCTCGATCAGGGCGCGGTCACGGTTGCCCCGGTTGGGCGGGTTGAGGTTGAGCCGGTCCAGCGTGACCCACAGCTCCTCGCAGTCCCATACGTCGACGAAGGCGTCGTACACCCGCTGCGCCTGCCGGTTGTTCCAGAGGAGCTGGTGGTGGTAGGCCTCCACGAAGCCGTAGATGAGCAGCTGCTGGTCCAGCTCGGAGCGCAGCGGCCGGTCCTCGTACCAGCTCTCCGGCCGTTCGGGGTCCAGGCCCTGGAACTCCCAGGTGAAGTCCAGCAGTTGTCGGGCCACCGGGGCCGGGACCGCTTCCCGGACGATGACGTAGCCGTAGGTCTGCCAGTGGGCGAAGTCCTCCTCGGACAGCACCCGCAGCGGACGCGACTTGTCGAGCTCCCGCAGCGCCGTCTGGGCGAGGTAGGCCTCGCCGTCCGCGCTGAAGTACGGGATGTCCGAGGCCGCGCGGTGCAGGCGGGGCCGGCGGCGAGGGGTGGGGGTCGTCATGAGGTTCATGGCAGGTTCTTCTCCTCGGCCGGCCCGTGCGGCGGCCCCGGAGAAGGGGTCGGCCGCGGACGGCAGGACGGTTGGCAGTGCCGTGGTGGGAGGAGCCGTGACCACGTCGATCAGCAGGATTGGTCCAGACCGCCCGGACTGTCAAGTGCCCGGCACATATGGGGATATGGGATACGGTCGTGCACCCGGCGGCCGGAGAACCGATACCTGCCGTTCGGTATCTTTGGTCTAGACAACAAGCGGGCGACAGGCCTAATGTCCAAGGACGCGGTCGGGTTCGTGACGGGCTGTCAACCCGTTGTCCCGGCTGCGCTCCGGCCGGTGACGGCCCTGCTCGGGACCGCCGGCGCCACGGCGATGCGGTCCGTACCTCCGGTGGGTGTCCCGACGGCCGGCCCACACCGAGAAAGACGCGGTTTCATGAACACATCCAGCATCACGGCCCTGCCGGGTATCGAGCTGAAGAGTCCCGGTGCCGGGCTGATCACGCTGGACCCGGTCCGCACCGCCCTGCTGCGGGGCCTGGACGAGCTGCTGACCGGCCTGGCCGCGCGGCTCGCCGCGCCCGAGGTCGTGGGGCCGCCCCTGCTGTCCGTCGAAGGACTGGCCCGGCTCGACTTCTTCCGCAACTTTCCCCATCTCGGCGTATCCGCCGGTCGGTTCGGCCCCGATGTGCTCGACGGGCTGGCCTCCGGCGGCTCGCCCCAGGACCTTCCGCTCCAGCCGACCGGCCATGTGCTGCCGTCCGCGACCTGCTACGGCCTGCTGCTCTCCCTCCAGGGCGAGGACGTCGGCGAGGACGGGCTGCGGCTCTCGGCGGTCGGCCGCTGCTTCCGCAACGAGACCCACTACGACGGCCTGCGCCGGCTGTGGGGGTTCCACATGCGTGAGGTGATCTACCTCGGCACCAAGACCGGCGCCACCGAACACCAGGACCTCGGCGGCGAGTTCGTCCAGGAGGTGGCCGGGCGGCTCGGCCTGACCCTGACCCGGGCGGCGGCCGACGACCCGTTCTACGACAACGGGGGATCCCGGGCCCGCCTGATGGCACTGGACCCGGTGAAGTACGAGTACAGCGCGCCCGACGGCACGGCCATCGCCTCCGT
This sequence comes from Streptomyces sp. NPDC020884, assembly GCF_044333935.1. Lineage (NCBI taxonomy): Bacteria > Bacillati > Actinomycetota > Actinomycetes > Kitasatosporales > Streptomycetaceae > Streptomyces > Streptomyces sp. NPDC020884. The sequence goes on along the minus strand of NZ_JBIRRY010000001.1, from coordinate 582,184 downwards.
CAACCGGCACCGCAACTTCTTCGGCCAGCGGCTCGACATCCGCGCCGGCTCCCACGGGCCCGCCCACAGCTCCTGCGTCGCCTTCGGCGTCGAGCGCTGGGTGCACGCGATGATCCTCGCCCACGGCACCGCCGAGCAGGCCCTCGAGCGGCTCCGCGCCGCCGGTTCCTGACCCTCACCCCGGCAGTCACCAGAACAGCTAAGAGGAGCGATCTCCGCCATGGAACGTGTCGTCGCGTGGCTCAACGAGAAGAATCCCGGCCTCGACGCCCCGATCGGCGTCGACGAGGACCTCATCGAGGCCCGCCTCATCGACTCGATGGACTTCCTGGAGTTCATCGATCTCCTGGAGGAGATCTCGGGCAGCGGCATCGACCTGCAGGAAGTCACCATCGACGACTTCCGCACCCTCGCCCGCGTCGAGGAGCGCTTCCTCGGCGTCACCGGCCCCGCAGAGGTGCCGGCCGGGTGAGCGCGCACCGGTGACCCGCCTCCCGTCGCCGTACGAGAAGGGCGCGGCCGCCGTGGCGCTGGTGGCCACCACGGCCGAGGTGCTGGCGTGCCCGGAGCTGGACGAGGACATGCTCGCCCCCTGGGAGCGGCGCCGGCTCGCGGGCATCCGGGTGCCCGGCCGGCGCGACGACGTGGTGGCGGCCCGGCTCCTGCTGCGGCTGTGCGCCTCCCGTGTCACCGGGCTGGCCCCCCGGGAGGTGGAGCCGGCCCAGCGCTGCCCCGGGTGCGGGCGGGACGGTCACGGCCGGCCGTATCTCCCGGACCACCCCGGCCTGGGCGCCAGCCTCAGTCACGCCGACGGACTGGCGGCGGCGGCGGTCGGACCCGGCCCGGTCGGCATCGACGTGGAGCCCCTGACCCGTCGGCCGGGCCCGCTGCCCGTACTGCGGCGGCTGCTGCCCGGGGCGGAGGTGGACTCCGCCTGCGCCGAGCCGGACCCCGGCCCGGCGCTGCTGCGGTTGTGGGTCCGCCGGGAGGCCCTGTTCAAGGCCGGGCGGGACGATGTCCGGCTGACCGAGTGGACGGACCGGAGCCGCGCGGCCGTGGTGGCACTCGCGGGCCCTTCGGCGCCCCGTCCCGCCGACGCGCCGCTCCTCAGTCCCGGCCCGGCTCCGCCGTCAGGTCGATGAGGCGGCAGACCGTCTCGATGTCGATCTTCACCTGGGCGATCGAGGCCCGGCCCGACAGCCAGGTGATCAGCGCCGAGTGCCAGGTGTGCTCGATGACCCGGACCGCCGAGAGCTGCTCCGGGGTGGGGTGCTCCAGGCCCATCGCGTCCAGGATGATCGCCGTGGTCAGCCGGGAGACGGTGTCCACCTCGGGGCTCACGCTGCGGTCCGCGAAGGTGAGGGCGCGGACCATGGCGTCCGCCAGGTGCGGTTCGCGCTGCAGGGCGCGGAAGGCGCGCATCAGCGTCTCGGCCACCCGCTGGGCCGCGTCGTCACCGGCCGGCGGGCGTTTGCGCAGCGTCGTGTGCATGTGCTGGAGCTGGTCCTGCATGGTCGCGACCAGCAGATGGATCTTGGAAGGGAAGTAGCGGTAGAGCGTGCCCAGCGCGACCCCGGCGGCCTCGGCCACCTCCCGCATCTGCACCGCCTCGAACCCGCCCCGGCTGGCCAGCTGGGCGCTGGCGTGCAGGATGCGGCGGCGACGGGCCTCCTGGCGTTCGGTCAGCGCAGGCGCTGCCGGTCTGGCGTCCGCGGTCATGCTGTCCCCGATCCACGATCCATGATCCATGGCATTGATCCCGTACCCGAACGGGCGAAGCGAGCCGCCCGGGGGCGCACAGCATGCCAGGGCGTCGGTCGTGGCGCGAATCACCTGATCCGGCCGTCACGCCGACGCTACCTGCCGGTAGATTCGAGGCACATCGAACGATCAGGTCGGCAGCTGGTTCCCTCAAGTCTGAAACTTGTTCTAGATTAGCGCGACCGGTTACGCTCCGGCGAACACGCAGCCAGAAGGGGGCCGAGTGTGACCGCTGAGGCCATAGAGACAGGCCCCCGCACGGGCGACGACAGCTCCGCCGGGGCCGGCGACCGGCCGTTGCGCATCGCACTCCTCACCTACAAGGGCAACCCGTTCTGCGGCGGCCAGGGCGTGTACGTCCGCCACCTCGGACGGGAGCTCGCCCGCCTCGGCCACAGCGTCGAGGTGATCGGCGCCCAGCCCTACCCGGTGCTCGACGAGGGCGTCGCGCTCACCGAGCTGCCCAGCCTCGACCTCTACCGCCAGCCCGATCCCTTCCGGACCCCGAAGCGCGGCGAGTACCGCGACTGGATCGACCTGGCCGAGGTCGCGACCATGTGGACCGGCGGCTTCCCCGAGCCGCTCACCTTCAGCCTCCGCGCCCGCCGCCATCTCCTGGCCCGGCGCGGCGAGTTCGACGTCGTCCACGACAACCAGACCCTCGGGTACGGGCTCCTCGGCGACCTCGGGGTCCCGCTCGTGACGACGATCCACCACCCCATCACCGTGGACCGCAGGCTCGATCTGAAGGCCGCCACCAGCCGCCGCCGACGCGCCTCCGTACGCCGCTGGTACGCCTTCACCCGGATGCAGAAGCGGGTGGCCCGCAAGCTGGACACCGTCCTCACCGTCTCCGGCTCCTCCCGCGACGAGATCGTCGAGGACCTCGGCGTCCGCGCCGACCGGATCAGCGTCGTCCACATCGGCGCCGACACCGATCTGTGGTCGCCCGACCCCTCCGTCGCCGAGGTGCCGGGCCGCATCGTCACCACCTCCAGCGCCGACGTCCCGCTCAAGGGCCTCGTCCATCTCGTCGACGCGCTCGCCAAGCTCCGTACCGAGAACCCCGCCGCCCACCTCGTCGTCGTCGGCAAGCGCGCCGAGAACGGGCCGGTCGCCCGCGCGATCGAGCGGCACGGGCTCTCCGACGCCGTCGAGTTCGTCAAGGGCATCAGCGACGCCGAGCTGGTCGACCTCGTCCGCAGCGCCCAGGTCTCCTGCGTGCCCTCGCTGTACGAGGGGTTCTCGCTGCCCGCCGCCGAGGCCATGGCCACCGGCACCCCCCTGGTCGCCACCACCGGCGGCGCGATCCCCGAGGTCTCCGGCCGCGACGGCGAGACCTGCCTCGCCGTCCCGCCCGGTGACGCGGACGCGCTGGCCGGAGCCCTGGCCCGGCTGCTGGCCGACCCGGAGCTGCGCGCCCGGCTCGGTGCGGCGGGCCGGGCGCGGGTGCTGGCGAACTTCACCTGGGCCAGGGCGGCCGCCGGAACGGCCGAGCTGTACCGTCAGGCGATCACCGCCCGCGGTGTCCGCAGGTGACTGCGGACCCGCTCATCGCAACCCGTACCTCCGACCTCGAAGGCAGGCCCTCGTGCTGACCGTCGACTTCACCCGCTTCCCGCTCGCCGCAGGCGACCGAGTGCTCGACCTGGGCTGCGGAGCCGGCCGGCACGCCTTCGAGTGTTACCGGCGCGGTGCGCAGGTCGTCGCCCTCGACCAGAACGGCGAGGAGATCCGCGAGGTCGCCAAGTGGTTCGCCGCGATGAAGGAGGCCGGGGAGGCCCCCGAGGGCGCCACCGCCACCGCGATGGAGGGCGACGCCCTCAACCTGCCCTTCCCCGACGACTCCTTCGACGTCGTGATCATCTCCGAGGTCATGGAGCACATCCCGGACGACAAGGGCGTCCTCGCCGAGATGGTCCGGGTCCTCAAGCCGGGCGGCCGGATCGCCGTCACCGTCCCGCGCTACGGCCCCGAGAAGGTCTGCTGGACCCTCTCCGACGCGTACCACGAGGTCGAGGGCGGCCACATCCGCATCTACAAGGCCGACCAGCTCCTCGCCCGGATCCGCGAGGCCGGACTCAAGCCGTACGGCACCCACCACGCCCACGCCCTGCACTCGCCGTACTGGTGGCTCAAGTGCGCCTTCGGCGTCGACAACGACCGTGCGCTGCCGGTGCGGGCGTACCACAAGCTGCTGGTCTGGGACATCATGAAGAAGCCGCTCGCGACCCGGGTCGCCGAGCAGCTCCTCAACCCCGTCGTCGGCAAGAGCTTCGTCGCCTACGCCACCAAGCCGCACCTTCCGAAGGCCGAGGCGTGAGCACTCCCGAACAGACCGAACACCTTGTTCTCCCCGGCGTCCTGACGGCCGATCAGGCCGCCGAGACGGTCGCCGCGCTCGTCGCCGTCCAGCGGGAGGACGGGGCGCTGCCCTGGTTCCGGGGCCACCACCTCGACCCGTGGGACCACACCGAGGCCGCGATGGCGCTGGACGCGGCCGGCGAGCACGGGCCCGCCGCGCGCGCCTACGACTGGCTCGCCCGCAATCAGAACGCCGACGGATCCTGGTACGCCGCCTACCACGACGGCGACCCGCGGCAGCCGACCGACCGGGGCCTGGAGAGCAACTTCTGCGCGTATGTGGCCGTCGGCGTCTGGCACCACTACCTGGCCACCGGCGACGACGCGTTCGTCGACCGGATGTGGCCCACGGTCTTCGCGGCGGTCGAGTTCGTCCTGAGGCTCCAGCAGCCCGGCGGGCAGATCGGCTGGAAGCGGGAGCCCGACGGCACGCCGGTGAACGACGCGCTGCTGACCGGCTCCTCCTCGATCCACCAGGCGCTGCGCTGCGCGCTGGCCATCGCGGAGCGCCGTGAGGAGCCGCAGCCCGACTGGGAGTTGGCGACCGGGGCGCTGGCCCACGCGATCCGCAGCCACCCGGAGCGCTTCCTCGACAAGAACCACTACTCGATGGACTGGTACTACCCGGTCCTCGGCGGCGCGGTCACCGGGGCCGAGGCCACCGCCCGCATCCAGGAGCGCTGGGACCGCTTCGTCGTCCCCGGCCTGGGGGTGCGCTGTGTACTGCCCAACCCCTGGGTGACCGGCGGCGAGAGCTGTGAACTCGCCCTGGCCCTGTGGATGACGGGGGAGTCGGACCGGGCGCTGGAGATCCTCCAGTCCGTCCAGCACCTGCGCGCCGAGGGCGGGCTGTACTGGACGGGGTACGTCTTCGAGGGCAACCGGGCGTTCTGGCCCGAGGAGCTCACCACCTGGACGGCGGGCTCCCTGCTGCTCGCGGTGGCCGCGCTCGGGGGGGACGAGGCGACCACCGCCGTCTTCGGGGGCGAGCGGCTGCCGGTCGGCCTGGAGCCGGACTGCTGTCGCTGAACACGCCCTGACGCACGGAGCGTTCAGTGGCGGCGGAGCCGGCCCGCCACTGCGTGCCCGATGAAGAGGTACACCACGGCCGCCAGACCGTAGCCGGCGACGACCCGCGCCCACGCCTCGTCGAACGTGAACAGGTCGTACGACCAGCCCGCCAGCCAGTGGGCGGCGTCCTGGACCCACTGGACCAGGTCGTTGCCCCGGTTGGCGTCGAGCAGGTACATCAGAATCCAGAGAATGATGATGAAGGCCATGATGTCGGCCACGACGGCGATGACCCGAGCCGCTGAACTGCTTCCTGAGCCTGTTCTAGGAGACATGGAACTCTGGTTGCCGCTTTACGCAGGGTGAAACCCGGACGGCCCGCACCGGGTGGCGACCGGTGCGGGAACGGGCGAGGCTGAGCGGGAGTGCCGAGCCCCGTCACTCATGGTGATATGCCCGGTCAGTCCGGTCAGGAGGCCCCGCTGTGCCCCGTTCCGTACCGCTCCGCCGAACCCTGGCAGCGCTGCTGCTGTCCTGCTCCCTGCTGGCGGGCGCCACCGCGTGCGGCGACTCCGGCGACTCCGCCGGCGGCAACGCGGCGAACGCGTCGGCGGCGGCCGACCCCTCGGGGGCCAGCCCTTCGGCGTCCGTCGAGAAGCAGCGGCTCGCCAAGACCCGGTTCGTCGCCAACGCGGGGCTCGCGGCGGGGGCGACGTACCAGTGGATCGTGAAGCCGTACCGCGCCGGGACGTTCAAGAAGGGGGCGGACGGGCGGACCTTCGCCCTCGTCAAGGCGGGGCTTGCGGGCGGGTTCGCCTACAACCGGCTCAAGGCCGCCGCGGAGAACGCCAAGGGCGACCCGCTGCTGTCGAAGGCCGTCGCCCCGCTCACCGCCGGGATCGAATCGCTCAAGGGGCTGGGGACGAAGCTCCGCAAGGGCGAGGCCGGGGAGGGCGACGTGGGCGCGTTCGAGAGCGTCATCGACAGCATCAAGAACGCGGGCAAGGACGCGGGCGCCGAGGTGAAGGACAAGGTTCCCTCCACCTCCCAACTGAGCGGCTAGCGGCAGCGAAAGGCCGCCGCCCCTTCGGTGGGCGGCGGCCTTTCGCGTGCCGTGCCGGGGTCAGAGCAGGTCCTCACCGGTGTCTTCGCCGTCCGTCTCGTCGCCCTCGGGGTTCCCGGGGTCCGCACCGGTCAGGGCGAGGACCAGGTAGACCCCGTAGGGCGAGCCGTCGGCCCCGTCCTTCACGTTCAGCACCCCGCCGGCGCCGTCCTCATCGGTCTCGAACGACGCCGGGTCCAGGCCGAGCCGCCGCGCGAGCGCGCTCACCGAGGCGAGCAGCCGCTCCCGTGAGGTCCCGCCACCGGTGGTGCCGTCCTGCGGGAGGGGGGCGACGACGAGGAGATCGGCCAGGAAGCCCCGGCGCAGTCCGTCCGGATCGGCCGCCTCGAACGTCGCCGAGACCGGCTGGAGCGCGGCGACCAGCGGCAGCCAGGCCCGGAGCGCCTCCTCGGCGGTGTGCACCCGGTCCAGGTTGCCCGCGACGCGGCACACCACGTCGCCGGAAGAGAATCGCATCGGTGGGTCACCCACCCCTTCTTCTTCTTCTTCGAGTTCTTCTTCGAGATGCCGGTGTTCCGCGGGCAGCGACCGGCGGATATCCCGGTGATCAATCCGGGGTCAGCCGGTTAGGGTGCGCCGCATGACCTCTCTCTCCTTCGGCCGTTGCTGCGACGAGATCCTCGCCCAGACCGACGCCCTGCGCGCGACGCTGACCGGCGCCGACCTCTCCGCGACCGTTCCCACCTGCCCCGACTGGACCCTACGGGAGCTCGCCGTGCATATCGGTGGTGCGCACCGCTGGGTCGGGGAGATCGTCCGGAACCGCGCCGCCGAGGAGGTCCCCGAGGACAAGGTGCCCGGCTTCGCGGGGCCGGACGGGGACGACCCGGCCGCGCTCGACGCCTGGCTCGCCGAAGGGACCGCCGCCACCGTGGAGGCGCTGCGGGAGGCCGGGCCGGACGCCGAGGTGTGGACCTGGGCGTGGGAGCGGCGTACGGCCTTCTGGGCGCGGCGGATGACGCACGAGACGGCGGTGCACCGGGCGGACGCGGCGCTCGCCGCCGGTGTTCCGTACACGGTCGACGCCGACGTGGCCGCCGACACCATCGAGGAGTGGCTGCGCATCGTCTCCTTCGCCCAGGAGGAGGGCGACCCGGAGGCGGACGAACTGCGGGGCGGCGGGCGCTCGTTGCATCTGCACGCCACCGACGTGCCCGGCGCGGAGTGGCTGATCGAGTTCGGCGAGGACCGCTTCACCTGGCGGCACGACCACGAGAAGGCCACGGTCGCGCTGCGCGGCTCGCTCACCGACCTGATGCTCGTCTTCAACCGCCGTCTGGAGCCCACGAGTCAGCGGGTGGAGGTGCTCGGCGACGCGGCGCTGCTGGACTTCTGGCTGGACCGGTCCTCGTTCGGCTGAGCGGTCGAAGCCCTTACTCGGCCTAGGAGTTCAGCTCCGCCAGGACCCGCAGCGTGTGCGGGTCCGGGGCGGTGACCAGCAGATCCGTCACCGGGCCGGTGCGCCACAGCCCCAGCCGCTCCGCGATCCGGGCGCGCGGCCCGATCAGTGAGATCTCGTCGGCGAACGCGTCGGGCACCGCCCGCACCGCCTCCTCCTTGCGGCCCTGGAGGAACAGCTCCTGGATGCGCCGGGCCTCCTCCTCGAACCCCATCCGGGCCATCAGGTCGGCGTGGAAGTTACGGGCCGCGTGCCCCATCCCGCCGATGTAGAAGCCGAGCATCGCCTTCACCGGCAGCAGCCCCTCGGCCACGTCGTCGCAGACGTGCGCGCGGGCCATCGGCGCGATCATGAAGCCGTCCCGGAGTCCGGCCAGCGAGGCCTTGTAGACGTCCGTGCGCAGCGGCGACCAGTACAGCGGCAGCCAGCCGTCCGCGATCGCCACCGTCTGCGCGATGTTCTTCGGGCCCTCCGCGCCCAGCAGGACGGGGAGCGAGGCCCGCAGCGGATGCGTGATCGGCTTCAGCGGTCTGCCGAGCCCGGTGGCGTCCGGGCCGTCGTACGGGTGGGAGTGGAAGCGGCCCGCCAGCTCGACCGGGGCCTGCCGTGCCAGCACCTGCCGGATCACCTCGACGTACTCGCGGGTCGCCGTCAGCGGGCTCTTCGGGAACGGCCGTCCGTACCACCCCTCCACCACCTGCGGCCCGGACAGGCCGAGGCCCAGCAGCAGCCGGCCGCCGGAGAGATGGTCCAGGGTCAGCGCGTGCATGGCCGTCGCGGTGGGCGTGCGGGCCGCCATCTGGACGATGCCGGTGCCCAGCCGGATCCGCGAGGTGTGGGCGGCGATCCAGGTCAGCGGGGTGAAGGCGTCCGAGCCCCAGGCCTCCGCCGTCCACACCGAGTCGTAGCCGAGCCGCTCGGCCTCCTGGACCAGGGCGAGCTGGCCGGGGTCCGGGCCGCGGCCCCAGTATCCGAGAGCGAGTCCGAGCCGCATTCCGTTCCCTCCGGCCGTAACTGACGGGATGTCAGGCAAAGGTGTGCGGGGTGGACTGTACGACAACGGCCCCCCGCCCGGAAGGGCGAGGGGCCGCGGCGCGTGCTGCGTACGGGATCAGCCGCGCTGGATGCCCGTGGTGTCCTGCAGGACGCCACGACGGCCGTCCTGCGTCTGGGCGATGAGGCTCTGGCCGCGCTGCTCCACCGCGAGGTACCAGGTGCCCGGCGCCAGCTCGGCGATCGGGTTCGGCGAACCGTCCTCGCCGTACAGCGGGCGCGCCACCGGAACGGCGAACCAGAACGGGGTGAACTCGCCCGCCGGGGCCGCGCCGCCCTGCGAAGGCTGCGGGGCCTGGGCCTGCTGCGCCTGCGCCGGGTCGGCCTGGGCGGGCTGGCCCTGCTGGGGAGCGCCGGGGTAGCCGTACCCCTGACTCGGCTGCGCACCGTAGGGCTGCTGCTGGCCGCCCGGGAAGCCGTAGCCCTGACCGGGCTGCGCGCCGTACGGGGGCTGCCCGCCCTGCACGCCCTGCGCCGGGTTGGGGGCGCTGAGGAGCGGGGCCTTGAGCGCGGGGACCAGCGGGCCGGCGACGGCGCCCGCGGCGAGCACGATCGTGGCCAGCAGGCCGAGGATCAGACCGGCGCCCGCGTTGCTGACGTCGAGGATGGTCCAGAAAGCGGTCCACAGCGCGAACACGGTGAGCGCCGTGCCGAACTGGCCGAGGTCGAGCCCGACGACCTTGCGGCCCGGCATCGTCCGGCTGACGACCAGCAGCGCCGCGCCGATGACACCGGCGAGGAAGACGCTCATCAGGAGTCCGAGCGAGTCCCAGGCGTTGGGGCTGTCGAACCGGGAGCAGTCGACGCCCTGCGGGCAGTCGTAGCTGGAGAAGTCGAGGAAAGAGGCGATGAACAGCACGACCGCTGCTCCGATCACCACGCCGTCGCCTCGTGTGAGGGATCGGATATTCACGTGAAGGTCCTTAGTCGGTCGTCTCGTCGGGGCGGTCGTCGCTGCCGCCGGTGCGGCTCGAAGCTCGGGAGCGGCTCCCCATCGTACGGATGAATCTATCGTCTGGCCGGGCGGGTTGCGCCTCCGCCCGGATCGTGAACGGTTATCCCCCCAATATCACCGCAGAACTACCCCTTCAGGTAGCTGGTAATGCCGCCGGCCAGGCCCTGGGCGGCCTTCTGCCGCCAACTCGCGCTGGTGAGCAGGGCGGCATCCTTCGGATCACGCATATTGCCGCATTCGACGAAGGCCTTGGGCACGGTCGACAGATTCAGTCCGCCGAGATCATTACGGGTGTCCAGACCGGTATTCCCGCCGACGTAATTGGAAGGCGCGCTTCCGGTCGTGCGGACGAAGTGTCCCGCGATCCTCGCGCCCAGGTCGGCCGAACTCTTCACGATCTTCGAGGTGTCGGCCCCGCCGCCCTTCACCGCGGCGGGCAGGATCACATGGAAGCCCCGGTTGCCCACGGCCGATCCGTCGGCGTGCACCGAGACCACCGCGTCGGCCTCGGCCTCGTTCCCGATCCGGGCCCGCTCGTCGACGCACGGCCCGAACGGCCGGTCCGCGTCGTGCGTCAGCCGGACCCGGGCTCCCTCCGCCTCCAGCAGCGCGCGCAGCCGGTGGGACACATCGAGGGTGAACCGGGCCTCCGCATAACCGTCATTGGTGGACGTACCGGTCGTATCGCACTCCTTGCGGCCGGTGCCGATGTCGACCTGCTCGTTGATCTCCCGGGTGTGATCGCGGTTACCCGGATTGTGCCCCGGGTCGATCACCACGGTCCGGCCGGTCAGCGGGCCCTTCGGCAGCGGCTCGGCGGAAGCGGAGGGGGAGACGGGCGGGGAGGCGGATCCGGACGGCTCCGGCTGTTTCCCGGTCGGCGCCGGGGCCGTCGGGGAAGCGGCGTCCGCGCCCGGCCGGGGCGAGGCCGCACCGGCCTCGTCGGCTTCCGGGCCGCCGCCGCATCCGGCGGCGGTCAGGCATACGGCGGCCAGCGCGGCGGCCACGGACAGAGGCCGGGCGCGGCGGGCTGAGGGAGGGCTGTCGTCGTACGGCACGCGGCGATGCTACCCACCCGGCTGCCCGGACGGCTGCTCACCCGGCTGCCGGGGCGGCCGCCGGGACGGCTCAGATCCCGGCCCCCGTGCGGCGCAGCACGCGCAGCGAGTCCGTCACCGACACCTTGGCGAACGCCCCGGAGGCCAGCGCCCGCAGATAGATCCGGTACGGGGCCTGCCCGCCGTCGGCCGGGTCCGGGAACACGTCGTGGATCACCAGCAGCCCGCCCTCGGCGACATGCGGGGCCCAGCCCTCGTAGTCGGCGTTCGCGTGCTCGTCGGTGTGCCCGCCGTCGATGAAGACGAGCCCCAGCGGCCCGCCCCACACGGCGGCCACCTGCGGGGAGCGCCCGACGAGCGCCACCACGTGGTCCTCCAGGCCGGCCCGGCGCAGGGTGCGGCGGAACGTCGGCAGGGTGTCCATCAGCCCGACCTCCGGGTCCACCACGCTCGGGTCGTGGTACTCCCAGCCCGGCTGCTGCTCCTCGCTGCCCCGGTGGTGGTCGACGGTGAGCGCGCCCACCCCGGCGGCCCGCGCCACGTCCGCGAGCAGGATGGCGGAGCGCCCGCAGTACGTGCCCACCTCCAGCAGCGGCAGCCCGAGCGCGCCGGCCTCGGTGGCGGCGGCGTACAGGGCGAGGCCCTCGTGGACCGGCATGAACCCCTTGGCGGCCTCGAACGCGGCGAGAACCTCCGGCGCGGGTCCGGCGAGGGGCCCGGCGACGGCCTCGGAGGCGGATGCTGCGGCGGACTCGGCGGACTCGGCGGACTCGGCGGACTCGGCGGTCACGGGGGTTCCTCCAGGTGGGGCGGGGCGCCTACGACGGCGACCCATCGTGCCGCACGGTCCGGGCGACGCCCTCGGCGGGGGCGGCCCCCGCCGGGGCGACGGCGACGGTCCCGGCCGCCGCGAGCGCGTCGTCCGCGCTGCTCGCCAGCAGCACCGGATGCCCGGAGGGCCGCTGGGAGGGGATGAACGCCGCCAGCGCCAGCCCGGCGAGGACCGCGCCCGTCGCGATCAGGAACGAGATCCGGAAGCCCGCCATGGACGGCACCTCCACCGCCCCCATCCGCACCGAGGTGTTGGCCAGCACCATGCCGATCACCGCGCTCGACACCGACGTCCCGATCGACCGCATCAGGGTGTTGAGGCCGTTGGCCGCGCCGGTCTCCGACGGGTCGACGGCCCCGATGATCAGGGCGGGGAGCGAGGAGTACGCGAGGCCGATACCGGCCCCGAGCACCACCGCGATCAGCACGGTCTGCCAGGCGGCGCTCATTAGCCCGAGCCCGGCCCCGTAACCGACGGCGATGATCAGCAGACCGAGCATCAGCGTGGCCTTGGGGCCCCGGCGGGCGGAGATCCGGGCGTAGAGCGGGGACACGAGCATCATCGTCAGGCCGAGCGGGGCCACGCACAGACCGGCGACGACCATGGACTGCCCGAGCCCGTAGCCGGTGGCGGCGGGCAGCTGGAGGAGCTGGGGCAGGACGAGGGAGACGGCGTAGAAGGCGACACCGATCATGATCGAGGCGAGGTTGGTCAGCAGCACCTCGCGGCGGGCGGTGGTCCGCAGATCGACCAGCGGGGCCGGGGTGCGCAGCTCGAACAGGCCCCACAGGACCAGGACGACCACGGCGGCGGCCAGCAGGCCGAGAGTGGGGACCGAGGTCCAGCCCCAGTCGCTGCCCTTGGTGATCGGCAGGAGGAAGCAGACGAGTCCGAGGGAGAGGCCGAAGGCGCCGAGGTGGTCGAAGGTGCCGGGGGCGCGCAGCGGGGGCTCGGGGACGAGCGCGAAGGCGAGCCCCATGGCGAGCAGGCCGAGCCCCGCCGACCCGAGGAACAGCGCGTGCCAGTCGGCGTGTTGGGCGACGAGCGCGGCGGCGGGCAGGGCGAGGCCGCCGCCCACCCCGATGGAGGAGCTCATCAGCGCCATCGCGGAGCCGAGCTTCTCGCGCGGCAGCTCGTCGCGCATGATGCCGATGCCGAGCGGTATCGCGCCCATGGCGAAGCCCTGGAGGGCGCGGCCGGCGATCATCACCACGAGGTCGTCGGTGGACGCGCAGACCAGCGAGCCGATCACCATGACGGCGAGGGAGACGAGCAGCATCCGCCGCTTGCCGTACAGGTCGCCGAGCCGTCCCATGATCGGGGTCGAGACGGCGCCCGCGAGCAGGGTGGCGGTCATCACCCAGGTCGCGTCGGACGGGGTCGTGTCCAGCAGGACCGGCAGGTCCTTGATGACGGGGACGAGCAGCGTCTGCATCACCGCGACGGTGATGCCCGCGAAGGCGAGGACGGGCACGAGGGCGGTGGGGCGTTCCTTGCGCGGCCGGGGGATGCCCCCGGTGTGCCGGTCGTCTTTCGTCCGTCGCATGCGTGCGGCCTCCGGGCAGCGTCGATCACCCGGGCTCCCCCCAAGTGTGTGCATGCTGAACGCTTTCCCGGGCTGCGGTATTCCGTTCGGGGCGCTCCGGTTCCGGGGCCGAGGCGGCGCGTCGGGAGCGGCGCACCCGCCCGGGATCCGCGGCCTTCCTGACCTTCCATCGGAATGGAACGTGTTCTACTCTTGCCGCCGTTCCAGTGGCTGCGACCGGCGAGGATCCGCATGGGCATCGGCAGGGGCACGGGCAGGTACGGCGCCACCGGCAGGGTGGGCACCGGCATCGGCATCACCGAGGAGCACCGGGACCTGGCGCGGTCCGTCCGCGGCTGGCTGGCCCGCGCCGTCCCGCCCGCCGAGGCGCGCGCACTCCTCGACGCCGAGGGCCCCGCCGGCCCCGGCGTGCGCCCCGCCCACTGGAAGGCGCTCGCCGGGCAGGGGCTGACCGGCGTCCATCTGCCCGAGGCATACGGCGGTGGCGGCGGGGACCTCCTCGACCTCGCCGTCGTCCTGGAGGAGGCCGCGTACGCCTCGCTGCCCGGCCCCTACCTCGCCACCACGCTCACCTCCGCCGTGCTCCACCACGCGGCGGCCGCCGGGGCCGGGACGGCGGGCGGCCCGCTCCGGGAGCTCGCCGCGGGGGACCGCACCGCCGCCCTCGCGCTCACCCCCGGCACCCTCACCGCCACCGCCGCCCCGGGCGGCCACCGGCTCGACGGCACCGCCCCGCCGGTCCTCTCCGCCGAGGCGGCCGACCTGCTCCTGCTGCCCGCCGCCACCCCCGACGGCGAGCGCTGGTTCCTCGTGGACGCCGGGGCCCAGGGGCTGACCGTGCGCCCGCACGGCAGCGTCGACCCGACCCGCCCCACCGCCGAGGTGCGCGCCGAAGCCGTCCACGTCCCCGCGCACGCGGTCCTGGACGCCGACCCGGCGCTCGTCGGCGACTTGGCCGCCGTCCTCTTCGCCGCCGACGCCTGCGGCACCGCCGCCCGGAGCCTGGACACCGCCGTCGCGCACGCCGCCGTACGCGAGCAGTTCGGGCGGCCCATCGGGGCGTTCCAGGCGGTCAAGCACCTCTGCGCCGACATGCTCGTCCGCCTCGAACAGGCCCGCTCCCTCACCTGGGACGCCGCCCGCGCCGCCGACGAGGGGGCCGCCGGGCGCGGCCTCACCGCCGCGCTCGCCGCCGCCACCGCGCCGGAGGCCGCGTACAGCTGCGCCAAGGACGCCCTCCAGATCCTCGGCGGCATCGGCTTCACCTGGGAGCACGACGCCCACCTCCGGTTGCGCCGGGCCGTCCTGGCCCGTCAGCTCCTCGGCGCCGCCGACGCCCACCGGCTGCGCGCCGCCCGCCTGGCCGAGGGCGGGGCCCGCCGCGAACTCGCCCTCGAACTGCCCGCCGAGGCCGCCCGCCACCGGGCCGAGGCCCGCCCCCACCTCGCCGCCGCCCGGGGCCTCGCGCCGGGCGGGGCCCGCCGCGCCCTCGCCGCGACCGGCCACGCCGCCCCGCACCTCCCCGCCCCGTACGGACTGGGCGCGGGCCCCGTGCAACAGCTGGCGATCCAACAGGAGTTGCGGGAACAGGGCATCCGCCTGAGCGATCTGTCCATCGCCACCTGGGTGGTGCCGTCACTGATCGCGTACGGCACCCAGGAGCAGCGCGAGCGCTATCTGCCGGCCACCCTGCGCGGCGACCTCCAGTGGTGCCAGCTCTTCTCCGAACCCGACGCCGGATCCGACCTCGCCGCGCTGCGCACCCGCGCCGTACGCACCGACGAGGGGTGGCGGATCACCGGGCAGAAGGTGTGGACGAGCGCCGCCCGCACCGCCGACCACGGCATCCTGCTGGCCCGCACCGACCCGGACGCCCCCAAGCACCGCGGGCTCACCTACTTCCTGGTCGACATGAAGAGGGCCCGGGGCATCGACATCCGCCCGCTGAAGGAGATCACCGGCGAGGCCCTCTTCAACGAGGTGTACTTCGACGACGTCCTGCTGCCCGCCGACGCCGTCGTCGGCGAGGTCGGCGGCGGCTGGCGGGTCGCCCGCAACACCCTCGGCAACGAACGCGTCCACATGGCCGACCAGATGACCTTCGACAGCGGTCTCGAAGCCCTGATCGCGCGCTCGGCGGGGCTGGACGAGCCGACCAGGGCCCGGATCGGCGCGCTCGCCGCCGAGGCCCACGCGCTCGCCTGCATCGGGCTGCGCACCACCCTCCAGCAGGTCTCCGGCCTCGAACCCGGCGCCGGGGCCTCCGTGCGCAAGCTCGTCCAGACCGTCCACCAGCAGAAGGTCGCCGAACTCACCCTCGAACTCCTCGGCCCGGACGGCGCGGTGGACGAACCGGCGGCGGGGGAGCGGGCCCTCCACGGCTTCCTGATGTCCCGCTGCCTGACCATCGCGGGCGGCACCACCCAGATCCAGCTCAACGTCGTCGCCGAGCGGATCCTCGGCCTCCCCCGGGACTGACCGCGGAAGACAGTGAAGAGAGGAGTCGGAAGATGAAGGCCTACATCGTCGGCGTCGGCATGACGAGGTTCGAGAAGCCCGAGACCCGCGACTGGCAGTACTGGGACATGGTCCGCGAGGCGGGCGCCGCCGCCCTGGAGGACGCGGAGGTCCGCTACGACCAGGTCGAGCAGGTCCCCGTCGGCTACTGCTTCCAGGCCTCCACCGCCGGACAACGGGCCGTCTACGAGCTGGGCCTGACCGGCGTCCCCGTCTACAACGTCAACAACAACTGCGCCACCGGCTCCACCGCCCTCATGCTCGCCCGGCAGTTCGTCGAGGGCGGCGGCAGCGACTGCGTCCTGGCCGTCGGCTTCGAGAAGATGGCCCGCGGCTCGCTGGGCAGCGGCGCGGACGGCGCCGGCGACTTCGCGACCTCGCCGGTCGCCCGGCACTACGGGATCATGGCCGCCGGTCACGGCTTCGAGATGTCCCCGCCCACCGCCCAGATCTTCGGCAACGCGGCCCGCGAGCACATGGAGCGGTACGGGACCACCGCCGCGCAGCTCGCGGCGGTCGGGGCCAAGAACCACCGGCACTCGGTGAACAACCCGTACGCCCAGTTCCAGGACCCGTACACGGTCGAGGAGATCCTCGCCGCCCGCACCGTCCACCGCCCCCTCACCAAGCTCCAGTGCTCCCCGACCTCCGACGGGGCGGCGGCGGCCGTCGTCGTCTCCGAACGGTTCGTCGAGCGGCACGACCTGGGGGAGCGGGCCGTGGAGATCGCCGCCCAGGCCATGACCACCGACACCGACGCCTCCTTCGCCTCCGGCAGCTGCATCGACGCGGTCGGCGCCCCGATGTCCCGGGCCGCCGCCCAGCAGGTCTACGCGGCCTCCGGCCTCGGCCCGGACGATCTCGACGTGATCGAGCTGCACGACTGCTTCTCCGTCAACGAACTCCTCACCTACGAGGCGTTGGGCCTGTGCGGCGAGGGGGAGTCCGGCAAGCTCGTCGAGTCCGGGGCGACCACCTACGGCGGGCGGTGGGTCGTGAACCCGTCCGGCGGGCTGATCTCCAAGGGCCATCCGCTGGGCGCCACCGGCATCGCCCAGGCCGCCGAGCTGACCTGGCAACTGCGCGGCGAGGCCGGAGCCCGTCAGGTGCCCGGCGCACGGACCGCCCTCGCCCACAACATCGGCCTCGGCGGAGCGGCGGTGGTCACCCTGCTGCGGCGCGGCTGAGCGGTCCGGCAGCGGCGCGGGTGCGTAGGACCTCCGTCCCGGTCACCGGGGCCCGGGACCTGGTTCCGATACCCGATGTACGGTCCGCTCGCCGCCTGCGACCATGACCAGCATGCCTGACGTCTCCGCGCCCGTCTCCGCCCCGCCCGCCTCCTCCCGAATACGGCCCAGCACCTGGGCCGTCGTGCTCGCCGCCTGCACCGGCCAGTTCCTCGTCGTCCTCGACGTCTCCGTCGTCAACGTGGCGCTGCCCTCGATGCGGGCCGATCTGGGGCTGAGCGCCGGGGGCCTCCAGTGGGTCGTCAACGCCTACTCGATCGCGTTCGCCGGGTTCATGCTGCTGGGCGGGCGGGCCGCCGACATCTACGGGCGCAAGCTGATGTTCCTCGTCGGGCTCGGCGTCTTCACCGCCGCCTCCCTCGCGGGCGGCCTCGCCCAGGAGGGCTGGCAGCTCCTCGCGGCCCGCGCCGCACAGGGCCTCGGGGCCGCCGTCCTCGCCCCCGCCACCCTCACCATCCTCACCGCGGCCGTGCCCGAGGGCCCGGCCAGAACGAAGGCGATAGGCACCTGGATGGCGGTCGGGGCGGGCGGCGGCGCGGCCGGCGGGCTCATCGGCGGGGTCCTCACCGACGCCCTCTCCTGGCGCTGGGTCCTCCTGATCAACGTGCCCATCGGGGCCCTGGTCCTGGTCGCCGCCGCCCTGCGGATCACCGAGGGCCGTGCGGGCGACCGCCGCCGCATCGACCTGCTGGGCGCGGTTCTCGTCACCGCGGGCCTCGCCGCCGTCGCGTACGGCGTCGTCCAGACCGAGGCCGAGGGCTGGACGGCCGCCGAGACCCTCGTGCCGCTGCTCTCCGGAGTCGCGGTGCTGGCCGCCTTCGTGCTGGTCGAGGCGCGGACCGCCGTCCCGCTGATCCCGCTGCGGGTGTTCTCCGTACGGGCGGTGTCCTCGGCCAATGTGTCGATGCTGCTGATGGGGTCGGCGACCTTCTCCATGTGGTACTTCATGACCGTGTACGCCCAGAACGTCCTGGGCTACAGCCCGTTGCGGGCCGGTCTCGCGCTGATGCCGACCTCGGCCGCCGTCATCATCGGCTCCAAGCTGGCCCCCCGCCTCATGGTGCGCACGGGGGCGAAGAGCCTCGCCGTCGCCGGTGTCCTGATCACCGCCTCGGGCTTCGGCTGGCAGTCCACCATGGGCGTGGAGGGCTCCTACCTCACCGCGATCTGTCTGCCCGGCGTCCTGATGATGGCCGGGGCCGGACTCGCCTCCACCCCGCTCGCCACCCTCGCCACCTCCGGCGCGGACCCGGGCGACGCCGGACTCGTATCGGGTCTGGTCAACACCTCCCGCACGATGGGCGGTGCGCTGGGCCTCGCGGTGCTCTCCACCGTCGCCGCCGCGCGCACGGGGGGCTCCGGCGACGCGGCCGAGATCACCGCCGGATACGCGCTGGCCTTCCGCACGGCGAGCGGGGTGCTGCTGGCCGGGGTGATCGTGATGCTGCTCTGGCTGCCGAACCACCGCACGCCCCGCCCTCCGGCGGACCTCCCGGCCGAGGTCCCGGTCGAGCGGTGACCTCGGCCGGCCGGCCGACGGGGAGCGGGGGAGCGGTCAGGAAGCCGCCGGCGCGTCGGGGGCCGCCCCGGCGAACGCCGGGTCGATCACCGTCTCCCCGGTCAGGACCGCGCGCACGGCCCGTGCCAGGTCCTCCACCGGGCCGTCCTTGACCAGGAACCCCGCGGCGCCCGTCGCCAGCACCCGGCGTAGCCGGTCCGGCCCGCCGAACGTCGCCAGGATCAGCACCCGGCAGTCCGGCGCCTCCGCGCACAGCTCGGCGGCGGCCTCCAGCCCGCCGCGTCCGGGCAGTTCGATGTCGAGCAGCGCCACGTCCGGGCGGGACGTCAGAGCCGCCGCCAGCACCCCGTCCCCGGTCCCCACCTGAGCGACCACCGCGAAGTCCGGTTCCATCCCGAGCCGTATCGCCAGCGCGCCGCGCGCCGCCTCCCCGTTCTCGGCCAGCAGGACACGGACGGACCTCGTGGGCCGGTGCTCCCGGGGCATCTCGTTCACCGGCCCAGGCTATGCGGCCGCCGCCCGATCCCCTGGATCTGACACGGCGTCAGCACTCTTCCCAACTTCCGGGGGCTGCGTTATACATGGGCCATCGGCTAGAACGCGTTCTAGAAGGGGCGTGCCCTGCCGGTCACCGCACGACCTCGGTGCGGCCGACGGTGCGGACGGCCGCGCCGAGGTCTTCCCACCATCAAGGAGCAGCTCCGTCATGCCCATTGACGCCCCAGCAGCCCTCGCCGCCGAACCCCGCCGAGCCGAGATCGGCTGGGACCACAAGGACGTCCAGCTCTACCACCTCGGCCTCGGCGCGGGCACGCCCGCCACCGACCCCGACGAACTGCGCTACACCCTGGAGTCCCGGCTCCAGGTGCTCCCGAGCTTCGCCACCGTCGCGGGCGCGGGAACGGCGGCCTTCGGCGGCATGGGGGCGCAGGGCATCGACGTGGACCTCGCCGCGGTCCTGCACGGCGGGCAGACCGTGCGCGTCCACCGACCGATCCCGGTGGCCGGCCGGGCCGTGCAGACCTCGAAGGTCGCGGCGGTGTACGACAAGGGCAAGGCGGCCGTCATCGTGCTGCGTACCGAGGCGGGCGACGACGACGGGCCGCTGTGGACCAACGACGCCCAGATCTTCGTACGCGGGGAGGGCGGCTTCGGCGGCGAGCGCGGCCCCTCCGACCGGCTCGCCCCGCCGGAGCGGGCCCCCGACCGGACCGTCGAGCGGCCCATCCGTGCGGACCAGGCGCTGCTCTACCGCCTCTCGGGGGACTGGAACCCGCTCCACGCCGACCCCGCCTTCGCCGAGCTGGCCGGCTTCGACCGGCCGATCCTGCACGGGCTGTGCACGTACGGCATGACGCTGAAGGCCGTCGCCGACACCCTGCTGGACGGCGACGTCTCCCGCATCACCGCCTACCGCACCCGCTTCGCCGGAGTGGTCTTCCCCGGCGAGACCCTCCGCATCCGGATGTGGGCCGGGGACGGCCGCGTCCAGGTGACGGTCACCGCCGCCGAGCGGGACGACGCGCCGGTGCTCGCCGACACGCTCGTCGAACACTCCTGAACGCACCACGAACCGATCGAAGAGGGCGAATCCGCCGCGAATCCGAGGGGAGCCGCACCATGCGCGCAGCCGTACTGCACGAGATAGGCCAGGAGAAGCTCGAAGTCCTCGACGACGTCGAGGCGGTGGGCTTCGGCCCCGGAAAGGTCAAGCTCCGCATCCGGGCCACCGGACTCTGCCACTCCGACGTCTCCGCGATGAGCGGCGTCCTGCCGCAGCCCGCCCCCTTCATCCCCGGCCACGAAGGCGCGGGCGAGGTCGTCGACATCGGTGACGGGGTGACCGGACTGAGCGCCGGAGACCGGGTCCTGGTCTGCTGGCTGCCCGCCTGCGGGGCCTGTCCGTCCTGCAAGCGCGGCCAGACCCAGCTGTGCCTTGCGGGCTTCATGAACGCGGGCACCCCCAACTTCAAGCGCCCCGGCGGCGACGTCTTCGGCTTCGCCGGCACCGGCACCTTCACCGAGGAGGTCGTCGTCGGCGCGGGCTGCGCGGTGCCGATCCCCGACGACGTGCCGTTCGAGATCGCCGCCCTGATCGGCTGCGGGGTCACCACCGGCCTCGGCGCGGCCATCAACACGGCGAAGGTGGAGGCGGGTTCGTCGGTCGCGGTGATCGGCTGCGGCGGCGTCGGCATCTCCACGATCCAGGGCGCCCGGGTCCAGGGCGCTGCCCAGATCGTCGCCGTCGACCCGGTCGCCTCCCGCCGCGAGGCCGCCCTGCGCTTCGGCGCCACCGAGGCCGTCGCCCCCGACGGGCTGGCCGACGCCAAGCAGCGGATCACCGGCGGCGAGGGCTTCGACTACGTCTTCGAGGTCGTCGGCAAGTCCGCCACCGCCCGCACCGCCTACGAGAACACCCGCCGCGGCGGCACCCTGTGCGTCGTCGGCGCCGGGGCGATGGACGACAACTTCCAGGTCAACATGTTCGAGCTGTTCTTCGACGAGAAGCGCATCCTGCCCTCCATGTACGGCGGCGGGGACGTCCTGCGCTCCTACGAACGGGCCATCGCGCTCTGGCGGGCCGGCCGCATCGACCTGGAGTCGATGATCACCCACCGGGTCCGGCTGGACGGGGTCAACGACGCCCTGGACCAGATGCGCACGGGTGAGTCGCTGCGGACCTGCATCGAGCTCTGAACCCCGGCACCCGACCACCGACGCTGAGGAATCCGATGTCACTTCCCCTCCCGCTGGACGGACTGTCCGCGATCGTCACCGGCGCGGGCCGCGGCCTCGGCCGGGCCGAGGCCCTCGAACTGGCCCGTCTCGGCGCGGCCGTCGTCGTCAACGACTACGGGCAGCCGGGCCGCGACGGCTCCGGCGAGGCGTCCGCCGCCCCCGCCGAGGAGGTCGCCGCCGAGATCCGGGCGGCCGGCGGCCGGGCCGTCGCCCACCTCGGCGACGTCTCCGACCACGAACAGGCCCGTGCCCTGGTGGAGTTGGCCGTCAGCACCTATGGCCGGCTCGACATCCTGGTCAACAACGCGGGCATCCTCCGCGACCGGATGGTCTTCTCGATGACCGAGGAGGAATGGGACTCGGTCATCCGCGTCCACCTCAAGGGCCACTTCAACACCACGCACTTCGCCGCCGCCCACTGGCGCGCCCGCTCCAAGGAGACCGGCGGTCCGGTCTACGGGCGGATCGTCAACACCTCATCGGAGGCGTTCCTCGCGGGCTCGGCGGGGCAGCCCAACTACGCGGCGGCCAAGGGCGGCATCGTCGGTCTCACCACCTCCACCGCGCTCGCCCTCGCCAGGTACGGCGTCACCGTCAACGCCATCTGCCCGCGCGCCCGGACCCGGATGACCGAGGACGTCTTCGCCGGCTTCCAGGAGCCGGCGGACGGGACGCTGGACCCGCTGGCCCCCGAGCATGTCTCCCCGCTCGTCGGCTACCTCGCCTCACCGGCGGCGGCCGGGGTCAACGGGCAGCTGCTCGTCGTCCACGGAGGGATGGTCGCCGTCGTCGAACGGCCCCGGGTGGCAGCCCGGTTCGACGCGACGAAGGAGACGTTCACCTTCGCCGAACTGGACGAGCTGCTGAGCCCGTACTACGCGGACCGGCCCCCGAACGAGACCTTCGCTGCCGCCGAGGTCCTCGGGCTGAAGCGCCGGTAGCGGGGGAGGGCCCGGACCGGCTGTCCGCCGGTCCGGGCCCTCCGTCGTGCTGTCGTGCACCTGCTGCGCGGCTCAGGCCGCCCTGGATTCCGCCTCGGCGGGCCGGCGGTGGCGACCGTGCGGCTGCACCGACGTGTTCTCCGCCGAGGCACCCCCTCGGTGCTTTCCGGAACCGCCGGTACCGGCTCCCTCGTCCGCCCCCGTCGGGCGCTGCTGGGTCGTGTCGGTTCGGGCTTCGGACATGTGGGAAGTCACCCCGTTGTGTTCGCTTACTTGTGTCGCACCTACGTGTCGCAAGCCTAGCCACCGCCGTCCGGCGCGGTCACCGTCGGTAACCGCCCGGTACGGCCACGTAGCCCCGGGCGCCGGGTTCAGATCGGTCGGGCTCAGCCGGATCGAGCTGCTCGGTGCAGTGGCGCCTGCCCCAACGGAACGGGCTTACACACAACAGGAGCGGTGACGGCGGCGGACGGTTCCGTTCCGCCCTCCCCGCCGCTCGCCGGGCCGCTCGCCGAGGAAGGTTCCCCGTCCCCCGGGGCTTCCAGCAGCGCCACACCGCAGGCTGTCGCCCCGTTCGCGTACGGAAGGCGCAGCACCCCGTCCCGGCTCCAGTAGCCGGCCCCCGGCGCCCAGCCCAGCGGGGCCGCGAACTGGTGCAGCCGCCGGCCCGCCGGCCGCCAGACCCCCACCCAGCTGCCCGCCGCCCCGTCGATCCGCAGCGCCACCGCACAGCTCTCCGGCATCAGCACCTGGCCCGGCTGCACCGCGAACGGCGTGACCGCCGCGTCCGTCAGGCGCAGGCACTCCGGGAACCTGACGGGCAGACAGCTCCCCAGCACCCCCCAGCCGAGCCGGTCGTGGCCCGGGGCGTCGGAGCGGAGCAGCAGCAGCCCGCTGTCGGCGTCCGCCAGCAGCAGCCGGTCGTCGCTCTCCGGCGCGATCTGGAGCAGCGCCGTCACCTCGGCCCCCCGCCCCAGGTCGACGGCGACCGCCTTCACCGGTCCGCCGCCCGGCTCCTGCCGGTCCAGCGCCAGCATCCGGCCCGCCCGGTCCAGCCACACCCCGCCCGAACAGCGCCCGGAGATCCGCGCGACCTCCTCGGGCCCGAACGCTCCGCCCGCCACCAGCCAGAGCGACGACGCGTGCTCCCCGGCCGACAGGGCGTACACGCTGCGGCCGTCCGGCGAGGGCGGCAGCAGCGTCATCGTCGCGCACTCGACCGCGCCCAGCAGGAGTTCACCGGTGCCGGGGCCGGTCGGGTAGAGCAGCGAGAACATCTGCCGGTCCGCCACCTGCCGCCGGATCAGCACCCGTCCGTCCGAGAGCGGCGCCACCTCGGCGTCCGGCTCCTCGGGCTGGTCGAGAGGGAGGGGCACCGCGTACGGCTCGGGCCCGTCCAGCGTCCACCGCTCCGGATACCAGGCGCGTTCCCCCGGCGGCCCGGGAGCCACCGTGAGCCGGGCGGCATAGGCCCCGTCCGCGGTCAGTGTGAAGCGGCCGGGAGCGGTCGCCCCGGCGGCGGACGTCTCCGGTCCGCTCGCGGTGGGCGACGCCTCCGCTTTCTCGTCCGGTTCGGTTCCGGGCAGGCCGGAGGCATCAGCCTCGGTGAGTTCACCGGGTTCACCGGGTTCGCCGAACGCTTCCGGGTCGGGTTCCGTTTCGGGTTCCACTTCGGGTTCCGCCGTCGTGGCGGCCCCGGCGGATCCGCCCTCGATGGCACAGGCAGTCATGGACTCGTCACCTCCGGCTACGAAAGCTAGTTTTCGCACTTCCAGCCGAACAACACGAGCCACCTCACTTCACACATAAGGGTGGCGATGCCCGGATTCTCCTGAGGTGGAGGGGGTGGGTGTGCTGTCGAAGGTGACCGTGTCTATGGTTAGGCGACCCTAACCACGAACGCGTGCTCCCCTGCACGTACGCGGACAACTGGAGCACGTGATGTCCCTTCGACCCCGCGGTACCGCCGCAGTCGCCCTGGCCGTGGCGGCCGCCCTCTCCCTCTCGGCCTGCGGGGGCGGGGACGCCGACGCGGCGAAGTCCGACGCGGGCGGCGACCGGAAGGCCGCCGTCGCCACGGGCGGCAAGGACTTCGCGGACGCGGCGAAGAAGACGGCGGCGTACGGCACGGACGCCGAGGCCGGCGCGTTCCCCCGCACGGTCACCCACGCGATGGGGAAGACCGTGATCGAGGCCGCTCCCAAGCGCGTGGTGGTGCTGGACGTCGGCGAGTTCGACAACGTCGTCTCGCTGGGCCTGAAGCCGGTCGGCTACGCCCCCAGCGAGGGCGACGCGGCCATCCCCTCGTACCTGAAGAAGGACGCGGGCGAGCCCAAGAGCGTCGGCACGATCAACAGCCTCAACCTCGAGGCCATCGCGGGCCTCCAGCCCGACCTGATCCTCGGCAGCCAGCTCCGCGCCGCGGACAAGTACGACGAGCTGTCCAAGATCGCCCCCACCGTGTTCTCCATCCGGCCGGGCTTCACCTGGAAGGAGAACTACCTCCTCAACGCCCAGGCGCTGGACCGCACCGAGCAGGCCGAGACCGCACTCGCGGCGTACAAGGAGAAGGCCGGGAAGCTCGGCGAGGACATCGGCCCCGACAAGCCGACCGTCTCGATGGTCCGCTACATGCCCGACCGCCTCCGGCTCTACGCCAAGGCCTCGTTCATCGGCACGATCCTTCAGGACGTCGGCCTGCCGCGTCCGAAGAACCAGCAGATCGACGACCTGGCCGCCGAGATCAGCCCGGAGAAGATCGACGAGGCGGACGCCGACTGGATCTTCACCGGCGTCTACGGCGACGCGAAGGCCACCCAGCGCGACACCGCCCGCGCCAACCCGCTGTGGAAGAACCTGAAGGCCGTCAAGGAGGGCCGGGCCAAGGACGTCTCCGACGAGACCTGGTACCTGGGCCTCGGCGTGACCTCGGCCGGACTGGTCCTCGACGACCTCCGCGCGGACCTGGTGAAGTAGGACGACCTCCGCGCGGACCTGGTGAAGTAGTCAGAAGTAACGATTCGTGCCGGGCCGCCGGTCCGGGCCCTCCGGTCCGGCGGTCAGGGGCGGTGGGCCACGCCGGACAGGTAGCCTTTCCCCCGTGCCCCGTCTGTCTGAAGTCACCGCCGCCCTCGACGCCCTCTGGCCCCCCGAGCGGGCCGAGGGATGGGACGCGGTCGGGACGGTCTGCGGCGACCCGGACGCGGAGATCGACCGGGTGCTCTTCGCCGTCGACCCGGTCCGCGAGATCGCCGACGAGGCCCTGGAGCTCGGCGCCCGGCTGATCGTCACCCACCACCCGCTCTATCTGCGCGGGACGACGACGGTCGCCGCCGACACCTTCAAGGGCCGGGTCGTCCACACCCTCATCAAGCACGACATCGCGCTCCATGTCGCGCACACCAACGCCGACACCGCGGACCCCGGCGTCTCCGACGCCCTGGCCGGCGCCCTCGACCTGCGGATCACCGGTCCTCTCGTGCCGGACCCCACCGACCCCGAGGGCCGCCGCGGCCTCGGCCGGATCTGCGAGCTGGACCACCCCGAGACGCTGGCCGACTTCGCCGCACGGGCCGCCGCCCGGCTCCCCGCCACCGCGCAGGGCATCCGTCTCGCCGGCGACCCGGAGGCGCTCGTGCGCACCGTCGCCGTCAGCGGAGGCTCCGGCGACAGCCTCTTCGACGCCGTGCGCGCCGCGGGCGTCGACGCCTTCCTCACCGCCGACCTGCGCCACCACCCGGCGTCCGAGGCCGTGCAGCACTCGCCGCTCGGCCTCGTCGACGCCGCGCACTGGGCCACCGAATGGCCCTGGTGCGAGCAGGCGGCCGCCCAGCTCGACGCGCTTTCCGACCGCCACGGATGGGGCCTGCGGGTCCATGTCTCGAAGCAGGTCACCGACCCCTGGACCACCCACCATTCCTCTGGAGCCCCCAACTGAACGCCGCGCCCGCCGACCAGATCCGACTTCTCGACGTCCAGGCCCTCGACCTCCGTCTCGCCCAGCTCTCCCACAAGCGCACCTCGCTGCCGGAGCACGCCGAGATCGAGCAGCTCAGCAGCGACCTCGCCCAGCTGCGTGACCTGCTGGTCGCCTCCACCACCGAGGAGAGCGACACCACCCGCGAGCAGACCAAGGCCGAGCAGGACGTCGACCAGGTGCGCCAGCGCGCCGTCCGCGACCAGCAGCGCCTGGACTCCGGCGCGGTCTCCTCACCCAAGGACCTGGAGAGCCTCCAGCGCGAGATCGTCTCGCTCGCCAAGCGGCAGGCCGACCTGGAGGACGTCGTCCTGGAGATCATGGAGCGCCGCGAGGGCGCCCAGGAGCGGGTCGCCGAGCTGACCGAGCGGGTCTCCGCCGTCCAGGCCAAGGTCGACGACGCCACCGCCCGCCGCGACGCCGCGACCGCCGGGCTGGACGCCGAGGCCGCCACGGTGACCAAGGACCGCCAGGTCGTCGCCGAGGTCATCCCCGCCGACCTGATCAAGCTCTACGACAAGCTCCGCGCCCAGCAGGGCGGGGTCGGCGCCGCCCGGCTCTACCAGCGCCGCTGCGAGGGCTGCCGGCTCGAGCTGAACATGGCCGAGGTCGGCGACGTGCGGGCCGCGGCCCCCGACACCGTCCTGCGCTGCGAGAACTGCCACCGGATCCTGATCCGTACCTCGGAGTCGGGCCTGTAATGAGCGCCGCGCGCCAGGTCCTGGTCGAGGCCGACGGCGGCTCCCGGGGCAACCCGGGGCCCGCCGGTTACGGCGCGGTCGTCATCGACCCGGCCACCGGCGAGCCCCTCGCCGAGGCCGCCGAGTACATCGGCGTCGCCACGAACAACGTCGCCGAGTACCGGGGCCTGATCGCCGGTCTGACGGCCGCCAAGGCGCTGTTCCCGGACGCGGGGGAGGCGCTGCGGGTCCACGTCCGGATGGACTCCAAGCTGGTCGTCGAGCAGATGTCGGGGCGCTGGAAGATCAAGCACCCCGACATGAAGCCGCTGGCGGCCCGCGCCGCCGCGATCCTGCCGCCGTCCTCCGTGACGTACGAGTGGATCCCGCGCGCACAGAACAAGCACGCGGACCGGCTCGCCAACGAGGCGATGGACGCGGGCCGCGACGGCAGGCAGTGGGAGGCGTCCGCCTCGACGGCCGCCCTGGACGCCCCGGCCCGCGCCGCGAGCACGCCGCCGCCCGCCCAGGGCCCGCCCGGCGACCAGGTCGCGGGTGCCGCGAAGGCCCGTGCGGCCCTGGCGGCCGCACGCGGCGCGGCCACCCCGGCGGCCGACACGCTCTTTCCCGTGCCGGAGACCGCCGGAACCCCGCAGACCGGCTGGGGTTCGGCCCCCGACCTGGGCGCTCCCACCACCCTCGTCCTGCTCCGGCACGGCGAGACCGCCCTCACGCCCGAGAAGCGCTTCTCCGGCAGCGGCGGCACCGACCCCGAGCTCTCCGCCACCGGCCGGGGCCAGGCCGAACGGGCCGCCGAGCACTTCGCCGCCCTGGGCGCCGTCCAGGAGATCGTCAGCTCCCCGCTGCGCCGCTGTCGCCAGACGGCCGCCGCCGTCGCCGACCGCCTCGGCCTGGAGGTCCGGATCGACGAGGGTCTGCGCGAGACGGACTTCGGCGGGTGGGAGGGCCTGACCTTCGGGGAGGTACGGGAGCGGTACGGCGACGACCTCACCGCCTGGCTGGCCTCGCCGGACACCGAGCCGACCGGCGGCGGCGAGAGCTTCGCGGAGGTCGCCGAGCGGGTCGCCGCCGCCCGGGACCGGATCGTCGCCCGGTACGCGGGCCGCACGGTCCTGCTCGTCACCCATGTGACCCCGATCAAGACGCTGGTCCGGCTCGCTCTGGGGGCCCCGCCCGAGGCGCTGTTCAGGATGGAGCTGTCGGCGGCCTCGATCTCCACGGTCGCCTATTACGGCGACGGCAACGCCTCCGTACGCCTGCTCAACGACACCTCCCACCTCCGCTAGCGGGAACGCGAGCCCCATGACCTGGTCGACGGGGCTGCTCGGGTTCGCCGCCGGGCTGCTGATCTCGGTGGCGACCGCGCCGGTGGGGGTCTCGGGCGCGGTGTTCCTGCTGCCGGTCCAGGTGAGCGTGCTCGGGGTGCCCAGCCCGGCCGTCACCCCCACCAACCTGCTCTACAACGTGGTGGCGGGCCCCGGGGCCCTGCTGCGGCATCACCGCGGCGGCGCCCTGCGCGGACCGCTGACCCGGCTGCTCGTCCTCGGCACCGTGCCCGGTGTCGTCGTCGGCGCGGTGATCCGGGTGTTCGCGGTGCCGGGCCCCTCGGTCTTCCGGCTGCTCATCGCCGTCCTGCTGCTGCCGCTGGGCAGCTGGCTCTGTCTGCGGACCCTGCGCCGCGCCTCCCGCGGGGCCCCCGCCCGGGAGCCCTCGCCCCGGGCCGTCACCCGGCTGGCCCTGGCGGTCGGCGTCGCCGGCGGGATCTACGGCATCGGCGGCGGCTCACTGCTCGGCCCGGTCCTCGTCGGGCGCGGCATGCCGGTCGCGAAGGTGGCCCCGGCCGCCCTGGCCGCCACGTTCGTGACCTCGGTCGTGGGCGCGGGGACGTACGCCCTGCTGTCCCTGACCACCACCGGCGACATCGCGCCCGACTGGTCGCTCGGCCTGGCCTGCGGACTCGGCGGGCTGTGCGGGGGCTACCTCGGCGCCCGCCTCCAGCCCCGCCTGCCGGAGACGGCCCTGCGGCTGCTGCTGGGGGTGCTGGCGCTGGGCGTCGGAGGGCTCTACGCCGTGCAGATCCTGCGCTGAGGGCGGGGCCTCCTGGCGACTACGCGGCGAGCGCCGCCGCCTCGGCCGCCAGGCGGGCCACCCGGTCCCAGTCCTTCGCCGCCACCGCGTCCCCCGGGACCATCCAGCTGCCGCCCACGCAGCCGACGTTGGGCAGGGCGAGGTACGACGGCGCGGAGGCGAGCGAGATGCCGCCGGTCGGGCAGAACCTGGCCTGGGGAAGCGGCGCGGACAGGGCCTTCAGATAGGCCGTGCCGCCCGCCGCCTCGGCCGGGAAGAACTTCATCTCGCTCACCCCGCGCTCCAGCAGGGCCACCACCTCGGAGGTCGTCGAGACACCGGGCAGGAACGGCACCCCGGACGCCTTCATCGCCTCCAGCAGCGCGTCCGTCCACCCCGGACTGACCAGGAAACGGGCCCCGGCGGCGACCGTGTCCCGGACGTGCTCGGGCGAGAGCACCGTGCCCGCGCCGACCACCGCGCCCGGGACCTCGGCGGCCATGGCCCGGATCGACTCCAGCGCGGCAGGGGTCCGCAGCGTCACCTCGATCGCCGGGAGCCCGCCCGCCACCAGCGCCCGCGCCAGCGGCACCGCGTCGGCCGTGTCGTGCAGGACGACGACGGGGACGACGGGGGCGAGATCCAGGACGGAGGCGTCGGGGGCGGCCGAGGGCGACGGGGAGGAGGTCATGGGGCCATCCTGCCGCGCGCATGGCGTTATGTGCAACGACCGTTGCAGCCTGCGCAACGGGCTGCGGTCTCCCTCAGTGGATCTCCGTCACCACCACGTCCAGCGACCACGGCCGCCCGGCCCGCGCGGGGGCCTCGGCCTCCACCACGTAACCGAGATCCCGCAGCGCCTCCACCAACTGCGCGGGGCCCTTCGGCCGGGCCCCGGCCAGCAGCAGGTCGCGCACCATCCGCCCCTTGGTCGCCTTGTTGAAGTGGCTCACCACGGACCGCTTCTCCACGCCGCCGACCAGCTGGGAGTGCAGCACCCGCACGCTCGCCGTGCGCGCGGCCACTTCGCCCTTCGGCTTCCACGCCGCCGTGTACGCGGAGGACCGCAGATCCAGGACGAGCCCGCCCCCCGCGGCCTCGGGCATCACCGCCTCCATCGGGGCGCGCCAGTACCCGCCGAGCGCGCCGAGACCGGGCAGCTTCACGCCCATCGAACAGCGGTACGGCGGAATCCGGTCGCCGATCCGGACCGCGCCCCACAGCCCGGAGAAGACCAGCAGCGAGGCCGTCGCCCGGCGCCGCGCGTCCGCCTCCAGCGAGGCCAGGTCGAGGGCGTCGTACAGCACACCGGTGTACAGCTCCCCGGCCGGACGGGTCCCGGCGGTGCGCAGCTCGGTGTTCTTGCCGACCTCGCCCCGCAGCCCCACGCTCAGGCCCAGCACCTCACGGGCCTTCTCCTCGTCCGCCTGGCACAGCTCGACCAGCTCGTCCAGCACGGCCGCACGGGCCGGGGCGAGCCCCGGCAGCGACAGCGACTCGGGCTTCAGGGACGCCCCGCGCCCCGAGGCGGCCTTTCCTTCGGAGGGCGGCAACAGCACGAGCACGGCGGTTCTCCTTCGTACGTACGGCGCAAGCGCGGACCCGGTCGGCGTGCGGGCCTTCCGGGTCCCCGGCAAGGGTACGGGGGCGGACCGGCGCACTTCGTACGGTGAACGCCCCGCGCCACCGGACGGCCCGGTCCACGCGGGCGGCGACGGCCCGGATGCCGCCCGCCGCCGCCCGGCCTACGCTCGGTCCATGCCCCGCCGCCATCTGCGTATGACCGGTGCAGCCGACTGCTCGCTCGGGGCCGCCCTGCGGGCGCTGCGCACCGAACTCGACCTGCCCGGCGCCTTCCCGCCCGAGGTGCTCGCGGAGGCGGAGGAGGCCGCCCGCGCCCCGGATCTGACGGCCCACGAGGACGCCACGGACCTGCCGTTCCTCACCATCGACCCGCCCGCCTCCACGGACCTCGACCAGGCGATGCACCTGGAACGCCGCCCGCACGGCTACCGGGTGCACTACGCCATCGCCGACGTCGCCGCGTATCTCCGGCCGGGCGGCGCACTCGACGCCGAGGCCCACCGCCGGGTCACCACCCTCTACTTCCCCGACGACCGGATCCCCCTGCACCCACCGGTCCTCTCCGAGGGCGCCGCCAGCCTCCTGCCCGGCGAGACCCGCCCGGCCGCGCTGTGGCGGATCGACCTGGACGGCGACGGGCGGGCTGTCGCCACCGACGTACGCCGGGCCCTGGTCCGCAGCCGGGCGAAGCTCGACTACGCGGGCGTCCAGCGGCAGATCGACGCGGGCACCGCCGAGGAGCCGCTCGCCCTGCTCCGGGACATCGGCCGGCTGCGCGAGGAACAGGAACGGGCCCGGGGCGGCATCTCGCTCGACGTCCCCGAGCAGGAGATCGTCCAACGGGACGGCTCCTACGGCCTCGCCTACCGCGCCCCGCTGCCCGCCGAGAGCTGGAACGCCCAGATCTCGCTGCTCACCGGCATGGCCGCGGCCCGCCTGATGGCCGAAGCGGGCACCGGCATCCTGCGCACCCTGCCGGTCGCCCCGGACGGGGCCGTCGCCCGGCTGCGGCGCTCCGCCCGCGCCCTGCGCGTCGACTGGCCGCACCACGTCCCGTACGCGGAGGTCGTCCGCTCCCTCGACCCGGAGAAGGGCAACCACGCGGCGTTCCTCCAGGAGTGCACCACCCTCCTGCGCGGCGCGGGCTACACCGCCTTCGACGACGGCGAACTCCCCGACCCCGCCGTGCACGCCGCGGTCGCCGACCTCTACACGCACTGCACCGCGCCGCTGCGCCGCCTCGTCGACCGGTACGCGTCCGAGCTCTGCCTCGCCGCGGCCGCCGGGCAGGAACCCCCTGCGTGGGTACGGGAGGCACTCCCCGCCCTGCCGAAGGAGATGGCCGAGGGGACGCGCCGCGCCAACACCGTGGAGCGGGCCTGCGTCGACCTGGTCGAGGCGGCGCTGCTGGAGGGACGGGTGGGCGAGCTCTTCGACGCGTACGTCGTCGACGTCGGGGACCGCGACCCGGCCGTCGGCACGGTTCACCTCCGGGACCCGGCGGTCGTCGGACGGGTCGAGGGCGGCACGGCCCCGCTGCCGCTGGGGGAGCGGCTGCGGGTCCGGCTCACCCGGGCAGGTCCGGCAGCGAAGACGGTGCTGTTCGCTCCGGCGTGATGCGCTCCGGCGTGACGGGCTCCGGCATGGTGCGCTCCGTCGTGGCGGGATCCGTCGTGACGCGATCCGGCGTGGCGGGCCTCGTCGTGATGCGCTCCGGTGTGAGAGGGACGGACGGTGTCCCCGCCTTCGCCAGCGCCGCGACCGCCGCCCGCGGGTCGTCCGCATGGAAGCGGAGCGTCCGGGCGCTCCCGCGTCGGCCGAGCGGCCGCACGAACACCACCGGCTCCGTCAGTTCCACGGTCACGGTCGTCTGGCTCCCCACCGCCAGATCGAGCGTCCCGTCCCCGTCCACCCGGACCAGCCCCCCGTCCGGGAAGCGCCGCTCGACCCGGGCGGCGGCGATGACGGCGGCGGGCACCCGGAGGTCGAACAGGGCGCCGTAGCGCAGCCGCAGCGAACCGTCCGCCTCCACCACATGGGGCCGGGTCACGCAGGCCGCGTGGATCGCGAGGACCAGCACCACGCCGTACACGTCCACCACGAGCAGGATCGCGTGGACCAGCGGCCAGGGGATCACCAGCGCCAGCACCACGGTCTCGACGACGGAGACGAAGAGGAACGCGTACATCATCCCGGTCTGCGGCCCGGTGTACCGCACGGGCAGCGCCCCCTCGGGAAGCCGGTGGCGGCGACGGACGACCCACAGCCCGAGGCTGTGCAGCGCCCGGAACTCGTGCACCACCAGCCGCCGCACGGCCACCGGCACCACGGCACGCACCGCGGACAGCGCGGCCTGCCGCCGTCCGTCGCCGGCCCGCCGCCGGGCCGCGTACCGCGGCCACATCACATACGCCTCCAGCGCGAGCACCCCCACGACCAGCGCCTCGGCCACCAGCAGTACGGCACCGGACATCCGGACCCCGGCCACCAGACAGACCGCCAGCGCGACCTCCGCGGCCAGTACCGCCCACACCGCGACCCGCGCCACCCGCAGGCCCACCGCCCTTCCGCCACTCACGCGTTCCTCCTCCGTACCCGTGCGGCCAGCGCCGCCATCAGCCGGCGCACCACCTCGCGCTGCGCGGGCGGGTAGTCGTCGAGCAGCACCCGCCCGAACCCCGTCGCCGACGGCTCTCCCTCGGGGATCACCTCAAGGACCTCGTCCGGTACGGCGGCGGCCAACTCGGCCGCCAGCGGCGCGATGCGCGGGTCGTCCACCCCCGCCCCGGCCAGCTCGTCGAGCCGCTCGTACAGGGCGACTACGCCCGGGTCCTCGGCCAGCGGCCGCAGTGCCGCGAACATCTCGGCCCCGACCCCGTCGCCCGCCGCGTCCAGCAACGCCAGATGCTCGCGGTCCTTCGCCGCGGCCGGGGAGGTGGTGGCGGGCGCCTGCTCCAGGAGCGCGGCGAGGGCGGGCGAGAGCGGCCCGTCCGGGGTGAGCGGCGCTTCCAGGAGCGCGGCCAGGACCTGCCGCCGCTCGTGGATCTCCCGCTCCTGCCGCGCCAGGTCGGCGTCCAGCTCGCCGAGCACCTCGGCCAGCTCCCGCCCCGCGTCGTCGGCGAGCACGTCCCGCACCTCGTCCAGGGAGAGCCCGAGCTCCGTCAGCCGCCGGATGCGGGCCAGCAGCACGGCGTCGCGGACGGTGTAGGCCCGGTAGCCGTTGGCCTGCCGGGCGGGCTCGGGCAGGAGGCCGATGTGGTGGTAGTGCCGGACGGCCCGGGAGGTGACTCCCACGAGCGCGGCGATCTCTCCGATACGCATGCGGCCAGTAGAAACCCTGACGCTGCGGCAAGGTCAAGCACCGTATTCCTTCTCCCGCTTCCGTCCACGCCGGGCGGGCCTGTGCCACGATCGGGGGAAGAACTCCGATCTCATGGACGGCTGGTCCCCCCGATGCCCGAGTCTGGCGAGCGACCGAGGAAGGAGCGTGACATGACTGCCATGGCGCACGAGCCGCTCACGCAGGCAGAAGTCCTTCTGGAGGGCTTCCTGGCTCTGGACACGCCGGAAGGCTTCCGGGCGGAACTGATCGAGGGGGAGATCGTCGTGACGCCGCCGCCGGACGGGGACCACGAGGACTACATCAACGTGGTTCTGAAGCAGGTGCTGAGGAAGTCCCGCACCGATATGGACTACTCCGGGAACAAGGGCCTGAAGCTGAGAAGCGGGGGTGCCTGCCCGAAGAACCACGCTGTTCCCGACGGCACGTTCGCCCCGGCGGGACTCCGCCTCTTCCGCGGCGCCGACTCCTGGATGGCCCCCGAAGGCGTCGCCCTGGTGGTGGAGGTGACCTCCTCCAAGC
Source organism: Streptomyces sp. NPDC020884 (assembly GCF_044333935.1). Lineage (NCBI taxonomy): Bacteria > Bacillati > Actinomycetota > Actinomycetes > Kitasatosporales > Streptomycetaceae > Streptomyces > Streptomyces sp. NPDC020884. The sequence continues at coordinate 547,929 of NZ_JBIRRY010000001.1, read as the reverse complement.
CGCAGGCCGACCGGGAGGCCAAGCGCCGCTGCTATGCCCGTGGCGGCATCCCGCTCTACCTGCTCATCGACCGGGACGAGAGCTCGGTGACGCTGTTCAGCGACCCGGAGAACGACGACTACCGTCAGCTCCTCACGATCCCGTACGGGAAACCGCTCCCGCTCCCCGAGCCCTTCGCCTTCGACCTGGAGACGTCGGACTTCGGCTGAGGGACGCCGGCGGGGCAGCCCGTGCGGCCCGGTAGGATGACGATCACGGCAGACGAGCCGTGCGGACGGCCGCGTGAGGATCCTCGGATCCTCCCGAGGAACGTCCGGGCTCCACAGGGCAGGGTGGTGGCTAACGGCCACCCGGGGTGACCCGCGGGACAGTGCCACAGAAAACAGACCGCCCGGGACTTCGGTCGCGGGTAAGGGTGAAACGGTGGTGTAAGAGACCACCAGCGCCTGAGGTGACTCAGGCGGCTAGGTAAACCCCACCCGGAGCAAGGTCAAGAGGGGGCGTCCCGGAAACGGGACGGCCCTGCGTGAACGTCCGAGGGCTGCTCGCCCGAGTTCACGGGTAGACCGCACGAGGCCGGCAGCAATGCCGGCCCTAGATGGATGGCCGTCTCCCCGGCCGCCGCGAGGCGACCGGGAGACAGAACCCGGCGTACAGCACGACTCGTCTGCCGGTGCGCCGTCAGGGCCTTCGGCCAGGTGTCTCACCTGGCCGGAGGCCCTTGCCCGTTGGTGGGTGCGGCCGCACCCCGGCTCCGGCGGCCTGTTCGCGGCCCTCCCACCGGTATTCCACCTGCGCGCCGAGCCCTTCGCGTGGTCTGCTGCCCGCGGCCCTGGTTCCCCGCCCGGCACGGGCGGGGACGTACCGGCCCTGAGACGGGGAGTGATGCGCGTGGTGGAGAACGTGGGCGCCGGCGGACGTGGAGCGCCGGACGCGGTACGGATACGCCCGGCCACGGCCGGGGACGCGGCAGCCGTGACGCGGGTGTTCCTGGACTCCCGCGCCGCCGCCATGCCGTATCTGCCCCGGGTCCACAGCGACGAGGACACCCTCGCGTGGATCACCCATGTCGTGCTGCCCACCAGCACCGCGGTGTGGGTGGCCGAGGAGACGGAGGAGGGCGGGGGACTGCTCGGGTTCGCCGCGCTCGCCGGGGGCGACGAGCTCGATCACCTCTATCTGCGGCCCGACGCGCTGCGGCGCGGGATCGGGAGCCGGCTGCTGGCGGAGGTGCGCGGCGCGGCGGAGGAGGGCCTGGACCTGTACGTGTTCCAGCGCAACGCCGCCGCCCGCGCCTTCTACGAGCGGCACGGGTTCACGGCCGTCGCGTTCGACGACGGCACCCGCAACGAGGAGAATGAGCCGGACGTCCGCTACCGCTGGAAGCCGTGAGCCCGCCGAGCGGCAGGGTCGAGCGGCAGGTCAGATGACCGGCGGCCGGCCCAGCCGCGTCATCTGCCACACCGTGGACCAGCGCATCGGGCGCCGCTCACCGCACGGGGTGCGGACGCCCTCCGCGAAGCCGCCCGCCCAGGCGCGCAGGCCCTTCGCGTCGCGCGTGCGGGCCAGGGTCAGCAGGGTCCAGGTGCCGAGGTAGGCCGGGACCAGCGGGAGGGGCAGATTGCGGCGGGCCAGCCAGACGCGGTTGCGGGCCGTCATCCGGTAGTAGACCGCGTGCCGGGCCGGCGACGTCTTCGGGTGCTGGAGCAGCAGCTCGGGCTCGTACAGCACCTTCCAGCCCGCGTCGAGCGCCCGCCAGGCGAGGTCGGTCTCCTCGTGGGTGAAGAAGAACTCCGCGGGCCACAGACCGGTCTGCTCCAGCATCTTCATGGAGAACGCGTGGCCGCCGCCGAGGAAGGCGGTGACCTCGCCGCCGCGCATCGGGTCACCCGCCCGCAGCCGGGGCACGTGCCGCCGCTGCGTCTCGCCGTGCTCGTCGGCGATCCGGAAGCCGACGATGCCGAGCCGGTCGTCGGCCGCGAAGTGGTCCCTCACCCGGCGGAAGACGTCCTTGTCGACCAGCAGTCCGTCGTCGTCCAGCTCGATGACCACGTCCACGTCGCCGATCTCGGCGAGCCTGCGCAGGCCGGCGTTCCGGCCACCCGGGCAGCCGAGGTTCTCCGGCAGCTCGATGGCGGTGACCCCGCCGTCGAGGTCCGCCAGGCCGGGGAACGCGGTGAAGTCCGGGAGCTCGGTGCCGTTGCCGATGATCACGAGCCGGGTGGGCCGGACGTCCTGCATGGCGACCGACGCCAGCAGCGCCTCGACCGCCTGCGGGCGGTCCCCCATGGTCACGATGGATACGCCGATGCGTGGTGCGGACAAGATCGGTACTCCTGGGGCTCGGCTGCCGGACGGCCGCCGGTCGGCCGCGGTGCCCGCGATCGTAACGCCTCGCTGTTCAGGTCGCGGTCGCCGCCCGGTCATCTGCGGGCCCGTCGGTGTTCAGCAGCGCGTACACGGCCATGTCCCGCCGCCGGTCGCCCACCAGCTGCCAGCCGCGCAGCAGCCCCTCCCGCCGGAAGCCGACATCCTCCGCGATCCGGGCCGACGCGGTGTTCCACGGCTCGACGAAGAGCTGGAGGCGGTGGACGCCGAGGTCCCGCAGGGCCCAGCCCGTCACCGTGCGCAGCGCGGCGCGGGCGACGCCCTGGCCCCGGGCGGAGGCGGTCAGCCAGTAGCCGAGCGAGGCGCGGCCCTCGGGCAGGTCGCGCAGCCAGAGCCCGATCGCGCCGACCGGCCGCCGGTCCCGGGAGCGGACGATGGCGAACGGGTAGCCCGCGCCGGAGGCCGCACGCTCCCACTGCCTGCGGACGAACGCCTCGGCCGCCGTGTCCGAGTAGCGGGACGGGATCGTGGTGATGAGCGGGATGTACGGGTCGAGCGAGGCCTCGCGGACCAGCGAGAGGTCGCTCATCTCCCAGGGGCGCAGCACGAAGTCGGGTCCCGCGGTCATGCTCGGAACGGTCAGCGGTTCAGGGCCGGGCCCGGACTCGGGCTGGGGGGCAGCCATGTCCGTAATCCTCCCGCCGTCGATCCTCTTCCGCCCCCCGGGACGGTCCCGCCCGGCTCACTCCTCCGCTGCCGGCCCCTCCCGCCCTGCCAGGAAGTACCCGGCGAGCAGGGCCCCGGCCAGGACCAGGGCGGAGTTGACGAGGATGGCGGTGGAGACGCCGGACAGGACCGCTTCCGGCCCCGTCGCGGCTCCCGTCCGGGCGGTGACGACCGCGCTCATCACCGGGATGCCGAGGGCGATGCCGACCTGCTGGGTCATCGTCGCCAGGCCGGTGGCCCGCCCCTGCTCCTCGTCCGGCAGCCCCGAGGTGGCCGTGACCATGAAGCCGACGATCATCAGCATGTTGCCCACGCCGCCGACGAAGGTGGCCGCCAGCAGCAGCCAGATCCAGTCCCCGGACGTGCCCAGCGCCACGAGGGAGAGGGTGGCGGCGGCCTGGACGGTCCCGCCCAGCACGATGGCGCGCCGGCTGCCGAACCGGCTCACCGCCCGTCCGCCGAGCACACCGCCGACGACCGTGCCGATGCCCAGCACACCGAACGCGAGGCCGGTGGCCAGCGCGGAGTGGCCGAGGACCTCCTGGAGGTACAGGGTGAGCAGGAAGACCAGCGAGGTCTCGGTGACGAAGGCGATCAGCCCCGCGGCATTGCCCCAGACGACGCTGCGCCGCTTCAGGATGTGTATCGGGACGAGCGGTGCGGCGGCCCGCTGCTCGACGCGGACGAAGGCGGCGAGGAGTACGGCCCCGGCGAACAGGACGGCCAGCGTGGTGGGCTCGGTCCAGCCGGTCTCGCCGGCCCGGGTGAGCCCCAGGACGAGCAGAAGCAGCCCGCCGGTGACGGTGACCGCGCCGGGCACGTCCAGCGCGGGGCGCCGCTCCGGCCGGGAGTCGGTGATCACGGACGGGGCCAGGGCCACGACCAGGGCCGCCACCGGTACGTTGACGAAGAACGCCCAGCGCCAGGAGAGCAGGTCCGTCAGAAGGCCCCCGAGGATCGCTCCGGCGGTGAAGCCGGCCGACATCAGGGCCCCGTTGAGGCCCAGCGCCCGATCGCGCAACGGCCCTTCCTTGAACGCGGTGGTCAGCAGAGCGAGTCCGGCGGGGGTCACGGCCGCGGTGGCCAGGCCCTGGAGCACCCTCGCGGTGAGGAGGACCTCGGGCGAGGTGGCGAGGCCGCCGAGCGCGGAGGAGAGGCCGAGGGCGACCATGCCGCCGATGAACAGGTTCTTGCGGCCGAGGAGGTCGGCGACGCGTCCGAAGAGCAGCGTGAATCCGGCGGCGGCGAGTGCGAAGGAGGTGGCGATCCACTGGAGGTGGGAGAGCGAGAAGCCGAGCCCCTGTCCGACGACGGGGAGGGCCACGTTCAGGATCGAGAAGTCCACCGCGATCATGAACTGGGAGCCGAGCAGCAGGGCCAGCACGAGCTTCTGGCGGCTCGTCATACGAGGCCCGGCGGCCGGCGGGCCGGAAGGGGCGGGGGCGGCCGCGGTGCGGGGTGTGGGCATGGCAGGGACGCCTTTCTGAGCACGGATACGTTAATGGGTCCGTGGTTCCGTTAAGGTGAGCGTCACCGTAGCAGGGGAGAGGTTGTTAATGGAACTGGAGACCCGTTATGACGTCTGAGGGTGCCGACATCGACGGCGACATCCACGGCGACGCCATCGCCGACGCCGAGGGAGTGGAGCCGGGCACCGTGCGTCCCGGTGGCCGCACCGCCCGGGTGCGGGAGGCCGTGCTGCGCGCGGCCGGCGACGCGCTGGCCGAGCACGGCTTCGACGGCCTCGACCTGGCCGACGTCGCCCGGCGGGCCGAGGTCGGCAAGACGACCGTCTACCGGCGCTGGTCCGCCCCCGCCGGCCTGGTGGCCGACCTGCTCGCGGACATGGCGGAGCAGTCGCTCCCGCGCGCGGACACCGGATCGCTGGCCGGGGACCTCGAAGCCAACGCCCGCCTCGTGGTCCGTACGCTGACCGATCCCCGGCAGGGCGCGCTCTTCGCGGCCGTCATCGCCGCCGCCACCTGCGACCCGCGGACCGCCGAGGCCCTGCACCGCTTCTACGCGGTGCGGATCGGGGAGTGGTCCGGCTGCGTCGAAGAGGCGGTCGGCCGCGGCGAACTGCCCGAAGGCACGGACCCGGCCGAGGTGATCGCGGCGGTGTCGGCGCCCCTGTACTACCGGCTGCTGGCCAGCGGCGCCCCGCTCGACGAGGAGGCGGCCGACCGGGCCGCCGCCGCGGCGGTCGCCGCCGCGCGGGCGGGTGTGTTCGTCCGGTGAGGGCGTCGGAATCCGGAGAGGCGGACCGGCTTCACGGCCCTCGAACGCGCGTCGATAAAATGTCGGAATGATATTCGGTAAATCCGGGTTCGGGGGGGCCGTCGCCGACTTCGAGACCGCGGTGGTGGCACAGGACGCCAAGCGGTCCGGCAAGGCGTTCGTCCGGTTGCAGGAGGCCTTCGGGCAGGCCGGGGAGCCGGACCTGCTGGACGGCGGGCCGCGGCTCGCCGCCGTGCTGGAGCAGGTTCCGCCCGGTCCCCGCGCCGTCGTCGCCGTCCTCGTCGGGGCCTGTGTCGAGCGCGGCGCGGACGCCGAGCGCTGCGCACCGGGCGTGCTGGCCGGGCTGCGCCGGGCCCTGGAGCAGGCCGTGGTGTTCTGCGACGCGTGGGCCGCGACCGGCGGTGGGGCGTATCCCGTCCCGGACGGCGGCGAGCCGGGCCCGGAGCTCGTGGAGCGGGCCGGCTTCGACGCGGCGGTCGGCTGGTGGACGCTGCCCCAGTGGGAGATGGCCGCCGTGGCGATGCTGAACCACCCCGGGGTACGGCGGGCGGCCGGCTCCCGGGGCGACGCGCTGCGCCTGCTCGGCGCGGTGGAACGGGCCTCCGGCCTGGAGCTGAAGTCCCTCGCCCACGCCCTTCTCGTGCTGGACGACGAACCGCTCGTCGCCCTCCACCGGACGAGCGGGACCGGCTACTTCCTGCGGCTCTTCGGCATCGGGGACAACTTCCAGCTGCACACCCTGCTCGCCGACGCGCTCATAGGCGGCGGTCATGTGGCGGGCCGTGCGCCGTCGTCGCAGGAGGCGGCCGTCTGCCGCGAGACCCCCGGGCAGGTGGACACCGTGGGCTCCTTCGACCTGGTGGCCCCGGACGGCGGACCGATCTGGAACGAGGGATCCCCCGCCGACATCCCCGTCGTCGACGGCGTCCGGCTGCTGGTCCTGGACGAGCCGTCCTACCGGCGGTCCTGGCCCGCGGGCCGTTTCCTCCCCGGTATGCGCGGTGACGTCCTGCTGGAGCGCACCCTCGACCCGGAGGAGACGGAGCGCTGGTACGCCCACATCTCCCCGGCCAAGGACGCCACCGGCTGAACCGGGCGCTGCTCAGCGGATCCGGGCGATCCCCGGCGCCCCCCCGGCGATGCTCAGCGGATCCGGGCGCCCGTTCCGCTGACCCGGATCCGGGCGTCGCCCGCGCGCAGTTCGACGGTGAGTGTGCCGGGGCGGCCCATGTCCGCCCCCTGGTGCAGCGTCAGCACGGCAGCCTCCGGTACGAGCCCCAGCTCCCGTGCGTACGCGCCGAAGGCCGCTGCGGCCGCGCCCGTCGCCGGGTCCTCGACGACCCCGCCCACCGGGAACGGGTCGCGGACGTGGAAGAGCTCCGGCCCCTCGCGCCACACCAGTTGCAGGGTGGTGAGGTCGAGCCGGTGCATCAGCACTTCGAGGCGCGCGAAGTCGTAGGCGAGGTCCGCGAGCCGCTCACGTGTTCCGGCGGCCAGCACCAGGTGCCGGGCCCCCGCGTAGGCGATCCGGGGCGGCAGGGCGGGGTCGAGATCGGCCGCCGCCCAGTCCAGTGCCGCCAGCGCCTCCGTCAGGTCCGCCGCGCCGATCTCCTCGATGTGCGGGGCCACACTGGTCAGGGTGGCGCGGAGCTCGCCGTCCTCCCGGACGACGGTGACCGGCACCTGCCCCGCGGCCGTGGCGAACTCCAGCTCGCCCGGTCCGTCCCGTTCGGCCAGGGCGAGCGCGGTGGCGACCGTGGCGTGGCCGCAGAAGGGCACCTCGGCCTTCGGGCTGAAGTAGCGGATCGTGTACGCGCCTTCGCCGGTCCGCTCCGTCAGGAACGCCGACTCGCTGTAGCCCAGCTCCGCGGCGACGGCGAGCATCTCCTGCGCGTCCAGCCCGGCGGCGTCCAGGACGACGCCCGCGAGGTTCCCTCCCGCGGGGTCGGCGGAGAAGGCGGTGTAGCGCAGGACCTCGGGCCGGTGATCAGGTGTCATGCAGCAGTCCAACCGTGCCGCCGCCCGCACCATTCCCAGCACGCGGCACGCGGCACGCGGCACGCGGCACGCGGCACGCGGCACGCGGCACGCAGCACCCGGCACCCGCACGTGCGACGCGCGAGCGGGCCGGTCGCGGCCCCCCGTACCGCGACCGGCCCCTCACGCGCGACCGGTCAGTGGCAGTTCTTGACGCCCTTGTTCGCCTTGGTCGACTTCTTCCAGGAGCAGGAGTCCTGGAGCTTCCCGTTCGGCTTGATCAGCCGGGCCTTGTCGCCGGTGTTGTTCCAGACGTACGAGCCCCGGTTCCAGTGCACGGTGCCCGAGACGTTCTTGCCCTTGCCGGTCCGGAGCTTGACCGTCTTGCCCGCGCCGATGGTGTAGCTGCCGAAGGTGTAGGTGTAGCCGGTGTTGTCCTTCACCTTGAAGCCCTTGAGCTGGACCTTCTTCTTGCCGTTGTTGTGGATGTTCACCCACTCGGCGTTCAGCGACTTCTTCGACCGGTCGTCCTTGCCGGGTCCGTCGTACTGGACGGTCCCGAAGTGCAGCCCGCCCTGGTGGGCGGCCGCCGAGGCCGGTGCCGCCGTGGCGAGGAGCGAGGCGGCCAGTGCGGTGGCGGCGGCCAGGGCGACCGGCGCAGCGGTGCGTATGCGCATGCGGTGTTCCTTCTGTGTCGTTCTGGTGAAGGCGTAACGAGATGTGATCATACGGACAGCACGCGCTTGCCCGACCGCCGGTGGGGAAATCCAGCAAACTCGGTCATTCAGCGACTAGTTCGAGCGAATGTGATCACATGCGGGCTCAGCCTCGCCCCACGTACGGCATGTTCGTCGCCATGACCGTCGCGAACTGGATGTTCGCCTCCAGCGGCAGTTCCGCCATGTGCAGCACCGTCCGTGCCACGTCGGCCGCCGCCATCACCGGCTCCACCGCCAGTTCGCCGTTGGCCTGGAGGATCCCGGTCTGCATCCGCTCGGTCATCTCGGTCGCCGCGTTGCCGATGTCGATCTGACCGCAGGCGATCCGGTACGGCCGCCCGTCCAGCGACAGCGACTTCGTCAGCCCGGTGATGGCGTGCTTCGTCGCGGTGTACGCGATCGAGTGCGGGCGCGGCGCGTGGGCGGAGATCGAGCCGTTGTTGATGATCCGGCCGCCCTGCGGGTCCTGCTCCTTCATCAGCCGGTACGCCGCCTGCGCGCACAGGAACGCGCCCGTCAGGTTCACGTCCACCACCGCCCGCCAGTCCTCGGCGGCGAGGTCCTCGACCGGCACCCCGCCGGGACCGAAGGTGCCCGCGTTGTTGAACAGCAGGTCCAGCCGCCCGAACCGCTCCCGTACCGCCGAGAACAGCGCGCCGACCTCGTCGGCGTCGGTGACGTCCGTGGTGACGCAGAGTGCCTCGGTGTCCCCGGCGGCGGCGGCCGTCTCCGCCAGCGGCTCGGCCCGCCGGCCCGCCAGCGCGAGCGACCACCCCGCATGCGCCAGGGCGAGTGCGACGGCCCGCCCGATTCCTGATCCCGCACCGGTGACGACGGCGATTTTCTGACCGGTCTGCTCTGTGTTCATGGCCCGGCAGCGTACGGGAGAGGTCGGTGCACCGGGCACGCGGTGCTCATCGACCCGCCATGCGGATGTTGTGCACGCGACAACGGTGCGTCGTCGCGGGCGGCTGCCATGAGGCCGAAAGCATCCGGGCAGAGGAGGGGCATATGACAGCCGCACAGACCATCATGACGCCCGATCAGGGCACCCGAGCAACCGAACTCCGCACCGCGGCCCGGCTACTGGAGCGCGGTGTGGGCCGCCGCCGCTTCCTCACCGTCACCGGAGCCGCCGCCGCGCTCGCCTTCGCGGTGAACCTGCCCGCCGCCGGCACGGCGAGCGCCGCCGAACTCGACGCCCGCCGGATCGCCGAGGACCCCTTCACCCTCGGCGTCGCCTCCGGAGACCCGCACCCCACGTCCGTCCTGATCTGGACCCGGCTGGCCCCCCGCCCCTACGAGCCGGGCGGCGGCCTGCCGCGCGGCCGGGTCGAGGTGCGCTGGGAGGTGGCCCGCGACGAGCGCTTCCGGCGCGTCGAGCGGCGCGGATCGGTCACCGCCCACCCCGAGTTCGCCCACAGCGTCCGCGCCGAGGTCCAGGGCCTCGGCTCCGGCCGCCTCTACTACTACCGCTTCCGCACCGGCAACTGGACCAGCCCGGTCGGCCGTACCCGCACCGCCCCCGCCCCCGGAGCCCGCAACAGCTCCCTCACCCTGGCCGCCGTCTCCTGCCAGGCGTACCACGACGGGTACTTCACCGCCCTCCGCCACCTCGCAGCCGAGGACGTCGACGTGGTCTTCCACCTCGGCGACTACCTCTACGAGTACGCCGTCACCGCCACCGGCGGCGCGCGCGGCTACACCGACCGGACGCTCCCGGCGCACTACAACCGCGAGACGGCGAACCTGGAGGACTACCGGCTGCGCTACGCCCTCTACAAGTCCGACCCGGACCTGCGCGCCGCCCATGCCGCCCACCCCTTCGTCGTCACCTGGGACGACCACGAGACCGAGAACAACTACGCCGGCGGGACCCCGGAGAACGACCTGCCGCCCGAGGAGTTCCTGCTGCGCCGGGCCGCCGCGTACCGCGCGTACTGGGAGAACCAGCCGCTGCGCACCCCGCAGCGCCCCACCGGCCCCGACATGACGCTCTACCGCCGCCTCCGCTTCGGACGGCTCGCCCAGTTCGACATCCTCGACACCCGCCAGTACCGCAGCGACCAGGCGTACGGCGACGGCTGGCGCACCCCGGGACCCGCGTCGCAGGACCCGGCGCGCACCATGACCGGGGCCGCCCAGGAACGCTGGCTGATCGACGGCTGGCGCGCGTCGGACGCCACCTGGAACGTCGTCCCGCAGCAGGTGACCTTCGCCCGGCGGCGCGATGTGCCCACCGACGCCTACAAGCTGTCGATGGACTCCTGGGACGGCTACCCGGCCTCCCGACAGCGGGTCCTGGCCGGAGCGGAGGCCGCCGGGGTGGACAACCTGATGGTCCTCACCGGCGACGTCCACGTCTCCTACGCCTTCGACCTCAAGCAGGACTTCGACGACCCCGCCTCGCGCACCGTCGGCACGGAGATCGTCACCACCTCCGTCTCCAGCGGCAAGAACGGCGCGGACCGCCCCGCCAACTGGGACAACCAGACCCGCGCCAACCCGCACCTGAAGCACTACAACGGGCGGCGCGGCTACACGCTCGTCACCCTCGGCACGGGGGAGGCCCGCGCCGACTTCCGTACGGTGGCGGCCGTCACGACCCCCGGCGCGGCGCTCACCACGGCCGCCTCCTTCGTCACCGAGGCGGGGAACCCGGGGCTCACGCCGGCATGACCCCGGTTCAGCGGTCCGCCGGGTAGCGGACGCCGACGCGGTCCCGCACCGCGTCGAGCGTCCGCATCACCGCGAGCGAACCCTCCAGCGGTACGAGCGGGGACTCGGTCTCGCCCGCCCGCACCGCGCGCATCACCTCGGCAGCCTCGTACTGCATGCCCGAGAGCCCTCGCGGTCCCGGTCCCTCGGTGATCGTCTCCGGCTCCTCGCCCGCCCGCCGCAGGACGAAGCCGGAGGGGTGGAAGAAGTCGCGCGGGATGTCGATCCGCCCGGCCGTGCCGATCACGGTGGCCGCCGTCGGGTGGTGGCCGACGATCGAGCAGGAGAGCAGCGCGTTCGCGCCGGAGTCCCAGCCGAGCAGCATCCCGGTGTTCAGGTCGACCCCCTCGGGCGACAGCAGCGCGTCGGCCCGCACCCGGTCCGGCTCGCCCAGCAGCAGGTGCGCGAACGACACCGGGTAGACCCCGAGGTCCAGCAGCGCCCCGCCGCCCAGCTCCGGATCGCGCAGCCGGTGCCCGGGAGCGAAGTCGCCCGCGAAGCCGAAGTCCGCCTGTACGGTGCGGATCTCGCCGATCGCCCCGTCCCGGACCAGCTCGATCAGCCGCCGGACCACCGGGTTGAGGTAGGTCCACATCGCCTCCATCAGGAAGAGACCGCGCTCCCGGGCCAGCGCCACCAGCTCCTGCGCCTCCCGGCTGTTGAGCGTGAACGCCTTCTCGCACAGCACGTGCTTTCCGGCCTCCAGCGCGAGCCCGGCCGCCGCCCGGTGCGCCGAGTGCGGCGTGGCCACGTACACCACGTCCACCTCGTCGTCGGCGACCAGCTCCGCCCAGCTGCCGTAGGCCCGCCCGATCCCGTGCCGCTCGGCGAAGTCCTGCGCCGAGGCCTTCGTGCGCGAGGCGACCGCCACCACCTCGGCGTCGGGGAGCCGCTGCACGTCCGCCGTGAAGGTCGCGGCTATGCCGCCCGTCGCCAGCACACCCCAGCGCACCGTCCCGCCCATGCCCGCCACCCCAGTCCGCCCGAAAAAGGTATCGACCACTCCGGCCGAGCTGAGAGCATAGATGCGGATTCAACGATGTGGAGACGAGAATGCCGGACAGCGGCGGCAGCCGGGCCCAGCGAGCACACATACCCACCTCCGGGACCGGTCCCGGAGCCGATGCCGACCCGACCGTCCCGCACGGGGACGCGGGCGCCCTCTCCGTCGACCCGGCCGCTCCGCAGGTCACCGCCCCCGCCGGGCTCCCCGGCCGGGCGGCGAAGGCGACCCGGCGCACCGGACTGCTGGCCACCATGGTCCTCGGCGGACTCACCGCACTGCCGCCGCTGTCCATGGACATGTACCTCCCGGCGCTCCCCGCGGTCACCGACTCCCTGAGCGCGCCCGCCGCCACCGTCCAGCTCACCCTGACCGCGTGCCTGGCCGGAATGGCGCTCGGCCAGCTCGTCGTCGGACCCATGAGCGACCGCTGGGGCCGCCGCAGGCCGCTGCTCCTCGGCATGATCGTCTACGTCCTCGCCACCGCGATCTGCGCTCTGGCCCCCACCGCCGAGTTCCTCATCGGCTTCCGCCTCCTCCAGGGGCTCGCCGGCGCGGCCGGCATCGTCATCGCGCGGGCCGTGGTGCGCGACCTCTACGACGGCGTGGAGATGGCCCGGTTCTTCTCCACCCTGATGCTGATCTCCGGCGTCGCCCCGATCATCGCGCCGCTGATCGGCGGCCAGGTCCTGCGGATCACCGACTGGCGCGGCATCTTCGTCGTGCTGACCGCCGTCGGCATCGCGCTCACCCTCGTCGTGGCCAAGTGGCTGCACGAGACGCTGCCGCCCGCCGACCGCCACACCGGCGGGGTCACCGACGCCCTGCGCACCATGCGCGGGCTGCTCGCCGACCGGGTCTTCAGCGGCTACATGGTCGCGGGCGGACTCGCCTTCGCCGTGCTGTTCGCGTACATCGCCGCATCCCCGTTCGTCGTGCAGGAGATCTACGGGGCCTCGCCGCAGACCTTCAGCCTGCTCTTCGGCCTCAACTCGATCGGCCTGATCACCGTCGGGCAGATCAACGGCCGACTCCTCGTGGGCCGGATCAGCCTCGACAAGGTGCTCGCCTTCGGCCTCGCGGTGATCGTGCTGGCCGCCGTCGCGCTGCTGCTCATGACGACCGGCGTCTTCGGCGAGGTCGGGCTCGTACCGGTCGCGGCCGGGCTGTTCGTGCTGATGTCGGCGATGGGGCTCGCGATGCCGAACACCAACGCCCAGGCCCTGATGCGGACCAAGCACGCGGCCGGCTCCGCTTCCGCGCTGCTCGGCACGTCCTCGTTCCTCATCGGGGCCGTCGCCTCGCCGCTGGTCGGCATCGCGGGGGAGAACACGGCCGTCCCGATGGCCCTCGTGCAGGTGGTCTGCGCGGTGGCGGCGATGGTCTGCTTCCTGCTCCTGTGCCGCCCCTGGCAGCGCGCGGGACGCGAGTCCGGCGGCCTCTGAGCCGGCCCCGCGTCCCGCCGGGGATTCAGCCCGTGCGCGGGTAGCCGATCAGATGCGTGCGGTCCTTCCGGTCGGTCCACTGGAACACCCCGACCCCGGTCGTCTCCGTCCCCGGCAGCCGGGCGTTCCGCGACAGCCGCTCCGTGCTCCAGGTGGCGAAGTCCATCGAGACCGGGAGTCCGCCGCCGGACAGCGCCTCCGAGGCGTCGCGCGCGTTCTCGGCCCCGTACGCGATGCCGTCGTCCGTCACCGTGGCCAGCGTCAGATGAGCGGCGCCGCCCTCGTCCTCGAAGCAGCGGCCCTGCTTCGCCTCCAGGTCGAAGGCCAGGTTCCCGGCGATCAGGTAGTCGCCCGAGGGGGAGAGGACCGCCTGCGGATAGCGCCCCGGCTTTATGGCGGGCCGGTGGCACTCCACCGAGGCGAGCACCTCGCCGGTCGCCGCGTCGTGCACCGCCCACAGCTCGTGGGTCGCCGCCCGCTTGGTCTTCTTCGCGGGCGCCCACTTCGCCAGCACCTGGTCCGGGGTCGTCGAGGTCACCACACCGCTGGTCCGGTCGGTGCCCTTGGGCGCGACGTTCCGGCTGAACCAGCCGCCGCGCACCCAGAACTCCCGTGCCCCGCCCAGCAGCAGGCCCTTGGCGGTCTGACCGTGCACCTCGGTGAGCTGCTTGCAGGACGTGCAGCCCTTGGGGTGCTTCAGCTCGTCCACGCTCAGCTCGGAGACCTCACCGGTCAACGGGTCGACCAGGGTGCTGTTCGCCTTCCCGTCGCTGATCACGATGTCCGGCCCGGTCGTATGGACGTCCGGGGCCCCGGACCACGGCACCTCGACGCGCTGCCGCTTCCCGTTGGTCACGTCGTACAGATCGAGCGCGAGGAAGGTGCTCGACGGCGACAGCCCGTCGCCGACCTTCCCGTAGGACCAGGTCACGAAGAACTGCCGGTCGCCCTTGGCCAGCGTGGCCAGCTTGGGGTAGTGCAGCGGGTCCGGCGGCCGCCAGGCCGGACCCCGCCAGCCCAGCCTGCCGGTCGCGGTGTCGACGGTGCGCAGCCGGTAGCGGTTTCCGTCGGACCGCTCCAGATAGGCCAGCAGCCCGGTGGCGTGGGAGACGGCGACGTCGGGGGAGGAGCCGATGATCTCCCAGCCCCGGTCCGTCGTGTACTGCGAGGGCACGGTCAGCCGGGTCACCGGCCCGGCGCTCGGCAGCACCGGTTTCGCCGTCCGGCCGGTGTCGGCGCCGTCCTTCGCGCCGTCCTCGCCGGGACTGCCGCCGCAGGTGGCCAGCAGCAGGAGCAGGGCGAGAAAAACCACCCCGCCGACCAGAGTCAGCCGCACGATCTTCTGCCTCATGGCTCCCTCGCCGGACCCCTCGTGATCTCGTGCCGTCCACGCGCGGGTCAGCGTAGCAACAGGGCTCCGGCGGCGTGGAGTTCGCGGGATTCCTGTTGCCTACCGTGACCTGGGGCCGGGGAGGACGCCGGGCCCCGGGCCGCCTCCGCCTACAATTCGGCGGTGAACGTCACCCTCCCCACCGCACAGTCCCTGCGCGCTGCGCTGGCCGGACTCCTCGACGGACTGCCGCCCCGACAGGCCACGCAGGCCGTCGACCGGCTGATCGCCAGCTACCGGGGGGAGACCCCGACGAACGCCCCGATCCTGCGGGACCGCTCCGACGTCGTCGCGTACGCCGCCTACCGGATGCCCGCCACCTTCGAAGCCGTACGGTCCGCCCTCGACGCCCTGGCCGAGGCCGCGCCCGACTGGGCGCCGGCCACCCACACCGACGTCGGCGGCGGCACGGGAGCGGCGAGCTGGGCGGTGGCCGGGGCCTGGGAGGGCCCCGAGACGACCGTCCTGGACTGGGCCGAGCCGGCCCTCGCGCTCGGCCGTGAACTGGCCGAGGCGTCCGGGGTGCCGTCCCTGCGCGGCGCCCGCTGGGAGCGGGCCCGGATCGGTGCGGCGCTGGAGCTGGCCCCGGTGGACCTGGTCACGGTCAGCTATGTGCTCAAGGAGCTGACCGCCGGGGCCAGGACCGAGCTGGTCGACGCCGCCGCGGCGGCCGGGCAGGCCGTGGTGATCGTGGAGCCCGGCACCCCGGACGGATACGCCCGGATCATCGAGGCCCGCGACCGGCTCATCGCCGCCGGACTGAGCATCGCGGCCCCCTGCCCGCACAGCGACGCCTGCCCGATCGCCCCCGGGACCGACTGGTGCCACTTCTCGGCCCGGGTCAGCCGCTCCTCGCTGCACCGGCAGGTCAAGGGCGGCACGCTCAGCCACGAGGACGAGAAGTTCAGTTACGTCGTCGCCACCCGCTTCCCTGCCGCCCCGGCGCCCGCCCGGGTCACCCGCAGGCCGCAGATCAGGAAGGGCCAGGTGCTGCTGGAGCTCTGCACCCGCGACGAGGGCCTGGCCCGCTCCACGGTGACCAAGCGCCACGGCGATCTGTACCGGGCGGCCAGGGATGTCGCCTGGGGCGATCCCTGGCCGCCGGAGAGCGGGCCCTAGGCCCGCAGCTCCTGGGTGCAGCACTTCACGCTGCCGCCGCCCTTGAGCAGCTCGCCCACGTCCATCGGGATCGGCTCGAAGCCCCGGTCCCGCAGCGGGTCCAGGAGCCCCGTCGCCCCCTGCGGCAGCAGCACATGGCGCCCGTCGCCGACCGCGTTCAGCCCGAAGGCCGCCGCGTCCGCCTCCCGGGCGAGCAACGCGTCCGGGAACAGCCGGCGCAGCACGGCCCGGCTGCCGGGGGAGAAGGCGTCCGGGTAGTACATGATCTCGTCGGCCGCCGCGTCCAGCACGCACAGCGCGGTGTCCAGGTGGTAGTAGCGCGGATCCACCAGATCGAGCCCGATGACCGGCAGCCCGAAGAACTCCTGGGCCTCCGCGTGCGAGAGCGGGCTGGAGCGGAAGCCGCGCCCGGCCAGCAGGTACGAGGCGGTGACGGCGAAGTCCCCCTCGCCCTCGTTGACGTGCTCCGGCTCGTGGACGTCGGTGAACCCGTTCTCCCGGAACCAGTCCCGGTGGGCGCGCGCCTCCTCGAACCGCTCCCGGTAGGCGAACAGCGCGCCGAGTACCCGGCCGCCGATCACCGTGGCGCCGTTGGCGGCGAAGACCATGTCCGGCAGGTCCGGACGGGGGGTGAGCAGCTCGACGGTGTGGCCGAGGCCGAGATAGCGGTCGCGCAGGTCCTCCCACTGGGTCTGGGCCAGTGGCAGGTCGACGGGTTTGGACGGGTCCATCCACGGGTTGATGGAATAGGTGACCCGGAAGTGCGCCGGGGCGCACATCAGGTAGCGACGAGGGGTGGCGTCACGGTTCACATCTGGCTCCTCGCGAACGGCGGCGGTGGCCGCGGAACGGTGGGATGCGCACGGTCTGTGCGTGAGCCCATGGTGCGCTGTGCGCGCCGGATCCGCAGTGATCCGATCGGGTGGTTCACCGGACCGCCCGATCACGGCCACGGCCCGGACACCCCGTCGACCGGGACCGCCACTGCAAGACGAAACGTATCGGCTCGTCCGGCGCTACATTGGCCGTATGGCACCCACCAAGGCACCCGACTCCAGCCGCCGCAGCGACCGCTCCCGCCGCGCGATCCACGATGCCGCCCTCGCCCTCGTCGGAGAGGTGGGCTACCGGCGCACGACGATCGAGGGTATCGCCGCCCGCGCCGGGGTCGGCAAGCAGACCATCTACCGCTGGTGGCCCTCCAAGGCCGCCGTGCTGATGGAGGCCTTCCTGGACCTGGCGGGCCGGGCCGCCGAGGAGGCCGGTCCGCAGTCCGGCGACGCCGCACAGGGCATCCCCGACACCGGTGACCTGGTCGCCGACCTCAAGCAGGTCCTGCGGGCCACCGTCGACGAACTGAACGACCCGGCGCTGGAGGTCCCCACCCGGGCCCTGACCGCCGAGGGCATCGTCGACGCGAAGCTCGGCGCCGAGTTCGTCGAAAAGCTGCTCGTTCCGCAGCTCGCGCTGTACGTCGAGCGCCTGCGGTCCGCCCAGGAGGCCGGGCACATGCGCGCCGACGCCGATCCCCGGATCGCCCTGGAACTGCTCATCGGCCCGCTGGCCCACCGCTGGCTGCTCCGGACCCTGCCGCTGACCCACGCGTACGCCGACGCGATCGTCGACTACACCGTCGGCGGGCTCGCCCCCCGGCCTTGATCCTCAAGGGCTCAGCGGCGTGCGGTCTATCCGGTATGTGGTGACATCGGGCGTGATGGTGCTCACTCGGTGCGGTGGTACACGGCCCCGCCGGCGAACTCTGGCCACCCGAACCGCAGGATGGTGCGACGATGGACAGGCAACACTGAGGTGAACTGCTGAGGTGAGGGGATAGATGGGCGCCGAGTCCGGCCGTTTCCGCGGCACAGAGAGCAGGATCTCCCAGTGGCTGCGGCGACGTCCCAAATCTCCGGGGGCCGAGGCGGAGGAGACGGCCAGAGTCGCGCTGCTCCTGGCGGTCGCCGACGCGGGCATGCCCATCGCCCCCGCCGCCCACCCCCTGGGATACCGATGTTCGTGCGAACGCATCGGCTGTCCCACCCCCGCCCGGCACCCCATCTCCTTCGCCTGGCAGACGCAGTCGACCACCGACCGCGCCCAGATCGAGCGCTGGGCCGACAGCCAGCCGCTGGCCAACTTCATCACCGCGACCGGCATGATCCACGATGTGCTGGACGTCCCGCTCACCGCCGGCCGCCAGGCCTTGGAGCGCCTTCTCGACGCGGGCATCGACGTCGGTCCGGTCGCCCAGTCCGGCGAGGACCGGATGCTCTTCTTCACCGCCACCCGCGGCACCCCGGAGGACGAGGACGAGTGGTGGCCCTGCGAGCTGGACTGCCACCCCGAGACCATGGACGCCCACCCGGGCCTGCGCTGGCACTGCCGGGGCAGCTATGTGCTCCTGCCGCCCGCCCGGCTCCCCGGTGAGCTCGACATCCACTGGGTGCGCGGTCCCGAGCACGAGCTGCCCGACCCGCTGACCCTGCTGGAGACGCTCACCGACGCCTGTGCGCGGTACGCGGGCAGTGCCGAGCAGAGCGAGCTGGACCACGACTCGATCGCCTGGCCGCTGAGCCGCTGAGCCGCCGCGCCCGGCGACCTCGTCGCCGGGCCGCCGACGGTTCGGCGGCCCGTGCCGCTACTCGCCCTTCGCCGCGACCAGGCCCGGCAGCCGGTTCAGCATCCGCACCCTGCCGCCGGAGCCGGACTCGGAGCCGGCCGCCGCGTCGCGCGGCGGAACGTGCACCAGCTGGCTGGAGATCCGCTCCTTGGTGAGACTGCTGTTCACCTCGCCGGTGAGCAGCGCCTTCACATCCGCGTTGACCTCCGGCTTGAGCCCCTTCGCCGCGGTCTGCCGCTCGAAGTGCTTGCTGCTGAAGAAGACCAGCGCCCCGCCGTCCTCGGTGCGCAGCCCGAGCGGTGCGAACGTCGTGCCCGTCAGCGGCTGGTCGGCGTACTGGTAGGAGAACCCCGCTCGCCGCGTGGTGCGGCGCGTCTCGCGCCACCCCGAGGTCGCCGTCGAGGGCGTGAACACATCCGGTGTGCCGCTCTGCAGATAGCCGGTGTACGAGGCGCTCAGATCCGCGGGCGGCAGGGCCAGCCCCTTGTCCTGCGGCTCGACCGGTGTGGCGAGCCCGTCCTCGTCCAGGTCGAACTCCGGTACCTGGGACGGCGGGACGACCGCGAGATAGGACGCCTTCCACAGCGCGTCGGGCCCCGACCGTACGAACACCACCAGCCAGCGGGTGTCCAGCCGCCCGCCGTCCTGGTCCCGGTTGGAGTCGGTGTTCGCGAGGAACCACCGCGGCCAGCCCGCCTTCTTGGGAACGACGTACGTCGCGTCGTCCAGCACCAGCGGCTTGTGCGCCTTGTTGCCGTCGGGACTGTACGTCCGCCGCGCCTTCAGCCCGGCCTGGTTGATCGCACCGAGCGAACCCGTCACCCGGTCCGCGTCCAGCGCCGGATCGAACGCCTTGTCCGCCGCGTTGTAGGCGTCGGTGAAGTCCTTGAGCGCCTGGGCGGCCTCGGCCTTCTTCGCCCCGGGCAGCACTTCCAGCTCCCCGTGCACCGTCACACAGCCGCTCGCCGTCACGCACAGCACGGTCGCCGTCGCGAGCCCCGCCGTCAGCCGGCCCAGCCCAGGGTGTCTCGTCATCCGTTGCTTCTGCGCCTTCTGATCCGTCGCCCGCACTGACCGTCGAAACCCTACCGGGGCGGCGAACGGCGTGCGGGCGGGGACCGGATAGAGCATCCACACCGTGACCTGGCGGCCGGTCCGCCTCAGCTCCGGCGCACCGGCACGATCAGCGGCCTGCCCGTCCGCGGATGGGGGAAGACCTCCACCGGCTGCCGGTAGACCTCGCCGAGCAGCTCACCGCTGAACACCTCGTCCGGCGGGCCCAGTTCGGCGATCCGCCCCTCGTGCAGGACGGCGGCCCGGTCCGCGTACGCCGCGGCGAGGCCGAGGTCGTGCAGCACGACCACCACCGCGTCCCCGGCGGCGGCCCGCTCCCGGCAGATCCGCAGCACCAGTTCCTGGTGGCGCAGGTCCAGGGCGGCGGTCGGCTCGTCGAGCAGCATCAGCGAGGCCCGCTGCGCCAGCACCCGGGCCAGCGCCACCCGGGCCTTCTCGCCGCCCGACAGCGCGGAGAACGGCCGGCCCGCGAACCGCGTCACCTCGGTGGCCGCCATCGCCGCCGCCACCGCCGCGTCGTCCTCGTCCTCCCGCTCCGTACCGGCCCAGGGCGCCCGCCCCATCCGGACGACGTCCTCCACCGGGAACGGGAAGGACAGCGCGGCGGACTGCGGCAGCACCGAGCGGCGCAGCGCCAGATCGGGCGCGGACCACGCGGGGGCCGGGCGGCCGTCGATCCGCACCTCGCCGCTCCCGGCGGGCAGATCGGCGGCCAGCGCCGCCAGCAGGGTCGACTTGCCCGCGCCGTTCGGCCCGACCAGGGCGACCACCTCACCCGCGTGCGCGGTCAGGTCGACGGAGTCCAGCACCTGCCGCTGCCCCAGCCGGACCGACAGCGCGCGGGCCTCGACGGCGGGGGAGCCGGGCGGCGGGGGCGAGGGCAGCTCCCGGGTGCGTACCGCGAACAGATCTCTCAGCGTCCTCATGCCCAACCACCTTGCTTACGACGGGTCCTGCGCAGCAGCCAGAAGAAGAACGGGCTGCCGAAGAGCGCGGTCAGCACCCCCAGCGGCAGTTCGGCGGGGGCCGCCACGGTCCGGGCCGCGAGATCGCCCGCTACCAGGACCAGGGCGCCGCCGAGGGCGCTGCCCGGGACCAGGAAGCGGTGGCCGGGGCCGTTCGCCATCCGCAGCAGATGGGGGACGAGCAGCCCGACGAAGGAGATGATCCCGGCGACGGCGACCGCGGCGGCCGTCAGCAGCGCGACCACCAGGACCAGGATGATCCGCAGCCGCTCCACGTCCACGCCCAGGTGCCGGGCGGGCCGTTCGCCGAGGGCCAGCAGGTCCAGCTTGCGGGCGTAGAACGGGGCGATGAGGAGCCCGGCCAGCGCGCACGGCAGCACCGCGAGCACCTTGGGCCAGGTGGCCTGGGAGAGCGAACCGAGCTGCCAGAAGGTGATCTGGGTGATCTGCGCGTTGTCCGCGAAGAAGATGAACAGGCCGATCAGCGCACCCGCGAACGCGTTGACGGCGATACCGGTGAGGATCAGCGTCACCACTTCGGTCCGGCCGCCGGACCGCGAGAGCGTATAGACGAGCAGCACGGTGATGAGACCCGCGATGAACGCGAAGACGGTGATGGTCCAGTTGCCGAGGAAGGTCAGGCCGAGCGCGATCGAGGCGACCGCTCCCACCGCCGCGCCCGCCGAGATGCCGATCACGCCGGGCTCGGCGAGCGGATTGCCGAACACGCCCTGCATCAGGGCGCCCGCACAGCCCAGCGACGCGCCGACGAGCAGCGCGAGGACGACCCGGGGGAACCGCACGTTCCACAGGACGCTCTCGCCGACCCGGTCCAGCTCCTGGCCGCCGAGCCCGATCCGGTGCTGCACGGAGGACAGGACGTCGCCGAGCGGGATGGCATACGCGCCGATCGCGGCGGACAGCAGACAGCCGGCGAGCAGGGCGAGGGAGAGCACGACGGTGAGCACGAACGCCCTGCTCCGGGGGGAGGTGGGCGCCGCCTCCGCTTCCTTGCCCGTGGACGCGTCGACGGGCTCGGTGCGTTCCTCGTAGGAGGTGGTCACTGGCCCGTGCCGCCCTTCGCGTACAGCTGCTCGACGATCTCGGCGAGCACCCGGTCGGTGCGCGGCCCGTAGTTGAGCAGCACCCCGTCGTCGACCGTGACGATCCGGCGGTCCATCCCGGCCGGGGTCTCCGCGATGCCGGGGATCTTCACCAGGCCGTCCATGCCGCCGACCGACTCGAACCCCTTGGTCATCAGGAGGATCGCGTCCGGCGCGGCCTTGGCGAGCGCCTCACTGGTGATGGCGGTGAAGTCCTTGTCCAGGCCCGACTCCTTTCCGGCGTCGACCGCGCCCGCCGCCTCCAGCAGCGAACTGGCCCCGGAATCCGCGCCGCCCAGCAGATAGACCGAGGCCGAACCGCGCAGGTAGAGGAAGGCGACCCGGGGCTTCCCGCCGTCCGCGTGGCCCGGGATGGACTTCTGGACGGCGGCGATCCGGGTCTCGGTGCGCTCCTTGAGCTCCGTGCCGGCGGACGGTACGCCGAGGGCCTCGGCGACGGTGTCGATACGGCGGCCGACATCGTCGAGTCCCTTGGCGGGTTCGACGACGAGCAGCGGGATGCCCGCGTCGCGGATCTGGTCGATCGCCTCGCTCGGTCCGGTGGTGGTGTCGGCGAGGACGATCGTCGGCTTCAGCGAGAGCACGCTCTCCGCCGAGACGTCGTGGGCTCGGGTCACCACCGGGAGCTTCTCCGCCTGTTCGAAGGTGGCGGTGATGTCGCGGGCGACGACCTGCTTGCCGAAGCCGAGCGTGAAGACGATCTCGCTGAGGGATCCGGTCAGCGGCACGATCCGGTCGGTGGAGCCGATCGTGACCTCCGTACCGTCCGCCGAGTCCACCGTCACCGGCAACTCCGGTGCGGGCGGGTCGGCCAGCGGCTCGACGCGGTCGGCCTCGGCGGCGCTCTCGGCGGACTTCGGCGCGGCGTCGTCGCCCGCGCCGCAGCCGGTCAGGACCAGGGCGAAGGCCACGGCGGCGGTGAGGGCGGCGGCCGTCCTGCTGCGGGCCCGGCGACGGCGGGCCGGCCGTCCGGCGTCCACGCCCTCGAGAGCCCCGGGGGCGAAGTCCTGCGAGATGCGCACTGGGCACCGTCCTGTCGATCTGGGGCGTTCGGGGGGTGGTTCGGATGTGTCGGGATGGTGGAGGTGCCGGAGGGGTTCCGGCACAGGCTGGGAATACCTTAGGTTAGCCTTACCTGTGTATCCAGCCCTCGGAGGGGTCTCTCATGCTGTCGTCCAGATCGGCCCGCGCGCTCGCCGTCGCGCTTCTCGCGGTACTGCTGGGAGCCCTGCTCCCCGCCGCCACCGCGCAAGCGGCAGACCGCACGGTGCAGGGCGGACGACTGGACTGGGGCATCAAATCCTCCTTCCAGAGCTACGTCACCGGGCCCATCGCGAACGGCAGTTGGAGCCTGACCGGAGGCGCGGCCACGGTCGGCGGCAGCCAGTTCCGCTTCCACTCGGCGACCGGCTCCTACAACCCGGACTCCGGCGCGTTCAACTCCGGCTTCTCCGGCGGCGTGCACTTCACCGGCCACCAGAAGGCCGACGGCAGCAACGAGCTGGACCTCACGATCAGCCGTCCCACCGTCCGGATCAGCGGCGGCAGCGGCACGCTCTACGCGGACATGGTCAGCAAGGAGCGGGGGACCGGCAAGGTCTCCAACCGCTCCCAGGTGCCGCTGGCCTCGCTCGGTCTCGGCGGGATCGACATGAAGGGCGGTTCCACCCCCATCGCCCTCACCAACGTCCCCGCGACGCTGACCTCCCAGGGCGCCTCCGCCTTCGCCGGCTACTACACGGCGGGCACCCCCCTCGACCCGATCAGCCTCTCCGTCGACACCAAGGGCGCCGCCGCCGAGCCGAAGCCGTCCGCCCCGGACGAGAAGAAGGACGAGGGCGACGACAAGGACAAGGCGAAGAAGAAGGAAACGGCAGGACGCTTCGAGGACGCCGCCGTCGACTGGGGCGTGCGCCGCACCTTCCGCGAGTACGTCACCGGCTCCATCGGCCAGGGCAAGTGGACGCTCGCCGACGGCGCCCAGGACGGCGGGGCCCTGTTCCGCTTCCCCCAGGGCAAGGGGACGTACGACGCGAAGAAGCAGACCCTGGACGCCGACTTCGGCGGCAGCATCCGCTTCACCGGCGCCCACGGCCTCGACCTGAAGTTCGCCGGCGTCACCGTCGCCGTCGCCCAGGGCGAGGGCACCCTGTCGGCGGACGTCACCAGCGAGGGCGCCACCCGCGAGGGCGTGCCCGTCATCACCTTCCCCGCGAAGGACCTCGCGCCGAAGGAGGGGCTCGCCGTCCTCACCGAGGTGCCCGCCACCCTCACCGCCGACGGCGCCAAGGCGTTCGGCTCGATGTACAAGGCGGGCACCGCGATGGACCCGGTCTCGCTCGCCGTGGCCGTCGACGAGAAGGCGCAGCTGCCCGCGCTGCCGGACCTCGGCAGCGAGCCGACGGCGGCCGCCGAGCCCACGAAGAAGGCCGCCGACGAGCCCTCCGCCGCACCGGCGGCCGCCTCGTCCGACTCCGGTCCTGGCACCGGCGTCTACCTCGCCGTCGGCGGCGGCGTACTGCTGCTCGCCGCGGCCGGAGCGGCGTTCTTCGCCCTGCGCCGCCGTGGCGCGCGGCCGGCCGCCGAAGCCTCCGACACCCCCTCGACTTCCTGACCTCCCCCATGCGCGCCTTATGGATCGTCACCCCCTCCCCCCACGCCTCGCTTCCACCACCTGTCCTCCAAGGAGACCCACCGACATGGCAGCAACCCGCCGCCCCATAGCCCTCGCCGCAGCCGTCGCGACCGCGGCCGCCCTCGGCGCCACCGCCTTCGCCCTCCCGGCGATCGCCGCCGGCTCCCCGGCGGCGGCGCCCACCGCCGCTCCGAAGCTGGAGCTCGTGGACGGCAAGCTGGAGTGGGGCATCAAGGAGTCCTTCCGCAAGTACATCGCCGGTCCCATCGCCCAGGGCGAGATCACCCTCGCGGACGGCGCGCAGCAGGCCGACGGCAACGGGGTGTTCACCTTCACCGACGGCAAGGGCACGTACGACACCGCGACGCACGCCTCCGACACCGCGTTCCGGGGCAGCGTCCGGTTCCAGGGCCACCACGGTGTCCTCGACGTCCGGCTGAGCGACGTCAAGATCGGCACGGGCCGCGAGAGCGGCACCATCACCGCCGACTTCACCAGCAAGAAGATGGACGGCACCGTCGTCTCCAAGGACGACGCGCCGATCGCCGAGCTCGACATGACCGGCGTCAGGCCGGGCGGCGGCGCGGGCGGCGCGATGGTCTTCGCCGACATTCCGGCCACGCTGACCGCCGACGGCTCGGAAGCCTTCGCCGGCTTCTACGAGGAGGGCGCCGAGCTCGACCCGGCGACGCTGTCCGTCAAGACCGCGGCGCCGAGCCCGGACCCGACGACGGACCCGACCAAGGACCCGACGAAGGACCCGTCGACCGACCCGACCGAGGACCCGACGAAGGACCCGTCGACCGACCCGACGACCGATCCCACGAAGGACCCGTCGGCCGACCCGACCCCGACCGCCTCCGAGACCGCCGCGCCGGTCAGCGGCCCGGTCGTCGACGGCACCCTGAACTGGGGCGTCAAGGAGAAGTTCCGCTCCTACGTCGTCGGCCCGATCGCGCGCGGCAAGGTCGAGACGAGCGGCGGCGCCTCCGCCGACGCCGACGGCTACCGCTTCACGAAGGCCACCGGCCGGCTCGACGCCGACAAGAACACCCTCAACGCCGCGTTCCAGGGCAAGGTGCGCTTCCTCGGTCACGAGACGAACGGCGCGTACGAGCTCGACCTGGCGCTCAGCAACCTGAAGGTCGACATCAAGGGCGCCTCCGGCACGCTCGTCGCCGACGTCTCCACCAAGGAGCGCGCGACCAAGGAGAACCCGCACCCCCAGGCCCAGGAGCTGACCGGGGTGGCCTTCGCCGACCTGAAGGTGCCCGCGGGCGCGCTCGCCGCCAAGGGCGGCATCGTGAACCTCAAGGGCGTCCCGGCGACCCTCACCGAGGGCGGCTCCAAGGCGTTCAGCGGCATGTACCCGAAGGGCGAGCAGCTCGACGCCCTGAACGTCGCGGTCTCCCTCGACAAGGACGCCCAGCTTCCGGGCGGCTCGACCGGCGGCTCCGGCTCGACCGGCGGCTCCACCGGCGGCTCCACGTCCGGCGGTTCGACCACCGGCGGCGGCACCGTCGGCGGCTCGACCGGCGGTTCGGTCGGCGGCTCCGGCGCCCTGGCCTCGACCGGCTCCGACGTCCCGACCGGCGCCCTGATCGCCGCCTCCGGCGTCGTCGTGGCGGCCGGTGCCGGTGTCGTGATCGCGGCGCGCCGTCGCCGTAACGTCACCGCCTGACCCGCCCGCACCACCCGCAGGTCCCTCGGGGCCGTACCGGCGACGGCAGTCGCCCGCCGGTACGGCCCCGCCGCCGTCCGCCCGGTTTCCCGCCCCGGCGCAGGGCAGTGCTTGAATGCCCCCGTGAGCGACTACGACGTACCCCGAGGCATCGACGTCCTGCGGGTGTTCTGCGGACCCGACGGCCGGCACGGCAACGCCCTCGGCGTCGTACGCGACGGGAGCGATCACCCCGACGAGGCGTCCCGGCAGCGGCTCGCCCGGCAACTCGGCTTCAGCGAGACCGTGTTCGTCGACGACCCGGAGCGCGGGCGGGTGGACATCCACACCCCGGGGCTGCGGCTGCCGTTCGCCGGGCACCCGCTGGTGGGCACCGCCTGGCTGCTGGACCTGGAGGTCCTGGAACTGGCCGTCGGGGAGGTGTTCGCGCGCCAGGACGGGGAGTTCACCTGGATCAGCGCCCGCCCCGAGTGGGTCCCGCCGCGCACGCTCCAGCAGTACGCGAGCGCCGCCGAGGTCGAGGCGCTGCCGGGACCGCCGCCCGGCGAGGGGTGGCTCTACGCCTGGGCCTGGGAGGACGAGGCGGCCGGGCGGGTGCGCGCGCGGGCCTTCCCGCGGCGCGGGGACGCGATCGTCGAGGACGAGGCGACGGGCGCGGCGGCCCTGCTGCTCAGCGCACGGCTCGGCAGGGCCCTGAACATCAGACAAGGACGCGGCTCCCAGATCCTCACCGCACCCGCGCCGGACGGCACGGTGGAGGTCGGGGGCCGCGTCCTGATGGCCGTCCGGGGCTGAACCCCGGACGGCCGCGCCGCTCGCTGTGACACGCTCGCTCAGGCGCTGAGCGGGAAGACCTCGCCCAGCTCGCGGAAGACGGCGGTGTTCAGCGCGAAGGCGCGCTTGCACTCCTCGATGATGCGCTGCTTCTCCAGGTCGTCCGCGTTCACCGCGTCCAGCAGCTCGCGGTAACCCCGCTTGAAGGCGGCCGGGTTGGTGATCTCCTCGAAGACGTAGAACCGCACGCCGTCGCCCTTGCGCTCGAAGCCCCAGGTCTTCTCCGCCTTGTCGCGGATGATCTGGCCGCCCGAGAGGTCGCCGAGGTAGCGCGTGTAGTGGTGGGCGATGTAGCCGGCGGGCCAGGTGCGGGCGCACTCGGCGACCCGGTCCGCATAGGCGGCGGTGGCCGGCAGCGGCTCCAGTCCCTCGCGCCAGCCGGCCCCGCGCAGGTGCGCCAGATCGCGCTCCAGCTCGGTGGAGCGCATCAGCTCGGCCTGTATGAACGGGCCCGCGACCGGGTTCTCGCGCAGGGCCTCCGCACCTTCCTCCAGCGCCCGGTACACGAACCACAGCTGCTCGGTGTAGCGCGTGTACGCGTCCACGCCCAGTCGCCCGCCGAGCAGGTCACTCATGAAGGTCGAGGTCTCGGCCTCGGTGTGCTGCTCGTGCGACGCGGTGCGGATGAGCGTCGAGAAGGGAGTGACGGTGGCGGTTGCGTCCAAGGCGGGCCTCCGGGGACCGAGGGGGACGGGAAGTCCAGAAAGAGACGGAAATATCGGCAGGCGACCGCCGCGGTGACGCGTCGGCGCGTGCCGGTACGCCCGATCCTCCTACTTAGGCTTACCTAAGTCAACTGGTTCCCGACTGCCTGTCGGTAAAAAACTACGCCCCGGGCGACCGGAGGGGGTGGTTATGGCCGTTTACGGGTGACGGGTGGGCGATCACGGGAGGGTGAGGATCTCCGCCCCGGTCTCCGTGACCACCAGCGTCTCCTCGAACTGGGCCGTCCGCTTCCGGTCCTTCGTCACCACGGTCCAGTTGTCCTCCCACAGGTCGTACTCATGGGTGCCCAGCGTCAGCATCGGCTCGATGGTGAACGTCATGCCCGGCTGCATCACCGTGGTGGCGTGCGGACTGTCGTAGTGCGGAATGATCAGGCCGGAGTGGAACGAGGAGTTGATCCCGTGCCCGGTGAAGTCGCGGACGACCCCGTAGCCGAACCGCTTCGCGTACGACTCGATGACCCGGCCGATCACATTGATCTGGCGTCCGGGCCTGACCGCCTTGATGGCGCGGTTCAGCGACTCGCGGGTGCGCTCGACCAGCAGCCGGGACTCCTCGTCCACGTCTCCGCAGAGGTAGGTGGCGTTGTTGTCGCCGTGCACCCCGTTGATGTACGCGGTGACGTCCAGGTTCACGATGTCGCCGTCGCGCAGCACGGTGGAGTCGGGGATGCCGTGGCAGATGACCTCGTTGAGCGAGGTGCACAGCGACTTCGGGAAGCCCCGGTAGCCGAGCGTCGAGGGGTACGCGCCGTGGTCGACCATGAAGTCGTGCGCGACCCGGTCGAGCTCGTCCGTGGTGACCCCCGGGGCGATGTGCTTGGCGGCCTCCTCCATCGCCTGCGCGGCGATGCGGCCCGCGATGCGCATCCGCTCCACGGTATCGGCGTCCTGGATCTCCGGGCCGGTGTACGGCGTCGGAGCCGGCTTCCCCACGTACTCGGGACGCCGGATGTTTCCGGGTACGGAACGGACGGGAGTGATCTCCCCTGGTACGAGAAGCGACTGGCCAGACATGCCAGCGAGTCTAACCAGCGGCCCCGGGGCACCATGGCAGGGAGGAAAGGAGCCGTCGATGGCCCTGTTCAAGAAGCGCACGGTCGGCAAACCGGGCGAATGGTACTACTGCCTGGAGCACAAGAAGGTCGAGGAAGGCCCGGAATGCCCGGCACAGAACCGATTCGGCCCCTACACCTCCCGTGAGGCGGCGCAGCACGCGCTGGACACGGCGCGCGACCGCAACCTGGAGTGGGACACCGACCCCAAGTGGCACGACGAAACCAAGAACACCCCCGGCCCACCCGACGAGTCCTAAGCCCGCCCCGGGGGACTTTCAAGCCCGTCCGGCGATTGAGGACATCTTTTCAGCCCTCCGGCGCTTGAGGAGCGGGGCGGGGCGGAGCCCGGTGAGCAGCGGGACCGCTCACGCCCCCTCCCCCCGCGCCCCCCGCCTCCGCACCGCATCCTCATCCGTCTCCGAGTCGTACCGCACCAGCTTCGGCAACGCCGCCGTCAGCAGCGCCACCGACGCCACGCACGCCACCCCGCCCGTCCAGATCGCCGACCGGGTCCCCGTCCAGCCGGCCATCGCCCCGGCCCGCACCTGGCCCAGCTGCGGGCCGACGCTGTACGAGAGCACCTCGATGCCCGCGAGCCGGCCCCGCAGCTCCTCCGGGATGGTCTGGTTCCAGATCGTCGCGCGCCCCAGCCCGCTCAGCATGTCGCCCGCCCCCGCCACGGCCAGGCAGACCAGCACCACCCACACGCTGGAGAACCAGCCCGCCGCGGCGATGGCCAGCCCCCAGGCCGTCGCGCCGAACACCACGAACAGCCCGTGCCTGCGCACCCGGCTCGTCCAGCCGCTGGTCAGCCCCAGCGCCAGCGAGCCGACCGAGCCCGCCGCGTACATCAGGCCCAGCGACCACTCCGCGTCCAGCTCGTCCGCCAGGAACGGGAAGATCGTGTTCGGGAAGGCGAAGAACATCGCCGCCAGGTCGATCGCGTACGTCCCCAGCAGCACCGGCCGGCTCCAGGCGTACCGCGCCCCCTCGACGATCCCGCGCAGCGACGGCTTCTGCGCGTCACGGGCCGGCGGGGCGGGGGAGAGGCGCAGACAGAGCACGACCGAGACGGCGAACGTGCACACCGTCACCCCGTACGCCGTGCCGTGACCGGCGTACGCCACCACCAGACCGGCCAGCGCCGGGCCCGCGATGGCCCCGATCTGCCAGCGCAGCGAGTTCAGCGCCGCCGCCGCCGTCTGCTGGGCGTGCGGCACGATCCGGGCCATCAGGGAGTCCAGCGCGGGCCGTTGGAGCCCGGCTAGCGCGGACACCCCGCCCGCCACCACGTACAGCGGCCACAGCAGCGGCTCCGGAAGCAGCGCGTTCACCAGCAGGACCGCGGCGAGCACACCGAGCCCCGCCTCGGTCAGCAGGATGACCCGGCGGCGGTCCACGGAGTCCGCGAGCGCCCCGCCGTACAGCCCGAAGACCACCAGCGGCACCAGCTCGACCGCGCCCATCGCCCCGACCGCGAGCGGGGAGCCCGTGAGGTCCTTGATCTGGAGCGGCAGCGCGATGAGCGCCATGAAGCTGCCGAAGTACGTGATCAGGCCCTGGACCCACAGCAGCCGGAAGTCCGCCGAGGAACGCCACGGCGAGAGGTCCGGCAGCAGGGCGCGGAGCCGGGCGGGCAGCGGCGAGGAGGGCGTCGAGGGAGGTGCTGAGGTCACGAGGGGCCATGATCCGGACCACCGGGCGTTCCGGGCAAGCCGATATTCGGATACGCCCGCTCCGGCCGCGCTACCAGCGGGCCGGGGGCGGCTGGGTCAGCTGGTCGGCGAGCCGGGCCAGCCGGTCCCGGAAGGTCCGCCGGCCGCGCGCCGGCGGCCTCCCGTTCTCCCCGGCGGCCGCGCTCACCAGGTGCTGCACGATGTCCAGGTCCACCTCGTCGTCCCCGTCGACCACGAGCGACTCGTGCGCCAGGCCGCCGACCTCCGGGTCTCCGCCGTCCAGGGTGAGCACCCGCGCCCCGGCCCGCCGCGCGTCCTGCACCCGCTCCAGCAGGTCCTCGCCCGGCCGCTCCGGCGCGACCAGCAGCAGCGTCTCGCCCCGCCCGGCCGCCGCGATCCGGCCGAGCCCGACGGCCAGGTGCGCCGGATCGCCCGCCGCCACCCGGTGCCGTACGAGGGTGGGTGCCAGCTCCGGCAGCCCCGACCAGGCGGACTCGTCGGACAGATGGGCCGCCAGATGCCACGGCTCGTACGCCTCGGTCCCCGCCAGCAGCAGGCCGCCGCCCCGAGGGACGACGGAGCCGCGCAGGACCAGCGCGAACCGGCGGGCGTTCTCCGGCCACCGGGTCCCGGCGAGCACATCGCGGAGGAGGGCGACACGTACGGCATCCATGGCCCGGCATCCTGCCCCGGGCCCCGCCCCGGCCGGGCCCGTCGGCCGCTTCCTCACCCGAACGGAGGACCGGGCGGTGAGCGGGACCGAGGGCCCACGGGGCGGCTTCCCGGGGGCTACCTGGCAGTAGGGTCGGCCCATGACTACACAGGACAGCGGCAGCGCGCCCAAGCCCCCCGCCAAGGACCCCTGGGACCTCCCCGACGTCTCCGCCCTGAGCGTCGGCGTGCTCGGCGGGACCGGCCCGCAGGGGCGCGGCCTCGCCTACCGGCTCGCCCGCGCCGGACAGCGGGTCACCCTCGGCTCCCGGGACGCGGCCCGTGCCGAGCAGGCGGCGGCCGAGCTGGGCTTCGGCGTCGAGGGCGCGGACAACGCGGAGTGCGCCCGGCGCAGCGACATCGTGATCGTCGCCGTGCCGTGGGACGGCCACGCCAAGACGCTCCAGTCCCTGCGCGAGGAGCTCGCGGGCAAGCTCGTGATCGACTGCGTCAATCCGCTCGGCTTCGACAAGAAGGGCGCCTACGCCCTCAAGCCGGAGGAGGGCAGCGCCGCCGAACAGGCCGCCGCCCTGCTGCCGGACTCCCGCGTCACCGCCGCCTTCCACCACCTCTCGGCCGTGCTGCTCCAGGACGAGTCGATCGAGGAGATCGACACCGACGTGCTGGTCCTGGGCGAGTCGCGGGCCGACACGGATCTCGTGCAGGCGCTGGCCGGCCGGATTCCCGGGATGCGGGGCATCTTCGCGGGCCGGCTGCGCAACGCCCACCAGGTCGAGTCGCTGGTCGCCAACCTGATCTCGGTCAACCGCCGCTACAAGGCCCACGCCGGACTGCGCGCCACCGACGTCTGACCGGACCACATCGGGGCATGGGGGACACTGGACGGGACCGCGACCCGTTCCCGACAGGAGTCGACCCCATGCCCCGCATCGCTCTCTACGCCCTCGTCGTCTGCGTCCTCGCCGTCGTGGCGGCCGTGGTCTCCTTCGCCCAGGGCAGCCTGCTCGGGATCGTCTGGGTGGCCGTCGCGGGGCTCTCGTCGAACATGACCTGGTTCTACGTGCGCAGGCACCGGCTGGCCGTCGCCGCCGAAGCGGGCTGACCCGGCCCGCCGCTCCGTCACGTGACCGCGCAGCCGGGGTCCTGCTCGTCGAAGAGGCCCTGCCAGAAGCGGTAGAGGTCATAGCCGCAGTACCGCTGGTACTCCTCGACGCCGAGCCCGCGCAGCAGGGCGTGGATCGCGTCGAAGAACACGATGTTGACCTCGGGGATCCACAGGATCGCGAACACCGCGATCAGCCCGAACGGCGCGATCGGCTCCACCTGACGCCTGATCCGGTACGAGAGCCAGGGCTCGATCACCCCGTAGCCGTCCAGCCCCGGGATCGGCAGGGAGTTCAGGATCGCCGCCGTCACCTGGAGCATCGCCAGGAACGCCAGCGCGTACTGGAAGGCGCGCGGCACCCCGTCGAGCGCGTCCAGCCAGAACGGGGCCGTGCACACGATCGCGAACGCCACGTTCGTCAGCGGGCCCGCCGCCGAGATCAGGCTGTGCTTCCACCGGCCGTGGATCCGGCCGCGCTCGATGTAGACCGCGCCACCGGGCAGCCCGATCCCGCCCATGATCACGAAGAGCACCGGCAGCACGATGCTGAGCAGCGCGTGCGTGTACTTCAGCGGGTTGAGCGTCAGATAGCCCTTCGACCCGACCGAGAGGTCCCCGCTGTGCAGCGCGGTGCGGGCGTGTGCGTACTCGTGCAGACAGAGAGAGACGATCCAGGCCCCGGTGACGAACAGGAAGACCGCGAAGCCGGTGGCGTCCGCGAAACCCGTCCACACCGCCCAGCCCGCGACCGCGGTGACGGCGGCGATGCCGAGGAAGACCGGGCTGATCCTCCGGTCGCCGCGTTTGGCTGCGGTGGTCATCGGCACTCGACTCCTGGGGTGGGTGACACGAAGGCACGGGGCCGGAAAGGGCGATCGTACGGTCACGCCGGTTCCGGCGGTCCGGCGGCCACCGGTTCCGGCGGTGCACGGGTTCCGGCGGTGCGCGGGTTCGGGCGGTTCCACCGGTTCCGGCGGTTCCACCGGTTCCGGCGGTTCCACCGGTTCCGGCGGTTCCACCGGTTCCGGCGGTTCCACCGGTTCCACCGGTTCCGGCGGTTCCGACAGGACGGGAACGTCGGGGACCGGCGACGGAGTTCCACCCTGTCAACGCCGCGCCCCGCTCCGTCACGGACAATGGGCCCGTGCACTACTGCATCCTCGGCACCACCCGGGCACTCCGCGACGACGGTACGGCCGTCGCCCTCGGCGGGGCGCGGCTGCGCGCCCTGCTCACCGTTCTCGCGCTGCGCCCCGGACGGACCGTTCCGGCCGGGGTCCTCGTCGACGAGGTGTGGGACGGCGACCCGCCCGCCGACGCGGTCGGCGCCCTCCAGGCCCTCGTCGGCCGGTTGCGGCGGGCCCTGGGCCGCAGCGCCGTCGAGTCCGTGGAGGGCGGCTACCGGCTCGCCGCCCCGCCGGACGCCGTGGACCTGCACCGTTTCGAGCGCCTGGCGGGGGAGGGGAGCCGCGCCCTGGAGGACGGCGACGCCTCGGGCGCCCTCGCCGTCCTGGGGGAGGCCCTCGCCCTGTGGAACGGGCCCGCCCTCGCCGATCTGCCCGACCGTACGGCGACCGCGTCCCGCTGGGAGGCCCGCAGACTCGACGCGCGCCGCGCCGCGCTCGGGGCCCTCCTCGCCCTCGGCAGGGCCGGGGCCGCGCTGCCCGAACTGGCCGTGCTCTGCGACGCCCACCCGCTCGACGAACCGCTCCAGGCCCTGCGCATCAGGGCCCTGCGGGACGCCGGACGCCCCGCCGAGGCGCTGGCCGCCTACGAGGAGGTCCGCACCCTCCTCGACGACCGCCTCGGCACCGCCCCCGGCCCGGCTCTGCGCGCCCTGCACACCGACCTGCTCCACCAGGAACCGGCCGGACCGAAGCCCGTGGCCCCGCCCGCCCCGGAGCCCGCGCCCCGGACCACCGCCGGGCAGCCGTCCGCCACCGGGCAGCCGTCCGCCACCGGCGCGGATCCCGCCCCGGCGACCCCGGCTCCGGCCCCGCCCGCCCAGGGGAACCTCCGGGCCCGGCTCACCAGCTTCGTCGGCCGCGACACCGATATCGCCGCCCTGCGCGAGGACCTCGGCCGCGCCCGGCTCGTCACCCTGCTAGGCCCCGGCGGCGCGGGCAAGACCCGGCTGTCCCAGGAGACCGCGGAGGCCGCCCCCGAGGCCTGGCCCGACGGCGTCTGGCTGGCCGAACTGGCCCCCGTCGACGACCCCGGCACCGTGCCCGAAGCCGTCCTGACCGCGCTCGGCGCCCGCGAGACCGTGCTGCGCGGGGCCGGGGCCGAGGAGCTGCGCGCCACCGACCGCACCGGCGCCGACCCTCTCGTACGCCTCACCGACTACTGCGCCCCGCGCCGGATGCTGCTCCTCCTGGACAACTGCGAGCACGTCGTCGGAGCGGCTGCCGCTCTCGCCGACCATCTGCTGACCCACTGCCCGCAGCTCACGATCCTCGCGACCAGCCGCGAACCCCTCGGCGTCCCGGGCGAGTTCGTCCGTCCCGTCGACCCGCTGCCCGATCCGATGGCGCTGCGCCTGCTCGCCGAGCGCGGGGCGGCGGCCCGGTCCGGTTTCCGCACCGACGCGGACGAGGCGACCGCGGCCGCCTGCGCCGAGATCTGCCGCCGCCTGGACGGGCTGCCGCTCGCCATCGAACTGGCCGCCGCCCGGCTCCGGATGCTCACCCCGCGCCAGATCGCCGACCGGCTCGACGACCGCTTCCGTCTCCTCACCAACGGCAGCCGCACCGTGCTGCCCCGCCAGCAGACCCTGCGCGCCGTCGTCGACTGGTCCTGGGACCTGCTCGACGCCGCCGAACGCGCCGTACTGCGCCGCCTCTCCGTCTTCGCCGGAGGCTGCTCGCTCGCCGCCGCCGAGGAGGTCTGCGCCCTGCCCGCCCCGGCCGACGGCGTCGCCGTCGACTCCCTCGACGTCGCCGCGCTGCTCGGCTCCCTCGTCGACAAGTCCCTCGTGGTCGCCGCGCCCGGCGACGACGGGGAGATGCGCTACCGGCTGCTGGAGACGGTCGGCGAATACGCCGCCGAGCGCCTCGGCGAGGCCGCCGAACGGGACGCGGTCGAGCGCCGCCATCTGACCCACTACCGGGAGCTGGCCCGGATCACCGGACCGAAGGTGCGCGGCGCCGGCCAGCGGGAGGCCATCGCGGTCTTCCAGCGCGAGTACGAGAACCTGCGCACCGCGCTCCGCCATGCCGTCGCCGTCCGGGACGAGCACGAGGCGCTGTGCATGGTGCTGTCGATGTCCTGGTACTGGATGCTGCGCGACCTGCGCTCGGACGCCCGCCAGTGGGGCGAGGCCGCCTCCTCGCTCGGCCCCGACCCCTTCGCCCCGCCCGGCGTCCGGGCCCCCTCGCTCCTGGAGCGGGCCACCGACCGGCCGCCGCCGATGGACGACGAACAGCTCGCGGAGGCGCGGCGCGGAGTGGCGCTGATGCAGTTGTCCGGCGTGGACCACGCGATCAGCGCATGGTCGACGCCGGAGGGCAAGGAGCGGCTGAGGATCATCGCCGACACCTACCTTCCCGGGCAGCCGCAGACCTGCCGCATGCCCGGAACGCTGTGGATGTTCGGGATCCTGCTCAGCGGTGACATGGACCGCGTGTACGGGCTGCTGGACGAGACGGTCCGGGCCTCCCGGACGTTCGGGTACGAGTGGGAGCTCGGCTCGGCGCTCCACACCCGTGCCAACTTCCTGGCCAACGACCCCGAGCGGGTGGCCGCGGCGCGCGCCGACGCCGACGAGAGCCTGGAGATCTACACCCGGCTGGGCGACGACTGGGGCGCGGCCGAAGCGCTCTCCTCCCGGGGCGAGGCCAACGAGCGGGCCGGCGAGTTCACCGCGGCCCTCAGGGACTACGGGTCCGCCGTGGAGTACGCGCAGAAGATCGGCGCCCAGAGCCAGGTGGGGCTGCTGCGCGCCCGGTACGCCGGGGTCCTCATCGAACTCGACCGCCTCCCGGAGGCCGAGGCCATACTGTGCGACGTCACCGAGAACAGCCGGCAGTCGGGCCATGACGCGACGCCGATGGCCCGACTGCACCTGGTCTTCGTCCTCGGGCTCGAGGGACGGGTGGACGAGGCCCGCCGGCAGGCGGAGCTGGTCCGGGAGGATTTCCGGTCGCGGGATGTCGCCATCTTCGGCGGCTTCGTCTACGGCGTGCTGGCCTGGCTGGACAACCTCGACGGCGCGCACGCCTCCGCCCTGGACAACGGGCTGACCGCGCTGGCCAGTTCGCGGGAGAAGCTGTCGATGATGGTGGCCCCGCAGATGCCCGCGGCCCATCTGACGGCCATCGCCCACGCGCTCGCCGGACGCGGTGGCGCAGGGGCGGCGAGGGACGCCGCCCGGCTGCTGGCGCTCCAGGCGGCTCTCCTGCCGAAGGGGCATGTGCCGAGCGTGATGGAGGCCCGCAATCTGGCGCTCGCCGAGAAGGCCGTCCGCGCCCGGCTCGACGACGCGGCGTACACGGCGGCGTACGAGGAGGGCGGTGGCCTCACGCTCGACGAGGCCACCGCCCTGGCGGAGACGTACCGGCCGCGACCGCCGGCCTGACGGTCCTGCGCCCGGTCCTTCTCCGCCGGTCCTCCCTGCTCGGGCCCCGACGGCTCAGGCCTTCTTGCGGAACTTGGACACCGCGAGCGGCGCCATCACCAGCGTGATGCCGGTGGCCCAGGCGAGCGTCACCCAGACCGAGTCGGCGACCGGGCCGCCCATCATCAGGCCGCGCGCCGAGTCCGCCAGATTGGACAGCGGGTTGTAGTCGGTGAAGGCCTGGAGCCAGCCCGGCATGGTCGTGGGCGGGGCGAAGATGGAGGATCCGAACTGCAGCGGCATCAGCACGAGCATGCCCATCCCCTGGACCGACTGGGCCGTCTTCATGCTCAGCCCGAGCACGATGAAGATCCACATGATGGCGGCGCCGAAGACCGCCGACAGCGCGACGGCCGCCAGGAGTCCGAACACGGACGTGCCCAGGGACATGCCGAGGGCGAAGCCCATCGCGAGCAGGATGGTGATGGCGACCATCATCCGGCCCAGCTCGACCACGATCTTGGCGATGAGCACCGAGGAGCGGGCGATCGGCATGGTCCGGAACCGGTCCATGACGCCCTTGCGGAAGTCGTCGTTGACCCCGGTGCCGACGGCCATGGCGATGTTCATGCCCATCATCGCCATCAGCCCGGGTATCAGGTAGTTCAGATAGTCCTGCCGGTCCCCGCCGAGGCTGCCGCCGACCGAGCCGCCGAAGACGTACACGAACAGCAGCGTGAAGATGATCGGCATCAGAAGGACGTCGAACATCGACTCCGGGTCCTTCTTGATCTGGAGCAGATTGCGCCGCGCCAGGGCCCCGATGTGCCGCAGATTGGCCCGCAGCCCGATCCGCCCTTCCTCGTCCCGCGCCTTGACGGGCGCGGTCCCTGCGGATCCGGCGGGGGCCGGGGTCAGTGTCGTGGTGCTCATGCGGCGACCTCCTGGGGAGCCTGGTCGGAGAGGGGAGCGG
The DNA here is from genome assembly GCF_044333935.1 of Streptomyces sp. NPDC020884. Taxonomy (NCBI): domain Bacteria; kingdom Bacillati; phylum Actinomycetota; class Actinomycetes; order Kitasatosporales; family Streptomycetaceae; genus Streptomyces; species Streptomyces sp. NPDC020884. The sequence continues at coordinate 510,569 of NZ_JBIRRY010000001.1, read as the reverse complement.
CCTTGTCGCCGGTGATCGCGAGGAACACCTCGTCGAGGCTGGGCAGAGCGGTGGAGACATGGGCGAGGGAGAATCCCCGGACGCCCAGCAGCCCGATCACGGCGGTCAGCTGCTCGTCGCTGAGGATCGGCACGGAGAGCAGTCCCTCGTCCGGCACGGCCTGCGCGCCGGCGACACCGTCGAGTCCGGCCTCCCGGATCGCCTGCGCCATCGCGGCCAGCTCCGCCGGATCGGAGGGCCGGATCTGCAGCGTGCGGCCGCCGACCTTCGCCTTCAGCTCGTCGACCCCGCCCCGGGCGATGATCTTCCCCCGGTCGATCACCGTCAGCTCCTTGGCGAGCTGCTCGGCCTCCTCCATGTACTGGGTGGTCAGCAGTACGGTCGCGCCCTCGGCGACCATCCGCTGGACCTCGTCCCAGACCTCGTTACGGGTCCGGGGGTCGAGCCCGGTCGTCGGCTCGTCCAGGTAGAGCACGGAGGGGCTGCCGATCATCGAGGCGGCCAGGTCGAGCCGGCGGCGCATTCCGCCGGAGTACTCCATGCAGGCCCGCTTGCCGGCCTCGGTGAGCGAGAACCGCTCCAGCAGCTCGTCGGCGCGGGCCCGCGCCCGCTTGCGGGGCAGATCGAGCAGCCGCCCGATCATGTAGAGGTTCTCCCAGCCGGACAGCTTCTCGTCGACCGAGGCGTACTGGCCGGTCAGGCCGATGGTGCGGCGGAGCTGCCGGGGCTGCTTCACCACGTCGTAGCCCGCGACCACGGCGTGCCCGGCGTCGGGGGTGATCAGGGTGGACAGGCAGCGTACGAGCGTGGTCTTGCCCGCGCCGTTGGGTCCGAGCACACCGAGGACGGTGCCCTGGCGGACATCGAGGTCCACGCCGTCCAGTGCCTTGGTCTCGCCGTAGTGCTTGACCAGCCCCCGCACCTCGACGGCGTTGCGGCCGTTGCTGGGGTTCTTGTCGATTCGTTCCATGTCCACCATGGGACCAAGGCCCACCGACAGCTCACCGACAGCCCGCCGACACGGACCGGCGCAGCGCGGCAGACGGGCGACAGCCCGCCGATGGGGGATGTCGGCGGGCTGTCGGTGGTGCGGGAAATGGCTGGTGGGCGCCCTGCCGGGGCCGGGACCCGGCGGATCAGTGGAAGGTGTGCTCCGGCGCCGGGAACGTGCCGCCGACGACCTCGTCCGCGAACTCCTTCGCCGCGTCGCCGAGGACCTGGCGGAGATTCGCGTACTGCTTGGTGAAGCGCGGCACCTTGCCGCCGGTCAGCCCGACCATGTCCGTGTAGACCAGCACCTGTGCGTCGGTCGCGGGACCGGCGCCGATGCCGACGGTCGGGATGTGCAGCGTACGGGTGACCTCGGCGGCCAGCTCGGCGGGCACCAGCTCCAGCACGACGGCGAACGCGCCCGCGTCCTGGACGGCCTTGGCGTCGCGCAGCATCTGCTGGGCGGCCTCCTCGCCGCGCCCCTGGACCCGGTAGCCCATCGCGTTGACGGACTGGGGGGTCAGGCCGATGTGGCCCATGACCGGGATGCCGGCCTCGACCAGCAGCCGGATCTGCTCGTGGGACCGCTCGCCGCCCTCCAGCTTGACCGCGCCGACGCCCGACTCCTTGACCAGCCCGGTGGCGTTGCGCAGCGCCTGGACGGGACCTTCCTGGTACGAGCCGAAGGGCAGGTCGGCGACGACGAGGGCGCGCTTGGTGCCCCGTACGACGGCGGCGGACAGCATGGCGATCTCGTCCATCGTGACGGGCACGGTGGTCTCGTAGCCGAGGTGGACATTGCCCATCGAGTCCCCGACGAGCATGACCGGGATCCCGGCCTCGTCGAAGACCGACGCGGTCATCGCGTCGTAGGCGGTGAGCATCGGCCACTTCTCGCCGCGCTCCGTGGCGGCGGCGATGTCGTGGACGGTGATGCGGCGGGTGGACTTCCCCCCGTACAGCGCTTTGCTGCTGTCGGCGGGGGAAGCGGTGCCACCTGCGGGGGAGGACTGATTCTGCGCAGCCTGAAGCGACATGGCGAACGGCTCCTTCGTCATCTCGAGGCGCCCTGACGGCGTCCCCGGATCCCTTCCATGGTGGCATCCCGCCCCGCCACGGGGGAAGTGGGCCTGCGCCCCGGCCCCTGGGAGGCCGTTGGGGAAAGCTTTAACAATACGAGACGGTCTCGTATCGAAATGGGACTAGGGTCGTCCGCATGTCCCTACCGTCCGGCGCTCCCGCCGCCGTGCCCCGTGTTCCCGAGGCGATCCACCGCCGCCGCTGGTGGATCCTCGCCGTCCTCATGTTCAGCCTGCTCATCGTGGTGCTGGACAACTCGATCCTGAACGTCGCGGTCAAGACGATCGCCGACCCCGCCCCCACGGGCATCGGCGCCACCCAGAGCGAGCTGGAGTGGGCGATCAACTCCTACACGCTCGTCTTCGCCGGGCTCCTGTTCACCGCGGGCCTGCTGGGCGACCGCATCGGCCGCAAGAAGGTCCTGCTGGCCGGCATCCTGGTCTTCGGCGCCGGCTCCGCGCTGGCCGCCTTCTCCGCCACGCCCGGCGAGCTCATCACCTGGCGGGCGCTGATGGGCTTCGGTGCGGCCTTCGTGATGCCCGCCACCCTCGCCGTCCTGATGAACGTCTTCGAGCGCGACGAGCAGCCCAAGGCCATCGGCATCTGGGCGGGCAGCGTCGGCCTCGGCATCGCCATCGGCCCGATCACCGGCGGCTTGCTCCTGGAGCACTTCTGGTGGGGCTCGATCTTCCTGGTGAACGTCCCCGTGGTCGTGATCGCCGTCATAGCCATGGCGCTCCTGATCCCCGACTCCCGCGACCCGAAGCCCGGCAAGGTCGACCCGCTGGGCGTCGCCCTGTCCATCGTGGGCCTGGTCCTGCTGGTGTACGGGATCATCCGGGGCGGCGAGCTGGCCGACTTCACCGACACCACCGTCCTCCTCGCCATCGCCGGCGGGCTGCTGGTGCTGGCCGGATTCGTCTGGCACGAGAAGCGCAGCAGCCACCCGGCCGTCGACATCACGTACTTCCGCGAGCCCGCGTTCTCCGCCGCCGTCGCCGCCATCGCGCTGGTCTTCTTCGCGCTCATGGGCGTGACCTTCTTCTCCGCCTTCTACCTCCAGAGCGTGCGCGGCTACACCGCCCTGGAGTCGGGCCTGCTGATCGTTCCGCTCGCCGCCGCCCAGATGATCTTCGCGCCCCGGGCCCGGCTGGTCGTCGACCGCTTCGGGGCCCGCGCGGTCTGCACGGTGGGCATGCTGCTCGTCGCCGCCGGGCTCGCGTGGTTCGCCCTGTTCGACGCCGGTACGCCGGTGTGGGTGATGTGTGTCGTCTTCTTCGTCCAGGGCACGGGTATGGCGCATGTGATGACGCCCGTCACCGTCGCCGTGATGCAGGCGCTGCCCCGCGAGAAGGCCGGTTCCGGATCCGCCGTCAACAACACCTTCCGCCAGGTCGGCGGAGCCCTCGGGATCGCGGTCCTCGGCTCGGTGCTCTCCACCGCCTACCGGGGTGAGATCGAGGGTCACCTCGGTGCCGTCCCCGCCGGGGTCAGGGAGGTGGCGGGCGAGTCCATCGAGGCCACGCTCGGCGTCGCCGAGAAGCTCGGCCCGGTGGCCGGAAAGCCACTGGCGGCAGCCGCCAACGACGCGTTCATCAGCGCCATGCACGTGACCGCGCTCGGCTCGGCGGCCGTCGCCCTGATCGGCGCCGTCGTCGTCGGCCTGTTCCTGCCGGGCCGGACCCGCCCGACGACCGAGCCCCCCGCGGACGCCCGGCCCGCGGCGGAACAGCTGAGCCGCTGACGGACGGATCAGCCACTGCGCCGCCGCCGACCCGGTGAGCCCGTCGCCCCGGGCGTCCCGGGTCGGCGAGAATCGGACGACGGACGTACGAGGAACGACGTGCGACGGACGGACGAACGACGCGCGACGGACGTACGACGTGTCCCGGACCGACGACGTGCGACAGAAGACGTGCGACGGACGGACGAGGCGACGGCGCGGCGAGAGGTGGCTCCAGGTGCAGGACCAGGACGGCGAGCGGGACCGGTGCGGGGCACGGGACGGGGGCGAGCCGCCGACCGGGGCGGCGGATCCGGAGCCCCGCCGCGGCCGGCCCCGTTCCGCCGCGGCGGAACGGGCCATCCTGGACGCCGTCATCGCCCTCCTGGAAGCGGGCGAGCCGCTGGCAGCCCTCTCCATCGAGCGGATCGCGCGCACGGCGGGCGTCGGCAAGGCCACCATCTACCGGCGCTGGAGCGGGAAGGAGGAGCTCTTCGTCGACGTCGTGCGCGACATGGAGCCCACCGACCCGCCGGTCTCCGGCACCGCGGGCCTCGCCGATCTGCGCCTGATGCTGGAATCGATGCGCACCCGGGGTCTCGCGCAGCGCTCCTCGGTGCTCCTGATCAACATCTTCGCGCAGATGAAGAGCCATCCGAAGCTGTGGAACGAGTACTTCGGCACGGTGATCGCCCCCCGCCGCCTCGCGATGCTGGAGGCGGTGCGGCGCGCCGTGGCCGCGGGGGAATTGCGCGAGGACCTCGACGTGGAGCTGATCGACGACCTCTTCGTCGGCCCCATGCTCATCCGCACGGTGCACCGGCCGGACGCGCCGCTGCCCGACGACCTCACGGACCGCATCATCACCGCTCTGCTGCAGGGCCTCGCCCCCGCGGCACGTGTGTGATCGTTCTGTCACAAGGCCTTCGGGGCGGCCCCGCCCCGGAACCCGACGTCCCGACTCCGTCGTCCTGCATTCCGTACGGGCTCTCCGTACGGTCGTCGGCGTCACGGCGGCCGACGGCGGGAAAGACGCCGCTCATCGCCTAGGGTCGAGGGCGCGGCGATGTGCAGGGCAAGGCAGTGAGGACAGCGCGATGGTGCAGGCGTACGGAGCGGACACGGACAACGGCAGCGCCGAGCAGCCGGGGGCCGGCGGATCCCGCTTCCGGGGTCTGTGGGACCGGCTGAAGTCCGACCGGGGCATCTGGCGGCGCGGGGCCGTACTGGCCCTCTGCTCGGTGCTGCTGACCCTGCTGATGGTCGTCCACGCGCAGATCCCGAACCGGCTCGGCAACCTCGGCAGCCTCATCGAGACGTTTCTGCCGTGGGTCGCGCTCTTCATCCCGGTGCTGCTGGTCCTGGCCCTGCTGCGGCGCTCCGCGACCGCGCTGATCGCCCTGCTGCTGCCCGCCGTGGTCTGGCTCAACGTGTTCGGCGGCCTGCTCACCGACAAGTCCGGCGCCGGCGGCGACCTCACCGTGGCCACCCACAACGTCAACGCCGGCAACCCCGACCCCGACGGCACCGCCCAGCAGGTCGCCGGTTCCGGGGCGGACATCGTGGCCCTTCAGGAACTCCCGGGCCGGCAGGTCTCCACGTACGAGAAGTCGCTGGCCGACCGCTACCCGTACCACTCGGTCCAGGGCACGGTGGGCCTGTGGAGCAAGTACCCGCTGGCCGACACCGAGCCCGTCGACATCAAGATGGGCTGGACCCGGGCGATGCGCTCCACGGTCAGGACCCCGCAGGGCGAGGTCGCGGTGTACGTGGCCCACCTGCCGTCCGTCCGGGTGAAGCTGCACGCCGGATTCACCGCCAACCAGCGCGACAACAGCGCCGACGCGCTCGGCGAGGCCATCGCCGACGAACCGGTGAAGCGCGTCGTCCTGCTCGGCGACCTGAACGGCACGATGAACGACCGCTCGCTGAACGCGGTCACCGCGCAGATGCGCTCCACCCAGGGCGCGGCGGGCGACGGCTTCGGATTCAGCTGGCCCGCCTCGTTCCCGATGGCCCGGATCGACCAGATCATGGTCAAGGGCGTCGAGCCGTTGGCCTCCTGGACCCTCGCGGCGACCGACAGCGACCACCTCCCGATCGCGGCCCGCGTCGAGCTGTGAGGGCGCCTGGCGGGACGGCCGCAACGGGCCGTTCACCTGCCGGTAGACATCCCGGCACAAACATCTGCGAGAATTTGTTCCGGTAACTTACATATAGGTGGCGTGAGCCGTCGCCCAGCACCCTCGCGTGCCGGGTGACGGCTCCCGGCTGTGCGCCCCCGCCGTCCCCGCGTTGTGAAAGGTCCCCTCCCCATGCCCCTGGCCCTCCTCGCCCTGGCCGTGAGCGCCTTCGGCATAGGCACGACGGAGTTCGTCATGATGGGGCTGCTGCCCAACGTGGCGGACGACCTCGGTACGTCCGTGCCCACCGCCGGATACCTCGTCTCGGCGTACGCGATCGGCGTCGTCCTGGGCGCCCCCCTGCTCACCGGTCTCGGCTCGCGGATCCCGCGCAAGCGGATGCTCCTGCTCCTGATGGCGCTGTTCACCGTCGGCAACCTGGCCTCCGCGCTCGCCCCGGACTTCGGCTGGCTGATCGCGGGCCGCTTCCTCGCGGGCCTCCCGCACGGCGCGTTCTTCGGCGTCGGAGCGGTCGTCGCCGCCCGGCTGGTCTCCGAGGGCCGCCAGGCGCGGGCCGTCGCGACGATGTTCCTCGGCCTGACCGTCGCCAACATCGTCGGCGTCCCCGCGGCGACCCTGCTCGGCCAGCACCTCGGCTGGCGGGCGACCTTCCTGGTCGTCGCGGCGATCGGCCTCGCCGCGATGGCCGCCCTGGCCCGCCTGGTTCCCCGCATCCCGGTCGAGGCCCACCAGGACGTACGCCGGGAACTCCGCGCGCTCGGCAACCGCCAGGTGCTCCTCGGCCTGCTCACCGCCGTCTTCGGCTTCGCCGGGGTCTTCGCGGTGTACTCGTACCTCTCGGCCATGACGACGAAGGCGATGGGCTTCGGCGAATCGTCGGTCACCCTGGTCCTGGCCCTCTTCGGCATCGGGATGACCCTGGGCGCCCTCGCCGCGGGCCCCCTCACGGACCGGGCACTGCGCCCGACGCTGTACGGGTCGCTCGGCGCGCTCGCGGTGGTCCTGGTGGCCTTCCCGTTCACCGTGCACGTCCAGTGGGCGGCGCTGGTGATGGTGGTCCTGCTGGGCGGCGTCGGGTTCATGACGACGACCCCGCTCCAGATGCTGGTCATGAACAAGGCGAAGGACGCCCCGACCCTGGCCTCGGCCTCCAACCACTCCGCCTTCAACCTGGCCAACGCGGGCGGCGCATGGGTGGGCGGCGTGGCCATCTCGGCGGGCTGGGGCTGGACCTCCCCGGCGCTGGTCGGCGCGGTCCTCGCGGTGATCGGCCTGGCGGTGGCGGCGACGGCGGGCTACCTGGACCGGGACCCGTCCCCGAAATCCCGCGTAGTGGCAGAAGGCCCCCACCCCACCCCCCGAGAACCAGCCCCCGCAGACCTCCCGGCCCGGTCCGGCCCTCACTCCAGCCCGTCCGGCACCCATTCCAGCCCGTCCGGCGTTTGAGGACGGAACCGCTCAGCCGGGCGGGCCGGCAGCCACGGTGGGCCGCACCCACTCCAGCCCGTCCGGCACCCCCACCAGCCCGTCCGGCGTTTGAGGACGGAACCGCTGAGCGGGGCGGGCCGGCAGCCACGGTGGGCCGCACCCACTCCAGCCCGTCCGGCGTTTGAGGACGGAACCGCTCAGCCGGGCGGGCCCGCAGCCACAATGGGCCACGGCCCGCCGCCCCAACCGCCCGTCCGGCGAAGGACAAAGGCGGCCACCGGACGCCCCCGGTACCCCCGCCCGCTAGAACGACTCGCGCCAGCGATTCGTGATCGGCAACCGCCGGTCCTTCCCGAACCCCTTCGGCGAGATCTTCGTCCCCGGCGGATACTGCCGCCGCTTGTACTCGGCCGTATCCACCATCCGCAGCGTCTTCGCCACCAGCTCCGCGTCGAACCCGGCCGCCACAATGGCATCCAGCCCCTGGTCCCGGTCCACGTACATCTCCAGGATCGCGTCCAGGACCTCGTAGTCCGGCAGCGAATCCGTGTCGACCTGCCCCGGCCGCAGCTCCGCGCTCGGCGGCTTGGTGATCGAGGCCTCCGGGATCGGCGGGGTCTGCCCCCGCTCCTCGGCGGCCCGGTTGCGCCACTTCGCCAGCCGGAAGACCGACGACTTGTAGACGTCCTTGATCGGCCCGTACGCGCCGACCGCGTCCCCGTACAGCGTGGAGTAGCCGACCGCCAGCTCGGACTTGTTGCCCGGGGCCAGCACGATCTGCCCCTCCTGGTTGGAGATGGCCATCAGCGTCGTGCCGCGCAGCCGCGCCTGGAGGTTCTCCTCGGCGAGACCGGTGAGCTGGAGCGACCCCATGTACGCGTCGAACATCGGCTCGATCGGTACGGTGCGGAAGTTCAGCCCGGTGCGCTGCGCCAGGTCGGCCGCGTCGCCCTTGGAGTGGTCCGAGGAGTACTTCGACGGCATCGAGACGCCGTACACGTTCTCCGCGCCGAGCGCGTCGCAGGCGATGGCCGCGCAGATCGCCGAGTCGATCCCGCCGGAGAGCCCGATCAGCACACTGCTGAAACCGTTCTTCGCGGCGTACGCGCGGAGCCCGACGACCAGCGCCGAGTAGATCTCCTCGTCGTCCTCCAGCCGCTCCGCGTACCCGCCGGCGAGTTCGGGTTCGTACGCGGCCACGGGCCGGTCGGAGAGCACGACATGGTCGATGCGCAGCCCGTCGTCCACCACACCCGAGGGCGCCACGGCTTCGGCGGCGGGCAGCTCCAGATCCAGGATCACGCTGCCCTCGGAGAACTGCGGGGCGCGGGCGATGACCTCGCCCTCCTTGTCGACGACGATCGAGTCGCCGTCGAAGACCAGCTCGTCCTGTCCGCCGATCATCGCCAGGTACGCCGTGGTGCAGCCGGCCTCCTGGGCCCGCTTGCGGACCAGGTCGAGCCGGGTGTCGTCCTTGTCCCGCTCGTACGGCGAGGCGTTGATCGACAGCAGCAGCCCGGCCCCGGCGGACCGGGCGGCCGGGACGCGCCCGCCGTCCTGCCACAGGTCCTCGCAGATCGCGAGGGCCACGTCGATGCCGTGGACCCGGACGACGGGCATCGAGTCGCCCGGTACGAAGTACCGGAACTCGTCGAACACCCCGTAGTTCGGCAGGTGGTGCTTGGCGAAGTTGAGCGCGATCCCGCCGCGGTGCAGCACGGCGGCGGCGTTGCGCGGGGAACCGGCCGGCTGTCCGTAGCGCGCCGCGGCGTGCTCGGAGCGGTCCAGGTAGCCGACGACGACCGGCAGTTCGCCGAAGCCCTCCGCGTCGAGCCGGACGGCCAGCGCGCGCAGCGCCTGCCGCGAGGCCTCGACGAAGGACGACCGCAGGGCCAGGTCCTCGACGGGGTATCCGGTCAACACCATCTCGGGGAACGCCACGAGGTGGGCGCCCTGCTCGGCGGCGTGCCGGGTCCAGTGGACGATCGCCTCGGAGTTGCCGGCGAGGTCGCCGACGGTCGAGTCGATCTGATTCAGTGCGAGGCGTAGTTGAGGCACGAGGCCCAGTGTAATCGTCTTTCTGACGCGATGTCCCGGCGGGCCGGGCAAAATCTGCGCGACCCCACCGAAACCGCAGCTCGGAGCAGCTATCGGCCCGACCTGCCGAGGACGGAGCGCGGGCCGGCTCCGGTGTCCGAGGCCGATATCGGAGGCGGGTGTCCGGGGCCGGTGTCCGAGGTGGGAATCCGGGGCCGGTACCCCGAGGACGACGCACCGAAGCGCTCCGCCGGAGGCCCGGCCGTGTGCGGGGTGACGATGCCGGAGGGGCGGATGGCGGCCCGGCACCCCTTCGCCGGAGCGGACCGGGGGCGCCGGGTCGCCGTCGCACGTGCCATCGGCCTCAGCTGCGGGAGTAGACCTTCTCCGCCCAGCCCGCGATCTGCTCCTCGGTCAGGTGCTGCGCGAGGTCGGCCTCGCTGATCATGCCGACCAGCTTCTTGTTCTCGACGACGGGCAGCCGGCGGATGCGGTGGGTCTGCATCTCCTCCAGGACCGCGTTCACATCGGCCCCCGCCTCGATCCAGCGGGGCGTGCCCTGCGCGAGATCGCCCGCGGTGATCTTCGACGGGTCGTGTCCCTTGGCCACACAGCCGACGACGATGTCGCGGTCGGTGATGATGCCGACCATCCGGTCCGAGTCACCGTCGGCGGAGACGGGCAGCGCGCCCACGTTGTGCTCGCGCATCACCTGCGCGGCGCGGTCGAGCGTCTCGTGGGCCGGGATCCAGCGGGCCCCGCTGTGCATGATGTCTTTGGCGGTCGTCATGGGGGATTTCCTCCTGCGTGCCGATGGCACTGCCGTACGGCCCCGAGCGCAACCCATCGTCATCGGCCCGCCGGGGCGGCGCGACCGCAATCACCCGTTCGGGTGCGCCGACGGGAGGACGAAAGCTGACGCACCCGGTGGTCCGGGCCGCCGTGGCCCCCGGCTCAGGAAGCGACGCGGGAGCAGCGACATAGGCACAGGACCGGGGCTTTGGTCAGGACCGGGGCTTGGCCCAGGACCGGACGTGACTCAGTCCCGGGGCCGGCTCAGGACCGGGGCTTGGCTCCCCGCTCGGCCAGCATGTCCCGCATCAGCCCCAGCTCGGACCGCTGCCCCTCGACCATGCCCCGGGCGAGCCGCTGCTCGGCCGGTACCGCGCACAGGGAGGCGCAGGCGTCGGCCATGGCGACGCCGCCCTTGTGGTGGTCCGTCATCAACTGGAGGAAGAACACCTCGGCCGGCCGGCCGTCGAGCCGCCCGAGCCGCTCCAGCTCGGAACGGCTCGCCATGCCCGCCATGAGCACCCCATCCGCACCGGAACCCGCCTCGGCGCCCCGCGCATCATGCCCACCGTGCCCGTGCCCGTGCCCGTGGCCGTGCCCCTGTCCCTGCCCGTCCTCGTCGGCCATCCACGCCATGGGCGGCTCCCCGCCCGGGGCGACCTTGGGCAGCTCCCACAGGTCGAGCCAGCCGAGCAGCATGCCGCGCTGGTTGGCCTGGGTGTTGGCGATGTCGTAGGCGAGACGCCGTACGTCCTCGTCGTCCGTACGGTCGCGGACGATGAAGGACATCTCGACGGCCTGCTGATGGTGGACGGCCATGTCCCGGGCGAACCCGGCGTCGGCGGAATCGGCCGCCGGTGGAAGGGCCCCGGAGGCACCCCGCTCGCCCCCGTCGCCGCGCGCGGAGGCCACGGTGGCCACCCCCGCGAAGAGCAGGGCGAGGGCCACGGCGGAACCGGCCGCCCACCGGATGCGCCGGGTCTTCCGCCGCTCCACGAGCACCTGAGCGTCCTCGTCCTGCGCCGTACGCGGCTCCGCCGTTCGCTGCTCCGACGTCCGCTGTTCCGGCGTCACTGCGGCACCGTCGCCAACCCGCCGGTGCAGGGCGCGCCGGGCTCGGGGGTCTGCTTGCCCTGGACGTACTGGGCGAGGAACTGGTCGACCCGCTTGTCGCCGGCGGAGTCCACGGCGACCTGCTTGCCCCAGGCGCTGAGCATGATCGCGCCTTCCTGATCGGCGTACGGGCTCATCAGCGTGAACGGAGTGGCCTTGACCCGCTCGGCGAGCTTGGCGACATCCGCGTCGGCGGCCGAGCCGTTGTACGTGATCCAGACCGCGCCGTGCTCCAGGGAGTGGACGGCGTTGACGTCCGGGAGCGGCTTTTCGTATACGTCGCCGTCGCAGTTCATCCAGGACTGGTTGTGGTCGCCGCCGACCGGCGGCTTCATCGGGTAGTCCACCGAGCCCGCCACGTGCTGGCGACCGAGCTTCGCGGCGTCCCAGGACTTCAACCCGTCGATGGCTCCGCCCTTGGCGTCGCCGTGGGCGTCTCCGTGGTCGCCGCCGTGTCCGTCCGGATGCTTGCCGTCCTGGGCCGCCGAGGTGTCCTCGGGCTTCTCGTTCGCCTCGGAGTTCTCCAGCAGCAGGTACGAGCCGAAGGTGACGAGACCGGCCACGACAGCGGCGCTCAGCCCTATGGCGATGGCCCGGTTGCGGGTGCCGCGAGCGCGGGCGTCGGGGGCCTGGTGCTGGGGGTGCCGGGGGTCGAAACTCATGTCGTCGAGTCCTTCTGCGAAGGGGCCGGGAGGGTGGGACAACGGTGCGTGGACCGCTGCGCGCGGACGGGCGGGAAGTCGGCCGCCGCCCCGGTGCGCCACGGTCGCCGATCGTAGTGGGTGGCCGAGTGCTCCCTCTCACACCGAGTGCGTAATGTGGGTGAAATCCCGGGTCGTGATACTGGCAGTGTCTCCCCTACCCCGGGCGGTGGTGCACGGACCGTCTGAACTGCAAGGATGTGGCAATGGACAAGCAGCAGGAATTCGTCCTCAGGACCCTTGAGGAGCGCGACATCCGCTTCGTGCGGCTGTGGTTCACCGACGTCCTCGGGTTCCTCAAGTCCGTCGCCGTCGCTCCGGCCGAACTGGAGCAGGCCTTCGACGAAGGCATCGGGTTCGACGGCTCGGCGATCGAGGGCTTCGCGCGGGTCTACGAGTCGGACATGATCGCCAAGCCTGACCCGGGCACCTTCCAGATCCTGCCCTGGCGCGCGGAGGCCCCGGGCACCGCGCGTATGTTCTGCGACATCCTGATGCCGGACGGCTCACCCTCCTTCGCCGACCCGCGCTACGTGCTGAAGCGGATCCTGGCGAAGACGTCCGACCTCGGCTTCACGTTCTACACGCACCCGGAGATCGAGTTCTTCCTGCTGAAGAACAAGCCGGTCGACGGCACCCGCCCGACCCCGGCGGACAGCTCCGGCTACTTCGACCACACACCGCAGAACGTCGGCATGGACTTCCGCCGCCAGGCGATCACGATGCTCGAATCGATGGGCATCTCGGTCGAGTTCAGCCACCACGAGGGCGCCCCCGGCCAGCAGGAGATCGACCTGCGGTACGCGGACGCGCTCTCCACGGCGGACAACATCATGACGTTCCGTCTGGTGATGAAGCAGGTGGCGCTGGAGCAGGGCGTGCAGGCCACGTTCATGCCGAAGCCCTTCTCGGAGTACCCGGGTTCGGGCATGCACACCCACCTCTCCCTCTTCGAGGGCGACCGCAACGCGTTCTACGAGTCGGGCGCGGAGTACCAACTGTCCAAGGTCGGCCGCTCCTTCATCGCGGGCCTGCTGAAGCACGCCGCCGAGATCTCGGCCGTCACCAACCAGTGGGTCAACTCCTACAAGCGCATCTGGGGCGGCTCGTCCCGAGCGGCCGGCGCGGGCGGCGAGGCCCCCTCGTACATCTGCTGGGGCCACAACAACCGCTCCGCCCTCATCCGCGTCCCGATGTACAAGCCCGGCAAGACCGGCTCGGCCCGCGTCGAGGTCCGCTCCATCGACTCCGGCGCCAACCCGTACCTCACCTACGCGGTCCTGCTCGCCGCGGGCCTCAAGGGCATCGAGGAGGGCTACGAACTCCCGGCCGGCGCCGATGACGACGTCTGGGCCCTCTCGGACGCCGAACGCCGCGCGATGGGCATCGAGCCGCTCCCGCAGAACCTGGGCGAGGCCATCTCGCTGATGGAGAAGAGCGAGTTGGTCGCCGAGACGCTGGGCGAGCACGTCTTCGACTTCTTCCTGCGCAACAAGAAGCAGGAATGGGAGGAGTACCGCAGCGAGGTCACGGCCTTCGAGCTGAAGAACCTGCTGCCGGTGCTGTAGCCGCAGGCCAGCGGTTCAGGAAACGCACTGCGGGCGGGTCGCCCGGTTCGACCGAAGCGACCCGCCCGCAGTCATGAGCCCCTCCGGGCCGCTCAACGCGTAGCGGCCCCGCCGGCTCTCGACTTTCCGGGCCAACGAGCGACCGGGGCGCTACACCGGCGGTGTCCCCCGCGGTGACGGCGCGGGGGGCGGGTTGGGCAGGGGAGGGCCCGGGTTGGGCGGGGTCTTCGGGGGGCCGCTGCCGTGTCTGCCGTCGTTCAGGACCTTGCGGGTCGTCAGGCCGTAGACGCCGAACGGCGGGAAGAGGTCGACGCGGCGCGGGTAGTCGCCCTCCGTGCACTCCTCGCAGAGCAGGTCGCGGCCGGCGGGGGTGTGCCGGGCGGCGGTGACCGGGGCGTTCCAGCATGCCTCGCAGACGCGGACGTCCGTCGCGGAGAGGGTGATCATCCGGGCCTCCTGCCGGGGGGTGCGGGTAAGGCTCGGTAGGTGCTGCGCATCAGGTGCCTCCTCGCTGGCGGGGCTGGGGGAGCGGAAGCAAGAAGCCGTGGGCGCGGTCGGCCCAGGTGATCGGCGGGCCGTGCCAGAGGAGGACCGGGCCCTCTGCGGGCCCGTACGCAACGGCCTCGGCCCCGCCGTACCTCGCCGTCTCGGGCCCGCGATACCTCACCGCCTCGGCCCCGCCATACGTCGCCGCCCCAGCCCCGCCATACGCCGCCGCCTCGGCCCCGCCGTACGCCGCCGCCCCGGCCCCTCGGAACGCGGGGCCGTGCGCGTCCGGCCCGCCCTCGATCGCCGGGCCCGGCTCGGGGCGCGTACTGCGGGCCTCCGGGGCCGGGTCCGACGGCGTGCCGCGTCTCATCGGCGGGTCTCCCGCCAGACGCGGACGAGCTTCGTCGCGGCGGGGCAGATCGTGCCGGTCCGGCAGGCGGTGCAGGTCATCGTGTGGCCGAGCAGGGCGCGGTACGCCGTGTCCGGGGAGTCGGTCGTGGTCACGTTCGCCTCTCTGCTGATCTCGGCCCACACGTATTCGGCGGTGCGGGTGAGCGTGTGGCCGTAGCGGTCCGCCGTGGCCAGGGCGGCCAGGACGGCCGAGTGCGCGGTCGTGCTCAACCCGGAGGGGAGATCGGCCTCGACGCGGAAGGTGTCCGGGGCTGCGGTGGTGCGCGGTTCGGTGCCGGTGGCGGCGGCGAGCATGCCGGTCAGCGCCGCGACCCGCGCTTGTGCAGAGCGCACACTTCTCCCCTGGTGAACCGAATGTCACTCCATGTAATGCTGAGTATTCAGCTTCAACCTGATGGGTTAGCTTTGTCAACAGCGACGCCTACGTCGACGCCCGACCCACGGAGCTGCTCAAATGCCACGTGATACGCCGTACTTGCAGGTGGCGGACGCTCTGCGGGCTCGCGTGCGGGCCGGGGAATGGGCCGTGGGGGACAAGCTGCCGTCCCGGGCCCGGTTCGCCGAGGAGTACGGCGTCGGTCAGTCCGTGGCGCAGCGGGCCATGGAGCGCCTGATCATCGAGGGCATCCTCGAAGGCCGCGCCGGCTCCGGCACATACGTCCGCCGGGCCCGCGAGCGCCGGCGCATGGTCCGCTCGCGCCACCGCGAGCAGCGCGACGGCAGTCCCTTCGCCTCGGACATGGGCGAGCTCGACCACGAGGCCGACTGGGAGTGCACCAGTACGGCACGGGTCCCCGCGCCGCAGGGCATCGCCGAACGGCTGGCGATCGAGCCCGGCGACCTCTGTGTCGTCACCGACTACGAGTTCCTCGCCGACGGCCTGCCCGTACAACTCGCCAGGAGCTGGGAGCCGATGGCCATCACGGACGGGACGCCCGTCCTCCTTCCGGAGATGGGCCCGCACGGCAGGATCGGCGTCGTGGAGCGCATGCGCTCCATCGGCGTGAACATCACCACCGGCCTCGAGCTGCCGCGCCCGGCCCGTGCGACGCGGGAGCAGGCGAATCTGCTCGGGATCTCCATCGGTGACCTGGTCATCGAGGTGGAACGCACCTACTTCGACCGCGAGGGGCGGCCCGTGGAGACGGCCAACATCGTCGTGCCGGACATCCGCTGGGAGATCGCCTACGAGATCCGCGTCGACCAGCCGGATTCCTGAGTGCGCTCCCGCTGATTCCGGCGGCGGGAACGCCGGGATCCGCCGGCGGCGACGAGGGTCGCGCCCCTCACGCGAACCCCCGCCCCATCTCGTCCAGAATCTCGTCGATCACCGCCGCCGGCTCGCGGGCCAGGTCCTCCTCGATCCACATGCGCATCGCGATCCGGAGCGAGGAGAGGAAGCCCGCCGCCAGGACGATCGGGCGGACCGGGGACGAGGCCGGGCCGGGGCGGGCGGCGACCGCTTCGGCCAGGTCCCGTTCCAGGGCTGCGTGGTTGGCCAACTGGCGGGCCAGCAAGGAAGGGTGACGCATCGCCAGGCGGGTGCGGACCGCCCACTCGCGCTCCGGGGGCGACACCCGGTCCGCGAACTGGGCCACCGCCGAGCGCAGGGCCGGCCAGGCGGGTTCGTCGGCGGGGCGGTCTCTCACCGTGCGGACCAGGGCCCGGATCAGCTGCTCCTCGCCGTAGAGGAGGGCGTCCTCCTTGTTGGTGAAGTAGTTGGAGAACGTCCTGCGGGAGATCCCGGCCGCGTCCGCCACCGCCTCGACCGTCACCTGGTCGAAGCCGTGCTCCACCGTCAGGCGCAGGGTCGCCTCGTGCACGGCCTGCCGGGTGGCTTCCTTCTTGCGTTCCCGGAGTCCCGGTCCCGTGGTGCTGCTGTCCATGGGGGCATTATCCCCCGGTCCCAAAATTATTGCGCAGTGAGCAAAATTGCCCAGTGTGCATGTATGGTGAAGTCTTCTCCCTCCCGTACGAACCTTCCGGAGGTTGCGCGTGAGCGCAGCAGACACCACCGCCGCGCCGGCCGGGGCACCCGCCGCCGCACCCATGGACCACCGGCACGTTCTGCGGGCCCTCAGCGGGCTGCTCATCGTGCTGTTCGTGGCGATGATCAGCAGCACCGTGGTCTCGGTCGCCCTCCCGCAGATCATCGGGTCCCTCGACGGCACGCAGTCGCAGTACACCTGGGTCGTCACCGCGACCCTGCTCGCCTCCACGGCGTCCACCCCGATCTGGGGCAAGCTCGCCGACCTGTTCAGCAAGAAGCTGCTGCTCCAGATAGCCATCGGGATCTTCGTCGTCTCGTCGGTCGCCTGCGGATTCGCCCAGTCCACCGAGCAGTTGATCGCCTTCCGCGCCTTCCAGGGGCTCGGCATGGGGGCGCTCCAGGTGCTCGTCCAGGTGATCATCGCCGCGATGATCAGCCCCAAGGAGCGCGGTCGCTACAACGGCTACCTCGGCGGGGTCATGGCCGTCGCCACCGTCGGCGGGCCGCTGCTCGGCGGGTTCATCACCGACGCCTCCTGGCTCGGCTGGCGCTGGTGCTTCTTCATCGCCGTGCCCTTCACGCTCCTCGCCTCCGTGATGCTCGCCCGCACCCTGCACCTCGTCGAGGTCCGCCGGCCCGAGACCAAGGTCGACTACCTCGGGGCCTCGCTCATCGCGGCCGGCGTCAGCCTCCTGCTTCTCTGGGTCACCTTCGTCGGCGACGACTTCGACTGGGTCTCCTGGCAGTCCGCCCTGATGGTCGGCGGGAGTGTGCTCATCCTGGGGGCGGCCGTTCTCGTCGAGGCCCGGGTCAAGGAGCCCGTCGTCCCCCTGCACGTCGTCCGCCGCCGGGACCCCGCCCTCGCCATCGTCGCCAGCCTCGCGGTCGGCATGGCCATGTTCGGCGGCGCGGTCTTCCTCGGGCAGTACTTCCAGATCGGACGCGGCTACTCGCCGACCGAGGCCGGGCTCCTCACCATCCCGCTGATGGCGGGGGTGCTCGTCTCCTCCACCGTCGCCGGACGCCTCGTGTCCAGGACCGGCAAGGTCAAGCCGTTCATCGTCGCCGGCGTGGTCGTTCTCGCCCTCGGCTTCCTCGGGTTGTCCTTCATCGACCACCGGACCTCGCTCGTCCTGGTGTCGTTGGGGATGCTCGGCGTGGGAGCCGGTGTCGGCATGTCGATGCAGAACCTCGTTCTGGTGCTCCAGAACACCGTCCCGCTCAGCGAGATCGGCGCGGCCAGCGGCGCCATCACCTTCTTCCGCTCGCTCGGCGGCACCATGGGCGTCTCGGTGCTCGGCGCGGTCCTCGCCCACCAGGTCGCCACCAGGATCACCGACGGGCTGACGAAGCTCGGCATCGACCCGGCCGCGTCCGGCTCCGGCGGCTCCACCCTCAACGTCGCCGCCATGCCGCCCCAGGTCCAGGACGTCGTCCGGGCCGCGTACGGGGACGCCACCGGTCACATCTTCCTCATCTCGGCCGGGATCGCCGTGATCGGTGTGATCGCCTCCCTGTTCCTGACGCCCACCAAGCTGCGGGACAGCGTCGACCTGTAGGGCGAGCGGACCCGAGGGCGAACCGGCCCGCTTCCGCGCTTCTCCCGGGCGCGGAAGCGGGCTGTTGTAGGGTGACAACCCCGTACGCCACGGGGATCGACCGGATCGACCGAGGAGGTGAGACCCATTACCGCTGGATCAGGCTGGGTGCTCACCCCACACGATCGCGTCGTACGACCGGCAGCAGCCGACCGGACGGCATAGGCCGATCGCGGAGCGCCCATCGGTTTTCCCGAAAGGCTCTTCTCGTATGCCGGTTCCCCTCTTCTCTTCCTTCTCCTCCACCGTCGGCGCGCTCCGCCGCGCCGGCTGCGTCTTCGCCGAGGACGAGGCCCGCCTCCTCCACGAGGCCGCCGCTTCCCCGGACGAGCTGTCCTCCCTCGTCGAGCGCCGCGCCGCCGGGCTGCCGCTCGAACACGTCCTGGGCTGGGCGGAGTTCTGCGGTCGCCGGTTCGCCGTGGACACCGGTGTCTTCGTGCCCCGCCGCCGTACGGAGTTCCTGGTGGCGCAGGCCGCCGCCCTCGCGCCCCACCGGGCCGTCGTCGTCGACCTCTGCTGCGGTTCCGGTGCGCTCGGCGTCGCCCTCGCCACCGCGTCGGACGCGGCCGAACTGCACGCCTGCGACGTCGAACCCGCCGCCGTGCGCTGCGCCCGGCGCAATATCGGCGACCTGGGGCAGGTCCACGAGGGCGATCTGTTCGCCCCGCTCCCCGCCGCCCTGCGCGGCCGGGTCGACGTGCTGCTGGCCAACGTCCCCTACGTCCCCACCGACGACGTCGAGCTGCTGCCCGCCGAGGCCCGCATCCATGAACCCCGCGTCGCCCTGGACGGGGGCGGCGACGGGCTCGACGTCATGCGCCGGGTCGCCGCCGAAGCACCCGGGTGGCTCGCCCCCGGCGGCAGCCTGCTCGTGGAGGCGAGCGAGCGGCAGCGGGACACGGCGGTCGAGGTGCTGCGCGCCGCCGGGCTGATTCCCCGGGTCCTGGTCTCCGAGGAGCTGTACGCCACCGTCGTCGTCGGGACCGGGGAGGCCGCCGCCGTCGGGGCGGCCGAGACCGTCCTCGCCGACCGCGCGGAACAGGCCGTGCGAACCGGTACCGCGTCCGGCTGAACGGGTCACCCCCGGCGCGGCCGGGAGCCCGCCCCCGTACGCGTCGTACGTCGTACGGGTGCGGGCCGCGGGCCCTTGTTCCTCCGGGCGCTGTCGAGGCCTCTTCCCTCGGCGGACTCCCCGGGGACTGCCGGGAGACTCCCTCGGCGGACTCCGCTCCCGTCCCGAATCCACCGGCACAGGACTAGGCTCGAAGAGCTGTGGCGCGGCGACGT
Organism: Streptomyces sp. NPDC020884; assembly: GCF_044333935.1. Lineage (NCBI taxonomy): Bacteria > Bacillati > Actinomycetota > Actinomycetes > Kitasatosporales > Streptomycetaceae > Streptomyces > Streptomyces sp. NPDC020884. The sequence continues at coordinate 491,218 of NZ_JBIRRY010000001.1, read as the reverse complement.
GGCCGTGACGCGGCGACGTACGGCTACGCAGTTCGGTTCGGCTGGCAGGAGAGCACGGGATGACGACGGCGCCGGGGCGCAGAAGCAGTACGTTCACCAGGCTGCTGCGGCACGGATTCACCGACCCGTCCGCCGCCCAGCGACTCCTGGACCTGGACGAGCTCGCCTCCGTACGGGCGGATCCGGTGCTCCTGGAGGCCCTCGGGGCCACCGCCGATCCGGATCTGGCCCTGCGCGGTCTGGTCCGGGTCGTGGAGGCCGAGGCGCCGGAGGAGCGGCAGGTGCTGCTCGACACGCTCGTCACCGCCAAGCCCCTGCGCGACCGGCTCCTCGGGGTCCTCGGGGCGTCCGAGGCGCTCGGCGACCACCTGGCCCGGCGCCCGCGCGACTGGCAGGCGCTCGTCACCTACGAGGCGGTCGACCTGCACCCCGGCGTCGCCGAGTTCGAGCAGGGGCTCGCCGACGCCGTCGACCCGGACTCGCTGCGGGTCGCCTACCGCCGGTGTCTGCTCACCCTCGCGGCCCGGGACGTGTGCGGCACGACCGACCTCGCCCAGGCCGCCGCCGAACTGGCCGACCTCGCCACCGCCACCCTGCGCGCCGCGCTCGCCATCGCCCGGACGGCCGCGCCCGAGGACGCGGCTCAGTGCCGGCTCGCGGTCATCGCGATGGGCAAGTGCGGCGGGCGGGAGCTGAACTACGTCTCCGACGTCGACGTGATCTTCGTCGGGGAGGCGCGCGAGGGGGTCGACGAGACCAAGGCCATGCAGGCCGCCACCCGGCTGGCCGCCCACATGATGAGGCTCTGCTCCGAGACCACCGTCGAGGGCGCCATCTGGGAGGTCGACGCCAACCTCCGCCCCGAGGGCCGCAACGGGCCGCTGGTGCGGACGCTCACCTCGCACCTCGCCTACTACCAGCGCTGGGCCAAGACCTGGGAGTTCCAGGCCCTGTTGAAGGCCCGTGCGGTGGCCGGCGACCCCGAGTTGGGCGCGGAGTACGTCCAGGCGGTGTCACCGCTGGTCTGGCAGGCCGCCGACCGGGAGAACTTCGTCCCGGACGTGCAGAAGATGCGCCGCCGTGTCGTCGACAACATCCCCGCCGACCGGATCGAGCGGGAGCTGAAGCTCGGCCCCGGCGGACTGCGGGACGTCGAATTCGCCGTCCAGCTCCTCCAGTTGGTGCACGGACGCAGCGACGCCTCCCTGCACAGCGGTTCCACCCTGGAGGCCCTGCGGGCGCTCGCCGAAGGCGGGTACGTGGGGCGCGCGGACGCCGCCCAACTCGACGAGGCGTACCGCTTTCTGCGCTCCATGGAGCACCGCATCCAGCTCTACCGGCTGCGCCGCACCCATCTGGTCCCCGACGACGAGGCCGACCTGCGGCGGCTCGGCCGGTCGCTCGGGATGCGCACCGACCCGGTCGCCGAGCTCAACAAGGCCTGGAAGCGGCACGCCTCCGTCGTACGGCGGCTGCACGAGAAGATCTTCTACCGGCCGCTGCTGGACGCCGTCGCCCAGCTGGCCCCCGCCGAGTCCCGGCTCAGCGCGAAGGCCGCCGCCCACCGACTGGAGGCCCTCGGGTACGCCGACCCGACGGCCGCCCTACGGCACCTGGAGGCCCTCTCCTCCGGGGTCTCCCGCAAGGCCGCCATCCAGCGCACCCTGCTGCCGGTGCTGCTCGGCTGGTTCGCGGACTCCGCCGACCCGGACGCCGGGCTCCTCGGCTTCCGCAAGGTGTCCGACGCGCTCGGCAAGACCCCGTGGTACCTGCGGCTCCTGCGCGACGAGGGCGCGGCCGCGGAGAACCTCGCCCGGGTCCTCTCCGCGGGCCGCCTCGCCCCGGACCTGCTTATGCGGGCCCCGGAGGCGGTGGCGATCCTCGGCGATCCGGAGGGGCTCGTGCCGCGCACCCGGGCGCACCTGGAGCAGGAGGTGCTGGCCGCGGTGGGGCGTGCCGGGGACGCGGAGTCGGCCGTCGCGGTGGTGCGCGGGGTCCGCCGCCGCGAGCTGTTCCGTACGACGGCCGCCGACCTCATCGGCTCGTACGGCACCGAGGACAACCCCGCCGAGCAGGATCACGGGACGCTCGTCGACCGCGTCGGCGCGGCCGTCACCGACCTCAACGCCGCCACCATCGCGGGCGCGCTGCGGGCCGCCGTCCGCGAGCAGTGGGGCGACACCCTGCCGACCCGGTTCGCCGTCATCGGCATGGGCCGCTTCGGCGGGCACGAGCTGAGTTACGGCTCCGACGCCGACGTCCTCTTCGCCCACCGGCCGCGCGAGGGCGTGAGCGACGAGGAGGCGGCGCGGGCCGCCAACGCCGTCGTCTCCGAGGTGCGAAGGCTCCTCCAGCTGCCGACGGCCGACCCGCCGCTGCTGATCGACGCGGACCTGCGCCCGGAGGGCAAGACCGGACCGCTGGTGCGCACGCTGAAGTCGTACGAGGCCTACTACCGGCGCTGGTCGCTGGTGTGGGAGAGCCAGGCGCTGTTGCGGGCCGAACCGGTGGCGGGCGACGAGGAGTTGGGGCGCGATTTCATCGAGCTCATCGATCCGCTGCGGTATCCGGCGGAAGGGCTCGGCGAGGACGCCGTACGGGAGATCCGCCGGCTCAAGGCGCGGATGGAGTCCGAGCGGATGCCGCGCGGCGCGGACCCCACGCTCCACGCGAAGCTGGGGCGGGGCGGGTTGAGCGACGTCGAGTGGACCGTGCAGCTGATGCAGATGCAGCACGGGTGGGCGGAGCCCGGACTGCGCACGACGCGGACGCGCGAGGCGCTGGCCGCCGCGTGTGCGGCGGGGCTGATTCCGGCGGAGGACGCGCAGACGCTGGACGAGGCGTGGGTGCTGGCGACGCGGGTGCGCAACGCGGTGATGCTGGTGCGGGGGCGGCCGGGCGACACGTTCCCGTCCGACCCGCGGGAGATGACGGCGGTGGGGCGGTACCTGGGGTACGAGCCGGGGCATGTCGGGGACATGTTGGACGACTACCGGCGGATCACCCGGCGGGCTCGGGCGGTGGTGGAGGAGCGGTTCTACGGGGCGGCGTCCTAGGGCCCCTCCGACCCTTTGCGGGAGCACGACGGCGAGGCCGCCGCCCGGTGAGGGAACCGGGGTGCCCCGCTGCCGATCCGGTGATCCCGCTGACCCGCCCCCGGCCCGGCTGACATCATCGGAAGCCGGTCGGCGAGGCGTCCTGCCCGTGGGCCGTGGGCTCGGACGACGGGGGCGGCGGATGGGGAACACGGCACTGGTCCTCGGAGTGGGGCGCTTCGGCGGGGCGGTCGGCGCCGGTGAGGAGCCCCCCGCCGGGGCGACGGCCTGGCCGCCGCTGCCATTCGTCTACGGGCTGCTGCCGGAGCTCGCCGGCTCCCTGGAGGAACTCGGCTACCGCACCGTCCAGGTCGTCGATCCGGACGAGAGCGGGTTACGCAGGGCCATCGAGCAGGCCGTGGACTCCGACGGCCCGCACTGCCGGGTCCTGCACCTCCTCTCGCACGGCGCGACCGATCCGTACGGCGATCCCACGCGAATCGACGTCGTCCCGGCGTCCGGGCGGGTCGGCGTCGGGACGAACGTCAGCGAGTGGATCTCCTCGGCCCAGACCCTGCGCCGCCCCACCCTCTTCCTGCTGGACCTGTGCCGTTCGGGGCGGGCGGCCAGGCTCCCGTTCCTGCTGCGGCACGCGGGGCGCAACACCCACGCGTGGGTGCTCGCCGCGTCGGGTACGGACGAGGACGCCTACGACGGGCGCTTCAGCCGGGCCGTCGCGGACGTGCTGCGGGAGCTCTCGCGCACCGGTCTCGGCACCGACCCGACGCGGGAGCATGTGGCCTTCTCGACGGTGGCCCGGCACGTGCGGCGGCGGGTCGAGGCCGCGGCGGGGGTGCCGCAGACCGTGCTGGCCACGGCGGTCGACCTGGGGATGGACGAACCCGACCTCCCCTTCTTCCCCAACCCTCGCTTCCGGGAGGACCCGGCCCGCCGCAACGCGCTCCGGGTCCCGGCCCCCCTCCGCGCCTTCCTGGACGACCTGACCGATATCGACAGCCGGGACGCCGGGCACTTCACCGATCGCGCCGGGGCGCACTTCGCGGGACGGCGGGCCCAACTGCGCCTGCTCGCACCGTGGCTGGACGACGACGCGGTCGGCGGGCTGCGCGTCGTCACGGGGGCCCCGGGCTCGGGGAAATCCGCGCTGCTGGGGGCGCTGGTCTGCGCGGCGCACACCGAACTGGCCGCCGTCGTCCCGCACATCCGGGCCCGGCTCCAGGCCCAGGACCCCCTCGGATGCCCCTCCCAGCACACCCGCCTCGCCGCCGTACACGCCAGGCAGCGCACCGTGGACGACGTCATCGCCTCCGTGGTCGGTCAGTTGGGGCTGCCCGAGCCGGCGGACGGGTGGCAGGCCACGACGCTGATCCAGGCCCTGGGCGGGCTGGAGGAACCGCCGCCCGTCGTGATCGACGCGCTCGACGAGGCCGTCGAGCCCGACACCCTGTGCGCCGAACTCCTGCTGCCCCTCGCTCGGGCCGCCCGGCCCGACGGGAAGCCCGTCTGCCGGCTCCTGGTGGGGATGCGGCCGTGGGAGCAGTTCGCCCGGCTCCGGGACGCCGCGCGGGTGCAGGACGGCCTGGTCGATCTGGACACCGTGGAACGCCCGGAGCTCCGGGCGGACCTCGCCGCGTATCTGGCCGGCGCCCTGGGCGATGCTCCCGCGTACGCCTCGCGGGAGCAGCGCCCGGTCCGCGAGCGGCTCGCGGCAGCGACGGCCGACGCCCTGGTCCCGTCCCGCGGCGGGACCGACGAGTGGGGCGCGTTCCTCGTCGGCAGCCTCCTCACCGGGTATCTGCACAACCGTGCGCCCGCCCGGACGCTCGCGGAGGCGGACGACATCGCGGCCACCGTCCCGGCCACCCTCCCCGGGGTGCTCGACCTGGACCTGGCGCTGCGCACCGATCCGGCGGCGCTGCGCAGGGTGCTCGGCGCGGTCGCCCTGGCCAAGGGGGACGGGATGCCCGCCGAGGTCGTCGCCCGGATCGTCACCGACCCCCGGACGGACGGCGATCCGGACCCCGCCGCCGTGCAACGGCTGCTCGACGAGGCGCGCTTCTATCTGCGTACGGGACTGGAACGCGACGGCACCACGCTCTACCGCCTTTTCCACCAGGGGCTCACCGACCATCTGCGCAGGCCGTCGGCGGGCGAGAACCCGGGCTCCTTCCACGAGCCCGGCGAGGTCCTGGACCGGCTGCTCCTCGGCATCGGCGCCCAGCCGGATGCCACCGGATCCGGCTGGGGGACCGCGCCCCGGTACCTGCTGCGGCACACCATCGACCACGCGGTCGAGGCGGGGCGCGAGGAGGAACTGATCACGGACGCCGAATTCCTGGTGCACGCCGACCCGGACACGCTCGTTCCCGTCCTGGACCGAGCGCGCGAGGAGGCGGCCCGTTCGGCGGCCGGCGTCTACCGGAGCTCCATCGACCTGCACGGTCCGCTGCCGCCGGAGTCGCGCCGCGGACTCCTCGCGATCGACGCGGCGCGCTACCGGGACGAGCCGCTGCTGGACGCGCTGCGCGGCGGGGCCCCTGCGGGCGGCTGGCTGCCCCGCTGGGCCACCGGGTTCGGGACCACCGGGGCGCTGCGCCGGACGCTGCTGCACCCGCAGGGTGTGGAGGGCCTGACCTGCACCGAGCTGGACGGGATCCCGGTCGCGATCACCGGTGGTTACGAGGGCGTGGTGCGGGTCTGGAACCTCCGGACCGGCCGGCTCCACCGTGAGCCGCTCACCGGACACACCGGGGCCGTCCACGGTCTCGCCTGCTCCGTCGTGGCGGGCCGGCCGGTCGTCGCGAGCACCAGCCAGGACGGGACGCTGCGGATCAGCTTCCTGGACACCGGAGCCCTCTATCACGAGGCGCCCATCAGCGGTTACCACACCGAGGTCTACGCGGCCACGGTCCGCGGTCGCCCCGCGTTCGTGGTCGTCGGCCCCCTGCTCACCGCTGTGGACCTCGAGAGCCGGGAGGTGCTGTACGAGACCGAGACCGGGGTCGGCTGGGGGCTGTCCGTCTCCGCGACCGCGGTCGTGCGGGGCCGGTCCGTCGTCGTCACCGGCGGCTCGGACACGAACCTGCGGCTGTGGGACATCGGGACCGGCGCCTTCGTGCAGGGGTGGTCCACCGGAGCCGCCGTGCGGGGACTGGCCTGCGTGACCCTGGGCAGACGGTCCCTCGCCTTCACCGGCCACGAGGGCGGGAAGATCGACATGTGGGACCTGGCCCGCCGCCGGAAGTCCTTCACACCGCTGCGCCAGGGCAGCGTCCGCAACGACGGCGGCCTCGCGTGCGTCCTGCTCGACGGGCTGCCCACAATCCTGGCGAGCGAGTACCCGGCTCTGGTCCGGGTGTGGAACGTCCTGCCCCGGCGGGCCCATCCGCCGCTGACCGGGCACAGCGACAGCCCTCACCTGATCGCCTCGACGGTCGTCGACGGAGAGGTGAAGGCGGTCACCGGGAGCCGCGACGGCACGGCACGGGTCTGGGACCTGCCCACGGGCATCCCCTCGCGCAGATCACAGAAGTCCGGCCGCTCCGGGAACGCCGCGTCCGACTCGCTGCACCAGGTGGCCTGCACGACGGTCGACGGGCGTGAAGTCGCCGTCGCCCTCGGCGAGTCGGGGATGCGGATGTGGGACCTCGGCACGGGCGGCGAGGTGGGCGACCCGATGGGCGAGGGGACCGGGACGCTGCTGACGACGACCGTGCGCGGCCGTGCGCTGGCCGTCACGACGGGCGGTTTCGCGGACCCCGCCGTACGGGTCTGGGACCTGGCGGCGCGGAAGGAGATCCTGGACCCGTGGGCCGGCCGGTACTCGCCGCTGGCGTGCACCACGGTGCGGGGGCGTCCGGTGGCGGTCCGGGTGGGGGAGCGGAAGCGGTTCGAACTGCGGGACGTGCTCACCGGGGAGACGCACACCCTGGCGTCGGGCCCCGACCCGGCCGGTCTGTACACCCTTGCCTGCACCACGGTGCACGGCCGGCCCGTCGCGCTCACCGGCGCCGGAAACGGGGTCCTGCGCGTCTGGGACCTGGAGTCCGGGAAGCCGGTCACCGACCAGATCCAGGCGCACAAAGGGGAGTTGAACGCGATCGCGTGCGCCACGGCCGGCGGCCGGTCGTTCGCGGTCACCGGCTACTTCGGCGGGGCCGTCAGCGGGCGCGAGCGGGTCGAGCCCGTGCCGCGGGTCTGGGACCTGACCCGGCGGCGCCCGGAACCGGTGCCGCTCCTCGGGCACACCGGATGGGTGACGGCCACGGCGTTCACGGTGCGCGGCGGGCGTCCGGTGGCCGTGACGGGCGGCCAGGACGCACGGGTGAAGCTGTGGGACGTCGACGGCACCTGTCTCGCCACGCTGGAGATGCCCGCGCCGGTGTCGCGCGTCGCGGTGGCCGAGTCCGGCGCACTGGCCGTGGTGGTCCGCTCCGGAGACCTGATCGTCATGGAACCCGCCTGGGAGAAGCTGTGATGCGTGTCGTCGGCGTACACGGGATCGGGAACTACCGGCCGGGCGAGTCCGCTCCGGAGGCGGCCGCGCACCTGGCCGAGATCTGGGACACGGCGCTCGACCGGGGACGGACGGCCGCGGGCCGCGCCGGTCCCGGTCCCGGCCCGGCCCGTGACGTGCGGGTGGCGTACTACGCGGACCTGCTGCACGCCTCCGGGCGGCAGAGCGGCCCGGCGGACCTGGAGAGCCTGGACGGGTTCGAGCGGGAGATCCTGGACGCCTGGCTGTCGGAGCTCCCGCTGCCCGACAACGCCGCTGCCGGGCGGGCCACCTGGGCTCCCCGGCAGGCCGTCTCCTGGCTGGCCCGCACCCGCTTCCCCGGCAGAACGGTCACCGAGTGGTTCGTGGCCACCTTCGTGCGCGAGGTCGCCACGTACCTGCGGGCCGACACCGGCGTACGCGACGCGGTGCGCGAGCGGGTGGCCCGGGTCATCGAGGAACACCGGGCGGAGGTGGTCATCGCACACTCGCTGGGCTCGGTCGTCGCCTACGAGGCGCTCTGGAAGCACCCGCACCTCACGGTCCCCTCGCTGATCACCCTGGGATCGCCGCTGGCCCTCCCGCACGCGATCTTCCCCCGGCTTGACCCGGCTCCCGCGCCTTCCGGCGCCCGCCCGCCCGGAGTGCGGCACTGGACCAACCTCGCCGACCCCGGGGACATCGTGGCCATTCCGCCGCGCGGGGTGGGCCGCTGCTTCGACCGGGTCGACGTGGACGGGCACACGGTGATCGACGCCTTCGACTTCCACACCGTCCGGAACTACCTCGCCGCCCCGCAGGTGGCCCGTGCGCTGCCGCGGGAGACCGGCTGAGGGCTTCCCGCCGCGGAAACGGGTGCGGGGCGGACACCCTGTCCGCCCCGCACCCGTGTCGTCGTCGAGCCCTACGGCCTGCGCGCCCCGGCCGTCTCCGGCTCCGGCTCCCGTTCCGAAGCCGGGCGGGGCAGCCGGGCGGCGCGCAGCCCGGTCAGCCGCGCCCGTCCGGACCCGGCGGGCACCCGCTTCGGCAGCCGGTGCGGCAGCGAGCCGTACCAGAGGCGCGAGACCGTGTAGCCGAACGCCAGGCAGACCATGCCGCCCACCGCGTCCAGCCAGAAGTGGTTGGCGGTGGCCACGATGACGACCAGGGTGAGCGTCGGATAGAGCAGGCCCAGGATGCGGGCCCAGGGCGCCGAGGCCAGGGCGAAGATCGTCAGGCCGCACCAGAGCGACCAGCCGATGTGCATCGACGGCATCGCCGCGTACTGGTTCGACATGTTCTTGAAGTTGCCCGAGGCCATCGAGCCCCACGTCTCGTGCAGGAGCACGGTGTCGATGAAGTTCGCGCCGTTCATCAGACGGGGTGGCGCCAGTGGGTAGAGGTAGTAGCCGAGCAGGGCCACGGCCGTCGTCGCGAACAGGACCAGCCGGGTCGCCGCGTAACGGCCAGGGTGGCGGCGGAACAGCCAGACGAGGACGCCGATGGTCACGACGAAGTGCAGCGTCGCGTAGTAGTAGTTCATCGACACGATCAGCCAGGTCACGGAATTGACCGCGTGATTGACCGTTTCCTCGAAGGCGAGGCCCACGGACCTCTCCGCCGACCAGATCCAGTCCGCGTTGCGCAGGGCCGCCGCCTTCTGCTCCGGGACGGCATTGCGCACGAGCGAGTACAGCCAGTAACTGACCGCGATGAGCAGGATCTCGAACCAGAGCCGGGGGCGGCGCGGCGTCCGCAGCGAGCGGAACCGGGCCGGCCAGCCGGTCCTTCCGGTCCTCCCGGAAGCCGGGGGAGCGGTGGTCGTGGTGGACGCGGTGGCGGCCTCGGGGGCCGCCTCGGCCGCGATGGGTGAAGGACCGGCCGGGGACCGGCCTTCCTGTGCTGTCACATGCGTTTCACCCATAGGCAGAGAGTCTTCCATAGAGATTCCCCTGCCCCCGATCATCCTCCGGTCGGGTCCTGGTCGCACGTCCTGCATCTCAAGGACGAGGGAGCGACCCTGAGCCGCCTACGGGGCCGGCGGCCGTCGAGCCGCGAACCACCAGCTCAGGCATGAAGACGAACTCGCTGTGCGGGGCCGGGGTCCCGCCGATCTCCTCCAGCAGGGTGCGGACGGCGGCCTGGCCCATCGCCGTCACCGGCTGCCGGATCGTGGTCAGCGGCGGATCCGTGAACGCTATGAGGGGAGAGTCGTCGTAGCCCACGACCGACAGATCGCGCGGCACCTCCCTGGAGAGCCGGCGGGCCGCCCGGATCGCGCCGAGCGCCATCATGTCGCTCGCGCACACGACCGCCGTGCAGCCGCGCTCCATCAGGGCGGAGGTGGCGGCCTGGCCGCCCTCCAAGGTGTACAGAGAGTGCTGGATCAACTCCTCCACCTCGTCCGGGGTGAGGCCCAGCTGCTCCCGCATCGTCGCGTGGAAGCCCTCGATCTTGCGGAGCACCGGCACGAAGCGCTTCGGACCGACCGCGAGGCCGATGCGCGTGTGGCCGAGCGCCACCAGGTGCGTCACCGCGAGCCGCATCGCCGCCCGGTCGTCCGGCGAGATGAACGGCGCCTGCACCTTGGCGGAGAAGCCGTTCACCAGGACGAAGGGCACGCCCTGGCCGCGCAGTTGCTCGTAGCGCTGCATGTCGGCCGAGGTGTCGGCGTGCAGCCCGGACACGAAGATGATGCCGGAGACACCCCGGTCCACCAGCATTTCGGTGAGTTCGTCCTCGGTGGAACCGCCGGGGGTCTGGGTCGCCAGCACCGGGGTGTATCCCTGCCGGGTCAGCGCCTGGCCGATGACCTGCGCCAGCGCCGGGAAGATCGGGTTCTCCAGCTCCGGGGTGATCAGGCCGACCAGTCCCGCGCTGCGCCTGCGCAGTCGTACGGGGCGTTCGTAGCCGAGGACGTCGAGCGCCGCGAGGACGGATTCGCGGGTGGTCGCCGCAACACCGGGCTTGCCGTTCAGGACTCGGCTGACCGTCGCTTCGCTGACCCCCGCCTGAGTTGCGATATCGGCAAGCCGTGCGGTCATGGGATGGGACTGTACCGGGCCCGTGTCGGATTGCCCACCGTGCGTGGGGTGGCGTGGGGGAGATCGTCGGCGGGCTTTCCGGCAACATCTTGCAAAGGCTTGCGGCCCCGGACTGCGGGCTGCGGTCGGATCGTCGCACTGCGGATATGCCGTGCCCCGCCTGCCCCTGCCAGGGATGGACGACCGCCGTCAAGGGGCTTGACGGCAACCTTGAGGACACGCGAATGTAACGATCACCAGGGCTTGCAGAAATCTTCCGCAAGGTCTTTCGGTCGTCTTTCATCCTTGTTACGTTCACGTCGACCCGGCGCCGCGACGGAGCGGTACGGCAGTTGAAGGAGTTCAGATGCGACGTGGCATAACGGCCACCGCCCTGGTCGCGGCCCTGGCGCTCGCGGCGACCGCCTGCGGCAGCGACGACGAGTCCGGCGGCGGCAAGAGCTCGGGCGAGCTCTCCGGCACGGTGACCTGGTGGGACACCTCCAGCGTCGGCAGCGAGGACAAGGTCTTCAAGAAGCTGGCCGAAGGCTTCGAGAAGAAGCACCCGAAGGTCGACGTCAAGTACGTCAACGTGCCCTTCGGCGACGCGCAGAACAAGTTCAAGAACGCCGCCCAGGCCGGCGACGGCGCGCCCGACGTCATCCGCTCCGAGGTCGCCTGGACGCCGGACTTCGCCAACCTCGGCTACCTGGCCCCCCTGGACGGCACCGCCGCCCTCAAGGACCAGGACGACTTCCTCAAGCAGGCCGTCGCGTCCACGAAGTACGACGGAAAGACCTACGCCGTCCCGCAGGTCATCGACTCCATGGGCATCTTCTACAACAAGAAGCTGCTCAAGGAAGCCGGCGTCGAGGCCCCCGCCGACCTCGGCGACCTCAAGACCGCCGCTGCGAAGATCAAGGACAAGACCGGCAAGACCGGCCTCTACCTGCGCGGCGACGACCCGTACTACTTCCTCTCCTTCCTGTACGGCGAGGGCGGCGACCTGGTCGACGCCGGCTCCAAGACCGTCACCGTCGACAAGCCCGAGGGCGTCAAGGCGTTCAAGGCGGTCAAGGCCCTGGTCGACGACGGCACCGCGAAGACGGATGCCTCGGACGGCTGGGAGAACATGATGCAGTCGTTCAAGAACGGCGACGTCGCCATGATGATCAACGGCCCCTGGGCCGTCTCCGACACCCTGACCGGCAAGGAGTTCACGGACAAGGACAACCTGGGCATCGCCCCGGTCCCGGCCGGCTCCGCCGCCCAGGGCGCCCCGCAGGGCGGCCACAACCTCGCCGTGTACGCGGGCTCGAAGAACCTCGACGCCTCCTACGCCTTCGTCGAGTACATGACCTCCGTGGAGTCCCAGGCCACCGCCGCCGGCGAGCTGAACCTGCTGCCGACCCGCACCTCCGCGTACGCCAAGAAGGAGGCCGTGAACAGCGAGATCGTCGGCTTCTTCAAGCCGGTCGTCGAGACCGCCGTCGAGCGCCCCTGGATCCCCGAGGGCGGCAGCCTCTTCGCCCCGCTCGGCATCGAGTACACCAAGGTCCTCACCGGCCAGACCACGCCGGAGAAGGCCGCCAAGGCCACCGGCGACGAGTACCGCAAGCTCCTGAAGGACTGGAAGTAACAGGAAGGTTGGCCGACTGATGGCTGTCCACACCAGCCAGTCGGTGGTGAAGGCCGCGGGCGGAAACGTCGCCCGCGGCCGGAGCCGCGGTACTGGTACCCCACCACCGCCCCCCGGCCGTCTGCGGCGGGCCCTGTCGGTCCACTGGTACGCCTGGGCCATGGTCGCCCCGGTCGTGCTCGTGATCGGCGTGATCATCGGCTACCCGCTGGTCCGCGGCGTCTACCTGTCGATGACCGACGCCGACGAGCGCAACGTCGCCCGCTCCATCGGCGTCAACGAGATCCCCGCGACCTACGAGTTCGTCGGCGCGGACAACTACATCGACGCACTGACCGGCTCGCAGTTCCTCGGCACGCTCGGCTGGACGCTGGTGTGGACCGTCTCCTGTGTGAGCGTCACGTTCGTCCTCGGCATGAGCCTGGCGAACATCCTCAACCGCCGCATCGCCGGGCGCTCCGCCTACCGCATGGCCCTCATCCTGCCCTGGGCCATCCCCGGCTTCGTCTCCGTCTTCGCCTGGCGGTTCCTCTACAACGAGGACCGCGGGCTGCTCAACAAGGTGCTGACCGGGTCGGGCATCGACGGCATCCCGTGGCTGAACGACCCCACCTGGGCGAAGTTCTCCGTGATCGCCGTCAACGTCTGGCTCGGCATCCCGTTCATGATGGTCGCCCTCCTCGGCGGACTCCAGTCCATCCCCTCCGAGCAGTACGAGGCGGCCGAGATGGACGGCGCGACCCCCTGGCAGCGCTTCCGCCACATCACGCTGCCCGGACTGCGCCCGGTCTCCACCACGGTGATCCTGCTCTCCACCATCTGGACCTTCAACATGTTCCCGGTGATCTTCCTGCTGACCCGCGGCGGACCCGGCGAGGCGACCCAGATCCTGGTGACCCAGGCGTACAAGTTCTCCTTCGAGATCAGCCCGCGCGACTACGCGCAGTCCTCCACCTGGGGCGTGCTGATCCTCGTACTCCTGATGCTCTTCGCCGTGGTCTACCGGCGAGTCCTGCGCTCCCAGGGAGACAACTGGTGACCACCGCGACCGACACCTCCGCCCGGCACGCCGTGCCCCGGGTCCGGCCGCGCGGCGAGCGCTCCCCGCTCGCCTCCGTCGGCCTGCACCTCACCCTGATCATCGCCTCGGTGATCGCGGTCTTCCCGGTGCTGTGGGTCCTGCTGACCTCGCTCAAGCCCGCCAAGTTCGCGACCACCACGGACTTCTTCCGCGAGACCACGTTCGTCAACTACACGAACCTGATCCGCGACACCGAGTTCCTCAACTGGTTCGCCAACTCCGCGATCATCGCCGGACTCTCCACCGTGGTCGGCGTCTTCGTCGCCGCCACCACCGGCTACGCCGTCAGCCGCTTCCGCTTCCCCGGCAAGCGCGGGCTGATGTGGACGCTGCTGATCACCCAGATGTTCCCGGTCGCCGTCCTCATCGTGCCGATCTACAACATCATGTCGAACCTCGGGCTGCTCAATCAGCCCGCCGGGCTCGTCATCACCTACCTCACCATCTCGGTGCCGTTCTGCGCCTGGATGATGAAGGGCTTCTTCGACACCATCCCGCGCGAGATCGACGAGTCCGGCGAGGTCGACGGCCTCACCCCGTTCGGCACCTTCTGGCGGCTCATCCTGCCGCTGGCCAAGCCGGGCCTCGCGGTGACCGCGTTCTACTCCTTCATCACCGCCTGGGGCGAAGTGGCGTACGCCTCCGCCTTCCTGGTCGGCGACGAGAACCTCACGCTGGCCGGCGGACTCCAGAAGTTCGTCAACCAGTACGGAGCCCAGTGGGGCCCGATGACCGCCGCCTCCGTCCTCATCGCCATCCCGGCCGCCCTGGTGTTCCTCTTCGCGCAGAAGCACCTCGTCACCGGCATGTCCGCCGGAGCCGTCAAGGGCTGAGCCCCCGGCACCCGCACGCACCACCGCACCCGTCACGGCGGCGCCGGAAACCCCGACCCGGTCCCGGCGCCGCTCCCCACCCAGACACCCCAGGGACGACATGACCCAGCATCTCGCTGCCCCCTCCACCGGCACGTCCGACGACGCCCCGGGCCACCGCACCGGCTGGTGGCAGGACGCGGTGATCTACCAGGTCTATCCGCGGAGCTTCGCCGACGGCAACGGCGACGGCATGGGCGACCTCGCCGGCGTCACCGCCCGCCTGCCCCACCTGAAGGACCTGGGCGTCGACGCGGTCTGGCTCAGCCCCTTCTACGCCTCCCCGCAGGCGGACGCGGGCTACGACGTCTCCGACTACCGGGCCATCGACCCGATGTTCGGCAATCTGCTGGACGCCGACGCGCTGATCCGTGAGGCCCACGGACTGGGGCTGCGCATCATCGTCGACCTGGTCCCCAACCACTCCTCCGACCAGCACGAGTGGTTCAAGCGCGCCTTGGCCGAGGGCCCCGGCTCCGCCCTGCGCGAGCGCTACCACTTCCGCCCCGGAAAGGGCGCCGACGGCGAACTCCCGCCCAACGACTGGGAGTCCATCTTCGGCGGCCCCGCCTGGACCCGTACGGCGAACCCGGACGGCACCCCCGGCGACTGGTACCTCCACCTCTTCGCCCCCGAGCAGCCCGACTTCAACTGGGAGCACCCGGCCGTCGCCGACGAGTTCCGCTCGATCCTGCGCTTCTGGCTCGACATGGGCGTCGACGGCTTCCGGGTCGACGTCGCCCACGGCCTCGTCAAGGCCGAGGGCCTGCCCGACCTCGGCGCCCACGACCAGCTCAAGCTGCTCGGCAACGACGTCATGCCCTTCTTCGACCAGGACGGCGTGCACGCGATCTACCGCAGCTGGCGCACCATCCTCGACGAGTACCCGGGCGAGAGGATCGCCGTCGCCGAGGCCTGGACCCCCACCGTCGAGCGCACCGCCAACTATGTGCGCCCCGACGAGATGCACCAGGCGTTCAACTTCCAGTACCTGGCCACCGCCTGGGACGCCGCCGAGCTCCGTGAGGTCATCGACACCTCGCTCGACGCCATGCGCCCGGTCGGCGCGCCCGCCACCTGGGTGCTCTCCAACCACGACGTCACCCGGCACGCCACCCGGTTCGCCAACCCGGCGGGCCTGGGCACCCAGATCCGTACCCCCGGCGACCGCGAGCTGGGCCTGCGCCGGGCCCGCGCGGCCTCCCTGCTCATGCTCGCGCTGCCCGGCTCCGCCTACGTCTACCAGGGCGAGGAGCTCGGCCTGCCCGACGTCACCGACCTGCCCGACGAGGCCCGCCAGGACCCCTCGTTCTTCCGCGCCGAGGGCCAGGACGGCTTCCGCGACGGCTGCCGCGTCCCGATCCCGTGGACCCGCGAGGGCAGTTCGTACGGCTTCGGCGACGGCGGCAGCTGGCTCCCGCAGCCCGCCGGCTGGGGCGAGCTGTCCGTCGAGGCGCAGACCGGCGTGGAGGGCTCCACCCTGGAGCTCTACCGGGCCGCCATCGCCGCCCGCCGGGACCACCCGGGCCTCGGCGCGGGCTCCGGCGTCGAGTGGCTGGACGGCCCCGAGGGCGTCCTCGTCTTCTCCCGCCCCGGCTTCGTCTGCACCGTCAACACCACCGGCGCCCCGGTCCGGATCGCCGCCCGCGGCCGGGTCCTGCTCGCCAGCTCCCCGGTCGCCGTGGACGGCGCCGAGGCCGAGCTGCCCGCCGACACCACGGTCTGGTGGACGGTGTGACCCTGCCCGCGCCCAGGACCACGGCGGCGCCCCGGCTCTCCGACATCGCCGGACAGGCGGCGGTCAGCGAGGCGACGGTCAGCCGGGTCCTGAACGGGAAGCAGGGCGTCGCGGACTCCACCCGTCAGCGGGTGCTCGCGGCGCTCGACATCCTGGGCTACGAGCGGCCCGTACGGCTGCGGCAGCGCAGCGCCGGACTGATCGGCCTGGTGACGCCCGAACTCACCAACCCGATCTTCCCGGCGTTCGCGCAGTCCGTCGAACAGGTGCTGGCCGGGCACGGCTACACCCCCGTGCTCTGCACCCAGCTGCCGGGCGGGGCCACCGAGGACGAGCTCGTCGAGCAGCTCGTGGAGCGGGGCGTCGGCGGCATCGTCTTCCTGTCCGGGCTGCACGCGGACACCTCCGCCGACCCGGGGCGCTACGCCGCGCTCACCGAGCGCGGCGTGCCGTTCGTCCTCATCAACGGCTACAACGAGCGCATCAGCGCCCCGTTCGTCTCGCCCGATGACAACGCTGCCGTACGGATGGCACTGGGGCACCTCGCCGAACTCGGCCACCGCCGGATCGGCCTGGCCATCGGCCCGCAGCGCTACGTCCCCTCCCGCCGCAAGCGCGACGGATTCGTGGAGGCGGCCGTCTCGATGCTCGGCTTGGACCGCGCGGAGGCCGAACTGCTGGTCTGCTCGACCCTGTTCAGCGTGGAGGGCGGCCAGGTGGCGGCGGGCGCCCTGCTGGACGCGGGCTGCACCGGCATCGTCTGCGGCAGCGACCTGATGGCCCTCGGCGTGGTCCGCGCCGCCCGGGGGAGAGGCCTTCATGTGCCCCGTGACGTCTCGGTCGTCGGCTTCGACGACTCGCAGCTCATCGCCTTCACCGACCCGCCGCTGACGACCGTGCGCCAGCCCGTGCAGGCGATGGCGGCGGCCGCGGTGGGCGCGCTGCTGGAGGAGATCGGCGGCAGCCCGGTGCAGCGCACCGAGTACGTCTTCCAGCCGGAGCTGGTGGTCCGGGGCTCGACGGCGGCGGTGCGCGCGGGGGACTGAGGCAGGTTCGGGGGCACGTACAGGAGAGGCGCCAGGAGTCGGCCCAGGAAGGGCCGGCGGGGAGTTGTAGCGACTCCGGGCGCCTCTCTTGTCGTGACCGGCCCGGCCGGCCGGGCGCGTGGGGTCCGATGACGTGAACCGGCACCGGAACCCTCGGCCGACCGGACCGGAGTCGGGATGAAACGTAACAGGCCCGCAATATCTTGCGGAAGGTCTTGCAGCAAGAAATCTGCTTCGTTTCGCGGATATGAGCGGTGTGTGTCCAAAGGGTTGACCGGCGATGGGCGGGCTCGTACGGTCTGCTCCGCGGCAAGGTTTGCATTCTTGCAGCAAGAACCTTCAGGAGCCTTGAGGGCATGGCGCGTTGCCGGCTGAGGCTGCACCGTCACCCGCGTTTCCCCCACCCGCAGGAGGAAAGACATGGCACGCAGACCCCTGTCTGCCGCGCTCGCCCTGGTGGCCGGCGCCGCCGCCCTCGTCATCCCCACCGGATTCGGCGCCGCAGGCACCGCACAGGCCGCCGCTCCGGGCGACAAGGACGTCACCGCCGTGATGTTCGAGTGGAAGTTCGACTCCGTAGCCAAGGCCTGCACGGACACGCTCGGTCCGGCGGGCTACGGCCACGTCCAGGTCTCGCCGCCCCAGGAGCACATCCAGGGCGGCCAGTGGTGGACGTCCTACCAGCCCGTCAGCTACCGGATCGCCGGCCGCCTCGGCGACCGCGCCGCCTTCGGCGCCATGGTGAACACGTGTCACTCGGCCGGGGTGAAGGTCATCGCCGACGCCGTCATCAACCACATGGCGGCGGGCAACGGCACCGGCACCGGCGGCTCCTCGTACACCAAGTACAACTATCCGGGCGTCTACTCGGCGCCGGACCTCGACGACTGCACCTCGCAGATCAACAACTACCAGGACCGGGCCAACGTCCAGAACTGCGAACTGGTCGGCCTCGCCGACCTGGACACCGGCGAGGACTACGTACGCGGCAGGATCGCCGGCTATCTGGACGACCTGCTCTCGCTCGGCGTCGACGGCTTCCGGATCGACGCCGCCAAGCACATGCCGGCCGGCGACCTCGCCGACATCAAGTCCCGGCTGAGCAAACCGAACGTCTACTGGAAGCACGAGGCGATCCACGGGGCGGGCGAGGCCGTCTCGCCCTCGGAGTACCTCGGCTCAGGAGACGTCCAGGAGTTCCGGTACGGGCGGAGCCTCAAGCAGGTCTTCCTCAACGAGAACCTCGCCAACCTGAAGAACTTCGGCGAGGGCTGGGGCTTCATGGAGTCCGGCAAATCGGCCGTCTTCGTCGACAACCACGACACCGAGCGCGGCGGCGACACCCTCAGCTACAAGAACGGCTCCGCCTACACCCTGGCCGGCGTCTTCATGCTGGCCTGGCCCTACGGCTCCCCGGACGTCCACTCCGGCTACGAGTTCAGCGACCACGACGCCGGACCGCCCAACGGCGGCCAGGTGAACGCCTGCTACAGCGACGGCTGGAAGTGCCAGCACGCCTGGCGCGAGATCTCCTCCATGGTGGGCCTGCGCAACACCGCACGCGGTCAGGCCGTCACGAACTGGTGGGACAACGGCGGCGACCAGATCGCCTTCGGCCGGGGCGACAAGGCCTATGTGGCCATCAACCACGAGGGCTCCCCGCTCACCCGGACCTTCCAGACCTCGCTGCCCGCCGGCGACTACTGCGACGTGCAGTCGGGCAACGGCGTGAGCGTCAACGGGTCCGGTCAGTTCACCGCCACCCTCGGCGCGGGCACCGCCGTCGCCCTGCACGCGGGCGCCCGCACCTGCTCCGGCGGCACGAACCCCGACCCGGGACCCGGTGACGGCCCCTCCGGCGCCTCCTTCGGCGTCAGCGCCACCACCCAGCCCGGCCAGAACATCCACGTCACCGGCGACCAGGCTGCCCTCGGCAACTGGAACCCGGCGAGCGCGCCGAAGCTCGACCCGGCCGCGTACCCCCTCTGGAAGCTGGACGTGAACCTGCCCGCCGGGACCACGTTCGCGTACAAGTACGTCCGCAGGGACGGCAGCGGCAACGTCACCTGGGAGAGCGGCGCCAACCGCACCGCCACCGTCCCGTCCTCCGGGAAGGTCACCCTGACCGCCGACGTCTGGCGCGGCTGACCCTCCCCGTACCTCCCTCGGCGGGCCGGTGGCGTGCGTCACCGGCCCGCTTCCCCACCGATCGACCCCGACCGATCAAGCCGAGGAGCACCCTCCGTGTCCCGAACCACCCTGAGACGAGGGGCGGTGGCCGCCCTGTGCGTGGCGCTGCTGCCCGTCGTCCCGGCGGCCACCACCGCCGCCGCCTCGCCCCGGCCGCCCGCCCCGCCCTCGGACGCCGGGCTCGCCCGCGAGGCGGCCCGGCACGACCTCACACGGGAGCAGTTCTACTTCGTGCTGCCCGACCGGTTCGCCAACGGCGACCGCTCCAACGACCGGGGCGGGCTGACCGGTTCACGGCTGGAGACCGGCTACGACCCCACCGACAAGGGGTTCTACCAGGGCGGCGACCTCAAGGGCCTGACCGGCAGGCTCGACTACATCAAGGACCTCGGCACCACCGCCATCTGGCTGGCGCCGATCTTCAAGAACCGGCCCGTCCAGGGCACCGGCAAGGACGCCTCGGCGGGCTACCACGGCTACTGGATCACCGACTTCACCCAGGTCGACCCGCACTTCGGCACCAACGCCGACCTCGAGCGGCTGATCGACAAGGCCCATGCCAAGGGCATGAAGGTCTTCTTCGACGTCATCACCAACCACACCGCCGACACCGTCGACCACGCGGAGAAGGCCTACGGCTACAAGCCCAAGGGCGCCTTCCCCTACCTCGACGTGAACGGCCGCCCCTTCGACGACCGCGAAGGCGTCGAGAAGGTCGACGAGGACTCCTTCCCGTACACCCCGGTGACGGCCCCGGACGCCGGGAAGAAGGTCCCGTCCTGGCTCAACGACCCCACCATGTACCACAACCGGGGCGATTCGACCTGGGCGGGCGAGTCCAACGAGTACGGCGACTTCTCCGGGCTCGACGACCTGTGGACCGAGCGTCCCGAGGTCGTGAAGGGCATGGAGAAGATCTACCAGAAGTGGGTCCGCGACTTCGACATCGACGGCTTCCGGATCGACACGGTCAAACACGTCGACCTGGACTTCTGGACCCAGTGGGCCACCGCGCTCGACGCCTACGCGGCGAAGCGCGGCCGGGACGACTTCTTCATGTTCGGCGAGGTCTACTCCGCCGACACCGAGATCACCTCGCCGTACGTGACCCGGGGCCGCCTGGACTCCACGCTGGACTTCCCGTTCCAGGACGCCGCCCGGCAGTTCGCCTCCCAGGGCGCGCCCGCCGACCGGCTCTCCTCGGTGTACGCGAACGACTACCGCTACACCACCGACAAGGCCAACGCCTATGAACAGGTCACCTTCCTCGGCAACCACGACATGGGCCGCATCGGGACCTTCCTCCGGCAGGACAACCCCAAGGCCGATGACGCGGAGCTGCTGAAGCGGGCCCGGCTCGCCAACGAGCTGATGTTCCTCGGCCGGGGCAACCCGGTGATCTACTACGGCGACGAACAGGGCTTCACCGGCGCGGGCGGCGACAAGGACTCCCGCCAGACCCTCTTCGCCTCGAAGACCGCCGACTACCTCGACGACGACCAGCTCGGCACCGACCGGACCCACGCCTCGGACGCGTACGACACGCGGCACCCGGTCTACCGCTCCATCGCCGCGCTCTCGAAGCTCACCAAGAGCCATCCGGCGCTGCGGGACGGCACCCAGATCGAGCGGGCCGCGCAGGGCTCCGTCTACGCCACCTCCCGCATCGACACCCGGCGGCCGTACGAATACCTCGTCGCCTCCAACAACGGCACGAGCCCGCGGAAGGTCCAGCTGACCACCGAGTCGGCCGGAATGAACTTCCGTACGCTGTACGGCGGTTCCGCCCAGGTCCGCAGCGGCGAGGACCGGCGGGTCACCGTCACCGTGCCCGCCCTCTCCAGCATCGTGCTGAAGGCGGACCGGACCGTCGGCGCTCCCGCCGCCAGGCCCACGATCGCGCTCGAGGCCCCGGCCGCCGGCGCGACCGGCACCGTCGAGATCGCCGCCGACGTGGACGGCGGTCAGCTCAACCGGGTCGTCATCGCCGCCCAGGTGGGCAACGGGAAGTGGCAGACGCTCGGTTCGGCCGACCGCGCCCCGTACAAGGTCACCCAGTACCTCGACGCGACGGTGCCGGCGGGCACCCCGCTGCGCTACAAGGCCGTCGTCGTCGACCGCACCGGCCGCACCTCCAGCGCGCTCGCCTCGACCACCGCAGGTCAGGCCCCGCCGCCCGGCAAGCCCGTCGCCGTCGAGCGCGACCGGGCCGTCGTCCACTACCGGCGAGCCGACGGCGACTACGCCGGCTGGCAGCTGAAGTCCGGTGAGAAGACCGCCGAGTTCATCGGCCGGGACGCCTACGGCGCGTTCGCCTGGATCGACCTGGAGAAGGGCGCGACCTCGGTCCCGTACACCGTCGAGAAGAACGGCACGGCCGACGGACCGGAGCGGACCATCGACCTCGGCGCGACCGGTCAGGTCTGGATCGAGCAGGGCAAGGACGAGCAGACGGCCGAAGCCCCCGAGGCCCCGCCGCAGGACACCACGAAGGCCGTCCTCAACTACCACCGCGCGGACGGCGACTACGAGGGCTGGGGCCTGCACACCTGGGGCGGGGCCAAGGACCCCACCGACTGGTCGAAGCCGCTGATGCCCGTGAAGGAGGACGCCTACGGGGTCACCTTCGAGGTCCCGCTCGTCGACGGGGCCACCTCGCTCGGCTACATCCTGCACAAGGGCGACGAGAAGGACCTCCCCAGCGACCAGTCCCTCGACATCGCCACGTACGGCCACGAGGTCTGGATGCTCGGCGGCAAGCCCGGCTATCTGCTCCCGCAGACCGGCGGCGGGGCTGCCCCCGACCTCACCAAGGCCGAGGCGCAGTGGATCGACGCGAACACCGTCGTCTGGAAGGTGAAGACCACCGACGCCACCAGCCAGCAGCTCGTGTACGCCAAGAAGGGCGGCATCTCCGTCGTCGACGGGGCGCTCTCCGACGAGGGCCGGTGGCTGCGGCTCACCTCGGCTGCGCTCAGCGACGCGCAGAAGGCGAAGTACCCGCACCTCAAGGACTATCCGGCCTTCACCGTCGACGCCCGCGACCGCGACCGCGTCCGTGAGTCCCTGCGCGGCCAGCTCGTCGCCACCCAGCGCGCCGCGAACGGGGCCCTGCTCGCCGCCACCGGCGTACAGACGGCGGGCATCCTGGACGACCTGTACGGGAAGAAGGCGGCCTCCGCGTCGCTCGGTCCGGTGTTCCGTGGCGGTACGCCCACGCTCTCCGTGTGGGCCCCCACCGCCGCGACCGTCGCCCTCGAACTCGACGGCCGCACCCACCCGATGAAGCGCGACGACCGCACCGGCGTCTGGTCGGTCACCGGCAGGAAGAGCTGGCAGGGCAAGCCCTACCGGTACGCCGTCACCGTCTGGGCGCCCACCGTCCAGAAGCTGGTCACCAACAAGGTCACCGACCCCTACTCCACCGCTCTGACCGCCGACTCCGCCCGCAGCCTCGTCGTCGACCTCGCCGACCCGAAGCTCGCGCCGCGCGGCTGGTCCGGCCTGAAGAAGCCCGCCGCCACCCCGCTGCGGGACGCCCAGATCCAGGAGCTGCACGTCCGCGACTTCTCCGTCACGGACCGCACGGCGAAGCACCCGGGGGAATACCTCGCCTTCACCGACACCCGCTCCAGGGGCATGAAGCACCTCGAGAAACTCGCCGACTCCGGCACGAGCTACGTCCACCTGCTGCCCGTCTTCGACATCGGGACCGTCCCGGAGAAGAAGAAGGACCAGGCGAAGCCCGCCTGCGACCTCTCCGTCCACGCCCCCGACTCCCCGGAGCAGCAGGCCTGTGTGAGCAAGGCCGCCGCGAAGGACGCCTTCAACTGGGGGTACGACCCCCTCCACTACACCGTCCCCGAGGGCTCCTACGCCTCCGACCCGGACGGCACGCGGCGCACGGTCGAGTTCCGGCAGATGGTCCAGGGCCTCAACCGGGCCGGTCTGCGGACCGTCATGGACGTCGTCTACAACCACACCGTCGCCTCCGGGCAGGACGACAAGTCGGTCCTCGACAGGATCGTGCCTGGCTACTACCAGCGGCTCC
This sequence comes from Streptomyces sp. NPDC020884, assembly GCF_044333935.1. Classification (NCBI taxonomy): domain Bacteria; kingdom Bacillati; phylum Actinomycetota; class Actinomycetes; order Kitasatosporales; family Streptomycetaceae; genus Streptomyces; species Streptomyces sp. NPDC020884. Next base: position 468,048 of record NZ_JBIRRY010000001.1, on the reverse strand, counting down.
TGGAGGACGGCACCGTCGCCACCTCCACCTGCTGCGCCAACACCGCGCCCGAGAACACCATGATGGGCAAGCTCGTCGTCGACTCGATCGTCACCTGGGCGAAGGAGTACAAGGTCGACGGCTTCCGCTTCGACCTGATGGGCCACCACCCCAAGGACAACATCCTCGCGGTCCGCACCGCGCTCGACGCTCTCACGCTCGCCGAGGACGGCGTCGACGGGAAGAAGATCGTCCTGTACGGGGAGGGCTGGAACTTCGGCGAGATCGCGGACGACGCCCGCTTCGTCCAGGCCACCCAGAAGAACATGGCCGGCACCGGCATCGCCACCTTCTCCGACCGGGCCCGCGACGCCGTGCGCGGCGGCGGCCCCTTCGACGAGGACCCCGGCGTCCAGGGCTTCGCCACCGGCCTCTACACCGACCCCAACGCCTCCCCGGCCAACGGCACCCGCGCCGAACAGAAGGCCCGGCTGCTGCACTACCAGGACCTGATCAAGGTCGGCCTCACCGGCAACCTCGCCGACTACACCTTCACCGACACCTCCGGCCGCAGCGTCAAGGGCTCCGACGTCGACTACAACGGGGCGCCCGCCGGATACGCGGCCGCACCCGGCGACGCGCTGGCCTACTCCGACGCCCACGACAACGAGACGCTCTTCGACGCCCTCGCCTTCAAGCTCCCGGCCTCCACCACGGCCGCCGAACGGGCCAGGGCCCAGGTGGTGGCCATGGCCGCCGCCGTCCTCTCCCAGGGGCCCTCGCTCTCCCAGGCGGGCACCGACCTGCTGCGCTCCAAGTCCCTGGACCGCAACTCCTACGACAGCGGCGACTGGTTCAACGCCCTGCACTGGGACTGCCGCGACGGCAACGGCTTCGGCCGGGGCCTGCCGCCCGCAGCCGACAACCAGGACAAGTGGCCGTACGCGAAACCGCTCCTGGCCGCCGCCGGGACGATCGCGCCCGGCTGCGCCCGGATCGAGGGGGCGTCGGCCGCCTACCGCGACCTGCTCACCATCCGGACCACCGAGAAGGAGTTCTCCCTGCGCACCGCCGGTCAGGTGCAGTCCGCCCTGTCCTTCCCGCTCTCGGGAACGGACGAGACCCCCGGCGTGATCACCATGCGCCTGGGCAAGCTCGTCGTCGTCCTCAACGCCGCGCCGCAGACCGCGACCCAGCGGCTCGCCGCACCGGCCGGGAGGACGTACGCCCTGCACCCGATCCAGACCAAGGGGGCGGACTCTACGGTCAAACGAGCCAGGTACGACGGGAAATCGGCCACTTTCACCGTCCCGGGACGCACGGTGGCCGTCTTCACTCTGCGCTGACCTCCCACGGCACTACGGTGACGGCAGACGTCGGCGACGAAGCCGCGACAGCCGTCCTGGTCCACCGGGCCGGCCGCGTTCTCCCCGTCGGGGGAGGCCCGGCCGGCCCGGTGCGCGCGGCAGGAGCCCCACCCGGGGCGGTCGGCTCGCCGGCGCCCCCTGCCCCAGCGTGCGGACGGTGATGATGACCAAGGTGGGATACCTTCCCGACGAGACGAGCAGCTTCGTCGGGAGGCGGGCCGAACTGGCCCGGCTGCACACCGCGTTGGCCACCCGGCGGATGACCACCCTGATCGGCCCCGGCGGCGTCGGCAAGACCCGGCTGGCCGTCCGGGCCGCCCGCGCCGCCGCCGACCGCTACCCGGACGGCGCCTGGTGGGCCGACCTCTCCCCGCTCTACGACGACGGGCTGCTGCTCCCCACGGTCTCCGACGCGGTCGGACTCGCCGACCACACCCTGCGGATGCCCGTCGAGGCGCTCTGCGAATGGCTCGGCGACAAACACCTCCTGCTGGTCCTCGACTCGGCCGAACACCTCCGGGGCCCCTGCTCCCACCTGCTGGCCGAGATCCTCACCACCTCGAGCGGCCTGACCGTCCTGGTCACCAGCAGGCAGCCGCTCGGCACCCGCGGCGAGTACGTCGTCGAGGTGCCGCCGCTCCCGGTCGACGGCGCGCCCGACGCCCTCCAGCTCTTCGCCGACCGGCTGCGCGCGGCCGACCCGCGGGCCGGCCTCGACGCGCCCGGGGACGAGGCCGCCGCCACCGAGATCTGCCGCCGCCTCGAAGGCATCCCGCTCGCCATCGAACTGGCCGCCGCGGGCATCGGCCGGCACAGCGTGGCCCAGCTCGCCACCCGGATCGGCACCCGCTTCGACGCGCAGGGCGCCGGCCTCGGCGTGGGCGGCATCGGCGCGGGCGGTCCGGGCGTGGGCTTCCGGGCGTCGGACACGGCCCGCCTCGACCTCCTCGCCGACGAGAGGGTGTGGCCCCGCCGCCACCGCACCCTGCGCACCGCCATCGGCTGGTCCCACGAGCTGTGCACCCCGCTGGAGCGCCTCCTGTGGGCCCGCCTCACCCCGCTGCGGGCCGACTTCGACGAGGAGGTCGCCCGCGAGGTCTGCGCCGGCGGCCCGCTCACCGCGGACGAGGTGGACCGGGCGCTCCAGGGCCTCGTCGCCCAGTCCGTCGTCCAGCGCGACGGCGACCGCTACCGCATGCTCGACACCCTGCGGGAGTACGGCCGGATGTGGCTCACCGAGCTGGGCGAGACCCGCGCCGCCGCCGACCGGCACGCGAGAAGCTTCCTCGGCCTCGCCCGCCGCGCCCACGACGGCTGGACGGGACCCGACCAGGTGTCCTGGTACCACAAGGTGTCCGACACCCATCTGGACCTGTGCGCCGCACTGGAGCACCTGCTCGTCCACGACGTCGTCGGGGCACAGGAGATGGCGGGCCGCGTCGGCTTCTTCTGGGCCTGCTGCGGCCACCTCTCCGAGGCCCGGAGCTACGCGCAGCGCGCCCTGGACGCGGGCCCGGTCGACGGCCCCCACCGGACCGGGCTGCACTGGGTCTTCGGCGTCGCGGCGCTGCTCCAGGGCGACTTCGCGACCGCCGAGAAGTACGGTGCGCTCTGTACGGCCACCGCCCTGTACGAGCGGGACGACGAGGGCATGCTCGGCGCGGCCTACCTCTCGGGCCTCACCCAGCTGATGACCGGGGAGCCGGCGGCGGCCCTGGAGGCGGCCGACCGGGTCCTGCGGATGACCGAGAGCGTCCCGGCGGGCTCGGCCCACCGGCTGCGCTGCCACCTCATCACCGTCTTCGCGCTCACCGCGCTCGGCCGGCTCACCGAGTCCGAGGCGGCGGCCACCGCGCTGCGCCGGGCCTGCGAGCGCGGCGGCGAATTCTGGACCCGCTCCTACGCGGACTACCAACTCGCCCTGATCGCCCTGTTCCAGGGCCGCCCGGCGGCCTCCGCCGCGCACGCCCGCTCCATGCTCGCGGGCAAGCACCGGCTGCGCGACAGCTTCGGCATCGCGCTGGGCCTGGACATCCTGGCCGCCGCCATCGCCGCCCAGGGCGCGGGCGCGCAGGCCGCCCGGGTCTACGGCACCGGACACGCGTACTGGCGCATGGTCGGCCACCCCCAGCGCGGCACGCCCGAGCTGGGTCCGGTCCGCGAGACCTGCGAGCTCCAGGCGCGGGCGGCCGTCGGCGACGAGGCGTACCAGCGCGCCTTCGAGCGCGGCCAGTCGGACAACGCGGAGGTCGGCCTCGCCGCCGCGCTGCGCACCGAACTCCAGCTCTGAGCCGTCCGTCCCGTCCCCGGACCCACGGCCCCGGTGCACGCCCCGGAGGGCCGGCCGGGGCCCGTCAGATCACCGCCCTCCAGCCCCGCACTATCCGCGCACGGGTCATGTGGGTAAGGTTAGGCATACCTAAGTAGCTGCTTGGGTTCCGTCGACCCCTCCTGGAGAACTCGGATGCGTCTCTCCCGCCCCCGCGCCACGCAGCCGACCCGCGCCGAGCGCGTCCGGTCGATCCTGACCGTCGCCCACTCCATGACCGTGGTCAGCGACGGACTGCACACCGAAGTCCGCCGCCTCGACGGCACGGGCGCGATGGGCCACATCCACCTGCACGCCCCCGACAACGGCAGCCACGCCCCGAGCGCCGAACGCGTTCCGGCCCGGCTCGAGTTCACGGACGTCGCTCCCACCCCCGTACGCGACCGGCTGCGCGCCCGCGTCACGGTCACCGGGCTGCTGGCCGCCCCGTACAGCACCGACACCGGGCAGAGCACCTGCATGGAGTTCGGGCAGGCCGTCCTGGAGGACGCCGAGGGGCGCACGTTCGTCACCCTGGAGGAGCTGGAGGAGGCGGAGATCGACCCGATCGCCGCGTGCGAGGCGGGCATGCTCACCCACCTCGTGGACGACCACGCCGAGCTCGTCCCGCTGCTCCTGCGCCTCGTCCACCCCCGCCCGGAGCGCGGCATGACCCGGGCCGTGCCGCTGGCCCTGGACCGCTTCGGTGTGACCCTGCGGCTCGAGTACCCCAGCAGCCACGAGGACGTCCGGCTGCCGTTCCCCCGCCCGGTCACCGAGATCGACCAGGCGGGCCCGCAGATCCACGCCCTGCTGGCCGCAGCCCGCCGGGTCTCCCACCGCAACGGCCTGCCGGCCTGACCCGGCCCGGCGCCCGGCCGCCCTCAGAGCGGCCGGCGCTGCGCGGGCACGGCGGGCACGTCCGGGGCGAACGCGGCGAGCCGCGCCAGCAGCTCCCCGAACGGGCCGTCCGCCGGTTCCTGGGACAGCACCCGCAGCACGATGCCCGCCATCTCCTGGTCGTAGGCGGCGCTGACCGCGGCGAGCGCCGCGAAGTCGTGCACCAGCTGCATCTCCAGCTCGGCGCGCGGGATGCGCCGCCCGTCCAGCCAGATCAGCGCCGTCGACTCGGCGAGCGAGACCCAGGAGCGGACCACCAGCTCCAGCCGGGCGGGCGGTTCACTCACCCCCAGGTGCGTGATGATCTGCTCGTACGCGGCCTGCCGGACCCCGTCGATCATGGCGTTCGCCTTCGACGAGCCGACCGCCGGCCCGCCGCGCATCAGCGCCGAGAAGCCGGGGCCGTGCTCGTCGACGAAGTCGAAGAACCGCCCCATCACCCGCAGCAGCCGCGTCCCCAGAGGCCCTTCCAGCGGCTCCAGGAAGCGGGCCGCCAGCTCGTCCGCGGCCCGCCGCAGCGCCGCCTCGTACAGGCTCTGCTTTCCGGGGAAGTAGTGGTAGACCAGCGGACGGGAGATCCCCGCGGCCGCGGCGATCTCGTCGATCGACACATCCTCGGGCGAGCGGCGGCTGAACAAGTCCAGCGCGACGCCGATCAGTTGCTGCCTGCGCTCGTCGACGCCCATCCTGCGCCGCACCCCGGTTGTCATGCGAACAGCCTATCCGGGGCGCGCACCATGGCGGTCTACAGATCCAGGACGAGACGCCCGCCCCGGCACCGCGAGACGCAGATCAGCATCGAGTCGCCCCGCTCGTCGTCGGTCAGCAGCTCGTCCCGGTGGTCGATCTCGCCCTCCAGGACCCGCTGTTGGCAGGTCCCGCAGAAGCCCTGCTCGCAGGAGTACGCGATATGGGGCAGCTCCGCGCGGACGGCGGCGAGCACCGACTGCCCGGCGGCGACCGGCACCGTGCGCCCGCTGCGCCGCAGTTCCACCTCGAACGCCCCGGCGCCGGGGCCCGCCGCGTCCCCCGTCGCGGCCGAGAACCGCTCCAGGTGCAGGGTGCATCCCTCGGGGAGCGCGGCCCCGACGGCGTCCATCAGCGGCTCGGGGCCGCAGCACAGGACCGCGGTTCCGGGGGCGAGGCCGGCCAGCGCCGCCGCGACGTCCGGGTGCCCCGCCTCGTCCTGGGCGACGACCGTGACCCGGTCCCCGTCCGCGCCGAGCTGTTCGATCTCCTCCAGGAACGGCATGGAGGCCCGCGACCGGCCCCCGTACAGCAGGCGCCACTCGGCCCCCGACGCGGCCAGCGACCGCAGCATCGGCAGGACTGGGGTGATCCCGATGCCGCCGACGACGAAGACATAGGCCGGGGCGTCGGCCAGCGGGAACCGGTTGCGCGGCCCGCGCACCTCGATCTCCAGCCCCTCCCGGAGCTGTTCGTGCACCTCGCGCGAACCGCCCCGGCCGTCCTCCACCAGCCGGGTCGCCACCGTGTACGCACCGGTGTCCTGCGGGTCGCCGCACAGCGAGTACTGCCGCACCAGACCGGACGGCAGCACCAGATCCAGATGGGCGCCCGGTGTCCAGCGCGGCAGCCCGGCGCCCTCCAGCCGGAGCTGCACGACGCCGTCGGCGACCACGGTCCGCCCGGTGATCAGCAGCCGGCGGACCGCCGTCGCCCGTCGCCGGGAGTGGCCCGATATCGGCTCGGGAAGGGCGGGCAGCGGCCACAGCGGTGACCGGGCGATCCGGCGTTTCAGGGCCCGCCGGGTGAGCAGGGCGGCGCCGGAGACGAGCACGACGGTACGCAGACGGGGCAGGGCCATGGGTCAGGACCCTCCCGTCGTGGCGGTCGTGGCGGTCGTGGCGGTCGTGGCGGTCGTGGCGGTCTCGGCGGCGAGCGCGGCGGGGGAGCGGGTGAGGTAGTCGACGGCCTGGGCCGTACTGCCCTCCTGCGAGGGGTGGTACGACCGGCTGAGATAGCTGGGGACGGACCGCAGGATCGCGCCCGTGCTGGGCAGCGTGCCCTGCCTGCCGCTCGTGTGGAACGCCTTGAACGACGCCTTGCCGTCCAGCAGCGTGGGGTCGTTCTCCATGAAGAAGCGGGTGCCGCGCTGCCACAGGAACACCAGCGCGGAGAACGCCACCGCCCAGGTGCGCACCCGCCGCCGGTAGCCGCCGTCCACGTGCAGGAAGACGTCGAAGGCCACCGACCGGTGCTCCACCTCCTCCGCCCCGTGCCAGCGCAGCAGGTCGAGCATGGTGGGGTCCGCGCCCCGCCGGTCCAGCGCCTCGGCGTTGAGGATCCAGTCGCCGAGGAACGCGGTGTAGTGCTCGATCGCCGCGATCGTCGCCACGCGCTCCATCAGCCACCACTTCGACGCCCGCCCCGGCGGCAGGGTCCGGTCCCCGAGCAGCTTCTCGAAGAGCCAGTCGACCTGCGCGGTGTACGGGGTCGGGTCGAGGCCCAACTCCCGCAGATGCGGCAGCACATCGTCATGGGCCTGCGAGTGCACGGCCTCCTGCCCGATGAACCCGATCACGTCCTCGCGGAGCCGGTCGTCGTGGATGTACGGGAGGATCTGCCGGTACACATGGATGAACCAGCGTTCCCCGGCCGGGAGCAGCAGGTGGAGCACATTGATCGTGTGGGTGGTGAACGGGTCGCCCGGCACCCAGTGCAGAGGGGTCTTCTCCCAGGCGAAGGACACCTTGCGGGCCTTGAGGGGCGTCCGCTCCGACGCGACCGCCGCTGGCTGCGTGTTAGACATGGTGTCAATGTACTGACGGGTATGCGGGGGGACCAGAGGCGTGCAGAGATTTCCGCGCCGTTCCGTGAGGCCCGCGCGATGATGGCCGGTATGACGAAACCTGTGCAGGGCCGGTCCTTCGACGCGATCGCCGCCGCGTACGACGCGCACCGCCCCAGCTACCCGCCCGCCCTGTTCGACGCCGTCGAGGACCTGGCCGGACTGCCGCTCGCCGGAGCCCGGGTCGCGGACGTCGGGGCGGGCACCGGCCTCGGTACGGCACGGCTGTACGAACGCGGGGCCCGGATCATCGCGGTGGAGCCGGGCGACGGGATGGCCGAGCAGTTCCGCCGGAGCCTGCCGGACGTCCCCCTGGTCCGGGGCGACGGGAACGCCCTGCCGCTGCGGACCGGCTCCATGGACCTGATCACCTACGCCCAGGCCTGGCACTGGACCGACCCCGCCCGCTCGATCCCCGAGGCCCGCCGGGTGCTGCGGCCGGGCGGGGCGCTCGCCCTGTGGTGGAACGACGGCGATCCGTCCGTGGAGTGGCTCCTGGACCAGGAGCGGCGGCTGCGGGCCTTCTTCGGGGCGGAGATCCCCGCCGTCCCGTCCCACCGGGCCCGCTTCCGGGCCGAGCTGCCCGACGGGCTCGACTTCCGCACCCGGCAGGTGGCGTGGAGCCGCCGTGTGCCCCTGGACGTCCATCTCGCCAACATGGCCACCCACTCCGACTTCCTGATCGGCGATCCGGCGGAGGTGCGCGACTACTTCGACCGCGAACGGGCCCTGCTGACCGCCCTGTTCCCGGACGGCGAGGTCGAGGAGGCCTATCTCGTGAGTCTTGCCGTAGCCCACCCCTGAGCCCGGATCCGGGTGCAGGATGGGCCGATGGCGACACAACCGGAATGGCGAGGCGCACCCCGCGGCGGGGCCGTCGCGGTCGTCCTGGCGGGGCTTCTGCTCCTGGCCGGGTGCAGCACGGAACCGACCGCCGACGGCGGCCGGAAGCGGCCCACACCGCCGCCGGCCGCGACGGGCACGCTGGAACAGCTGGCGAAGAAGGCCGGCTGCGACCCGAACGTGGGGACCGAGGCGGCCGAGCTCCGACAGGCCAACTGCAAGACGGACGAGGGCCGTTACGTGCTGACCACCTTCGCCACCGACCGCGGGCAGCGGGAGTGGATCAACGAGGCCAAGGACTACGGCGGCTCGTACCTCGTCGGACGGCAGTGGGTGGCCTCCGGCGATCCGGACGTGGTCGCGGCGCTGCGCGGCCGGCTCGGGGGGACGGTGGAGACCGCCTCGCCTCACCACTCGGGGGAAAGTGGCGGAGGGGGGAGCGAGGACGGGCACTCCGGTCACCACGGGAGCTGACCGCGCAGGTACACGGGGGCCGCGCGCGCCGCGTCAGCGGCAGCGGCGGCCGTCGTTGATGCACCGCACCAGCTTGTTCATCAGCCGGTCGTCGAAGACGTTGATGAAGTCCCCGTGATCGGTGATCGGCTTGTGCAGCTGCTCGGGGAAGGAGTCGACGGCGAAGCCGGGCCCCGGCGGTACGTCGTAGACGATGCGCTGCACCAGCTGCGGCACCGCCCGGAACCCGTTCGGGCACCGCCCGTCGTCCTGGGCGAAGGCCACATGGGTGCGGTGGTTGGCGCTGTCGGTGTTCTGCCCGTCCCAGCAGTTCTGGAAGGCGAACGTACGCACCACCTGGCTGCCCTCGGGGCAGATCGGGTACTTGTCCGCCAACTGGCGGTCCTCGAATCCGGTGCAGCTCCACGAGGCGTTGGCGTTGGCGTCGCCGTTGGTGAACGCCTTCGCGTCCCCGGTGATGATCCGCAGGAAGCGCGGCATCGCGGTGACCCGGCCGACGGGCGAGCCGACGAACTTCAGCGTCACCTGGGACGGGGTCTGGATCTCCCCGATGTTCTGGTCCCGGCCGCCGCCGTCGGCGTCCACGTCGTTCTCGTCCTGCCCGTTCTGCAGGCGCAGGACGGGCCAGTAGTAGGTCGACCGGTCGCCCTGGTTGCGGCAGGTGGTCGCGCCGTCCGCCAGATCGTCGTCGCTCGCGAAGGCGTCGTTGGCCTGATTGCCGATGTAATCGTGCATATGGTGCGCGCCGTTGCTCACGCCGGGTGCGGCGATGACGTTGTCCGGGTTGAACTTCCCGTTCTCATTACGGCCGCAGTCGGTGGTGAAGGTGCCCCGGGACGCGCCGCGGCGCTGACGGGGGCGGTCGGCGTTGGGCTGGACGGACTGGATATCGACGAAGTCGGCGGCCTCGGGCCCGTTGCCGCCCTGGCCCTGCCCGGGATCCTCGCCCTGCCCCGGGTCCTGCCCGGGACCCTCGCCCTGGCCTTCGTTCTGGCCCTGGTTCCGGCCCTGGTCCTGGCCTTGGCCGTCGTCCTGACCGCCGTCGCCGCTGCCGCCGTCACCGTCATTGCCGTCACCGTTTCCGGGGCGGTTGCCGTCGGCGCGCAGGCTGCACCCGGCGAGGCTCTCCAGCCCCGTCGGCCGCTCACCCACGCGTCCGATCGCGATGCCGATCCGGTCGAGGCTCGCCGTCCGCCTGCTGCGCAACGGGCCGAGGACGGCGTTCTCCGCCAGCCCCGGATCCTGGGCGATCTCTTCCTTCCGGTCCGCGAACTGCCGGTAGGCGTCGGTGATCTGGGTATCCATCGCCGCGAGTTCGCGGTCGACCTCCCCGCGTGCCTCGTCCGGCACCTCGGGCAGCCCGTTCACGGCTTCGGGACAGTCGATGGTGGACATCTGACGGCCGGCGTTCTGCGTCCGGGTGGGCGGAGAACCGGACGGTCCTTCTCCCGCGGAGGCGTAGACATTGACCGCGACCAGCCCACCTCCCCCCAGGATGAGGGCCGCGGAGGCGGCGATGGCCCGGTTCGCCAGGGTGGAACGTTTCTTGCGCGATGTGCGTCGCATGGGACTCCTCTGCTTCGAGGGAGAAGCGTGACGTCCCATACGCGCGGGCCCGGCGACCCGTTCAGCCCTCCGGCCGATTCGTGGGAAGCTCCAGCCGGAAAGCGGCCCGAACCCCCAACTCTCAGGCGAAGGCGGCCAATGGGGCGTCCACCGGCGCTCCGGTGAGCCGGTTGGCCAGGGTCGACAGGGTGTACGCGCCGATGCCCAGGACCACTTCGAGGGCGTTCTGTTCGGTGTAGCCGTACGCCAGGAAGTCCGCCAGGACCGCATCGTCCACCGCGCCCGCCGAGGCGAGCACCGCCAGTGTGAACCGCCTTACGGCTTCCAGGCGTTCGTCCGGCAGCGGGGGCCCTGTGCGGTCGCGCAGGGCCGCGATGAGCGCCGGGTCGGCGTCCAGGGCGGTGAGCTTCGCGGTGTGCATCGCGACGCAGAGGTGACACTCGTTGCGGGTGGCCGTCGTCATGATCAGGACCTCGCGGGAGAGCGGGTCCAGGGTGCAGGCCTCGAAGATCGCGCTGATCTTCAGGAAGCCGTCCAGGGCGTGCGGCGAGGCGGCCAGTCGGGCGATGGCGACCGGCCGGTATCCCAGCCGCTCCGTCACCGCCTCCATGGCGCGCCGTGAACCGGGCGGGGCGGACTCGGGGGTGAGATCGGGGAAGGGCATGACGGACCTCTCGTGACAGGGGCAGGAACAGGGGCAGGGGCTGGCAGGAGGAGGAAGCCGATAGGATCGACAACATGGTTGACGAAAAAAAGGTAAATCAGGTTGTCGATTCTGGCAAGGGCTTCGAGCTGCCCCTGCTCCTCTTCGCGGGCTTCCGCTCGATCATCGACGCCCTGCACCGGGACCTGGCCGAGCACGGGCACCCCGAGACCCGGCCCGCGTACGGCTTCGCCCTCCAGGCGGTGGGGCGCGACGGCGCGGCCATCAGCGAGATCGGGCGGCGGCTCGGGGTCTCCAAGCAGGCCGCGGGGAAGACCGTCGAGAAGCTGGAGGCGCTCGGTTACGTGGAGCGCGCCCCGGACCCCGCCGACGGCCGGCGCACCCTGATCCACCTCGCCCCGCACGGCGTCGACCTGCTGGCCCGGTCCGCCGGGGGCTTCGACCGGCTGCGGGCGGAATGGGCCCGGACGCTCGGCGAGGAGCGGCTGGCCGCCCTGGAGAGGGACCTGCGCACGATGGCCCCCCACGGCGCGTTCCGGCTGGACGCGGCGGGCTGGTTCACCGGCTGAGCGGAGCCCCGGCCCGCACGCTCGGCGCGGGCCGGCCGGCGGCGGCCGGGATCAGCCGTGGTCCAGATATGCCAGTACCGCCAGCACCCGGCGGTTGTCGTCGTCGGACGGGGGCAGATCGAGCTTTCCGAAGATGTTCGACGTGTGCTTGGCCACCGCCCGCTCCGTGATCACCATCTGCGAGGCGATGGCGGCGTTCGAGCGGCCCTGGGCCACCAGCTCCATCACCTCCCGCTCGCGCGGGGTGAGACCGCCCATCGGCTTGTCCTGCGAACGGCGCGACAGGAGCTGGGAGATGACCTGCGGGTCCATCGCCGTGCCGCCCGCCGCCACCCGCCGTACCGCGTCGATGAACTGGTCCGCGTCGAAGACCCGGTCCTTCAGCAGGTAGCCGATGCCGCCGTTGCCGTCCGCCAGCAACTCCCGTGCGTACAGCTGCTCCACGTGCTGCGAGAGCACCAGCACCGGAAGCCCCGGCCGGTCCCGCCGGGCGGCCAGGGCGCACTGCAGGCCCTCGTCCGTCTGGGACGGCGGGAGCCGGACGTCGACGACGGCGATGTCCGGCTTCAGCTCGGCCAGTGCCCGGGTCAGCTCGGGCCCGGTCTCCACGGCCGCGGCGATCTCGAAGTCGTACGCCTCCAGCATGCGCACCAGGCCGTCGCGCAACAGAAAGAGATCTTCGGCTAGGACAACTCGCAAGGAATCTCCATGGTCACCATGGTGGGACCGCCTGCGGGACTGCTGACGGCCAGTACGCCGTCGAATGTACCCAGTCGCCGTTCGATTCCGCTCAGCCCCGAGCCCGAACCGACCGCCGCACCGCCCTTGCCGTCGTCCGTCACGGAGACCCGGAGCATCCCCTCCGCATGGTGCATGTCCACATAGATCCGCTCGGCCTGCGCGTGCTTCACCGCGTTCGTCAGGGCCTCGCTGACCGCGAAGTACGCCGCCGACTCCACCGGCGCGTCCGCCCGCCCCGGCAGCTCCACCGTCACCTCGGAGGCGACCGGCAGCCGCAGGACCAGCGCCTTGACCGCGTCGCCCAGGCCCCGCTCCGCGAGGACCGGCGGGTGGATCCCCCGGACCAGGTCGCGCAGTTCGGTGAGGGCCTCCGCCGAGGACTCCCGGGCCATCGCCAGCATCTTCCTCGCCTGTGCCGGGTCCTTCTCGATGAGCGCCTCGATCGTGCCCAGGTTCATCCCCATCGCGACCAGCCGGGCCTGCGCCCCGTCGTGCAGGTCCCGCTCGATGCGGCGCAGCTCGGAGGCGGCGGTGTCCACCGCCTCGTGCCGGGTCTCGGTCAGCCGCTCGACGCGCCGCGCCAGCTCCTGGTCCTGGGTGGGAGCCAGCAGCGTACGGGCGAGCACGAAGTGCAGCCGCAGCAGCGGCCTGCTCGCCCACAGTCCGACATGGAAGAGCGTGATCCCCAGCGCCAGCGCGGCGAGCCCGGTCAGCTGGCTGTCCACCGGCACGAACCCGTACCAGTACGCGTCGTCGCGGAACACGCGCCACAGGCCCGCCGCCAGGACGAGCCCCTCGACCGGATAGATCATCAGCCCCGCCGCCAGGAACGCCACCACCGTGCCGGCCGTCATGTCGACCAGCAGCCACTGCAGATCCCGCCAGGTCGCCGGGTCCTTCAGCATCAGCGTGGTGCGCTCCACCTGACCGATGACGCCCGGCCGCAGATCCTTGGGGAACGGCCGGTACGGGACCGGAATCCGCACGTCCGACCAGGTCACCGCCCACAGCCGGCGCTGGTTGGCGTGCTTGCGCACCGCCTCCAGCACCACCGGGGTGGTGAACACGCCGATGCCCAGCAGGATGAAGGCGATCGAGACCACCGCGAGGACGAACAGGGTGATGGACCCCGCCAGGCCGGCCACCGACAGGAACAGGCCGCGCCCAGCCGCCAGCGCCGATGGCCGTAGCCGTTCCGAGAACACCTTCATCGTGGTCCCTCTCCCCTCAGGAGCCGGGCTGGTTCCCGGTCCGGGGACCAGTCTCGCCCGGGACGGCCCTGCCGGGTCAGCCGGTCCGCCACCCGGAGGGGGTGTACCTGGCACCACCCTCGCGCCCTCCCCCTACCCCTCCGCGACCGGGGGCTTCGACGGCTGGGGCGCAACACGTCCCGTTCCTAGATTCGAAGCGTCCCGAAGCACTTACCCGACGTTTACCTCTGGGGGAGAAACCGTATGAGGCGCAACCTCGCCGCACGCATCGGCGTGTGGAGCACACACCACCGCAAGACAGCCGTATTCGGCTGGCTGCTCTTCGTCGTGCTCGCCGCGGGCATCGGCGGGGCCACCGGCATGGTGGAGATGACCAACGCGGAGAACGGCGCCGGCGAGTCCGCCCGCGCCGAGCAGATCCTCCTCGACGCCGGTCTCGACAAGCCCGCCGGCGAACTGGTCATGGTCTCCGCCCCCACCGCGGGCGACTGGAAGCCGGCCGCCGACGCCCTCGCCGACGCCGTGGAGAAGACCGGCGAGACCCGGAACATCGCCCCGCCCGTCGCCTCCCAGGACGGCAAGGACGCCCTGATCACCTTTGACATGAAGGGCGAGGCCGCCACCTCCTCCGACCGGATCCAGCCCGTCCTGGACGCGGTCGCCGCCGTGGGAGCGGACCACCCGGACACCGAGATCCACCAGTTCGGCGAGGCCAGCGCGGGCAAGTGGCTCGGCGACCTGCTGGCCGAGGACTTCAAGAAGGCCGAGTTCACCGCCGTACCGCTGGCCCTCGGCATCCTCCTCGTCGCCTTCGGCGCGGTGGTCGCCGCCCTGCTCCCGGTCGGGCTCGCCCTCACCGCGTGCATGGCCGCCTTCGGTCTCCTCTCGATCGCCAGCCACCAGCTGCACCTGTTCCAGACCACGTACTCGGTGATGTTCCTGATGGGCTTCGCCGTCGGCGTCGACTACTGCCTCTTCTACCTGCGCCGCGAACGCGACGAACGCGCTGCCGGACGCGACGCCGAGACCGCTTTGCGCATCGCGGCGGCCACCAGCGGCCGGGCCGTCCTCGTCTCCGGCCTCACCGTGATGGTCGCGATGGGCGGCATGTTCCTCTCCGGGCTCCTGCTGTTCAAGGGCTTCGCCCTGGCCACGATCATCGTCGTGTTCATCGCCATGCTCGGCTCGGTCACCGTCCTGCCCGCCCTGCTCTCCTGGCTGGGCGACCGGATCGACGCGGGCCGCATCCCGCTGCTGAACCGCCGCGCCAAGCACGGCCACTCCGGCAGCGGCCGCATTGTCGGCCGGGTACTGGGCCCCGTCCTCGCCCGGCCCCGCACCTTCGCCGTCGCCGCCGTCGTCCTGCTGCTCGCCCTCGCCGCACCCGCCCTCGGCATGAAGACCGAATCCCTCGGCCTGGAGAAGCAGTTCGGCTCCGACTCGCAGCTCTCCATCGCCCACACCCGGATCACCGACCGCTTCCCCGGCGGCCCCGCCCCGGCTCTCGTCGTGGTGACCGCGCCGGACATCACCGCCCCGGAGGTCGCCAAGGCCCTCGACGGCTTCGAGGGTGTCACCGTCCACCGGGCCGAGAACGTCGCCGAGATCGAGATCCCCCTCCCGGGGGGCACCGCCGACCTCACCGAACTGCGCGAGAAGAAGCTGCCCGCCGCGTTCGACGGCACCGGGGCCGACACCCACGTCACCGGCGAGACCGCGGGCTCCGTCGACTTCAACGATCAGCTCCGGCGCGGCATCCTCCCGGTCTTCGCCTTCATCACCGCGGTCACCTTCCTGCTGATGCTCTTCTGCTTCCGCAGCTACGTCATCGCCGTGACGTCCATCGTCCTCAACCTGTTCTCGGTGGCCGCCGCCTACGGCGTGATGACCGCCGTCTTCCAGCACGGCTGGGGCGCCTCGCTCATCGGCTCGGAGGGGGTCGGCGCGATCGAGGCGTGGATGCCGCTGTTCGTCCTCGTCGTCCTGTTCGGCCTGTCCATGGACTACCACGTCTTCGTCGTCTCCCGGATCCGCGAGGCCCGCGGCGGCGGACTCGACAACCGGGCCGCGATCGAGACCGGCATCCGCCGCACGGCCGGAGCGGTCACCGGAGCGGCGGCCATCATGGTCGCGGTGTTCGCCGTGTTCGGGACGCTGTCCATGCAGGACATGCAGCAGATGGGCGTCGGCCTCGCCGTCGCGGTGCTGCTGGACGCCACCGTCGTACGGATGGTGCTGCTGCCCTCGGTGATGCTGCTGCTCGGCGAGCGCAACTGGCGTACCCCGCGCGGACTCTCGAGGCTGCCGAGCCTGGAGGACGAGAGCCACGACGGGTACGGCGAGCCGGCCGGGCCGGTGAGGACGCCAGCCCCGGCCGCCGCGGCACAGCAGGTCTGAGAAACCCGGACGGCCCCGGACCACGGTGAGGAGGAACCGTGGTCCGGGGCCCCCGCCGTTCCGTGGCGGAACCGGCCCGTCAGGGCGTGTACTTGTACCCGACGCGGCGGACCGTCTGGATCGAACGGCGGTACTCCGCACCGAGCTTGCGGCGCAGCCGGGCGACATGGACGTCGACGGTGCGCCCGTCGCCCACGTGCCCGTAGCCCCACACCGTCGTCACCAACTGGTCGCGGGTGTGCACCCGGTGCGGGTGCGCCACCAGATGGGCCAGCAGCTCGAACTCCAGATACGTGAGGTCGAGGGCCACGCCGTCGACCGCCGCCGTACGCCGGGTGGCGTCGATCCGGACCGGACCGGCGGACGCCCCCTCGGAGGCGGCAGCCTCGGCCGCCGGCTGCTGGGGGAACAGCGCGCCGCCCGGCCGGTGCTGGGAGGCGGCCACGGCCCCCGCGAGCGCCGGCTGCTGGTCGGCCGGGACCAGCACCAGGTAACCGATCATCGGCGGCTGGCCGGGCAGGGCGGGCAAGGTGTGCGGCGGGGCGGGCAGCCAGGTGGCCCCGGGCGGGAGGAAGCCGGCCACGTCGGGCGGGCCGGCCACCTCGTCACGGTCGACCGCGCGCAGCCGGTGCCGGTTCGGATGGGCGGGAAGGGAGCGGGCGGTGGGGTGGGCCGCAGCGGGCGCCGGGGACGCCGCGGTGGCGGCGGACGCGGCGGAGAAAGTACGGGTGTTCGCCATGAGGGGTCAGCTCTTTCGCGCGAGGAGTCGTCAGGGACGGACTTGCGTCGTGCGCGCGGACCGAAGGCCGGGGTGAGCGGCTTTAGTGGGCCTGCGCGTTCCACGCGCGGCAACACACCCGGTCGAAATCATGGTGCTGACGGGAAGGCCAGAACGGCTCGAGGTCGCTGCGACCCGACGCGATGTACTGGAAGCTGGCCATGCGCCCATTGAAGCAGACATTGCGGCGGTGCATCAGACTCCTCTCACCCGTCGATACGGACCCTTTGCGTTACGTTCCTCACTCCGCGCCGGCGCACGCCGGAAAGCGCGCCCCATGACGTCGCGGCGCGGGGGCGGAAACACGCCGAAAGGCCCGCCGGAAACCGGCGGGCCCTTTGTGCGCGGTGTCGGGATCAGACCTGGTCGGCCTTCTCCAGCGCGGTGCAGCAGGTGTCGACGATCAGCCGCGTGACGACGTACGGGTCGACGTTGGCGTTGGGGCGACGGTCCTCGATGTAGCCCTTCCGGTCCTGCTCGACCTGCCAGGGGATACGGACCGAGGCACCGCGGTCGGAGACGCCGTAGGTGTACTCGTTCCACGGGGCCGTCTCGTGCAGACCGGTGAGCCGGTCGTCGATGCCCGCGCCGTAGTTCTTGACGTGGTCCAGCGGCTTGGAGCCCTCGCCCAGCGACTCGCACGCGGTGATGATCGCGTCGTAGCCCTCGCGCATCGCCCGGGTGGAGAAGTTGGTGTGCGCGCCCGCGCCGTTCCAGTCGCCCTTGACCGGCTTCGGGTCCAGGGTGGCCGAGACGTTGAAGTCCTCGGCGGTCCGGTAGAGCAGCCAACGGGCGACCCACAGCTGGTCGGAGACCTCCAGCGGGGACAGCGGGCCCACCTGGAACTCCCACTGGCCGGGCATGACCTCGGCGTTGATGCCGGAGATGCCGAGCCCCGCCGCCAGGCAGTTGTCGAGGTGCTTCTCCACGATCTCGCGGCCGAAGATCTCGTCCGCGCCGACGCCGCAGTAATAGCCGCCCTGCGCGGCCGGGAAGCCGCCCTCGGGGAAGCCGAGCGGCCGGTGGCCGTCGAAGAAGGTGTACTCCTGCTCGATGCCGAAGATCGGGGCCTGGCCCGCGAACTGCTCGGCGAGCGGACGCAGCGCGGCACGGGTGTTGGACGCGTGCGGCGTCATGTCGATGTCGAAGACCTCGCACAGGACGAGGATGTCGTCGCCGCCGCGGATCGGGTCCGGACAGGTGAACACGGGCTTCAGCACCCGGTCGGATGCGTGACCCTCGGCCTGGTTGGTGCTGGAGCCGTCGAACCCCCAGATGGGCAGATCCGCCACGGCCCCCGACGGCGCGCCGTCCATGATCTTCGTCTTGGAGCGCAGCTTGGCGGTCGGCTCGGTGCCGTCTATCCAGATGTACTCAGCCTTGAACGTCACGGACGCCATCCTTTGCGGGTGCAGCGGTCTATGCCGCGCAGCTTGGCAAGACGCGATTTCCCGTCCGTTGCCCGGATGTGAACCCCGTGTTACCGAGGTTTCCTGTGAGGTGACCGCTCAGACATTGCCCTTGAGGAGCGCCGAGAACCCGGCCGCCCGCATCCGGCGCACCAGCTCCTCCCGGCTCGACCCCAGCGCGGCGGCCGCCCGGTCCAGCTGCCAGTCGGCCCCGGCCACGGTGCGCAACAGATGGCCCCGGCGGATCTGGGCGTCCGAGAGCCGGAACGTCTTGAGATAGGCGACCCGCCCCTTGTGGTCGGTGATCGTCTCCCCGATGTGCTGCCCGCCGGTGTCCCGGACGAACGGCGGCAGGAAACGCCACAGGGTGAAGGACTTCATCCGGTACACCTGGTCGAACGCGTACGAGGAGTCCAGCAGTTCCCGCGCGAACAGGGTGTCGTGCGCCTCCTCCCACACCCGCTCCTGGGCCCGCGCGGCCGCCCGCAGCTCACCGAGGTCACGGATGTGCTCCTCGCCCCCGATCCGCACCGGGGTCTGCGGCACCGGCGCCCCGTACAGCGCGTACTGGTGCACCAGCTCCCCGTAGAGGTCCTCCACCAGCGAGGCGTGCAGAAGCCGGTAGTCGTCCGGATGCGGGACGACGAAGGCGGCGGCGAGCGCGTCGGCGACGTACACCATCACCCCGCACTGCCCCGGGTGGATCTCGAAGATCCGCAGCGCGTCCGCGAGCCCGCGCACCGACCGCCCGAGGTAGGCGTCCTCGGCGCGCGGCGAGAGTCCGTCGCGCAGGGCCGTGCGCGACCACTCCTCCCAGGCGGTCGAAGGACCGCCGAAGTGCAGCGCGAGATACCCCTCCAGCGCCAGGTGCAACGGCAGGAACCGCAGCCGGTCGCCCGGCCGCCGCTTGGCCAGCCGGTGGTGCGGCACCGGCGGCAGCGGCATGGCCCGGGGCGCGCCGCCCCCGCCGAACTGGGTCCCGTACGCGGCCGACTGCCGGCCCGCCTCCGGGGCCGGGCCGTCCTCGCCCGACCAGTCGGCGACCAGGCCGTGCGGAATGTACGAGACGTAGTGCGCCCGGGGCCCGAGCTCGACGATCCCCGCGCCGAGCCCCCCGTACACCTCGCGGTGCAGCCGCAGCCCCTCCACCGGGGCCTCGCGGACCAGCGGGACGAGGCGGACGCCGCCCCACACCTGCGCGGGCCGGGCGGTGAGCCCGGTCAGCTCCAGCCGGTTCACGCGACCACCCCTTCCGCCGCGTCCTCGTCGGCTGTCCCGCCCGCGCGTCGGCCGTCCGGTGCGCCTGCTCCGGTGAACCGGGCCACACGCCGGTCCAGATACGCGTACAGCTCCGCCGGCCCCGTGCGCCCCTCCGCGAACCGGGCGATCTCCACCAGCGCGGGCAGATCCTCCGCGTCCCGGATCCCGGCCGTCGCCACCCCCGCCGCCAGCCGCCGCACGTCGAAACCCTCCGCGTCGTATACGGGGTTGACGTGCACCACCGACGTCCGCCGCTCCGGATCCAGCCGCCGCCGCCACACCCGCAGCACCTCGCCCGCCAGCCCCGCCGGGGCGTTGTCCCAGCCGTCCGAGACGATCACCAGCCGGTCCGGGGCCGCCCCGCCCGCGCCCGGCTCCAGCGCGTCCAGGATCCGCATCCCCAGCGGGGTCGGCCCCCACGGGCGTACGAGCAGGGCGTCGCCCGCGCCCGAGGTCCACAGCCCCCGGTACGCGCCGGGCGCGGCGAGCGCCTCCAGCAGATGGTGGCAGGCCAGCGCCACGGCGAGCGGCCGCCGCCGCTTCTGCCCCGACCCGGACGAGGAGAAGCTGTCGTCCAGCACCGCGTGCACCCGCCCCCAGCTCCCCGCGTGCCCGCCCGCCGCCCGGCGGGCCGCCGCGCGCAGGGCGCCGGTCAGCTCGGCACGGCGCTCGGCACGCTGCTCGAAGCCGAGCGAGAGCACGTACAGGGCGAGCCGGGTCAGCGGCATCACGGTCAGATCGATATCCGGCCGCCGGTCGCCCGTGGCCCGCTGCTCCTGGGTGCGCAGCCGCTCCAGCCGGGTCATCCGGGGCGCGGCCCGCTTCAGGAACACCTCGCGCTTCATCCCGTGCTTGGCGGCGAACCCCTCCGCGACGCTGAACGGCAGCTCGGCCACGGCCCCCTGCTCGTAGTGGGCGCGCCGCCAGGCGTCGAGCATCCCGTGCTCGTAACGCGGCGACCGGCCGGGCCGGAACAGGAACTCCCCGACCTCCGCGAGCGGTGCGGCCCCCTCGGGGCAGGGCAGATGGATGTGCCGGGCGACGGTCTTCAGCCCGGCCCGGTACTTCACGGCGTCATGGCCGAGGTCCGGCCGGGCAGCCAGCCAGTCCCGGATGATCGCGCGCGTCCGCCGGTTGTTGACACCGGCCCGGCGCAGCTCGCCGAAGAGCCGGTAGACACGCGGCGGCGGCAGCAGCGGCAGCCGGGCGGCGATCAGCCTCCCCTCGGTGCGCCGCTCCTCGGGGCTCGCCTCGCCCGCGGTCTCCAGCAGCCGGCGCACGATGAGCGCCGCGTTGTGGTGGTTGATGTCCAGGGCCAGCGAAGCCGCGTACACCCGGCGGTAGTTGACCCGTACGTAGGTGTGCAGGAAGTCCAGGGACAGCTGCTGGTCGGCGGCGCCCGAGCGGAACTCACGCTGTCCGGTCGCGGTGATCGCCGCATTCACGAAGAGCAGGACGTCCTCGGCGGCGACGAGGTCGGCGAAGGTCTCGGACGCGCTCATGGTCTTCCCCCGGTAGAGACAGAGGCCGGCCGGGGAATGGAGGCGCGAACAACGAAATCATCGCTTCACAGGCACGTCTCGGGAGTCGCGCCGGAGTCCCGCGGCCGGCCCCGGAAACGTAACGGGGAAGGACCGCTCGGCGCCACCGCATTCGGGAGCCCGACGGCATCGAGCTATCGAGCTGTCCCGCTATCGAGCTTTCCCGCTTTCCCGCTTTCGCGCTCGACTGCGCCGGCCTGCCTTGTTCGGGCGGAAACGCTGGCCTGCCGTGTTCGAGGGCGGAAACGCTGGCCTGCCGTGTTCGAGGGCGGAAACGCCGACGCGCCTTGTCCGGACGACGGCGCAGACTCTCCCTGTCTGTCCGGGCGACAGCGCAGACTCTCTCTGTCCGGGCGACGGCGCAGACCCTCCTGTCCGGACGACGGACGCCTCGCCCCCCCCGGACAACCGGCCGGCGCACCCGGCACACTGGCCTCATGGACTCAGCTGCCGGCAACACCGCCCCCCTGCGCATCGGCCTCCTCGGCACCGGCCCCTGGGCGCGGAACACCCAGGCCCCCGCGCTCGCCGCGCACCCCGGCGTCGAGCTGAGCGGGGTGTGGGGCCGTCGGGCCGAGGCGGCGGACGCCCTCGCCGCCGCCCACGGGACCCGCGCGTACACCGGCGAGGAGGGCATCGACGCGCTCCTGGCGGCGAGCGACGCGGTGGCCTTCGCGCTGCCGCCGGACGTCCAGGCCCCGCTCGCGGTCCGGGCGGCGGAAGCGGGCTGCCACCTCCTGATGGACAAGCCGGTCGCCACGACGGTCGCCGGGGCCCGCGCGGTGGCGGAGGCGGCGGAGAAGTCGGGCGTGGCATCGGTCGTCTTCTGCACGCTGCGATTCGCGCCCGAGACCTCCGCGTGGATCGCCGAACAGGCGGCGGTGGACGGCTGGTTCACCGCTCGCGCCCAGTGGCTGGGCTCGCTCTACGCCGAGGGTTCGACCAGCGAGTACGCGGACTCCCCGTGGCGGCGCGAGAAGGGCGGCCTGTGGGACGTCGGCCCGCACGCGCTGTCCGTGCTGATCCCGGTCCTGGGCGACGTCGAGCACCTGACCGCCGCCCGGGGCCCGGCCGACACCACGCACCTGATCCTGCGGCACACCTCCGGCGCGTCCAGCACGGTGACGCTCGGGCTGAGCGCCCCGCCCGGCGCGGCGGGCGTCGAGATCGAGTTCCGGGGCGAGCGGGGCACGGCGTCGATCCCCGGCTGGGCCGGCGCGGAGACCGCGTTCCGGGGCGCGGTGGACGCCCTGGCCGAAGCGGTACGCACGGGGGTGCCGCACGCCTGCGACGCGCGCTTCGGCCTGCACCTGACGGAGCTGCTGGTGACGGCGGAGACCCAGGTGCAGACGCAGACGGAGACGGAGACGCAGGCGGGTTGAGGGCCATTTCGGCGGCTCACCCCGGCGGCAGCGCCCGGCACAGGGCCTCCAGCGCCTCCGGGTAGGCGGATTCGGCGGGCGTGGCGTACCCGACGACGAGCCCGTCCCGGCCGGTGACGCCGACGGCAGGGACGGGACCGGCGGGACCGCCGGGACCGGCGTTCGAAGCACCCCGCGCACCCCACGCACCCTCCGCGCTCTGCGCACCCCGCGCACCCTCCGGGCTCTCCGCACCCCGCGCACCCCGCGTACCTTCCGCGCCCGGGTGCGAGAAGTCGGCGAGGCCCTCCACGGCCAGCCCCTGCCAGGCCGCCGCCCGGACCACCGAACGCTCGGTGCCGGGCGGCAGCTCCAGCACCGCGTGCAGACCGGCCGCGATCCCGGTGACCCGGACATGCGGGGCCCGCCGCTCCAGGGCCGCCACCAACTGGTCCCGGCGGCGGCGGTGACGCTGCCGCATCCGCCGCACCTGCCGGTCGTACGCGCCCGACTCGACGAAGTCCGCGAGCGTCAACTGCTCGGTGGCGCTGGAGAACTGCTCCCGCTCACCCTTCGCCGTCACGACGGGTGCGACGAGCCGCTGGGGCAGCACCATCCACCCGATCCGCAGGGTGGGGGACAGGCTCTTGCTCACGGACCCCAGCAGCACCACATGTTCGGGATCGAGCCCCTGGACGGCCCCCACCGGCTGCCGGTCGTAGCGGAACTCCCCGTCGTAGTCGTCCTCGACGACGAGCCCGCCGGTGGCGCGGGCCCAGTCGACGACGGCCGCCCGCCGCGCGGGGTGCAGCGGCCCGCCGGTGGGGAACTGGTGGGCGGGCGTGAGGAGTACGGCACGGTCGTGGCGGGTGAGCTCGTCGACCCGGGCGCCGTCCGCGTCCACGCCGAGCGGCCGGGTGCCGACGCCGTGCGAGGCGAGCAGCTCACGGTGGAAGGGCAGGCCGTACTCCTCCGCCGCCCACGGACCGCCCACCACGTCCGCCAGCAGCCGCAGCCCGTGCGCGGCCCCCGAGCACAGCACGATCCGCTCCGGCGCGGCCCGCACCCCGCGCACCCGGGCCAGATAGCCGGCCAGGGCCCGCCGCAGCTCGGGCCGCCCGTGCGGATCGCCGGGCCCGAACGCGTCGTCGGGGGCGGCGGCGAGCGCCCGCCGCGCCGAGGCCAGCCAGGCGGTGCGCGGGAAGACCGAGGGGTCCGGCTGCCCCTGGACCAGGTCATGGACCGGGCGGGCGGCGCGCTCGGGGGTACGCGGCCGGTGCACGGGGGTCACCGGGACGGCCCGCTCGGCGACCCGGGTCCCCGAGCCCTGCCGGGCGGCGAGCCACCCCTCGGCGACCAGCTCCGCGTAGGCGTCGGCGACGGTGTTGCGGGCGAGGCCCAGGTCGGCGGCGAGGGAGCGGTAGGGCGGCAGCCGGGTGCCCGGGGCGAGCCGCCCGCTGCGCACGGCGTCACGGAGGGCGGCCATCAGAAGGGCCCGGCGGTTGCCGGTCCCGGAGAGCTCCAGCGGCAGATCACTGCCCAGGATCTCCGCGGAATTGACCCATGAATCCTTCAAGGAAATGCACCCCACACCCAGTCGCCTGTCACTCTAGATTCGTACCCATGACGACGACGGAGATCAAGACGAACGACCGCACGACCACCCCCGCCACCACCGTCCGGAGCAACCGGGGCACGGCCCGGCTCGACTTCGCGAAGACCGCCCCGAAGGTCTTCCGGGCCGTGATCGGCCTGGACGCGGCGGCCCGCAGCGGGCTGGACCCGGCGCTGGTCGAACTGGTCCAGATCCGCGCCTCGCACCTGAACCGGTGCGCGTACTGCCTCCACATGCACACCACGGACGCGCGCAGGGCGGGGGAGAGCGAGGAGCGCCTGCACCTGGTCGCGGTGTGGCAGGAGGCGGAGCACTTCTTCACGGAGAAGGAGCAGGCCGCTCTCGACCTGACGGACGCGGTCACCCGGATCGGGGACGCCGGGGTGCCGGACGCGGTCTACGACCGGGCGGCGGCCCACTTCGATGAGGAGGAGCTGGCCCACCTGCTGGCCCTGATCTTCACGATCAACACCTGGAACCGGATAGCCCTGTCCACGGCCAAGCGCGCGGGCACGGACGAACGCTGAGCCCGTACGGCAGCCGGCACGGGGTCACATCAGCCGGGGCCGCAGCTTCAGCCAGGCCCGCACCTCGGCCCGCAGCTCCGGGTCCCGCACCCGGGGCAGCAGCCCACCGGCCGCGAGGGAGAGCCGCTTGGCGGTCCGGGAAGCGTTGACCGCCACCAGGTTCTCCGGTGCGTACGGTGTCGACTCCCGGGTCGTCACATCGGCCCGGGGCACCGGGATGGCGTCCAGACAGGCCCGTACGGCCGCATCCGGGTCGAGCAGCTCGTACCGCACGATCTCGCAGACGGTCTCCGCACGGTCGAGGACTCCGGCGGCCTCGCAGGCACCGAGCAGCCAGAGCGCCAACTCCTGCCAGGCGGCCCGATCGTGACCGTACCTCCCCGCACCCGCGTCCGGTTCGTCCGGCAGGAGCTGCCGGCACGCGACCCACAGGGACCACCGCCAACGCGCCGCCTCGTCCGCCTTCTCGGGCTGCTGCCGTCGCGCCCAGGCCTCCCGCTCCGGCGCACCGAGCCCGGCCAGATGCCGGACCCGGTCGCGTCCGGCCTCCCGGGACCACGGCGAGGGCTCCCCGCGAGGACCGGGAGCGAACCAAGCGGGCGCCGTCAGCTGCACCACCTCGCCGCTCTCCTCGTCGGCCAGCACCCCCACCCGGCTGTCCGCCCGGACGAGGCGGCGGCACCCCGTCCCGTCGGGCGTGACCTCCACGAGCGGAAAGCCGATCCGGTCCAGGGCCGCGGAAAGCTCGTCGACCCGCAGCGGCGGATCCAGCCGGTGAGCCTGCACGCTGAGGTACCGACCGGACCAGGTGCCACCGCCCCCGTCCCCGACCCGCTCCCAGGCGAGCTCCACGAGGTCGTAACACCGCAGCAACCGCCCCGGCCCGGTGAGGCTCTCGACGAACCCGTCGCCGAGGAGGCCGGTGACCTCCGCGGGCGTACACGTGGCATCGGCGCCGCTCACGGTGCCGGTGACGACGAAGTCGGTGAAGAACTCCATCCCGGGGGAGACCGGACGGGACACGGGGTCAGACACCGCGCCCCAACGCGTCCCGCACCGCCTCCTCGCTCCGCGCCACCACGGCCGTGCCGTCCTCGGCGGTGATGATCGGCCGCTGGATCAGCTTCGGGTGCTCGGACAGCGCGATGATCCACCGCTCCCGCGAACCGGCGTCCCGGGGCCACTCCTTCAGCCCCAGCTCCTTCGCCACCGCCTCCTGCGTCCGCGTGATGTCCCACGGTTCGAGACCGAGCCGGTCCAGAACGGCCCGGATCTCCTCGGGCGAGGGCACGTCCTCCAGGTAGCGGCGGACGGTGTAGTCGGCCCCTTCGGCGTCGAGCAGGGTGAGCGCGCCGCGGCACTTGGAACAGGCCGGATTGATCCAGATCTCCATGGGGCCAAGGTTACGCGAGGGACTGCCGAAATAGCCTCTGGCCAGGGGCGATTGTCAGTGGGGGGCGGTAAAATAGAGGGAGTTCGTGAGGGTTCCACCACGCTGCCAGGAGGATGCCGATGGCCGTTGCCGTAGTCACGACCGAGCCGCTCGACCGACAGCTCCCGATGCCCTTCCACCCGCCGCTTCCCGTGCCGCCGGCGAAGAAGCGGCTGCCCGCGGGCCGCCCCCGCGAGTGGTATGTCTCCCACAACCGCCGCCTCAAGGCCATGCGCCTGGCCATCGCCCTGCTCGACAGCGGGGTCTACCAGCCCTCCAGCGCCGGCAACCACCGGATACGGATCACGGCCGAGCGCCTGGGCATCCACCCGCCGTCCGACACCACCTGCCGCATGGTCCGCGCCCTGATCCGCTACGGCCGCTGACCCGCCCCGACCGTAGACCGTCCCTGGACCGCCGCTGGTCGGCCGCTCTGCCCCCGGACCACCGCGTCCGGGGGCACCGGACCGCTGGAGGCGGCCAGGACCGCGTTCATGAGCGCGGCACCGACGAGCCCCGCCGGCTCCTGACCGGCCTCGGGTACGCCGGGTAGGCTCCCGGGCCCATGAAGGCACTGATCTCGGTCGACATGGAAGGCGTCTCGGGCATCGTCCACCCCGCCGAGACGAACCCCGAACGTTACGACTACCAGCGCGGCCGGGAGTTGATGACGGCCGACGCGAACGCGGTCGTCGCGGGCGTCCTGGACGCCGAACCCACGGCGGATGTGCTGGTCGCCGACGCGCACGGCACCTTCCGCAATCTCCTGCCGGAACAACTGGACCGCCGGGCCCGCCTGGTGCGCGGCAAGCCGCGGGCGCTGCAGATGCTCGCCGGGCTCGACGCGGAGACCGACGCGGCGCTGTTCGTCGGCTACCACGTGCGCGCGGGGGAGGGGCCGGGCGTGCTGGCACACACGATGAACGGCGAGATCCTCGACGTACGGGTGGCCGGCCGCTCGCTGGGCGAGATCGGGCTCAACGCCGCGATGGCCGGCCACCTCGGCGTACCGGTCGTCCTGCTCAGCGGCGACGACGCGGCCTGCGCCGAGCTGACCGAGCTGGTCCCGGCGGCGGTCACCGTCCCGGTCAAGGAGGCGCTGGGCGCGGCGGCCGCCGTGACCCTGCACCCGGAGGAGGCCCGGGACCGGCTGCGCCGGGCGGCGGCGGACGCGGTGTCCC
Organism: Streptomyces sp. NPDC020884; assembly: GCF_044333935.1. NCBI lineage: Bacteria > Bacillati > Actinomycetota > Actinomycetes > Kitasatosporales > Streptomycetaceae > Streptomyces > Streptomyces sp. NPDC020884. The sequence goes on along the minus strand of NZ_JBIRRY010000001.1, from coordinate 441,113 downwards.
GCCGCGCGGCCATCGAGCCCCTGACGCTCGCCCCCGCCCCGCTGGCCGTGGAGGTCGACCTCGCGGGCTCGCACACCGTCGACCTGGCGACCCTGGTCCCGGGCGTCTCGCGGACCGGGGGCGCTCGTACGGTCACCTTCACGTCCCCCGACTACGCGACGGCGTACCGGCTGCTCCTGCTCCTCGCGCAACTGGCCACGATCAAGCCCGCCTGACCGACCGGATTCGTCCGAAAACGCGTCGAACACCGCACGGGTTGCCTCTAGGGTGACCGGGTGACATCCCAGGTGATCGTGCTGAACGGCGGCTCCAGCTCCGGCAAGTCCGGCATCGTCCGCTGCCTCCAGGCGGAACTGCCGGACCCGTGGCTCGCCGCGGCGATCGACGCTTTCGTCGACGCGCTGCCCGCGTCCCTGCGAACGTCGGACGCGGGCATCGAGTTCGCGGCGGACGGCGGCGTGGCTGTCGGGCCGGAGTTCCGCAGACTGGAGGCGGCCTGGCGCGAGGGCGTCGCCGCGATGGCGCGGGCCGGAGCGAAGGTCATCATCGACGACGTGTTCCTCGGCGGCCCGGCCTCCCAGGAGCCGTGGCGCAAGGCGCTGACGGGCCTCGACGTCCTCTGGGTGGGCGTCCGTTGCGAGGGCGCGGTCGCCGAGGCCCGCGAGATCGCCCGGGGCGACCGCCCCAGGGGCATGGCCGCAGCCCAGGCGGCGACGGTCCACCGGGGCGTGACGTACGACCTGGAGGTGGACACCACACACGCGGAGTCCCTGGACTGCGCGAGGACCATCGCCGCCCGCGCGACCGACCGCCCTGCCCCCCACCCGCACCAGGCTGGAGCACGATGACCGACCTCTGGACCGGCGAGAGAATACGCCTGCGAGGCATCGAACCGCAGGACTGGGAGGGCTTCCGGGCCCTGGCCCTGCACACCGTGGACGCCCGGAACGCCGACGTGGTCGAGCCACCCCGCTCGGACGAGAGCTTCCGCGCCTGGGCCACCGAACGCGCCGGCCGCACCCCGAACGCGGCCGCGTACCAACTGGTCATCGAGACCCGCTTCGAGCACGCCTTCGTCGGCGCGGTCTCGGTGGGCGAGACGGACGCACGGGCCGGCCGCTTCCGTACGGGCATCGAGGTCACCCGGGAACACCGCCGCCAGGGCTACGCGGCCGAGGCCAGCGAACTGGTCCTCACCTACATGTTCGCCGAACAGCGCAGCCACAAGTGCGAGGTGGAGGTCTACGCCTTCAACGACGCCTCCCTGGCCCTCTACCGCAAACTCGGCTTCGTGGAGGAGGGCCGCCTGCGCCAGCACGAGTACTTCGCGGGCGCCCACCACGACGTGGTTCTGCTGGGCATCACGGCGGACGAGTACTGGGCAGGACGGGCACGGCCTTCGCTGCGGTGATGCCGCCCCTCGACGGTCAGTGGGCCCGCTGACCGGTCGAGGCGGCGGAGCTCGCGAAGTCGAACTTGAAGTGGGTGCCCTTCAGGACGCTGCTGGCGATGACCTTCCATTGGCCCGCCGTGGTGGTCTTGTAGGAGCCCTGGCAGTAGTTGAGGCCGCCGCTGCTGCTGTAGAAGCAGACCCGCACCCTGCGGTTGGTGCCGGTCTTGATGTTGATGTCGGCGCAGTTGCCGGTCATGAAGTACGTGACGCTCTGCGGCTGGAGGTAGGTGCCCGACGGCTTGCTGTAGCTCCACGCGTCGCCGTAGCAGGACTGGGCGACCACATCGCCCTGGGTGGCCGCACCGGCCGTCCCGCCGATGAGACCGGCTCCGGCGAGCGCGCCGGTCAGGGCGGCTGCGAGGAAGCGCTTGCGGATGTGCATGGGAAACCCCCGTGAGTCGATGTCTGCGGCCGACGACTCGGTGAGGCGGGCCGCGTGCAATCGGTGACCACGATGGTGGATCGCGCCCGGGACCGGTACCTGGAATGTTTGAGGTACCGCCCGCCCGGCCGGCGGAACGAGCGAGGGCCGCCACCTCCAGAAGGAGGCGGCGGCCCTCGGCGTCTCGGGTGCGGGTGAGCCCGGCCCGGGGTGTTCCTAGATGTCGAAGTAGAGCTCGAACTCGTGCGGGTGCGGCCGCAGCTGGATCGGGGCGATCTCGTTCGTGCGCTTGTAGTCGATCCACGTCTCGATCAGGTCCGACGTGAAGACGCCGCCCGCCTGGAGGTACTCGTTGTCCGCCTCCAGGGCGTCGAGCACGGCCGGGAGGGAGGTCGGGACCTGCTGGACGTTGGCGTGCTCCTCGGGAGCCAGCTCGTAGAGGTCCTTGTCGATCGGCTCGGCCGGCTCGATCTTGTTCTTCACGCCGTCCAGGCCCGCCATCAGCAGCGCCGAGAACGCGAGGTACGGGTTCGAGGACGGGTCCGGGGCGCGGAACTCGACGCGCTTGGCCTTCGGGTTCGAGCCGGTGATCGGGATGCGCATCGCGGCGGAGCGGTTGCGCTGCGAGTACACCATGTTGACCGGGGCCTCGAAGCCGGGGACCAGGCGGTGGTAGGAGTTCACCGTCGGGTTGGTGAAGGCCAGCAGCGACGGGGCATGCTTCAGGATGCCGCCGATGTAGTAGCGCGCCATGTCCGACAGGCCCGCGTACCCCTGCTCGTCGTAGAAGAGCGGGACGCCGCCCTGCCACAGCGACTGGTGCACGTGCATGCCCGAGCCGTTGTCGCCGAAGATCGGCTTCGGCATGAACGTCGCGGTCTTGCCGTTGCGCCAGGCGACGTTCTTCACGATGTACTTGAAGAGCATCAGGTCGTCGGCCGCGGCGAGCAGCGTGTTGAACTTGTAGTTGATCTCGGCCTGGCCGGCCGTGCCGACCTCGTGGTGCTGGCGCTCGACCTGGAGGCCGTTCTTGTCCAGCTCCAGGGAGATCTCGGCACGCAGGTCGGCGAAGTGGTCGACCGGCGGGGTCGGGAAGTAGCCGCCCTTGTAGCGGACCTTGTAGCCGCGGTTGTTCTCCTCCGACCCGGTGTTCCAGGCGCCGGCCTCGGAGTCGATGTGGTAGAAGCTCTCGTTCGCCGACGTCTGGAAGCGGACGTTGTCGAAGACGTAGAACTCGGCCTCGGGGCCGAAGTACGCGGTGTCGGCGAAGCCGGTCGAGGCGAGGTAGGCCTCGGCCTTCTTGGCGATGTTGCGCGGGTCACGGCTGTACTGCTCACCCGTGATCGGGTCGTGGATGAAGAAGTTGATGTTGACGGTCTTGTCGCGGCGGAAGGGGTCCACCCGAGCCGTCGACAGGTCCGCGCGCAGCGCCATGTCGGACTCGTGGATGGCCTGGAAGCCGCGGATCGACGAACCGTCGAAGGCCAGTTCCTCGGCCGGGTCGAAGGTCGCTGCCGGGATCGTGAAGTGCTGCATCACCCCGGGCAGGTCGCAGAACCGGACATCGATGAACTTGACGTCGTTGTCCGCTACGTACTTCTGCACTTCGTCGGCGTTCTGGAACATCCAACTCCTCCTACTCCCGGCCCGGGAGGGACGGGGTTGTAGCTCGTGGTGCGGCCAGTGCGGTGGCACACGCTGGACCCGACCATAGGCAGGCGTGATTTCTCAAGCGTGACCCATTTGTTTCGCCCAAGTTAACCGGGGCGGTGGCGGGCGGCATCTCCGCGACTGTTTCCGGTGCCCCGCCCGGCCGGGGTCAAACACGGGCGCAGTACCGTGGACGGGTGGACAACAGGCAAGCAATCGGATCGTGGCTCTCGGGGCCCCGCGCGGCCGCCGAGGAGATGGGCGCCGACTTCGGCTACCGGGGCAAGGGCCTGGGGCTGCCCGAGGAGGGGCCCGGCTCGGTCGCGCCGCTCGGCCGGCGCTTCGGAGCCCTCTTCATCGACTGGGCGCTCTGCATGGTGATCGCATACGGGCTGCTCGCTCGCGGTGACCAGCAGGCGGCGGGGAACTGGGCGCTCGGGGTCTTCCTCGTGCTGAGCCTGCTGACCGTCGGGACCATCGGCTGCACGCCCGGGAAGCGTCTGATGGGCGTACGGGTGGTCGCCGACGACGGCGGGCGGCTCGGGTTCGTGCGGGTCGCCGTGCGGACCGTTCTGCTGCTGCTCGTCATCCCCGCGCTGGTCTGGGACCGCGACGGGCGCGGGCTGCACGACCGGCTGTCGCGCGCCGTGCAGGTCCGGATCTGACCTCTCCGACCCGGGCAGCCGTCCAGGTCCGGGATCTGATCTCGCCGATCCGGGCAGCCGTCCAGGTCCGGGATGTGACCTCGCCGATCCGGGCAGCCGTCCGGATCCGCAGGTGACCTCTCCGACCCGGGCAGGAGAACGGGGCGGCCCCGGGACCGTTCATCGGTCCGGGGCCGCCCCGTTTCGCGTAGGTCGCGGTCAGCCCATCTTTCCGCCGCGCGGCATCCGCATGCCCTTGGGCATCGGGCCCTTCGGCAGCGGCATGTTGCTCATCAGGTCGCCCATCGCGCGCAGCCGGTCGTTGGTGGAGGTCACCTGGGGGCCGGTCAGGACGCGGGGGAGCTTCAGCATCTTGGTACGGACCTTCTTCAGGGACACCTGGCCCTCGCCGTTGCCGACGATGATGTCGTGCACCGGCACGTCCACCACGATGCGGGCCATCTTCTTCTTCTCGGCCGCCAGCAGGCTCTTCACCCGGTTCGGGTTGCCCTCGGCCACCAGGACGATGCCGGCCTTGCCGACCGCCCGGTGGATGACGTCCTGGCTGCGGTTCATCGCCACCGCGGGGGTGGTGGTCCAGCCGCGTCCGATCCGGTCCAGGACGGCGGCCGCCGCTCCGGGCTGGCCCTCCATCTGTCCGAAGGCCGCCCGCTCGGCGCGCCGGCCGAAGATGATCGCCATCGCGAGGACGGCCAGGACGAAGCCCAGGATGCCCAGATAGACCGGGTGGCCGATCGCGAAGCCGATGCCGAGGAGGACACCGAACGTGAGGATTCCGACACCCGCGACGATGAGACCGATCTTGCTGTCGGTCCGCCTGGTCATCTTGTAGGTCAGGGCGATCTGCTTGAGCCGCCCTGCGTTCTCGGCGCTGTCCGCGCCCTCGGTTTTTGCCTTCCTCGCCATGTACTGAAGTTTACGTGGCGTGGGAGCGACCTAGGAACGGTGGTCGGCCACGGCTTCCAGCACGTGCTGGGCCTCCACCCGGTCCTTGGCGCGGCGGCGGTCCTCCAGGACGGCCGTCCAGGCGTTGCGCCGGGCGGTGCGCTGGCCGCTGCTCAGCAGCAGCGACTCGACGGCGCGCAGGGCGGTGGTGACGGACGGAAGAGCGTGGGCGCGGACCGGTGCGGCCTGCATCGTGGTGTTCCCCTCGAAATGGGTGCGCCCCGGGGGCGCGGACTGAGTACGGGAAGCGGTGACGGTGGCGGCCGCGGGGATCGCTGCCGCAGGTGTACCTAGGCTCACTGCTCGGTGTTACCAGTGCGTGACCGGGCGGTCAAACACCAATGAAACCTTCATTCCGCTGCCGCGCACGCCGAAGCGGTCCGGACGCGTCCCCGACCTGCGGGGAGTGTCCGGACCGCTTCGGTCACGCGGTTACTGCTCGGTAGCCGCTCGTGAGCGGATTCACACGGCCGGTGCGGGCCGGACGCTCCCGGCGGCCGCGTCGCGCGCCTCCATCGCCTGCTGGAAAAGACGCCCCGCGCGGTACGAGGACCGCACCAGCGGACCCGACATCACGCCGGAGTAGCCGATCGCGTCGGCCTCGTCCTTCAGCTCGACGAACTCGTGCGGCTTCACCCAGCGCTCGACCGGGTGGTGCCGTACGGAGGGGCGGAGGTACTGCGTAATCGTGATGAGCTCGCAACCTGCGTCGTACAGGTCCTGGAGCGCCTCGCTGACCTCCTCGCGGGTCTCGCCCATGCCGAGGATCAGGTTCGACTTGGTGATCAGACCGGCTTCGCGCGCCCGGGTGATGACCTCCAGGGAACGCTCGTAACGGAAGCCGGGGCGGATCCGCTTGAAGATCCGCGGCACCGTCTCCACGTTGTGCGCGAGCACCTCGGGACGCGAGGAGAAGACCTCGGCGAGCTGCTCGGGCTCGGCGTTGAAGTCGGGGATCAGCAGCTCGACCTTGGTCGCGCCGGCCTCCCGCTCCGCGGTGAGCGCGTGGATCTGGCGGACGGTCTCGGCGTACAGCCAGGCGCCGCCGTCCTCCAGGTCGTCGCGGGCGACGCCGGTGATGGTGGCGTAGTTCAGGTCCATCGTGACGACCGACTCGCCGACGCGGCGGGGCTCGTCACGGTCCAGCGCCTGCGGCTTGCCCGTGTCGATCTGGCAGAAGTCGCAGCGCCGGGTGCACTGGTCGCCGCCGATGAGGAAGGTGGCCTCGCGGTCCTCCCAGCACTCGAAGATGTTGGGGCAGCCCGCCTCCTGGCAGACCGTGTGCAGCCCTTCGCCCTTCACCAGCTGCTGCAGCTGCTTGTACTCGGGGCCCATCTTCGCCCGCGTTTTGATCCACTCGGGCTTGCGCTCGATGGGGGTCTGGCTGTTCCGGACCTCCAGGCGCAGCATCTTGCGCCCGTCGGGTGCGACAGCGGACACTCCGGCTCCCCTTTGCTCTCTGCTGCGGTTGGATTCGCGTCGGGTTCGCGTTGGGATGCGCGAGCGAGTCGCGAGGGATTCGCTTGGGATTCTTTGGCGAACACCAGGGTACGCCCGTACATCGAACGGCCTTACGCCTGCCCAACCTGCGGCCGGCGGGGCCTATTCCCCGGTCGGTGGTGGCGGTCGGGGCTACTGGCCGGTACGGCCGGTCGGCGCTAGGCCGGGGCCGCGGTCCTGGGCCGCTCGACCACCCGCGGCGCGAGCTCCGCGTTCTCCAGGATGTCCCGCAGGTGCTTCTCGGCGACCGGCAGCACCTCCTCGATGGTGATCTCCCGGCCCAGCTCGTTCGCGAGGGACGTGACCCCCGCGTCGCGGATGCCGCACGGCACGATCCGGTCGAACCAGGTGTTGTCCGGGTTCACGTTGAGCGCGAAGCCGTGCATCGTCACGCCCTTGGCGACCCGGATCCCGATCGCCGCCAGCTTGCGGTCCTCGCGGCGCTGGCCCGCGTTGGACGGGGCGTACTCGGGGCCGTTCAGCCGCGGGTCGAACTCCTCGTCCTGGAGCCTCGGGTCGAAGTCCAGCGCGAGCCCGCCCAGCGCCTGGCGCTGCTCGACCGGGTCGCCGAGCACCCACACGCCGCTGCGGCCCTCGATCCGGGAGGTCTCCACGCCGAAGTCGCCTGCCGTGCGGATCAGCGCGTCCTCCAGCCGGCGGACGTGCGCGACGACGTCGACCGGGCGCGGCAGCTTCTGGATCGGGTAGCCGACGAGCTGCCCGGGGCCGTGCCAGGTGATCTTCCCGCCGCGGTCCACATCGATGACCGGGGTGCCGTCCAGCGGGCGTTCGCTCACCGCCGTACGGCGGCCCGCCGTGTAGACGGGCGGGTGCTCCAGGAGCAGGCAGGTGTCCGGCACCAGGTCCTCGAACCGGGCCGCGTGCACCTCACGCTGCTTCTCCCAAGCCTCCGGGTATGCGACGGCCTGTTCGCCGAAGCCCAGACGGACGAACCGCAGCTCGCTCACCGATGCCTCCCTACCTGTGGCTCCGCGTGCCCGGAGGGGTGTCCCCGGGGTGACGGCGCCCTGCACTGATCGCGCCCGCATCCACTGTACGACCGTCGCGCGAACGGCCCCCCGGCAGGTGGGACGGCCGATGCGGGCGCGCTCCACGTGGGGGGCGTTTCCGTCAGCTCCGTCCGGAATCCTCACACGATCGGATGAACGTGGAGCAAAGGGTGGCTGTGACCGCCCCGGTGGCCGCTAAATTCGCGCCGTTCCCATGAGGGCTGCCCGTCCGGCCCCGAAGGCAGGAGACCGTACAGCTGATGTCGGAACGACCCCCGCAGCGCACGCCCAACCGCCGACTCGCCTCACTCATCGCGGAAGCCGGGTTCTCCCATGCCGGCCTGGCCCGCCGGGTCGATCAGCTCGGCCTCGAACACGGCCTCGACCTGCGGTACGACAAGACCTCGGTCACCCGCTGGCTGCGGGGACAGCAGCCGCGCGGCACCACCCCCGCACTGATCGCCGAGGTCTTCACCCGGCGGCTCGGGCGGCGGTTCTCCGCCCAGGACCTCGGGCTCGACGCCTGCGCACCCGTCTACGCGGGTCTGGAGTTCGCGGCCACCCCCACCGAGGCGGTCGACATCGTCAGCGGCCTCTGGCGCAAGGACTCCGGCACCCACACCGAGCTGCGCAAGATCGCCTTCACCCCGGCCGGACTCGTCGTCCCCAGCCGGGACTGGCTGATCGGCCGGGCCGACGAATGGGTGGCCCGGCCCGGCGGGGCCGCCCGCCGGGCCGGGGCAGAGGCCGGGGCCGTACCGGGTCGCGCGGACGGGGCGCCGCGCACCGAGATCCGGGGCCAGACGCGCCCGGCCGGACCGCTGCGGCCCACGCCATCGGGGCCCGCCGCCACACAGCCACCTGCCCCCGGGGCGTCGCCCGGGACTGGGGCGCTGCCCGTGGTCCCGCGCCAGCGGCAGACGGACCGCGGCCCCGGGCAGCGGGTCTGCGGCGGGGACGTCGCCGCGCTGCGCTCGGTCGGCGAGCTCTTCCGCACCCTCGACCACGCGTACGGCGGCGGCCACGCCCGGCAGGCCCTCGTGCGGTATCTGGAGCACGAGGCCGAGCCGATGCTCCGGGGCACCTACGGCGAGGCCACCGGACGGCGGCTGTTCGCGGCGGCCGCCGACCTGACCCGGCTGGCCGGCTGGACCTCGTACGACATCGCCGCCCACGGCCTGGCCCAGCGGTATTTCGTCCAGGCGCTGCGGCTCGCCCAGGCCGCCGGGGACCGCGGCTACGGGGCCTATGTGCTGATCACGATGAGCCGGCAGGCGGTCTACCTCGGGCACGGCAGGGAGGCCGTCCAGCTCGCCCGGGTGGCCCAGCAGGGCGTCGGCTCGGCTGCCCCGCCCCTCGTCCAGGCGCTGCTGCACGCGGTCGAGGCGCGCGGGCACGGGGTGCTCGGCGAGGCGCGTTCCTGCACCGCCGCCCTGACCCGGGCCGAACACGCCCTGGAGACCGCGCGCCCCGGCGACGAGGTGCCGCACTGGGCCCGCACCTTCGACGAGGCGCAGCTCGCCGACGAGCTGGGCCACTGCCACCGCGACCTCCAGCAGTACCGGGCCGCCGCCCAGCACGCCGAGCGGTCGCTCCAGCTGCGCGCCCCGGCGTACGCCCGCAGCAGGCTGTTCTGCCGGGTGGTCCTCGCCTCGGCCCGGCTGGGCCTGGGCGAGCTGGACCAGGCCTGCCTGCTGGGCGCGGAGGCGGCCCAGCAGGCGGCCGAGATGCGCTCGGTGCGCGCCACGGAGTACGTACGCGCCTTCGAGCGCAGCCTGGAGCCCTACCGGGACGCGGTCGCCGTACGCGGTTACCGGGACCGGGTCGCCGCCCTCGGCTGACCCGGGCGGCGGCCAGGAGCGGGCGGCGTCCCCTCACGCCGCCTCCGGCAGCCGCGGGCTCCCCTCGTGCGAGCCCGGGACGGACAGATCGGTGAGGATCGCCTCCGCCGCCCGGCGGCCCGAGTGCAGCGCGCCCTGGACCGTGCTCGTGTCGCGGTGGTCGCCGCACACGTACAGCCCGGCCAGCACCCGCACCGGGCGGCCCGGATCGTGCGGGGCCTCCATCGCGGGCACCGCCTCCGGGTCGTGGTGGGCCGCCAGCAGCTCCCAGCCGTCCGTCGGCACGCCGTACAGCGCCGCCAGATGCGCCCGCACCGAGCGGTCCAGGTCGGCCGGCGGGGTCCCGAGCACCGTCGAGGTGATCAGGGTCCGGCCCTCCGGCGCGCGCGAGGGGTCGACCTCGCTCATCACCGCGGTGTACGCCACCGGGCCCGACCGGTCGCCGTCCAGCACCAGCGACCGGCCCGTCGGCGGCGGGGCGGGCGCGGTGTGGTGAAGAACCGTCACCGGGTGGAAGGACGGCACCCGCAGGCCGGGCAGCAGCTCGGCCGCCGCCCCCGCGCCGGTCGCCAGCAGCAGCGAGCGGCACCCCAGCTCGCCGTGCTCCTTGGTGCGTACGGAGGTGATGTCGGCGGCCGTCACATGGACGCCGGTACGCACCGTCCCCGGCGGCAGCGAGGCCGCCAGCAGCTCCGGCAGCGCCGCCGAACCGCCCGCCGGTACGCCCAGGCCGCCGCGCGCGTAGTCCCGCAGCGCGAGATCGGCGCACCGGCTCGAGGTGGTCAGGGCGGGATCGCTGAGCAGCGCGGCGAGCAGCGGGCGCAGGACGCCGTCCACCGTTCGGCCGGGCAGACCGACCCCGGCCAGGGCATCGGCCGCCGTCCGCTCCGGGCGGGCCAGGAGCCGGGCCTCCGGGACGGCCGCCAGCCGGGACAGCGCCGCGCCCAGCCGGGCCCGGTCGATCGCCCCGGCCACCGTGGAGCCCCGGCCGCCGCCGCGCGACGGCGCACCGGGCTCGTTCCCGTACCCGCTCTGCGCCGCCCAGGGAGCGCGATGAGCCCGGGGGGCGCTCGATCGGGTGCGTACCGCCCTGAGTGCGCCCCTCGCGCTCCGTATGTCGCCGGTGAGATGGCGGCGGCCCTCACTGTGGACCAGGACCCCCGGCGCGAACTCCCGCAACTCCGGGGCGCCGAGCCCCGGAGTGCCGGTCAGCTCGGGCCAGGAGGTGCAGAGCAGCGGGCCGAGGCGGTCGAGCCGGAACCCGTCCACCTCGTCGGTGGCGAGCCGGCCGCCCACCCGGGGCGCGGCCTCCAGGACGCTGACGCCGAGCCCCGCCCGGGTCAGCAGGTGGGCCGCTGACAGGCCGGCGATTCCGGCCCCGATGATGACCACGTCTGCGTGGTGTGCCGTGCTGCGCACGTGCCCCTCCCCGAGTCGGTGCGACTGGTGGGAGGCTCTTGCCCCCAACAGGCCCCCGGAATGCCGGAGTTCGCATCGAGGCTAGGAGGATGGCTGATACTGGGTCAGACGCGCGTGCCGGGGGGCACCGGGGCACGGGGTCGCACACGCCGCGCCGGGCGGCCGCAGAGGGGCGCGCGGGCCGGTGGCCCTCAGCGCAGCGCGGCGCGGATCGCCCCGTCGATGCCGGGGAAGGCGAACGAGAAGCCGGAGTCCAGCAGCTTCGCCGGGATCACCCGCTGGCTGCCCAGCACATCCCCCGCGAACTCCCCGAGCACCAGCCGCAGCGCGGGGGCCGGCGCGGGGAACAGCGTGGGGCGGCGCAGGACCCGGCCCATCGCGGCGGTCACCTCGGCGTTGGTGACCGGGTCGGGACCGGTCAGGTTCACCGGCCCGGTCAGCGTCTCGGTGTCCAGGATGTGCCGCAGCGCCGCGACGTGGTCGTGCAGCGCGATGAAGCTCCAGAACTGGCGGCCGTTGCCCAGCTTCCCCCCGAGCCCCGCCCTGAACAGCGGGAAGAGCCGCCCCCAGGCCCCGCCCTCGCGGCCGACGACCAGTCCGGTCCGGGCGTGCACCGTGCGCACGCCCGCTTCCTCGGCGGCGGCGGTGGCCGCCTCCCACTCCTCGCAGACCGAGGGCAGGAACCCGTCCCCGGGCGGTGCGCTCTCGTCCACCGGGCGGTCCCCGGTGTCGCCGTAGAAGCCGATGGCGGAACCGGCGAGCAGCACGCGGGGCGGAGTGTCGAGCGAGGCGACGGCCTCGGCGACGGCGGCGGTCCCCAGGACCCGGCTGTCCCGGATCTCCCGCTTGTAGGCGTCGGTCCAGCGGTGGTCGCCCACCCCGGCCCCGGCCAGGTGCACGACGGCGTCGCAGCCGACGAGGCCGGCCACGTCCACGTAGCCACGTTTCGGGTCCCACTCGACCTCGTCGCCGGTGCTGGCGGGCCGGCGCACCAGACGGGCCACCTCGTGCCCGTCGGCCCGCAGCGAGCGCACCAGCGCCGCTCCGATGAGTCCGGACGATCCGCTGACGGCGATACGGGAGCTCGGCATGCGCCCATCCTGCCCCATGGGATGCCACGGAATGCCATGGAACGCAGGGAACACCGCGTGGCACAGTGACGCCATGGCCGCACTCACACTCCGCCCCGTCCGCACCGCCGCGCCCGCCGACGAGGACGGGCTCGCCGAGCTCGACCGGTCGACCTGGTCGACGCTGCACGCGGTCATGCCGAAGCCGGTGCCCCCGTACGACCTCTTCTTCGGGGAGGGGCACCCTCCGGAGGACTTCCTCGTGGTGGAGGCGGCGGGGGACGACGGCGTGGCGCGGGTCGCCGGGTACCTCCGTCTCGTCCCGCCCACCCCGCTCGCCGCCAACGCCCATGTACGCCAGATACGGGGCCTGGCCGTGGCCGGGTGGGCGCGCGGCGCCGGTGCGGGGCGGGCCCTGCTGCGGGCCGCGTTCGCCGAGGCCCGCGGCCAGGGCGCCAACCGGATCACGCTGCGGGTGCTCGGGCACAACACCCCCGCCCGCGCGCTGTACGCCTCCGAGGGCTTCGCCGTCGAAGGGGTGCTGCCCGGGGAGTTCTTCCTGAACGGGCGTTACGTCGACGACATCTGCATGGGCCGATCGCTCGGACCCGTCTGAGCCCCGGGGATCACCGGGGCCCGAAGCGGTCCCACAGCCCGGGAAAGCGGGCGGCCAGCGCCTCCTCGTCCTCGAAGTCGACCGGGCTGCCCAGCGGCTCGGCGGCCTGCGGCGGCAGCCCCAGGTCGGGCGCGACCACACCGGTGAGCTGCTCGTACGCCTCGTCGGCCGCGTAGCCCAGGTCCTCGCCGTCCCCGTCGAGCTCCTCGTCGAAGTCCTCCAGCAACTCCGCCAGGCCGTCCGGATCGTGCAGCGCCCCCTCGAAGACCTCCCGGCCCTGGCCGATCAGCCAGCAGCGGAAGTAGTCGAACGCGTCGTCGCTCGCCCCGCCCAGCAGTACGGCCGCGGCCCCCCACAGATCCCAGTGGTAGGCGCGGTTGTAGCGGGCCTCGAAGTGCCGGGCGAAGTCCAGCACGGAATCGGGATCGAGCTGCACCAGCCGTTCCACCAGCAGGTCGGCGTGGTCCTCGGGGTCGCCGTCGGCGGCCTCGCGGGTGCTGTCGATGATCTCCCAGAATTCCGTTTCGTCCATCACGGGTCCAGCATCCAGCCTGCCGGGTGCTCCCGCACGCGCAGACACCGAATTGAAGCCTTTCAGCGATACATCTCGTGCAGGCGTTCGGCGGCGTCCGCGAACCGGACCCGCAGTGACTCGGGCGCCAGGATCTCCAACTCGGGTCCCAGCGCCAGCAGCTGGCCGTACGCCACGTCCAGCGATTCCACCGGCAGTGTGAGGGTGATCCGGCCGTCCCGGCCGGGCTCGGAGGCCTGCTCGAGCGCTGCCGCGGCCGCCGCCCGGTCACCGGTGTACGCGAGCTGCCGCGCCCCGCGCCCGGACACCCGTACGGTCACCTCCGTACGGAGCAGGGACCGGGCGAACCCGGCGGCCCGCTCCTCCCAGAACCCGGGCAGATCGAAGGTCTCGTCCCGCTCGAACCGCTCCTCGGCCGCCTCCACGGCGGTGAACCGGTCGATCCGGTAGACCCGGAAGTCCTCCCCGGCCCTGGCGCAGAGATACCAGACCCCGGCCTTGAGGACGAGACCGTACGGAGCGAGCTCCCGCGCCACCTCCGCGCCCCCGTCGCCCGCCCCGCGGCCGCCGCCCCTGCGGTAGCGGGCCCGCAGCAGCCGGTCGTCCCAGACCGCGTCGGCGATCGCGGGCAGCAGTTCGGGGGTCTCCGGCTCGTGGTACCAGGAGGGCGCGTCCAGGTGGAAGCGGCGGGCGGCGGAGGAGGAGGCGTCGCGCAGGGAGGGCAGCAGCGCCGCCGACACCTTGAGACGGGCGGCCGACGCCGCGTCCTCCAGGCCCATCTCGCGCAGCGCGGCGGGCAGTCCGGAGAGGAAGAGCGCCTCCGCCTCGTCCCGGGCGAGGCCGGTCAGCCGGGTGCGGTAGCCGCCGACGAGCCGGTAGCCGCCGGCCCGGCCGCGTTCCGCGTACACCGGGACGCCCGCGTCGGACAGCGCCTGCGCGTCCCGGGTGACCGTACGCTCCGACACCTCCAGCTCGGCCGCCAGCTCGGCGGCGGTCATCGCGGGGCGGGCCTGCAGGAGCAGCACCATCTTGATCAGCCGGGCAGCGCGCATGGGCCCATTGTGGCGGCACCGGCGCGGTGGAGAGCGCCGGAAACCCCCGGCCGCCGGGGCGGACGCGTCGTCGGACGCGCCGGCCCCGGTGACCGGGGGTTCGGATCGGTACGGGAGGGGCTCAGAGCCCGTAGCGCTCCCGGGCCTCCTTGACCGCGGAGGCCGGGACCTCGCCGCGCCTGGCGAGCTGGGCCAGCGAGGCGACCACGATCGAGCGGGCGTCGACGCCGAAGTGGCGGCGGGCCGCGTCGCGGGTGTCGGAGAGGCCGAAGCCGTCCGTGCCGAGCGAGGACCAGTCCTGCTCCACCCACTGGCTGATCTGGTCCGGGACCTGGCGCATCCAGTCGCTGACCGCGAGCACCGGGCCCGGTGCGCCGGAGAGCGCCTGCGTCACGTACGGGACCTTCACCTCGCCGCGCAGGAGCGCCTCGTCGGCCTCCAGCGCGTCCCGGCGCAGCTCGCCCCACGAGGTGGCGGACCAGACGTCGGCCGTGACACCCCAGTCGGCGGCCAGCAGCTCCTGGGCCTCCAGGGCCCAGTGGATCGCTGTGCCGGAGGAGAGCAGCTGGAGGCGCGGCGCGTCCGCCTTCGCGGGCGTGCCCTCCTTGAAGCGGTAGAGGCCCTTGACGATGCCCTCCTCGACGCCCTCGGGCATCGCGGGCTGGGGCTTCGGCTCGTTGTAGACCGTCAGGTAGTAGAAGACGTTCTCGGCCTCGGGGCCGTACATCCGGCGCAGACCGTCCTTGACGATCACCGCGACCTCGTACGCGAACGCCGGGTCGTAGTTGAGCGAGGCCGGGTTGGTGGCCGCGATCAGGTGCGAGTGGCCGTCCGCGTGCTGGAGGCCCTCGCCCGTCAGGGTCGTACGGCCCGCCGTGGCGCCGACGATGAAGCCCTTGCCGAGCTGGTCGGCGAGCTGCCACATCTGGTCGCCGGTCCGCTGCCAGCCGAACATCGAGTAGAAGATGTAGAACGGGATCATCGTCTCGCCGTGCGTCGCGTACGACGTGGCGGCGGCGATGAAGTCGGCCATGGCCCCGGCCTCGGTGATCCCCTCGTTGAGGATCTGGCCGTCCTTGGCTTCCTTGTAGTACATCAGCTGGTCGCGGTCGACCGGGTCGTACGTCTGCCCCAGCGGCGAGTAGATGCCGGCGGACGGGAAGAGCGACTCCATACCGAAGGTACGGGCCTCGTCCGGGACGATGGGGACCCAGCGCTTGCCGGTCTCCTTGTCCCGCATCAGGTCCTTCACCAGGCGGACGAACGCCATGGTGGTGGCCATCTCCTGCTTGCCGGAGCCCTTGTACAGAGCCTTGAACGCGCGCTCCTCGGGCTGCGGCAGCGCCACCGCGTGCACCCGGCGGGCCGGCGCGGGGCCGCCGAGGGCGGCACGGCGCTCCTGGAGGTAGCGGACCTCGGGGGAGTCGGCGCCCGGGTGGCCGTAGGGGACCAGCCCGTCCTCGAAGGCGCTGTCGGGGATCGGGAGACCGAGCAGCTCGCGCATGCTCTTGAACTCGTCGATCGACAGCTTCTTCATCTGGTGGTTGGCGTTCTTCGACTCGAAGCCCTTGCCGAGGGTGTAGCCCTTGACCGTCTGGGCCAGGATCACGGTCGGCGCGCCCTTGTGCTCGACCGCCGCGCGGTAGGCCGCGTACACCTTGCGGGCCTCGTGGCCGCCGCGGGAGGTGTAGAAACACTCGGCGATCTTCGCGTCGCTGAGCAGCTTCGCCAGCTCGGCGAGCGCGGGCTCGGCGCCGAAGAAGTGCTCGCGGATGTAGGCGACGTCGCGGGTGGCGTACGTCTGGAACTGCGCGTCCGGGACCTCGCGCAGGCGACGCAGCAGCGCGCCCGTGGTGTCCAGCTGGAACAGCTCGTCCCAGGCGTTGCCCCAGAGCGTCTTGACGACGTTCCAGCCGGCCCCGCGGAACTGCGCCTCCAGCTCCTGGACCACGCGGAAGTTGGCGCGGACCGGGCCGTCGAGGCGCTGCAGGTTGCAGTTGATGACGAAAGTCAGGTTGTCGAGCTGCTCACGGGCCGCGAGGGCGAGGGCCGCGGTCGACTCGGGCTCGTCCATCTCGCCGTCGCCCAGGAAGGCCCAGACGTGCGAGTGGGAGGTGTCCTTGATGTTGCGGTTGGCCAGATAGCGGTTGAAGCGCGCCTGGTAGATGGCCGAGAGCGGGCCGAGGCCCATCGACACGGTGGGGAACTCCCACAGCCAGGGCAGCCGCCGCGGGTGCGGGTAGGAGGGCAGGCCCTCGCCGCCCGACTCCTGGCGGAACTTGTCGAGCTGCTGCTCGCTGATCCGGCCGTCGAGGAAGGCGCGGGCGTAGATGCCGGGGGAGGCGTGGCCCTGGATGTAGAGCTGGTCGCCGGAGCCGTCCCCCTCCTTGCCGCGGAAGAAGTGGTTGAAGCCGGTCTCGTAGAGCCAGGCCGCCGAGGCGAAGGTGGCGATATGGCCGCCTACCCCGTACCTGGCGCCCCGGGTGACCATCGCGGCCGCGTTCCAGCGGTTCCACGCGGTGATCTTCGACTCCATCTCCAGATCGCCGTCGAACGCGGGCTCGGCGGCGGTCGGGATGGAGTTGACGTAATCGGTCTCCAGCAGCTTGGGCAGCGCAAGACCGGCGCCCTCGGCGTGCTGCAGCGAGCGGCGCATCAGGTACG
Source organism: Streptomyces sp. NPDC020884 (assembly GCF_044333935.1). NCBI lineage: Bacteria > Bacillati > Actinomycetota > Actinomycetes > Kitasatosporales > Streptomycetaceae > Streptomyces > Streptomyces sp. NPDC020884. The sequence continues at coordinate 424,314 of NZ_JBIRRY010000001.1, read as the reverse complement.
CGGCGCGGTGCGGGCCGGCGGCCTGGGTGACGGCGTCCAGGGAGGCCGCCCATTCGGCGGTCTCCTCGGGGTCACGGTCCGGGAGCTGGTCGAGCTCGCTCGGAAGCTTTCCTACGGGGTCGGTCATGATCGCCGCCTTCCGGAGAGGAGGGGGGTGGAGAAGGCCCTGGCTGGCAGGACAGGGCGATGGGGCCGGTGGGCCCGCGAGATGAACTGTAAGGCGCTGATCGATGATCGATCAAAGGATTGAAGGCAAAACTTCTCGATAGTAAGAAAAGTGGCATGGGGTGCCGCGAAAGGGGGCACGGAGTGACGCGAAATAGCGTGCAAATAGGGCGCTGACCTGCACGGAAGAGCAGGCCGGCCGCCAGATGATCGGAGCCCGCGGAAGCGGTCAGGCGCGCGGTGCGCAGCCCAGCACGTGGGCCTTGACCAGGGCGCCGATCTGCGGGTCCTCGGCGAGGAACGCGTCGATGAGCGCCTGGTGCTCCTCCGCGTACGACTTCTGCACGGTGCCCAGCCAGCGGATCGACAGGGCCGTGAACACCTCGATGCCCAGCCCCTCCCAGGTGTGCAGCAGCACCGCGTTCCCGGCGGCCCGCACCAGCTCCCGGTGGAAGCCGACCGTGTGCCGCACCTGGGCCTCGCCGTCGGCCAGCCGGTCCGCCTCGTACAGCGCCGCCACGTGCGGGGCCAGCGCCGAGCAGTCCTGGCCGAGCCGCGGGGCCGCCAGCTCCGCCGCGATCTGCTCCAGGCCGGCCCGGACCGGATAGCTCTCCTCCAGGTCGGCGGCGGTGAGGTTGCGGACCCGCACGCCCTTGTTGGGGGCCGACTCGATCAGCCGGAGCGTCTCCAGCTCGCGCAGCGCCTCGCGCACGGGCGTCTGGCTGACCTCCAGCTCGGTGGCGATGCGGCGCTCCACGATCCGCTCACCCGGCTTCCAGCGCCCGCTGACGATCCCCTCCACGATGTGCTCGCGGATCTGTTCGCGCAGCGAGTGGACGACGGGCGGGGTCATGAGGTGCTCCTTCAGGGCAGACCGGTGCTGCCTACATCATCACGGCCGCGCGGACGGCCGGGGGTGCTTAGACAATACGGCGGCGCCCCCGCCCGGAAGAGTTCCGGACGGGGGCGCCGCTGGTGAGGCTGGTTACAGCCGGGGCGTTCAGAGGCCGAGCTCGACCTCGAACTCACCGGCCTCCAGGATCGCCTTGACCGACGTCAGGTAACGGGCGGCGTCCGCGCCGTCCACCAGACGGTGGTCGTAGGAGAGCGCGAGGTAGGTCATGTCGCGCACCGCGATGGTCTCGCCGAGGTCCGGGTGGTCGATGACCACCGGACGGCGGACCGTCGCGCCGATACCGAGGATGGCCGCCTGGTTCGGCGGCACGATGACGGTGTCGAACAGCGCACCGCGCGAACCGGTGTTGCTGATGGTGAAGGTGGCGCCGGACATGTCGTCCGGGGTCAGGCCGCCACCGCGCGCCTTGCCCGCCAGCTCGGCGGTCTTCTTGGAGATACCGGCGATGTTCAGGTCGCCCGCACCCTTGATGACCGGGGTCATCAGGCCCTTCTCGGCGTCGACGGCGATGCCGATGTTCTCCGCGTCGAAGTACGTGATGGTGCCCTCGTCCTCGTTGATCCGGGCGTTGACGACCGGGTGGGCCTTCAGCGCCTGGGCCGCCGCCTTCACGAAGAACGGCATCGGGGACAGCTTGACGCCCTCACGGGCGGCGAAGGAGGCCTTCGCCTGGTTGCGCAGCTTCATCAGCTTGGTGATGTCGACCTCGACGACCGAGGTCAGCTGGGCCTGCGAGTGCAGGGCCTTCATCATGTTGTCGCCGATGACCTTGCGCATGCGGGTCATCTTGACCGTCTGACCGCGCAGCGGGGACGCCTCGAGCTTCGGCGCCTTGGCGGCCGGAGCCGCGGACGGGGCCGGGGCAGCGGCGGCGGCCTTGGCGGCCTCCGCGGCGGCGACGACGTCCTGCTTGCGGATACGGCCACCGACGCCGGTGCCCTTGACCGCGCTCAGGTCCACGTTGTTCTCGGACGCGAGCTTGCGGACCAGCGGCGTGACGTACGCGCCGTCGTCACCGGAGGGCGCGGCCGGGGCGGCCGGTGCCGGGGTGACGGGGGCGGGCTGCGCCGGAGCCGGGGCCGGGGCGGCCTGGGCCGCCGGGGCCTGGACCGGAGCGGCCGGCGCCGGAGCCGCGGGGGCCTCCTGCTTCGGGGCCTCCTGGGCCGGGGCGGCGGGCTGCGCCGGAGCGGCGGCCGGGGCCGCGCCCGGGGCGCCGATGACGGCGAGCTTCGCGCCGACCTCGGCGGTCTCGTCCTCGCCGACCACGATCTCCAGCAGCACACCGGCGACCGGGGCGGGGATCTCGGTGTCGACCTTGTCGGTGGAGACCTCGAGCAGCGGCTCGTCCTCCGCGACCTCCTCGCCGACCTCCTTCAGCCAGCGGGTGACGGTGCCCTCGGTGACGCTCTCGCCGAGCGCCGGGAGGGTGACGTCGGTGCCGGACGCGCCGGCGGCCGGGGCGGCGGCCGGAGCCGCTGCCTCGGGAGCCGGAGCGGCGGCGGGGGCCTCGGCGGCGGGGGCCTCGGCGGCCGGAGCCTCGGCCGGGGCGGCCGGGGTCTCGGCGGCCGGAGCCGCCGCCTCGGCCGGAGCGCCCGAGCCGTCGTCGATGACGGCCAGCTCGGCGCCGACCTCGACGGTCTCGTCCTCGGCGACCTTGATGGAGGCCAGCACACCGGACACGGGGGCGGGGATCTCGGTGTCGACCTTGTCGGTCGAGACCTCGAGCAACGGCTCGTCGGCCTCGACGCGCTCGCCCTCGGCCTTCAGCCAACGGGTGACAGTGCCCTCGGTGACGCTCTCGCCGAGCGCCGGAAGGGTTACGGAAACCGACATGGTTTCAGTTGCTCCTTACGAAAATGCGGAAGTGGTCGGTCGTCGCGCCCGGGACCGGGGGATCAGTCGTGGGCGTGGAGAGGCTTGCCGGCCAGTGCCAGGTGAGCCTCGCCCATCGCCTCGTTCTGCGTCGGGTGTGCGTGGATGAGCTGGGCGACCTCGGAGGGCAGCGCCTCCCAGTTGTAGATCAGCTGGGCTTCGCCGACCTGCTCGCCCATGCGGTCGCCGACCATGTGGACGCCGACCACGGCACCGTCCTTGACCTGGACGAGCTTGATCTCGCCCGCGGTCTTCAGGATCTTGCTCTTGCCGTTGCCCGCGAGGTTGTACTTGAGGGCGACGACCTTGTCCGCGCCGTAGATCTCCTTGGCCTTGGCCTCGGTGATACCGACGGAGGCGACCTCGGGGTGGCAGTACGTCACCTTGGGCACGCCGTCGTAGTCGATCGGGACGGTCTTGAGACCGGCCAGCCGCTCCGCCACCAGGATGCCCTCGGCGAAGCCGACGTGGGCGAGCTGGAGGGTGGGGACGAGGTCGCCCACGGCCGAGATCGTCGGGACGTTGGTCTGCATGTACTCGTCGACCAGGACATAGCCGCGGTCCATCGCGACGCCCTGCTCCTCGTAGCCCAGGCCCTGCGAGACCGGGCCGCGGCCGATGGCGACGAGCAGCAGCTCCGCCTCGAAGGTCTTGCCGTCGGCGAGCGTCACGCGGACGCCGTCCTGCGTGTACTCGGCCTTGTCGAAGAAGGTGCCGAGGTTGAACTTGATGCCGCGCTTGCGGAACGCGCGCTCAAGAAGCTTGGAGCTGTTCTCGTCCTCGACCGGGACGAGGTGCTTGAGGCCCTCGACGATGGTGATCTCGGTGCCGAAGGACTTCCACGCCGAGGCGAACTCGACGCCGATGACGCCGCCGCCCAGCACGATCGCGGACTTCGGGACACGGTCCATCTTCAGCGCGTGGTCCGAGGAGATGATCCGGTTGCCGTCGATCTCCAGGCCGGGCAGCGACTTCGGCACGGAGCCGGTCGCCAGCAGCACGTGGCGGCCCTGGACGCGCTGGCCGTTCACGTCGACGGAGGTGGGGGAGGAGAGCGTGCCCTCACCCTCGATGTAGTGGACCTTGCGCGAGGCGATGAGCCCCTGGAGACCCTTGTACAGGCCCGAGATCACCTCGTCCTTGTACTTGTTGACGGCCTCCATGTCGATGCCCTCGAAGGTCGCCTTCACGCCGAACTGGGCCGACTCGCGGGCCTGGTCGGCGATCTCGCCGGCGTGCAGCAGTGCCTTCGTGGGGATGCAGCCGTTGTGCAGGCAGGTACCGCCGACCTTGCCCTTCTCGATCAGGGCGACGTCCAGGCCCAGCTGCGCTCCGCGCAGGGCCGCGGCGTAACCGCCACTGCCACCGCCGAGGATCACTAGGTCGAAAACGGTGCTGGCGTCGTTCGCCACGTCACGTCCTCCATGCATGTGCGCCGTACGCCGGGCCCCGTCGCTGGGGTGTGACCGGCCGGTCGGCTGGTGTGCGGCCGCTTTTGTCTCGGCCCTGTGGTGGGGGCCCTGTCCTGCCGAGAACCCATCTTCGCACTTGTCGACGGTGGGCGGGACGCGGGGCCCGGGTCCGGGACGGATGATCGTCCGTTCCGGAGGGTTACTGCTGCGTAGAGACCTACGGAATCCGTACGTTTCGTCCAGAGCGAAACCCGTGTCTCTTCCTTACCGATTTCGCTCGGACAACACGTACGGCCCCGGACCTGTGCCCGGGGCCGTACGTGACGGACGGCGGAGGGCTCAGCCCAGGTCGCCGTCGGCGGTGCGCTCGGCGAGCCGCACCAGGGTGCGGACCGCGGAGCCGGTGCCGCCCTTGGGCGTGTAGCCGTACGGCGCGCCCTCGTGGAAGGCCGGGCCCGCGATGTCCAGGTGCGCCCAGGCGATGCCCTCGCCCACGAACTCCTGCAGGAAGAGGCCGGCCACCAGGCCGCCGCCCATCCGCTCGCCCATGTTGGCGATGTCGGCGGTGGGGGAGTCCATGCCCTTGCGCAGGTCGGCGGGGAGCGGCATCGGCCAGGAGGCCTCGCCGACCTCCTCGGCGATCTCGTGGATCGACGTGCGGAAGGCGTCGTCGTTGGCCATGACGCCGAAGGTGCGGTTGCCGAGCGCCAGCACCATCGCGCCGGTCAGGGTCGCCACGTCGACGATCGCGTCGGGCTTCTCCTCCGAGGCGCGGGTCAGCGCGTCGGCCAGGACCAGCCGGCCCTCGGCGTCGGTGTTGAGGACCTCGACGGTCTTGCCGCTGTACATGTGCAGTACGTCACCGGGGCGGGTGGCGTTGCCGGAGGGCATGTTCTCGGCCAGTGCGAGCCAGCCGGTGACATTGACCTTCAGGCCGAGGCGGGCGGCCGAGACGACGGCGGCGAACACGGCGGCGGCGCCGCTCATGTCGCACTTCATCGTCTCGTTGTGGCCGGCCGGCTTGAGCGAGATGCCGCCCGAGTCGTAGGTGATGCCCTTGCCCACGAGGGCCAGGGTCTTCTCCGCCTTCGGGTGGGTGTAGGCGAGCTTCACCAGGCGCGGGCCGTGGGTGGAGCCCTGGCCGACTCCGAGGAGGCCGCCGAAGCCGCCCTTGAGGAGAGCCTTCTCGTCGAGGACCTGGACCTTGATGCCGTGCTCCTTGCCCGCGGCGGTGGCCACGGCGGCGAAGGACTCGGGGTACAGGTCGTTCGGCGGGGTGTTGATCAGGTCGCGGGCCCGGTTGATCTCCTCGACCAGGGCCAGAGCGCGCTCGACGGCGGCCTTGTAGGCCTTGTCGCGCGGCTTGGCGCCGAGCAGGGCCACCTCGGCGAGCGGCAGCTTCGGGCCGTTCTCCTTGCCGGACTTGGCGGCCTTGGGCGCGAGCTTGTTCTCGCCGCCCTGGTAGGCGGTGAAGGCGTACGCGCCGAGGAGCGCGCCCTCGGCGACGGCGGCGGCGTCCTCGACGGAGGCGGCGGGCAGCGCGAAGCCGGCCTTCTTGGAGCCGCTCAGCGCACGGGCGGCGGTGCCCGCCGCGCGGCGCAGCGCCTCGGCGTCGTAGGCGTCCTCCTTGTCCGGGACCGGACCGAGACCGACCGCGACGACGACCGGGGCCTTGAGGCCGGACGCGGCGGGCAGCTTGGTCAGTTCGCCCTCGGCACCGGTGGCACCCAGGGTCGCGAGGACGGCGGCGAGCTTTCCGCCGAACGCCTTGTCCACGGCCTCGGCGCCCGGTGCGAGGACCAGGTCCCCGGACTTGGATCCAGCGCCCTTGGCGACGCCGACGACGAGTGCGTCGGCGCGCAGCGTCGCCGCACCGGCAGTGCTGAGAGTGAGAGCAGTCACGGTGGTGAAATCTCGCTTCCGTTGAGTTCGAGTTCGGTCGAGGGGTGGGCCGACCGTGCCCGGCGCATCGTAGACGCCTCCACGATGTGCCGGGAATGAGCCTACGCGCGCGTTTCCTGCTGTGTGACGGCGGCGGGCCGTTCCCGACCGGCAGGGGGGCCGGTTCCGGCGGCCGCCGCCGGGGTGGCGCGCCCTCAGGTGCCGAGCGCCAGCACCACCAGGGCCGCCGTCGCCGCGCTCTCCTCGACACCGCCGAAGACGTCGCCGGTGACCCCGCCGAACCGTCGTACGCAGTGCCGCAGCAGCAGTTCGGCCGCGGCGAGCGCGCCGAGCACCGCGAGCGCGTGATGCAGCGCCCCGTACGGGCCGGACCCCGCGCCCGCCGCCGCGCAGAGCGCCACCGTCGCCGCCGCCGCGAGCAGCGCCCGCCCGGCCGGGACCGTGGCGGCGACCGTCGCCCCGAGGCCCTCCGGCCGGGCCGCCGGGACGCCCTGACGGGACGCCAGGGTCAGGGCCAGCCGGGCGGCGACGGCCGCGACGACGGTCCCGAGCGCCCCGTGCGTCCAGCCCCGCCCGTACAGCTCGAAGAGGGCCGCGACCTGCGCCAGCAGGACCAGGAGCAGCGTGATGACACCGAACGGCCCAATGTCGGACTGCTTCATGATGCGCAGCGCGTCCTCGGCCGGCTTGCCGCTGCCGAGGCCGTCCGCCGTGTCCGCCAGGCCGTCCAGGTGCAGCCCCCGGGTGAGGGCGGCGGGCACCGCGACGGAGGCCACCGCCGCGAGCAGCGGCCCCGATCCGGCCAGCAGCGGGAGCGAGCCGGCAGCGGCGGCGAGCAGCCCCACGACGAGTCCGGCGAGCGGGGCGCAGAGCATCCCGGAGCGGGCGGTCGCACGGTCCCAGCGGGTCACGTGGACGGGCAGCACGGTCAGGGTGCCGAAGGCGAAACGCAGCCCGTGGCTGTTCAGGGAGGTCACCGCGCGCAGGCTAGCCGCCATCGCCCACCGATAGATTGGCCAAAACGCTGCAATCGTAGCGAAACGGATGTATCGGGAGTACGTGGCATGGGTCACTGGTGGCACGACAACATCGCGGAGCCGGGCAAGCTGCCGCTGCTCCTCGCGCTGGCCGCCTTCGTCCTGACCTTCGCGATCACCCGCACCATCACCCGCATGATCCGCGCCGGGAAGGGCCCGTTCCGCAACATCACCCCGGGCGGGATGCACATCCACCACGTGGTGCCCGGGGTCGTGCTCAGCGTGGTCGGCGGATTCGGCGCGGTGGCCAGCGGACGGCACGGCGTGGCCGCCGGTCTGTTCGCGGTGGTCTTCGGGGTGGGCGCGGGGCTGGTGCTGGACGAGTTCGCCCTGATCCTGCATCTGGACGACGTGTACTGGACCGAGGAGGGCCGGCAGAGCGTGGAGGTGGTCGTGCTGACCGCCTCGCTGGTGCTGCTGGTCCTGGCGGGCTTCTCCCCGCTCGGCGTCGACGACGTCACCGACGAGGAGCAGCAGGGCCGGATCAGCCTCATCACGTCGTACGTGATCAACTTCTGCTTCGTCCTGATCGCCCTGTTCAAGGGCAAGACGCGGATGGCGGTGCTCGGCACCCTCGTCCCGTTCGTCGCGCTGATCGGCGCGCTCCGCCTGGCCCGCCCCACCTCGCCCTGGGCCAGGCGCTTCTACCGCAACCGCCACCGGGCCCGCTCCAGGGCGCTGCTGCGGGCCTACCACCACGACGTGCGCTGGGCCGGGCCGCGCCGGAGGTTTCAGGACCTCATCGGAGGCGCGCCGGACCGGGTGCCGCTGCCGCCCGCCCGCAGGTCCTGACCGCCGCGGCGTCGCCGCCCGAGCCACTCCCGTACGCCGCACACCACCAGCACGACGGCGATGGCGGCCAGATGCTCCCGGCCCGCCAGGTTGTCCTTGACGAGGACCTCCACCACCATCGCGAGGACCACCAGCGTCCCGGTGAACCAGGCGCGCTGCTGGTGGCAGACGTACACCGCGAGCCCCACGACCGCCGCCGAGGGGCCGGTGTCCACCACCTGCGCGTCGGAGGCGGGCAGCCCGAGGAACGCCTCCGGCCCGAGCGCGACGCCGATCCGGGCGTACAGCGTCCCCGCCAGCGTCGCGACGTACGCGACGGCCACCGTGCGCCACCGCCCCAGGCACACCTCCGCGACGCCGAACACCAGCAGGATCTGCGCCAGCGCGCCCCACACCGGCAGATCGAGCGCCGGCACGAACGGCGACAGCGGGGTACGCAGCAGAGCGAGCCAGAGCGGGTCCTCGGCGCGCACCGCCCCGAGGTTCTGCACCGGCCGGAAGCCCCACGCCTGCTTCTGCACCAGCTGGACGAGGGCCGTCAGCGCCACCGCGGTCAGCGTCAGCGCGAGCGCCCGCACCCCGCGTTCGGCGAGCCCCCGCCGTACGGTCGTGCACGGCGGGCCCCACTCCCGTGCCGCCGCCCGGCGCAGGGCCGGGGGACGGTTCACCTACCGGCGCCCGGACGCGGGCGGTGCAGCCACTTCGGCAGTCCCGGCGCCTCCAGGAACCCTTCGGCGCGGCCCGCCGCGATGGAGATGCGCGCCAGGTCGGCGCTCTTCTCGAACAGCATGAAGCGGGGCTCCCAGATCGGTCGGTACTTGGCGTTGGCGCGGTACAGCGACTCGATCTGCCACCAGCGCGAGAAGAAGCTCAGCAGCGAACGCCACAGCCTCAGCACCGGTCCCGCGCCGAGCCGCGCGCCCCTCTCGAAGACGGACCGGAACATCGCGAAGTTCAGCGACACCTGAGTGATCCCGATCTCGTCGGAGCGCTGGAGGAGCTGGATCACCATGAACTCCATCAGCCCGTTCTCCGCGTCCCGGTCACGGCGCATCAGGTCCAGGGACAGACCGTGCGGGCCCCACGGCACGAAGCTGAGGACCGCGCGCAGCTCGCCCGGCGCTCCGTCCTCGCCCGCGTCCCGGCACTCCAGCATCACGCACTGCCCGTCCGCCGGGTCGCCGAGCCGTCCGAGCGCCATGGAGAAACCCCGCTCGGTCTCGCCGTCGCGCCAGGCGTCGGCGAGGCGCACGAGGGCGGCCATCTCGTCCTCGGGGATGTCCGCGTGCCGCCGGATCGTCACCGCGTACCCGGCGCGCTTCACCCGGTTGTAGGCCTGGCGGACCGTGCGCATCGCCCGCCCGTCGAGGGTGAACTCCGCGGTCTCCACGATCGCCTCGTCGCCCAGCTCCAGCGCGTCCAGGCCGTGCCGGGCGTACACCGTGCCCGCCTCCTCGCTCGCGCCCATCACGGCCGGGATCCAGCCGTGCTCCCGGGCCTCCGCCAGCCACGGGGCGATCGCGCCGGGCCAGGCCTCCGGATCGCCGATCGGATCACCGGAGGCCAGCGAGACTCCGCCGACGACGCGGTGGAGGACGGCCGCCTTCCGGGTCGGCGACCACACGGCGCTCTTCTCCGGGCGCAGCGCGAAGTAGCCGAGCGAGTCCCGGTCGCCGTGCTTGTCCAGCAGTACGCGCAGTTGCGCGTCGTCCTCGGGGGAGAGCGGGTCGACCGCCCGGCGGGCGCGGAAGGCGGCGTACACGACGGCGATCAGCAGCAGCGTCGAGAGGATGTTGATGACGACGTTGACCCAGCCGGGTGTGGTGATCCCGGGGAAGCGGGAGTCGTCGGCGGCCACCGAGACCAGCCGCAGCGCCCCGTAGCGCCAGCGGTCCAGGAAGGTGGAGCGGTACTCGTCGTGGGCGGTGTTGGTGACGGTGACCAGGGCCGTCGCGATCAGCGAGGTGACCAGCAGCCCCACCACGGCGACCAGGGCCGCCAGCTTCGGGTTGGAGCGGTCGCCCTTCGCGTAGAACTCCCGCCGGCCGAGCAGCAGCGCCCCGACGAACGCGGCCGTCAGCGCCAGCGAGATCCAGTTCTGCGCGTGCTGGCGGATCTCCCCGAAGAAGAACGCGACGATCAGGGCCAGCAGCACCAGCCCGCCCAGCACCAGATTGACGATCCAGGCGGCCCGCTTGCGCCGCCGCATGGTGATCGCCAGGAACAGTGCGATCACCCCGGAGGAGAACCCCGCGGTGAGCAGGTACGGCGTGAAGTAGTTCTCGGTGTTGTGCCGCCGCAGGTCCTGGCCGAGGGTGACCCAGACGGCGCTGAGGAAATTGATGAACGAGACGACGCGCAGGTACCAGATGGCGAACGTCGCGCTCCGCCGGGACCGGACGGTGCGGTGCCGGGCTGCCTCTTCGGCCGATCGAGCCTCTCCCATGAGAGGTGATCATATGGCGCATTTCGGACATATGGGCGGATGAGGTTCCAGGCGGGCGGCCCCGGCCCGTGTTCGCGGGCTCCGCGCTCTCAGGCCCCGTCGAGCGCCGTCACGTCCGCCGACTCCGCCGGCTCCGCCACGTCCTCCGCCTCGTCGACGGCCTTCTCCGGCGCGCGCTCCGGCAGTTCGGCGGCCAGCGCCGCCGCCGCCTGCACCAGCGGCAGCGCCAGCAGCGCGCCGCTGCCCTCGCCCACCGTCACACCGTGGTCCAGCAGCGGCGTCAGCGCCATCCGGTCCAGCGCCTTCGCCTGGGCGGGCTCCCCGCTGGCCTGACCGGCCAGCCACCAGTCCGGCGCGCGGAACGCCGCCCGCTGCGCCACCAGAGCACAGGCCGCCGAGACGACACCGTCCAGGATCACCGGCATCCGGCGCACCGCGCTCTGCAGCAGGAAGCCGGTCATCGCCGCCAGATCCGCCCCGCCCGATGTGGCCAGCAGCTCCACCTGGTCGCCGAGCACCGGCCGGGCCCGGCGCAGCGCGTCCCTGATCGCCGCGCACTTGCGCATCCAGGCCAGGTCGTCGATGCCCGCACCGCCGCGCCCGGTCACCACGGAGGCGTCCGTTCCGCAGAGCGCCGCGACGAGTGTGGCCGCGGCCGTGGTCCCGCCGACGCTGAGGTCGCCGAGCACCACCAGATCGGTGCCCGAGTCCGCCTCCTCGTCGGCGATCGCCATGCCCAGCCGGACCGCCTGCTCGGCCTCCTCCGCGCTCAGCGCGTCCTCGACGTCGATCCGCCCCGAACCCCGCCGCACCCGGTGCCGGACCACGGACTCGGGCAGCAGCTCGGGATCGCAGTCCAGGGAGACGTCCACGATCCGCATCGGCACCGAGAAGCGCCGGGCCAGCACCGAGGCCGGGCTCGCGCCGTCGAGGGCGGCCCGCACCAGCTCGTACGCGCCTCCCGCCGGCCGGCCCGAGACGCCCAGCTCCGCCACTCCGTGGTCACCGGCGAAGAGCACCAGACGCGGCTGCTCGACGGCCCTGACCGGGACGGACTGCTGCGCCGCGCTGAGCCACTCGCCCAGCTCGTCGAGCCGCCCGAGCGCCCCGGGGGGCACGGTCAGCCGTTCGCGCCGTTCCTCGGCATCGCGCCGCACACCCCCGTCGGGGCGTTGGATCAGGTCGGAGAAGTCGTCCAGGTTCACGGAGGTCTGCCTCGCGGGTCGTCACGTCGGGTCCGGTCGGGGAACCCGGCGGCGGGCCCCCTGCCCGGAACAGTACCGGTCGGCCCACCCCAAGGACCGTGCCGCAAGCGGCGGGAGAGAGGAGAGGGAAGCAAGGGAACGGCAGGGGGAGAGGAAAGGTGAGCGAACCGGAGAGAACGGGAGGGAGAGGCAGGACGAGCGAACCCGAGGGAACAGGCGGGAACAGGCAGGACCCCGGCACCCCTCACCCCCGCAGCACCAGCACCTGCCCCGCCACCACCATCAGCACCTGCTCGCACTCCGCCGCCACCGCCGCGTTCAGCCGCCCCAGCTCGTCCCGGAACCGCCGCCCCGCCGACGTCGCCGGGACCACCCCCGACCCCACCTCGTTGGTCACCAGCACCACCGGCCGTCGGGTCCCGCGCACCGCGGCGACCAGCTCCGCCACCCGCTCCCGCAGTGCCGCCTCGCCCCCGTCGTGCCACCGTTCGTCCTCCCAGGCCTCCACCCGGTCCATCGCGTCGGTCAGCCACAGCGACAGGCAGTCGACCAGCAGCGGCGGCCCGTCCGCGTCCAGCAGCTCCGCGACCTCGCAGGTCTCCTCGGTCCGCCAGGCGCCCGGCCGGCGCTCCCGGTGCAGTCCGACCCGGGCCGCCCACTCCGGGTCCCCGTCGCGGCGGCCGCCGGTCGCCACGTACACCACCTCCGGGAAGGTCTCCAGACGCTGTTCCGCCTCCAGCGACTTCCCCGACCGCGCGCCCCCGGTCACCAGCACCCGGCGCGGCACGTCCGGCACCGCGTGGTACTCGCCCACCACCAGCGTCGTCCCGTCCGGAACCGTCCGCGCCCCGGCCGCCGCGAGCCGCCGCTCCAGCGCGGCCCCCGGCGGGGCGTCGTGGTCCAGGTGGACCGCGATCACCTCGGTGGCCGGCCCGATCGCACCGGCCGACCGCAGCCGGGCCACCGCGTCGGGCCGCCCGATCACATCGCAGACGACCAGCTCCAGAGGCCGGTCCACCCGCTCGGGCAGACCGGAGGGGGCGGCCCCCGGCGGCAGGTACAGCAGCCGCTCGCCCTCCGGCGCGGTCACCTCGTACCCGGTCCCCGGCGCGTCCATCGCCATCGCCCGCACCCGGTGTCCGCTGATCAGCGTCAGGATCTGGCCGTCCGGCACCCGCCCGGCCGTCGGCAGCTGGGCGGGCAGTTCGACGGCCGGCCCGTCGTGCGGGTGGGTCAGCAGCACCTGGCGGACCGCGCCCAGCGAATGGCCCGCGCGGGCGGCCGCGAACACCGCTCCGGGCGTGAGGTCCAGCAGCAGCGCGTCGTCGATCAGCAACGCCGTCGCGGCCCGCGCCCACGGGCCCCGGGCCGAGGCGCAGACCGCGCAGGGGCAGGAGGGGCGCGGCAGCCCGTCGGGGGCTCCGGTGCCGAGCAGAGTCAGTTCCACACCCTTGATCCTCCCGTGTCCCCGCGCGAGGTGCGCGTCCGGCTACGCTTCGGGGCAGCAACGTGACCCAGGAGGCTGGCATGGCGTGGACGTGGCGGTTCGAGAAGTCCGACGGTACGGAGACGGAGCCGGCGCTGCAGCCGGAGGAGTTCACCACCCAGGGCGACGCGGAGTCCTGGATCGGTGAGTTCTGGAAAGAGCTCCTGGAGGGCGGTGCCGCACAGGTGACGCTCTTCGAGGACACCACCAAGATCTACGGTCCGATGAGCCTGCAGGCCGACGGCGCCTGAACCCGGGCGGAGACGGGCTGCGAAAGGGCGGGCGGCGCGGGGATCTCCCCGTACCGCCCGCCCTTCGCGCGTCTCCCGCTCAGATCTCCCCGAGCGTGACCTCCGCCGTCCGGCTGTCGCCGCCGCGCGTGTACGTCACGGTCACCTTCTGGCCCGGCTTGTCGCCGGCCAGCGCCTCGGAGAGCGAGGTGATCGTGGTGACCGCGCTGTCCCCGACCTTCGTGATGATGTCCCCGGCCCGCATCCCCGCGTCGGCCGCGGCCCCGCCCCGGTCCACGCTGACCAGTGCCACCCCGGCGGGGCGGTAGTCGTCGTCGACGACCGTGCGGCCGGTGATGTTCAGCGCGGCCCGGCCCGAATCGGTGACCCGGCCGTCCTTGATGATCTGGTCGGCGACCGTCTTCACCATCGACACGGGGATCGCGAAACCGATGCCCGGCGCCGCGCTGTCGCCCATCTGCGGGTCGGTCGCCGCGAGGGTCGGGATGCCGATCACCTGGCTGTCGAGGTTGACCAGCGCCCCGCCGCTGTTGCCCGGGTTGATCGCCGCGGACGTCTGCACCATGTTGGCGATCGTCGCGCCCGTGCCGCCGCCCGCCCGGCTCTCGCTCACGGTCCGGCCGAGCGCCGAGACGATGCCCTGGGTGACGCTGCTGGACAGGCCCAGCGGCGAGCCCATCGCCATCACGATCTGCCCCACTTCGACCTTCTCCGCGTCGCCGAACTTCGCGGGCTTCAGCCCGTCCGGCACCTCGTCGAGCTTGATCACGGCCAGGTCCTGCTCCGGGTAGGAGGAGACCAGCGAGGCGCTCAGCACCGCCTCCCCGGTGGCGACGCTGACCTTGAACGTCTTCTCGTCGCCGACCACATGGGCGTTGGTGACGATGTGCCCCTTGTCGTCGTAGACGACCCCGGAACCGAGGCTGTTCGAGGCGTCGATCTGCACCACCGACGGCAGTACGTCGTTGATGACGGCCTGGTAGGCGTTCTCCAGGTCGTCGGGGGCGCGCTTCACCGACCCCTGCACGGTGCCCGAGGCGCTGGCCTCCGGGGCCGGGGCCGCCGGATCCGTACCGGAACAGCCGCCCGCCAGGGCGATGGCGCAGACGGCCGCGGACAGGGGAAGCAGCAGCCTGCGCGCCCGGCTGCGGGAGGGGGATGCGTCCATATCCGGAGTCTGGGGGCCGACCCGTTCGGGTGCCCCCGCTGATGGGCCGAACGGGCCCGCCGCCGAACGTCCCTCAGCCGCGCACGCCGCACAGGTGCAGCAGCGCCGCCACACCCCGGTACGGGTCGGTCCGACCGGCCCGGTCCTCCAGGGTCAGGACCCGCTCCAGCTCCTCGGCCGGCAGCTCCACGTCGTTGCCCACCTGGTCGGTGAAGACCCGCACGCCGTACCAGGCGTGCAGCGGCGCGGCGATTCCGGCGAGCGTGGCCCGCAGGGCGTCGAGCCGGTCGGCCCGCACGGCGAGGCCGAGGCGGTTGGTGTACGTGGCGGTGTCGAAGGCGGTCAGGGCCGCGCCGAAGTCACCGGCGAGCCCCGGGCGCATCGCGAGAGCGTCCGCGTTCCGCACGAGCAGGGAGAGCAGACCGCCGGGGGCCAGCATCCGGGCGAGCCCGGCCAGCATCGGGTCCGGCTCCTCGACGTACATCAGGACGCCGTGGCACAGCACCACGTCGAAACTGCCGGGCAGGAAGTGCACGCCGGTGTCCCGGCCGTCGCCCTCGATGAGCCTGACCCGGTCCCGGATGCCTTCCGGCTCGGTCGCCAGGGACTCCCGGGCTGCCCGCAGCATCTCGGCGTCCGACTCCAGGCCGGTCACCGAGTGACCGGCCCGCGCCAGCCGCAGCGCCTGGGTGCCCTGGCCCATGCCGACGTCCAGGACGCGCAGCCGCCGGCCCACCGGGAACCGCCCGGCTATCTGCTCGTCCAGCTGCCGCGCGACGAGCTCCTGGCGGACCCTGTTGCGTACGCCGACGAGACCCGCCAGCCACGCCGAGGAGACCCCGGTGAAGCCGGAGGTCTCCGTGCTCAGGGCCGCTCTCCGCGCTTGACCTGCGGCTTCGGAAGCCGCAGTCGGCGCATCTGGAGCGTGCGCATCAGGCCGTACGCCACGGCTCCGCGCTTCGGCGTGTCCGGGAAGCGCTCGCGCAGCTGCTTCTTCAGGCGCAGCGACAGACCGATCGAGTCGATCACGATCAGGATGATCACGCCGAGCCAGAGCAGCAGCGAGATGCTCTGGATGTTCTGCACCTGGATCACGCTGAGGATCAGGATGATCACGGCGAGCGGCAGGAACCACTCGGCGATGCAGAAGCGCGAGTCCACGTAGTCGCGGACGAAACGCCTGACCGGGCCCTTGTCGCGGACCGGGAGGTAGCGCTCGTCGCCCGACGCGAGCGCCTCACGCTGTTTGGCCAGGTCGGCGCGGCGCGCTTCGCGCTGGCGCTTCATGGCCGCCTTGCGGTCGGTCGGCGCGCTGGACGCGGCGCGTCGGCGCTGCGTCTGGGCCTCGCTGCGCTTGGGGGTGGGGCGACCCTTGGGAGCCTGCGGGTCGCGGGGCTGCTGGGAGAGGTCCGCCGTCACCTTGTCGGTGGGGGCCTTCTCTGTCTTGGCACGGCTACGGAACACAAAACCCAAGGGTACGGGGTCGGCGCGCGGGCCCGGTGACCCGGGCGGGAACGATCCGGCAACGGACGGCGTCCCCAGAAGTGCCACGACGGGTCGATACGGGCGTTTACCGCCCGTTCCGACGTCCGTCACGAGCTGTCCCGGGGCCTCACCTACACCCTGGGCGGGAGTGTTCACCGGGTGCAGTCGTCCTTGGGGAGGAGCACATCGGGACTCGGACAGTGCGGTAATAGAGACAGGGCCCGTACTGTGGGTTCTATCGGGAGTGCTGGAGCTCAGTCCGTCAGAAGGGGGCGCGCGAAGCCCATGAGCGGTGTCATGAAGCGTATGGGGATGCTTTTCCGCGCGAAGGCAAACAAGGCCCTTGACCGGGCCGAGGATCCGCGCGAGACCCTGGATTACTCGTACCAGAAGCAGCTGGAGCTGCTTCAGAAGGTGCGCCGCGGCGTCGCCGACGTCGCGACGTCCCGCAAGCGCCTGGAGCTGCAGCTGAACCAGCTGCAGGGCCAGTCGTCCAAGCTGGAGGACCAGGGCCGCAAGGCGCTGGCGCTGGGCCGCGAGGACCTGGCCCGCGAAGCGCTGTCCCGGCGTGCCGCCCTCCAGCAGCAGGTCACCGACCTGGAGACGCAGCACACCACGTTGCAGGGCGAGGAGGAGAAGCTCACCCTCGCGGCCCAGCGGCTGCAGGCCAAGGTCGACGCCTTCCGCACGAAGAAGGAGACCATCAAGGCCACCTACACGGCGGCCCAGGCCCAGACCCGGATCGGCGAGGCCTTCTCCGGCATCTCCGAGGAGATGGGCGACGTCGGCCTCGCGATCCAGCGGGCCGAGGACAAGACGCAGCAGCTCCAGGCGCGGGCCGGCGCCATCGACGAGCTGCTCGCCTCCGGCGCCCTGGACGACCCCACCGGCACGGCGAAGGACGACATCGCCGCCGAGCTGGACCGGATCTCCGGCGGCAGCGACGTGGAGCTGGAGCTGCAGCGGATGAAGGCCGAGCTGGCCGGCGGCTCCTCGTCCTCGCAGCAGGCCATCGAAGGCGGCGCGCAGGACGGTGCGCCGCAGTCGCAGCAGTCGTCCCCGCACAAGTTCGACAAGCAGTAAGGGCAGCGTCATGATCGTACGGATCATGGGGGAGGGCCAGGTCAAGCTGGCCGACAGTCACTTCGTCGAACTGAACGAGCTCGACGACGTCCTGCTCAAGGAGATGGAGAGCGGCGACGGCCCCGGCTTTCGCACGACTCTCCACGCGCTCCTGGACAAGGTGCGCGAGCTCGGTACTCCGCTGCCGGACGATTCCCTGGAGCCGTCCGAGCTGATCCTGCCGGCGCCCGACGCGACCCTTGAGGACGTCACCGCCATGCTCAGCGACGACGGGCTCATCCCCAACTGAATCCACGGGCCGGCCCTTCGGCCGGCCCGTGGATCGTCTCCCGGCGAACGCTCGCTTCTTCCCCGGTGGGCGGCCGCGTACCGTTGCTGGACGTGACCACCCTCTCGTCCGGCTTCGCGCGCGCCCGCCGCTGGCTCCGGGATCATCCCCTCGCGTTCGACGCGGCCCTGGCGTTCTGCATCCTCGTCGCGATGATCTGCAGTTCGTTCACCGACCCGGGCGACGGTCACGGGCCGCCGGCGTTCGGCGGCCGGACCCCCACGCTGTTCAGCGTGCTCCTGATGGTGCTCGCGGCCCTCGCCCTGGTCCTGCGGCGACGGCGTCCGATGCAGGTCCTCGCCGTCACCGGCCTGCTCTCGGTCACCGAGTACATCTCGATGGACCCGCCCGCCCCGGTCGTCATGGGCACGGTCATCGCCCTCTACACCGTCGCCTCGCGCACCGACCGCCCCACCACCTGGCGGGTCGGGCTGCTGACCATGGGGGCGGTCACGGCCTCCGCCATGGTCTTCGGCTCGACCCCCTGGTACAGCCAGGAGAACCTCGGCGTGTTCGCCTGGACCGGGATGGCGGGGGCCGCGGGCGACGCCGTACGCAGCAGGCGCGCGTTCGTCGACGCCATCCGGGAGCGCGCCGAGCGGGCCGAGCGCACCCGTGAGGAGGAGGCCCGCCGCCGGGTCGCCGAGGAGCGGCTGCGGATCGCCCGGGACCTCCATGACGTCGTCGCCCACCACATTGCCCTGGTCAACGTCCAGGCCGGGGTCGCCGCCCACGTCATGGACAAGCGCCCGGACCAGGCCAAGGAAGCGCTCGCCCACGTCCGCGACGCCAGCCGTTCCGCGCTCAACGAACTCCGGGTCACCGTCGGCCTCCTGCGCCAGCAGGGCGACCCCGAGGCGCCCACCGAACCGGCCCCCGGCCTCGCCGTCCTCGGCGAACTGGTCGGCACCTTCCGCAACGCCGGGCTCCCCGTCGAGGTGGCCTGCGCCGACCGGACGGACCGGCTGCCCGCCGCCGTCGACCTGGCCGCCTACCGGGTCATCCAGGAGGCCCTGACCAACGTCCGCAAGCACGCGGGCGCCGGGGCCAAGGCCGAGGTGAGCGTCGTACGGGTCGGCGCCACCGCCGAGGTCACCGTGCTCGACAACGGCCGGGGAAGCGCCGCCCGGCGGCCCGGCGCCGGACCGGGCGGCGGCGCCGACGAGGGTCTGGACAGCGGCGGTCACGGCCTGGTCGGCATGCGCGAGCGCGTCACCGCCCTCGGCGGCGCCCTCACCGCGGGGCCTCGGTACGGGGGCGGCTTCCGGGTCCATGCGATCCTTCCGGTCGAGGCCCGCAAGGGTGAACCGGAGCGGCCGGGCACAGCGGGCGGGACGGGGCTCTGCCGATGACACAGCCGACACCGGCGCCTGGGCCGCAGCCGACGCCGCAGGCGCCGATCAAGGTGCTGCTCGCCGACGACCAGGCGCTGCTGCGCAGCGCGTTCCGGGTGCTGGTGGACTCCGAGCCGGACATGGAGGTGGTCGGCGAGGCGGCCGACGGGGCCCAGGCGGTCGAGGCGGCCCGTGCCACGGGCGCCGACGTGGTGCTCATGGACATCCGGATGCCGGGCACCGACGGGCTCGCCGCCACCCGCATGATCAGCGCCGACCCGGAACTGTCCGCGGTGCGGGTGGTCATGCTCACCACCTTCGAGGTCGACGAGTACGTGGTCCAGTCGCTGCGCGCCGGAGCCTCCGGCTTCCTCGGCAAGGGCGCGGAGCCCGAGGAACTCCTCAACGCCATCCGGATCGCCGCGGCCGGCGAGGCGCTGCTCTCCCCGGCGGCGACCAAGGGGCTCATCGCCACGTTCCTGGCCCAGGGCGGCAGCTCGGGGGAGGGGCCGGACAGCGCGGAGTACGCGCAGCGGCTGGCGGCGCTCACCGGTCGCGAGCGCGAGGTGCTGGTGCTGGTCGCGGGCGGCCACTCCAACGACGAGATCGCCGAGCGGCTCGCGGTCAGCCCGCTCACCGTCAAGACCCATGTCAACCGGGCGATGGCGAAACTGGGAGCCCGGGACCGGGCCCAATTGGTGGTAATCGCCTACGAATCGGGCCTGGTGCGTCCCCGGGTCGACTGACCGGGTGGAGTTACGGCGTACTGCGGCGTACTCCACCTGCGGTATGCGCGGCGTGAGAAAGCAGCCCGGGGGGCGACGTTTCGGCGACGCGGAGCGGAGATGGTGGGACTGGGCTGGAGGTGTCCCCCTATTTCCCTCCCCGCCCCTCTGCCGCGTACGCCACAGAAGAGAGAACCACCCATGTCCTGGCTGTCCAGATTCAGCCTCGCGCAAAGGGCCCTGATCGGGCTGATCTCGATTGTCGCGCTGGTCTTCGGCGCGATAGCGATCCCGCAGCTCAAGCAGCAGCTGCTGCCCACCATCGAACTGCCGATGGTCTCGGTGCTGGCGCCCTACCAGGGTGCGTCTCCCGATGTGGTCGAGAAGCAGGTCGTCGAGCCCCTGGAGACCGCCCTCAAGGCCGTCGACGGCGTCGAGGGCATCACTTCCACCGCCAGCGAGGGCAACGCCATCATCATGGCGACCTTCGACTTCGGCGACGAAGGCACCAAGCAGCTCGTCGCCGACATCCAGCAGGCGGTGAACCGGGTTCGCGCCCAGCTGCCCGACGGGGTCGACCCGCAGGTCGTCGCCGGCTCCACGGACGACATCCCGACCGTGGTCCTCGCCGTCACCTCCGACAAGGACCAGCAGGTGCTGGCCGACCAGCTCGACCGCACGGTCGTCCCGGCCCTCGAGGACATCGAAGGCGTCGGCCAGGTCACGGTGGACGGGGTGCGGGACCTCCAGGTATCCGTCGTGCCCGACGACGCCAGGCTCGCCGCGGCCGGTCTGAACGCCGCGTCGCTGTCCCAGGCGCTCCAGGCGGGCGGCGCCACCGTGCCGGCCGGTTCCTTCTCCGAGTCCGGCAAGAGCCGCACCATCCAGGTCGGCGGCGCCTACACCTCGCTGAAGCAGATCGAGGACCTCCAGGTCGTCGCCAAGGACCCGGCGGGCGGCGCGCCCGGAAAGCCGGTGCGCCTCGGCGACGTCGCCGAGGTGAAGCAGGAGCCGTCCACGGCGGTCTCCATCACCCGCACCAACGGCAAGCCGAGCCTTGCCGTGATGGCGACGATGGACAAGGACGGCAGCGCCGTCGCCATCTCGGACGCGGTCCAGGACAAGCTTCCCGACCTCCGCAAGGACCTCGGCAGCGGCGCCGAGCTGACGGTCGTCTCCGACCAGGGCCCCGCCGTCTCCAAGTCGATCTCCGGCCTGACCACGGAGGGCGCGCTCGGCCTGGTCTTCGCGGTCATCGTGATCCTGGTCTTCCTCGCCTCGATCCGCTCCACGCTGGTCACCGCGGTCTCCATCCCGCTGTCCATCGTCCTCGCGCTGATCGTGCTCTGGACCCGCGACCTGTCGCTCAACATGCTCACCCTCGGCGCGCTCACCATCGCCATCGGCCGGGTCGTGGACGACTCGATCGTGGTCCTGGAGAACATCAAGCGCCACCTCGGCTACGGCGAGGAGCGCCACGCGGCGATCATCACCGCGGTCAAGGAGGTCGCCGGAGCGGTCACCTCCGCCACCCTCACCACCGTCGCGGTCTTCCTGCCCATCGGTCTGGTCGGCGGCATGGTCGGCCAGCTCTTCGGCTCGTTCTCGCTGACCATCACCGCGGCCCTGCTGGCCTCCCTGGTGGTCTCGCTCACCGTCGTGCCGGTGCTCTCGTACTGGTTCCTGCGCGCCCCCAAGGGCACCCCCGAGGACGCGGCGGAGGCCCGCCGCCTCGCCGAGGAGAAGGAAGCGGCCAGCAAGCTCCAGCGGATCTACGTCCCGGTCCTGCGCTTCGCGACCCGCCGCCGGGTCACCAGCCTCGTCATCGCCGTCGCGGTGCTCCTCGGCACCTTCGGGATGGTCCCGCTGCTGAAGACCAACTTCTTCGACGCCGGCGAACAGGAGGTCCTGACCGTCAAGCAGGAGCTCACCCCCGGCACCAGTCTGGAAGCCGCCGACGAGGCCGCCCGCAAGGTCGAGAAGGTCCTCGACCAGGACCAGGGCGTCAAGGACTACCAGGTCACCGTCGGCTCCTCCGGCTTCATGGCCGCCTTCGGCGGCGGCACCGGCTCCAACCAGGCCTCCTACCAGGTCACCCTGAAGGACGCCGCGGACTACGAGGACGCCCAGGACCGCATCGACGAGGCCCTCGGCGAGCTCGACGGCATCGGCGACACCACCATCGCCGCGGGCGACGGCTTCGGCTCCCAGGACCTGAGCGTCGTGGTCAAGGCCGCCGACGGGGACGTCCTGAAGAAGGCCGCCGAGGCGGTCCGCACCGAGGTCGCCACCATCAAGGACGTCACCGACGTCCAGAGCGACCTGGCGCAGAGCGTCCCGCGCATCTCGGTCACCGCCAACGACCGGGCGGCCGCCGCCGGATTCGACTCCGCGGCCCTCGGCGGCATCGTCGCGGGAGCCGTGCGCGGCACCCCCGCCGGCACCGCGACGCTGGACGACACCGAGCGCGACATCGTCATCCGGTCCTCGAAGCCGGCCGCCACCATGGCCCAGCTGAAGGCCCTGCCGCTCGGCCCGGTCGAGCTCGGCGACATCGCCGACGTGAAGGTCGTCCCCGGCCCGGTCTCCATGACCCGGATCGACGGACAGCGATCGGCGACGATCACCGCCAAGCCGGTCGGCGACAACACCGGCGCGGTCAGCACCGACCTCGCCAAGAAGATCGACGCGCTGGACCTCCCCGAGGGCGCCACCGCCACCATCGGCGGCGTCACCGAGGACCAGAACGAAGCCTTCATGCAGCTCGGCCTCGCCATGCTGGCCGCCATCGCGATCGTCTTCATGCTGCTGGTGGCCACCTTCCGGTCGCTCGTCCAGCCGCTGATCCTGCTGGTCTCCGTGCCGTTCGCGGCGACCGGCGCGCTGGCCCTCCTGCTCATCACGGGCACCCCGCTGGGCGTTCCCGCGATGATCGGGATGCTGATGCTCATCGGCATCGTGGTCACCAACGCGATCGTGCTGATCGACCTGATCAACCAGTACCGGGCCCAGGGCCTCGGGATCGTGGAAGCCGTCATCGAGGGCGGCCGCCACCGCTTCCGCCCGATCCTGATGACGGCGCTCGCGACCATCTTCGCCCTGCTCCCGATGGCGCTCGGCGTCACCGGCGAGGGCGGCTTCATCTCGCAGCCGCTGGGCGTCGTGGTCATCGGCGGTCTGGTCAGCTCCACGCTGCTGACCCTGTTGCTCGTGCCGACGCTGTACGCGATGGTCGAGCTGCGCAAGGAGCGCCGCGCCAAGAAGAAGGCCGCCAAGCGTGCGGCCAGGGCGGACGCCCCGGCCCGGCCGGAGCCGGAGACGGCCCCGGAGACGGAGCCCGCGAAGGCCTGACCCGACGGAAGGGGCCTGTCCCGCGCACCTGCGCGGGACAGGCCCCTTCCGGTTTCCCGCCGCTGGGGTGGGTGAGCCTCAGGCGGCTCCGCCGAGGGCCCGCGCGATGCGGAGCCAGGCGTCCCCGTGCGGGTCCGGATGGCGGGCGCTCAGGGCGACCGTCTCCCTCAGCAGCCGGGCGCGGGTCTCCTCGGAGGCCTTGTGCAGGAGCGCGGCCAGGTCGTCCGGTTCGAAGCCATCCGTCGCCCCCGCGAGCACCAGGGCCTCCTGGGCATGGGTGAGCGAGGAGAGCCGGTCGCCGAAGACCTGCCCCTCGATACCTCCGCCGTGCATCAGCGCGGTGCCGTCCCCCGCCTCCAACGCCCGGTCCACGTAGGCCTGGAGGGCACCGCGGTCCTCCACGAGCCGGTAGGCGGCGGCCAGCCCCTCGGCGCGGCCGATCTCGAGCATCGCGACGTGGGCCAGCGGGGTGGTCTCCGGCGGCCGCACGGTCATCAGGCGCGGGTGCTCCTCCAGGTAGGCCCGTGACTCCGCCCAGTCCGCGCACTCCAGCCACTGCGCCAACTGCTCCGAGAGGATCAGCGGATCGTAGGCGGCGGTCACCCCGTGGACCAGGACGGACTCGCGGAGCAGGGCGTGCCGCTGCGCGCCGCGCGGGTCCAGGACCGCCAGCTCGTCGAGGGCCGTCGCCGCCGCATCGCCGCCGAGGACATCGGCGTTCCGGGACCAGAAGTCGCGTGACCGGGGCCAGTTCGGCGCGAACATCCAGGCGCTGACGAGGTCCAGGGTCTTCGGCGGCAGGGCGAGCCAGTCCGGCACCGGCGTGAACGTCTCCTCCTCCCACGCCGTGTGCACCGCCGCGATGTCCCCGCACCCGCGCAGCGCCTGCCGGGCCCGTACGGTCACGGTGTCCGGGCCGCCGCCCGCCTCGGCGTCCGCATCGAGCCAGGTCACCAGCTCGGTCACCCCGGTCGCGGGCCAGGGGGCGGGGCAGCGCAGCAGGAAGGCGCTCCGCTCGACGCCCAGGCGCCGGGCGGTCGCCGGGGCGGCCCCGGCGAGTTCCTTGACGGCCCCGTCGAACTCCTCGATCGCCGCCGCGTGCCCGCCGGTGCGGGCGAGAGAGCGGGCCAGGTCGTCGAGAGCGGAGAGCAGGGAGGCGTCAGGGATGCCGGGGGGCTCCAGCGCCAGGGCCCGGTGGAGGGCCACCGCTTCCCCGAACGCCGCCACCGCCCCCTCGGCATCACCGCTCCGTTCCAGGTGGCTGCCGAGCGCCTGGAGGGAGCGGGCCAGGTCGGGCCGGCAGGTGTCCCCCTGCTCGCGCAGCAGGACGACGGCCTCCCGCGCTGGGGGCAGGGCCTGCGCCGGGCCGCCGGTCCCGGCCAGGCTTCGGGCGAGGGTGCACAGCGCGGCGGCGAGCCCGGGGCGGCAGTCCTCGGGGCGCTGTGCCGCCAGCTCGCGGTGGAGGGCGACGGCCTCCTCCGCCACCCGGAGGCCCGCCCCGGTGTCGCCGGCCCGGTCGAGGTGACCGGCGAGGCCGTCCAGTGCCCTGGCCAGCTCCGGACGGAAGAGGGCCGGCCGCTGTGCGGCGAGCGCCCGGAAACGGCTGCGGGCCTCCTGGGCCGCCTCGATCGCCCCGGAGGTGTCGCTCACGGCCGCGAGGTGGTTGCCGAGGGCGTGGAGCGCGGCGGCGAGCCGGGGGAGGAAGGCCTCCGGATCCTGCTCGGCGAGGCGCCGGAGGAGATGGACCGCCTCCTCGGCGGGGGCCACGGCCTCCACCACCTCTCCGGCGGCCGCCAGATGCGTGGCGTACCGCAGGAGGTACTCCGCGAGCGCCGGGACGGACGCGCCCGGCCGCTCCTCCTCGACCAGCTCGCGCTGGAGCCGTACGGACTGCTTCGCGAACGGCACGGCGGTCGCCCGGTCCCCGGTGTCGGCGATCCGGTCGCCCAGGGCGCCCATGGCCAGGGCCAGCTCCGCCTGGAAGTACCCGGGGCGCTCCGTGCCGAGCTCGGCGTACGTCCGCGCGGCCTCCTTCGCCGGGGCCAGGGCGCCGGTGCGGTCCCCGGTGGCGGAGCGCCGGTCCGACAGCTCGTGCAGCGCACGGGCGAGCGCGGGCCGACCGGTGGCGGGGTCCCGCTCGGCGGCGATCCGTCGGATGCGCACCTCTTCCTCCGCCCCCGCCAACGCGTCGGCGGGGGCGTCCTCCTGCCCCGCGCCCGCCCCACACGCCTGGTCGTCCCTGCCCGCCCCGCGGTCCTCGTAGCTCATGCCCGCCCCACCGTCCTCGCCGTCCGTTCCGGTCACCCGCAGCGGCCCCGCTCACACGGAGGAACACTGCGGTGCGTGCCAGCGTAGTTACGGAGCGGAGCGGCCGGGTGGCGTACGGGGAAGATTCAGCCTGCCCGAGAAGAGCCCTGGGCAGCGGAAAGCCCCGGTGCGCCGACATGCGGCACACCGGGGCTTCCGGCCGTCCGGGACCGGCGCGGCTCTACGGCAGCGCGAGCATCCGCTCCAGCGCGAGCTTGGCGTACTTCTCCGTCTCCGGGTCGACCTCGATCCGGTTGACCAGCTTGCCGTCGGCCAGCGACTCCAGGGTCCAGACCAGGTGCGGCAGGTCGATGCGGTTCATCGTCGAGCAGAAGCAGACCGTCTTGTCGAGGAAGGCGATTTCCTTGTCCTCCGCGGCGAAACGGTTCGCCAGGCGGCGGACCAGGTTCAGCTCCGTGCCGATGGCCCACTTCGAGCCGCGCGGGGCCGCCTCCAGGGCCTTGATGATGTACTCCGTCGAGCCCACGTAGTCCGCGGCGGCGACGACCTCGTGCTTGCACTCCGGGTGCACCAGCACGTTGACCCCGGGCATCCGGGCCCGGACGTCCTCGACCGACTCGACCGAGAAGCGGCCGTGCACCGAGCAGTGCCCGCGCCACAGGATCATCTTCGCGTCGCGCAGCTGCTCGGCGGTGAGGCCGCCGTTCGGCTTGTGCGGGTTGTAGAGGACGCAGTCCTCCAGGGTCAGCCCCATGTCCCGCACGGCCGTGTTGCGGCCCAGGTGCTGGTCGGGGAGGAAGAGGATCTTCTCGCCCTGCTCGAAGGCCCACTCCAGGGCCCTCTTCGCGTTCGACGACGTACAGATCGTGCCGCCGTGCTTGCCGGTGAACGCCTTGATGTCGGCGGAGGAGTTCATGTACGAGACGGGCACCACCTGATCGGCGACCCCGGCCTCCGTCAGGACGTCCCAGCACTCGGCGACCTGCTCGGCGGTGGCCATGTCGGCCATCGAGCAGCCGGCCGCCAGGTCGGGCAGCACGACCGCCTGGTCGTCCGTGGTGAGGATGTCGGCGGACTCGGCCATGAAGTGCACACCGCAGAAGACGATGTACTCCGCCTCGGGGCGCGCCGCCGCGTCGCGGGCCAGCTTGAACGAGTCGCCGGTGACGTCCGCGAACTGGATGACCTCGTCGCGCTGGTAGTGGTGGCCGAGGACGAACACCTTGTCCCCGAGCTTCTCCTTCGCGACGCGGGCGCGCTCCACCAGGTCCGGGTCGGACGGGGAGGGGAGGTCGCCGGGGCATTCGACGCCGCGCTCGCTCCTCGGGTCGGCCTCACGGCCGAGCAGCAGGAGCGCGAGCGGTGTCGGCTGTACGTCCAGGGGCTGGGCCGTGGTCACGTCACGCACCCTTTCTAGTCTGCGAACTCTGTGATCTCCGCGAGAGCTTCCGCGGAGAACTTCGGCGGACTCGCCTTTTCGTCTATTTGACGCTATCTATCATAGCCGCTTCGTGTCACTTTGACGATGCCGATAGCGTCGATGTGACGCATCCCCCGGGCGGCAGGGTGTGCGAGCATGAAAAGGAACAGACAAGCGCTTGGCGCGGAATGAATCCGCGGCCGAGGCGGTTGAACCGTCGGCAAGCAGTCCGTACAACCCGGGAGAGAAGCAGATGTCCGTATCGGACGAGACCACCACCGTGAGCGACGGCATCCTCCTGTCCGACGCCGCCGCCGCCAAGGTCAAGGGCCTGCTGGAGCAGGAAGGCCGCGAGGACCTGGCGCTGCGCGTCGCCGTTCAGCCCGGCGGCTGCTCGGGCCTGCGCTATCAGCTCTTCTTCGACGAGCGTTCGCTCGACGGTGACGTGGTGAAGGACTTCGACGGTGTCAAGGTCGTCACCGACCGGATGAGCGCCCCGTACCTGGGCGGCGCCTCCATCGACTTCGTCGACACCATCGAGAAGCAGGGCTTCACGATCGACAACCCGAACGCCTCCGGCTCCTGCGCCTGCGGCGACTCGTTCAGCTGAGCTTCGCGTGCACGGCTCACGAAGGCGGCCCCGGGACTGATCCCGGGGCCGCCTTCGTGTGTACGCGCTGCGTGGGTACGCGTCAGCCGCGCGGCACCGCGCCGCCCGACGCGGCGTCGATCACCGTGCGGTCGCCCAGCGGCTTATCCAGCGTCACCGTCCGCGTCAGCTCCTTGGCGATCATGATGCAGGCCTTCTTGCCCTCCTGCGGCTTCTCCGTGACGGAGATCCGCACCTGGCCCGCGCTCTCCTCGGCGCTCGCCGTGTACGTACTGCACACGCCGCCCCAGAACGTGACCTCCAGGCTCCGCCCGTCCGCGCCGTACGAGCTCACCTTCCGGTCCCCGGAGGGCGTCGTCGGGGCGTCCGGCTTCTGGATGAACCTCGGGTCCACGGCGACCTGTGTGACGGTGCTCTCCGGGCCGCCCGGAGCCTGGCGGACCGTGAACAGCCAGGACGGCACCAGCGTCTGCCGACCGTCCACGTAGTTCAGGGCGAGGCCGAACACCGCGTCCTGGACCGTCTGCGTCACCGGCGCCCGCTTGCCGTTGGACGGCACGCAGTCGGGACCCGAGGGCTTCGGCTCACCCTTCAGCGGGGCGGGAGTGGCGCAGCCGCCGATGTCCCGGCCCCCGTCGCCCCGGCCCTTGCTCGCCGCGTTCAGCTGCTTCAGCGCCGCGTCCGCGCCGACCGCCGGGTAGGTGTCGCCCTTCTCCAGCGCCTTCAGGTGTCCGCTGCCGCCGGCCACCTTGCCGTCCGGGCCCACCTGGACCCCGGTCGACCAGCCGTACGTCGGGAGCCCGTCGATCTTCGGATCGGCGTTCACCACACGGGCGTCGCCCATCAACTGGCCCGCGTCGAGCGCCGCGTCGTCCTGCCCGGCCGCCTTGAGCACCGGGGCCGCGGCCGCCTTCGCCGCCTTCTCGCTCACCGGGTCGCCGCCGGACCCCGGCATGTCATTGGTGCACAGCGTCTCCGACTCGCAGGGCTTGGAGGGAGTGGTGCGGGCGAACGTCCAGGTGCCCGGGGCCTGCTTGGTCACCTTCAGGAGCGCGCCGGGGCCGTCCTCGTCGCCGACCACCCAGGACGTGCCCTCGGTGCGCGGCGAGCCCGGGATGCCCAGCGCCTTCGCCAGCCGGGCGACGTCGGCCGACGCGACCGTGCCCTTCGCGTGGTGGACCGCCGCCTCGTCCGGGCCGTCGGGGAGTTCGTCCGCCGCCCGGTAGACCACGGGCGGGCCGCCCGGGTCCGGTTCGCCGGGGGCGATGCCGGGGGGAGCGCTGTCCGGGGGAGTGCTGCTCGTGCCGTCCGCGGCAGCGTCCAGGGCCAGCAGGGGGGCCGAGTCCCTGGCCGCCGCACCGCTGTCCGTCGCGCCGCCGTCGCCCGAAGCGGTCGAGGCCCAGTACGCCCCGCCGCCTCCGGCCAGCAGTACGGCCGCGGCCACCGAGGCCACCGCGAGCGGCGGACGCCGCCGCCGGGGGCCGGTCACGTCGTTGTCGGGTCGCTCGGTGCTCACCGGATCGCTCCTTCGACTGCGTTGCCGTCGCGGTGCCTGCCTACCGCGTGCCCCCGACGGGGACACCGGTGGGACGGAGCAGAGGAGCGTGCGGTTCCCGCAGCCGCGGCGGTCCGGGCGCGGGCACCGTACGGTTTCCGCCGGAATCTGCGCGGAAAGGGCCGAAAGATGTGGTCGCCCGGCCCGCCCCGGGCCCGCCGTCAGTCGCCGTACTCGGACATCGCGTCGATCAGCCGCGCCGACGCGGGCGGCACCTTCACTCCGTTGATCAGCGACGGCTCCACCGTGACCGGCACCTTCTTGGTGGGCGCCGTCCAGTGCGGCGCCATCCGCGCGCAGTCTCCGCGCAGTGCGGCCAGGCTCAATTCCGACTCGGGCAGTGCGGTGTGCTTCGACATATCCGCACCGTAACCACGGTCGAGCTCAGGTAGAAAGGCCTACTATCGGGTAGTTTTCCCTTTTCCCGGTCGGCGGCTCACCCGGTAGCGTGAACTGTCACGTCGTCCCGGAGGGCGCACTCGCGGCCCTTCGCCTTCCGCAGGAGCAGCCTCCCCGTGCGTATTGCAGTCACCGGCTCGATCGCCACCGACCACCTCATGACCTTCCCCGGCCGCTTCGCCGACCAGCTGGTCGCGGATCAGCTGCATACGGTCTCCCTCTCCTTCCTGGTCGACAACCTCGATGTGCGCCGGGGCGGTGTCGCCGCCAACATCTGCTTCGGGATGGGCCTGCTCGGCACCGGCCCGATTCTGGTCGGCGCCGCCGGGTCGGACTTCGACGAGTACCGCGCCTGGCTCGACCGGCACGGCGTCGAGACCGGGTCGGTCCGCATCTCCGAGGTCCTGCACACCGCCCGTTTCGTCTGCACCACCGACGCCGACCACAACCAGATCGGCTCCTTCTACACGGGCGCGATGAGCGAGGCCCGCCTCATCGAGCTGAAGAGCGTCGCCGACCGCGTCGGCGGCCTCGACCTCGTCTCCATCGGCGCCGACGACCCCGAGGCGATGCTCCGCCACACCGAGGAGTGCCGCTCCCGGAACATCCCGTTCGCCGCGGACTTCTCGCAGCAGATCGCGCGGATGGACGGCGACGAGATCCGCATCCTCCTCGACGGCGCCACCTACCTCTTCTCCAACGAGTACGAGAAGGGGCTCATCGAGTCCAAGACCGGCTGGAGCGACGAGGAGATCCTCGCCAAGGTCGGCCACCGTGTCACCACCCTCGGCGCCCGCGGTGTCCGGATCGAGCGGGTCGGCGAGCCGGTCATCGAGGTCGGCTGCCCCGAGGAGGAGACCAAGGCCGACCCCACCGGCGTCGGCGACGCCTTCCGGGCCGGCTTCCTCTCCGGCCTCGCCTGGGGCGTCGGCCTGGAGCGCGCCGCCCAGGTCGGCTGCATGCTCGCCACGCTGGTCATCGAGACGGTCGGCACCCAGGAGTACACCCTGCGCCGCACCCACTTCATGGACCGCTTCACCAAGGCGTACGGCCACGAGGCCGCCACCGAGGTCCGCGGGCACCTCGCGTAACGCGGTGGGCCGCACCTCGTAACCGGGGTCAGCCGAGCCGGCGGACCACATAGGCCGAACCGTGGTCCGCCGGCTCCTCGCCCATGTACTCCTGGCCGCGCATCTCGCACCAGGCCGGGATGTCCAGGCGCGCCGCCTCGTCGTCGGCGAGCACCGTCACCGTGGCGCCCACCGCCACCTCCCCGATCACCTTTGCGAGTTCGATCACCGGGATCGGGCAGCGGCGGCCCCGCGCGTCGACCACCAGGGAGGCGGCGGGCCCGGGGGAGGGGGGCGCGGCGGCCGGGGCGCCGAGCCGTTCGCGGACGTCGGCGACCACCCCCGGGAGGATCTCAAGGAAGCGGTCCACCTCCGCCCCGGCCGTGCCCGGCGGGAGCGACACCCGGACGTTCCCCTCCGAGAGCACGCCCATCGCCTTGAGGACATGGCTGGGCGTCAGCGTGCTGCTCGTACAGGACGAACCGGATGATACGGAGAATTCCCTCCGGTCCAGCTCGTGCAGCAGGGTCTCCCCGTCGACATAGAGACAGGAGAAGGTGACCAGATGCGGCAGCCGCCGCTCCGGATCGCCGACCACCTCCACATCGGGCACCCGCTCGGCGACGACGGTCCGGATCCGGTCCACCAGGGCCCGCAGCCGCACCGACTCCGCCGCCGCCTCGCCCCGTACCGCGCGCAGCGAGGCCGCCGCCGCCACGATCGCCGGCAGGTTCTCGAACCCCGGAGCCCTCCCCGACTCCCGCTCCCCGGCCGGGCCCCGGGGCGAGAAGCGCACCCCCTTGCGGACGGCGAGCAGCCCCACCCCGGCCGGACCGCCCCACTTGTGCGCGCTCGCCGTCAGCAGCGACCAGCCCGCCGGGACCGGCCCCCAGCCGAGCGACTGGGCCGCGTCCACCAGCAGCGGCACCCCGGCCTCCGCGCAGAGCGCTGCCACCTCCGCCACCGGCTGCTCGGTGCCCACCTCGTGGTTGGCCGACTGGAGGCAGGCCAGCGCGGTGTCCGCCCGCAACGCCCCGGCGTACGCCGCCGGATCCACCGCTCCCGAGCGGTCCACCGGGACCTCGGTGAACGAACCGCCCGCCGCCTCGTGGGCCGCGGCCGAATGGAGTACCGAGGAGTGTTCGACCGCGGAGAGGGCCAGATGGCTGCCGACACGCCGACGCCCCGAAAGGGCCCCGGCAATTCCCGCGTGCACCGCCGTCGTCCCGGACGAGGTGAAGACCAGTTCGTCCGGACGGCAGCCGACGGCCTCCGCGGCGGCCTCCCGGGCCGCGTCCAGGAGCAGCCGGGCCCGCCGCCCCTCCCGGTACAGACGGGCGGGATCGGCCCAGCCCTCGTCGAGCGCGGCAAGCAGCGCCTGGCGTGCGACGGGGTGCAGGGGGGCGGCGGAGGCGGCGTCGAAGTAGGGCACCCCGCCACGCTAGCCCGCACCCGGTCCCACCTCGCCGGGGGTCGCTCCCGGCGAGGTGGGCGAGTGGGCGTCAGATGGGGGCCGGAGACCCGGATTCCACTCCATGGGGGTGTCGGGCGGCGCGTTGGGCACCCTCCCCGCGCGACCCCAAATAGCGTCCAGTAGGGTTTGGTCCGCATAAACATCCAAACCCCTGCCCGCGTCAGGGCCGGCGACCGACCAGAGACATACGGGCGCGCCGACCGTGCGGGCGAGACTCTCGGGAAGGCGCTACGTGAGTCCCAACGGCTCCGACCGCTTGTCGCGGCGCCCGATGCGGCGGAAGCTGCCGCAGGTGCTGACTGCGGGCCTGGTCCTGGCGACGGCCTCCGGTTGTTCATACAACTGGGAGGATTTCCCCCGCCTCGGTATGCCCACCCCGGTAACGGAAGAGGCCCCTCGGATCCTCTCCCTCTGGCAAGGCTCGTGGGCGGCAGCGCTCGTCACGGGCGTCCTTGTCTGGGGACTGATCCTCTGGAGTGTCTTCTTCCACCGGCGTAGCCGGACCAAGGTGGAGGTACCTCCGCAGACCAGGTACAACATGCCCATCGAGGCGTTGTACACAGTGGTTCCCCTCATCATCGTCTCGGTGCTCTTCTACTTCACCGCGCGAGATGAGTCGAAGCTCCTCGAGCTCTCCGAAAAGCCCGCCCACACCATCAACGTGGTCGGCTTCCAGTGGAGCTGGGGCTTCAACTACATCGAGAAGGTGGACGGCCAGCCGGCGGCGGGCCCCGAGATCCCCAAGGAACTCGACGCCATCCCCGACCGGTTCCGCGAGGACTTCCCCGAGGGCGCCGGCGGCGTCTACGACGTGGGCATCCCCGGGACCCGCAACCCGCAGAACGGCAACCCGGGTCCGACCCTGTGGCTGCCGAAGGGTGAGAAGGTCCGCTTCGTCCTTACTTCACGTGACGTCATCCACTCCTTCTGGGTGGTGCCGTTCCTCATGAAGCAGGACGTCATCCCGGGCCACACCAACGCGTTCGAGGTCACTCCCAACAGGGAGGGCACCTTCATGGGCAAGTGCGCCGAACTCTGTGGCGCCGACCACTCCCGGATGCTCTTCAACGTCAAGGTCGTCTCCCCGGAGCGTTACCAGCAGCACCTCAAGGAGCTGGCTGAGAAGGGTCAGACGGGCTACGTGCCGGCAGGCATCGAGCAGACGGACCCGGCCAGGAATGCGGAGAAGAACCAACTGTGAGCATCCTCAACGAACCTCAGGGTGCCGCTCCAGCAGACGACTCGTACGAGGACGAGCTGCCGGTGCGGCGCAAGCAGCCGGGAAACATCGTCGTGACGTGGCTGACCACCACTGACCACAAGACGATCGGTACGCTCTACCTGGTCACGTCGTTCGTGTTCTTCTGCATCGGCGGACTCATGGCGCTCTTCATGCGCGCCGAGCTGGCCCGTCCGGGTACGCAGATCATGTCGAACGAGCAGTTCAACCAGGCGTTCACGATGCACGGCACGATCATGCTGCTGATGTTCGCGACGCCGCTGTTCGCCGGATTCGCGAACTGGATCATGCCGCTGCAGATCGGCGCGCCCGACGTGGCGTTCCCGCGGCTGAACATGTTCGCGTACTGGCTGTACCTCTTCGGCTCGCTCATCGCGGTGGCGGGCTTCCTCACCCCGCAGGGCGCGGCCGACTTCGGCTGGTTCGCCTACTCCCCGCTCTCGGACGCGGTCCGTTCGCCGGGCGTCGGCGCCGACATGTGGATCATGGGTCTGGCCTTCTCCGGCTTCGGCACGATCCTCGGCTCGGTCAACTTCATCACCACGATCATCTGCATGCGCGCACCCGGCATGACGATGTTCCGCATGCCGATCTTCACCTGGAACGTCCTGCTGACCGGTGTCCTGGTCCTGCTGGCCTTCCCGGTCCTGGCGGCCGCGCTCTTCGCGCTGGAGGCGGACCGAAAATTCGGTGCGCATATCTTCGACGCGAGCAATGGCGGCGCATTGCTCTGGCAACACCTCTTCTGGTTCTTCGGCCATCCAGAGGTGTACATCATCGCGTTGCCATTCTTCGGAATCATTTCCGAGGTCATCCCGGTCTTCAGCCGCAAGCCGATGTTCGGCTACATCGGTCTGATCTCCGCGACGATCGCCATCGCCGGCCTCTCCGTGACGGTGTGGGCGCACCACATGTACGTGACGGGCGGCGTGCTGTTGCCGTTCTTCTCGTTCATGACGTTCCTCATCGCCGTGCCGACAGGGGTGAAGTTCTTCAACTGGATCGGCACGATGTGGAAGGGGTCGTTGTCCTTCGAGACACCGATGCTCTGGGCCGTCGGCTTCCTGATCACCTTCACCTTCGGTGGTCTGACCGGCGTCATCCTCGCCTCGCCCCCGATGGACTTCCACGTCTCGGACTCGTACTTCGTCGTCGCGCACTTCCACTACGTCATCTTCGGCACCGTGGTCTTCGCGATGTTCTCCGGATTCCACTTCTGGTGGCCGAAGTTCACCGGGAAAATGCTGGACGAGCGGCTCGGCAAGGTGACGTTCTGGACGCTGTTCGTCGGCTTCCACGGGACGTTCCTGGTGCAGCACTGGCTCGGCGCCGAGGGCATGCCGCGTCGTTACGCGGACTATCTCGACGCCGATGGCTTCACCGCGCTGAACACGATCTCGACGATCTCCTCGTTCCTGCTCGGCCTGTCGATGCTGCCGTTCTTCTACAACGTGTGGAAGACCGCCAAGTACGGCAAGAAGGTCGAGGTCGACGACCCGTGGGGCTACGGCCGTTCGCTGGAGTGGGCGACCTCCTGCCCGCCGCCGCGGCACAACTTCCTCACCCTGCCGCGGATCCGTTCCGAATCCCCGGCGTTCGACCTGCACCACCCGGAGATCACGGCGCTCGAACAGCTCGATCACCTCGCCGATTCGGACAAGGCCCTCGCCGGCGGCAAGGAGGCAGGCAAGTGAAGATCCAGGGACAGATGTTCATCTGGCTGAGCGTCTTCATCCTCGCCATGGCCGTCGTGTACGGCGTGTGGTCGAAGGAGCCGGTCGGCACCACGGCCCTCTTCCTCGCCTTCGGGCTGTCCATCATGATCGGCTTCTACCTGGCCTTCACGGCCAACCGGGTCGACGCGATGGCCCAGGACAACAAGGAAGCGGACGTCGCCGACGAGGCGGGCGAGCTCGGGTTCTTCTCCCCGCACAGCTGGCAGCCGCTCTCCCTGGCGGTCGGCGGAGCCTTCGCCTTCATGGGCGTCGTCTTCGGCTGGTGGCTGCTCTACTTCTCCGCACCCCTGCTCCTGATCGGCCTCTTCGGCTGGGTCTTCGAGTACTACCGGGGCGAGAGCCGCACCCAGTGACACGCGCTACACCACGAGGGGCCCGCATCGCCGACAGCGACGCGGGCCTTTCGCCCGTTTGCAGTCATTGAACGCGCTGGAACGGACGAATCTTCTTAGCGTGGACCGCATGAACCACACGCCGCGCATCCGCACCGTAGTGAGCTGCACCCTGCTGGTCGTGACCCTCGTCGCGGGTGCGACCGCCTGTGGCTCGCCCGACGGTCACCCGCTCTCGACGAAGCCGTACGACGCGGGTGACCAGGTCTCCTTCAACGGCCCCTCCAAGAAGGAGAAGGCCGACCCCGACAAGCCCCTGGAAGTCACGGTCAAGGGCGACGACGGGCGCATCACCGACGTCAGCGCCGTGGACACCGGCGGCCGCCACCTCGCGGGGGAGCTCTCCGCCGACGGGAAGCGCTGGCGCTCCACCGCCCCGCTCGCGGCCGGCACCGGATACACCGTCAGGGTCGCCACGGAGAACGGCGACGGCGCCCCGGGCGTCCGTACGCTCTCCTTCGACACCTCCTCGCCCAAGAAGCTGCTGAAGGTGGCCTTCGGCCCGGAGACGGGCACCTACGGCGTCGGACAGCCCATCACGGCGGAGCTCAGCGCGCCCATCACCGACAAGGCGTCCCGGGCCACCGTCGAGCGCGCCCTGAAGGTCCGCTCCACCCCGGCGGTCACCGGCTCCTGGTACTGGGTCGACGACAAGAACCTGCACTACCGCCCGAAGGAGTACTGGCCCGCGAACGCCGCCGTCGAGGTGCGCTCCAACCTGGCGGGCATCAAGGTGACCAACGCCCTCTACGGAGCCGAGGCCAAGCCCCTGAAGTTCGCCACGGGCGACCGGATCGAGGCCGTCACCGACGCCTCGGACCACTCCATGACGGTGCTCCGCAACGGAGAAGTGATCAATACCATTCCGGTCACCACCGGCAAGCCCGGCTTCTCCACCCGCAACGGCGTCAAGGTGGTGCTCGCCAAGGAGCAGTTCGTACGCATGCGCGGCGAGAGCATCGGCATCGCCGCCGGCTCCTCGGAGTCGTACGACCTGCCGGTCTACTGGGCCACCCGGGTGACCTGGAGCGGCGAGTACGTCCACGCCGCCCCCTGGTCCACCGGCTCCCAGGGCAATGCCAACGTGAGCCACGGCTGCACCGGCATGAGCACCGGCAACGCCGAATGGTTCTTCGACACCGTGCGCCAGGGCGACATCGTCAAGGTCGTCGGCAGCGAAGGCGAGGACATGACCCCGTTCGACAACGGGTTCGGCGACTGGAACCTGTCCTGGGAGAAGTGGCAGAAGGGCAGCGCCCTCAACGAGGGGGCGCCGGACAGTCCGCAGACGCTCCAGGCCGCCCGGCTGCGTCCCCACGTCTGACCCCGGGCCCGGAGAGTCGCCTCCGGCCCGGAACGTCCCTCAGCGGGCCGCAGGGGCCCCTCAGGCCTCCACGGCGAGCCGGCGGCGCAGCAGCGCCGCCAGCGCGTCGGGGAACTCCACCGGGTCCACCGGGAGCGTCACAGCGGCCTCCGCGCGGCTCCAGGTGGCCAGCCAGGCGTCCTGCGGGCGGCCCATCAGCAGGAGCACCGGCGGGCAGCGGAAGATCTCGTCCTTGATCTGACGGCAGACGCCCATGCCGCCGACGGGAGCCGTCTCGCCGTCGAGCACGCAGACGTCCACGCCGCCGTTGTCCAGCGCCGCCAGGACGGCCGGAAGCGTCGCGCACTCCAGGAACTCCACCGGTGGCACGTCCGCGGCAGGCCTGCGGCCGGCTGCCAGCCTCACCTGCTCGCGGATGTTGGCGTCGTCGCTGTAGACCAGGACCGTGGCGGTCGCCTGCATTGTTCCTCCGTGACATCGGCGTCGTCGGGGCTCTCGGGGCATGAACCGATGCGCGGATCGTACTCCGCCCGACCGCCCGTCAGCACCGGTAATGACGACGATTCGATGGGCCGTTCGGCGCAGGGTGCGACCCCTGCAGACGGGGCGGACACACCGAACGGCACCCCCCGGGGTGAGGGCGGGATAAGCGACCGACATAATGTCGGTCGTGGCGACAGCAACGACAGTAGAAACCGGGCACGCGCACCCGTCGGTCAATCGACCGAACCTCACCAGCGTCGGAACCATCATCTGGTTGAGTTCCGAGCTGATGTTCTTCGCGGCCCTCTTCGCGATGTACTTCACCCTGCGATCGGTGACTGGACCCGATTACTGGAAGGAGATGGCCGGCCATCTGAACTTCCCGTTCTCGGCGACGAACACCACGATCCTGGTGCTCTCCTCACTCACCTGCCAGCTCGGCGTCTTCGCCGCCGAGCGGGGCGATGTGAAGAAGCTCCGCACCTGGTTCATCATCACCTTCGTGATGGGTGCGATCTTCATCGGCGGCCAGGTCCTGGAGTACACCGAGCTGGTCAAGGACGCGGGGCTCTCCCTCTCGTCCGACCCGTACGGCTCGGTGTTCTACCTGACCACCGGCTTCCACGGCCTGCATGTGACAGGCGGTCTCATCGCCTTCCTGCTGGTCCTCGGCAGAACGTACGCGGCCAAGAGGTTCACCCACGATCAGGCCACCGCCGCCATCGTCGTGTCCTACTACTGGCACTTCGTCGATGTCGTATGGATCGGCCTGTTCGCAACGATCTACATGATCAAGTAACCGGGCTCGCACCCACCCACCATCGACGCAGAAGATCCTGACACCGG
The DNA here is from genome assembly GCF_044333935.1 of Streptomyces sp. NPDC020884. NCBI lineage: Bacteria > Bacillati > Actinomycetota > Actinomycetes > Kitasatosporales > Streptomycetaceae > Streptomyces > Streptomyces sp. NPDC020884. Next base: position 386,539 of record NZ_JBIRRY010000001.1, on the reverse strand, counting down.
GGTAATCCGTGAAAAAGCTCTCCGCACGACGACGCCATCCGCTGGCGGCGGTTGTCGTACTCCTCCTCGCGCTGGCGGCCACCGGGGGGCTGTACGCCGCGTTTGCGCCTGCGGGCAAGGCGCAGGCCGATGAAACCGCCCAGTCCCTCGCCATCGAAGAGGGCAAGAAGCTGTACTCCGTAGGCTGCGCCAGCTGCCACGGAACCGGCGGTCAGGGCACCACCGACGGGCCGTCCCTCGTGGGCGTGGGCTCCGCCGCCGTCGACTTCCAGGTCGGTACGGGCCGTATGCCCGCGCAGCAGCCGGGCGCCCAGGTACCGAAGAAGAAGGTCATCTACACCCAGGCGGAGATCGACCAGCTCGCGGCGTACATCGCGTCGCTCGGCGCCGGTCCGGTCACGCCGACGGACAAGCAGGTCGACCCGGCGGGCGCGGACGTCGCCAACGGCGGCGAACTGTTCCGCACCAACTGTGCCCAGTGCCACAACTTCACCGGTAAGGGCGGAGCCCTGACCGAGGGCAAGTACGCACCTGACCTCGAAGGCGTGAGCCCGAAGCACATCTACGAGGCCATGCAGACCGGCCCGCAGAGCATGCCCTCCTTCCCCGACACGACGCTGCCGGAGCAGGAGAAGAAGGACGTCATCGCGTACATCGAGTCCGTGAACGGTGACGAGACGGAGAGCCCCGGCGGTCTCGCCCTCGGGGGTCTCGGTCCGGTCAGCGAAGGTCTGTTCGCCTGGATCTTCGGACTCGGCGCGCTCGTCGCAGTCGCCGTTTGGGTCGCGGCCCACACCGCTAAGGCCAAGAAGTCATGAGTAGCCAACAGATTCCAGAAGACAGCCTGCCCGTGGTGCAGGAGACCGCGCACGGCGCGGTGGAGGGTACGGACGACCCGTTCGCCGACCCGGGGCTGCCGGCCCACCAGCCGCGCATCCAGGACCTCGACGAACGAGCCGCGAACCGCTCGGAGCGGGCCGTCGCGTTCATGTTCACCCTCTCGATGCTGGCGACGGTGGGCTTCATCGCCTCCTACGTCATCTTCCCGGTGGACAAGATCGTCTACATCTGGCCCTTCGGCCATGTGAGCGCGCTCAACTTCTCCCTGGGTCTCACCCTGGGCGCCGCGCTCTTCTTCATCGGCGCGGGGGCCGTCCACTGGGCGCGCACCCTGATGTCCGACGTCGAGGTCGCCGCGGACCGGCACCCGATCGAGGCCGCGCCCGAGGTCAAGGCGCAGGTCCTGGCGGACTTCGCGGCCGGCGCCGAGGAGTCCGCGATCGGTCGGCGCAAGCTGATCCGCAACACCATGTTCGGTGCGCTGGCCCTGGTGCCGCTCTCCGGCGTGGTCCTGCTGCGCGACCTCGGTCCGCTGCCGGAGAAGAAGCTCCGCACCACCCTGTGGGCGGAGGGCAAGCAGCTCATCAACATGAACACGATGAAGCCGCTGCGCCCCGAGCACATCACTGTCGGGTCGCTGGCCTTCGCCATGCCCGAGGGTCTCGACCCGGAGTCGCACGACTTCCAGACGCAGATGGGCAAGGCGGCCCTGATGATCATCCGCATCGAGCCGGACGACATCAAGGACAAGCGCCAGCTGGCCTGGGCCCACGAGGGCATCGTCGCGTTCTCCAAGATCTGCACCCACGTCGGCTGCCCGATCAGCCTGTACGAGCAGCAGACGCACCACGTGCTCTGCCCGTGCCACCAGTCCACCTTCGACCTCTCCGACGGCGCTCGCGTCATCTTCGGTCCGGCCGGCCACCCCCTTCCGCAGCTGCGGATCGGTGTCAACAGCGAGGGCAACCTCGAGGCGCTCGGCGACTTCGACGAGCCCGTCGGTGCTGCCTTCTGGGAGCGCGGATGAGTACTGCGACAAAGAACCCTTCCGCCGCCGGACCGGCGGGCGGACGCAAGGCTCCGGCCGGCGAGCGGGTGGCCGACTGGGCGGACGGCCGGCTGGGCATCTACGGCCTGGCCAAGGCCAACATGCGCAAGATCTTCCCGGACCACTGGTCCTTCATGCTCGGTGAGGTCTGCCTCTACAGCTTCATCATCATCATCCTCACGGGTGTGTATCTGACGCTGTTCTTCCAGCCGAGCATGGGCGAGATCGTCTACCACGGTCCGTACGAGCCCATGCAGGGCATCCGGATGTCCGAGGCCTACGCCTCGACCCTGAAGATCAGCTTCGAGGTCCGCGGTGGTCTGCTCGTGCGGCAGATCCACCACTGGGCCGCGCTGATCTTCCTGGCCGGCATGTTCGTGCACATGATGCGCGTCTTCTTCACGGGCGCCTTCCGCAAGCCGCGCGAGATCAACTGGCTCTTCGGCTTCCTGCTGTTCGTGCTGGGCATGTTCACCGGTTTCACCGGCTACTCCCTCCCGGACGACCTGCTCTCCGGTACGGGTGTCCGCTTCACCCAGGGCGCGATCCTGTCCGTGCCGATCGTCGGCACGTACATCTCGATGTTCCTGTTCGGCGGCGAGTTCCCCGGCCACGACTTCGTGGCCCGGTTCTACTCGGTCCACATCCTGCTGCTGCCGGGCATCATGCTCGGCCTGCTGGTGGCCCACCTGATCCTGGTCTTCTACCACAAGCACACGCAGTTCGCGGGCCCCGGCAAGACCAACAAGAACGTCGTCGGCATGCCGCTGCTGCCCGTGTACATGGCGAAGGCCGGAGGGTTCTTCTTCCTGGTCTTCGGCGTCATCGCGGCCATCTCGGCCGTCGCCACGATCAACCCGATCTGGGCGCTCGGTCCGTACCGCGTCGACCAGGTGTCCACCGGCGCCCAGCCCGACTGGTACATGGGCTTCGCGGAGGGGCTGGTCCGTGTGATGCCGGGCTGGGAGATCAACCTCTGGGGCCACACGCTCGCCCTGGGCGTGCTCATCCCGCTGGTTCTCTTCGGCCTGGTCCTCACCCTGCCCGCGATGTACCCGTTCATCGAGTCCTGGATCACCGGGGACAAGCGCGAGCACCACATCCTGGACCGCCCGCGCAACGCCCCGACCCGTACGGGCCTCGGCGTCGCCTGGGTCACGGCGTACTTCATCGGCCTCGTCGGCGGTGGAAACGACCTGTGGGCCACGCACTTCCACTTGTCGATCAACTCGATCACCTGGTTCGTCCGGATCTTCTTCTTCGTCGGACCGGTCATCGCGTTCATCGTCACCAAGCGGATCTGCCTCGGCCTCCAGCGCCGCGACCGGGAGAAGGTGCTGCACGGTCGCGAGACCGGCATCATCAAGCGCCTGCCGCACGGTGAGTTCGTCGAGATCCACGAGCCGCTCAGCCCGGAGCAGCTGCACACGCTCACGGCGCACGAGCAGTACCAGCCGCTCGAACTCGGCCCCGCGGTCGACGAGAACGGCGTCAAGCGCAGGATCTCCCCGGTGCAGAAGGTCCGCGCCAAGCTCAGCAAGGGGTACTTCGCCGAGGGGAACCAGATCCCCAAGGCCACCCCCGAGGAGTACAAGGAGATCAGCGAGGGCCACGGCCACCACTGATCACCTGAACCGATCGCCACCGTGAGAGCCCCGTCCATCCGATGGACGGGGCTCTTCGCGGTCCCTGCGGCTGGATAAGGTGGACCCATCTTCCCTACCCGGCTGTGGACCCTGGAGCGGACCATGAACGTTGTGACCCCGAACGGCGGCGACAGCGTGGCGGACCGTTCCTGGCCCGGCCTCCTGAACCCCCTGCTGCGCGGCGAGAACCTCAGCTCCGAGGAGACCGCCTGGGCCATGGACCGCATCATGAGCGGCGAGGCCACCGACGCGCAGATCGCCGGGTTCGCCGTCGCGCTGCGGGCCAAGGGCGAGACCGTCGACGAGGTCACGGGTCTGGTCCGGGCGATGTACAGCCACGCCAGGACCATCCATGTGCCGGGCCGCACCGTCGACATCGTCGGCACCGGCGGCGACCTGGCCAGGACGGTCAACATCTCGACCATGTCCGCGATCGTCGTCGCCGGCACCGGCGCCAAGGTCGTCAAGCACGGCAACCGGGCCGCCTCGTCCGCGAGCGGCTCCTCCGATGTGCTGGAGAAGCTCGGCGTCAACCTGGAGCTGACCCCGCAGCGGGTCGTCGAGGTCGCCGAACAGGCGGGCATCACCTTCTGCTTCGCCGTGAAGTTCCACCCCGCCCTGCGGTACGCCGCCAAGGCCCGCAAGGAACTCGGAGCGCAGACCACGTTCAACATCCTGGGCCCCCTCACCAACCCGGCCCAGGTGCGCGCCCAGGCCGTCGGCGTCGCCGACGCCCGGATGGCGCCGATCGTCGCGGGCGTCCTCGCCGACCGGGGCAACTCCGCGCTGGTCTTCCGCGGCGACGACGGCCTCGACGAGCTGACCACCACCGCCACCTCCCGGGTCTGGGTGGTGCGCGACGGGGCCGTCCGCGAGGAGCCCTTCGATCCGCGCGACGTCGGCCTGCCCATCGTCCCCGTCGAGGCGCTGCGCGGCGCCGACGCCTCGTACAACGCCGATGTGGCCCGCCGCCTGCTGGACGGCGAGAGCGGCGCGGTCCGCGAGGCGGTGCTGCTCAACACGGCGGCGGCCCTGGTCGCCCTGGACCCCGGCCCCGGCACGCTGACCGAGCAGCTCGCGGCCAAGATCGCGGTGGCGGCCGAGGCCATCGACTCCGGCGCGGCCAAGCAGGCACTGGAACGCTGGATCGCCGCCAGCAACGCCTGAGCGCACCGGAGAGACACCTTCGGCGCACACGGTGTGACACAGGGCGCAGTCCGGATGCCGGACTGCGCCCTTGCGTGTGTGCATACGTATGGCAAGATGCTGCGCAGGTCATGAGTGACAGCGACTACGGCCCCGGCCCGCTGTCCGGCAACCCTCCGTCCGTGGCGGGGTGCCCCGGGTGAAGACCAGGCCGTAGGCAGCGAGGTCTGCGGCAAGCGCGGGCCCCTCGGCATCCAGCGGATGTCAGCCCCCGGGGTCCTGGTCCCTAGGGAGCCTTCTGTGAGCAAGCGAATGCGTTAGGGCCCGTCGGCCCTCTTCCGCGCACCTTTCCCGCCCGTTCCTGCGCTGCCGCGTACCCGCCGGCGCACGACCGCGCATATCCGGGTTGCCCCGGACCTCTTCGCCTGCCTGTTACGGGAGTTCGCCATGTCTGTCTCCACCGCTGTCCTCGACTCGTCGGTTTGTGCCCCGCTGCCCGTTCTGGGCCAGGACGTCACTGTTCCGCTCGTCACCGGCGGTGAGGTCACCTACGCCGCGCTCGACTACGCCGCCAGCGCCCCGGCCCTCCAGCGGGTCTGGGACGACGTCGCCGCGTACGCCCCGTACTACGGCAGCGTCCACCGCGGGGCCGGCTACCTCTCGCAGCTCTCCACCGACCTCTTCGAGAACAGCCGCCGCACGGTCGCGGAGTTCCTCGGCTGCCGCGCGGACGACCAGGTGGTCTTCACCCGCTCCACGACCGACTCCCTCAACCTGCTGGCCGCCGCGATCCCCGCCGGCTGCCAGGTGTTCGTGTACGAGACCGAGCACCACGCGTCCCTGCTGCCCTGGCGCGACGCCCAGGTCACCTACCTCAACGCGCCGCGCACCCCGGCCCAGGCCGTCGAGACCCTGGAGCGCGCGCTGGCCGACCGCGACCCCTACGGCCCCGCCCTCGTCTGCGTCACCGGCGCCTCCAACGTGACCGGCGAGCTGTGGCCCGTGCGGGAACTGGCCGCCGCCGCCCACGCGCACGGCGCCCGGATCGTCCTGGACGCCGCGCAGCTCGCCCCGCACCACCCGGTGGACATCGCCGAACTGGACGTCGACTGGGTCGCGTTCTCCGGCCACAAGCTGTACGCGCCGTTCGGCTCCGGGGTCCTGGCCGGCCGCGCCGACTGGCTCGAGGTGGCCGAGCCGTACCTCGCCGGCGGCGGCGCCTCCCGCAAGGTCGCCCGGCGCGCCGACGGCGGCGTGGACGTCGACTGGCACACCACGGCCGCCCGCCACGAGGCCGGTTCGCCCAACGTCATCGGCGTCTACTCCATCGCCTCCGCCTGCAAGGCCCTGACCGAGGCGGGCTTCGACTCCCTGGTCGCCCGGGAGCAGGAGCTGGTGACCCGGGTCCGCGAGGGCCTCGCCGAGGTGCCCGAGGTGCAGGTGCTCTCGCTGTTCGGCGACGACGCGCCCCGGGTCGGCGTCATCTCCTTCGTGGTGCGCGGCTGGAACAGCTCGCACTTCGCCGCCGCGCTCTCCGCGGAGTACGGCATCGGTGTCCGCGACGGCCTCTTCTGCGCGCACCCGCTCGTGCGCACCCTGCTCGGCAGCGACCCGCAGGACCCGGGCGAGTGCGGCGCGCCGGAGGCCGAGCCGGGCGAGCGGTCCCTGAACGCGATCCGGGTGAGCTTCGGCGCGGGCACGCCGGACGAGCACATCGAGCGGTTCCTGCGCGCGGTCGCCGAGCTGGTCAGCGAGGGCGCCCAGTGGAAGTACCGCACCGAGGACGGCCGTTGCGTCCCGGACCGGGGCGAGGCCGCCCAGGTCTGAGGGACCCCCTGAAACGCCCCGGCCGGGGACAGGCGCGCTGCCTGTCCCCGGCCGGGGTGTGTCGCCGGTACGCCTACGCGTCGAGGCCGATGGCGAACGCGGCTTCCAGGTCGTGCTGGGAGTAGGTGCGGAACGCGACATGGGTGTCGGTGCCCTCGACGCCCGGGATCTTGCTGATCCGGCCGGGGATGACATCGGCGAGGTCGTCGTGCCGGGCGACCCGGACCATGGCGATCAGGTCGTAGGTGCCGGTGACGGAGAAGACCTCGCTGACGCTGTCCAGCGCGGCGATGGCCTCGGCGATCTCCGGAATCCGGTCCACGCTGGTCTTGATGAGCACGATCGCGGTGATCACGGCTGGCTGTCTCCCTCGGTGGCTGGAACCTTCACTTTAGCCCTCCGGCCGTACCGCACCCATGCGTAGAGGAACCCCGCCGCGAACCCCGCCACATGGGCCAGATACGCCACGCCGGGACCGCTGCCCGCTCCCTGCGCCGCCGCCCACTGGAGGGCGAACCAGAAGACCAGCACGATCCAGGCGGGGAAGCGCAGCGGCAGGAAGAAGAGGAACGGGAACAGGCTGGTGACCCGGGTCCTGGGGAACAGGTGGAGGAACGCGCCGAGCACCGCGGAGATCGCCCCCGACGCCCCGACCAGCGTCTGCTCGGAGTCCGCGTGCGCCGCCGCGTAGCAGACCAGGGCCAGATAGCCGCAGCCCACGTAGAAGAGGGCGAACTGCACCCGGCCCATGCGCTCCTCGGCCATCGCGCCGAACACGTACAGGAACAGCAGGTTCCCCAGCAGGTGCAGCCAGCTGCCGTGCACGAACAGCGCGGTGAACGGCGTGAGCAGCGCATGCGCGGAGCCCTCCCACAGCTCCGCGGGGATCACCCCCCACCGCTCGAAGTACCCGGCCTGCGCGGCGAGCAGCGCGTCCTCGTTCCGGTAGGCGGCGCCACCGAAGCCGGAGAGCGGGCTGATCAGGAAGATCACGCAGCAGACGCCGATCAGTCCGTACGTGACCGGGGCGCCGCTCGACGCCGCCGCGTCCCGGATCCTCCCGGCCGTGGTCCGCCAGTCGGCCTGCCGCCACTCGATCATGTACAGAGCATGACGTACCGGCGGAGAAGGGGACGGAGCGCCTCGCCGTGCCGATGCCTATACGCGAGGCCGTAGGGTTACGCCAGGACTTCCGCAGTTCGACGGCGCACCGCGAGATCCTTGACGTAGACAGGTGGAGTCGCGGCGGCGCGCCCGGCGCGGGCTCCTGGAGACGACGAAAGAGGACGCAACGATGACGACGGTTCCCCTGCCGACCGACGGGACCCGCTGGCGCTGCACGCTGTGCGGCAACCTCACGCGCTTCGACGTGACCCGCTCCTCCAAGGTCGTGGAGTACGTGCACCTCGACCTGGCCGGTGAGTCGAGTGTCGAGGAGCGGGAGGTCGTCAGTGAGACCATCGAGTCGGTCCGCTGTCGTTGGTGCAATGCGGTGGATCAGATCGAACTGGTGGACAGGCCGGGCGCCGCTTCCTGAGGGAGCGCGCCCATCGACATATCTATGGGGTGACGGACGGTGGATCAGCCGACCAGCGGCGCCGGACCGGCCGACGAGGCCGACGGCGGTGCAGAGGCGCTCGGCCGTCCGCTGCCCGAGGGTGTGCGACGGCGGGTCGTCGCCCTGGTCTCGGACGCCTTCGGCGGGCTGACCATCGCCGAACTCCCCGCCCAGTTGCGGCAGTATGCCCGGTTCACCCCGACCCGGCGGGCGAAGTTCGCGGGCAACGCGATGGCCGCCGCGCTGGAGAGTGACGCCCTCTTCCGGCAGCGGATCGGTGAGCGGCTCGGCCAGTCCCAGCCCGAGCTGACCGAGGCCCTGGAGGCGGGTTCGCCGCCTGCGGCCGCCGATCCCCTCGATGTGGCCGCCGCCGCCTATGTGCTGCGTCCGGTCGGCTGGGTCAAGCTGGTCGAGGCGGCCGGCGAGGAAGTCCAGCGCGCCGACGCGGAACGGGCGGACGAGGAGACCCGGCGCGAACTGGAGCATCTGCGCGAGGAGCTGGAACGGGCCCGCGCCCACACCCGCACCGAGACCGAGCGGTTGCGCGGCGAGCTGGAGGCGTCCCGCAAGGAGGCCGAGTCGCTGCACCGCAAGCTGCGCAGCGCCCTGAGCGAGGTGAAGCGCGGCGAGGCCGCCCTGCGCCGGGGCGCAGCCGAGGCCGACACCGCGCGGGCCGAGACGGCCGCCCAGCTCTCCGCCGTGGAGAGCGAGTCGCGCCGGCTCAAGGGACGGCTGGGGGAGGCCGAGGCGGCGCTGGAGGCGAGCCGGCGGGCCGCCCGCGAGGGCCGCTCGGTGGAGGATATGCGGCTGCGGCTGCTGCTGGACACCGTGCTGGACGCGGCCTCGGGGCTGCGCCGGGAGCTGGCGCTCCCCCCGGCGACGACGCATCCCGCCGACACCGTGGACGCGGTGGAGCCGGGCCGGATGTCGCCCAAGGACATTGCCGCCAGGGCCCTTTCGGAGACCGATCCGGCCCTGCTGGACCAACTGCTGGCACTGCCGCAGGCGCACCTCATCGTGGACGGCTACAACGTCACCAAGACCGGCTATCCCCAGATGCCGCTGGAGAAGCAGCGGTTGCGGCTGCTGGGCGGCCTCTCGGTGCTCGCGGCGCAGACCGGCGCCGAGATGACCTGTGTCTTCGACGGGGCCGAACTGGCCGCCCCGGTGCTGCTGGCCCCGCCGCGCGGCGTGCGGGTGCTGTTCAGCAAGGCCGGGGTCACGGCGGACGAGCTGATCCGCCAACTGGCCCGCGCGGAACCGCCGGGACGGCCCGTGGTGGTCGTCTCCACCGACCGCGAGGTCGCGGACGGTGTGGCCAAGGCCGGGGCGAGACCGGTTGCGTCCGTCTTGCTCCTCAAGCGCCTTTCGCGCGTCTAAAGGCGTATGGGTGGCATGTGTGACATGCCGGATTTATGGGAACGTACCGTCAAGTCGCCGCTACACGCGGTGGGGTGAGAGTAAAGAAGTGCCTGATGTGACGAGAAAAATCCTGTGAGGATTTGAACTGATCACAAGATGGTCACTAGGGTCAGGCCTCGAACCTTCGCACGGTTGATCACCCATCCGGGGTGGCAGCGAAGGAACCGCCGAGTCCGTGACGTGCACGGAGCCGGGGATTCCGTCCCCCCATAGCCCGGTAGGCGGCTCGAGGAAGAAGGAGCTCGCCTTCGTGGCGTCCCACCGTCGTCCCAAGCAGCCGAGCCGCACCCGCGTGACCGTGCTCACCGCGACCGCCGCTGCGGCCGTGGCCCTGACCTCCCAGGCCGCTCACGCCGATCCCAAGCCGAGCAAGAGCGAAGTCAAGGCGAAGGTCGACAAGCTCTACCACGAGGCCGAGGCGGCCACCGAGAAGTACAACGGGGCCAAGGAGCAGCAGGACAACCTGAAGAAGGAAGTCGACGCGCTCCAGGACAAGGTCGCCCGCGGCCAGGCCGAGCTCAACACGCTGCGCACCGAACTCGGTTCGATCGCCACCGCGCAGTACCGCTCCGGCGGCATCGACCCCTCCGTTGCCCTCTTCCTCGCCTCGGACCCGGACAGCTTCCTCGACCAGGCCTCCGCGCTCGACCAGCTGACGGTCAAGCAGACGGAGTCGCTGCAGAAGATCCAGTCCAAGCAGCGCACCCTCGCCCAGCAGCGCAAGGAAGCCCAGGACAAGCTCGGCGACCTCGCCGACGTCCGCAAGGCGCTCGGCGAGAACAAGAAGAAGTACCAGGGCAAGCTCGCCGACGCCCAGCAGCTGCTCAACACGCTGACCCAGGCCGAGCGCACCAAGATGGCCCAGGAGGAGCAGCGCGCCAGCCGCGACGCCGGCGACCGGGTCGAACTCGGCAACGAGGCGCCCGCGTCCGGCCGTGGAGCCGCCGCCCTCAGCGCCGCGGCCACCCAGCTCGGCAAGCCGTACGTCTCCGGCGGCTCGGGCCCCAACTCCTACGACTGCTCCGGGCTGACGCAGTGGGCCTTCGCCCAGGCCGGCGTCTCCATCACCCGGACCACGTACACCCAGCAGAACGACGGCCAGCGGATCGGTCGCGGCCAGCTCCGGCCGGGCGACCTGGTCTTCTTCAACGGTCTGTCGCACGTCGGCTTCTACGCCGGCAACAACCAGATCCTGCACGCCCCGAAGCCGGGCACCGTCGTCCGCTACGAGTCGATGGACTACATGGGCACCTTCCAGTTCGGCGTCCGCATCTGACGCCACGGCACGCCCGAACGAGGGAATCGCCGCGCACCACGCTGACGCCCCGCCCCGCCGGAGACCAAGGTCACCGGCGGGGCGGCGTCGTTGGGCCCCCCTTCCGCCACCGGCGCGGTCTTTGGCCGGTGCGTAGTCGTCCGATTACTGTCTGGCTGCTGTGCAGCTCCCGGTCTCCGTCCGCCCGCCCCGGGCGGCAAGGGGCTGCGCACTACCGCGTCAGCGGAAGGGAGTGCGGCTACCTGTGGTGTCCCATCGCCGTTCCACACAGTCCGGCTTCAACAGAGGCGTCCGGGTCACGGTCATCTCGGCGGCCGCCGCCACCGCGGCCGCGACGCTGACCGGGGCCCCGGCGAGCGCCGACCCGAAGGACACCCGGGAGAGCGCCAAGGCCGCCGTCGACCGTCTCTACGGCGAGGCAGAGCAGGCCACCGAGCGGTACAACGAAGCCGGGGAGCGCGTGGACCGGCTGCGCGGCGAGGCCGACCGCGCCCAGGACGCCACGGCCCGGGGCCAGGAACGCGTCAACCGGATGCGCAACGCGCTCGGTGCCATGGCCGGCGCCCAGTACCGCACCGGCTCCATCGATCCGGCGCTCGCGCTGCTGCTCTCCGCCGACCCGGACACCTACCTGGAGCAGGCCGCCGCCCTCGACCGGGCCGGCGCCCGCCAGGCGATGACCCTGGACAAGCTGCGGCACGCACAGCGGGGACTCGCCCAGACCCGCGCCGAGACCACCCGCGCCCTGACCGACCTGGAGCGCAACCGGGCCGCCGTCACCCGGCACAAGCGCGCCGTCGAGGGCAAGCTCCGGGCGGCCCGTCGGCTGCTGGACTCCCTGCCGCCCGAGGAACGCGCCTCCTTCGACCGGGCCTCCCGCTCCGGCCGCGAAGGACTGCCCGACCTCTCCGGCGTCGCCCCCGGTTCGGCCCGCGCGATGTCCGCCGTGGCCGCCGCCCACCAGGCGCTCGGCAGACCCTACGTCTGGGGCGCCAACGGGCCCTCCGGATTCGACTGTTCCGGCCTGATGCAGTGGGCCTACGCCCAGGCCGGGGTGAGCCTGCCCCGCACCTCCCAGGCCCAGCGCCACGCGGGCCGCATGGTGCCGCTCTCCCAGGCCCAGCCCGGTGACCTGGTCGCCTACCGCGCGGACGCCAGCCACATCGGCATGTACGTCGGCAACGGCCAGGTCATCCACGCCCCCTACCCGGGCGCCCCGGTCCGCTACGATCCGGTCGGCATGATGCCGGTCTCCTCGGTCACCCGGATCTGACCGTACGATCGGCAGGGTGGCCGTACGAGGACGTGACGCGCGAGGGGGAGGCCCCCGGGGGCGGCGGCGTGCGGCGGGCCTGCTGCTCGCCGCGCTCCTGACCGCGTCCGGCTGCACGGCCCCCGCCGCGCCGGACACCTTCCTCACCGCCGGCGCCCTCGACGCCACCCTGGAGCGCCGCGCGGCCGCCGTCCTCGCCCACGACCCGGCGGGCTACCTCGACGTCCTCGCCCCCGACGCCGCGAAGCTGCGGGCCGCCCAGCGCACCGAGCTCGCCAACCTCGCCGACGTCCCCCTGAAGTCCTGGACCTACGACGTCAAGGGCATCACCAAGCAGGACGGCCGCTGGGCCACCGCCGACGTGGAGCTGCGCTACCGGATCGAGGGCTACGACGCCGCTCCGGTCGCCGGCCGCCGCACGCTGGAGCTCATGCGGGACGGCGAGCGCTGGCAGATCACCGCCGACCGGCCCGCCAAGGGCGCGCCGGGACAGCTGTGGCAGCAGGGCGAGGTGGAGGTCGTCGAGGGCGCGCACAGCATCGTGCTGGGCGTCGGACGGCCCGAGAGCGAGCTGCGGCAGGTCGCCGACACCGTGGACCTCGCCGTACCGGCCGTCTCGGACGCCTGGCCGCGCCCCTGGACCCGCCGGGTTGTGGTTCTCGTCCCGGACTCCGTCCAGGACATGGCGGGGCTGCTGGGTTCGCCGGAGGCCAGCTACCGGGGCATCGCCGCCGTCACCACCGGCGAGGTCGGCGGTACCGGCAAGCTCCCGGCCATCGCCGACCGGGTGATCGTCAACCCGCAGGCGTACGCCACCCTGGGCAGTTTCGGGCAGCGGATCGTCCTGACCCACGAGACGACCCATGTCGCCACCCGGACCAGCACCTCGACGGCCACCCCGGTCTGGCTCTCCGAGGGCTTCGCCGACTGGACCGCCTACCGGGGCGAGGACCGCGCCGCCGACGTGATCGCCCCCGAACTGGCCGAAGCCGTCCGGAGCGGCGAGACCCCCGCCGAACTCCCCGCCGACCCGGACTTCGGCTTCGACGGCGACCCCGCGAAGCTCGCGGGGGCCTACGAGGGCGGCTGGCTGGCCTGCGAACTGATCGCGGAGCGCTGGGGCAAGGAGAAGCTGATCGCGTTCTACGCGACCGTCGGCGCGCACTCCGGGCGCGAGGGAGCGGTCGAACAGGCGCTGAACGCGGTGCTCGACACCACCCCCGAGCAGTTCACCGCCGACTGGCGCGACTACCTCGCCACCCGGCTCGGCTGATCCCCGCGCGCCGGGACCGCCCCGCCGGCCGCCGCCGTCGCGGCCCCGCGCCGCGCCCCCGGCACCGTCGAGCGCCACAGCCGTCGCGCGGCGATCAGCGAGGCCGCGACCAGCAGCCCGTTCCGTACGAACAGCAGCGTCACGCCCCACCCGTCGCTCGCCACCACATGGCCGAAGCCGATCGGGAACTCCAGCAGCGTCACCCCGGACGCCACCAGCACCAGGACGGCCGGCAGCGCCATCGAGGCCGCCCGGAACGCCAGGCAGACCGCCGCGAGCCCGACCAGCCACACCACGTACTGCGGGCTGATCACCCGGCTGGTGACCGTGAACAGCAGCACCGCCGTGAAGGCCGCCTCGGCCGGCGTGTGCGGCGCGAAGGTCCGGGCCCGCAGCCGCCACAGCAGCAGCCAGCCCAGCGCCAGGACGCCGAGCCCCAGGGCCAGCGTGGAGACCAGCTCCACATGCGGGCCGAGAAATTCCAGCGAGCCGTAGCGCAGCTCCACCCGCCCCTGCCAGCCGAACCGCCGCGCGAGGTGGAAGACCAGTGCCCCCAGCGACTCGACCTCCGTGCCCCGGTCCCGCTGGAAGGCCAGGAACGCGAACGCCCCCGGCATCCACAGCGCGAAGGCGGCCGCGAGACCGGCCCCTGTCAGCGCCGCCGACGACCAGGCGGCCCGCGTCGGGCGGCCCTTGCGCACACCCACCAGCAGCAGCGCCGGCCACCCCTTCAGCAGCGCCCCGAACGCGGCCAGCGCCCCCAGCCCGCGAGGCCTGCGCACCCCCGCCAGCAACGCCGCCACCGCGACCGCCGTCACCATCAGGTCGTACCGGGCGTAGACCGTCGGCCCCAGCAGCGGCACCCCCGCGATCCACACCCAGGCGCCCGCCCGCCGTATCCCCGGCCGCCGCCCCGCGGACAGGAGCAGACCCAGCACCAGCGCGTCGCAGAGCAGCACCAGCACGAAGAACGCGGCCGCGTACTCCAGGAACGGCAGCAGGGCCGGGGAGAGGATCGCCAGGGCCGCTCCGGGCGGGTACTGCCAGGTGACGTCGTCCAGCGGATACGTGCCGGTCAGCAGTACCTCGTACCAGCCCCGGTAGATCACCGACACGTCCACCGTGACGTCCGGGCCGGGCACAGTGAGCACCTTGAACACGCAGGCCAGCAGCCATGCCCGGGTCAGCGCCCAGGCCGCGTACGGCCACGGTCCCGCGCCGGTGGGTGTTCGTCCCGTCATCGCCGTCCTCGTCGTCGCCGGTATCCGGCCGGGTTCCAGGCGGCTCATGATGCCGCCGACGGAGCGCGTCAGCGGTGAAGCGCGGCCGTTGGGTACTGTCGGCGGCGATGGACAAGACCTTGATCGTGACCAACGACTTCCCGCCCCGCCCCGGTGGCATCCAGGCGTTCCTGCACAACATGGCGCTGCGCCTGGATCCCGACCGGGTCGTCGTCTACGCCTCCACCTGGAAGCGCGGCGAGGAGGGCGCGGCGGCCACCGCCGCCTTCGACGCCGAGCAGCCGTTCACCGTGGTCCGCGACCGGACGACGATGCTGCTGCCGACCCCGCGCGTGACCCGCCGGGCCGCCGGTCTGCTGCGCGAACACGGCTGCTCCTCCGTCTGGTTCGGCGCCGCCGCCCCGCTCGGTCTGATGGGCCCGGCGCTGCGCCGCGCGGGCGCCCGGCGGCTCGTCGCCACCACCCACGGGCACGAGGCCGGCTGGGCCCAGCTGCCCGCCTCCCGGCAGCTGCTGCGCCGGATCGGGGAGGGCACCGACACGATCACCTATCTCGGCGAGTACACCCGCTCCCGGATCGCCGGGGCCCTCACCCCCGAGGCCGCCGGACGCATGGTCCAACTGCCGCCCGGGGTCGACGAGAAGACCTTCCACCCGGCGTCCGGCGGAGACGGGGTCCGGGCCCGCCTCGGCCTCTCCGACCGGCCGGTGGTGGTCTGCGTATCGCGCCTGGTGCCGCGCAAGGGGCAGGACACGCTGATCCTGGCCCTGCCCGCGATCCTCGCGCAGATTCCCGACGCGGTGCTCCTGATCGTCGGCGGGGGACCGTACGCCAAGGACCTGAAGCGCCTCGCGGTCCAGACCGGGGTCCAGGACTCGGTGCGCTTCACCGGTCCGGTGCCCTGGGCCGAGCTGCCCGCGCACTACGGGGCGGGGGACGTCTTCGCGATGCCCTGCCGGACCCGGCGCGGAGGGCTCGACGTGGAGGGCCTCGGGATCGTCTACCTGGAGGCGTCCGCGACCGGACTGCCCGTGGTGGCCGGTGATTCGGGCGGCGCCCCGGACGCGGTGCTGGACGGCGAGACGGGGTGGGTGGTGCGCGGCGGCAGTGCCGAGGAGTCCGCCGACCGGATCGTGACGCTGCTCGGCGACCCGGAGTTGCGGCGCCGGATGGGGGAGCGGGGCCGGGCCTGGGTCGAGGAGAAGTGGCGCTGGGACCTGCTGGCGGAGAAACTCAAGACCCTGCTGTGAACGCGTCGTACGCGCGCCGTACGACGGAGGGGCCCGCACCGGTTTCCGGTGCGGGCCCCTCCGTACGCGTACGCGCGCCGGGTGTCAGGACCGGTAGAGCGACTCCACCTCGTCCGCGAACTCCTTCGCCACCACATTCCGCTTCAGCTTCAGCGACGGCGTGATGTGGCCCGCCTCCTCGGTGAACTGGGCCGCCAGGATGCGGAACTTGCGCACCGACTCGGCCTTGGACACCGCCGCGTTGCCGTCGTCCACGGCCCGCTGCACCTCGGCCAGCAGCTCGGCGTCCGCACGCAGCGACAGGGCGGTCGAGCCGACCGGCTTGCCGTGCTCCTCGGCCCAGCGGCCCAGGAACTCCTCGTCCAGGGTGACCAGCGCGCCGACGAACGGGCGGCCGTCGCCGACGACCATGCACTCGGCGACCAGGGCGTGCGCGCGGATGCGGTCCTCGATGACGGCCGGGGCGACGTTCTTGCCGCCCGCCGTCACGATGATCTCCTTCTTGCGGCCGGTGATCGTGAGGTAGCCGTCCTCGTCGAGCGTGCCGATGTCCCCGGTGTGGAACCAGCCGTCGGCCAGCGCCTCGGCCGAGGCCGACTCGTTCTTCCAGTACCCGGTGAACAGGTGCTCGCCGTGCAGCAGCACCTCGCCGTCGTCGGCGATCCGCACCACGGAGCCGGGCAGCGGCTGGCCGACCGTACCGATCTTCTGCCGGTCCCACGGGTTGAACGCGGTCGCCGCGCAGGTCTCGGTCAGGCCGTAGCCCTCCAGGACCGTGAAGCCGATGCCCCGGTAGAAGTGGCCGAGCCGCTCGCCCAGCGGAGCGCCGCCGGAGATCGCGAACTCGCCCTTGCCACCGAGCACCGCGCGCAGCTTCGCGAAGACCAGCCGGTCGAAGAGCCGGTGCTTGAGCCGCTGCCCCAGCGAGGGTCCCCCCGGGGTGCTCAGCGCCCGGCTGTAGCTGATCGCCGCGTCGGCGGCCCGGTCGAAGATCTTGCCCTTGCCGTCCGCCTGCGCCTTGGCGCGGGCCGCGTTGTAGACCTTCTCGAAGACCCGGGGCACGCCCAGGATCAGGGTCGGCCGGAACGAGCCCAGCTCATCGGTGAGGTTCTTGATGTCCGGTACGCAGCCGAGCTTGATCGGGGCCATCACCGAGGCCACCGCGACCATCCGGCCGAAGACGTGGGCCGCGGGCAGGAACAGCAGCACCGAGCACTCGCCCGTACGGAAGAGGGGCTTCAGCCGCTCCACCAGGTTGCCGCACTCCGCGAAGAAGCTGCGGTGGGTGAGCACACAGCCCTTGGGGCGGCCCGTGGTGCCCGAGGTGTAGACGATCGTCGCCGGGTCGTCCGCCTTGGCGCTGACCATCCGCAGGTCCATGGTCTCGTCCGAGACCTCGGCCCCCGCCCGGTCCAGTGCCTCGACCGCGCCCGCGTCGATCTGCCAGACGTGCGCCAGCTCCGGCAGCGCGTCCCGCACGGAGGCCACGGAGGCCGCGTGCGCGTCGCTCTCCACGAGCACCGCCACCGCCCCGGAGTCGCCGAGGATCCACTGGACCTGCTCGGCGGAGCTGGTCTCGTACACCGGCACGGTCACCGCGCCCGCGCTCCAGATCGCGAAGTCCAGGAGCACCCACTCGAAACGGGTGCGCGACATCAGGGCGACCCGGTCGCCCGGCTGCACGCCGGAGGCGATCAGCCCTTTGGCGGCGGCTCTGACCTCGGCCAGGAACCGGGTGGCGCTGACGTCCGTCCAGACGCCGGCCACCTTGCGGCTCATCACCGCGACTTCGGGATGCTGAGAGGCATTGCGGCGGATGAGATCCGTCAGGTTGCCGTCCGTCGGGACCTCGTACAGGGCCGGAAGGCTGAACTCGCGCAAGACTGCTGCTCCTCATCGGGCTCCGGTGCCACGGCTCTGTGTGACGCACCGGCTGCGGTCCAAGATTGGCGGGTGCTCAGGGGGGTGAGCACGACTGGACTGCCCGGACGTTACCCACCGGTACTCGGTTCCGGATAGGGGGTTCCGGCCAGATGTCTTATGCATCACACAGGTAAATGGCCCTTTCGCGCACAGTAGTCCACTGCCTTGACGCCCTGGAAGTAACCGCAGGTCCGGACGGTCTACCCAGCGACGGAAGGGGCACTCTAGGGTGATCCCCATGCGAGGCAGCGAACCGGACAGCCGGGGCCCGGCCGGTGGATCGACCCGGGTACACGTGGTGAGCGACGTGCACGGCAACGCCGAGGCCCTGGCCCGCGCCGGGGACGGCGCCGACGCCCTGGTCTGCCTCGGTGACCTGGTGCTCTTCCTCGACTACGCCGACCACTCGCGCGGCATCTTCCCCACGCTGTTCGGCAAGGAGAACGCCGACCGCATCGTCGCCCTGCGCACCGCCCGCCGCTTCGACGAGGCCCGCGCCTTCGGCCGGGAGCTGTGGGCGGGCCGCGACCGCAACACCGAGATCCTCGGCGCGGTGCGCCAGCAGTACGCCGAACTCTTCGCCGCCTTCCCCACTCCGACGTACGCCACCTACGGCAACGTCGACGTCCCCGACCTCTGGCCCGAGTACGCCCGCCCCGGCACCACCGTGCTGGACGGCGAACGCGTCGAGATCGGCGGCCGGGTCTTCGGCTTCGTCGGCGGCGGCCTCAAGACCCCGATGAACACCCCGTACGAGATCAGCGACGAGGAGTACGCCGCCAAGGTCGAGGCGCTCGGCCCGGTCGACGTCCTCTGCTCGCACATCCCGCCCGAGGTGCCCGAGCTGACCTACGACACCGTCGCCCGACGCTTCGAACGCGGCAGCACCGCCCTGCTGGAGGCGATCCGCGCCACCCGCCCGCGGTACGCGCTTTTCGGCCATGTTCACCAGCCGCTGGTCCGCCGGATGCGGATCGGGACCACCGAGTGCGTCAACGTCGGCCACTTCGCCTCCACCGGAACCCCCTGGGCGCTGAGCTGGTGACCGCGGGCAGCCGGGCGGTGGACCGGAGCGCCCCGGGCACGCGATAGCCTGCACAGCGGCAGGCTCCTGCCGAACGCGACCGGTTACACCGCACTGGAGGGCCACGGCGATGGCTGAACACACCAGCTCGAGCATCACGATCGAGGCGGCGCCGGCCGACGTCATGGGCGTGATCGCCGACTTCGCCCGCTACCCGGAATGGACCGGCGAGGTCAAGGAGGCCGAGGTCCTCTCCACCGACGACCAGGGCCGCGCCGAGCAGGTCCGTCTCGTCCTGGACGCCGGAGCGATCAAGGACGACCACGTCCTTGCCTACACCTGGACCGGCGAGCGGGAGGTCAGCTGGAGCCTCGTCAAGTCCCAGATGCTGCGCTCGCTGGACGGCACGTACGCCCTCGCCCCGCTCGGCGGCGGCGAGCGCACCGAGGTCACCTACCGGCTCGCCGTCGACGTCAAGATCCCGCTGCTCGGGATGATCAAGCGCAAGGCCGAGAAGGTCATCATCGACCGCGCCCTCGCCGGTCTGAAGAAGCGCGTCGAGTCCGCACCGCAGGCCTGACAGCCGTGCGCACGGTCCTCGTCACCGGCCCCGGCGGCGCGGGCCGTACCACCGTCGCGGCGGCCACTGCGCTGGCCGCCGCCGCGAACGGCAGCCGCACGCTCCTGATCACCGCCGGGGCCATACCCGGCTTCCCCGCCGGCCCGGAACCCACCCGGGTCGCCGACCGCCTCGACCACGCCCGCATCGACTCCGGCGAGCACTTCCGCGCCGAACTCACCGGGCTCCAGAAGCGCGCCTCCGGCGTCCTGGACCTGCTCGGCGCGGGCCGCCTCGACGGTGAGGAGCTCACCGAACTCCCCGGCGCCCCGCAGCTCGCCCTGCTGCACACCCTGCGCCGGGTCGCCGAGGGCGACTGGTCGGGCTACGACACCCTCGTCGTCGACCTCCCGCCGCTCACCGAAGCCCTGGCCCTTCTCGCCCTGCCGGAACAGCTGCGCCGCTATCTGCGCCGGCTGCTCCCCGCCGAACGCCAGGCCGCCCGCGCCCTGCGCCCCGTCCTCGCCCAGCTCGCCGGGGTCCCGATGCCCGCGCAGTGGCTGTACGAGGCCGGCGCCCGCAAGGACGCCGAGCTGGCCGCAGTCCAGGCCCTGATCGAGGACCGGTCCACCACGCTCCGGCTGGTCGCGGAGCCGGGCCCAGCCGCCGAGGACGCCCTGCTCACCGCCCGTACCGGCCTGGCCCTGCACGGACTGCGCGCCGACCTGCTGGTCGCCTCCCGGGTGCTGCCCCGGCACTCGTCCGACCCCTGGTTCGCCGCGCTCGCCGCCCAGCAGGAGAAGTGCCTGGACCACTGGCGCCAGGACGTCGCCGGGGACGTCCCCGTGCACGAGGCCGCCCACCTGGGCCGCGACCCGCAGGGCCCGGACGACCTGGCCGAGCTGGCGGTCCCCGCCCCCGACGACCGGACGCCCGGCCGGGCCGGCGACCCCTGGTGGACCGAGGAGGAGCCGGACGCCGAGGACGGGTCCACGACCTTCATCTGGTGCCTGCCGCTGCCCGGGGCCGCCAAGGAGGACCTGCGTCTGGTCCGCCGGGGCGACGAGCTGCTCCTGACCGTCGGCCCCTTCCACCGGATCGTGCGGATCGCCTCCGCGCTGCGCCGCTGCACCGTCTCCGGCGCGGCCCTGGCCGACGGAGTGCTGCGGGTGAGGTTCACGCCCGACCCGGCCCTGTGGCCGCGCACCTCCTGAACGGCGTGCGGCCATTCGGGTAACGTCGGTGGTACGTGTACCGCAGGCCGACCGTCGGCCGCCCCGCGTCGCAGGAGTCCGCCATGAGTGAAGCCACCGATCGTCCCGCCGACGGCGACGCGTGGGCCGACGCCTGCGCCGAGGACCTCGCGGCCGAGAAGGCCCGCCGCCGCGCCCAGTACGGACCCCCGCCCGGATCCGCCGCCGAGGAACTGCGCAAGCTGGTCGACGCCGTCGCCGACAAGGTCTCCTCGCTCCAGACCCCGCTGCTCGGCGTCGCCGCCCAGGGCGCGGTCCAGCAGGCCATCCGGCAGGCGAAGTCCGCCGTCGAACCGGTCATCGAGCGCAACCCGGAGATCTTCGACCACCTCGCCGCCGCGGGCGGCGAACTCCTGGCCGCCTACCGCTCCGCGGTCGAGGGCCAGGAGAGCCGCTGGACCCGCACCACCGAGGGCGCCTCGGGTACCGCGGGCCCCTCGAAGAAGGCCGCCGAGGACGCGTCCGACCCGCGCGACGAGGGCCCCTCGGGCACCGAACGCATCGACCTGGACTGACCGGCTCCGGCCGGGCCGCGTCCCGCCTCGGGTACGGTTGCCCCTAGCGGGGCTCGACCGAAACTGAGGGATTCATGGGACTCACCATCGGCGTCGATATCGGCGGCACGAAGATCGCGGCTGGAGTGGTCGACGAAGAGGGCCGGATCCTCTCGACGTTCAAGGTGGCGACCCCGCCGACGGCCGAAGGCATCGTCGACGCGATCTGCGCGGCGGTCGCCGGAGCCAGCGAGGGGCACGAGGTCGAGGCCGTCGGCATCGGCGCCGCCGGTTACGTCGACGACAAGCGCGCCACCGTGCTGTTCGCACCGAACATCAACTGGCGTCACGAGCCGCTCAAGGACAAGGTCGAACAGCGCGTCGGCCTGCCCGTCGTCGTCGAGAACGACGCCAACGCGGCGGCCTGGGGCGAGTACCGCTTCGGCGCCGGCCAGGGTCACGACGACGTCATCTGCATCACGCTCGGCACCGGCCTCGGCGGCGGCATCATCATCGGCAACAAGCTGCGCCGCGGACGCTTCGGCGTGGCCGCCGAGTTCGGCCACATCCGGGTCGTCCCGGACGGTCTGCTGTGCGGCTGCGGCAGCCAGGGCTGCTGGGAGCAGTACGCCTCCGGCCGCGCACTCGTCCGGTACGCGAAGCAGCGCGCCAACGCCACTCCCGAGAACGCCGCCATACTGCTCGGTCTCGGCGACGGCTCGGTGGACGGCATCGAGGGCAAGCACATCAGCGAGGCCGCCCGCCAGGGCGACCCGGTGGCCGTCGACTCGTTCCGCGAGCTGGCCCGCTGGGCCGGCGCCGGACTCGCCGACCTGGCCTCGCTGTTCGACCCGTCCGCGTTCATCGTCGGCGGCGGCGTCTCGGACGAGGGCGAGCTCGTCCTCGACCCGATCCGCAAGTCGTTCCGGCGCTGGCTGATCGGCGGCGAGTGGCGCCCGCACGCCCAGGTCCTCGCCGCCCAACTCGGCGGCAAGGCAGGGCTCGTGGGCGCGGCCGACCTGGCCCGCCAGGGCTGAGCCCACACCCGCACGACGCACGGAACGCCCGTCGCCGCCCTCCGGGGCAGCGGCGGGCGTCCGTCGTATCGTGGCCCGCATGGTCCTGACGCCGCTGCCCGACTCCCGTACCGAGCCGGACGGTTCAGCCGTCATCAGAGTGCTGAGCTACAACGTCCGGTCGATGCACGACGACACCGCCGCGCTGGCCCGGGTCATCCGCGCCTGCGCGCCCGACCTGGTCCTCGTCCAGGAGGCCCCTCGCTTCTTCCGCTGGCGCAAGGCCGCGGCGAGGCTCGCGAAGAGCAGCGGTCTGGTGGTGCTGAGCGGCGGGGCCACCGCCGCCGGGCCCCTGCTGCTGTGCTCGCTGCGGGCGACCGTCGAACGCACCGAGGACATCCTGCTGCCGCTCACCCCCGGCCTGCACCGCAGAGGCTTCGCCACCGCCGTGGTGAAGATCGCCGGAACCCGGCTCGGGGTGCTGAGCTGCCATCTGAGCCTCCAGCGCGACGAGCGCCTCGCCCAGGCGGACCTGCTGCTGGAGCGGCTGGCCGCGATGGGCGTGGAGCACGCCGTGGCGGGCGGCGACCTCAACGACGTACCGACCGGGAAGGCCTTCCGGCGGCTGTCCGGGACGCTTCAGGACTGCCGGGCCGTCGCGCCGTGGGGCGGCGAGCTCACCTTCCCGCCCGACCTCCCGCGCAAGCGCATCGACGCGGTGTTCGCGACCCCGGGCATCGAGGTGCTCGGCTGCGGTGTGCCGAGCGGGCTGCCCGGAGTGAGCGGGGAGGACCTGAGGGCGGCCACGGACCATCTGCCGGTCCTGGCCGCCCTCGGAGTCCCTGCCGGATGAGCGGCTACACGACCGCGCCGCGCCCCGGATCGCCGTAGGTGTCGTCATCGTCGTCGTGCGGCATCCGGGCCACCAGGGTGGCGAAGCCGCCGAGGAAGCCGCCGATGCAGAGCGTGGTGAGCCACCACGTCATCTCCCACCGCAGCAGCACCGCGACGAGCATCAGGACCGGACCGCCTATCACCGCCAGCCAGGCGAACTTCGCCGTGACGTCGGCCTCCGGCAGCGGCGGCGGCTCCGGGGGCACGAAGTGGCCCTCGTCCCCGTCGTCCGGCGCGTCGATGCCGTCGTCCTTGGACTCGGGCAGCTCGTAGTCGCGCGGACCGGCGACGCCGGGCGCGAAGACGACGGAGCTGCCGAGCGCCTTCTTCTCCGGCGGCTTCGGGGGCTTCTTGCCCGACCCCTTGTCCGCCGGGTCCCCGGCGGAGCCGTCCTCGGGCCCCACCACATTGCGCTGGTCGTCCTCCAGCAGGGCCAGGTCCTCGATGGACTTGAACGGCTTGGCGCCCGGCGGATCCGGCGGCTCCTCCCCGTACCCCGCGACGATCGCGGCCCACGCCGCGTCCTCGTCGATCGCCCGCTCCTGCTCCGCTCCCTCGGCCCCCGCCGGCTTCGTCCCCTCCGGGACGGCCGCGGGCTCCGTGGGGCGCGGCTCGCGCTCCTCGTCGCTGCCTGTGCGTTCCGCGTCGTGCTCAGCCACCGGACGTGCTCCCCTTCTTCCGGACGCTCGGTGCGAGACGGCCGATGAACCGGTAGCTCTCATCGAAGATCCGCTCCGCATCGTGGTCCAACGTCGCCACGTGGTAGCTCTGTTCCAACAAGATCTCCGAGACGTCCGTGGAGGAGATCCGGCTCAGGATCCGCGCACTGTCCGCCGGCGGCACGACATGGTCCTGCGGGCTGTGCAGCAGCACCACCGGCTGGGTCACCTGGGGCAGCTCCCCGTCGACCAGCCGGAAGAACTTCCGCAGCGAGTGCGCCGCGTGCAGCGGCACCTTGTCGTAGCCGACCTCGTGCGAGCCCGGGAGCGCGATGTCGTCGGCCAGGCCCCTGGTCGTCCGCACCAGATGACGGGCGAGCGGCAGTGCGTACGCGGCGAGGCCGTGCACCTTGTTGGCCGGGTTGACCAGCACCAGACCGCTGATCGCGTCCCCGTGCTTGGCCGCGAGCCGCAGGCTCAGCGCGCCGCCCATGGACAGACCGAAGACGAAGACCCGCTCGCACTTCTCCCGCAGGACCCGCAGCTCCCGGTCCACCTCCGCGTACCAGTCCTGCCAGCCGGTGACCGCCATGTCCTCCCAGCGGGTGCCGTGGCCGGGCAGCAGCGGCAGCGAGACCGTCAGTCCGCGCGCGGCGAGGTGGTCGGCCCAGGGGCGCAGCGACTGCGGTGATCCGGTGAAGCCATGACAGAGGAGGACGCCGACCTCTCCGCCCTCGTGGCGGAACGGCTCGGCTCCAGGGAGGACCGGCACCAGGGTCTCCTGTTCGTGGGACGGGGCGGGGGCGGGCGTGCACCTGGGGGAGTGCTTGACGGATGACTTCACCGTACGCGACCGGACCGACACCGACCAGGGCCGTCACGGGCCCGACAGCGGCCCAGGCTAAGGTCTGACCGACAGCACACAGGAGGCACCAGAGTTGATCTACGGCGCAATGAAGTTCTCCATCGGCGGGTCCCTGAAGCTCGCCTTCCGGCCGTGGGTGGAGGGCCTGGAGAACATCCCCGAGCGCGGTCCGGCGATCCTCGCGAGCAACCATCTCTCGTTCTCCGACTCCTTCTTCCTCCCGGCTGTGCTGGACCGCAAGGTCACGTTCATCGCCAAGGCCGAGTACTTCACCGCACCCGGGGTCAAGGGCAAGCTCACCGCCGCCTTCTTCAAGGGTGTCGGCCAGCTCCCCGTCGACCGCTCCGGCGCCCGCGGCGCGGGCGAGGCGGCGATCAAGGCGGGCATCCAGGTCATCGAGAGCGGCGGCCTGTTCGGCATCTACCCCGAAGGCACCCGCTCGCCCGACGGCCGCCTCTACCGGGGCAAGCCCGGCGGTCTGGCCCGGGTCGCGCTGGCCACCGGCGCTCCGGTGATCCCCGTCGCCATGATCGACACCGAGAAGATCCAGCCCCCCGGCCAGGTGGTGCCCAAGCTGATGCGCCCCGGCATCCGGCTCGGCAAGCCGCTGGACTTCAGCCGCTACCAGGGCATGGACGGCGACCGCTTCATCCTGCGCTCGGTGACCGACGAGGTCATGTACGAGATCATGAAGCTCTCCGGCCAGGAGTACGTGGACGTCTACGCCACCGCCGCCAAGCGCCAGATCGCCGACGAGGCGAAGGCCAGGGCGGAGGAGGACAAGCGGGCCCAGAAGCAGGCTGCCGCGAGCAACGAGAACGGAACGGAACGGTCCGGCGCGTAACCGCGTCGTTCACCGTCCGGGGGGTGGGACATGGCCAAGCGCGAGCGGGTCGTACGGATGTCGGTCGAGCTGCCGCTGTGGCGTGCGCTGACGGGCTACCGCGTCCTGACGATGATCTACGCGGTGCTGCTCGCGATCTTCGGGAAGGACAACTTCGGCCAGCAGCGGTTCGAGCGGCCCTGGGTCGCCGTCGCGTATCTGGCGTTCCTCTTCGTCTGGACGCTCGCCACGCTGCCCAAGGTCCGCTCGGCGGCGAGCTGCACCAAACGCTTCCTCGTCGCGGACCTGGTCGTCGCGCTGACCGGCATCCTGCTCACCCCGCTCGCCGACTTCGACTCCCAGTCGTTCGACGGCCCGACGCTGCCGTCGATCTGGACGGCCGGCGCGGTCCTCGCCTTCGCCATCAAGGGCGGCTGGCGGTGGGCGGCCTTCGCCTCCACGTTCGTCGCCGCCGCCAACATCATCCAGCGCGGCGAGCCCAGCCGGGACACGTACCACAACGTCCTGCTGGTCTGGGTCGCCTCCATCGCCATCGGGTACGTCGTCGAGGTCGCCCGCGCCAGTGAACGCACCCTGGCCCGCGCCCTGGAGATCGAGGCCGCCACCCGCGAACGCGAGCGGCTCGCCCGCGACATCCACGACAGCGTGCTCCAGGTCCTCGCCATGGTGCAGCGCCGGGGCACCGCCATCGGCGGCGAGGCGGCCGAGCTGGGCCGGATGGCCGGGGAGCAGGAAGTCGCCCTGCGCACCCTGGTCTCCAGCGGTCTGGTGCCCCTCACCCGGGTCTCCGAGGACGCCGCCGAGGGGGCCGTGGTCCGCACCGTCGAGGTGGACGAGGAGGCGGGCCCCGGCGACGGGGCCCCCTGCGACCTGCGCACCCTGCTCGCCCCGCACGCGGGATCCCGCACGAGCTTCGCCGAGCCGGGCGCCCCGGTGATGCTCCCCGCCGAGTCGGCCCGGGAGCTGGCCGCCGCCGTCAGCGCGGCCCTGGACAACGTACGGGTGCACGCGGGCCCGGACGCCCAGGCGTGGATCCTGGTCGAGGACGAGCCGGACGAGGTGATCGTCACCGTCCGGGACGACGGCCCGGGTATCCCCGAGGGGCGGCTCGCCCAGGCGGAGGGGGAGGGGCGGCTCGGGGTCGCGCTGTCCATCCGCGGCCGGCTGCGCGATCTGGGCGGCACGGCAGAGCTGATCTCGGTGCCGGGACAGGGCGCCGAGGTCGAGTTGAAGGTTCCCAAAGCACCGAAGGTTTCCCGGGGGAAGGCAGGATCGGCCCGATGAGCACGCAGAACACCGCACCGGACGAGCAGGAGGCCGGCGACCGGCCCATCAGGGTCATGGTCGTCGACGACCACCCCATGTGGCGCGACGCGGTCGCCCGCGACCTGGCCGAGTCCGGCTTCGACGTCGTCGCGACCGCCGGGGACGGCCCGCAGGCGGTCCGCCGGGCCAAGGCCGTGGGCCCGGACGTCCTGGTCCTCGACCTGAACCTCCCCGGCATGCCCGGCGTCCAGGTCTGCAAGGAACTCGTCGGGACCCACCCGGGCCTGCGGGTCCTGGTCCTCTCCGCGAGCGGCGAGCACGCCGACGTCCTGGAGGCGGTGAAGTCCGGGGCCACCGGCTATCTGCTGAAGTCCGCCTCCACCCAGGAGCTGACCGACGCCGTCCGCTCCACCGCCAACGGCGACCCGGTCTTCACCCCGGGCCTGGCCGGGCTCGTCCTCGGCGAGTACCGCAGGCTCGCCTCCGACCCCGCTCCCGTGGCGTCGAACGAGCCCAAGGCCCCGCAGCTCACCGACCGGGAGACCGAGGTGCTGCGGCTGGTGGCCAAGGGGCTCTCGTACAAGCAGATCGCCGAACGCCTGGTCATCTCGCACCGCACCGTGCAGAACCATGTGCAGAACACCCTCGGCAAGCTCCAGCTGCACAACCGGGTGGAGCTCGTGCGGTATGCCATCGAGCGCGGCCTCGACGACGTCTGACCGGCGGTTTCGGGGGCGGAGCCGTATATTCGCGCTATGGAGATCCTGGCCTTCGGTGTGCAGTCCGACGAGAAGCCCCTGATCGAGAAGGCCTTCGAGGGGTTGCACGAGGTCCGCTGCCTGGACGTCTTCCTGAACCGGGACACCGCCCCCATCGCCGCCGGCTACGAGGCCGTCTCCACCAGCGTCAACGCCGACCTCGGCGCCAAGGTGCTCCAGACGCTCGCCGCGGGCGGCACCCAGCTGATCGCCCAGCGCTCCACCGGCTTCAACAACATCGACCTGGAGGTCGCCGAGCGCCTCGCCCTGCGCGTCGCCCGGGTCTCCTTCTACTCCCCGTACTCGGTCGCCGAGTTCGCCTGGACGCTCGCCATGGCCGTCAACCGGCGCATCGTCCGGGCCGCCGGCCGCACCCGGGACTTCGACTTCCGCCTCGACGGGCTGCTCGGCCGGGACATGCGGGGCCGGACCGTCGGGGTGCTCGGCACCGGGAAGATCGGCGAGGCGTTCACCCGGATCGCCCACGGCTTCGGCATGAGACTGCTCGGCTGGGACGTGGCGGAGAACCCGGCCTGCGTCGAGCTGGGCATGGAGTACGTCGACAAGGAGCGGCTGCTCGCCGAGGCCGACCTGATCAGCCTGCACGTGCCGCTGCTGCCCACCACCCAGCACATCATCGACGCGGCCGCCCTCAAGGCGATGAAGGACGACGCGATCCTGGTCAACTCCAGCCGCGGCGGCCTGATCGACACCGCCGCCCTGGTCACCGAGTTGCGCGCGGGACGCTTCCTCGGCGTCGGACTCGACGTGTACGAGGCGGAGGCCGGGCTGTTCTTCCTCGACAAGTCCCTGGAAGGCATCGACGACGACACCCTCGCCCGGCTGGTGACCTTCCCCAACGTCGTCGTCACCTCCCACCAGGCGTACTACACCGAGGACGCGGTGGGCCAGATCATCGACGCGACCGTCAAGAACGTCACCGACTATCTGGCCCGCCGCCACAGCGAGAACGTCCTCGTACCGAGGAGCTGAGGCTCAGCCCGGCACGGGCAGCCCCGCCAGCAGCTCCGTCACGATCGCCGAGCCCCGCACGGTCAGCACCGACTCCGGGTGGAACTGCACCGAGGCGAAGCCCGGCCCCCGCAGCGCGTGCAGCTCGCAGCTCGCCTCGTCGCGGCTCACCTCGATCCCGTGCGCGGCCAGCTCGGCGGCGGCCGGACCGTCGCACCGCCCGGTGAAGCTGTTGTAGAAGCCCACCGTCTCCGGCCGCCCGAACAGCTCGATCCGGGTCTGCGCGCCCTGGTACGGCACGGCCTTGCGCACGATCTCCAGCCCCAGTTCCGCCGCGATCAGCTCATGCCCGAGGCAGACCCCCAGCAGCCCGTGCCGGTGGTCGCGCACCAGCTCGGCGGTCAGCTCCCGCAACAGCCGCATCTTCGGATCGGTCGGATCGCCCGGGTTGCCCGGCCCCGGACCCAGCACCACGGGCCCCTCGTGCGCCCGGACCA
The DNA here is from genome assembly GCF_044333935.1 of Streptomyces sp. NPDC020884. Lineage (NCBI taxonomy): Bacteria > Bacillati > Actinomycetota > Actinomycetes > Kitasatosporales > Streptomycetaceae > Streptomyces > Streptomyces sp. NPDC020884. The sequence goes on along the minus strand of NZ_JBIRRY010000001.1, from coordinate 357,715 downwards.
CCTCGCCCAGCCCCGGCTCGTCGAAGCGCCGCACCGAGACGTCCAGCCCCGACGCCCGCAGCAGATGGGCCAGCATCGCGGTGAACGTGTCCTCGCCGTCCACCACCAGCGCGTGCCCGGCCAGGTCCCGGGTGCGCTCCTGCATCCGCAGCCAGAACGGGGCGAGAGAGCCCCGCCGGTCGTCCAGCGCCGCCTGCACCCGGGGGTCCGAGGCCAGCCTCGGCCGGTCCGCCTCCGCCCCGGGCCGGCCCGGCCGCACCCCCAGAGCGGCCAGCACCCCGGCCGCCTTCGCGTGTGTCTCGGCCACCTCGCTCTCCGGGTCCGAGTGGCGTACGAGGGTGGCCCCGACGGGCACCGCGAGGCTCCCGTCCGGGGCGATGTCGGCGGTACGGATCAGGATCGGCGAGTCCAGGGTCTGAGCCCCGCTCGCGTCCTGGCCCAGCAGCGCCAGCGCGCCCGCGTAGTAGCCCCGGCCCCCGGACTCGTACCGCTCGATGACCCGGCACGCGTTCTGCACCGGCGAACCGGTGACGGTCGCCGCGAACATCGTCTCGCGCAGCACCTCGCGGACATCCAGCGAGGACCGGCCGCGCAGCTCGTACTCGGTGTGCGCGAGGTGGGCCATCTCCTTGAGCCGGGGCCCGACCACCACCCCGCCCATGTCGCCCACCGTGCACATCATCTTCAGCTCCTCGTCGACCACCATGGACAGCTCCTCGCTCTCCTTGCGGTCCGCGAGGAACGCCAGCAGGCTCTCGGGGGTGGGCCCCCCGGCCGGGTAGCGGTACGTCCCGCTGATCGGGTTCATCACGACCGTCCCGCCGGACATCCGCACATGCACCTCCGGACTCGCCCCCACCAGCGTCCGCCCGCCCGTCGCCCGCCGCCCCGAGCCGGAGATCCCTTCGGGCCCGCTGTCTCCTGTGTGGACCACGAACGTCCAGTACGCGCCCCGCTCGCCCGCCAGCAGCCGCCGGAACAGCGCCAGCGCGTCCGCCCGTCCGAACCCGGGGATCTCGCCCCGGAACGTCCGCCGGATCACGAAGTTCGCGCCCTCGCCCTGACCGATCTCGTCCCGGATCACCCGCCGGACGATGTCCGCGTACTCCCCGTCCGGCACGTCGAAGCCGCGGTCCCGCACCGTCACGTCATGGGCGGGCAGCGCCGCCAGCAACTCCGCGAGCTCCAGCTCGTGCGTCTCGTCGGCGACCAGCACGCTCAGCGGGGTGCCGTCGTCGCGGACGTCGAAGCCGCGCTCGGCGATCTGCCGGAACGGCACCAGCGCGAGCGCCGGCGACGCGCCCACCGGCAGATCGGCCAATCGGTCCGCCTCCCGCACCCCGCCGATCAGCAGTTCGACGTGATCGTGGTCACGGCCGGGCGTACGGCGGCGCAGCAGAGCGAACGGCGGGGCGTCGTCGGCCAGCAGCCGGCCGATCAGTTCGCGGGCGGAGCGGGGCGCGTTCTGGGACATGGGAGCGGGTTCCTTCCGGACGGTCCGTACGGGCTTCCGCACGGGGTTCACCGAGGAGAGGAACGGCTCCGCAACGCAGAAAAGGCCGCCCCTCGGGCGGCCTTCGCGAAGTGTCAGCGCGATGAATCAGCGGGCCGCCGGATGAGCGGTCCACCACCAGTTCTGGATCGAGATCTGGATCTGTTGCGTCGACATGTCCTGACCTTAACGGACGGTCCGGGGCATCGGAGCGGTCGTCTCATCTGTTGAGCGCTCGGCTGGACGCCTCTTCCGACCCCGTAATGTTGTGCTCGTGACCGTGAACGCCAATACCTCCGTCGCCGGTGGCAACACCTGGCGAGACCTTCCCGCGGCGCAGCAGCCCGAGTACCCCGACTCCGAGGCCCTGCGCGATGTACTCGCGGACCTCGCGTCGTATCCGCCGCTCGTCTTCGCGGGCGAGTGCGACCAGCTGCGTGCCCGCCTGGGAGCCGTCGCCAAGGGCGAGGCGTTCCTGCTGCAGGGCGGCGACTGCGCCGAGGCCTTCGACGCCGTGTCCGCCGACCACATCCGGGCCAAGCTGAAGACGCTGCTCCAGATGAGCGCCGTCCTGACCTACGCGGCCTCCGTGCCCGTGGTGAAGGTCGGCCGGATCGCGGGCCAGTACTCCAAGCCGCGCTCCAAGTCGACCGAGACCCGCGACGGCGTGACCCTGCCGACCTACCGCGGCGACTCGGTGAACGGCTTCGCCTTCACCGAGAAGGACCGGATCCCGGACCCCGCCCGGCTGAAGCAGATGTACCACGCGTCCTCCTCCACGCTGAACCTGGTCCGTGCCTTCACCACCGGCGGTTACGCCGACCTGCGCCAGGTCCACGCCTGGAACCAGGACTTCGTGAAGTCCTCCCCCTCCGGCCAGCGCTACGAGGCCCTGGCCCGCGAGATCGACAACGCGCTGAACTTCATGAAGGCGTGCGGCACCGACCCGGCCGAGTTCAAGGCGGTCGAGTTCTACGCCTCGCACGAGGCGCTGCTGCTGGACTACGAGTCGGCGCTGACCCGTACGGACTCGCGCACCGGCGAGCTCTACGACACCTCGGGACACATGGTCTGGATCGGTGAGCGCACCCGCCAGATGGACGGCGCGCACATCGAGTTCGCCTCCCGGATCCGCAACCCGATCGGCATCAAGCTCGGCCCGACGACCACCGTCGACGAGGCGCTCGGCTACGTCGACCGCCTCGACCCCGAGCGCGAGCCGGGCCGGCTGACCTTCGTCGTCCGGATGGGCGCCGACAAGGTCCGCGACAAGCTCCCCGAGCTGGTCGAGAAGGTCACCGCCTCCGGCGCGACCGTCGCCTGGGTGACCGACCCGATGCACGGCAACACCTTCGAGGCCGCCTCCGGCCACAAGACGCGCCGCTTCGACGACGTCCTGGACGAGGTCAAGGGCTTCTTCGAGGTCCACAAGGGCCTCGGCACCCACCCGGGCGGCATCCACGTGGAGCTGACCGGCGACGACGTCACCGAGTGCGTGGGCGGCGGCCACGAGATCTTCGTGGACGACCTGCACCAGCGCTACGAGACGGCCTGCGACCCCCGCCTCAACCGCAGCCAGTCCCTCGACCTGGCATTCCTCGTCGCCGAGATGTACCGCGACCAGTAGACCGGTCGGCCGGGCGGAATTCCCGGCAGTCGCACCTGTGGGGCACGGATCGATGTGATCCGTGCCCCACAGGTCGTCCCGGGGCTTTTACGCCGCCCGAGGGCCGGGTAAGGTTAGGTTAGCCTCACCGATGAAGACCGGGACGGCGCCAGCGACCGACCCGCAGGGAGGTGAACCGCATGTACGTCTGCTCGTGCTTCGGCATCACGGAACAGCAGGTCAAGAAGCATGCGGACGCCGGAGCCTGCACGCCCCGCCAGATCGCCTCGGCCTGCAAGGCCGGAACGGACTGCGGTGGATGTGTGCGCCGCATCCAGGCCCTGCTGGGACGGGGCGACTGCCCCCGCCGCGATCTGCTCGACCAGCGACAGGAACCCGTGACCGCCTCCCTCGCGCACCCGGCCGCGGCAGCGGTCGCCGCGGCCGGCATCCGGGACGTACGGCTCTCCGACGCGGCCTGAGCGCTCAGCTCTCCGGCTGCTCGATCAGCTGGGCGATGTAGAGCGGCTCACCGAGCTTCTCGACCAGCTCCAGCTGGGTGTCGAGATAGTCGATGTGGTGCTCCTCGTCCTCCAGGATCGACTCGAAGATGTTCGCGGACGTGATGTCGCCCTTGCCCCGCATCACCTCGATGCCGCGCTTGAGGCGGTCGATCGCCTCCACCTCGACCTGGCGGTCCGCCTGGAACATCTCGGTGACCGTCTGGCCCACCCGGACATGGAAAAGTCGCTGGTAGTTCGGCAGCCCGTCGAGGAACAGGATCCGGTCGGTCAGGATCTCGGCATGCTTCATCTCGTCGAAGGACTCGGCCCGGGTGTACTTGGCGAGCTTGGTCCACCCGAAGTTGTCCTGCATCTTGGCGTGCAGAAAATACTGGTTGATGGCAGTCAATTCGGCGGTCAGCTGCTCATTGAGAAACTCAAGGACCTCGGGGTCGCCCTGCATGGCAAAGGCTCCTTCCAACCGGTGATCGATCTGGCAAGTTGGCCAGATCCTCGCACCGCGCTCAGCGGCCGTCCAGTAAGTGCACGCTTAGTACGAGTTGCCCCGATGGGATCCCCGCTGGTCATGACCACCCCTGCCTGTCTGTCACCATGGAGGCATGGGTCAGCCGGAAAGCCGGGAACACCGCGCAGCAGAGCAGGCCGAGCTTCCGCCGGGCCAGCGACTGCAGCGCGGATGGCCGGTCACCCACTACGGCCCCGTTCCCAAGTTCAAGCCCGACCGCTGGGAGTTCCGGGTCTTCGGAGCCACCGCCGACGGCGACAAGCGCTGCTGGAACCACCAGGACTTCTCGGCGCTGCCGTTCTCCTCGGTCGTCGCCGATCTGCACTGCGTGACGAAGTTCAGCATGATCGGCGCCGAATGGGGCGGGATCCCCGCCCGTACGGTTCTCGAACTGGCGCCGCCCGCCCCCGACGCCACCCATGTGATGGTCTGGGCCGAGTACGGCTTCTCCTCGAACCTGCGCCTGGACGACTTCGCCTCCGAGCTCACCCTCTTCGCCACCCACAAGGACGGCGAACTCCTCACCGCCGAACACGGCTTCCCGCTGCGCCTCGTCGTCCCGCACCTGTACGCCTGGAAGGGCCCGAAGTGGGTCCGGGGCATCGAGTACATGACGGCTGACCGGCGCGGGTTCTGGGAGGAACGGGGCTACCACAACATCGGCGACCCCTGGGGCGAGCAGCGCTACTCCTACCAGGAGGAGCCCGGGGACGGTCCCGAGCTCTAGCGAGCGTTCCGGAGCTCCTTGAGCCGGGCCACGTCCGCCGCGTGCCCCTCCTTGCCGCCGGGCGTCTCGATGACCAGCGGCACGCCCTCGGTCGCCGGATGGGCGAACAGCTCCGCGAAGGGCTCCGCCCCGATGTGACCGGCGCCGATGTTCTCGTGCCGGTCCTTGTGGGCGCCCACGACGTCCTTGGAGTCGTTGGCGTGGATCAGCTTGAGCCGCCCCTCGCCGACCGTGTCCACCAGCAGGTCGAGCGTCTGCCGCATCCCCGAGGGGCCGGTCAGATCATGCCCGGCGGCGTAGATGTGGCAGGTGTCCAGGCAGACGCCCAGCTTCGGGTGGGAGTCCAGCGCCTCGAAGTACGGCCCGAAGTCCCAGGTGCGCGAGCAGAGCGAGAAGCCCTGGCCGGCCGTCGACTCCAGCAGCAGATCCGGATCGTCGTCGTGGGTCAGCTCGTCCAGCAGCGGTCGCAGGTGCTCGCGCACCTGGGCCAGCGCCTCGGCGCGCGGTCGTCCGCCGGTCGCCGAACCGGTGTGCACCACCACGCCCCGTGCGCCGATCTCGCGGGCCCGGCGCAGCGAGTGGCGCAGGGAGTCCACGGACTTCTCGACCGTCGCCTCCGTGTGCGAGCCGAAGTTGATCAGATACGGGGCGTGGACGTACGCGGGGATCGAGGCCGCCGCGCACTCGGCGCGGAACAGCTCGTCCTGCGCCGGGTTCCCGGTGGGCGTCGCCCAGCCGCGCGGGTTGGCCACGAAGACCTGCACGGCCTCCGCCGCCAGCTCACGGGCGTACTCCAGGCCGATCTTGGCGAGACCGCCGGCCACCGGAACGTGTCCGCCCACCGGATTGCGCAGCGCGTGCATGTGGTTTCTAGAACCCCTTGGTCTTGATGGTGATCGTGGACCCTTCGGGGGCCTGTTCGCCGCCGCCCACGGACTGGCTCGCGATGGTGTCGCTGAAGGAGAGGAACGGCCGGTCGACCTTCACCTCGAAGCCCGCCTCCTCCAGGGTGCCGCGCGCCTCGTCGACGTCCCGGCCGGTGACGTCCGGGACGTCCAGCATCCGGGGGCCCTTGGAGACGGTCAGCTGGATCGTGTCGCCCTCGGCGGCCTCGGCGCCCCCTTCGGGCGACTGCTCGGCGACGTCCCCCTCGACCTCGGCGGAGTGGATCCGGCCGGGCAGCACCTCGGCCTTCAGCCCCTCGGCCGCCAGCTCGGCGGTGGCGTCCTCGGCCGAGAGACCGGTGACATCGGGGACGTCCACGGGGGCGCCCTTGCTGACGACGAGCGCCACGGCCGTGTCCGGGTTGCGGTCCGTGCCCGCGCGGGGATCCGTCCGGATCACCTCGCCGCGGGCCACGTCCTCGCTGAACTCCCTGGTCACCATCCCGGGGGCCAGGCCCACCTTCTTCAGGGAACGCCGGGCGTCCGCGAGGGCTTTGCCCACGACATCGGGCACCCGCACGATCTCCGGGCCCCGCGAGACGACGAGCTTCACCGAGCCGTTGCCCCGGATCCGATCGCCCGACGCGGGGTCGCTGCTCACGACCGAGCCCCGCTCGACGCTGTCGCTGAAGACCCGGTCCACGCCCTTCAGCCCCAGCCCCCGGTCCGAGAGCCGCTGCTCGGCGGCCTGCTGGGTCTGGCCCAGCAGCGAGGGCACCTGGGTGAACTGGCCGGAGTTGATGTACCAGACGCCCGTTCCGATGCCCAGCGTCAGCAGGACGGCGGTGAGGATCGTGATGAGCTTGCGGTGCGGTCCGCCGAACGGCCCGCGCCGGCCGGTCCCGCGTCGGTTCGCGGGTCCCGTCGGGGGCATCTCCAGGCGGCTGGTGCGGTGCACGACACCGCCGTCGTCGCCATCGGCCACTGGAAGGGCCCGCGGGATCACGCTCGTCCGGTCGTCCGCGCCGTCGTGCGCGTCGGACAGCGCCTGCGGCGGCACGGCGTCCAGCTCGGCGTCGGTCAGCGCGGTGCGCGCCTCACGGGCCTCGGCCAGCAGCAGCACCGCGTCGTGCGGACGCACCTCGGGATTGCGGGCGGTCGCGCTCGCCACCAGGCTGTCCAGCGCGACCGGGAGACCCGGCACGGCGGCGGACGGGGCCGGGACGTCGGTGTTGAGGTGCCGGTAGATGACCTGGGCGGCGTTCTCGCCGGTGTGCGGCTTGGCGCCGGTCAGCATCTCGTACAGCACGACCCCGCAGGCGTACACATCGCTGCGGGTGTCGGCGGTGCCGTGCTCGATCTGCTCGGGGGCCAGGTAGGAGACCGTGCCCAGCAGGGAGCCGGTGGTGTCGGTGGCCGTGCCGACCGCTCTGACCAGGCCGAAGTCGGCGACCTTCACCCGGCCGTCGTCCCCTATCAGGACGTTCTCCGGCTTCATGTCGCGGTGCACGAACCCCGCCCGGTGCGCGGCGCCGAGCGCGGCGAGGACCGGCTCCAGGATGTCCAGCGCCGCCCGGGGCTGGAGGGCCCCGCGCTCGCGCAGCACGTCGCGCAGGGTGCAGCCCGCCACATACTCCATCGCGAGATAGACGTACGCGCCCTGGGCGCCCTGGTCGAAGACCGCGACGACGTTGGGGTGGGCGAGGCGGGCCACCGACTTGGCCTCACGGATGAAGCGCTCGACGAACGAGACGTCGGTGGCGAGCGCCGGGTGCATCACCTTGAGGGCGAGCACCCGGTCCAGGCGGGTGTCCACGGCCCGGTAGACCGTGGCCATCCCGCCGACGGCGATGCGCGCCTCTATGCGATACCGGCCGTCGAGCAGCTGCCCGACGAGAGGGTCCTGGAGGGTCGTGTCCACCCCGAGAGTCTACGAGCCGCCACCGACACCCCGGACGGGCCGGGGCGTTCCCGGGGCCGTTCTGCAGCCGATCCGTGACAGGGACACGCCCAGGTGGCGAGCCCGTGCGGCGGCTCAGAACGCCGGCCGCTCCGGATCGAACGCCGCCCGCCCGGCCACCGGGGACGAGGCCTCGGCGAAGTGGCGGCGCGGAATCCGGCCCGCCCGGTACGCGAGCCGCCCGCCCTCGACCGCGTGACGCATCGCCGCGGCCATCAGTTCCGGCTCCTGCGCCCGGGTCACCGCCGAGGCGAGCATCACAGCCGCGCACCCCAGCTCCATCGCCTGCGCCGCGTCCGAGGCCGTCCCGGCGCCCGCGTCCAGGATCACCGGCACCCCGGCCCGCTCGACGATCAGCTCGAAGTTGTGCGGGTTGCGGATGCCGAGCCCGGAGCCGATGGGGGAGCCGAGGGGCATGATCGCCGCGCACCCCACGTCCTCCAGCTTCCGCGCCAGGATCGGGTCGTCGTTGGTGTAGGGCAGCACGACGAACCCGTCGTCGACCAGCGTCTCCGCCGCGTCCAGCAGCTCGATGGGGTCGGGCAGCAGGGTCCGCTCGTCGGCGATCACCTCCAGCTTCACCCAGTCGGTGCCGAGCGCCTCCCGGGCCAGCCGGGCGGTCAGCACCGCCTCACCCGCGGTGAAGCAGCCCGCGGTGTTCGGCAGGACGTGGATGGAGAGCCGCTCCAGCACCGAGAGCACCGAACCCTGCACGGTCGGGTCCAGCCGGCGCATCGCGACCGTGGTCAGCTCGGTGCCGGAGGCGATCAGCGAGCGCTCCAGCACCTCCAGGCCGGGGGCCCCGCCGGTGCCCATGATCAGCCGGGATCCGAACGTGGCGGGCCCCAGCGTGAAGACGTCGTCCGACATGGTCAGCCTCCCTGTACGGCGGTCAGGACCTCGACGCGGTCGCCCTCGCCGAGTGCGGTGGCGGCCCACTGGCCGCGCGGGACGACGCTCTCGTTGACGGCGGCGGCGACCCCGGAGCGGGCCGGGGTCAGGGTGGCCACGAGGGCGTCCAGGGCCGTCCCGGCGGGAACGACACGGGCTTCCCCGTTCACCGAGACGGAAACCGGGGCCCCGGAGGGGACGGGCTCGGAGCCGGGCTCGGGGACGGCGGGCTGCTGGGTCATACGGGCTGCTCCTGGAGTACGGGGGCGGCGGGTGCGAATCGGCCGGGCGCGAAGGGGCGGGCCGTCTCGGGCAGTTCGCCGGTGGTCAGGACGTCGGCCATCGCGTCCCCGGTGACGGGGGTCAGCAGGACGCCGTTGCGGTGGTGCCCGGTGGCGAGCAGCAGACCGGGCAGGGCGGTCGGGCCGAGCAGCGGGGCGTTGTCGGGGGTGGCCGGGCGCAGACCGGCCCGGGTCTCGGTGAGCGGCAGCTCGGTGATGCCGGGGACCAGCTCGTGGGCGTCGCGCAGCAGCTCGTACACCCCGCCGGCGGTGACCGTCGTGTCCCAGCCCATCTCCTCGCTGGTGGCGCCGACGACCAGCTCGCCGTTCTCCCGCGGCACGAGGTAGAGGTGGCCGCCCCGGACCACGGCGCGCACGGTGCGGCTGAGGAAGGGGGCGTACGCCGGTGGCACCGTGAGCCGGAGCACCTGGCCCTTGACCGGGCGGACCGGCGGCACGAGCTCCGGCGGGAGCCCCGCGAGCCGGCCGCTGAGGCTGCCCGCGGCGAGCACGACCTGATCGGCCGCGAACTCCCTGCCGTCGCCGAGCAGCGCCCCGGCTGCCCGGCCCCCGGTGACGGTGAGCCGGTCCGCGGTCGTCCGGCGGAACGCGACCCCGGCCCGCTCGCACGCGGACAGCAGCGCCGCGGCGAGGCGACGCGGGTCCACCTGGTGGTCGCCGTCGACCCGCAGGCCGCCCCGCACGCCCGGGGCCAGCATCGGCTCCAGGCGGCGGCACTCGCGGCCGTTCAGCCAGACCGACTCCAGGCCCGAACGCTCCTGGAGGGCGTGCAGCTCGCGCAGATGGGCCCGGTCGTCGGAGTCGAGCGCGACGGCGAGCGTGCCACAGGTGCGAAAGCCGGTCTCCCGGCCGCTCGCCTCCTCCAGCTCGGCCACGAACGCCGGATAGCGGGCGGCGGAAGCGAGGTTGAGCCCGAGCAGCATCTGCTCGCCGTAGTGCAGCTCGGTGACGGCGGCCAGCATGCCCGCCGCGACCTGCGCGGCGCCGCCGCCCGGTGCGGGGTCCGCCACCGTGACGCGCAGCCCGCGCTGGGCGGCCCGCCACGCGGTGACCAGGCCGATGATGCCGCCCCCGATGACGAGGACGTCGGATCCGGAGTTTCTCCCCGAGACGCGCATGGGTGTCCAGCCCCTCCCTTCGCCGGCATGACCCGGATCAGGTTCGTACGGTCGGAGGCCGTCCAGCCTCCCTCTCAGCCCGGTGCGTCCGGGCTCCCGCGAGTGTTCTACCGTGGCCACCCTAAACCCACCCGCCCACGGCCCGTGGGCGGCCGGCCAAGGGAGCAGCCACCGTGGCCCGTTCACTCGACGGACTCGTCCTCTCGCCCGTCGCCGACCAGGCCCCCGGCCAGGTCGGCACCCGCACCCGCTTCACCTACCACGAGCGGGACGGCCGGATCTGGGCCGAGTACGCGGGCGGCGACGTGGTCCGCGGCCACCTCGTCGGCACCCGCGAGGGGGACGCGCTGGACTTCCGCTACGTCCAGCTCAAGCAGGACGGAACGACCTCGTCCGGGCACTGCCTCTCCACGGTGCTCGACCTCGCTGACGGCCGGGTGCGGCTGGCGGAGCGGTGGGCCTGGGAGTCCCAGGAGGGCAGCGGAACCAGCGTGGTCGAGGAAGTATCTATCTGACCCTACGTCAGATGAATAGACTGGTCCGCGTGAGCGAGCAGACGCGGCAGCGGACGGCACGGCAGGGGACACGGCACGCCGTGATCGTCGGAGCGGGCATGGCGGGCGTGCAGAGCGCCGTGGCCCTGCGCGAGGCGGGCTTCACCGGGCCCGTCACCCTGATCGGCGCCGAGCCCCACCAGCCCTACGACCGCCCCCCGCTGTCCAAGGCCGTGCTGCTGGGCAAGGCCGAGGACTCCGCCTTCGACATCGACTTCGAGGCGCTGGACATCACCCTGCGCCTCGGCCTGGACGTCATCGCCCTGCGCGCCGCCGACCATGTCCTGGACACCGCCGACGGGCCGGTCCCCTACGACGTCCTGGTCCTCGCGACCGGCGCGGAGCCCCTCACCCTGCCCGGCACCGAAGGCGTGCCCGGCGTCCATCTGCTGCGCACCCTCGACGACGCCGCCCGGCTGCGGCCCGTCCTGGACCGGCAGCACGACGTGGTCGTCGTCGGGGCCGGCTGGATCGGCGCGGAGTTCGCCACCGCGGCCCGCGCCGCCGGCTGCGCGGTCACCGTCGTCGAGGCCGCCGCCCGCCCGCTCGCGGGCGCCCTGCCCGCCGAGGTGGCCGCCCCCATGGCCGCCTGGTACGCCGACAGCGGCGCCGAACTCCTCACCGGGGCCCGGGTCGACCGGGTCGAGGAAGGGGCCGTGATCCTCGCGGACGGCCGCGCCCTGCCCGCCGGAGCCGTGGTCGTCGGCATCGGCGCGCGCCCCGCCACCGGCTGGCTGGCCGGCTCCGGGATCGCGCTCGGCCCGGACGGCTCGGTCACCGCGGACAGCGCGCTCGGCGCCTCCCTGCCCGATGTGTACGCGGTCGGGGACTGCGCCTCCTTCCCCTCCGCCCGCTACGGAACGCGCCTGCTCGTCCACCACTGGGACAACGCCCTCCAGGGCCCGCGCACCGTGGCCGCCGCGATCATGGCCGCCCAGGACGGCGGACCGCTCCCCGTCTACGACCCCGTCCCGTACTTCTGGTCCGAGCAGTTCGGCCGCTTCGTGCAGTACGCCGGCCACCACGCGCACGCCGACACCCTGCTGTGGCGCGGCGACGGGGCGGACGCCGCCTGGTCGGTGTGCTGGCTGCGCGACGGCGCGCTGGTCGCCGTGCTCGCCGTGGGCCGCCCGCGCGACCTCGCCCAGGGCCGCAGGCTCATCGGGTCGGGGGCCGCTCTCGACCCGGAGAAGGTGGCCGACCCCGCCGTACCGCTGAAGTCCGCCGCCCTGTGACGGCCCCGGCAGCCGCCGGACCGACCCCCGTACGGTCGGCCCGGCTACCGGCTGTCGGTCCGGGATGGCACGCTTGTCCTCGTGACCGAGATTGACGCAAAGACCGATGCTCTCGTCCCCGCCTGGCTCCACCTCCCCGACATCGCGGAAAAGCTCGATGTCGAGGTGACGCGTGTACGGCAGCTGGTCCGGGATGGCCAGCTCATCGCCGTGCGCCGTGGTGAGAAGCGGACGCTCCAGGTGCCCGCCGCCTTCATCGACGGCGACAAGGTGGTCAAGGGCCTTGCCGGCACCCTGACCCTCCTGAGGGACGACGGCTATTCCGACGAAGAGATGCTGGAGTGGCTCTTCACTCCCGACCCGACCCTGCCCGGCACCCCCGCGCAGGCGCTGAGCGAGAATCGCGGTACGGAGGTGAAGCGCCGCGCCCAGGCGCTCGCCGTCTGACCGACACGACAGGAAGCGGAGCACGGGCCGCCCGGCGCGGCCCGTGCACCGTCACGACCCCGGGGGAGTTCCACTTATGTCCACGCCTCGCGAGCAACTGTCCGACGCCCGGCTCTATCTGTGCACGGACGCGCGTAAGCGGCAGGGGGACCTCCCCGCGTTCCTGGACGCCGTGCTGTCCGGCGGTGTCGACATCGTCCAGCTCCGGGACAAGGGCATGGAGGCCGGAGAGGAGCTGGAGCACCTCGCGGTCTTCGCCGACGCCTGCCGTCGGCACGGCAAGCTCCTCGCGGTGAACGACCGCGCCGACGTCGCCCACGCCATCGGCGCCGACGTCCTGCACCTCGGTCAGGGCGACCTGCCGGTCCCCGCCGCCCGCGCGATCATCGGCGCCGACCGGCTGATCGGCCGCTCCACCCACGCCGAGGCCGAGGTCGACGCCGCCGTCGTCCAGGACGGCGTGGACTACTTCTGCACCGGCCCCTGCTGGCCCACCCCCACCAAGCCCGGCCGCCATGCCCCCGGCCTCGACCTCGTGCGCTATGCCGCCGCCCTCGGCGGACCGCGGCCCTGGTTCGCGATCGGCGGGATCGACGCGGGCAATCTGGACCAGGTGCTGGACGCCGGAGCCCGCCGCGTCGTCGTCGTCCGGGCCATCACCGAGGCCGACGATCCGGCCGCCGCCAGCGCCGAGCTGGCCCGGCGCGTGAGGGCGCACACGCTCTGAATCCTCCGGCGTGCTGACGCGGGACATCTCGGGCTCCTGTCCGAGGGATGGACAACAGTCCGGCAAAATCGGACAAATCTTCCCGCTCTGGTTGGGGGAGTGTCCACCCCCTGGTTAATCTCCCCTTATGGCTCTTGGCACACCCTCCACCAGGACGGATCACGCGCGTACGGTGCGTGACCTGCTGGCGACTGGCAAAACGTCGTACTCCTTCGAGTTCTGGGCGCCCAAGACCGAAAAAGGTGAGCGGAACCTCTGGAACGCACTGCGCCGGGTCGAGGCGGTCCGCCCGAGCTTCGTCTCCGTGACGTACGGCGCCGGCGGCTCCACCCGCGCCGGAACGGTCCGGGCCACGCAGCAGATCGCCGCCGACTCCACGCTCATCCCGGTCGCCCACCTGACCGCGGTGAACCACTCGGTCGCCGAGCTGCGCAACATGGTCGGGCAGTACGCCGACGCGGGCATCAGGAACATCCTCGCGGTGCGCGGCGACCCGCCGGGCGACCCGATGGGCGCGTGGGTGGAGCACCCGCAGGGCGTGAAGTACGCCGCCGACCTCGTCCGTCTCATCAAGGAATCGGGCGACTTCTGCGTCGGCGTCGCGGCATTTCCTGAAATGCACCCACGGTCGTCCGACTGGGAGACGGACATCGGTCATTTCGTGGACAAGTGCCGGGCGGGCGCGGATTACGCGATCACCCAGATGTTCTTCCGCCCGGAGGACTATCTCCGGATGCGTGACCGTGTCGTCGCTGCGGGTTGCGAAACGCCGGTGATTCCCGAGGTCATGCCTCTCACCAGCGTGAAGCAACTGGAAAAGTTCTCCCAGCTCAGCAACGCGACCGTGCCCGCGTCGTTGAAAGAACGCATCCTCGCAGCCAAGGACGATCCAGCCGCTGTACGCTCCATTGGCATCGAGTTCGCAACGGAGTTCTGCGCGAAGCTGCTGTCCGAGGGTGTGCCCGGACTGCACTTCATCACGCTCAACAACTCGACGGCTACGCTGGAAATCTACGAAAAACTCGGACTGCACAAGCAGTCGTGACCGGCTGTACCCGCCGCCGACGCGGCTGCGGCCGAAGGAGGGGGCGGGCGTGGGCTGGACGGTCCTCTACATCGCATTCGGTCTGGTGGCCCTGTGGCTGCTCGGCGAGGTACTGCTTCAGTACAAGGCGCGACTGCGGTGGCGGCTCCTCGCCTTCGGCGGATTCCTCGGTGTGGTGGTCGGGGTGCTGCTGGCCTCCGTTCCGGTCATCGTCGTCGGGACGCTCGCCTTCGCCACCGGCCAGACCTTCGTGACGCTGTCCTTCCGACGCGGCTTCTCCACCGGCTGGGCCATAGGGGGCAGCCCGGGGGAGAGCCGTCGACGCAGGGGCGGCGGGAGTGCCGCCATGAAGGAACCCACGCTGGAGGTCTCGGACCTGGAGGTCGCCGCCCCCGGCTACGACCAGCCCCCGTCCGCCCCGCCCGCGCCGTCCGTCTACGAACCGCAGCCGCTCCCCGAGGACACCGGCCAGTACGGCGTGTACGGGCACACCGGCTACGACCCGAACGGCAACGCGGGCCCGGACCACGGCCAGGAGGCCGACCCCTCGGCCCAGCCGCAGTACGCCGCGTACGACCCGTACACCGGCTACGCGCAGCAGCCGGCCCAGGACCCCTACGCCGGAACGTACGACTACGGCACCGGCCAGCAGAGCTACGCCGCCTACTCCGACCCGTACATCGGCACCACCAACGGAGCCCCCTCCTACGACGCCTACGGCAACGGCTACGACAGCCAGGGCGGCCAGCAGAGCTACGCCGACCCCTACGCCCAGAACTACGGCGCACCGGCATACGGCGCGGACACCCCGCCCGGCGGCGTCTGGGTTCCGCAGCAGCGCGACGCCGAGCAGTACCCCCCGATGCCGCCGGACCAGCCCGTCCAGCCCGCTCCGTACGGCAACGACAACGGCTACGACACCGGCCAGAACGAGCAGTACCGCTACTGAGACCGCACCGCGCGGATCAGCGGGAGCCGCGGAAGCCGTCGCCCTCCACGACGAGTCCGGCCACCAGCGTCCCCGACATCCCGGCGTGCGCGAGCCCGCCGCCCGGATGCGACCAGCCGCCCGCGAGATACAGCCCCGGCAGCCGGGTCAGATTGCCCGGGTGCAGATACGCGCCGTCCGCCCCCGCCAGCGCGGGCGGCGGCACCGCGCCGCCCTCGGCCCCCGTCCCGTCCTCGGTCTCCGCGGGGGTGCGGACCTCGGTGTGCAGGATCCGCTCCCGCAGCCCGGGAACGGCCGCGGCGGCCCGTCCCACCAGGACGTCGGCGAACCGCTGCCGCACCTCCGCGTCCCGCCAGTCGACCGGTCCCTGCGGAGCCACCGTCGCGGTGAGCGTCACCGCCTCGTGCTCCGCGTCCGGCCGGGTCGCCGGATCGTCCGGACGCAGCACCGTCGTCGTCGGGTGCGCCGCGACGCGGCCCCCGAACACCGCCTCCTGCTCCGCCGCCCCGTCGGCGCTGTGCACCACGGTCCGGTGCACCGCAGCCGCCTCCCGGGCCCCGCGCAGCGACAGCAGCACGGTGAACCGCCCCGTCGCACCCGCGCCGGAGCCCGTCCGGACCGTCACCTCGCCCGCGCCCCCCGGCTGCAGACCCGGCACTAGCCCCGGACGCGGCCGGACCCCGAGCACCACCCGGTCGGCCTCGGCCACCTCACCGTCGGCCAGCTCCACGCCCGCCGCCCGGCCGTCCTTCTCGAGGACCCGGACCACCTCGGCCCCGAAGACGAACGCGACCCGGCGGGCCAGGCACCGCTCGTACACCGCCCGTGCCAGCTCGCGCATCCCGCCCATCACGTACCAGCTGCCGAACGTCTGCTCCATGTACGGCAGCAGCGCGGCGCTCGCGGGGGCGGTGCGCGGGTCGAGTCCGTGGGACAGCGCGTACCCGTCGAGCAGGGCGGCGAGCCGGGCGTCCGCCAGCTCCCAGGCGCCGATCTCCGCGACCGTGCCTGCCTGCCGGGACGCGCGCAGCAGACGGCGCTGCCGCACCGCCGGATACGGATCGCGCCCCAGCACCTGGTGATCCGCCCGCAGGGGCTCCTCCAGGAGCGGCCGCCGCGACCGGTCCCAGGCGTCCCGGGCCCGGTCCATGAAGTCGCTCCAGCGCGCCCCGGCCCCCGCGCCGAGCGCGCCGTCCAGGGCGGCGGCCACCCCGGCCCGGGAGGCGTTCGGCAGGGACACCGCCGTGCCGTCCGCGAAGAGATGACGGCTCGCCGGATCCACCTGGGTCAGCGTCACGCACTGCTCCAGCGACTCCTTGCCGGTCTTGACGAAGAGGTCCCGCTGGACGGCGGGAAGGTGCAGCAGTCCGGGCCCGGTGTCGAAGACGAAGCCCTCGTGCACATGGCGGCCGACCGAGCCGCCGTAATGCGCGGACCGCTCGTACACCGTCACTCTGTCGCCCGCGACGGCGAGCCGGGCGGCCGCCGTCATCGCGCCCGTCCCGGCGCCGATCACCGCAATTCGTGCCATGCCGGTGACCTTATCGACCGGCACTGACAGCTCAGCCGGGAGGCCGGGGTCCACCCGTTCTGGCCAGGTGTTTCTCCTCGCGGCGCTGGGCCCGGCGGCGCAGGAAGCGACGGATCCGCGAGGCCAGGAAGAGCACGACGACGATGCCGAGCACCAGCAGCACGGCCGCGATCACGGCGGCCGCCACCGGATGGAATATGGCGAAGGTGATGATTCCGGCGACCCCGAGGTCCTCGGCGATGCTCATCCCGACGTTGCTGAACGGCTCCGGGGAGGTGTTGACGGCCATCCGCGTGCCCGCCTTCACCAGATGGCTCATCAGGGCGGTGGACCCGCCGATCGCGCCGGCCGTCAGCTCCGGCAGCGAACCGCTCTCCCCGGCCAGCAGTGCGGCCACCACCGCCCCGGCCACCGGCCGGATCACGGTGTGCGCCGTGTCCCAGAGCGAGTCGACGTAGGGGATCTTGTCCGCCACCGCCTCGCAGAGGAACAGCACACCGGCCACGATCAGGACGTCGGGGCGCTGCAGCGCGGCGGGCACCTCGTCGGACACGCCGGTCGCGCCGAACAGGCCGAGCAACAGGACCACCGCATACGCGTTGATCCCGCTCGCCCAGCCGCTTGTGAACACCAGGGGGATTACGGACACGCAGGCGATCGTAACGACCGGGTGCCGGAACCGGGTGAGGCCGCGGGCGCAGTCCTGAGTATCCGTACCTAGGCACACAGATGAGTAGTTGCGCGGATAGGCCCCCACCTGCGCGGACGGCAGAGTGATGACTACGGAAGGGGCGCTGCGCCGAGACCGCCGGCACGGGGCGGCGGAACGGTGCGGATTCCCCCGACGTAACGGGGGTGCACGACGGAGGCCCGGGGACCACGGGGGACATACGGGGTCACGGGGAACGGGTTTCCGGCAGGCACGGAAGACGCCGGTCCGGTGAAGTTCGCGGAGGTACGCGAACTCCAGCGGCCGGCGTCTTCGCCTTTCCCGGTACGTTTCCGGGTGCGCTCCCGGCCCCGCGGGCTCCGGCCGGACTCAGCGCCCGCTGACCCGCCCGTGCAGCAGCAGGGACAGCGCCGAGTGGACCTCGTCGATCGAGCGCTCCGGCTGGAACGCCTGCCAGTCCAGCGCCGCCACCAGCACCATCCCGACCAGCGCGGCGGCCGTCAGCGGGATGTCGATCTCCTCGCTCAGCTCCCCGCTGCGCACCGCGTCGCGCAGCACGTCCTCGACGACCGCGACGGCCTCCTGGCGTACCACCAGCAGCGTGGACTGCCAGGCGCGGTTGGTGCGCCAGAGCTCGGCCACGTACAGCTGGGTGAAGGCCGGATAGCGGTCGATGAAGGCGAGCCCGGCCCGGATCATCGCGTCCAGCGCCTCGACCCGGGTGCCGCCGCGCTCCTCGGACTCCTCGGCGGCGGCCCGCAGCGAGGCCGTGAGCAGTCCGACGCCGTGCCGGAGCAGCTCCTCGAACAGCTCGGTCTTGCTCTTGAAGTTGTAATAGACCGTGCCCTTGGCGACCCCGGCCCGCTCGGCGATCTCGTCGACGGTGGTCGCCGAGAAGCCCTGCTCGGCGATGAGGGTCACCGCCGCCTCGTAGAGTTTCTGCCGGGTGGCCTGGCGGCGCGTGGTGCCACTGCTTTCCATGAGGCCGATTCTTTCAGGCCCGGACGCACGCACCGGCGCGGCTCCCGGCGCGCTCACAGGCTCAGCTCCGGGTGCAGCCGGCTCAGGGTCCACACCTGCTTGCGGCGGGCGGTGAACGCGGTCAGGGCGAGCGCGCCGACGGTGAAGGCCGCCAGCACCGCGCAGCCCAGCCAGACCGGGGCGAGGGGGCCGCCGGTGATCAGTCTGCGCAGCCCCTCGACGACGTACGTCATGGGGAGGTACGGGTGGATCGCGCCGAAGAAGCCGGGGCTGGTCTGGACGGGGTACGTGCCCCCGGCCGAGGTCAGCTGGAGCATCAGCACCACCAGCACCAGGATCCGCCCGGCCGCCCCGAAGCAGGCGTTCAGCCACTGCACGATCGCGGCGAAGCAGCAGGTCACCAGGGCCAGGAAGCCGATCGTTCCGGCGGCGTGGACCATCTGGAGGCCGAGGCCCCAGTGCAGGACGGCCATCAGGGCGCCGACCTGGAGCGTGCCGATGGCGGCGACGGGGAGCCAGCCGGCGAACGCGATCCGCCAGGAGGAGGCCCCGGCGGCGAGCGCCCGCCGGTTGAGCGGCTGGATCAGCATGTACGCCACCATCGCGCCGACCCACAGGGACAGCGGGATGAAGTACGGGGCGAAGCCGGTGCCGTAGTTGGGGGCCGCGTGCAGCGCCTTGGAGGCCAGCTGGACGGGGTCGGCCATGACGTCGGTCCGCGCGTCGCGGTCCTTCTTGTCGTAGTCCGGGATCCGGTCCACGCCGTCGTTGAGGCCCTGGGCCAGCTCGGTCGAGCCGTCGCCGAGCCGGAAGAGCCCGCCGTCCAGCTTCTCCGCGCCGGTCTTCAGCTTGCCGACGCCGGTGTCCAGGTCGGCGGAGCCGGTCTGCGCGCTGCCGAGTCCGGTGTGCAGCGCCTTGGCGCCCTTGGCGACCTTGTGGGCGCCGGTGTTGAGCGCGTTGACCTTGCTGACGGCCGATGCCAGGTCGTCGTCCAGCGTGGGCGCGCGCTTGGCGAGGGCCTCGGCCTGCTTCTGGAAGGCGGTCAGCTGGGTGCTCAGCTTCTTCAGGTCGCCGTTCTGGTTCGTGACCAGGGTGTTCACATCGGCGGCGATCCTCGCGACGTCCGCGGCCGTGACCTTGGCGCGCTCCAGCGGGGGGCAGACCGTGGCGTCGGGGTCCTCGGCCTCCACGCACTGGGTGCGGTGGATCCCGGCCAGCTCGTCGGCCGCCTCCTTGGCTCCGGCGGCGGCGGTGGGCGCGCTCTTCACCAGCAGGTCGAGGTTGTGCCGTACGGCCCCGGAGGTGTCGGCGACCAGGCGTGCGGTGTCCTGGATGGACTTCCCGTTGTCCTGGAAGAAGGGCCGTACGTCGTCGGCGATGCCGTTGACCCGGTCGGCCAGGACCTGGGTGCCTCCGGCGACCCGGGCGGAGCCCGTGGCGAGGTCGCGCGAGCCCTGGTTCAGCTTGACGATCCCGTCGGAGAGCTTCTTGCTGCCCGCCTTGGAGTCCTTGAGGCCGTCCGCGAGGTCCTTGGACCCCTTCTTGGCCTTCGAGATGCCGCCCTTGAGGTCGTCGGCGCCCCTGGCCGCCTCGGCGGTCTTGTCGTGCAGATCGGAGAAGCTGATGAAGATGCGGTCCAGGAAGCCCCGGGAGGCGTTCGTGGAGGCGGCGTTGCGCACCTCGCCGAAGACCGTCCTGGAGATCTGCCCGACGATGTAGTTGTTGGCGTCGTTCGTCCGTACCTGGAGCGCGCCGGTCTCGGGGGAGTCCCCGCCGCTGGACGCGATCTTCCGGCTGAAGTCGGACGGCATCGTCAGCGAGAGGTAGTACGTCCCGTCCTCGACGCCCCGGTCGGCCTCGGCGGAGCTCACCTCGTGCCAGGCGAAGACCTTGGAGTCGAGGAGCTTCTCACTGATCTCGTCCCCGGCCGCGACGCGCTCGCCGCCGCTCGTGGCCCCCTTGTCGTCGTTGACCAGGGCGACGGGCAGCTTGTCGAGCTTCCCGTACGGGTCCCAGAAGGAGCACAGGTACAGGGCGCCGTAGAGCAGCGGCAGGAGCAGCAGGGCCACCAGCGCGGCGGCCGGCAGCCTCCCCCTGCCGAACCGCTTCAACTCAAGCGCGGCCAGCTTCGGGATGCGCATCGGCCGTCTCCTCATCGGTGGTGGGTGCGGGTGCGGGTGCGGTGCGCACGACGTGGGTGTTCCCGGGGGCCTCGCTGCACACGGCGAGCACGGTCGTTCCGGTGTCGGCCACGGAGCGCAGCAGGCTCCAGGCCCGGTCGCGTTCGGCGTCCGGGAGCTTGAGGTCGGTGTCGTCCACGGCGAGCAGGCGCGGCGTGGAGATCATGGCCAGCGCGACGGACAGCCGCAGCGCCTCCAGCCGTTCCAGATCCCGTACGGCGGTGCGTCCCGCCTTGGGCAGCGTGGCGAGGTCGAGGCCCGCGGCCTCCAGGGCGTCGTCGACCCGGGCCCCGGCGGCGGCCCGGCGTTCGGCGCGCGGACGCAGCAGGGTGCGCAGGGACGCGCCGTAGCGGCCCTGGAGCAGGGTGCGTTCGCCCAGGTGCTCGGCGACGGTGAAGGCGGGGTCCAGCTCACTGACGCTCGGGACCGGGCCCAGGGCGGCGATCCGGCGGACGTCGGCGGCCTGCCTGGGCAGCCGCAGCCCGCCGGTCTCGGCGCGGCCCTCGGTGGCGCGCATCCGGCCGGTCAGGGCGAGCAGCAGGCTGGTGCGGCCCGACCCCGACGGTCCCTCGATCGCCACCAGTTCCCCCGGAGCGGCGCTGAACGTCACGTTCCGAAAGGCCCAGCCGCGCGGCCCCTCGAGTCCGAAGTCCTCGGCGCTGACAGCTGCGCCGTGCGGGCTCTCCACAGACCCTCCCCTAATTAAACTGACCGGTCAGTGCAAAAAGGTAGTCCGAACTCGCGCTCGAAGCAAAACGGCAGGTCGGAGCGGTGTTCGGGTCGATTGTCAGTGGCGCCCGTCACCATGGACACAGACGGCCACGGAGCCGTCACACGACGACAGGAGGTTCGTCATGGCCAGCTCGTCCGCAGCCGCCGCCCCGCGGCGCCGCGCAGGCAGCCCTGCCCCCTCACTGACCGGTCCGGCCGGCGATGTCCACCCCGTGCTGCGCCGCAGCTCGGCGCCGCCCGCCGCTCTCGAACTGCTCGCCAAGGCCCGCTCAGGCCTCGACGAGGCCGCCGTGCTCCACGAGCCCAACGAGCGGTACACCACCGCCCACCTCGCCGCCCTGCGCACCGCGGCGGCCGTGCTGGCCGCCCGCGGCCGCCCCGAGACGAACAGGCGTCGCCGCGAGCGCATCCGCAGCGCCTGGGAAGTCCTCCCGGAGATAGCCCCCGAACTGACCGAATGGAGCGCCCTCTTCGCCTCGGGCGCCGTGCGCCGGGCCCGCGCCGAGGCAGGGATGCCGGGAGCGGCCGGCGCACGCGACGCCGACGACCTGCTGCGTGACGCGGCCATGTTCCTGCGGCTGGTGGAACGGCTGCTGGTCCTCCAGCCGGTGCTCCCGCAACCACGCCCGGAGCGCCCGGGGGGCGGCTGACGCGGGGCCGGCGCCGAACGGCCGCCCGCCGGGCGACGCCGGGCTCTGGACGGCGGTGCGAGGCAATAAGGTGGTGACCGCTCGCATCACCACCCGCACTGTTCACGCTCCGCCGTCCCCGGCGGCATCGTGCCGAGGAGTCATCTGCCGTGTCGGACCAGCTGCGCCCCCGCGCCTCCCTCCGTACCGCCGTGGTCTGGGAGGTCCTCAAGGACGCTCTGGACCGTCAGGTCAAGGCGACCGGCAGGGACGCCCTGGATGTTCTGGACACCGGCGGCGGCACCGGCAACTTCGCCGTGCCCGCGGCCCGGCTCGGCCACCGGGTCACCGTCGTCGACCCCAGCCCCAACGCCCTGTTCGCGCTGGAGCGCCGCGCGGCCGAGGCCGGGGTCGCCGACCGGGTCCGGGGGGTCCAGGGCGACATCCTCGGCCTGTTCGACGTCGTGGAGCGCGACGGCTTCGACGCGGTGCTCTGCCACGGCGTCCTGGAGTACGTCGACGAGCCCGCCGAGGGCGTACGCAACGCGGTCGAGGCGCTGCGCCCCTCCGGCGCCCTCAGCCTGCTGGCCGCCGGCCTGGGCGGGGCGGTCCTGGCCCGCGCGCTCGCCGGTCACTTCACCGAGGCCCGGCAGGCGCTCACCGACCCGGCCGGCCGCTGGGGCGAGGGCGACCCGGTGCCCCGCAGGTTCACCGCCGAGCAGCTCTCCGACCTGGTCTCCGAAGCCGGTCTGGAGATCGCCGCGGTGCACGGCGTCCGGGTCTTCGCCGACCTCGTGCCGGGCGTCCTGGTGGACACCGAGCCCGGTGCCGTGGAGGCGCTCCTCAAGCTCGAAGCCGCCGTCGCCGAACTGCCGGCCTTCCATTCCGTCGCCACCCAACTGCACGTTCTGGGCGAGAAGCGCCGCTGATCAGCAACGCAGCTGCGGACGGAGTGGGACTCAGGACCCCCGTACGGGGCGTACGCCCCGTATGATCGGGGGACACCATCCGGCATGACGGATCGGTCGTCGGGGAATCTACGCCTCAGCAGCCGAGCCGACACAGCGGTCCGGACTGGCTGAGCGCTAGAAGGCGGGTTTCACGGGGGCGAATCCCTGCCTATCCTGGAAGGGCCGCATACCGGTCGCCCCCGCGGCCGACGACGAGGAGGATCCCGTGCCGCTCTCGGAGCACGAGCAGCGCATGCTCGAGCAGATGGAGCGAGCGCTGTACGCCGAAGATCCCAAGTTCGCGACAGCGCTCGAGGGAAGCGGACTGCGTACGTACACCCGGAAAAGGGTCTACCAGGCGGTCGCTGGCTTCCTGGTGGGTATCGCGCTCCTCATGGCCGGAATGGTCGCCCAGCAGATCTGGATCAGCGTGGTGGGGTTCCTCGTCATGCTCGGCTGCGCCGTGCTCGCGGTCACCGGATGGCGCAAAGCGCCCAAGCCCGGTGAACAACAGCCCGCAGCCGCAGGCAGCGGGGACAGCGGCGCACGCCGCCGACCGAGACAACGCCGGTCGATGATCAACCGCATCGAGCAGCGGTGGCAGCGCCGCCGCGACGAACAGGGCCAGTAGCACGCCTGGGCCCTGTTCTTCTCGCAGGGCGGGCGATGGCACGACGCACGACACCGATGGGTGAGGGGCGGCCGCGCAATGCGGCCGCCCCTCACCCATCGGTGCCCGCCGCCCCTGAGCACGCCGGGGCGAGAGCCCGGGACCGGACCTCGAAGGCCCCCGGCCCGGACCCTGAAACAGGGTCCGGGCCGGGGGCCTTCTCGCTGGTCGCCCGCCGACCGCCTCAGCCGTGCTGGCGGGAGAGACGGCGCAGCCGGGCCGTCCAGCGACCGCGTCCCGGACGGGCCGCCCAGCGCTCCGCGAGCGCCGTCCGACGGTCTGCGAGGGCCCACACCACCCGGACGGACGAGCGGGGCAGGAGTGTTGCCCGCAGCCGGGTGCCGCGGCCGGCCGATCCGCGCAGACCCGCCCGGACCGCCAGCGCGTCCTCGGCCAGTCCGGCCGCCGGACGCGGCTCGGGGGCGTACAGCACCTGCTCCACCGAGCCCGCGATCCGGTGCACGGCCTCGGCCGCGGTGCTGTCGAGCCGGCCCAGCCGCACGATCCTGGCCGCCGCCTTCCGGGGCGTCAGCGACTCGTCCGGCCCGATGCCGTGGTCCCAGGCCGCGTCGGTGACCTCCCGCCAGGCGGCCAGGGTCCGTGCGACGGCGTCCGCGAGAGTCCGGCCCCCGGAGCCCAGCCGCCGGTTTCTCGTCCGGGTCCGCCAGAGCAGCGGTGCCAACGGCAGCACCAGCACCAGGACCGCCGCGAGGATCACCAGCAGCACCGTCCCGGCCGGAGTGCCCCGGTCGGTCGGCAGCGCCGCCCCCGCCGCCTGCGAGGGCCCGCACCCGCCTTCCTGGCGCAGCTGCGGCGGGCAGCTCTCCTCGGCGGAGGGCGCGTCGGACGGCGCGGCCGAGGTGTCCGCGGAGGGCTGGGCCGGGTCGCTCGTGTCGTCCGTGGGGGCGGTCGGCCGGGTGTACGACGGAGCGCTGCCCCGGCTCGGGGTGGGCTCGAACCGGGTCCACCCGACCCCCTCGAAATACAGCTCGGGCCAGGCGTGCGCGTCGCGCAGCCCGACCGAGGTCGCCCCGTTCGACTTCACGGTGCCCGGGGTGAAGCCCACCGCGACCCGGGCCGGGATGCCCAGCGTCCGGGCCATCGCGGCCATCGAGAACGAGAAGTGGACGCAGAACCCCTCCCGGTCGCGGAGGAACCGCGCGATGGCGGAGGACCCGGTCCCCGAGGTGACCGTGGTGTCGTACGTGAAGCCGCCGTCGGAGGCGAACCAGTCCTGGAGCTTCACCGCCTGCTCGTAGGCGTTGGACGAGCCTTCGGTGACCTTCTCGGCGGTCTCGGCGACGACGCCCGGCAGCGAGCCGGGGACCTGGGTGTACTCACGGACCAGTTCCTGCGGCGGCGACCCCGCGGCCGCGAGCTGCTCCGCCGTGGGCTCGACGACCAGGCTGCCGACCTCGTACTGCGCGCCGCGCGTGGTCTGCCCGTCGTCGCCGACCAGGGTGCGGCCCTCGGGCTCGTACCGCCAGCGGCCGCCGACGCGGACCTCGCTCGCCGGGTAGGGGAGCGGCAGATACGTCTGCTGGTAGGAGCGCGAGGCGGAGATGTTCGTCCGGACCTCGGTGACCGAGACGTCCCGGCCCAGCCCGGTGGGCTGCGGGAGGCGGTCGGGAACGTCCGTCAGCCGGCGGGTGGAGGAACGCCACTCGCTGCCGTTGAACTCGTCCAGGGCCAGGATCCGGAGATAGAGACTCTGCGGGTCCTCGATGTTGCTGCGGTACGTCATCACCTCCCGGTTGTCCGGCTGGTTGAGGTTGTTCTGGAGCGAGACCAGCGGATTCACCGCGGAGATGGTGCCGCCGCCGCTGCCCCTGCCGTTCCCCGGTCCGCTGCCGCCCAGCAGGCCGCTCTCCAGGGCGGGCAGGGCGAGCGGGGCCACCAGGGCGATGCCGAGCGCCAGCACACCGATCCGCCGCCCGGTACGGACGGGGGAGGACCCGCCCCCTGCGCCGCTCAGCCCGTCGGCCAGGCCGCCCACGTTCCGTGCGGCGCCGCCGAAGACGCGGCCCCACTGGGAGAGCCGGTCCCGGCCCTCGGCCAGCAGGAGCAGCAGATATCCCGAGGCGGCCAGCAGGAACCACAGCCAGCCCGCTCCGCCGTCGGAGAGACCGGCCGCGACCGAATACAGGGCGAGCAGCGGCAGCCCGGCCGGGGCGGCGCTGCGGAAGGTCACCGCCAGGGCGTCCACCGCGAGGCCGATCAGGACGACGCCGCCGACCACCATCAGCTCGATGCCGTCGGTCAGCGGGGCCGGGATGGCGTACGTGCCGACGTCCTCCCCGCCCGCCACCAGCAGCTCGCCGAGCCGCATGACGGCCTGCGGGCCGGGCAGCACCCCGAACAGGGCGTGGTCCCGGGCGAACACCAGCGTCAGCAGCACCAGGGTGACCAGGGCCTGGGCGGAGATGGTCAGCGCCCGTGCCAGGGGCACCCGGCGCGCGAGGGCGCCCGCCCCGCTCTGGACGCCGAGCAGCACCGCCGCCTGCACCAGCCAGCCGACCCCCTCCACCAGCGGGATCAGCGCCCCCGCCGCCAGCAGCGTCGCCGCATAGGCGCACAGCGTCAGCCTGACCCGCCCGCTCATGACCATCCCCCCGCGAAACCTGTCGCGCCGCCGCTCGAGGCGGACGGCGAATCCGTGCGCATCCGGCCCGCCAGCTGCCACAGCGCGGGCAGCTCGGCCCCCGGCTCCACGGGCACCGCGATCCAGCCCGACTCGCGCAGCCGCCGCAGCCGCTCCTCGGCCCGTCCCGCCGCGGCCCCGTCGCCGGCCCAGTCCGCGCTGTCCAGGACGAAGGCGACCCCCGCCCCGGCGCGCTGCCGCATCCGGGCCGCGACCGCGGCCTGTTCCTCGTCCAGATCGCCGAAGAAGGCGATGAGCAGGCCCTCGTTGCCGCCGCGCAGCACGTCATGGGCGCGGGAGAGGCCCCCGCCGTCGGAGTGGCCGACCACCGCGAGCGTGTCGAGCATCAGCCCCGCCGAGTCCGCGGACTCCTGGGTCGAGCCCGCGAAACCGCCGGACCCCTCGCCGGGCACCGCGTTCCCGTCGTCGGTGAGCAGCCGTACGGCGAAGCCGCGCTCCAGCATGTGCACGAGTGCGGAGGCCGCCCCCGAGACCGCCCACTCGAACGCCGAGTCGGGCCCGGCGCCCTGGTAGCCGATCTGCCGGGTGTCCAGCAGGACCGTGCACCTGGCCCGCTGCGGCTGTTCCTCACGGCGCACCATCAGCTCGCCGTGGCGTGCGGTGGAGCGCCAGTGGACCCGCCGCAGGTCGTCACCGTGGCGGTAGCCGCGCGGAATGATGTCGTCCTCACCGGCGAGCGCGAGGGAACGCTGCCGCCCGTCGCCGTACCCGGAGGCCTCGCCCGCCAGCCGCAGGACCGGCAGCGGCACCGTGCGCGGGATGACGACGAGCGTGTCGTACGCGCTGAAGGAGCGGGTCAGCTCGCACATCCCGAACGGGTCGCTCAGCCGCAGCTGCAACGGACCCAGGGGATAGCGGCCGCGGAGGTCGGAGCGGACCCGGTAGGACACCTCGCGCCGGCCGCCCCCCTCCACCCGGTCCAGGACGAAGCGGGGGCGCGGACCGAGGACGTAGGGGACCCGGTCCTGGAGCATCAGCAGGCCGGTGGGCAGCCGGGAGACGTTGTCCATGCGCAGGTGCACCCGGGCCTCCGCGCCCGAGGACACCCGGGACGGCGAGAGCCGCCGGGTGCCCGTCACGCGGTACCGGGTGCGGTAGAGCACGGTCACGCAGACCAGGGGGAGCACGGCCAGCAGCAGCCCGACCCGCAGCAGGTCGCCCTGGCCCAGGACGTACGCGCAGACGGCGGCGGCCACCCCGGCGGCCAGGAACGAGCGTCCCCGGGTGGTCAGTCCGCCCAGGGCCGCCCTGAGGCCGCCCTTCCTGTCGCCGTCCTCCACGGCGCCGGGCTCGCCGGCCGCCATCACAGCCGCCGTGCCCCGGGCTGCTGCTGGTTGTACAGCGGGCGGCCCGGCTGCTGCCCGCCGGGCGCGGGCGGCGTGGTGCCGCCGGCCGAGGTCGGAACGGGGGTGCGCTGGATGATCTCCAGGATCACCTGCTCCGCCGTGCGGCGGTTCAGCTGGGCCTGGGCGGTGGGCAGCAGCCGGTGCGCGAGCACCGGCGCGGCCAGCGACTGGACGTCGTCGGGCAGGGCGTAGTCGCGCCCGCTGAGAGCGGCGGACGCCTTCGCGGCGCGCAGCAGGTGCAGCGTCGCGCGCGGGGAGGCGCCGAGCCTGAGGTCGGGGTGGCTGCGGGTGGCTCCGACGAGCTCCACCGCGTAGCGCCGCACGGCGTCGGCGACATGCACCGTACGGACGGCGTCGATCAGCTTCACGATGTCGTGGGCGTGGGCCACCGGCTGGAGGTCCTCCAGCGGGGACAGCCCCCCGTGCACGTCGAGCATCTGGAGCTCGGCCTCCGGGCTCGGGTAGCCGATGGAGACGCGGGCCATGAAGCGGTCGCGCTGGGCCTCGGGCAGCGGGTAGGTGCCCTCCATCTCGACCGGGTTCTGGGTGGCGACCACCATGAACGGGTCGGGCAGCTCGTAGGTGTGCCCGTCGATGGTGACCTGGCGCTCCTCCATCGACTCCAGCAGCGCCGACTGCGTCTTCGGCGAGGCGCGGTTGATCTCGTCGCCGATCACGATCTGGGCGAAGATCGCGCCGGGCTTGAACTCGAAGTCCCGCCGCTGCTGGTCGAAGATCGACACCCCGGTGATGTCCGAGGGCAGCAGGTCCGGCGTGAACTGGATCCGCCGCACCGAACAGTCGATGGACCGCGCCAGCGCCTTGGCCAGCATGGTCTTGCCGACGCCGGGGACGTCCTCGATGAGGAGATGTCCCTCGGCGAGCAGCACGGTCAGCGATAGCCGTACGACCTCAGGCTTGCCCTCGATCACACTCTCCACCGACCTGCGCACCCGCTCCGCTGTGGTGGTCAGATCTGTGAGGCTCGCTCGATCGTCATAGGTCGTCACCCGGCCCTCCTCGGCCCTTTTGCGCAGGGGCCGTCGCGCGTACCCGCGCGGCCCACCCCGAAAAATCGGACACCCCTCCGGAAGGTCCGGGGGAAGTCACACCCGCATTCTTGTTGCCGTTACCGCTTCGTGTCACTCGCCTGTGGATAAGTGGGTGTGAAAAGTCAGCGTCTGTCGCGATTTCGGCACTGCGGGACACGGCGATGCGTGTGTGAGGTGCAGCAGAGGGCCGGGAAGCGAGGGGAATGCGTTCAGGAAACGGAGTGGATCTCGCGCAGCAGGCCGGTGGTCACGTCGAAGACGAACCCGCGCACGTCGTCGCTGTGCAGCAGGAACGGCGAGGTACGCACCCGCTGCATCGACTGGCGCACGTCCTGGTCGGCGTCGGAGTAGGCCTCCACGGCCCAGACCGGACGCTGGCCCACCTCGCGCTCCAGCTCCTGCCGGAAGTCCTCGGTGAGGGACTCCAGGCCGCAGTTGGTGTGGTGGATGAGGATCACGCTGCGGGTGCCGAGCGCCCGCTGGCTGATGGTCAGCGAGCGGATCACGTCGTCGGTGACCACGCCGCCCGCGTTGCGGATGGTGTGGCAGTCGCCGAGGTCCAGACCGAGCGCGGCGTGCAGGTCGAGCCGGGCGTCCATGCAGGCGACGATGGCGACCTGGAGGACCGGGCGGGCGTCCATGCCCGGGTCGCTGAACTCCTTCGCGTACCCGGCGTTCAGCGCGACGAGCCGGTCGGTGACCTGGCCCCCCTCGCGGACCGCTGCGGCGGTGGACGGCACGGACTCTGCGGAGGAGCGAGCGGAAGTCGACATGGCTACGACGTTAGCGTTCCCACCTGGCGCGGGCGTGCTGTGAGAGCGGACAAAGAACGTCAACACGACTTGTTGTGAGCTAACCCACAGAACCCGGGGGGATGCACCTGTTCGAGTGAGTTCGCCGCATCCGGACGGGTGGAGCGACTCGCTGCGCGGTTCGTTGATCGCGAATCGATCGAATGGCAGGGTGGACTAAAGTAACGCGAAGTCACGATCCACCTCCGTACCCACTGCCCCATCGCACCCCCCGCACCTCCTGCACATTCCGTATTTCCCCCGTGATGTGCGGCGTACGTGCGACCCGGCCCTCTCCCGCTCTCGGTCGGCCGACGCCACTTCCCCGGCGCCGGTGGACCTCCCCTTCAGAGCGGGCGGGGACCAGGACGTACGTGCCGGCCGCGCGGGACAGAGCCTGAGAGGGCGCATTGAGCCAGACCCGACACGTCCCGGTGATGCTCCAGAGGTGTCTGGACCTGTTGGCCCCGGCTCTTCAGGACCCGGCCCACCCGGAGCCCGTGGTCGTCGACTGCACCCTCGGCCTCGGCGGTCACAGCGAGGCCCTGCTCGCCTCCTTCCCCACCGCCCGGCTGATCGCCCTGGACCGCGACAAGGAGGCGCTCCGCCTCTCCGGCGAACGGCTCGCCCCTTACGGCGACCGGGCCACCCTGGTCCACGCGGTCTACGACGAGCTCCCCGAGGTCCTCGCGCGGCTCGGGATCCCGAAGGTCCAGGGCGTGCTGTTCGACCTCGGCGTCTCCTCCATGCAACTGGACGAGGCCGACCGCGGGTTCGCGTACGCCCAGGACGCCCCGCTCGACATGCGCATGGACCAGAGCACCGGCATGGGCGCCGCCGAGGTCCTCAACACCTACCCGCCCGGCGAACTGGTCCGGATCCTGCGCGCGTACGGCGAGGAGAAGCAGGCCAAGCGGATCGTCTCCGCCGTCGTGCGCGAGCGCGAGAAGGAGCCGTTCAGCAACAGCGCCCGGCTCGTCGAGCTGATCCGCGACGCGCTGCCGCAGGCCGCCAAGCGCACCGGCGGCAACCCCGCCAAGCGGACCTTCCAGGCCCTGCGGATCGAGGTCAACGGCGAGCTGAGCGTCCTGGAGCAGGCCATTCCGGCCGCCGTCCAGTGCCTCGCCGTCGGCGGCCGCATCGCCGTGCTGTCCTACCACTCGCTGGAGGACCGGCTGGTCAAGCAGGTCTTCGCGGCCGGCGCGGCCAACACCGCGCCGCCCGGACTGCCCGTCGTCCCCGAGCGCTACCAGCCCCGGCTGAAGCAGCTCACCCGGGGCGCCGAGCTGCCCACCGAGGAGGAGGTCGCCGAGAACCGGCGCGCCGCCCCCGCCCGGCTGCGCGGCGCTCAGCGCATCCGCGAGGAGGAGCGATGAACGCCGGGGCCGGGCGCCGAACCGGGGGAGTAGCGGGGTGAGCAAACCGGCCGCACCGCTGAAGGGGCGGGCCGCGCGGCTCGCCCGGCTGATGCCGTCCACCGGGCCCAGCACCGCGGCCCGCACCCCCTTCGTCCTGCTGGTCGTCCTGCTCCTGGGCGGCGGGCTCATCACCCTGCTCCTGCTGAACTCCGCGCTCAACGAAGGATCGTTCAGGCTCAGCGAGCTGAAGCGGGACACCACCGAGCTCACCGACGAGCAACAGGCCCTCCAGCGCGACGTCGACGGCCGCTCCCAGCCCGACGCCCTGGAACGCCGCGCCCGGGAGCTGGGCATGGTCCCCGGCGGCAGTCCCGCCTTCCTGAACCCCGACGGCACGGTCCGCGGCGATCCCGCCGAGGCCACCGCCCCGCCGTCGCCCAGCCCCAGCCCCAGCCCCACCCCGAGCCCGAGTGCCTCGGCCGACGCCGCACCGGACCCCGACGCCCCTGCCGCCGGAGCCTCGGCCGGCCCCTCCGCCTCCGCCTCGCCCGCCGGGTCCGCACCCGCGACCGGGTCCGCCCCCGCGGCGGAGAACAGCCCGCCCCCGACGAGCCCCGGCAGGTGACGCAGTGCCGCCCAAGGAACCGCCGCGCCGCCGCGTACCCGGACCGGCGCACCCCCGCAACGGCGGGGGGCACGGCCCCGGCCGCTCCGGCGCGCGCCCACCGGCCCGCCGCCCCCGCCCCGCCCAGGGGCGCACCACCGCGCGCCCAGGCGCACCGCGCTCCCTGCGCCTCGGCAGCCCGCGCCCGCGGCTGCGGCTCGTCAGCCTCGGGCTGACGCTGGTCATGCTGGCCTTCGTGGCCCGCCTGCTCCAGGTCCAGGCCGTCGACGCCAGCGCGTACGCGGCCAAGGCCGAGAAGAACCGCTACCTGGAGTACACGGTCGCCGCCGAGCGCGGCGAGATCACCGACCGCAAGGGCGTCGCGCTCGCCACCAGCGTCGACGCACACAACATCACCGCCGACCCCAAGATGTTCACGCCCGAGGACAGCAAGGCCCCCGACGCGCCGCAGCAGGCCGCCGCCCTGCTCGCCCCGATCCTCGGCAAGGACGTCGACGAGCTCGTCAAGAAGCTCTCGGCGCCGCGGAGCCGCTACACCGTTCTCGCCTACCGGCAGACCCCCCAGGTCTGGAAGCAGATCAAGGACCTCAAGTCCGTCTTCGCCGAGAAGGCCTCCGAGGACAAGCTGAAGGGCGGCCCGGGAGCCAACGTCCTGGCCGGTGTCCTCCAGGAGCCGACCACCAGGCGCGTCTATCCCAACGGGGATCTCGCCGCCGGGATACTGGGATTCGTCAGCGACGACGGCAAGGGCGGCGGCGGCCTCGAATCGCAGCTGAACAAGGAACTCGCGGGCGAGGACGGCAAGATCCGCTACGCCCAGGCGGGCGGCCGCCGGGTTCCCACCGCCGGCAGCAGCGAGCTGCCGGCCGTGCCCGGCTCCGACGTCGAGCTGACCATCGACCGGGACATCCAGTGGGCCGCGCAGAGGGCCATCGCCGACCAGGTCCGGAAGTCCAAGGCCGACCGCGGCTACGTCATCGTGCAGAACACCAGGACGGGCGAGCTGCTGGCCATGGCCAACGCCCCCGGCTACGACCCCAACGACCTCTCCCAGGCCACCTCGGCCTCGCTCGGCAACGCCGCTCTCCAGGACGTGTACGAGCCCGGCTCCACCAGCAAGGTCATGTCCATGGCCGCCGTGCTGGAGGAGAAGGCCGCCACGCCCGGCACCCATGTCACCGTCCCCAACCGGCTGCACCGCGGCGACCGGCTCTTCAAGGACGACATCGACCACCCCACCTGGTACCTCACGCTCAACGGGGTCCTCGCCAAGTCCAGCAACATCGGCACCATCCTGGCGACCGGTCAGCTCGGCAAGACCCAGGCGGAGTCCAACCAGGTCCTCTACTCCTACCTGCGCAAGTTCGGCCTCGGCTCCAAGACCGGGCTCGGCTATCCCGGCGAGTCACCGGGCCTGCTGGCCCACCCGAAGGACTGGTCGACCTCGCAGCAGTACACGATCCCCTTCGGCCAGGGTCTCTCGCTCAACGCCGTCCAGGCCGCCTCCGTCTACTCCACCATCGCCAACGGAGGCGTACGGGTCGCCCCCACCCTCGTCCGCGGCGCCAAGGGCTCCGACGACCGCTTCACCGCGGCGCCGGCCGCCGAGGAGAACCGGGTGGTCAGCGAGAAGACCGCCAAGACCCTGGCGACGATGCTGGAATCCGTCGTCGACGACCGCGAGGGGACCGGCACCAAGGCCGCCATCCCCGGCTACCGGGTCGCGGGCAAGACCGGAACAGCCAACCGGGTCGACCCGATCCGGGGCGTCTACAAGGGCTACACCGCCTCCTTCGCGGGCTTCGCCCCCGCCGACAATCCACAGGTCACCGTCTACTGCGCGATCCAGAACCCCACCAAGGGCAGCTACTTCGGCGGCCAGATCTGCGGCCCGATCTACAAGCAGGTCATGGAGTTCGCGCTCAAGACACTCCAGACCCCTCCGTCCGGCAGCGAGCCGCCCCGGCTGCCGGTGTCCTTCAAACCCGGCGAGTGAACACGGGGATGCCCAAGCATCTCCTCCAAGGGAACCCTCAGTGACAACCATCACCCCCGACCCCGGGAACCGGAACGAGAACCACCGGAACCAGGGTCCCTCGCTTCGCGAGACGCCGCACCGGCCCGGTACGCTCACCGCCGTGCCCCACGCTGATCAGTCCCAAACCTCTCAGAAGGACGCGCCTGTGACCTACCCGGGAGCGCCCCGACCGGACCGGCTCCGGCCCACCCCTCTCGGCGAGCTGGCCGACCGGCTCGGCGTCGAAGCGGCCGGATCCGGTGAGGTCACCGGCATCACGCACGACTCGCGGGCCGTGCGCCCCGGCGACCTGTACGCGGCCCTGCCCGGCGCCCGCCTGCACGGCGCCGACTTCGCCACCCAGGCCGCGGGCCTCGGCGCCGTCGCCGTCCTCACCGACCCGACGGGCGCCGAACGCGCCGCCGCCACCGGGCTGCCGGTCCTGGTCGCCGACGACCCGCGCGGCGTCATGGGCGAGCTGGCCGCCGACATCTACGGGCGGCCCGGCATCGGCCTCCTCCAGATCGGCATCACCGGCACGTCCGGCAAGACCACCACCGCCTACCTCGTCGAGGGCGGACTGCGCGCCGCCGGACGCCCCACCGGGCTGATCGGCACCGTCGAGATGCGCATCGGCGACGAGCGCATCAAGTCCGAGCGCACCACCCCCGAAGCCACCGACCTCCAGGCCCTGTTCGCCGTCATGCGCGAACGCGGCGTCGAGGCCGTCGCGATGGAGGTCTCCAGCCACGCCCTGGTGCTCGGCCGGGTCGACGGCTGCGTCTTCGACGTCGCCGTCTTCAACAACCTCAGCCCGGAGCACATGGAGTTCCACTCCGGCATGGAGGACTACTTCCAGGCCAAGGCCCGGCTGTTCACCCCCGAGCGCAGTCACCGCGGTGTCGTGAACTTCGACGACGAGTACGGCCGCAGGCTCCTGACCGAGTCCGGGGTGCCGGTCACCAGCTTCTCCGCCGAGGGCCACCCGGACGCCGACTGGCACGCCGAGGACGTCGAGGTCGGACCGCAGGACAGCACCTTCACGGCCGTCGGCCCGAAGGGCGAGCGGATCGCCGCCCGCGCCCCGCTGCCCGGCCCGTTCAACGTCGCCAACACCCTCGCCGCGATCGTCACGCTGGCCGTCGCGGGCGTCGACCCGCAGATCGCCGCCGACGGCGTCGCCGCCGTCCCCGGGGTCCCGGGCCGGCTGGAGCGGGTGGACGCCGGACAGCCCTACCTCGCCGTCGTCGACTACGCGCACAAGACCGACGCCGTCGAGTCCGTACTGCGCTCGCTGCGCAAGGTCACCGAGGGCCAGGTGCACATCGTCCTCGGCTGCGGCGGCGACCGCGACACCACCAAGCGCGGCCCGATGGGCGCAGCCGCCGCCCGGCTCGCCGACACCGCCGTGCTGACCTCCGACAACCCCCGGTCCGAGGACCCCCTCGCGATCCTCGCCGCGATGCTCTCCGGCGCCGCCGAAGTGCCCGTGCACGAGCGCGGGGACGTGCTGGTCGACGCCGACCGCGCCTCGGCCATCGCCGTCGCCGTCGCCCGCGCCGAACCGGGCGACACCGTCCTGGTCGCGGGCAAGGGGCACGAACAGGGCCAGGACATCCACGGAGTCGTACGGCCCTTCGACGACCGCAAGGTCCTGCACGCAGCCATCGAGCGGTCCCTGACGCGCCCCGGCGCCGCGGACCGTGCCCCTCACCACGAGAACAACAGTCAGGGATGACCAAGTGATCACCCTTTCCCTCGCCGAGATCGCCGAAATCGTCGGCGGGCAGTCGTACGACATACCGGACCCGGCAGTCACCGTGACCGGACCCGTCGTCATCGACTCCCGCGCCG
The DNA here is from genome assembly GCF_044333935.1 of Streptomyces sp. NPDC020884. NCBI lineage: Bacteria > Bacillati > Actinomycetota > Actinomycetes > Kitasatosporales > Streptomycetaceae > Streptomyces > Streptomyces sp. NPDC020884. The sequence continues at coordinate 322,701 of NZ_JBIRRY010000001.1, read as the reverse complement.
TCGCGCCCGGCAGCCTGTTCGCCGCGTTCGCCGGCGAACGGGTCGACGGCCACGACTACGCGCGGCGCGCCGTCGAAGCGGGCGCGGCGGCCGTACTGGCGGCCCGTCCCGTCGGCGTCCCGGCGATCGTCGTGGACGACGTCGTCGGCGCGCTCGGAGCCCTCGCCCGTGCCGTCGTGGAACGCCTCGGCACCACCGTCGTCGGCCTCACCGGATCCGCGGGCAAGACGTCCACCAAGGACCTGATCGCGCAGCTCCTCGAGCGCAGGGCCCCGACCGTCTGGACGCCCGGCTCCCTCAACAACGAGATCGGCCTGCCGCTCACGGCCCTCACCGCCACCGCCGAGACCGAGCACCTGGTCCTGGAGATGGGGGCCCGCGGCATCGGCCACATCCGCTACCTCGCCGACCTCACCCCGCCCCGGATCGGCCTGGTCCTCAACGTCGGCTCCGCGCACCTCGGCGAGTTCGGCAGCCGGGAGGCGATCGCCCAGGCCAAGGGCGAACTGGTCGAGGTCCTCCCGGAGGACGGCTGCGCCGTGCTCAACGCGGACGACCCCCTCGTCCGCGCCATGGCCTCGCGCACCAAGGCCCGCGTGCTGCTCTTCGGAGAAGCCCCCGAAGCGGACGTACGGGGCGAGAAGGTCCGGATGACCGCAGACGGACGGCCCGCCTTCGAGCTCCACACACCCACCGGGTGCAGCGACGTGACCATGCGCCTGTACGGTGAGCACCACGTGTCGAACGCGCTCGCCGCGGCCGCCGTCGCCCATGAGTTGGGCATGTCCGTGACCGAGATCGCCGAAGCGCTCTCGGAGGCGGGCACCCTCTCCCGCTGGCGCATGGAGGTCACCGAGCGTCCGGACGGTGTGACGGTCGTCAACGACGCCTACAACGCGAACCCCGAATCCATGAGAGCCGCACTGCGTGCGCTGGCTGCCATGGGCCAGGCCCGAGGGGCCGACGGGGGACGCACCTGGGCGGTGCTCGGTCAGATGGCCGAGCTCGGTGACGCGTCGCTCGCCGAGCACGACGCGGTCGGACGGCTCGCCGTCCGGCTCAACGTCAGCAAGCTCGTCGCTGTCGGGGGGAGAGAAGCCTCCTGGCTGCAACTGGGCGCATATAACGAGGGTTCGTGGGGTGAGGAGTCGGTGCACGTGTCCGACGCACAGGCGGCCGTCGACCTGTTGCGCAGTGAACTGCGCCCGGGAGACGTCGTGCTGGTGAAGGCGTCCCGGTCGGTCGGCCTGGAGAAGGTCGCCCAGGCACTGCTGGAGAACTCGACCGAGGGCGAGGTCGCCGGCCGATGAGGCAGATCCTCTTCGCGGGGGCCATCGGGCTCTTTCTGACCCTGGTCGGTACTCCGCTGCTGATCAAGCTGCTGGCCCGCAAGGGATACGGGCAGTTCATCCGGGACGACGGCCCGCGCACGCACGGCAGCAAGAAGGGCACGCCCACGATGGGCGGCATCGCCTTCATCCTGGCGACGATCATCGCGTACCTCCTCGCGAAGGTCATCACGGGCGAGGACATCCGCTACTCGGGCGTCCTCGTGCTGTTCCTCATGACCGGGATGGGCATCGTCGGCTTCCTCGACGACTACATCAAGATCGTCAAGCAGCGCTCGCTCGGTCTGCGGGCCAAGGCGAAGATGGCCGGACAGCTGATCGTGGGCATCGCCTTCGCGGTGCTCTCGCTCCAGTTCGCCAACTCCAGCGGCTACACCCCGGCCTCCACCCGGCTCTCGTTCGTCGAGGACTTCGGCTGGTCGATCGGCCCGGTGCTGTTCTGCGTCTGGGCACTGTTCATGATCCTCGCCATGTCCAACGGCGTGAACCTCACCGACGGCCTCGACGGCCTGGCCACCGGCGCCTCGGTGATGGTCTTCGGCGCCTACACCTTCATCGGCCTGTGGCAGTTCCAGGAGTCCTGCGCCAACGCGGACAACCTGACCAACCCCAGCGCCTGTTTCGAGGTACGCGACCCGCTCGACCTCGCCGTCGTCGCCTCCGCCCTGATGGGCGCCTGCTTCGGCTTCCTGTGGTGGAACACCTCGCCCGCCAAGATCTTCATGGGCGACACCGGCTCGCTCGCCCTCGGCGGCGCGCTCGCGGGCCTCGCGATCTGCTCCCGCACCGAGTTCCTGATGGCCATCCTCGGCGGCCTCTTCGTGATGATCACCATGTCCGTGGTCATCCAGGTCGGTTCGTTCAAGATGACCGGCAAGCGGGTCTTCCGGATGGCGCCACTCCAGCACCACTTCGAACTCAAGGGGTGGTCCGAAGTCCTTGTCGTGGTCCGCTTCTGGATCATCCAGGGCATGTGCGTGATCGTCGGCCTCGGCCTCTTCTACGCGGGATGGGCAGCCAAGAAGTGAGCACCGTGGACTGGCAGGGCAAGCACGTCACCGTCGCCGGGCTCGGCGTCAGCGGCATCCCCGCTGCCCGTGCCCTGCACGAGCGCGGCGCGCTCGTCACCGTCGTCAACGACGGCGACGACGACCGCGCCCGCGCGCAGGCAGCCGAACTGGAGGCGCTCGGCATCACCGTGCGCCTCGGCGACGGAGCCACCCTGCCGCCATCCACGGAACTCGTCGTCACCGCCCCCGGCTGGCAGCCGGACAAGCCGCTCTTCCTGGCTGCCGCCGAGGCGGGCGTCCCGGTCTGGGGCGACGTCGAACTGGCCTGGCGACTGCGCGGGACCAACGGCCGCGAGGCCGCCCCCTGGCTCGCGGTCACCGGCACCAACGGCAAGACCACGACCGTACGCATGCTGGCCTCGATCCTGGAGGCGGCGGGCCTGCGCACCGCGGCCGTCGGCAACATCGGCGTATCGCTGCTGGACGCGGTGCTCGGCGAGACGGAGTACGACGTCCTCGCCGTCGAGCTCTCCAGCTACCAGCTGCACTGGGCGCCCTCCCTGCGCGCCCACTCCGCCGCCGTCCTCAACCTGGCCCCCGACCACCTCGACTGGCACGGCTCGATGGAGGCGTACGCCGCCGACAAGGGCCGCGTCTACCAGGGCAACACCGTGGCCTGCGTCTACAACGTCGCCGACCCGGCCACCGAGGACCTGGTCCGCGAGGCCGACGTCGAGGAGGGCTGCCGGGCCATCGGCTTCACCCTCGGCGCCCCCGGCCCCTCGCAGCTCGGCGTGGTCGACGGCATCCTCGTCGACCGGGCCTTCGTGGCCAACCGCCAGAAGCAGGCCCAGGAGCTGGCCGAGGTCGCCGACGTCAACCCGCCGGCCCCGCACAACATCGCCAACGCCCTCGCCGCCGCCGCCCTCGCCCGCGCCTACGGCGTGGAACCGGCCGCCGTCCGCGACGGTCTGCGCGCCTTCCGGCCGGACGCCCACCGCATCGAACACGTCGCGGACATCGACGAGGTCGCCTACGTCGACGACTCCAAGGCCACCAACACCCACGCCACCGAGGCCTCCCTCGCCGCCTACGAGTCCATCGTCTGGATCGCGGGCGGACTGGCCAAGGGCGCCACCTTCGACGGGCTGGTCACCGGTGCGGCGAAGCGGCTGCGCGGGGTCGTGCTGATGGGCGCCGACCGCGCGCTGATCCGCGAAGCCCTGACGCGACACGCCCCCGAAGTCCCGGTGGTCGACCTCGACCGGACCGACACTGGGGCGATGTCCGAAGCCGTCGCGCAGGCGGCCGCGCTCGCCCGGCCGGGCGATACGGTACTGCTGGCCCCGGCCTGTGCCTCGATGGACATGTTCACCAACTACAACAAGCGGGGCGAGGCGTTCGCGGACGCGGTCCGCGCACGCGCCGGCGAGAGCGCCTGACCGACCGGGCCTCCGCGCCGGGGCACGGGCCCCGGGCACGAGCAGTGGAGGGGACAGCGACAATGCCGGCCGACGAGAGTTTCGCCGTACGGCGGGAGAGCGCGAGGGCCTCGATTCCCCGCCCCTTCACCGCGGCGCCCGCCCCCTCCGGCGTACCGCTGCCCCCCGGGCTCGCCCTGCGCGGGCGCCTCGCCACCGGCGCCCGGCGCCCCGAGGCGCCCCGCGGCTCCGGACGCGGCGGCTCGGGCCCCCGCACCCCGCGCGGCGGACGGGGCGGGCGCGGCGGCGGACCGCGCCGGACCTACGAGCGGGCACGACGGGCCTGGGACCGGCCCCTGACCGCCTACTACGTGATCCTCGGCTCCAGCCTCCTGATCACCGTGCTGGGCCTGGTGATGGTCTACTCCGCCTCGATGATCAAGGCGTTGGACATCAGCAAGCCCGCGACGTACTTCTTCGCCAAGCAGTTCCTCGCCGCCGTCATCGGCGGCGGGCTGATGCTGATCGCCGCCCGGATGCCGGTGAAACTCCACCGGGCGCTGGCCTACCCGATACTGATGGTCACCGTCTTCCTGATGATCCTGGTCCAGGTGCCGGGGATAGGGATGTCGGTCAACGGCAACCAGAACTGGCTCTACCTGGGCGGCCCGTTCCAGCTCCAGCCCAGCGAGTTCGGCAAGCTGGCCCTCATCCTGTGGGGAGCGGACCTGCTGGCCCGCAAGCAGGACAAGCGGTTGCTGACGCAGTGGAAGCACATGCTCGTGCCGCTGGTCCCGGTGGCCTTCATGCTGCTCGGACTGATCATGCTCGGCGGCGACATGGGAACCGCGATCATTCTCACGGCGATCCTGTTCGGCCTGCTCTGGCTGGCCGGCGCCCCCACCCGGCTGTTCGCCGGGGTGCTCGGCTTCGCCGCCGTCATCGCCTTCGTCCTGATCCGGACCAGCCCCAACCGGATGTCCCGGCTCGCCTGCATGGGCGTGAGCGAGCCCGATCCGGAGGGCGGCTGCTGGCAGGCCGCACACGGAATCTATGCTCTGGCGTCCGGCGGATGGTTCGGTTCCGGACTGGGCGCGAGTGTGGAAAAATGGGGTCAACTCCCCGAACCCCACACTGACTTCATCTTCGCCATCACCGGTGAGGAACTGGGTCTGGCGGGGACGCTGTCCGTGCTCGCCCTGTTCGCGGCCCTAGGCTATGCGGGTATCCGCGTGGCCGGACGCACGGAGGACCCCTTCGTGAGGTATGCCGCGGGAGGCGTGACCACGTGGATCACGGCCCAGGCCGTGATCAACATCGGTGCGGTGCTCGGCCTGTTGCCGATCGCCGGGGTTCCGCTCCCGCTGTTCTCCTACGGGGGGTCGGCCCTGCTGCCGACGATGTTCGCGGTCGGGCTGATGATCGCCTTCGCACGGGAGGACCCCGCCGCGAAGACGGCCCTGGCCATGCGGAAGCCCGGGGTGAGATGGAAGACGATGAGACGGCGCGTCAAGAAGCGTCCGTCCGGAGAGCGGTGAATTTCGGTGCATGTCGTACTCGCCGGCGGGGGGACCGCCGGGCACATCGAGCCCGCGCTTGCCCTCGCAGACGCCCTGCGCAGGCAGGACCCGACCGTGGGAATCACTGCCCTCGGCACGGAACGCGGACTGGAGACCAGGCTCGTGCCCGAGCGGGGGTACGAGCTGGCGCTCATCCCTGCCGTCCCGCTGCCCCGTAAGCCCACGCCCGAACTGATCACCGTCCCGGGCCGGCTGCGCGGCACCATCAAGGCCGCCGAGCAGGTCCTGGAGCGCACCAAGGCGGACTGCGTGGTCGGCTTCGGCGGCTATGTCGCGCTGCCCGGCTACCTGGCCGCCAAGCGGGCCGGCGTGCCGATCGTGGTCCACGAGGCCAACGCCCGCCCGGGTCTGGCCAACAAGATCGGCTCCCGGTACGCCCACGGGGTCGCCGTCTCCACCCCGGACAGCAAGCTGCGCGGCGCCCGCTACATCGGCATCCCGCTGCGCCGCACCATCGCCACCCTGGACCGCGCCCGGGTCCGCCCGGAGGCCCGCGCCGCCTTCGGCCTCGACCCCAACCTGCCCACGCTGCTGGTCTCCGGCGGCTCACAGGGCGCGCGCCACCTCAACGAGGTCGTCCAGCGGGTCGCACCGCTGCTCCAGCGCTCCGGGATCCAGATCCTCCATGTGGTCGGCCCGAAGAACGAATTGCCGCGCATCGACAACATGCCCGGGATGCCGCCCTACATCCCGGTACCGTACGTGGACCGGATGGACCTCGCGTACGCCGCGGCCGACATGATGCTCTGCCGCGCGGGCGCGATGACCGTCGCCGAGCTCACCGCCGTCGGGCTCCCCGCCGCCTACGTCCCGCTGCCCATCGGCAACGGCGAACAGCGGCTCAACGCCCAGCCGGTGGTCAACTCCGGCGGCGGACTGCTGGTGGACGACGCGGCGCTCACCCCGGAATGGGTGCAGGGCAACGTCCTGCCGGTACTGTCGGACCCCCACCGGCTGTACGAAATGTCCCGCGCCGCCGCCGAGTTCGGTCGGCGCGACGCCGACGACCTGCTCGTCGGCATGGTGTACGAAGCGATCGCCGCGCGCCGCTAGGCGCCCGGCGCGATGCGGTGCGGACCCGGGGCGGGCGTCCCGGGTCCGGCGAAGGAGCGAGCGTGGCCGGACCGACGACCGCCCAGCGCGGCGCACCCGGGCGGGCGGACACCTCCGCCCGCCCACCGCACATCGGGCCCGAGCGGCCCCGGATCAGCCGCCGCACCCTGCTGATCCTGATCGCCGTCGTGGCCGCCCTGCTCGCCGCGTTCGTGGTCTGGGTGCTCTACGGCTCCTCCTGGCTCCGCGTCGAGAAGGTCAGCACGAGCGGCGTCGAGGTCCTCACCCGCGAGGAAGTGGAAGCGGTTGCCGCCACTCCGATCGGCGCCCCGCTGATCTCCGTGGACACCGACGCCATGGAGCGCCGGTTGCGCCAGAAGTTGCCTCGTATCGACACAGTTGATGTCGTTCGGTCCTGGCCGGGCGGCATCGGCCTTAAGGTGACCGAACGGAAGCCGGTCCTGCTGGTCGAAAAGGGCGGAAAGTTCGTGGAAGTGGACGCCGAGGGCGTGCGCTTCGCCACCGTGGACAAGGCGCCCGACGGCGTGCCCCTGCTGGAGCTGGATCCCGACCCTTCCGCGAGCCTTCGCCGCTTCGGCGGTGACCGTCTGTTGCGGGAAGCGGTCCGGGTCGCCGGTGACCTTCCGGCGGGCGTCGCCAAGGACACCGACGTCGTACGGGTCACCTCGTACGACGCGATCACCTTGCGGCTCACCCGGGACCGTGTGGTGACCTGGGGCAGTGGCGAGGACGGTCCGGTGAAGGCGCGCGTTCTCGCCGCACTCATGAAAGCCGCCCCCAAAGCGGGACAGTTCGACGTAAGCGCTCCCACCGCCCCGGCGGTATCGGCGAGTTGACGGGCATTTGTGCTGGCCAACACCCTGGTTGGTCAGCGCTACGGGTGATCACATAGGGTGAAAAGAAAAACGGGAGGTTCGGCGTGTTCGTTGAACGTGCGCCACTTGTCGACTTAGTGTCCTGTTCGGAAGAGTCCAGGAAGCAGACACACTGGTAACCCTAAACTTCAACGTTAGGGTTTGGGTCGGCGTTCGGACCGTCCCCATCGACATCAGTCGTCGCCGCGGGGCAACCGCAGAGCGACGACACGTAACTCGAGGCGAGAGGCCTTCGACGTGGCAGCACCGCAGAACTACCTCGCAGTCATCAAGGTCATCGGTGTCGGCGGCGGTGGTGTCAATGCCATCAACCGAATGATCGAGGTCGGTCTCAAAGGCGTCGAGTTCATCGCGATCAACACGGACGCACAAGCCCTGTTGATGAGCGACGCCGACGTCAAGCTCGACGTCGGCCGCGAACTCACCCGTGGCCTCGGCGCCGGGGCCAACCCGGCCGTCGGTCGTAAGGCGGCAGAGGACCACCGTGAGGAGATCGAGGAGGTCCTCAAGGGGGCCGACATGGTCTTCGTCACCGCCGGAGAGGGCGGCGGCACCGGCACCGGCGGCGCACCCGTCGTCGCCAACATCGCGCGCTCGCTCGGCGCCCTGACGATCGGCGTGGTCACCCGCCCGTTCACCTTCGAGGGCCGGCGACGCGCGAACCAGGCGGAGGACGGCATCGCCGAACTCCGCGAAGAGGTCGACACCCTCATCGTCATTCCCAACGACCGCCTGCTGTCCATCTCGGACCGCCAGGTCAGCGTGCTCGACGCGTTCAAGTCGGCCGACCAGGTGCTGCTCTCGGGTGTCCAGGGCATCACCGACCTCATCACCACCCCGGGTCTGATCAACCTCGACTTCGCCGACGTCAAGTCGGTCATGTCCGAGGCCGGATCGGCGCTCATGGGCATCGGATCGGCGCGCGGCGACGACCGTGCGGTGGCGGCCGCGGAGATGGCGATCTCCTCGCCCCTCCTGGAAGCCTCCATCGACGGCGCCCGCGGTGTCCTGCTCTCCATCTCCGGCGGCAGCGACCTCGGTCTCTTCGAGATCAACGAGGCCGCCCAGCTGGTGAGCGAGGCGGCCCACCCCGAGGCCAACATCATCTTCGGCGCCGTCATCGACGACGCCCTGGGTGACGAGGTGCGGGTCACCGTGATCGCCGCGGGCTTCGACGGCGGACAGCCGCCGACCCGCAGGGAGAACGTCCTCGGCGCGAACAGCAACAAGCGCGAGGAGCAGGCCGCCCCGGCCAGGTCCTCCGCCGAGTCCGCGCGTCCGGCCGGCGGACTCGGTTCGGTTCCCCTGCGCGAGGAGAGCCCGGCCCCGGCCGAGCCCGCCCCCGCGTCGGCTGCGAACGAGAGCGCGCTCGGTCCGGTCTCGCCGCCGCACGTCCCGCCGGCCCGTCCCTACCAGGACACCCAGGCCGAAGAGCTGGACGTACCGGACTTCTTGAAGTGATAGGTCAGCATCAGGCGGCACCCGTCACGGGCAGCGCTCATTTCGCCTTCACCGACCGGTGGGGCGGGGTGAGCGCCGCTCCGTACGGTGAGCTCAACCTCGGCGGCGCGGTCGGTGACGACCCCGCCGCCGTCGGCGCGAACCGCGAGCGCGCGGCCCGTCACCTCGGTCTCGACCCGGCGTCCGTCGTCTGGATGAACCAGGTGCACGGCCGGGACGTCGCGGTGGTGGACGGACCCTGGGGTGCGGACGCGGAGATTCCGGCCGTGGACGCGGTGGTGACCACCCGGCGCGGACTGCCGCTCGCGGTCCTCACCGCCGACTGCACCCCCGTTCTTCTCGCCGACCCGGTCGCCGGAGTGGTCGGGGCGGCGCACGCCGGGCGGCCGGGGCTGGTCGCCGGAGTCGTTCCGGCGGCGGTCGAGGCCATGGTCGCGCTCGGCGCACACCCCTCCCGGATCACCGCGCACACCGGGCCGGCCGTCTGCGGCCGGTGCTACGAAGTGCCCGACGCGATGCGGGCCGAGGTCGCCGAGGCCGTCCCCGGCACCTGGTCCGAGACCAGCTGGGGAACTCCGGCGGTGGACGTCACCGGCGGAGTCCACGCCCAGCTCGCCGCACTCGGTGTGACGGACCGGCACTCCTCGCCGCTCTGCACCCGGGAATCGGGCGACCACTTCTCGTACCGCCGCGACCGCGTCACCGGGCGGCTCGCCGGATATGTCTGGTTGGACGGATAGGGCATGACGGACCGTAAGGCTCAACTCGCGGCGAATCTCGCACAGGTGGAGGAAAGGATCACTTCCTCCTGCACCGCGGCGGGCCGCAAGCGCGAGGAAGTGACCCTGATCGTGGTCACCAAGACCTACCCCGCGAGCGATGTGCGGATCCTGCATGAACTCGGTGTGCGGCATGTCGCCGAGAATCGTGACCAGGACGCGGCCCCCAAAGCCGCCACTTGTGACGACCTTTCGCTGACATGGCACTTTGTCGGACAATTGCAGACGAACAAGGTCCGTTCTGTGACGGGATACGCCGATGTCGTGCAGTCGTTGGACCGCACCAAACTGGTGACCGCTCTCTCGGCCGCCGCGGTGCGCGGGGAGCGTGAGCTCGGCTGCCTCATCCAGGTCGCCCTGGACGCGGAGAGCGGCGAGCGCGGCGAACGCGGCGGTGTCGCGCCGGACGGGGTCGAGGAGTTGGCGGCCGCGATCGACGCGGCTCCCGGACTCCGGCTCGACGGTCTGATGACCGTGGCGCCGTTGGCCGGCGCGTACGCCGGTCGGCAACGGGCCGCGTTCGACCGGCTGATGGAAATCTCATCCCGCCTGCGCGCCGGTCATCCGGCTGCGAACATGGTCTCCGCAGGTATGAGCGGGGACCTGGAGGACGCGGTGGCGGCCGGAGCGACACATGTACGCGTCGGTACGGCGGTACTCGGAGTCCGACCCCGGCTCGGGTAACGTCGCGAAGCAAGTCGGACCACAGCAGAAAATATGGTCATTCCCACTCGGAGTGGGCAGGCCACCGTGGATCGCGGGCACTTGGTGACGAATGCCGATCCACCACAGAGCGGAGGACTCGGAGCATGGCCGGCGCGATGCGCAAGATGGCGGTCTACCTCGGCCTCGTGGAGGACGATGGGTACGACGGTCCGGGGTTCGACCCCGATGACGAATTCGAACCTGAGCCGGAGCCCGAGCGCGACCGGCGGCGGCATCAGCCCCCGCACCAGGTGGAGCGGGAACGCGAGCGCGAGCGCGAAAGGGATGAACCGGTACGAGTCGTACAGCCACCCGCTCAGCGTGAGCCGGTTCAGCTCCCCGCGGAAAGCGGGCGACCCGCCCGAATCGCCCCCGTGGCATCCATCACACCTGAACGCCCGAACATGGAGAAGAACGCACCGGTGATCATGCCCAAGGTCGTGTCCGAGCGGGAGCCGTACCGCATCACCACGCTGCACCCCAGGACCTACAACGAGGCCCGTACCATCGGGGAACACTTCCGTGAGGGCACTCCGGTGATCATGAATCTCACGGAGATGGACGATACGGACGCGAAGCGACTTGTCGACTTTGCCGCAGGACTCGTCTTCGGTCTCCATGGCAGCATTGAACGCGTGACGCAGAAGGTGTTCCTGTTGTCGCCTGCTAACGTCGATGTCACGGCGGAGGACAAGGCCCGCATCGCAGAGGGCGGATTCTTCAACCAGAGCTGAGAACACGACACCGGGAACAACCCGGCCGAGAGGCCGGTGCCGGCCACGAGGCCGGAGCTACGAGAGCCAGGGGAGAGGGAAGCGCGAGACATGGGCGTCGCACTGGATGTGGTCTATATCGCGCTGATGTGTTTCCTCATCGTGCTGATCTTCCGGCTGGTCATGGACTATGTCTTCCAGTTCGCACGTTCATGGCAACCCGGCAAGGCGATGGTGGTCGTACTTGAGGCCACCTACACTGTCACCGATCCACCGCTCAAGCTTCTGCGGCGATTCATCCCGCCGCTGCGTCTCGGGGGCGTGGCACTCGACCTGTCCTTCTTCGTTCTGATGATCATCGTCTACATCCTGATCAGCGTTGTGGTCAGGTTGTGAGCGATACGGTCTTGCCGACTGCCGACGACTACGTAGAGGTGAAGAAGAGATGCCGTTGACCCCCGAGGACGTGCGGAACAAGCAGTTCACGACCGTCCGCCTCCGAGAAGGCTATGACGAGGACGAGGTCGATGCCTTTCTCGACGAGGTCGAATCGGAGCTGACCCGTCTGCTCCGTGAGAACGAGGACCTGCGCGCCAAGCTGGCCGCCGCGACGCGTGCCGCCGCGCAGAACCAGCAGCAACAGCAGCAGGGCATGCGCAAGCCTCCGGAGCAGCAGGATCGCCCGGGTGCGCCCGTTCCCGCCGCCATATCCGGACCGCCGCAGCAGCAGCAGCCCCCGCAGATGGGTCCGCCCCAGCTGCCCGGTGGCGCGCCGCAGCTGCCCGCAGGTCCCAGTGGCCACGGCCCCCAGGGTGGCCACGGCCCCGGTCCGCAGGGCCCGCACGGCCCCGGCCCGATGCAGGGCGGCCCCATGGGTGGCCCGATGGGCGGCCCCATGGGCCAGCACCCCCAGCAGCAGCAGATGCAGCAGATGCAGCCCCCGCAGATGCAGCAGCAGGGACAGGGCCCCGGTGGCGACAGCGCCGCCCGTGTCCTCTCGCTCGCGCAGCAGACCGCCGACCAGGCGATCGCGGAGGCCCGTTCCGAGGCCAACAAGATCGTCGGCGAGGCGCGCAGCCGTGCCGAGGGTCTGGAGCGCGACGCGCGCGCCAAGGCCGACGCCCTGGAGCGGGACGCGCAGGAGAAGCACCGCGTGGCGATGGGCTCGCTGGAGTCGGCCCGCGCGACGCTGGAGCGCAAGGTCGAGGACCTGCGGGGCTTCGAGCGCGAGTACCGCACGCGGCTGAAGTCCTACCTGGAGAGCCAGCTGCGTCAGCTGGAGACCCAGGCGGACGACTCGCTCGCCCCGCCGCGGACTCCGGCAGCCGCTTCGCTGCCGCCGTCGCCCTCGCTGGCTCCGGCCGGTGCGGGTGCGATGGGTCACTCCATGGGCGGCTCCAACCACGGTGGCCACGGCGGCCAGCAGATGGGTGGCGGTCAGACCATGGGCGGTGCCCCGTCCTACGGCGGTCAGCAGCAGATGTCGCCTGCGATGACGCAGCCGATGGCGCCGGTGCGGCCGCAGGCGCCGCAGCCGATGCAGCAGGCGCCTTCGCCGATGCGTGGGTTCCTGATCGACGAGGACGACAACTGAGCGGTTCGCGCTCGCTGAGCGCGTAGCCGTCGGCAGGCGAAGGGCCGGGCCCCGGGAATTCCCGGGGCCCGGCCCTTTGGCGTGGGCGGCGTGCGCCCGGCCCCCTGTGTCCTCAAACGCCGGACGGGCTGGTTTCGGGGCTCCGCCCCGGACCCCGCTCCTCAATCGCCGGAGGGGCTTGAGAGGGCCGGGCACATCAAGCCCGTCCGAGGGTTGAGGGGGCCGGCATATCCAGCCCGTCCGAGGGTTGAGGGAGCCGGGCACATCAAGCCCGTCGAGGGTTGACGGGGCCGGGTATCCAGCCCGTCCGGCGATTGAGGACGTCTTTCAAGCCTCGCCGGCGATTGAGGCGCGGGGGTTCGGGGGCGGAGCCCCTGAGGGGGTACGCGGGAGGGCCCGGCCGGAACGTGCGGCCGGGCCCTCCTGGTCGTGCGGGCTACCGCTACTGCTTGCGCAGGCGGAACGTGAGCGCCAGGCCCTCGTCCTCGAACGCCTCGCCGTACGTCGCGTCCGCCTCGCCCTGCGCGTAGTCCGGGGCGAGCACCTCCTCGGAGATCAGCGGCGTGTGCTCCGTGAGCGCCTCCACCGTCGCCGGGGACGTCGACGTCCAGCGGACGGCGATGCGGTCCGCGACGTCCAGGCCGCTGTTCTTGCGGGCCTCCTGGATCAGGCGGATCGCGTCACGGGCCAGGCCCGCGCGGCGCAGCTCCGGGGTGATCTCCAGGTCCAGGGCGACCGTCGCGCCCGAGTCCGAGGCGACCGACCAGCCCTCGCGCGGGGTCTCTGTGATGATCACCTCATCCGGGGAGAGCGTGATGCTCTCGCCCTCCACCTCCACCGAGGCCGTGCCCTCGCGCAGGGCCAGCGACAGCGCCGCCGCGTCCGCGTTCGCCACCGCCTTGGCCACCGCCTGCACGCCCTTGCCGAACCGCTTGCCCAGGGCGCGGAAGTTCGCCTTCGCCGTGGTGTCGACCAGCGAGCCGCCCACCTCGGAGAGCGAGGCGAGCGATGTGACGTTCAGCTCCTCCGTGATCTGCGCGCGCAGCTCGGGGGAGAGGGCCGTGAAGCCCGTCGCCGCCACCAGTGCGCGGGACAGCGGCTGGCGCGTCTTCACGCCCGACTCCGCGCGCGTGGCCCGGCCCAGCTCCACCAGGCGGCGCACCAGCGCCATCTGGGAGGAGAGGGCGGGGTCGATCGCCGACAGGTCCGCCTGCGGCCAGGTGGACAGGTGAACCGATTCCGGGGCGTCGGGGGTGACCGGGGCGACCAGGTCCTGCCAGACCCGCTCGGTGATGAACGGGGTCAGCGGGGCCATCAGCCGGGTCACTGTCTCGACGACCTCGTGCAGCGTGCGCAGCGCAGCCTTGTCGCCCTGCCAGAAGCGGCGGCGGGAGCGGCGTACGTACCAGTTGGAGAGGTCGTCCACGAACGCCGAGAGCAGCTTGCCGGCGCGCTGGGTGTCGTAACCCTCCATCGCGGCCGTCATCTGGTCGACCAGCGCGTTCAGTTCGCTCAGCAGCCAGCGGTCCAGGACCGTGCGGTCCGCCGGGGCCGGGTCGGCCGCCGACGGGGCCCAGCCCGACGTGCGCGCGTACAGCGCCTGGAAGGCGACCGTGTTCCAGTAGGTGAGGAGCGTCTTGCGGACGACCTCCTGGATCGTGCCGTGGCCCACGCGCCGTGCCGCCCAAGGGGAGCCGCCCGCCGCCATGAACCACCGCACCGCGTCCGCCCCGTGCTGGTCCATCAGCGGGATCGGCTGGAGGATGTTGCCCAGGTGCTTGGACATCTTGCGGCCGTCCTCGGCGAGGATGTGGCCCAGGCAGACGACGTTCTCGTAACTCGACTTGTCGAAGACCAGGGTGCCGACCGCCATCAGCGTGTAGAACCAGCCGCGGGTCTGGTCGATGGCCTCCGAGATGAACTGCGCCGGATAGCGGCTCTCGAAGATCTCCTTGTTCTTGTACGGGTAGCCCCACTGCGCGAACGGCATCGAACCCGAGTCGTACCAGGCGTCGATGACCTCCGGGACGCGGTACGCCTCCAACTGGCAGTTCTCCTGCGTGCAGGTGAAGGTGATCTCGTCGATGAACGGACGGTGGGGGTCCAGCGCCGACTGGTCGGCGCCGGTCAGTTCGGTCAGCTCCGCGCGTGAGCCCACGCAGGTGAGGTGGTCGTCCTCGCAGCGCCAGATCGGCAGCGGCGTGCCCCAGTAGCGGTTGCGGGACAGCGCCCAGTCGACGTTGTTGTTCAGCCAGTCGCCGAAGCGGCCGTTCTTGACCGAGTCCGGGTACCAGTTGGTCTTCTCGTTCTCCTCGAGGAGCCGGTCCTTGATCGCCGTGGTCCGGATGTACCAGGACGGCTGCGCGTAGTAGAGCAGCGCCGTGTGGCAGCGCCAGCAGTGCGGGTAGCTGTGCTCGTAGGGGACGTGGCGGAAGAGCTTGCCGCGCGCGTCCAGGTCCGCGGTGAGCGCCTCGTCGGCCTTCTTGAAGAAGACGCCGCCGACCAGCGGCAGGTCCTCCTCGAAGGTGCCGTCGGGGCGGACCGGGTTGACCACGGGCAGGCCGTAGGAGCGGCAGACCACGAGGTCGTCGGCGCCGAACGCGGGGGACTGGTGGACCAGACCCGTACCGTCCTCGGTCGTGACGTACTCGGCGTTGACGACGTAGTGCGCCTCAGCGGGGAAGTCGACCAGGGCGAAGGGGCGTTCGTAGGTCCAGCGCTCCATCTCCGCGCCGGTGAACGACTGGCCGGTGACCTCCCAGCCCTCGCCGAGGGCCTTCTCCAGGAGCGGCTCGGCGACGACGAGCTTCTCCTCGCCGTCCGTCGCGACGACGTACCGGACGTCCGGGTGCGCGGCGACGGCCGTGTTGGAGACCAGCGTCCACGGCGTGGTCGTCCAGACCAGGAGGGCCGCCTCGCCGGCCAGCGGGCCGGAGGTGAGGGGGAAGCGGACGAAGACCGAGGGGTCGACGACCGTCTCGTACCCCTGGGCCAGCTCGTGGTCGGACAGGCCCGTGCCGCAGCGGGGGCACCAGGGGGCGACCCGGTGGTCCTGGACCAGCAGGTCCTTGGTGAAGATCTCCTTCAGCGACCACCACACGGAGTCCACGTACTCCGGGTCCATCGTGCGGTACGCGTCGTCCAGGTCGACCCAGTAGCCCATGCGGGTCGTCAGCTCGGCGAAGGCGTCGGTGTGCCGGGTCACGGACTCACGGCACTTGGCGTTGAACTCGGCGATGCCGAACGCCTCGATGTCCTTCTTGCCGTTGAAGCCCAGCTCCTTCTCGACCGCGAGCTCGACCGGCAGACCGTGACAGTCCCAGCCGGCCTTCCGGCCGACGTGGTAGCCCTGCATGGTGCGGAAGCGGGGGAAGACGTCCTTGAAGACGCGGGCCTCGATGTGGTGGGCGCCCGGCATGCCGTTGGCGGTGGGCGGACCCTCGTAGAAGACCCACTCGGGGCGGCCCTCGGACTGGTCGAGGCTCTTGGCGAAGACCTTGCTCTCGCGCCAGAAGTCGAGCACGGCGTGCTCCAGCGCGGGCAGGTCGACCTGGGCGGGTACCTGGCGGTACTGCGGCGATGTCATGTGCGGCTTCCTCCGGCGGACGTATTCCACTTCCGTCGGAGGGACGAGAGCGTCTCGGCTCCCGCGGTACCACCCTCCTTGGCCCCGGGCGCGTGCCCGTGGCCCCCTCATTGGGGTCGCGATGCCGGGTCTAGTGGCCCTGGCGCTCGTGGGGCGGAGCCCACGGTCCAAAGCGTTCTTCCGGCGGCTCCGGGGTGATCTTCACGACGCGCTGGCCCCCGGGCTCCCACCGTCCCCGGGTCGCTGCTGGCTGCGTACGGCGCTACTCGTCCCGTCCATGCCTCTCGCTGGGCCCAGTGTACGGGCCTGTACGGCCCGCGGCCGACCGGTTATCGGGGGCGCGCGGGCGTGACCCGAGTGGCGGGACGGGGCGTACGGACTTGCCCGGGGGGCCCGGGGGCCGGATTACCGGGCGGGGAGCTGGGAACAACGGAGGCAGGCGCGCCACGACCGGATACGGGGGAGGGGCGAGAAGGCGGCGTGCCCCGTTGCCGCGGGGCTGGAGTCGATTTATCGTCCCAGCACGATTCGCGAGCAAGATCACAATGTGTGAAGGGGCCGCGGCCATGGTGGCGAAGAAGACGGCGGAAGAGACCCCGCCCGAGCACGACAGCACCCACGAGCCACCGGCCGAGCAGGCGGCCGAGCCCGCGAAGAAGACGGTCAAGAAGGCCGCTGCCAAGAAGACGGCAGCCAAGAAGACGGCAGCGAGGAAGACCGTGGCCAAGAAGACCGCGGCGAGGACGGCGGTCGGTGAGAAGCCCGCCGCCAAGAAGAGCGTGGCCAAGAAGGCGTCGAAGAAGGCCGCAGCGGCGGCCACGGAGGCGGCTCGGGCCGCCGAGCAGACGGGAGCCCACACGGTGGTAGCCAAGAAGAGCGCGAGTCGTCCCGCAGCACGCGCACAGGCCACGGCCCCCGTGCCGCCGGCCCGCGCCGCCGCCCCCGGCGAGCTGGCCGTCCGGCCCGGAGAGGACCCCTGGACGCCCGAGGAGGTCACCGAGGCGCGGACGGTGCTGACGAGCGAGACGCTGCGGCTGCGCAGCGAACTGGAGGCCTCCGGCGCGGCGCTCGCCGGGCTGATGCGGGACTCCGGCGACGGCGCGGGCGACGACGAGGCCGACACCGGAACCAAGAACATCACCCGCGAGCACGAGCTGTCGCTCGCCGCCAACGCCCAGGAGATGCTGGAGCAGACCGAGCGGGCGCTGGCCCGCCTGGAAGCCGGGACGTACGGACTCTGCGAGGTCTGCGGCAAACCGATCGGCAAGGCGCGGATGCAGGCCTTCCCCCGGGCCACTCTCTGCGTCGAGGACAAACAGAAGCAGGAGCGGCGCGGCTGATCCACAGCGGTGTGTCGTACCCTCATCCTCAGTCGGCACCTAGGTTGAGGGACTCACGTGGCAGAGGCGGAGCGCATCATCGGTACGCCGGAAAATCCCGATGCCGAGAGCACGGACGAGGGCGGCAGCACGGCCGCCGACGCCACCGTGAACGCGGGCCGGGGCAAGCGGAAGGTCCTCGTCCTCCTGAGCGTGGCCGTCGTGGCCTACCTGCTGGACCTGGTCACCAAGATGATCGTGGTCGCGAAGCTGGAGCACCAGCCGCCGATCGACATCATCGGCGACTGGCTGCAGTTCCGGGCGATCCGGAACGCGGGCGCCGCGTTCGGGTTCGGCGAGGCGTTCACGGTGATCTTCACCATCATCGCCGCCGGAGTGATCGTGGTCATCGTCCGGCTGGCCCGCAAGCTCTACAGCCTGCCGTGGGCCATCGCCCTGGGCCTTCTCCTGGGCGGTGCGCTCGGCAACCTCACCGACCGCCTCTTCCGGGCGCCCGGCGTGTTCGAGGGCGCGGTGGTGGACTTCATCGCCCCCAAGCACTTCGCCGTCTTCAACCTCGCCGACTCCGCCATCGTGTGCGGCGGCATCCTCATCGTGATCCTCTCCTTCAAGGGCCTGGACCCCGACGGGACCGTGCACAAGGACTGACCGGGGCCGGGCTGCGCGGGGAGCCTTCGGCGCAAGGCATACTCGACAGGTGAGTACGCACCCCGAGATCCGCACCCTGCCCGTACCGGACGGCCTGGAAGGCGAGCGCGTCGACGCCGCCATCTCCAGGATGTTCGGTTTCTCCCGCACCAAGGCCGCCGAGCTGGCCGCAGCCGGGAAGGTCCAGGTGGACGGTTCGGTGGCCGGGAAGTCCGAGCGGGTCCACGGGGGCGCCTGGCTTGAGGTCGAGATGCCGGGGGCGCCGGCCCCCGTCCAGATCGTCGCCGAGCCCGTCGAGGGCATGGAGATCGTCCACGACGACGACGACATCGTCGTCATCATGAAGCCGGTCGGCGTCGCCGCCCACCCCAGCCCCGGCTGGACCGGCACCACCGTCATCGGCGGCCTCGCCGCCGCCGGCTACCGGATCTCGACCTCCGGCGCCGCCGAGCGCCAGGGCATCGTGCACCGCCTCGACGTCGGCACCTCCGGCCTGATGGTCGTCGCCAAGTCCGAGCGCGCCTACACCCTGCTCAAGGCCCAGTTCCGCGACCGGATCGTCGACAAGAAGTACCACGCCCTCGTCCAGGGCCACCCGGACCCGATGAGCGGCACCATCGACGCCCCCATCGGCCGCCACCCCAACCACGACTACAAGTGGGCGGTCACCGCCGAGGGCAAGCCGTCGGTGACCCACTACGACCTGATCGAGGCCTACCGCTCCGCCAGCCTTCTCGACATCAAGCTGGAGACCGGCCGCACCCACCAGATCCGGGTCCACATGGCCGCCCACCGCCACCCCTGCGTCGGCGACCTGACGTACGGCGCGGACCCGACCCTGGCCAAGCGCCTCGGACTGACCCGCCAGTGGCTGCACGCCGTGCGCCTCGGCTTCGAGCACCCGAGCGACGGCAGCTGGGTGGAGTTCTCCAGCACCTACCCGGCCGACCTCCAGCACGCCCTCGACACCATCTCCGCGGAGAGCCAGTGACCGCCGGGCCCTCCCCGTACAGCACCCGCAGGGCCGTCGAGGAGAGCGACCTGGCGGCCTGCTTCCAGGTCCGCAAGGACGTCTTCGTCGGTGAGCAGAACGTGCCCGAGGAGCTGGAGTACGACGCCCACGACGCGACCGCCGTGCATGTCCTGGCCGTCGCCGCGGACGGCACGGCGCTCGGCACCGGGCGGCTGCTGCACGGCGCGGACGCGGTCGGCAAGACCGGCGGCGACCCGGCCGCCGGCTCGCTGGGCCGGCTCGCCGTGAGCCGGGAGGCCCGCGGCCTCGGGGTCGGCGCGGCCCTCGTCGCGGCCATCGAGGACGAGGCGCGGAAGCTGGGCCTGGCCGCCGTCGACCTGCACGCCCAGACCCACGCCCTCGGCTTCTACGAGCGGCTCGGCTACGTCGCGTACGGCCCCGAGTTCCCCGACGCGGGCATGCCCCACCGGGCCATGCGGCGGCAGATCCACCCGGCCTGAGCGCCGCGAGCGGGGGGTATCGGTCGAATCGCGCACCCCGCGTGACAGGGTGAGAGCCCTGTTCGGCCGCTCGTGACGGACCGGACCCGCACGCTGGGGAAGGCGCCTCGTGGAACAGATGTCCCTGCTGCTCCTGCTGTTGCTCGGAGCCGTGGTCACCGTGCCGCTCGGGGCGCGGCTGGGGCTGCCGGCACCGGTGCTGATGACCCTCGTCGGCATCGCGATGGCCTTCATGCCGTTCGTGCCGAACGTCGACATCCCGCCCGAGATCATCCTCCCCGCGCTGCTCCCGCCCCTGCTCTACGCCACCGTCCAGCGCACCTCCTGGCGGCAGTTCGCCGCCAACCGCCGCCCGATCTTCCTGCTGGCGGTGGCTCTCGTCTTCGTCACCACGGCTGCCGTCGCCGCGGTCGCCAACTCGATCGTGCCGGGGCTGCCCATCGCCGCGGCCGTCGCGCTCGGTGCGCTCGTCGCCCCGCCCGACCCGGTCGCGGCGACCGCCGTGGCCGGCTCCGTGGGGCTGCCGCGCCGGCTGGTGTCGATCCTGGAGGGCGAGGGGCTCTTCAACGACGTGACCGCCATCGTGCTTTACCACGTGGCCATCGCCGCCGCCGTCAGCGGCACCTTCTCGCTGCCCGAGGCCTTCGGGCTGCTGATCCTCTCCGCCGTCGTCGCGGTCGCCGTCGGACTCGCGCTCGGCTGGCTCACCATCAAGCTGATGAACCTGCTCGGCGACGCCACGCTCCAGGTCGGCCTGACCCTGCTGGTCCCCTTCGTCGCCTACGTCCTCGCGGAGGAGCTGATGGGCTCCGGCGTGCTGGCCGTCCTGACCATCGCGCTGTTCCTCGCCGAGCACACCGCCGACGCCGACGACGTGCTCGGCCGGCTCACCGGACGTACCTTCTGGGACATCGTCGACACCCTCGTCACCGGCGTCGCCTTCGGACTGATCGGCCTGGAGCTGCACACCGTGTTCGGCACCGCCGACGGGCACGCCCTGGAGATGGTCGGCTGGGGGCTCGCGATCGTCGCGGTCGTCGTCGGCGTACGGCTGCTGTGGCTGCTGCCCGCGACCTGGCTGGCCAAGAAGCTGCACACCCGCCGGGACGTCAGCGAGGAGATCCCCACCAGCTGGCGGGAGACCGTCGTGATGTGGTGGGCCGGAATGCGCGGGGTGGCCTCGGTCGCCCTGGCGCTGGCGATCCCGCTGGAGACCGACGACGGGCAGCCCTTCCCCGGGCGCGAGGAGATCATCTTCATCGCGTTCGCCGTGATCATGGCCACGCTGGTCTTCCAGGGGCTCACCCTGCCCTGGCTGGTGCGCAAGCTGAAGGTCCGGGCCGACACCGACGCCGAAGAGGCCCTGGAGCGGGAACTCGCCCTCCGGGCGGCCAAGGCCGCCAAGTACCGCCTCAAGGAGATCCAGGAGGTGGAGGACTTCCCCGAGGAGGTCGTGGAGCGGCTCCAGCGCGCCGCGTACGACATCGGGGCCCGGATCAGCCCCGACATGGTCGACGAGGAGCGGCGCGAGGCCTACGCCAAGCGCGCCGACCGCTTCAAGGCGGTCAGCCGCGTCCAGCGCGAGATGATGTCGGCCGCCCGCCACGAGGTGCTCTCCGCACGCAGCGAGGCCGGATCGGACCCGGAGGTCGTCGACCGGGTCCTGCGGTATCTGGACGTCCGCTCCCTGCGCTGAGCAGCGGGGCGGTGTAGCGGGGCGCTGAGACCGGGGCTTCAGCCGCGGCCCGTGCGCGGAGCCTTGGAGCCGCCGCCCTCGACCGCCGGCGCGCTCCCGTTGCGTACGCTCCGGCCGCCCGGCCCCGTCGGCTCCGCCCACTGTCCGCCCGGCGGCAGCACGGCGGGCGCGGTGGAGATCCGCGGCAGCGCGTACGGATGGTGGTCGCGCAGCCAGCCGACCAGCTGCTCGCGCACCGCGCAGCGCACCGTCCAGATGTCGTTCGCGTCCTTCGCGGTGACCACGGCCCGCACCTGGATCGTGGACGGCGTCGTGTCCGTGACGGCCAGCGACCAGTCCCGGCCGTCCCAGGCGGCGATGTCGCCCAGCATGTCCCGCAGCTTCTCGCGCATCGCGGCCACCGGAGCGGAGTGGTCCAGATGGAAGAAGACCGTGCCGGTCATCTGCACCCCGCCGCGCGACCAGTTCTCGAACGGCTTGCTGGTGAAGTAGGAGACCGGCATCGTGATCCGCCGCTCGTCCCAGGTCCGCACCGCCAGGAACGTCAGGGTGATCTCCTCGACCGTGCCCCACTCGCCGTCCACCACCACGGTGTCGCCGATCCGCACCATGTCGCCGAACGCGATCTGGAGCCCGGCGAAGAGATTGCCCAGCGTCGACTGGGCGGCGACGCCCGCGACGATGCCCAGCACACCGGCCGAGGCGAGCATCGAGGTGCCGACCGCCCGCATCGGGGGGAACGTCAGCAGCATCGCGGCGATGGCTACCACCGTCACCACCGCGATGACCACGCGCTGGATCAGCGTCACCTGCGTCCGCACCCGGCGGACCCGGGCCGGGTCGCGGGTGGCCGTCGCGTACCGGGCGTAGCTGGCCTCCACGGCCGTCGCCGCGATCCGCACCACCAGCCAGGCGGACGCGCCGATCAGCACCAGGGTCAGGACCTGGCCGATCCCGGCCCGGTGGTCCCACACCCAGGTGATCTTCGTCTGGCGGTAGCTGCCGCGCAGCAGCGCCGTGATGATCACCACCTGCAACGGGGGCCGGCAGCGCCGCAGCAGTCCCCACAGCGGAGTCTCGTGGTGACGGCTGTCGGCCCGCCGCAGCAGCAGGTCGACCAGCCAGCCGACCAGCAGGGTGATCACCACGGAACCGCCGATCACGATCAGCGGGCGCAGCACGCTCTCCATTGCCTCGTCCTCCTGTTGACGCAGGGCGGCCCCCGGGGTGCGAATGGCACCATGGGCCTCATGAACATCATGCTTTTCCACTCGACGTACGGGCTCCGGCCCGCCGTGCACGCCGCGGCCGCGCGGCTCAGGGACGCCGGCCATGAGGTGCGCGTGCCCGATCTGTTCGAGGGGCACACCTTCGACACGGTGGAAGAGGGCATGGCCCACAAGGAGGAGATCGGCAAGGACGAGCTGCTGAAGCGCGCCGTGCTGGCCGCAGCGCCCTACTCCGACCAGGGACTCGTCTACGCCGGTTTCTCGCTCGGGGCGGCGACCGCGCAGACCCTGGCGCTCGGCGACGCGAAGGCCCGGGGGCTGCTGCTCTTCCACGGCACATCGGACATCGCCGAGAAGGCCTCGGTGGACGAGCTGCCCGTTCAGCTGCACGTCGCGGACCCGGACCCCTTCGAGTCCCACGACTGGCTGAACAGCTGGTATCTCCAGATGCAGCGGACCGGCGCGGACGTGGAGGTCTACCGCTATCCCGGGGCCGGCCACCTGTTCACCGACCCCGATCTGCACGACTACGACCAGGCGGCCGCCGAGCAGACCTGGAAGGTCGCGCTTGGCTTCCTGGCCACCCTGTAGGACCCCTCGCCCCGAGGGCGCGCGCCGCTCAGCGCACCGGGCGGTCGGCCCGCTCGACGCGCTGGGTGCCCCGGCGGGTGCGGTAGGAGCGGGTCCAGGCGGAGGTGGCGTCGCGGTCCGTCCGGTCGGACACCGCGTAGTAGTCCATCTGCGCCCGCTCGGCGGTGACGTCCAGCACTCCGTAGCCGTGCGCGTCCATGTCCACCCACCGCACATGGCGGTTGGCCGCCCGCACGGCCGCCGCCGCGACCAGCGACACGGTCCCCGGCGCGACCCGCAGGATGTCGTCGAGGTTGTCCGAGGTCACCGACGTGACCACGAACTCCGTCGCCGCCGAGGCCGACAGCGGATACGTGGCCGCCCGCACCGGTACGTCGTTGGCCCAGGCCATGTGGATGTCGCCGGTCAGGAACACCGTGTCGGCGATGGCCCCCTTCCGCAGGTGGGAGATCAGCTCCGCGCGGTCGTCGGTGTAGCCGTCCCACTGGTCGACGTTGACCGCCAGGCCCTCCTTCGGCAGCCCCAGCAGCCCGGCCAGCGGCTCCAGCAGATGCGCGGGGAGCGCGCCGAATGCCACCGGGGAGATCATCACCGACGTACCGACCAGCTTCCAGGCCGCGTCCGACCCGGTCAGCCCCGCCTTCAGCCAGTCCAGCTGGGCCCGGCCGGTGACCGTGCGCTCCGGGTCGTCCACCGCCCCGCTGCCGATCGACGCCTGCTCGGAGCGGAAGCTGCGCAGATCCAGCAGATGCAGCTCGGCCAGCCGTCCGAAGCGCAGCCGCCGGTAGACGGTCCCCTCGGTGGAGGCGCGGACCGGCATCCACTCGAAGTACGCCCGCTTGGCCGCCGCCACCCGCTGCTCCCAGGCCCCCTCCGCACCCGGCGTGTGGTTCTCCGCGCCGCCCGACCAGGCGTTGTCGGCGAACTCGTGGTCGTCCCAGATCGCGATCACCGGGTGGGCCGCGTGCAGCGCCTGGAGGTCGGTGTCCGTCTTGTAGTGCCCGTGCCGGGTGCGGTAGTCGGCGAGGTCCAGGATCTCGTGGGCGGGCCGGTGCGCACGCAGCACCGCGTCCTTCGCCGGGTACTCGCCGGTCCCGTACTCGTAGAGGTAGTCGCCCAGGTGCAGGACCGCGTCCAGGTCGGGCCGGTCGGCGAGATGCCGGTACGCGGAGAACCAGCCCGCCTCCCAGTTGGCGCAGGACACCACGCCGAGGCGGATGCCGGGCACGGCGGCGTCGGTCGCGGGCGCGGTGCGGGTGCGGCCGAGGGGAGAGAGCACGCCGTCGCCCGCCGTGAAGCGGAACCAGTACGCGGTGGCCGGCCGCAGTCCCCGGACGTCGGCCTTCACGGTGTGGTCGGAGGCGGCCGACGCGATCGTCGTGCCGGTCGCGGCTATCCGGACGAACTCCCGGTCCTCCGCGACCTCCCAGCGCACGGGGGTGTCGGCGCCGAGCCCCGATCCGGGCTCCGCGCCGGGCTCGGGGGTGACGCGCGTCCACAGCAGGACGCCGTCGGGCAGCGGGTCGCCGGAGGCGACGCCGTGCAGGAAGGCGGGCGATCCGGCCGCACGGGCGGGAGTCGCGGAGGTGACGGACGCGGTGGCGAGCACGGGGACGGCGGCGGCGCCCGCGGCGGCGGCCCGCACGACGGTGCGGCGGCTCGGCGAGGAAAGGTGTCGACTGGTCACGGCCGATCACCCTAGGGGCGCGGACGGCGAACGGGCGGGCGAACAGCGGAAGTTCGCCCACCCGTCGGGAAACGGTCGCCGCCCGGTGGCCCGGCCGCCGCCCGAGCGGCCGGAGGGCCTGGAACGTCGGCCGGGCGGCGGCCGGAGGCGTTACGCCTTCAGCGCCTTGTCGATGGCCTTCGTGAACTCGTCGGCCGTCATGGGGGCGTTCTCGCTGCCCTCGCTCGTGATCTTCTTGTCGCCCATCTTCAGCGTCGGCGTGCCCTGCACACCGCTCTTGTCGAAGGTCTTGGACATCTTCATCGCCCAGGCGTCGTAGGTGCCGTCCTCCACGCTCTTCTGGAAGG
Organism: Streptomyces sp. NPDC020884; assembly: GCF_044333935.1. Lineage (NCBI taxonomy): Bacteria > Bacillati > Actinomycetota > Actinomycetes > Kitasatosporales > Streptomycetaceae > Streptomyces > Streptomyces sp. NPDC020884. The sequence continues at coordinate 297,543 of NZ_JBIRRY010000001.1, read as the reverse complement.
CCTTGTTCCCCTTCAGGGCGTCGACCGAGTCCGCGACCTCGATGAGGTAGCTGTCCTCGGCGAACTTGTCGTCGCTCTCCTCGGGGTGGAACTTCGCCGAGTACAGCGCGGCCTTGTACTCCAGGAACGCCTCGGGGCCGACGTCCAGCGCCGCGCCGAGCGCGCTCAGGGCGTTCTTGGAGCCCTCGCCGTTGTCGGTGTTGTCGATGAAGGTCGCACCGACGTACTTGACCTTGTACTTGCCGGCCTCGACGTCCTTCGAGACGGTCTCGCCGACGCCCTGCTCGAACGTGGCGCAGACCGGGCAGCGCGAGTCCTCGTACAGCTCCAGGGTCTTCTTGGCGCTCGACTTGCCGACCACCACGGTGGTGCCGTCCTTGCCCGAGGTGTTCTTCGGCGCGGTGACGTTCTTCGCGTCGGCGGCCGCCTCCCAGGCGTCGGGCTTGTTCAGCTGCATCACGCCGTAGCTGATGCCGCCGACCACGGCCAGGGCGGCGACGACCGAGACGGCCACGACGACCTGCTTGCGGGTCCGGTCCTTCTTCGCCTGACGCTCACGCTCGGCGCGCAGCCGGTCGCGGGCCGCTGCCTTGTTCGCCTGGGTGTTGCGCTTGCTCATGATCGTTCTCCGTGGGTACGTGTGTGGGGGAGCGGGCGGTCCTGCCGTTCGTGCGTCGCCCTGCCCTCAGGCAGCGGCGTACGTCGTGAGCGGCGGGCCCCTGCGTCCCACACAGTGCACGAGGAAGCGGGCGGTCAGCGGCGGGTGCGGCCGCCCGGCCGCCCGGGGGCGACGGGCCGCGGACCGGACGCCCGCGCGCACCACGGCGACCGCGGTCAGCAGCGGCCGGAACGCCATCAGGGCCGCCGCGCGCAGCAGCCCGGACAGGGCCGCCTCGCCGCGCCGCAGCCAGGCCGCGGCCAGCAGCCCGACCGCCACATGGGCGACGAGCAGCAGCCACGGCACGGCCGGTCCCGGCTGTGCCAGCAGCGCGGCCGCCCGGTCGCCCGCACCGGCCACATCGGCCAGCGGGGTGCCCACCGCGCCGACGCCCGCGACCCGGGCCCCGCCCGTGCCGACCTCGCCGCCGCACAGGACGTCGAAGCCCACCGCGCGCAGCGGGCCCGCGACCGGGCCGCCGGCCGCCCCGTAACAGAGGTGCTGGCCCGTGGTGAAGAGCGTGTCGGCGGCCAGCTCCAGCGGGACCAGCAGGCCCGCGATGGCCCCGAAGCCGCGCTCCCGGCCGGCCAGCGCGTACGCCACGGCGAAGACGACAGCGGCGAGCAGGGCGACCGCGGTCAGCGGCAGCGGGACCCGGGAGAGCAGCACATGGGACGCCGTGGACAGGGTGACGACGAGCGCGGTGAAGACCGTCGCGCGCGCGACCCTGAGCTGCGTCCCTGAGATGTCCATCGCCGGAAAGTGTGTCATGCGCCGAGGTAGGCGGACCTTAAAAGAGGCTGAGAGTCCCGGTGGCGCGGGGCCACCGGGACCCGGCGCCCTACAGTCCCGGGATCCGGCCGTTGCGGAAGAGGTCCACGAAGATCTGGTGGTCCTCGCGGGCCCGCGCCCCGTAGCTGTGGGCGAAGTCGACCAGCAGCGGCGCGAAGCTCTCCTCGTCGGCCGCGATGGCCGCGTCGATCGCCCGCTCCGTGGAGAACGGCACCAGCGAGTGCCCGCTCTCGTCGTCCGCCGCCCCGTGCATCGTGGCCGTCGCCCGGCCCAGATCGGCGACGACCGCCGCGATCTCGTCCACCTCGTCGATGTCGGACCAGTCCAGGTCGACCGCGTACGGCGAGACCTCGGCGACCAGCTGGCCGGCCCCGTCCAGCTCGGTCCAGCCCAGCCACGGGTCCGCGTGCGCCTGGAGGGCCCGCTGCGAGATCACGGTGCGGTGCCCCTCGTGCTGGAAGTACTCCCGCACCGCGGCGTCCGTGATGTGCCGGGAGACCGCCGGGGTCTGCGCCTGCTTGAGGTAGATCACCACATCGTTCTCCAGGGCGTCGCTGTTGCCCTCCAGAAGGATGTTGTACGAGGGCAGCCCGGCGGAGCCGATGCCGATGCCGCGGCGGCCCACCACGTCCTTGACCCGGTAGGAGTCCGGCCGCGTCAGGCTCGACTCCGGCAGCGTCTCCAGATAGCCGTCGAACGCGGCCAGCACCTTGTAGCGCGTCGCGGCGTCCAGGTCGATCGCCCCGCCGCCGTCCGCGAACCGGCGCTCGAAGTCCCGGATCACCGTCATCGAGTCCAGCAGCGAGAAGCGCGTGCGCGAACGGGCGGAGCGCAGCGCGCCGAGCAGCGGCCCGTCCGCGGTGTCCAGCGTGAACGGCGGCACCTCGTCGTTCTTCGCGCCGGTCGCCAGCGCGTGGATCCGCTCGCGGTAGGACGCGGCGAAGATCCGGACCAGCTCGCTGATCTGCTCGTCGGCCAGCGCCTTCGCGTAACCGATGAGCGCCACGGAGGCGGCGAAGCGCTTCAGGTCCCAGGTGAAGGGGCCGACGTACGCCTCGTCGAAGTCGTTGACGTTGAAGACGAGGCGGCCGTTGGCGTCCATGTACGTGCCGAAGTTCTCCGCGTGCAGATCGCCGTGGATCCACACCCGGCCGGTGCGCTCGTCCAGGAACGGGCCGCCGTGCCGCTCCCGCTCCAGGTCGCTGTAGAACAGGCAGGCGGTGCCCCGGTAGAAGGCGAAGGCCGAGCCCGCCATCTTGCGGAACTTGACCCGGAAGGCGGCCGGATCGGCGGCCAGCAGCTCCCCGAAGGCGGTGTCGAAAACGGCGAGAATCTGCTCCCCGCGCTGCGCTGCGCCGGTCTGCGTTTCCGACATTTCTTGCTGCCTCCTGCAATAGCTGGCGTGTCTGGGCGGACCGGCGGTCCGCACGACTGAGTGCATGACAAAACGGACGCCTGTCCCGCCCTCTCCAACGCTCGGCGGAAGCCGGGAGTGCCCGTCGTTCGACTCGGTCACGTCGTAGACTTCCACGCTGTCCCCCCGTCCGTCATCGCCCGACTTCCCGGAGGCCCGACGCCGTGACCAAGCCGCCCTTCACGCACCTGCACGTTCACACCCAGTACTCGCTGCTGGACGGTGCGGCGCGGCTCAAGGACATGTTCGAGGCGTGCAACGAGATGGGCATGTCGCACATCGCGATGACCGACCACGGCAACCTGCACGGGGCCTACGACTTCTTCCACTCGGCGACCAAGGCGGGCGTCACGCCGATCATCGGCATCGAGGCGTACGTCGCCCCGGAGTCGCGCAAACACAAGCGCAAGGTGCAGTGGGGGCAGCCGCACCAGAAGCGCGACGACGTGTCCGGTTCCGGTGGTTACACCCACAAGACGATCTGGGCGTCCAACAAGACGGGGCTGCACAACCTCTTCCGGCTCTCCTCCGACGCGTACGCCGAGGGCTGGCTCCAGAAGTGGCCCCGGATGGACAAGGAGACCATCTCCCAGTGGTCCGAGGGCCTCATCGCGTCCACCGGCTGCCCCTCGGGCGAGGTGCAGACCCGGCTGCGGCTCGGCCAGTTCGACGAGGCGGTCCAGGCGGCCTCCGACTACAAGGACATCTTCGGGGCGGACCGGTACTTCCTGGAGCTGATGGACCACGGCATCGAGATCGAGCGCCGGGTCCGCGACGGTCTGCTGGAGATCGGCAAGAAGCTCGACATCCCGCCGCTCGTGACGAACGACTCCCACTACACGTACGCCAACGAGGCCACCGCCCACGACGCCCTGCTCTGCATCCAGACCGGCAAGAACCTCTCGGACCCCGACCGCTTCCGCTTCGACGGCACCGGCTACTACCTCAAGACGACGGACGAGATGTACGCCGTCGACTCATCCGACGCCTGGCAGCAGGGGTGCGCCAACACCCTCCTGGTCGCCCAGCAGATCGACACCGTCGGCATGTTCGAGGCGAAGAACCTCATGCCGAAGTTCGAGATCCCGGACGGCTTCACGGAGATCACCTGGTTCCAGGAGGAGGTCCGGGTCGGCATGGGCCGGCGCTTCCCGAACGGCATCCCCGACGACCGGCAGAAGCAGGTCGAGTACGAGATGGACATCATCATCCAGATGGGGTTCCCGGGGTACTTCCTGGTCGTCGCCGACTTCATCATGTGGGCCAAGAACAACGGCATCGCGGTGGGCCCCGGCCGTGGTTCGGCGGCCGGCTCGATCGTCTCCTACGCCATGGGCATCACCGACCTCGACCCGATCGAGCACGGGCTGATCTTCGAGCGGTTCCTCAACCCCGAGCGCGTCTCCATGCCCGACGTCGACATCGACTTCGACGAGCGCCGGCGCGTCGAGGTGATCCGGTACGTGACCGAGAAGTACGGCGCCGACAAGGTCGCCATGATCGGCACCTACGGCAAGATCAAGGCCAAGAACGCCATCAAGGACTCCGCCCGCGTGCTGGGCTACCCGTACGCGATGGGCGACCGGCTCACCAAGGCCATGCCCGCCGACGTCCTCGGCAAGGGCATCGACCTCAACGGCATCACCGACCCCAAGCACCCGCGCTACAGCGAGGCGGGCGAGATCCGGGGGATGTACGAGAGCGAACCGGACGTCAAGAAGGTCATCGACACCGCCAAGGGCGTCGAGGGCCTGGTCCGGCAGATGGGCGTGCACGCCGCCGGCGTCATCATGTCCAGCGAGCCGATCGTCGACCACGCACCCGTCTGGGTCCGGCACACCGACGGCGTCACGATCACGCAGTGGGACTACCCGCAGTGCGAGTCGCTCGGCCTGCTGAAGATGGACTTCCTCGGCCTGCGCAACCTGACGATCATGGACGACGCCATCAAGATGGTGAAGTCCAACAAGGGCGTCGACCTGGAGATGCTCTCCCTGCCGCTGGACGACCCCAAGACGTACGAACTGCTCTGCCGCGGCGACACGCTCGGCGTCTTCCAGTTCGACGGCGGGCCGATGCGCTCCCTGCTGCGCCAGATGCAGCCCGACAACTTCGAGGACATCTCCGCCGTCTCGGCCCTCTACCGGCCGGGCCCGATGGGCATGAACTCGCACACGAACTACGCGGAGCGCAAGAACGGCCGCCAGGAGATCACCCCGATCCACCCGGAGCTGGAGGAGCCCCTCAAGGAGGTCCTCGGCCTCACCTACGGCCTGATCGTCTACCAGGAGCAGGTCCAGAAGGCCGCTCAGATCGTCGCCGGGTACTCCCTGGGCGAGGCCGACATCCTGCGCCGTGTGATGGGCAAGAAGAAGCCCGAGGAGCTGGCGAAGAACTTCGTCCTCTTCGAGGCCGGCGCGAAGAAGAACGGCTTCTCCGACGCGGCGATCAAGGCGCTGTGGGACGTTCTGGTGCCGTTCGCCGGATACGCGTTCAACAAGGCGCACTCCTCGGCGTACGGGCTGGTCACCTACTGGACCGGATACCTGAAGGCGAACTACCCCGCCGAGTACATGGCCGCCCTGCTGACCTCGGTCAAGGACGACAAGGACAAGTCCGCGGTCTACCTCAACGAGTGCCGCCGCATGGGCATCAAGGTGCTCCCGCCCAACGTCAACGAGTCGCTGTCCAACTTCGCCGCCCAGGGCGACGACGTGATCCTCTTCGGCCTGACCGCCATCCGCAACGTCGGTCAGAACGTCGTCGACTCGATCATCCGGTCCCGCAAGGCGAAGGGGAAGTACAGCACCTTCCCCGACTTCCTGGACAAGGTCGAGGCGGTCGTCTGCAACAAGCGCACCGTGGAATCGCTCATCAAGGCCGGCGCGTTCGACGAGATGGGCCACACCCGCAAGGGCCTCGTCGCCCACCACGAGCCGATGATCGACAACGTGGTGCAGGTCAAGCGCAAGGAGGCCGAGGGACAGTTCGACCTCTTCGGGGGCGGCGAGGAGGAGAGCGGCGAGCCGGGCTTCGGGCTCGACGTGGAGTTCTCCGACATCGAGTGGGAGAAGGCCTATCTGCTCGCCCAGGAGCGGGAGATGCTCGGCCTGTACGTCTCCGACCACCCGCTCTTCGGCCTGGAGCACGTGCTGTCCGACAAGGCCGACGCCTCGATCTCCCAGCTCATGAGCGGCGACTACAGCGACGGCGCGATCGTCACCGTCGGCGGCATCATCTCCGGCCTCCAGCGCAAGATGACCAAGCAGGGCAACGCCTGGGCCATCGCCACCGTGGAGGACCTGGCGGGCTCCATCGAGTGCATGTTCTTCCCCGCCACCTACCAGCTGGTCTCCACCCAGCTCGTCGAGGACACCGTCGTCTTCGTCAAGGGACGGCTCGACAAGCGCGAGGACGTGCCCCGGCTGGTCGCCATGGAGATGCAGGTCCCCGACATCTCCAACGCCGGGACCAACGCGCCCGTCATCCTCACCATCCCCACCGTGAAGATCACCCCGCCCATGGTCACCCGGCTCGGCGAGGTGCTCAGCCACCACCGGGGCGACACCGAGGTCCGCATCAAGCTCCAGGGCCCCCGCAAGACCACCGTCCTGCGGCTCGACCGGCACCGGGTCAAGGCCGATTCGGCCCTCTTCGGCGACCTGAAGGTGCTGCTCGGCCCGTCCTGCCTGGCCGGCTGAGCGCACGGCTCACCGACGAGAGGGGCGCCCCGCAACCGCGGGACGCCCCTCTCGCTGTCTTCAACGTCTGCCCTACCGCATGCGGCCGACGGGTCAGTTGTGGCCGAAGCGCCGCTGATGCTTGCGCGCCACGTCGGACGGGCTGCCCTGGGCCTGCGCCTGCGGCTGGTTCTGCGACTCGTACGCCGTCGACTTGGCCTCCTCCGCGCTACGCTCCGACGCGGACGCGCGGTCGTGCTGACTGCCCTGCTTGCGGTTCTTGTTCTTGGCCATGGTGAATGCCTCCTGTGGGGAATCCTGGGGGGCCAGGACCGCTGTCAGACTCACATAGCGCCGCAAACGCCGCATGTTGGATCATTACCGTGCGTAGTGGTTTCCGCAGTGACCCCCGTTGCACGGCCTTCGCCCGGCCTTTCCGCGTCCTTTCCGTATTCCTTGCCGGATCCGCCACGCCGATGATCCAGTTCCGGCCGTTAACCCCTGCGCGGTCGGGCAGACTCGAAGGAAACCCTGGGTAAGCGGACCCGGTCATCGAGGAGCGGGCCGCTGAACCGTTCCCGAATTCTGGAAGAGGGTGGCACGCGTGGACCGTTGCGTCGTCCTGGTGGACGCCGGCTACTTGCTGGGGGCAGCCGCGAGTCTGCTGGCCGGAGAGCCCGCTCGTTCCCGCATCACCGTCGACCACGCCGCGCTCATCCTGGGGCTGCGGGAGCGTGCCGAGGCGGACACCCAGCAGCCTCTGCTGCGTATCTACTGGTTCGACGGCGCCCCCGACCGGGTGCCCCAGCCCGAGCACCGCCGGCTCCGGGTGATGCCCCGCGTGACCGTGCGGCTGGGCGCCCTGACCCGCAGTGACGGACGCTGGGCGCAGAAGGGCGTCGACGCCGCCATGCACGCCGAGCTCACCGAGCTGGCCAGGAACCGGGCCTGCTCCGATGTGGTCCTGGTGACCGGCGACGGCGATCTGCTGCCCGGACTGATGTCCGCCAAGGAACACGGGGTCGCCGTCCACCTCTGGGCCGTGCAGGCCGCCGACGGCGACTACAACCAGTCCGAGGACCTGGTCGCCGAGGCCGACGAACGCCGGGTCCTGGACCGGGCCTGGATCACCAAGGCCGTACGCGCCAAGGACATCGGCGGCAGTTGCGCCCCGCCGCCCGTCCCGCGCCCCGAGATCGCCGCGATCCTCTCCGCGCCGCTGCCCGAGGCGGCCCTCGCCGCCTCCGCCGAACGCGCCTCCGAGGCCCAGGCCGCCGCCGCCCGGGGCGGCCCCGCTGCTCCGGCGGGAGCCGCCCCCGACGCCTCCGCCGCCGACACGCCCGCCGCCGGCCACAAAGGCGTCCCCACCCCCAAGGACCTGGCCGCGCTGCGCGCCCACGCCACCCACCCGGACCGCCAGCACCCGCCCCAGCCCGCGAACGCCACGCTGCGCTGGTCCTCCGACAAGGGGTGGGTGGAACGCGGCGGACCCCTCGGCGAACCGGCGGAGACCGCGTCGCTGCCGACCCTCGCCCAGGTCACCAGCGCCGAACAGCGCTGGGCGGACCGGGAGGAGGACATCACCACCGTCGGCGGCGACCCCTTCGAGGTGGGCCAGGTCTTCGCCCGCCGCTGGATGGAGCGCCTGCCGGAGACCGTCCACCTGCAGAAGCTCTCCACCATGTACCCGCGCATCCCGCACCGGATCGACGGCGAACTGCTGCGGTACGCGGCCCGCTTCGGGCTCCTCGCCCACAAGGACGACCAGATCGACGAGCACGACCGCTACGCGATCCGGGCCGGCTTCTGGCGGGAGATCGACGTGCGGGCCGCCGCCGAGCACGTACCGGCGGCGGAGTAGCCACCGCGCGCCGCCCGGCGGCGGCGCAGTGGCCCCGGACGTCGGCCGGGGCGTGTGACCCCGTACTCTCGTACCTCGTGAGTACGGGCACAGCACAGGCGCAGAGCGACACCGTGTGCGCGGTGCGCGATCTGGTCAAGACCTATCCCGCCGTCCGGGGCCGCCGTGGCACCCCCGCGACGCCCGAGGTCCGCGCCACGGACGGCATCGCTCTGGACGTCGAGCGCGGCGAGATCTTCGGACTGCTCGGCCCCAACGGCGCCGGCAAGTCCAGCCTGGTCCGTCAGCTCACCGGGTTGATGCGGCCCGACTCCGGCACCGTCGAGGTGCTGGGCCACGACCTCGTACGCCACCCCGAGCGGGCCTCCCGGCTGATCGGCTACCTCGGGCAGGAATCCACTGCCCTCGACGAACTGACCGTCTCCCTGGCGGCCGAGACCACCGGACGGCTGCGCGGCCTTCCCGTACGGGAAGCCCGCGCAGAGCGTGACGCCGTCCTGGAGGAGCTGGGCCTCACCGCGATCGCCGGGCGGCCCCTGAAGAAGCTCTCCGGCGGTCAGCGCCGGCTCGCCTGCTTCGCCGCCACCCTGGTCGGTGACCGGCCCGTCCTGGTCCTCGACGAACCGACCACCGGCATGGACCCGGTCGCCCGACGCGCCGTCTGGGCCGCCGTCGACCGCCGCCGGGCGGAGCGCGGGGCCACGGTCCTGCTGGTCACCCACAACGTGATCGAGGCCGAGACGGTCCTCGACCGGGTCGCCGTCCTCGAACGCGGCCGGGTCATCGCCTGCGACACCCCCGCCGGGCTCAAGGAGCAGGTGGCCGGCGAGGTGCGGGTCGAGCTGGTGTGGCGCGAGCGGGCCCCGCTGGACGTCCCCGAGGTGGCGGCCCTGCGACCGTCCGCCCAGGAGTCCGGGCGGCGCTGGGTGCTGCGGCTGGGCCCCGACGAGGCACGGGCCGCGGTCGCCGCGGTGACGGGCGGCGCGGCTTTCGCCGCGCTCGACGATTTCACCCTGGCCACACCCAGCCTGGAGGATGTCTATCTCGCGCTCGGTGGAGACGCGGCCAAGGCGGCCAAGGGGCTGGTGAAGGCGTGAGGGGCGTGGGGAACGTGAACGCGGCGGACGCGGCGGACGTACGCGTACGCGACAGGTGGGATCGGTTGGACGTGTTGGACGTGTCTAAGGGGAGCGGCCTCAGGTGACGAGCATCATTCCGGCCAGGACCGCACCGCCGCGTGTCCGGCCCGTGCCCGGCGCCTCCGGCACGGGCCCCGCCCGTACCGTCGCGGCGCCCCTCGCACCGCGCGCCCGGCTGCTGCCCTCGCTTGCAGCCGTCTACCGCGCCCAGCTCTCCCGGGCGCGGGTCGCCCGGATCCCGCTGCTCTTCGTGGCGACCTTCCAGTCCGTCGGGATCATGGTCCTGATGCGGGGCGTCGTGGACGGCGGGGCGGAGGCCCGCGCGGTGGTCGCGGGATCCAGCGTCCTGGTCGTCGCGTTCGTCGCGCTCAACCTGCTCGCCCAGTACTTCGGCCAGCTGCGGGCGGGCGGCGGGCTCGACCACTACGCCACCCTGCCCGTGCCGCCCGCCGCGGTGGTGCTCGGGACGGCCGCCGCGTACGCATCGTTCACGGTGCCCGGCACGGTCTTCACCGCGATCACCGGAAGCGTGCTGTTCCAGCTGCCGATGACCCATCTGTGGGTTCTGGTGGCCGTCGTCCCGCTCTCCGGCGCCGCCCTGGCCGGCCTCGGCGCGGCCCTCGGGCTGCTCGCGCCGCGCCCCGAGCTGGCGACCCTGCTGGGCCAGCTGGGCATGTCCGCCGCCCTGCTGCTCGGGGTGCTGCCGGCCGACCGGCTGCCGGGGCCGGTGGGCTGGGCACGCGACCTGCTGCCCTCGACGTACGGGGTCGAGGCGCTGGCCCGGTCCTTCGACGCCCGCCCGGACTGGGGGCTCATCGCCTTCTTCCTCGCGATCTGCGCGGTGGTGGGGGTTCTCTCGCTGGCCGTGGCGACCTGGGCGTACCGGCGGGCCGCCGTACGGTAGCGCCGGGCCGGACCGGCCCGAACACGGGTGCGGCATCCGGTGAGGCGCCTCACAGGGTGGCCTGGCACGATGGCACGGTGACCGCACCTCTGACGCCGCCCCACCAGCCCGGCCCCCACGATCCGTGGCAGGCCCCGCCCTCGGGCTCCCACCTCGAGACCCCGTTCGCAGCTCCGGACGACCCGGACACGGCCACGGAGCTCCGTCAGGCCGTCGCCGTCGTCGTCCTGGTCGCGCTCGCGGGCATCGCGCTCGGGCTGCTGTGGGTGTGGCTCGCGCCGCGCGTTCCGCTGGTCTCCGACGACACGGCCGTCTTCCTCAAGAACAGTGAGGGCGAGGAGGCGATCGGGGCGGACGGAACGTTCGTGCTGCTGGCCATCGGCTTCGGGGTGCTCTCCGCCGCCGCCGTCTTCTGGCGGCTGCGCCGCGGGGGCGTCCTCGTGGTCGTGGGCCTGGCGCTGGGCGCGCTGCTCGCCTCGCTGCTGGCGTGGCGGGTCGGCATCTGGCTGGGGCCGTCGTCCGACGTGGTGGCGCGGGCCCGGGAGGCCGGCCAGGGCGTGACGTTCGACGCGCCGCTGGAGCTGCACGCGGTGTGGGTGGCGGTGCTGGCCTGGCCGTTCGCGGCGATGGGGATCCATCTGCTGCTCACGGCGGCGTTCGGGCCGCGGGATGTCGAGCCGGACTGGTCGGGGTACACGGGGTATGGCGGGGGGCCGGTGCAGGGGCCCCTGGCGGGGCCGCCTGGCGGGTCGTCCGCTGGGGGCGGGCCGGTCTAGGGTCGCCTGCGGCGGGCCTGTTCCCCTACCCGCCCCTTCCCGAAACCGGGGCTCCGCCCCGGACCCCGCTCCTCAATCGCCGGAGGGGCTGGTGTGAGGGGCCGGTGTGAGGCGCTGGTGTGAGGGACCGGTGCGACGCGCGATCTCCGCGAACGTCGCCCCCGTCAGTTCCGCCAGATCCGTCGCCGCCAGCTCGACCTCCAGGCCGCGTCGGCCCGCCGAGACGCAGATCGTCGCGTGGGCGCGCGCCGACGCGTCCAGCACCGTGCGCAGGCGCTTGCGCTGGCCCAGCGGGGAGATGCCGCCGCGCACATAGCCCGTGGTGCGTTCGGCGGCGGCCGGGTCCGCCATCGCGGCGCGTTTGCCGCCGACCGCGGCGGCCAGGGCCTTGAGGTCCAGGGAGCCGGCCACCGGGACCACCGCGACCGTCAGCTCGCCGTCCACGTCCGCCACCAGGGTCTTGAAGACCCGGTCGGGCGAGACGCCCAGGGCCTCGGCGGCCTCCTCGCCGTAGGACGGGGAGGCCGGGTCGTGGTCGTAGGCGTGCACCGTGAAGGCGGTGCCCGCCGCGGTCAGGGCGACCGTGGCGGGGGTGCCGCCGGACTGCTTCTTCGGCTTCTTCGCCACCGGGACGGGGTCCTCGTTCAGTTGGGGTGGGTGGGGGCCCGGGTCAGGTCGGTCGCGGGCAGCGAGGGCAGGTGCCGGATGACCGCGGTCTCCTTGCGCAGCAGCGTCAGCTCCTCGCGCAGCCGGGTCGCGGTGTCCGGGGCCTGGAGCAGGCGCTGTTTGGTGGGGACGTCCAGGACCGTGGCCGCCGCGACCAGGTAGGAGATCACGGACGGGTCGTCGGGGAGGTCGGCGCCCGTCGCCAGGGAGCGTTCGCTCGCTCCGGCCAGCCGCTTCTGGTAGGCGCGGAAGGCCCGCAGGACGCCCTCGGCGAGCGCCCCCGCCTCGTCGCCCTCGTCCTCGCCGGGTGGTTCCTCGGCCAGGTCCTCGACCTCGGCGGTCAGATACGGGCCGTTCGCCTCGACGGACAGCAGCCTGACCCGGGTGGTGCCGGTGGCCAGGACCTCGAAGCTGCCGTCGGCGCGCTCGCGGATCGTCGCCGCGTCGGCGACGCAGCCCACCCGGTGGAAGGTCTGGATCGGATCGGGGCCGAAGCCCTCCGCCGGGGCGCGCTCGGCGGGAGGGGCCGCCGCGATGGTGTCCGGCATACCGGTGGCCGTCGGGGCGATCTCGCGGCCGTCGCGGATCGCGACCACGACGAAACGGCGAGGTTCGTCCTCGTCGCTCTTCAGCAGCTCCCGCATCATGGCGCGATATCGCTCTTCGAAGACGTTGAGCGGCAGCACCAGGCCGGGGAACAGCACCGCGTTGAGCGGGAAAAGGGGAAGGCGGGCGGTGGTCACAACGCTCAAGCGTAATGGCCCCGGGGACGGCCGCGGTCGACCCGGTCGCGCAACGGCGTCAGGGAGGCCACCTGGAGGCGTGCGCCGTCCCGCGCGTCCAGGAACCGGCCGAGCGCGTCCTCGGACACCGACGACCACGGGAACGACGTCGCGTACGGGCCGATCATGTTGAACTGGTGCAGCGCCTCCGCCCAGCGGCCCCGGGCGAGCAGGACGTACGCGAGGAGATTGCGGACCTCGGCCGGCCACGGGTCGCCGGGCCGGTAGGCGGCGGAGAGCCCGATCGCCAGATCGGCCGCCGCGTCGATCCGCTCCTCCAGTACGGGGCTGGTCCGGCCCGGCGGCTGGGTGTCCAGGAGCAGCGCGAAGGCCGCCCGGACCGGCAGGGCCTGCACCAGGGAGTCGGGCAGCGCGTCCTCGGCGGCCCGCTCGGCGAAGTCGAAGCACTCGCGGTGCGAGCCGTACCAGGCGGCGGAGAAGTAGCGCAGCGCCGCCACATGGCAGCCGTAGTGGTGCGCGGAGCGCCGTACGGCCTGCTCCCACAGCGACTCGAAGGCGGTGTGCGTGGCATGGGTGCCGCGTGCGTGGTCCAGGGCGAGCCGCCACGGCACGGGGTCGCGCGGGTCCGCTTCGGCGGCGGCGGTGATCATCGGGCCGACCTCGCGGAGCCGTTCCGCGCGGGCGGGCGACTCCCAGGCCCGGCGGACCGACAGCTCGGCCTTGACCAGCAGCGCGTCCGGGTCGCGCGGGGCGGCGGCCAGCCAGTCGACGAGCCAGCCGTCCCGGCTGCGGGCGAAGGTGACGAGCCGGCCGAGGTAGCGGTCCCGGTTCTCCCAGTCGGTGGCGTCCCGGGTGGTGGCGAGCAGTTTGGCGGCCGGCTCGTAGTCGCCGAGGGCAGCGGCGACCAGCGCGGGAGAGAGCCGCTCGTCGGGGGCGTCGAGCAGCACCGCGTCATCCGCGGACAGTCCGGCGGACAGCGGAGGGCTGTGCCGGACCATGCGCGCGGTACTGAGCAGAGCGCGAAGGAAGGCCATGGTGCAGACCATTGAAAAGCGCTGGTGAAGGCCGCGCCAGGGGTGTGCTGTGAAGCTTCTGTGCCGAGTGAAGGGGTTGTATCGGGACGGGTCAAGAAAGGGCAAAGGAATGAGCCTTCGCTGGCTTGAATGCGTCCTCCCGTGTTGCTCGCCCGTCCCTGTGGTCACCGTGCGCGGACGGCCGGAACCTCGGCCCCGACCGCCCGCGGCCGCCCCGCAGTGCCCTGGGGCTCAGCCCCTGCGCAACATCCGGGACGCCCCCGCTGCCACGGTGGTGGCCAAAACCCACCCCACCAGCACCAGACCGGCCGCGGCCCACTGCCAGGCGTCCTCCATCCGCCAGTAACCGTCCTGCCCGAGGTTGATCACCGGGATCAGCAGATCCAGCGCGTACAGCGCGGGATTCCACTGCGGATGCTCCTCGCCCTTGATCGAGGGCGGGGCGTGCTGCGCGAAGGCCGCCGTGCCCGCCGCCCACAGCACCGCCATCCACACCGCGGCCCGTCCCGGCCGGTAGCCGTACGCCACCGTCCAGTCCTGGAGGTACCCCCAGGCCTTCGCGGCGGGCGGCAGCGTCTCGCGGCGGCGGCGCTGCTTGGCGAGCAGCACCTCGCGCGCGTCCGCGTCCTCGCCGCAGTTGCGCATCACCGTGGCGAGGCGCTCGTACGGCTCGGGGACGTACTCCGGGGTCGCGGCCAGCACCCACTCCAGCCGCCGGGAGAGCGGGAAGTGGCCGTAGGGGACGAGGTTCTCGTAGACGAAACCGCCCATCGCGAGGCCGCCGGGGCCCGGCCAGCTCGTCGACAGGTCGATCAGGGTCACCACCTTCGCGCCGTTCAGGACGACCCGGCCCTCCTCGGGGCGCTCCGCGTTGAACCGCAGTTCCGGCGTCACGATCCGGCGCAGCGACAGCTCCTCCTGCCGGGTCATGGTGAACCGGGCCTTGTGCAGGTCCACCGCGTCCCCGAACCGCCCGTCGTCCAGCCGCACCCCGCCCCGGCACTCGAAGATCTGCGAGCGGGTGCCGCGCGCCGGGGTCGGGGCGTAGACCACCCCGTACGGGGGAGTGGTGCCCTGGTTCCCCGTGTCGACGCTCACCCACGCCTCGGTCATGTACAGCGTGCGCTCCACCGTCAGCTGCGGGGCGTTCAGCGCGCGACGGTCCTCCGCGGCCCGCAGCCGGCTGCCGCGCAGGCTCAGCGAACCGCCCACCTTCGCCCCGCGCAGGCTCAGCTCGCCGAGCGTCTCGATCATCTCGGCCTGGAGGTCCTGGGCGACCGCCATGCCGTCCCCGACGATGGCCCGCCCGTGCCGGTCCGGGCCCACGCTGAGCTGGTTGATCAGCAGATCCGTGCCGATCTGGGCGTCGGTCAGCCGGATGCCCCGGTCGATCCGGCAGCGCGGCAGATGCAGATCGCCCTCCGTGTGCAGCCGCGCCGCCTCCAGTCGGGGCAGCGCGCAGCCCACCAGCCGCAAGGTCGTGAAGTGGCACTCGGGGAGCACCACCTCCTGCTCGAAGCGGCAGCCGGTCAGCTCCACGTACGGAGCCACCCGGCCGCCCGCCAGATCCAGCTTCCCGGTGATCCGCACCCCGCGGAGCTTCAGAGCCGCCACCCGGCCGGGCCGCGCGGGCGGACCGCTCAGCAGCAGCCGCGCCACCGTGCGCGCGCCGACGCTCCGCTCCGGTCCCCACGACTGCGGGGCGAACGGGTCGTTGCGGGTCGTGTCGTAGCTACGTAAGTCGTAGGTGGTCCCGTTGCGGAAGGACTGCCACATGCCCAGCTCCGCTGCGCTGAGGCCGTCCGGGATGTCGCCTTCGTGCGGCTCGGTCACGGCCGCTCCCTCCGTGCACACTCGCTGTAGTGCTGTTCTTCCCTCTGTGTGACGCTGTGAAAGCTAGCGGTCAGCAGTGACAGCCGGACATGGCCGAGACGCGTATCGGCCAGTGGTGCGAGCGACCGGTATCAGCCAGTGATACGGGCGACCGGCCGCTCCGGGCGGTCTGCGAGAATTGCCGTGTGATCTCTCGAATCGATCTGCGCGGTGACGCCCTCCCCGAGGGCGCCGCCCTGCGCGACCTGCTGCCCCGTGCCGAGTTCGACGTGGAGGCCGCCGTGGAAACGGTGCGGCCCATCTGCGAGGACGTGCGCCATCGTGGCTCCGCGGCAGTGATCGAGTGGGGGGAGAAGTTCGACGGTGTCCGGATCGAGTCGGTCCGGGTGCCCGCCGACGCGCTCTCCCGCGCCCTCCAGGAGCTGGACCCGGCCGTCCGGGCGGCCCTGGAGGAGTCGATCCGCCGCGCCCGGCTCGTCCACCGCGAGCAGCGCCGCACCACGCACACCACCCAGGTCGTCCCCGGCGGCGCCGTCACCGAGAAGTGGGTGCCCGTCGAGCGCGTCGGGCTCTACGTCCCCGGCGGCCGCTCGGTCTACCCCTCCTCCGTCGTGATGAACGTTGTCCCGGCCCAGGAAGCGGGCGTCGAGGGCATCGCCGTCGCCTCCCCGCCGCAGAAGGACTTCGGCGGGCTGCCGCACCCCACCATCCTCGCCGCCTGCGCCCTGCTCGGCGTCGACGAGGTGTACGCGGCCGGCGGCTCCCAGGCCATCGCGATGTTCGCGTACGGCACCGAGGACTGCCTCCCGGTCAACCTGGTCACCGGCCCCGGCAACATCTACGTCGCCGCCGCCAAGCGCCTCCTCAAGGGCCGGATCGGCATCGACGCCGAGGCCGGGCCCACCGAGATCGCGATCCTCGCCGACGCCACCGCCGACCCGGCGCACGTGGCCGCCGACCTGATCAGCCAGGCCGAGCACGACCCGATGGCCGCCGCCGTCCTGGTCACCGACTCCGCGGAGCTGGCCGCCGCCACCGAGGCCGAGCTGGCCCCCCAGGTCGCCGCCTCCAAGCACATCAAGGACCGTATCGAGCCCGCTCTGGCCGGCCGCCAGTCCGCGATCGTCCTGGTCTCCTCCATCGAGGACGGCCTCAAGGTCGTCGACGCGTACGGCGCCGAGCACCTGGAGATCCAGACCGCGGAGGCCACCGCCGTCGCCGACCGGGTCCGCAACGCCGGAGCGATCTTCGTCGGCCCCTGGTCGCCCGTCTCGCTCGGCGACTACTGCGCCGGCTCCAACCACGTCCTGCCCACCGGCGGCTGTGCCTGCCACTCCTCGGGCCTGTCCGTGCAGTCCTTCCTGCGCGGCATCCACATCGTCGACTACAGCCGCGACGCGCTCGCCGAGGTCACCCACCACGTCGTGACCCTCGCCGAGGCGGAGGACCTCCCCGCCCACGGCGCCGCGCTGAAGGCCAGGTTCGGCTGGAAGGTTCCGCAGCAGTGACGAGCAACTCCGCCCCTCTCAACCCCTGGGACGAGCTCCCCATCCGGGACGAGCTGCGCGGCCAGTCCCCGTACGGCGCGCCCCAGCTCGACGTCCCCGTACGCCTCAACACCAACGAGAACCCCTACCCGCTCCCCGAAGCCCTGGTGGACCGGATCGCCGAGCGGGTCCGTGAGGCCGCCCGCGGCCTCAACCGCTACCCCGACCGGGACGCCGTCGAGCTCCGCACCGAGCTGGCCCGCTACCTCACCCGCACCGCGGGCCACGCGGTCACCGCCGCCCACGTGTGGGCCGCCAACGGCTCCAACGAGGTCCTCCAGCAGCTGCTCCAGACCTTCGGCGGGCCCGGCCGCACCGCGATCGGCTTCGAACCCTCGTACTCCATGCACGCCCTGATCTCCCGGGGTACCGGCACCGGCTGGATCTCCGGGCCGCGCAACGACGACTTCACCATCGACGTGGCCGCCGCCCGCGCCGCCATCGCCGAGCACCGCCCCGCGGTCGTCTTCATCACCTCGCCCAACAACCCCACCGGCACCGCCGTCGACGCGGAGACCGTCCTCGCCCTGTACGACGCGGCCCAGGCCGCCGGCCCCTCGATGGTCGTCGTCGACGAGGCCTACGGCGAGTTCAGCCACCACCCCTCGCTGCTCCCGCTCATCGAGGGCCGCCGCAACCTGGTCCTCTCCCGGACCATGTCCAAGGCGTTCGGCGCCGCCGGGCTGCGCCTGGGCTACCTGGCCGCCGACCCGGCCGTGGTCGACGCGGTCCAGCTGGTGCGGCTGCCGTACCACCTCTCCTCCGTCACCCAGGCCACCGCGCTCGCCGCCCTGGAGCACACCGATACGCTGCTCGGGTACGTCGCGCAGCTCAAGAGCGAGCGCGACCGGCTGGTGGCCGAGCTGCGCGCCACCGGCTACGAGGTCACCGATTCGGACGCCAACTTCGTCCAGTTCGGCCGCTTCGACGACAGCCACGCCGTCTGGCAGCAGATCCTCGACCGGGGCGTCCTGGTCCGGGACAACGGCGTACCGGGATGGCTGCGGGTCTCCGCGGGAACCCCGGCAGAGAACGACGCGTTCCTCGATGCGGTACGCGAACTGAAGAAGGAGCACGACGCATGAGCCCCCGCGTAGGCCGCGTGGAACGCACCACGAAGGAAACGTCCGTGCTGGTCGAGATCAACCTCGACGGCACCGGAAAGGTCGATGTCGCCACCGGGGTCGGCTTCTACGACCACATGCTCGACCAGCTCGGCCGCCACGGCCTCTTCGACCTCACGGTCAAGACCGAGGGCGACCTGCACATCGACAGCCACCACACCATCGAGGACACCGCCCTCGCGCTCGGCGCCGCCTTCAAGCAGGCGCTGGGCGACAAGGTCGGCATCTACCGCTTCGGCAACTGCACGGTCCCGCTGGACGAGTCCCTCGCCCAGGTCACCGTCGACCTCTCCGGCCGCCCCTACCTCGTGCACACCGAGCCCGAGAAGATGGCGCCGATGATCGGCGAGTACGACACGACGATGACCCGGCACATCCTGGAGTCCTTCGTCGCCCAGGCGCAGATCGCCCTGCACGTCCACGTGCCGTACGGGCGCAACGCCCACCACATCGTCGAGTGCCAGTTCAAGGCCCTCGCCCGCGCCCTGCGGTACGCCGCCGAGCACGACCCGCGCGCCGCCGGCATCCTGCCCTCCACGAAGGGCGCCCTGTGACCGGCCTCAACACCATCCTGATTGTCGTCGGCCTCTTCCTGGCCGGCGGCGTCTACTCCTTCGCCAAGCAGGGGATGCCCAAGGGCGTCATCGTGCTGCTGTCGATCGGCTCCGTGATGTGCCTGGTGGCGGGCATCCTGCGGATCCAGGGACTGTGGGACTGAGAGGCACGCTGTGACTGACACGAAGAAGGTCGTGGTCTTCGACTACGGCTTCGGCAACGTCCGTTCCGCCGAGCGGGCCCTCGCCCACGTCGGCGCGGACGTCGAGATCACCCGCGACTACGACCGCGCCATGAACGCCGACGGGCTGCTCGTCCCCGGCGTCGGCGCGTTCTCCGCCTGCATGGACGGGCTCAAGCGGGCCCGCGGCGACTGGATCATCGGCCGCAGGCTCTCCGGCGGCCGTCCCGTCATGGGCATCTGCGTCGGGATGCAGATCCTGTTCGAGCGGGGCATCGAGCACGGCGTGGAGACCCAGGGCCTGGACGAATGGCCCGGTACGGTCGGACCCCTGAAGGCCGACATCGTCCCGCACATGGGGTGGAACACCGTCGAGGCCCCCGAGGACTCCCGGCTCTTCGCCGGCCTGGACGCCGACGCCCGGTACTACTTCGTGCACTCCTACGCGGCGCACGACTGGTCCCTCGAAGTGACCAACGCCAAGATCCGTGCCCCCAGGATCACCTGGGCCACGCACGGCGAACGGTTCGTGGCCGCCGTGGAGAACGGCGCCCTGTGGGCCACGCAGTTCCACCCCGAGAAGTCCGGCGATGCCGGCGCCCAGCTGCTGACCAACTGGATCGAGACGCTGTAATGCCGAAGCTTGAACTGCTCCCCGCCGTCGACGTCCGCGACGGCCAGGCCGTCCGCCTCGTGCACGGCGAGTCCGGCTCCGAGACCTCCTACGGCTCCCCGCTGGAAGCGGCCCTCGCCTGGCAGCGGGCCGGCGCCGAGTGGTTGCACCTCGTCGACCTGGACGCCGCCTTCGGCACCGGCGACAACCGCGCCCTGATCGCCGAGGTCGCCGGGGCCATGGACATCAAGGTCGAGCTGTCCGGCGGCATCCGCGACGACGCCTCGCTCGCCGCCGCCCTCGCCACCGGCTGCCGCCGCGTCAACCTCGGCACCGCCGCCCTGGAGACCCCGGAGTGGGTCGCCAAGGTCATCGCCGAGCACGGCGACAAGATCGCCGTCGGCCTCGACGTCCGCGGCACCACCCTGCGCGGCCGCGGCTGGACCCGCGACGGGGGCGACCTCTACGAGACCCTCGCCCGCCTCGACGCCGAGGGCTGCGCCCGCTACGTCGTCACCGACATCGCCAAGGACGGCACCCTCCAGGGCCCGAACCTGGGCCTGCTGCGGGACGTCTGCGCCGCCACCGACCGCCCGGTCGTCGCCTCCGGCGGGGTCTCCTCCCTCGACGACCTGCGCGCGATCTCCCTCCTCGTCCCCGAAGGCGTCGAGGGCGCGATCGTCGGCAAGGCGCTGTACGCGAAGGCGTTCACGCTGGAAGAGGCGCTCAAGGCGGTCGCCGCATGACGGACGCTGCCCCTTCTTCAGTACGCCGGATCTCCACCGGCGCCCCCTGGGAGGAGAAGTTCGGCTACTCCCGCGCGGTCGAGCTCCCCAACGGGCTCGTCCTGGTGGCCGGCTGCACCTCCGTGGTCAACGGCCAGATCTCCGCGGGCTCCCCGTACGAGCAGGCGATCACCTCCTTCGACGTCGCGTTCGCGGCGCTGGAGCAGGTGGGCCTCACCCGCGAGGACGTCGTCCGCACCCGGATGTACCTCACGCACGCCCGGGACGTGGAGGACATCGGCCGCGCCCACAAGGAGCTGTTCGACGCCGTACGCCCCGTCGCCTCCATGGTCATCGTGTCCGGTTTCGTGGACCCGAGCCTGGTCGTCGAGGTCGAGGTCGAGGCCTACCGGGGAGGCGCGCAGTGAGCCTCGCCGTACGCGTCATCCCCTGCCTGGACGTCGACAAGGGCCGGGTCGTCAAGGGCGTCAACTTCCAGAACCTGCGCGACGCGGGCGACCCCGTCGAGATGGCCAAGCTGTACGACGCCGAAGGCGCCGACGAGCTGACCTTCCTCGACATCACCGCCTCCAGCGGCGACCGCGAGACGACGTACGACGTGGTCCGCCGCACCGCCGAGCAGGTCTTCATCCCGCTCACCGTCGGCGGTGGCGTCCGCACCCCCGACGACGTCGACAAGCTGCTGCGCGCCGGGGCCGACAAGGTCGGCGTCAACACCGCCGCCATCGCCCGCCCCGACCTCGTCCGCGAGATCGCCGAGCGCTTCGGACGCCAGGTCCTGGTGCTCTCCGTCGACGCCCGCCGCACCCCGGACGGCACCTTCGAGGTCACCACGCACGGCGGCCGCAAGGGCACCGGCATCGACGCCGTCGAGTGGGCCCACCGCGCCGCCGAGCTGGGCGCGGGCGAGATCCTGCTCAACTCGATGGACGCCGACGGCACGAAGGACGGCTACGACACGGAGATGATCGAGGCGGTCCGCAAGCACGTCACCGTCCCCGTCATCGCCTCCGGCGGCGCGGGCCGGCTCGCGGACTTCGCCCCGGCGATCGAGGCGGGGGCCGACGCGGTGCTCGCCGCGTCCGTCTTCCACTTCGGCGACCTGCGGATCTCCGAGGTCAAGGGCGCCCTCCGGGAAGCGGGACACCCGGTCCGCTGAGTCCCGGCGGTATCACCGGTCCGCCAAGGCCGGTGATACCGCCGATGCGTGCCCCCGGGACGCACCGTGAGAGTGGCGAACGCCGGCGAACGACGCCGGCCGAGCCACGCGGCGCATCCCGAGGCCCCGGACGACGGGTCGAAGGTCCCCGCGTGGTGCGGTTCTGCCACCACCGAGAGGATCCCCCCGTGCAGCAGCACCTCCCCTCCGGCACCATCCCCCCGCGTCCGAGCCGCCCCCGTACGCTCGCGGGTCTGCTGACCGCCGCCGCGGCCACCGCCGGCCTCCTGATGACCGCCCTGGTCCCGGGCGCCCAGGCCGCCGACAACCCGTACGAGCGCGGCCCGGCCCCCACGAACGCCTCCATCGAGGCGAGCCGCGGCTCCTACGCCACCTCGCAGACCTCCGTCTCCTCGCTCGCCGTGAGCGGGTTCGGCGGCGGCACGATCCACTACCCGACCTCCACCGCCGACGGCACGTTCGGCGCGGTCGTCATCTCGCCCGGATTCACCGCCTACGAGTCCTCCATCGCCTGGCTCGGACCGCGCCTGGCCTCCCAGGGCTTCGTCGTGTTCACCATCGACACCATCACCACGCTCGACCAGCCCGACAGCCGGGGCCGCCAACTCCTCGCCGCGCTGGACTACCTGACCCAGCGCAGCTCGGCGCGGACCCGGGTCGACGCCTCCCGGCTCGGCGTGATGGGCCACTCGATGGGCGGCGGCGGCAGCCTGGAGGCCGCCAAGAGCCGCACCTCGTTGAAGGCGGCGATCCCGCTGACCGGCTGGAACACCGACAAGACCTGGCCCGAACTGCGCACGCCGACCCTCGTGGTGGGTGCGGACGGTGACACGGTCGCCCCCGTCGCCACGCACTCCGAGCCCTTCTACCAGTCGCTGCCCGGCTCCCTGGACAAGGCGTACCTGGAGCTGCGCGGCGCCTCGCACTTCACGCCGAACACCTCCAACACGACGATCGCGAAGTACAGCATTTCCTGGCTGAAGCGATTCATCGACAACGACACCCGCTACGAGCAGTTCCTCTGCCCGCTCCCGCAGCCGAGCCTGACCATCGCGGAGTACCGGGGCAACTGCCCGCACACCGGCTGATCCCTGCGCTCCGGGCCCTGCCGCGCTGTGCTCCGGCACAGCGCGGCAGGGCTCCGGCTGGGAGCGCGCACCGCACCGCGCCCTCCCCGTGCGGAACCCGGACGCGGCGCTTTCACCCGCGCCGACGCGAACGTACCGTGCCGGTGTGACCTCATCGACGACCGTGCGCAGTCCGCTCCGGCTGTACGGCCGGAGCGATGAACTCGCCACCCTGAAAAGCCTGTTGGAGCGACTGAGGCGGGGCGACGGAGGTGCGCTCGTGCTGGCCGCGGCGCCTGGTCTCGGCCGTACGGCGCTGCTGCGCGAGGCGGCCGACGCGCACCGCGACCGGGGCCCGGTGCTGTACGCCACGGCCGTCCCCGCGATGCGCTCCGTGCCCTACAGCGGGCTCCACGCCCTGCTCGGATCGGTCCCTGCCCGGACCCAGCTCGGATCGGTCCCTGCCCGGACCCAGCTCGGATCGGTCCCCGCCCGCACCGGCCGCCCGCCGGCCTCTCCGCCCGTTTCCCCGCCCGCCGCCATCAGCCCCGACGCACTGGCCGCCCGGCTGCGGGAACTCGGCGCCGGGCGGCCCCTGCTGGTCTGCGCCGACGACGCGCACGCCTGGGACCCGGCGTCCCGGACCGTCCTCGCCTTCGTGGCCCGGGGGGCGGGCGCGGGCAGCCGGACCGCCTTCCTCCTCTCGGCCGCCGACGGCGCCGCCTTCGCCGGACTGCCCACGCTCCACCTCGCCCCCCTGGACGAGGACGCGGCCTCGGCGCTCCTGGACCGGTTGACCCCCGGCCCGGGGGGCCTCGATCCGGTGGTGCGCGCCGAACTCCTCCGCGAGGCGGTCGGAAACCCCCGTCTGCTCGCCGGACTCACCGGCCGCCTCACCCCGGACCAGCTCGCGGGCCGCACCCCGCTGCCCTGGCCCCTGCCCGGCGGCGAAGCGGTGCTGGCCGCCCACGCGGACCGCCTCGACGGCCTCCCCGACCGGACCCGCGCCCTGCTCCTGCTCGCCGCCGCGGCCCAGGAGCACGAGCCGGACGGCGCCGGGGCGGACGCCCTGCTCCTGCTCCGCGCGAGCACCCGCAGCGGACTGCCCCGGGCCTTCCTGGACCGGGCCCTGTTCGGCGTCACCGCCACCGATGGTCTCCTCCAACGGGCGGGCAGCCGGGTGCACTTCACCCACCGCCTCGTCGCCCGCGCCGTACTCCACCACGCCCCCTGGGCCCAGCGCCGCGCGGCCCACGAACTGCTCGCCACCCTGCTGACGGGGACGGGGACGGGGACGGGGACGGGGACGGGGACGGGGACGGGGACGGGGACGGGGACGGGGACGGGGACTGGGACTGGGACGGGGACGGGGGCCGGTACGAGTACGGGGACCGGGGCGGGTGACAGGGGGGCTGCGGGGGGAGGTCCTGTGTCTTCTGCGGGGGGCCGGGGTGCCGAGCTGGCTTCGGGCGGGGCCCCTGGGCCTTCCGCTACGGGGACGGGGACCGCGACGGGGGCGGGTGACAGGGGGGCTGCGGGGGGAGGTCCCGCGGCCTCTGCGGGGGGCCCGGTCACGGCGGTCCCCCCGGGCGGGCCCTCCCCGGCTTCTCCGGGCGTCCGGGGTGCCGCGTCCCCGTCCGTCCCGCTCGCCGCCCTCGTCCAGTGGGCCTGTGCCGCACCCGGGCCGGACGCCGGGCTGGCCGCCCGGATCGAGGAGGCCGCCGTCGCTCCCTTCCCGCACGCCGAACGCTCCGCCGCCCTGGCCCGCGCCGCCCTGCTCTCCACCGAACCGGTGCTGCGGGCGGCCCGGTTCGCCGCGGCGGCCGAACAGGCGGGGCTGGCGGGCGACCCGTCCCTGGCCCGAGCGCTGCTGGCCCGCACCGGACCCCGTACGGCCGTCGCCGCGGGGCCGGCCGGCGAGCCCGCGCGGGGCCTCGCCCCCTACGTCCACGGCATGCTCGCCCTGCGCTCCGGGCCCGCGGCCGACGCCCACGAAGCGCTGCTCGCCGCGGCCGCGCTGCTCGGCCCGCACGACCCCCGCCGGGCCCTCGACGCCTTACTCGGCGCGGCCGAGGCAGCCTGGGCGGCCGGGGACGCGCCCGGCTACCTCGACGCCATGAACCGCCTCGCCCGCACCGCGCCGGACGAGGACCTGGAGCACTACCGGGCCGGCATGTGCGCCGTACTCGAAGGTCGCACCGCCGAGGGCCACGCCCTCCTCCGCCACTGCCTCGACCCCGCCGGGGACCCCGGCGCCCCGGCCGCGCTGCTCCGGTCCGGGGTCGCGGCCCTGGTGCTCGGGGAAGTCGCCGCCGCCCGCCGCGCGGGCGCCCGCGCGCTCGCCGCCGTACGGACCCGGGGGCCCGACGCGCTGCTGCCGCAGGCCCTCGAACACCTCGCCTACGCCGAACTGCGGGCCGGGCGGCACGCCGGTGCGCGGGCCCACGCCCTGGAGGGGCTGCACGCCGCCCGCCGGACGGGACAGCCCAACGGCTCCGCCCATCTGCACGCCGTGCTCGCCCTCGCGGCCTCCGTGGAGGGGCCCGCCGAGGCGTGCGCCGCGCACGGCGACGCCGCGCTGGCCGGGGCGGGGCCGCACGGACTGGCCCAGGCCGTCACCCTCGCCACCTGGGCACGCGCCCGCGCGGACCTGGCCTCCGGGCGGCCCGGGGAGGCGGCCGCCCGGCTGGCCCCGCTGGTCGGGACCGGCCCCGGCCGGGGCCACTTCGCCGCCCGGATGCTCGCCGTGCCCTGCTGGGTCGAAGCCGCCGTCCTGGGCGGCCGGCTGCCCGGGGAGACCCGCGAACTCCACGCCGCTGTCGACGAGTTCGCGTCATGGGCCGCCCGGACCGCCGACCCGCAGGCCCCCGCCCAACTGGCCCGCTGCCGGGCCCTGCTGGCCCCGGCCGAGGAGGCCGACGCCCGCTACGCGGAGGCCCTGGCCCACCACGAACGGGCGGGCGGCGACTTCGAGCGGGCCCGTACCCAGCTGCTGTACGGCCAGTGGCTGCGCCGCCGTCGGCGTACCCGCGAAGCCCGCGGCCCGCTGCGCGACGCCCTGGTCGCCTTCCAGTGCTGCTCGGCCCGCGCCTGGGCGGAGCGGGCGGCCGGGGAACTGCGGGCGGCGGGGGAGCCGGTCGAGGCCCGGCGGGAGACGGCGGGCGCACCGCTGGCGGCGCTCACTCCCCAGCAGCAGCGCATCGCCCGCTGCGTCGCCGAGGGGGCCACCAATCGCGAGGTGGCGCTGCGGCTGTCGCTGAGCCCGCGCACGGTCGACCACCACCTCCGCAACGTCTTCGCCGCCCTGGGCATCCGCTCCCGCACCGAACTGGCCCGGCTGCTGGGCTCCTAGGGGCGGCTCCCGGCGGCGGCTCCGGGGGTGCTCCCGGGGGCGGCTCCTGAGGGGGTGAACGCCGGGAGGTTGCGAGACCGTGATGACGAGTTCCGCGCAGACCTCTAGGTACCGACTGGGCGGTATGTCATTCTGCGGGCGTCAGGATCCTGTCGCCGCGCTCGCGCCCTGCCGGGCCGGGTGCGAGCGGCCCGCCGCTCGCGCGGTGGGCCGATTCCCGGTGGAGGCCGCCATGCCACAGGTCGTACGTTCGCGGATCGGGGAGCTGCACGGCGCGCCCTCCGCGGCGCCGTTGCCGCAGCGCCTGCGTTCCCTGGCCGATCGCGAGGCCGTCGAGGCGCTGCACCGGGCCGCCCGGGTCCTCGTGGCGTCACTGCCGGCCCTCACCGACCGGCTCGTCGAGGCCCTGTACGCCCAGGAGCCCGGCTACCGGGCGGCGATCGACTCCGACCGGGCCGAGGTCTGGCAGGAGGTCCACCACTCGCTGCGGCACAACGTGGGCTCCCTGATCCAGCCCCGGGAGTTCCGCGAGTCCGCCCACCGCACCTCCCGCTGGATCGGCGAGATCCGGGCCGAGCAGGGCGTACCGCTCGACGCGGTCCTGCACGCCTTCCGGATGGGCGGGGCGATGGTCTGGCAGGACCTGGTGGACGCGACCGCCCGGCGCGACCCCGACGACGTACGGCTGCTCGTCCATGTCGCCGCCGACGTGTGGAACTTCGTCGACGAGCACTGCGGGATCGTCGCGGACGCCTACCGGCAGGCCGAGCGGCGGCTGTCCTGGCGGCGCGAGAACCGGCAGCGGTTGATGGTCGCCGCCCTGCTGGACGGGACCGCCCGGATCGCGGACCTCGCCGAGGCGGCCGCGATGCTGGGGCTGCCGGAGCAGGGCCGGTACGCGGTGCTCGCGGTGGCCGCCGCCCCGCGCGGGCCGCAGTCCGCCGCCCGCCCGCCGCTGGCGCTGCCCGCCGCGTTCCCGGGGGCGGCGGTGCTCTGGCACCCGGGCCCGGAGGCCGAGTTCGCGATCCTGCCGCTGGCGGGTCCGCCCGGCGAACTGGGCGAGCTGGCCGCCGCGCTGGACGTTCCGCCCGGCGTCCGGGCCGGGATCGGCTCCGCCGTCGAAGGGCTGGCCGCCCTCGGCGACGCCCGCCGGCTCGCGGAGACCGCGCTGCGCGCCTGCCCCGCGCCCGGGGGCGCCGTCCTGCTCGACGAGCACCTCCCGGACGCCCTGGTCGTGTCCTCCCCGGCCCTCGCCGGGGCGCTCGCCGACCGGGTGCTGGGCGCGCTGGACCGGCTGGACCCCGCAGACCGCGACGTCATCGTGGAGACCCTCACGGCCTGGCTGGACGCGGACGGCTCGGCGCAGCGGGCGGGCGCGCGGCTCTACTGCCACCGCAACACCGTCCTCAACCGCCTCCGCCGCTTCGAACAGCTCACCGGCCGCTGCCTCACCCGCCCCCGGGATGCGGTCGAGGTGTCCCTGGCCCTGGCGGCGCGAAGGTTGCTGGGCGCCTGAAAAACCCCGCAACAAATATTGCGCAATTATTCTTGCGCAACTTTTCCTGTGCATCTACGGTCGTGTCATGCCCAGTGAAGAACGACGCCGCGTCTCCGACCTCGACACCCTCAAGGCGATCGGCCACCCCCTGCGCCTGAAGCTCTACCGGGCCCTGCACATCAAGCGCACCGCCACCGCCTCCCAGCTCGCCGACCAGGTCGACGAGGCGGTCTCCCTCGTCAGCTACCACCTGCGCAAACTCGCCGACCACGGCCTGATCGAACCCGCCGAGGGCCAGGGCGCCGACGGCCGGGAACGCTGGTGGCAGCCGTCCTCGCGAGGGCTGACCTTCAGCGACGAGGACTTCGACGACGCACCGGACAGGGCGGCCGTCTACGCCGCCGCCGGCCGGATGTCCTTCGACCAGCACGTCGAGCTCTACCGGGCCCACCAGGACACACGGCACACCTGGGACACGCAATGGCGCAGCGCCTCCTGGAGCGCGGAGAACCTCCTCCGGCTCACCGCGGAGGAACTGGCCGCACTCGGCCGGGAGATGGGCGCGCTGATCGACCGCTACGAGGAAGCGGGCCGCGCCCGCGAGGAGGCGGGCGACACCCAGGGCCGGGAGAGCGTCGCCCTGCACACCTACGGATTCCCCTTCCGCCCCTGAGACGTGTCCGGCAGACCTCCGCCCCCGGCCCGCCGCCCCTCCCGGAAGGACGCACGCGTGACCGTCACCGCCGTGGAAGCCCCCGAACGCCCCGCGCACCGGGACCCGAACGTCCTGCGCTGGCTCGGCGCGTACACCGCGTCGATGATCGGCGACAGCATCTACTTCATGGCCCTCGCCTGGGCCGCCGCCCGCACCGGCAGCGCCTCCGGTACCGGCCTGGTCCTCGCGGCCGGCTCCCTGCCCCGGGCGCTCCTGATGCTCGGCGGGGGAGTGCTCGCCGACCGGCTCGGGCCCCGCCGCGTCGTCATCGGCAGCGACGCCGCCCGCGCGCTCCTGGTCCTCTCGCTCGCCGCCACCCTGGTCCTCACCGCACCCACCGTGGGCGTCCTGGTGGTCGTCGCCCTGTTCTTCGGCGCGGTCGACGCCCTGTTCCTGCCCGCCGTCGGAGCGCTGCCGCCCCGGATCAGCCCTCCGGGCCAACTCGCTCGGATCCAGGGACTGCGCGGACTGGCCGCGCGCGGCGCCTCGATCGTCGGCGCGCCGATGGGCGGGGTCGCCGTGGCGGTCGGCGGCCCCTCGCTCGCCTTCGCCGCCGCCGGGGTGCTCTTCGCCCTCTCCCTGCCACTGCTCCTGCGCCTGCGGATCGGACCGCTGCCCGAGCCGGCGACGCCCGGCGGGACATCGGCCGAGACCGGTATCTCTCCGGCGGCCACCGGAGAGATACCGAACGGAACCGGCAAGGCTCCGGCGGCCACCGGAGAGACGCTGAACGGAACCGGCAAGGCTCCAGCGGCCACCGGAGAGGCGCCGAACGGAACCGGTCGGGCTCCGGCGGCCCCCGCGAAGACGCCGACCGCCTGGCACGACCTCGTCGGCGGGCTCCGGTACATCCGCCGCCACCCCCTGCTCGGACCGCTCATGCTCGTCATCGCCCTCAGCGAGCTCGGCTTCGTCGGACCGCTCAACCTCGGCCTGATCCTGCTCTCCGAGCAGCGCGGCTGGGGTGCGGCCGGCATGGGCTGGATCGTCGCCGGATTCGCCGGAGGGGCGGCCGGGTCCGCCCTCCTCCTCGCCGTCCGGGGCCGGGTGCCGCGCGCCGGGCTGGTGATGTGCCTGATGGTGCTCGTCGGCGCGACGGGCATCGCCGGCCTGGCGCAGACCCCCTCGGTGGCCCTCGCCGCCGCGATCGCCGGGTTCGTCGGCCTCACGGCCGGCCTGGCCGGTGCGCTGTGCGGAGCCCTCATCCAGACCGCCGCCGACCCCGCGTACCTGGGCCGGGTCACGTCCGTATCGACGTTCTTCACCTACGCCATCGCCCCGCTGAGCTACCCCGCCACCGGGGCCGCCGTCGCCCTCTGGGGCACCGGGCCGGTCTTCGCGGGCAGCGCGGCCGTGTGCGCGGCCGGCGGCGCGATAGGCCTGACGATCACCGCGCTGCGCCGCGCCGAACTGCCCGGCTGACCGGGCCGCTCCAGTCGAGGCCCGCGTCCGCCGACCGCCGGGGCCGGGGTTCGCCGTCCGCCGGGGGACCGGGTCCGGGGCCAGGGTCCGCAGACCACGCGGGCCGTCCCCGAGGCCGCCGGGCCCGGGTCCGCAGACCACGCAGGCCGGGCCCGGGTCCGCGGGCCCTGAATGCCGGCCCGCCCCGGGCCCTACATCCCGAGCTCCGCCGCCCTCAGCCGCTCCACCGCCGCCTGGTCGCCCTCCACCTCGACGTCCGCCGCGTCCTGCCGGCCGAACGCGTACAGCAGCAGCTCGGCGGGCTCCCCGGTCACCGTCACCACCGGGGTCCCCTTGTGGGCCACCGCCGTCTGGCCGTCCGGGCGGCGCAGCACCAGGCCCACCGGGGACCTGCGGCCCAGCAGCCGGGCCGTCCGCTCCGTGCGCGACCAGAGCACATCGGAGAAGACCGGGTCCAGCTCGCGGCGCGACCAGTCGGGCTGGGCCCGGCGCACATCCTCCGCGTGCACGAAGAACTCGACGGTGTTCGCCGCCTCGTCGATCTGCTTGAGGGACATCGGGGAGAACCTCGGCGGACCGGTGCGGATCAGCTGGATCAGTTCCTCGTACGGCTTCGCCGCGAACTCCGCCTGCACCCGCTCCAGCCGGGCCTTCAGCGCGCTCACCAGCAGCCCGCCCGCCGCGTCCGCCCGGCGTTCGCGGACCACCACATGGGCGGCCAGATCGCGGGTCTTCCAGTCGTCGCACAGGGTCAGGGCCTCGGGACCGGCCGCTTCCAACAGATCGGCGAGCAGAAGACGTTCACGCTTCGCATGGGTCGACATGCTCGCCAGCGTACGACCGCCACCCCGGGTCCGCCCAGTGGACGGCAGCCCGGAACGACCCCGCCGTCACGGCACAATGGGCCCATGACCAGCACGCCCGGCGCCCCGCCGCCCGCCAGCAGCCTCGACCCCGCCATCGCCGCCCGCCTCAAGCGCGGCGCGGACGGCCTGGTCCCGGCCATCGCCCAGCAGTACGACACCGGCGAGGTGCTGATGCTCGGCTGGATGGACGACGAGGCGCTGCACCGCACCCTCACCACGGGCCGCTGCACCTACTGGTCGCGCAGCCGCCAGGAGTACTGGGTCAAGGGCGACACCTCCGGGCACGTCCAGCACGTGAAGTCCGTGGCCCTGGACTGCGACGCCGACACCGTCCTCGTCAAGGTCGACCAGACCGGCGCCGCCTGTCACACGGGCGACCGCACCTGCTTCGACGCCGACGCCCTCCCGATCTCCCAGTAAGGTCACCGGCCATGGACCTCGACACCTTCCGCAAGCTGGCCGTCGACCGGCGCGTCGTCCCCGTCAGCCGCCGCCTCCTCGCGGACGGCGACACCCCGGTCGGCCTGTACCGCAAGCTCGCGGCCGAGCGCCCCGGCACCTTCCTGCTGGAGTCCGCCGAGAACGGCCGGACCTGGTCGCGCTACTCGTTCATCGGCGTCCGCAGCGACGCCACCCTCACCGTCCGCGACGGCGAGGCCCACTGGCTCGGCACCCCGCCCGTCGGCGTCCCGGCGGGCGGCGACCCGCTGGACGCGCTGCGGGCCACCGTCGAGACCCTGCACACCCCGCGCGACCTGGTCGGCGACGCGGGTCTGCCGCCGTTCACCGGCGGCATGGTCGGCTACCTCGGCTACGACGTCGTACGCCGCCTCGAGAAGATCGGCGATCACGGCGGCGACGACCTGAAGCTGCCCGAGCTGACCATGCTCCTCACCTCGGACCTCGCCGTCCTCGACCACCAGAACGGCACCGTCCTGCTGATCGCCAACGCGATCAACCACAACGACCTCTCCACCGGCGTCGACGAGGCCCACGCGGATGCCGTCGCCCGCCTCGACGCGATGGAGCGCGACCTGCGCCGCCCGGTCGAGAACGCCCCGGCCGCCCTTCCTCCGTCCGAGCTGCCCCCGTACACCGCACTGTGGGGCGGCGCGGACTACCGGGACGCCGTCGTGGACATCAAGGAGCGGATCCGGGCGGGCGAGGCCTTCCAGGTCGTCCCCTCCCAGCGGTTCGAGACGCCGTGCACGGCGAGCGCCCTGGACGTCTACCGGGTGCTGCGGGCCACCAACCCCTCCCCGTACATGTACCTGCTCCGCTTCGACGGGTTCGACGTCGTCGGCTCCAGTCCCGAGGCCCTGGTCAAGGTCGAGGACGGCCGGGCCATGGTCCACCCGATCGCCGGGACCCGGCACCGCGGCGCCACCCCGCAGGAGGACCAGGCGCTCGCCGATGAGCTCCTCGCCGACCCCAAGGAGCGCGCCGAACACCTCATGCTCGTCGACCTCGGCCGCAACGACCTGGGCCGGGTCTGCGAACCCGGCAGCGTCGAGGTCGTCGACTTCATGTCGATCGAGCGCTACTCCCATGTGATGCACATCGTCTCCACCGTCACCGGCCGGGTCACCGACGACCGCACCGCCTTCGACGTGCTGACCGCCTGCTTCCCCGCGGGCACCCTCTCCGGCGCCCCCAAGCCCCGCGCCATGCAGATCATCGAGGAGCTGGAGCCGAGCCGCCGCGGACTGTACGGGGGCTGCGTCGGCTACCTCGACTTCGCCGGGGACTCCGACACGGCCATCGCCATCCGCACGGCCCTGCTCCGCGACGGCACCGCGTACGTCCAGGCCGGAGCCGGGGTCGTCGCCGACTCCGACCCGGTCGCGGAGGACACCGAGTGCCGCAACAAGGCGGCGGCGGTGCTCCGCGCCGTCCATACGGCCAACCGGCTCCACGACCGCTGAACCGGTAGGGGATAGTGGAGGGCGTGAGTGCTGTCCCCGTACCCCAGCCCCGTGCCCGAACCGCCGACTCCGCGCCCGGCGCCGTGCCCGACTCCGCGCCCGACTCCGCAGGGAGCCGTCGCAGTCTCGCGGCGGGTCTGCTGCTCGGCGCGGTCGGCGCCACCGTCGTCCTCCTCGCCTCCGGGCAGACCTGGGCCGAGGGCGACGCGGCCACCGGCGGCGGGGCCCTCCCGCTGACCGTCGACGGCCAGGCCGTCACCGGTGTCCCGGCCGCCCTGGCCGTCGTCGGCCTCGCCGCCCTCGTCGCGGTCTTCGCCGTACGCGGCGCCGGCCGCCGGATCGTCGCCGCCCTCCTCGCCCTCAGCGGTCTGGGAGCCATGCTCAGCGCCTGGGCCGGCGGGTCCGACAGCACGGCCCTCGACGAGGAGGCCGCCAGGACCACCGGCGACGCGGCGGCCACCATCCACGCCCTCAGCCACACCGCCTGGCCCTACGTCACGGCCGCCGGCGGCCTGCTGATCCTGCTGGCCGGACTCCTCGCGCTGCGCTACGGCAGCCGCTGGCCCGCCATGTCCGGAAAGTACGAGCGCGACGGCACCCCCCGCCCCGGCAAGGCGCCCCGCACCGCCCCCGACCCGGACCGGCCCGAGGACCTCTGGAAGGCCCTGGACCGCGGCGAGGACCCGACGCGCGAGGCGTGACCCCACGCTCACCTCCCGCAGCCCCGTACGGGACAATGGACCCGAGCCGTCCCCGGGCGGCGGCCACATCTGCAGCGTCACCCACAGCGCAACACCACGAGGAGCAGCTCATGGCGGGCAACAGCCACGGACACACCCCGGCCGCCTGGACCGGTGTCATCATCGCGTTCATCGGTTTCTGCGTCGCCGGCGTCTTCATGGTCGCGGCCAACCCGCTCGGCTTCTGGGCCGGCATCGCCGTCATCTTCGCCGGCGGTCTCGTGGGCCTCGCCATGAAGGTCGCCGGCCTCGGCATGCCGAAGGAGTCGGCCGAGATGGCCGACGCCAGGGCGCGGGCCGGACAGGCGCAGATCTCCCACTGACCCGGACGCCGGACCGTCCCGGCGGCCGACACGCAGACAGGCGCAGCCCCACCGGGGCTGCGCCTTTTCGCATCGCCGGGGGACAATCGGCGGGTGGACGCCTCGCCTACCCCCGCCGCAGCCCCGCCGCCGGACCCCGAATCCGCCCCTCGGCCGGGCCCCGACCCGACCCCCCCGGAAGCCGCGCCGCCCGGCGTCGGCCCCTGGAACCTGCCACTAACGGTCTGCCCGACCCCGGACCTGGCCCCCCCACCCCTCGAGCCCGAACCCCCCGCCTCTTCAGCCCGCTCGGCGTTCGAGGACGGACCCCCCGCCTCTTCAGCCCGCCCGGCGTTCGAGGACGGACCCCCCGCCTTTCCAGCCCGCCCACCCCTTGAGGACGGACCCCCCGCCTCTTCAGCCCGTCCACCGCTTGAGGACGGACCCCCCGCCCTTCCAGCCCGTCCGGCGTTTGAGGACGGAACCCTCGCCGGGGTGGGCCCGGAGCGCACAGGGCCCTCGGGCGAGGGACCCTCGCAGGCACCCGGCCCCCACGGCCACGGTTCCGTCCTCAAACGCCGGACGGGCTGGGTAGGCCGCCCGACAGGCCGGGTGGGCCGCCCCACGGGCTGGGCAGGCCGCCCGCCGGGCCCGATGGGCCGGCTGGCCACGCCGGTCGGCATTCTCGGCGCCGTCGCGGGCGCCTTCGCATACGTCGGCACCGTCGACCCGAACGAGTCCGGCCACTACCCCGTCTGCCCGCTGCTCAAGCTGACCGGGGTCTTCTGCCCCGGCTGCGGGGGACTGCGCAGCGCCCACGCCTTCATCCACGGAGATCTCGGCGCGGCGTTCTCCGCCAACGCGGTCGCCACCGCCGGCTACTTCCTCTTCGCCGCCGTCTGGGTCCTCTGGCTGGTCAGGGCCTGGCGTGGACAGCCCCTGCGGATCGCTCTGGCACCCGCCCGGTGGTGGGGGGTGGGGGCCGTCCTGCTGATCTTCACCGTGGTCCGGAACCTGCCCTTCGGCTCGGCGCTCGCCCCCTGAACGACCAGCCCGGTGCCCCGCGCGGCCAGGAAGGCCGGGTCCCCCGAATGACCAGGAAGTGGGACGCGGCGTGGCCGGATGCGGGCCCCGGGGCATCCTGCGGATACCATCGGTATGGCTGATCCTGTTCACTGTCAACCGTTCCGGAAGGGGGCCGCTCGCGTGAGTGTGCTCGACGAGATCATCGACGGCGTTCGCGCCGACCTCGCGGAGCGGCAGGCGCGCGTCAGCCTCGACGAGCTGAAGGAGCGCGCAGCCCGCGCTCCCCAGGCCAAGGACGGAGTCGCCGCCCTGCGTGGCGAGGGCGTGACCGTCATCTGCGAGGTCAAGCGCTCGTCCCCCTCCAAGGGGGCCCTTGCCGCCATCGCCGACCCGGCCGCGCTCGCCGCGGACTACGAGGCGGGCGGCGCGTCCGTCATCTCGGTCCTCACCGAGGAGCGCCGCTTCGGCGGCTCGCTCGCGGACCTGGAGGCCGTCCGCGCCAAGGTCGACACCCCGATCCTGCGCAAGGACTTCATCGTCACCTCGTACCAGCTGTGGGAGGCCCGCGCCTACGGCGCCGACCTCGCCCTGCTGATCGTCGCCGCCCTCGACCAGGAGGCCCTGGTCTCGCTGATCGAGCGCGCCGAGTCGATCGGGCTCACCCCGATCGTCGAGGCGCACGACGAGGAGGAGGCGGAGCGAGCCGTGGACGCCGGAGCCAAGATCATCGGTGTCAACGCGCGTAACCTGAAGGACCTCAAGGTCGACCGCTCCACCTTCGAGCGGGTCGCCCCCGAGATCCCCGACCACATCGTCAAGGTCGCCGAGTCCGGCGTCCGGGGCCCGCACGACCTGATCGCGTACGCCAACGCCGGCGCCGACGCCGTCCTGGTCGGCGAGTCCCTGGTCACCGGCCGCGACCCGCGCGCCGCCGTCGCCGACCTCGTCGCCGCGGGCGCCCACCCGGCGCTCCGCCACGGCCGCGGCTGACCCGGGGACGCAGCGACCATGACCGGACGTCCCGCGCCCCGCACCCGGCCCAGCCCCGCCGGGGCTCCGGCCCGGGACCCGCACGCCCCGCTGGCGCGTGGCTGCCGCCCCCGCGGCTGCCGCGCCCCCGCCCGGCGCGTGCACGGCCGGCGGGTGCGGTATGTGATCGGCGACGAACCTGGCCAGGTGAACGGCATGCGATGGCGCCCGGGGTCCGCGCTGTAGCGAGCCCCGGCCGACGTACCGCACCACCCCTCGTCTCCTCCCGTACGTACGACCGCACCGCCACGACCGCACGCCGGTCGCGGTGGCGCTCGCCGCTCCGCGCCCACGGTGCATCCATCCGTTGCCACGCCAAGGAGCACGTCGCATGTCGTCCGACTTCTTCATTCCGGACCCCGAGGGTCTGATCCCCAGCGCCGAGGGCTATTTCGGCGCGTACGGCGGCAAGTTCATCCCGGAGGCGCTCGTCGCCGCCGTGGACGAGGTCGCCGTCGAGTACGACAAGGCCAAGTCCGACCCGGCCTTCGCCGCCGAGCTCAACGAGCTCATGGTCCATTACACGGGCCGTCCCAGCGCGCTGACCGAGGTCCCGCGCTTCGCCGAGCACGCGGGCGGCGCCCGGATCTTCCTCAAGCGCGAGGACCTGAACCACACCGGCTCGCACAAGATCAACAACGTGCTGGGCCAGGCCCTCCTCACCAAGCGCATGGGCAAGACCCGCGTCATCGCCGAGACCGGGGCCGGCCAGCACGGTGTCGCCACCGCGACCGCCTGTGCCCTCTTCGGCCTCGACTGCACCATCTACATGGGGGAGATCGACACCGAGCGCCAGGCGCTGAACGTGGCCCGGATGCGGATGCTCGGCGCCGAGGTCGTCGCCGTGAAGTCCGGCTCGCGGACCCTGAAGGACGCCATCAACGAGGCGTTCCGCGACTGGGTCGCCAACGTGGACCGCACCCACTACCTCTTCGGCACCGTCGCCGGTCCGCACCCCTTCCCGGCAATGGTCCGCGACTTCCACCGCGTCATCGGCGTCGAGGCCCGCCGCCAGATCCTGGAGCGCGCGGGCCGCCTCCCGGACGCTGCGGTCGCCTGCGTCGGCGGCGGCTCCAACGCCATCGGTCTCT
The DNA here is from genome assembly GCF_044333935.1 of Streptomyces sp. NPDC020884. Taxonomy (NCBI): domain Bacteria; kingdom Bacillati; phylum Actinomycetota; class Actinomycetes; order Kitasatosporales; family Streptomycetaceae; genus Streptomyces; species Streptomyces sp. NPDC020884. Next base: position 261,064 of record NZ_JBIRRY010000001.1, on the reverse strand, counting down.
TCCACGCCTTCATCCCCGACTCCGGGGTCCGCCTGGTGGGCTGCGAGCCCGCCGGACACGGCGTCGAGACCGGCGAGCACGCGGCCACCCTGACCGCGGGGGAGCCGGGCATCCTGCACGGCTCGCGCTCCTACGTCCTCCAGGACGACGAGGGCCAGATCACCGAGCCGTACTCCATCTCGGCGGGCCTGGACTACCCGGGCATCGGCCCGGAGCACTCCTACCTCAAGGACACCGGCCGCGGCGAGTACCGCGCGGTCACCGACGACGCCGCCATGCAGGCCCTGCGCCTGCTGTCCCGCACCGAGGGCATCATCCCGGCCATCGAGAGCGCCCACGCGCTCGCCGGAGCCCTGGACCTCGGCAAGGAGCTCGGCGAGGACGGGCTGATCCTCATCAACCTGTCCGGCCGCGGCGACAAGGACATGGACACCGCAGCCCGCTACTTCGGGCTCTACGAGGCCGACGCCGTCGTCGAAGCGGATGCCGACAGCGACCGCGCCGAGATCGAGGGGGACGCCAAGTGAGCGGCAACATCGAGCTGTTGAACACCACCCTCGCCGCCACGAAGGCGGCGGACCGGGCGGCGCTCATCGCCTATCTCCCGGCGGGCTTCCCGACCGTCGACGGCGGCATCGAGGCGGTCAAGGCCGTCGTCGAGGGCGGCGCTGACGTCGTCGAGATCGGACTCCCGCACAGCGACCCGGTGCTCGACGGGCCGGTCATCCAGACCGCCGACGACATCGCCCTGCGCGGCGGCGTCCGGATCGCCGACGTGATGCGCACGGTCCGCGAGGCGCACCGGGCCACCGGCGTCCCGATCCTGGTCATGACGTACTGGAACCCCGTCGACCGCTACGGCGTCGAGCGCTTCACCGCCGAGCTGGCCGAGGCGGGCGGCGCCGGATGCATCCTGCCCGACCTGCCGGTCCAGGAGTCCGCGCTGTGGCGCGAGCACGCCGAGAAGCACGGTCTGGCCACCGTGTTCGTCGTCGCCCCCAGCAGCCAGGACGCCCGCCTCGCCACCATCACGGCGGCCGGCAGCGGCTTCGTCTACGCCGCGTCCCTGATGGGCGTCACCGGCACCCGCGCCTCCGTCGGCGCCCAGGCCCAGGACCTGGTGGAGCGCACCCGCGCCACCACCGACCTCCCGGTCTGCGTCGGCCTCGGCGTCTCCAACGCGGCGCAGGCCGCCGAGGTCGCCGGGTTCGCGGACGGCGTGATCGTCGGCTCGGCCTTCGTCAAGGCGATGCTGGACGCCCCCGACGAGGCCGCCGGCCTCGCCGCCGTCCGATCCCTGGCGGGCGAACTGGCCGAAGGTGTTCGAAAGGGCTGAGCCCTGGAATCACCCGAATGGGTGGATTGTGGACCGGGGAGACGCGTAGGCGCCTCCCCGGTTCGTTCCCCGGGTGTGAGCGACAAGATCCCTGAGGGAAACAGAAGCGCGCGCGAGCGCCTGGCCCAGCAGCGCGAGCGGGAGAAGGGGCGCGAGAAGCGCCGCCGGACGCTGATCGTCGCCTCGGCGGTGGTCGGGGTGCTCGCCCTGGCCGCCGTGGTCGGACTGATCGCGGCCAACGCGGGCAAGGACGACGGCGGCGACACCGCCTCCGGCCCGGCGGTCGCCCCTTCCGGCGCGATCGGTGAGGACGCCCTCACCCTGCCGGTCGGCGCCGCCGACGCCCCGTCCACCCTCACGATCTGGGAGGACTTCCGCTGCCCCGTCTGCGCCCAGTTCGAGAACGCCTTCCGGGACACCATCACGGAGCTGGCGGACGAGGGCCGGATCAGGGTGGAGTACCACCTGGCCACGATCATCGACGGCAATCTCGGCGGCACCGGATCGCTGCGCGCCGCCAACGCCGCCGCCTGCGCCCAGGACGCCGGCAAGTTCGCGCCGTATCACGACGCGCTCTTCAGCAACCAGCCTCCCGAGCCGGACGACGCCTTCGGCAAGAACAGCCGGCTGATCGAGCTGGCCGGGGAGGTCGAGGGGCTCGACACACCGGCCTTCCGCAGCTGTGTGGAGGACGGCGAGCACGACAGCTGGGTGAAGAAGTCCGACACGGCCTTCCGCGAGGGCGGCTTCCAGGGCACGCCGACGGTGCTGCTCAACGGGGAGTCCGTCTTCCCGAGCAAGGGCGACGAGCAGATCTCCCCGGAGAACCTGAAGAAGTGGGTCGCCGAGGCCAACCAGGGCAAGAAGCCGGGCACCGCCGCCCCGTCCGCCCCGGCCGGCGGGTCCTCCGACCCGGCCGTCCCCTCGTCCGCCCCCGGTTCCTGACCGCGTCCCGCACCCGTCCGTGACGCGGCCCTCGTTACCCAGACGTTGCCGGGTGGCTTGCCGTACCCACCGCCCGGCAAGGTAGCGTCGACCTCGCCATGAACCTTGCCTTCATTCCCAGCCCGTCGACCGGCGTGATCGAGCTCGGCCCGATCCCGCTCCGCGGCTACGCGTTCTGCATCATCATCGGTGTCTTCGTCGCCGTCTGGTTCGGCAACAAGCGCTGGATCGCCCGGGGCGGCAAAGCCGGCACCGTGGCCGACATCGCCGTCTGGGCGGTGCCCTTCGGTCTCGTCGGCGGTCGGCTCTACCACGTGATCACCGACTACCAGCTGTATTTCAGCGACGGTGAGAACTGGGTCGACGCCTTCAAGATCTGGGAGGGCGGCCTCGGCATCTGGGGTGCGGTCGCGTTCGGCGCCGTCGGCGCCTGGATCGGCTGCCGCCGCCGGGGCATCCCGCTGCCCGCCTGGGCCGACGCGATGGCCCCGAGCCTGGTGATCGCCCAGGCCATCGGCCGTTGGGGCAACTGGTTCAACCAGGAGCTGTACGGCAAGCCCACCGACCTCCCCTGGGCGCTGGAGATCAGCGACGGCCCGAACCGGGTCGCCGGGACGTACCACCCGACCTTCCTGTACGAGTCGCTGTGGTGCCTCGGCGTCGCGCTGCTGGTCATCTGGGCCGACCGCCGCTTCAAGCTCGGCCACGGACGGGCGTTCGCGCTCTACGTCGCGGCCTACTGCGCGGGACGCGGCTGGATCGAGTACATGCGGGTCGACGAGGCCCATCACATCCTGGGTCTCCGCCTGAACGTGTGGACCGCGATCATCGTCTTCGTCCTCGCCGTCGTCTACATCGTGATCTCCGCGAAGATCCGTCCGGGACGCGAGGAGATCGTCGAGCCGGACCGGGACGCGGAGGCCGCGAAGACCGCCGAGGCCGCCGAGGCCGCCGAGAAGAAGGACGGCGCCGAGGACCCGGACGCCCCGGAGGCCGACAGCGCGGACAAGGACCCGCTGAAGAAGGACTCCGCCCCCGAGGCAGCCGACAAGAGCTGACCGGCTCGCGCCCCGCACTTCGCATGCCCCCGATCGCCGGGCGGACCTGAGAGACCTCAGGACCGCCCGGCGATCGCCAGTGTGCGACGCGCCGACGCCACCACCGCCGCGTCCACGAACCTCCCGTCCGGCAGCGCCAGCGCCCCGGCCTCCACCGCCGAGGCCGTGACGATCTCCTCGGCCGCCTCGATCTCCTCGGCCGTGGGACGGAACGCCCGCTCGATCACCGGCAGCTGGCGCGGGTGGATCGCCGCCCGGCCCAGCATCCCGAGTGCCCGCCCCCGCCCGCACGACGTCCACAGCCCGTCCAGGTCCCGGACGTCCGGGAACACCGACTGGGCGGGCGGTGGCAGCGCGGCCGCCCGCGCCGCCACCACCAGCCGGCTGCGCGACCAGTCGAGCCCGCGGTCCTCCCGTACGCCCAGATCGGCCCGCAGATCCGCCTCGCCCAGCGCGATGCCCCGCACCGACGTGTCGGCCGAGGCGATCGAGTACGCGTGCTCCAGGGCGAGCGCCGACTCCAGCAGCGGATAGAGCGGTACGCCGGGGGCCACCGCCGCCACATGGTGCACCGAGACGGCGTGGGTGATCTTGGGCAGCCGGAAGCCGGAGAGCCCCGGCAGCTTCATCAGCGTCCGGATGTCCTGCTCGCCGTGCACCCGGACATGCACCGGTACGGCGTCGGGGGAGGCGGTCACCGGGTCGGCGAGGAGTTCGGCGGTGGCCGACCGCGCGTACTCCTTACGGTCCGGGGCGACGGCGTCCTCCAGGTCGACGATCACCACGTCGGCCCCGCAGCCCAGTGCCTTGGCCACCACCTCCGGCCGGTCCCCGGGCACGTACAGCCAGGTCAGTGGCGGTCGGCCGACGGGCGGCGGCGGGCCGTCCGGCAGCGGCGGGACCGGGACCGGGCGGCCGGTCACAGGGCCCCCTGGTCGCGCAGGGCCGCGATCCGGTTCTCCGGGAGGCCGAGCCCGGCCAGGATCTCCTCGGTGTCCGCGCCGTGCGGGCGGCCCGCCCACCGGATCCCGCCGGGGGTCTCCGAGAGCCGGAAGAGGACGTTCTGCATCCGCAGCGGCCCCAGCTCCGGGTCGTCGACCTCGGCGATGGTGCCGAGCGCCCGGTACTGCGGGTCCTCCATCACCTCCCGTACGTCATGGATCGGCGCGACCGCCGCCTCCGCCTTCTCGAAGCCGTTGAGCACCTCCTCCCGGCTGTGCCGGGAGATCCAGTGGCCGACCGCCCCGTCCAGCTCCTCGGTGTGCTCGGCCCGGGTGGTGCCCGCGCCGAACCAGGGCTCCTCGATCAGGTCCGGGCGGCCGACCAGCCGCATCACCCGCTCGGCGACGGACTGGGCGGAGGTGGAGACCGCCACCCAGTGGCCGTCGGCCGTGCGGTAGGTGTTGCGCGGGGCGTTGTTGCGGGAGCGGTTGCCGGTGCGCGGCTGGACGTAACCGAGCTGGTCGTACCAGAGCGGCTGCGGGCCCAGCACGGTGAGGATCGGCTCGATGATCGCCAGGTCCACCACCTGGCCCCGGCCCGTCTTCTCCCGCCCGGCGAGCGCGGCCATCACCGCGTACGCCGTGGCCAGCGCCGCGATGGAGTCGGCGAGCCCGAACGGCGGCAGCGTCGGCGGCCCCTCCGGCTCCCCGGTGATCGCCGCGAAGCCGCTCATCGCCTCGGCCAGCGTCCCGAAGCCGGGGCGGTGGGCGTACGGGCCGAACTGGCCGAAGCCGGTGACCCGGGCCAGCACCAGACGGGGGTTGACGGCGTGCAGCTCCTCGGGGCCGAGACCCCAGCGCTCCAGGGTCCCGGGCCGGAAGTTCTCGACGATCACATCGGTCTCGGCGGCCAGTTGGAGCAGCACGTCCCGGCCGCCGGGCGCGGACAGGTCCAGGGTGAGGGTGCGCTTGTTGCGGCCGAGCAGCTTCCACCACAGGCCGACCCCGTCCTTGGCGGGCCCGTGCCCGCGCGAGGGGTCAGGCTTACGGGGGTGCTCGACCTTGATCACATCGGCGCCGAAGTCCCCGAGCATGGTGGCCGCGAGCGGTCCGGCGAAGAGGGTGGCCAGGTCGATGACCTTGAGACCGGTCAGGGGTCCTGCGCCGACGGATTCGGTGGTGGGGGTCATGCTGCCTCGATCTCGCTGCGGTAGGGCATGGACGTGGACGCGCCGGGTTTCTGGACGCACAGGGCGGCCGCCGCCGACGCCCAGGCGACGGCTTCGGCCACCGGCCGCCCCTCGCCGAGCGCCACGGCCAGCGTGCCGACGAAGGTGTCCCCGGCCCCGGTCGTGTCGACGGCGGTCACCGCGGGGGCCTCGAAGAGCACCGGCTCGCCGCCCCGGGCCGCGTACAGGCAGCCCTTCGCGCCGAGCGTGACGATGACCTCGGGCACCCGGCGCAGCAGGATCTGGGCGGCGGCGTGCGGTTCGGCCCGCCCCGACAGCTCGGCGGCTTCGTGCTCGTTGGGGACCAACAGGTCGATGTGGTCGAGGAGTTCGTCGGGCAGGGGCTGCACGGGGGCGGGGGTGAGGATGGTCCGCACGCCTTGGGATCGGGCCGCGCGGGCTCCCTCGACGACGGCGGACAACGGGAGTTCGAGCTGCATGAGCAGCAGGTCGGCGGCGGCGATGGCGGCGATCTCCCCGGGTCCGAGCGCGGTCACCACGCCGTTGGCGCCGGGGATCACCACGATCGAGTTGGCCCCGGCCTCGTCCACCACGATGTGCGCCGTGCCGCTGGGTCCCTCCGCGGTGTGCAGGAGGTCGGTGTCCACCCCGGCGTGTTCGAGGCCGTCGCGCAGCAGGGGCCCGTACACGTCGTCGCCGACCGCGCCGATCATGGCCACCTCCCCGCCCGCGCGGGCGGCGGCGACGGCCTGGTTGGCGCCCTTGCCGCCGGGGACCGTGCGGAACTCCCGTCCGGTGACGGTCTCGCCGCGCGCGGGGGCGCGGGCCGTGTAGGCGACGAGGTCCATGTTGGTGCTGCCGAGCACCGCGATGCGGGTCATGGGCGCAGAGCCTCCTGGTGGGTCAGTGCGGCGAGGGTGTCGAACCCGGTCCGGTCGAAGCCGGGTACGGAGGTGGCGAGGCGGTTCTTCAGCGGAGCCGTCCAGTGCTCGGGCAGCGCGTCCGGCCCGCCCGCGAGCAGTCCGGCCAGCGAACCGGCGGTCGCCCCGTTGGAGTCGGTGTCCCAGCCGCCGGAGACCGCGAGGCCGATGGACCGGGTGAAGTCGCCGTCGGCGTGGGTGAGGGCGGCGGCCAGCAGCGCGGCGTTGGGCAGCACGTGCACCCAGTGGTGGGTGTCGGCGTACGCGGCGTGCAGCCGGTCCACCACCACGTCGAACTCCTCCTGCGCACGGGCGGTTTCGATGCCGAGCCGGACCGCACGCGCATACCGCGAGTGCGGAGGCACCACCCGCAGCCCGGCGGCCAGGCAGCCGTGCACATCGCTCTCGCCCCCGGCCGCCACGGCGAGCGCGGCGGCGGTGAACATCGCCCCGTACACTCCGTTGCCGGTGTGGGTGAGGACCGCGTCGCGGTGGGCCTGGGCGGCGGCCCCGGCCGGGTCGCCGGGGTGGGTCCAGCCGTGCACGTCGGCCCGGATCTGCGCGCCGATCCACTCCCGGAACGGGTTGCGGCGGCGGGCCGTCTCCGGGGGCTCGACGCCCGCCAGGAGATTGCCGTACGCGACGCGCTCGGCGGTGAAGGCGCGCCCGGCCGGCAGCTCGTCCAGCCACAGCCGGGCCAGGTCGGCGGTGGTGAAGGCGCGCCCGTGCCGCTGGAGCAACAGCAGGGTGAGCAGCGGGTGGTTAAGGTCGTCGTCCTCCGGCATGCCGTCGATGTTCTCGGCCAGGGACGTGGGGGCCGATCGGCGGTTCCAGGGGTGGGCGGCGAGCAGCTCGGCGGGCACTCCGTGCGCGGTGAACCAGGTGGCGAGCGGCCAGTTGCCGGTGGCTCGGGCCAGCGCGCGGATGCCGTCCAGCGGCAGCTTCTCCACCGGCTTGCCGAGCAGACAGCCCGCCGCCCGGCCCAGCCAGGCGGCGTGCAGCCGGTCCTGCCCGCCGACGGGCGCGGCCTCGGGCGGGCCCGGCCAGTGCGGGCAGGCAGCCACGATGTCCGCCAGACCGGTCGGCTCGTCGGCGGCCAACGGCGATTCCAGCAGGGCGAGTTCGTCGAGGAGACGGCCGGCCAGTTCGCGCAGCCGGGGCGGTGCCGGCGGTTCGGAGGCGCCCGCGCGGTCCGGGGCGGGGGAGCCCCCGGCCGCGTACCACCGCTCCTCGATCTCCCGGGCGTCCCGGCCGTCCTGCGCGGCCTGCCGCAGCTCGTGCCCGACCAGGTCCTCGGGCTGCACCCAGGTGAGACGGACGTTCACCGCTCACCGGCCAGCGCGGTGAAGGCCTCCTGGTGGGCCCGGCGGCGCTCCAGGTCCCGGGCGAAGACCTCCCGGGCCACCTGCGCCAGCGCCCCCGCCGGGGCGTGCAGGTCCAGCCGGCTCGCCTCCGCGACGGTGGCGGCCCAGTCGGCCGGGACCTCGCCGCCCAGCGCGCCCACGATCGCCCCGCTCATCGTCGCGATGGAGTCGCAGTCCCGTCCGTAGTTGACCGAACCGAGCACCGTACGCCGGTAGTCGCCGCCCCCGACCAGCAACATCCCCAGGGCGATGGGCAGTTCCTCGATGGCGTGCAGCCGGGAGGGGCGGCGCGCGCCGAGCGAGGGGCTGCGGTAGTCGGGGCCGACGGTGTCGAACGGTTCGACGGCCGCGCGCAGCGGGATCAGGGCCGACTCGAAGTCGTCGTGTCGCGCGGCCACTTCGCAGACGGCGGCGATCGCGGACCGGGTGCCGTCCTTGGCGACGGCGAGGGCGGCGTCGACCACCGCGTCGGGAGTCGCCCCCGGGCGGCAGGCGGCGGCGACGGCGGCAGCGAAGACTCCGGCGGCCTCCCGCCCGTACGAGGACTGGTGGGGCGCGGCGATCTCCAGCGCCTCGGCGTACGCCGCCTGCGGGTGGCCGGCGTTGACCAGGCCGACCGGGGCCATGTACATCGCCGCCCCGCAGTTGACGATGTTGCCCGTACCGGCCTCGCGCGGGTCGATGTGCCCGTAGTGCAGCCGGGCCACGATCCACTTCTCCGCCAGGAAGATCCGCTGGAGCGGCAGCGCCTCGGCCTCCAGCTCCGGGATCCAGCGCGGCGACAGCAGGTCCGGTACGAGGTGGTCCGCGACGGCGTACGCGTCGAGGTGGTCGCGGACCCGCTCGTAGACCCGGATCAGCGCATGGGTCATCAGGGTGTCGTCGGTGACGTGCCCGTCGCCCTTGTGGTACGGGGCGATGGGGCGCGCGGTGCGCCAGTCCTCGCCGTACCAGGGGCCGACGATCCCGGTCACCCGGCCGCCGTGGCGCTCGGCGATCTGCTCGGGGGTCCAGCCCTCGACCGGGCCGCCGAGCGCGTCGCCGACGGCGGCTCCGACGAGGGCCCGGGTGATGCGTTCATCGAGTCCGGGCGTGGGCGGGAGGGGCTGGGGAGTCGGGGAGGCGGGTGCGGCTGCCGTGGCCGTTGTGGGCGTCATGCCGGAATTGTCCACCCGGGGTGGTCGGTTCCGTGGCTGCCAGCAGCCCGGCGAGTTCGATCAGGTCCGTGCCCGCGAGCCGGGGCAGCGCGCAGCCGGCGAGCGTCCGGCAGGCCTCGCGCCAGCCCGCCGGTACGGTGCTGACCGAGCCGATCGCCCCGGTCAGCGCCCCGGCCAGGGCGGGCGCGGAGTCCGCGACCCGGGAGAGGCAGGCGGCGGCCGGGATGGCCTGGGCGATCTCGCCCCGGGCGGCGGTGGTGAGGGCGAGCGCGACCGGTACGGTCTCCGCCGCCGCGATCCCGTAGCTGTAGACGTGGTCCACGATCTGGTGCTCCAACACCGGGACCAGGGCGAACGCCCCTGCGGGCTCGTCGGCGAACTCCCGGGCCAGACGGACCGCGTGCGCGGCGTTGCGGGCGATCTCGGTGCCCTCGGGGAGCTGGGCGAGGGCGGCGTTCACCACGGTGTCGACGTCCGCCCCGGCCAGCGCCACGGCGACCGCGGCGGCCACGGCCCGCGCCCCGTGCACCCCGTCGCCGTCCTGGGTGTAGCGGGCATCGAACTCCGCGAGGGCCGCCGCCTCCTCCGGGTCGCCCGGGTGGGCCACGGCGAGCACGGCGGCCCGTACGCAGGCGGCGTCGTCGAAGTAGTGCGGGTTGTCGTGCCCGGTGGCGGGCGGCCGCAGCCCGGCGGCCAGATTGCCGAGCCCGGCCCGCACGGAGATACGGGCTCGCAGCGGGAGCACCGCCGCCTCGACCTCGGGGGCCCGCGCGCTGGCGGCGGCGACGGTGGCGGCCAGCGCGTTCCAGGCCCGGTCCACCGCGTCCCGCATCCGCCGGCCGGAGGCCAGCCCCACCGCGTCGTCGGCCGCCGCCGCCAACACCGTACGGGCGGCGAACGCGGCCCACTCGGCGTCGTCGGACGGCCCGAGCCGCAGCGGCTCGGGCGGCTGGTTGAGGGCGATGGGCACCGGGAGCGTGGTGGTGGCGTTCTGCTCCGCGAAGGTGTCCAGCTCCCGGGTGAGCCGCCGGGTCCACTCGGGCATCCGGGCCGCCCGGTGCCGCGCGGCGGGCCACCCGGCGGCGTCGCCCGCGGCAAGCCCGAGCAGCAGGCCCTCGATCCGGGCACGGCGGGAGGGGACGGGGTGGCCGGGGGCGACGGACGCGCGGGGCGCTTCGCCTGTGGCCGTCGTGGGTGTGTGGCGTGTGGGGGCTTCGCCGGTGGTGGTTGTCGGGGTGTCGGGTGCGGGGGCGGTCGTGGGTGTGTGGCGTGCGGGGGCTTGGCCCGTGGTCGTCGTCTGCGTGCCGCGAGCGGTGGGGTCGGCTGTGGCGGTCGCCGACCTGCCGCGTGCGGCCCTCCCGCCTGTGGCCGTTGCCGCCGTGGCGCGGGCGACGGTTTCGCCTGCGGCCGTCACCGCCGTACCGCCTACGGCAGTCATCGCCGTACCGCCCGCGGCAGTCCCGCCTGCGGCCGTCGTCCCCGCACCGCGTTCCGCGGTTTCGTCCGTGGCTGTGGCTGTGGCTGTGGCCGGGGCCGTCGCCGTCCTGCCGCCCCCGGCTGCTTCGCGTGCCGTCGTCATCGCCGCTCCTCCCGTACGGGCTCGAAGGAAGCCGCCACCGACGCCATGTCCCGTACGGCCGAAGGCTCGCGACCGCCGCCCCGCTCCTGTGCGGTTTCCGTCGCCCCGGTCGGCTCGGCCGTTCCCGGGTCGTCCGGGGTCAGCAGTTCCGCGATGTCCAGGACGTGATAGCCGCGCATCGAGGGCAGGCAGCTGCCCCGGACCGGGCCGATTGCGCCCGCCCAGTCCGGCGGGATGGAGCTCTCCCCGTGCAGCGCCCCGGCCAGCGCCCCCGCCACCGCCGCCGTCGTGTCGGCGTCGCGGCCCATGTTGACGGCCGTCAGCACCGCCGTCCGGAAGTCCCCGCGCGCCGCCGTGAACGCTCCGAACGCCAGGCCCACCGCCTCCGGCGCGAGGTCCGTCCACGGGTAGCCGGCGATCACCACCGCCGAGCGCACCGCCCGCTCCATCGTGAGCCGGTCGGGGTAGGGCCGCTGGGCCGCCGCCACCGCCCGGCGCAGCGACCGGGCCGTCCAGGAGTCCATCGGGACCACCGAGAGCGCGGCCGCGATCACCGAGGCGAGGCCCGAGCCGACCATGGCGGCCGCGACCCCGGCCGCCACCGCCTGGCCCCCGTAGATCCCCTCGCCCTCGTGGCTGACCCGGCCGTCCACCGCGACCAGCCGGGCCGCCTCGGCGGGGCGGCCCGCCGCGAACACGCCGAAGGGGGCCGCCCGCATCGCGAGCCCGTCGCTCCACGCGTGCCGGTGCTGGGCCGAGATCGGTGCGGCCAGGCCCCGGCGCAGGTTCTCCAGGGTGCCGCGCTCGCTGAACCCGGCCCCCCGGAAGGGGCCCTCGTCCAGATCGGCGATCCAGTGGTGCCAGGCCCGCTCCACATGGGAGACGTCGAGCGCGGAGCCGTGCCGGGCCAGCAGCAGCCCGGAGAAGATCGCGTACTCCGTGTCGTCGGTGCCCGCCGGGTCGTCGCTCACGAAGCCCTCGATCCGCCCCCAGCGGCGGCGGATCTCGGAGGGCCGCAGATTCTCCGCCGGGGCGCCGAGCGCGTCCCCGACCGCAAGCCCCAGCAGCGCACCCCTGGCCCGGTCATTGCCGACGGCCGTGTTCATCGCGTCGCCCTTCGCTCGTCCGGCGAGTCCGTTTCCGGGCCCTGTCCGCATCTGTGCCACGCGGAGGGCGAAGGGAGGCGGGAAACGCCGCGAAAGGGGCCAGCCGGATGATGGCCGAGGTAGCTGAGGCTGGCCTTTCTTCGCAGGTCAGAGGGGGTGGTAGGGCAGCCTTGCCTTGCTGGCGGCGGTCGCTCGAACGGCGTAGTTTGGACATTGTCGAAAGTTGTACTCAGCGGGGATCCGCGGGGTGACAGCCCGCCGGAGCGAAGACCGAGGCAAAGGGGAGAAGCGCGCCGTGGCCATCATCGAGACCGAAGCCGTCCTGCACGAGGCACACCGGGACAACCACACCCACCGGGATGTGAACGGCGGCTGGCTGCGCCCCGCCGTCTTCGGCGCGATGGACGGCCTGGTCTCCAACCTCGCCCTGATGACCGGGGTCGCGGGCGGCGCGGTCTCCCAGCAGACCATCGTGATCACGGGCCTCGCGGGGCTCGCGGCCGGGGCCTTCTCCATGGCCGCGGGCGAGTACACCTCCGTCGCCTCGCAGCGCGAACTGGTCGAGGCCGAGCTCGACGTCGAGCGCCGGGAGCTCCGTAAGCACCCCAAGGACGAGATGGCGGAGCTGGCCGCGCTCTACGAGTCCCGGGGCGTCGACGCCCCGCTGGCCCGCGAGGTCGCCCGGCAGCTGTCGCGCGACCCGGAGCAGGCGCTGGAGATCCACGCCCGCGAGGAGCTCGGCATCGACCCGGGCGACCTGCCCTCGCCGCTCGTGGCCGCCGTCTCGTCGTTCGGCGCGTTCGCGCTGGGCGCCCTGCTGCCGGTCCTGCCCTACCTCCTGGGCGCGAGCGCCCTGTGGCCCGCGGTGCTCCTCGCCCTGGTCGGACTCTTCGCCTGCGGCGCGGTCGTCGCCCGGGTGACGGCCCGCAGCTGGTGGTTCAGCGGGCTGCGCCAGCTCGTCCTGGGCGGCACGGCTGCGGCGCTGACATACGGACTGGGCACCCTGTTCGGGGTGGCGGTCGGCTGACGGCCACCCTGTTCGGGGGTGGCGGTCGGCTGACGACGCGGCCGGCGGGGAGCCGGGGCGGGGCGGCGTAACCGGGTCGCCCGAACGGCGCAATCGCCCGGAAATCCGTGTGACGTACGTCTTGGCGCCACCCACTGGGCGGAACGGGCACTCCGGCCGTAAAATGAGACTCTATGCAGGGCTGCACATAAGTAGCCGTTACTCGGTGGTTTCGTTTCCTTTGCCGCCGGGCATGAGCCGTAGGCACCGCAGGCAACGACGCCTGCTCTCTGCGGGTCCCCGGGCGCCGATCGTTCCGACAGCGACCCACCCCCTGGTCATCCGGTCACCGCTGGTCAGCCAGTCACTTCCGGTCATCACGGTGTCCGTATGTTGGAACAAGTCTTCCGCTTCTTGAGAAGCGCCCCATCATGTAACCTGCACGAAATTTCGCAGAGGGCCAACGTCGTCCCTCGGCACCGCAAATGCCACGACGACGACGGGAGAGCCGATGCGTATCGACGCCTGGTCGCCCATGGACGGTCGCCCCGCCCAGCAGGGGATGTACGACCCCCGTAACGAGCACGACGCCTGTGGCGTCGGGTTCGTGGCCACTCTGACCGGTGTGGCCAGCCATGAGCTGGTCGAGCAGGCGCTGACCGTACTGCGCAACCTCGAACACCGCGGCGCCACCGGCTCCGAGCCCGACTCCGGCGACGGCGCCGGCATTCTCTGCCAGGTCCCCGACGCCTTCCTGCGCGCCGAGACCCCCTTTGAGCTTCCCGAGGCCGGCTCCTATGCCGTGGGCATCGCCTTCCTCCCCGCGGACGACTCCACCGAGGCCGTCCGGACGATCGAGAAGATCGCCACGCAGGAGGGCCTGAAGGTCCTCGGCTGGCGCGACGTCCCGGTCACCCCCGCACTTCTCGGCAACGGCGCCCGCGCCACGATGCCCGAGTTCCGCCAGGTCTTCGTCGCCGACGGCGAGTCCACCGGCATCGTCCTGGACCGCAAGGCGTTCGTCCTGCGCAAGCGTGCCGAGCGTGAGGCCGGGGTGTACTTCCCCTCGCTCTCCGCCCGCACCATCGTCTACAAGGGCATGCTCACCACCGGGCAGCTGGAGCCGTTCTTCCCGGACCTCTCCGACCGCCGCTTCGCCTCCACGGTCGCGCTGGTCCACTCCCGCTTCTCCACCAACACCTTCCCCAGCTGGCCGCTGGCCCACCCGTACCGCTTCGTCGCGCACAACGGCGAGATCAACACGGTCAAGGGCAACCGCAACTGGATGAAGGCCCGCGAGTCCCAGCTCGCCTCCGAGCTCTTCGGCCAGGCGCAGCTCGACCGGATCTTCCCCGTCTGCACCCCGGACGCCTCCGACTCGGCCTCCTTCGACGAGGTCCTGGAGCTGCTCCACCTCGGCGGCCGCTCGCTGCCGCACTCGGTGCTGATGATGGTCCCCGAGGCGTGGGAGAACCACGACTCGATGGACCCGGCGCGGCGCGCCTTCTACCAGTACCACGCCACGATGATGGAGCCCTGGGACGGCCCGGCCTGCGTCACCTTCACCGACGGCGTCCAGGTCGGCGCGGTCCTCGACCGCAACGGTCTGCGCCCCGGCCGCTACTGGGTCACCGACGACGGCCTCGTCGTGCTCTCCTCCGAGGTCGGCGTCCTGGACATCGACCCCGCGAAGGTCGTCCGCAAGGGCCGCCTCCAGCCCGGCAAGATGTTCCTCGTCGACACCGCCGAGCACCGCATCATCGAGGACGACGAGATCAAGGCGTCCCTCGCCGCCGAGCAGCCCTACCAGGAGTGGCTGGAGACCGGTGAGATCGGCCTCGGCGACCTGCCCGAGCGTGAGCACATCGTGCACACCCACGCCTCGGTCACCCGCCGCCAGCAGACCTTCGGCTACACCGAGGAAGAGCTCCGCGTCCTCCTCGCGCCGATGGCCCGCACCGCGGGCGAGCCGCTCGGCTCCATGGGCACCGACTCGCCGATCGCCGCGCTTTCCGAGCGCCCCCGGCTGCTCTTCGACTACTTCACCCAGCTCTTCGCCCAGGTCACCAACCCGCCGCTGGACGCCATCCGCGAGGAGCTCGTCACCTCGCTGCGCTCCTCGCTCGGACCCCAGGGCAACATCCTGGAACCGACCGCCGCCGCGTGTCGCAGCGTCACGCTGCCCTTCCCGGTGATCGACAACGACGAGCTCGCCAAGCTCATACACATCAACGCCGACGGCGACATGCCGGGCATGAAGGCCGCCACGCTGGCCGGTCTCTACCGGGTCGGCGGCGGAGGCGACGCGCTGGCCGCGCGGATCGAGGAGATCTGCGCCGAGGTCGACGCCGCCATCGAGGACGGCGCCCGCCTCATCGTCCTCTCCGACCGGCACTCCGACGCCGAGCACGCACCGATCCCCTCGCTGCTGCTCACCTCGGCCGTCCACCACCACCTCATCGGCACCAAGCAGCGCACCCAGGTGGGCCTGCTGGTCGAGGCCGGGGACGTCCGCGAGGTCCACCACGTCGCGCTGCTCATCGGCTACGGCGCCGCCGCGGTCAACCCGTACCTCGCCATGGAGTCCGTCGAGGACCTGGTCCGCGCCGGCACGTTCATCGAGAACATCGAGTCCGAGCAGGCCATCCGGAACCTGATCTACGCGCTCGGCAAGGGCGTCCTGAAGGTCATGTCCAAGATGGGCATCTCCACCGTCGCCTCCTACCGCGGCGCCCAGGTCTTCGAGGCCGTCGGCCTGGACGAGGCCTTCGTCGCGACGTACTTCAACGGCACCGCCACCAAGATCGGCGGCGCCGGCCTGGACGTCGTCGCCAAGGAGGTCGCCGCCCGGCACACCAAGGCGTACCCCGCCTCCGGCATCGCGGCCTCGCACCGCGCGCTGGAGATCGGCGGCGAGTACCAGTGGCGGCGCGAGGGCGAGCCGCACCTGTTCGACCCCGAGACGGTCTTCCGCCTCCAGCACGCCACCCGCAACCGGCGCTACGACATCTTCAAGCAGTACACGGACCGGGTGAACGAGCAGTCCGAGCGTCTGATGACGCTCCGCGGCCTCTTCGGCTTCGACTCCGGCCGCGAGCCGATCTCCCTCGACGAGGTCGAGCCCGCCTCCGAGATCGTCAAGCGCTTCTCCACCGGCGCCATGTCCTACGGCTCGATCTCCCGCGAGGCGCACGAGACGCTCGCCATCGCGATGAACCAGCTCGGCGGCAAGTCCAACACCGGCGAGGGCGGCGAGGACCCGGACCGCCTGTACGACCCGGCGCGCCGCTCCTCCATCAAGCAGGTCGCCTCCGGCCGCTTCGGGGTGACCAGCGAGTACCTGGTCAACGCGGACGACATCCAGATCAAGATGGCCCAGGGCGCCAAGCCCGGCGAGGGCGGCCAGCTGCCCGGCCACAAGGTGTACCCGTGGGTCGCCAAGACGCGTCACTCGACGCCCGGCGTCGGCCTCATCTCGCCGCCGCCGCACCACGACATCTACTCCATCGAAGACCTCGCCCAGCTGATCCACGACCTGAAGAACGCGAACCCGCAGGCGCGGATCCACGTGAAGCTGGTCTCCGAGGTCGGTGTCGGCACGGTCGCCGCCGGTGTCTCCAAGGCGCACGCGGACGTCGTCCTCATCTCCGGCCACGACGGCGGAACGGGCGCCTCCCCGCTCACCTCGCTCAAGCACGCGGGCGGCCCCTGGGAGCTCGGCCTCGCCGAGACCCAGCAGACCCTGCTGCTCAACGGCCTGCGCGACCGCATCGTCGTGCAGACCGACGGCCAGCTCAAGACCGGCCGCGACGTCGTCATCGCCGCACTGCTGGGCGCCGAGGAGTTCGGTTTCGCGACCGCGCCGCTCGTCGTCTCCGGCTGCGTCATGATGCGCGTCTGCCACCTGGACACCTGCCCGGTCGGCATCGCCACCCAGAACCCGGTCCTGCGGAGTCGGTTCTCCGGCAAGGCCGAGTACATCGTCAACTTCTTCCAGTTCATCGCCGAAGAGGTCCGCGAGATCCTCGCCGAGCTGGGCTTCCGCACCATCGAAGAAGCCGTCGGCCACGCCGAGCTCCTCGACACCGACCGGGCGATCACCCACTGGAAGGCGCAGGGCCTCAACCTCGCCCCGCTCTTCCACGTGCCCGAGCTGCCCGAGGGCGCGGTCCGCCACCGGATCATCGAGCAGGACCACGGCCTGACGAAGGCGCTCGACAACCAGCTGATCAAGCTGGCCGCCGACGCGCTCGGAGCGACCAGCCCCGAGGCCGCCCAGCCGGTCCGCGCCCAGGTCGCGATCCGCAACATCAACCGGACCGTCGGCACCATGCTCGGCCACGAGGTGACCAAGAAGTTCGGCGGTGCGGGCCTGCCCGAGAACACCATCGACATCACCTTCACCGGCTCGGCCGGCCAGTCCTTCGGCGCGTTCCTGCCGCGCGGCGTGACCCTGCGGCTGGAGGGCGACGCCAACGACTACGTCGGCAAGGGCCTCTCCGGCGGCCGGGTGATCGTCCGCCCGGACCGGGGCGCCGACCACCTCGCCGAGTACTCCACCATCGCCGGCAACACCATCGGCTACGGCGCGACCGGCGGCGAGGTCTTCCTGCGCGGCCGCACCGGCGAACGCTTCTGCGTCCGCAACTCCGGGGCGCTCGTCGTCTCCGAAGGCGTCGGCGACCACGGCTGCGAGTACATGACCGGCGGCCAGGCCGTCGTCCTCGGCGAGACCGGCCGCAACTTCGCCGCCGGCATGTCGGGCGGTGTCGCGTACGTCATCGACCTGAACCGCGACAACGTCAACGTCGGCAACCTCGGCGCGGTCGAGGAGCTGGACGACACCGACCGGCAGTGGCTGCACGACGTCGTGCGCCGCCACCAGGAGGAGACCGGCTCCACCGTCGCCGAGAAGCTCCTCGCCGAGTGGGACGGCGCCCACGGCGCCGCGTCCCGCTTCAGCAAGATCATCCCGTCCACGTACAAGGCAGTGCTCGCCGCCAAGGACGCCGCTGAGCTCGCCGGTCTCTCCGAGCAGGAGACCACCGAGAAGATGATGGAGGCGGCGACCAATGGCTGACCCCAAGGGCTTCCTGACCACCGGACGCGAGGTCGCCCAGACCCGCCCCGTGGCCGAGCGCGTCAAGGACTGGAACGAGGTCTACGTTCCGGGCTCGCTGCTCCCGATCATCAGCAAGCAGGCCGGCCGCTGCATGGACTGCGGCATCCCGTTCTGCCACAACGGCTGTCCGCTGGGAAACCTCATCCCCGAGTGGAACGACTACGCCTACCGCGAGGACTGGACCGCCGCCTCCGAGCGGCTGCACGCCACGAACAACTTCCCGGAGTTCACCGGGCGGCTGTGCCCGGCCCCCTGTGAGTCGGCGTGCGTGCTCGGCATCAACCAGCCCGCCGTCACCATCAAGAACGTCGAGGTCTCCATCATCGACAAGGCGTGGGACAGCGGCGACGTCACCCCGCAGCCGCCCGAGCGCCTCTCCGGCAAGACCGTCGCGGTCGTCGGCTCGGGCCCGGCGGGACTCGCCGCCGCCCAGCAGCTGACCCGGGCCGGCCACACCGTCGTCGTCTACGAGCGCGCGGACCGGATCGGGGGCCTCCTGCGCTACGGCATCCCCGAGTTCAAGATGGAGAAGTCGCACATCAACCGACGCATCGAGCAGATGCGCCTGGAAGGCACCAAGTTCCGTACGGAGGTGGAGATCGGCAAGGACATCGACGCCGCGAAGCTCCGCCGCCGCTACGACGCGGTCGTCATCGCGGCCGGTGCCACCGTCTCCCGCGACCTGCCGGCCCCCGGTCGTGAGCTGGGTGGCATCCACTTCGCGATGGAGTACCTGCCGCTCGCCAACAAGGTGCAGGAGGGCGACCTGACGGTCGCCCCGATCCACGCCGGCGGCAAGCACGTCGTCGTCATCGGCGGCGGCGACACCGGCGCCGACTGCGTGGGCACCGCCCACCGTCAGGGCGCCGCCTCCGTCACCCAGCTGGAGATCATGCCGAAGCCGGGCGAGGAGCGGAACCCGGGCCAGCCGTGGCCGACCTTCCCGATGCTCTACAAGGTCACCTCCGCGCACGAGGAGGGCGGCGAGCGGGTCTACTCCGTCTCCACCACCCACTTCGAGGGCGACGAGGACGGCAATGTCGCGGCCCTCCACCTGGTGGAGGTCGAGTTCAAGGACGGTAAGCTGGAGCAGAAGCCCGGCACGGAGCGGCGCCTTCCCGCGCAGCTCGTCACCCTGGCCATGGGCTTCACCGGAACCGACCAGTCCAACGGCCTGGTCCAGCAGTTCGGCCTGGAGCTCGACCAGCGCGGCAACGTCGCCCGCGACGAGCACTACGCGACCAATGTCGACGGCGTCTATGTCGCCGGTGACGCGGGACGCGGCCAGTCGCTGATCGTGTGGGCCATCGCCGAGGGCCGCTCCGCCGCCCGCGGAGTGGACCGCTTCCTGACCGGGACCAGCGCTCTGCACGCGCCGATCCGCCCGACGGACCGGTCCCTGCTGGTCTGAGCACCACCCGGGTTCCCCCTGGGCCACGCGGCCCGGGGGAGCCCCCACCACACGTCCCGTACAACGGCGTACGGAACTGAACGCGGCGCCTGCCCGTCCCCGACCGGACACCAGCGGGCGCCGTGGCGCGTCCGGGGCCGGTTTCGCGCCCCGCCCCCTGCCCGCGAGCTGGACCGGCCAGACCCGCAGCTTCGCCGGCGCGAAGGCGAGTCCGTACGTCACCAGCGCCCCGGTCAGCAGCCCGCCCAGGACGGGTGCAGTGGACATACGTCTCGTAGGACGGATGGCGGTAACACGCGGTGGCAGCGGCCTCCATGGCCGGCTCCTTCACTGGGGACGGGCAACGGGGCCGGTGGGGGCGGCGGCGATCAAGATGGCGAACCGGTGCGGCGGACCGTGTGCCCGGGGGTCGGGCGGTGGCCTACGCTCGAGGTCCGCAGACGCAGAACAGGGGGGTCGTCATGCACGGCTTGAACACGGCCGTGGGCAGCGGCCCGGCCATCAGCCTGACCAAGGTGCAGGAGAGCGCTCCGGCCCTGGTCAGCCTCTACCGCAGCGCCGGGGTCTCGCTGGAGAAGCACGGACTGGGCGGCCACCGCGCGGCGGTCTACCTCGTCCTCGACTACTCCGGCTCGATGAAGCCCTACTACAAGGACGGCAGCGTCCAGGCGCTGGCCGACCGGGTCCTGGGCCTGTCGGCCAACCTCGACGACGACGGCACGGTGCCCGTCGTCTTCTTCTCCACCGACGTCGACGCGGTCACCGACATCGCCCTCGACAACCACCACGGCCGCATCGACGCGATCGTGGCGGGCCTCGGACACATGGGGAAGACCAGCTATCACCTGGCGATGGACGCGGTCATCGACCACTACCTCGACAGCGGCTCCACCGCCCCCGCCCTGGTCGTCTTCCAGACGGACGGCGGGCCGATCAACAAGCAGGCGGCCGAGCGTTACGTCTGCAAGGCCGCGAAGCTGCCCCTGTTCTGGCAGTTCGTCGGCTTCGGCAACACCCGCAGCAGTCAGTTCGACTTCCTGCGCAGGCTCGACGAGCTGGCCGTCCCGGAGAAGCGGATCGTCGACAACGCCGGGTACTTCCACGCGGGCCAGGACCCCCGCAAGGTCCCGGACTCCGAGCTGTACGACCGGCTCGTCGCCGAGTTCCCGCTCTGGCTGGCCGCCGCCCGGGAGCAGGGGATCGTCCGATGACGCTACGGATCCTGCGCGCCGCCGACCGCGCGCCCGTCCCGTGGAAGAACGGCGGCGGGACCGTCCGCGAGATCGCCACCGGCCCCGAGGACGCGGGGACGGACGACTTCGACTGGCGGGTGAGCCTCGCGGACGTCACCGCCGACGGGCCGTTCTCCGCGTTCCCGGGCGTGGAGCGCATCCTGACCGTGGTCGAGGGCGCGGGCATGGACCTGGTCGTCGGCGGCGAGCACCACATCGTCGACGAGCCGCTGTGGCCGCACGGCTTTCCCGGTGACCGGCCCACCGAGGGCTTCCTGCTGGGCGGCCCCGTCGTCAACCTCAACGTCATGTACCGCAGGGCCGCCACCCGGGCGGAGGCCGCGGTCCTCTGCGGCACGGTCCGCCTGCTGCCGCCCCCGGGCGGTGCGGTGCTGGCCGTCTCCCTGGACGACGGCGCGGAGCTGGAGGGCGCGGGCGTCCGGCTGGACCGGTACGACGCGGTGCTGGCGGCCGGGGCGTCGCCCGGCGTCCTGCGGACGATGGGCCAGGCGGTGCTGATCACCTTCTCGGACGTGTGATCGCCCGGCCAATCCGGACGGAGGATGTCGGGTATCCGGTGTTCCATGGCGCCCATGACCTCTTCATCGCCTTCGCCCGCACCGGTCTCCTGGGACGGCTTCGCCGCCGCCGAGCCCGACTTCGCCGACACCGTGCAGCGGCGCTTCCGGCTCTACAAGCACCATGTCCTGGCCACTCTGCGGAAGGACGGCTCGCCCCGGGTCACCGGCCTGGAGGCCGACTTCCGCTTCGGTGAGCTGCTGCTCGGCATGATGCCGAACTCCCGCAAGGCCCTGGACCTGTGGCGCGATCCGCGTTTCGCGCTCCAGGCCAACCCCGGGCCCGACGCCGAGATGAACGACGGGGACGTCCGCGTCAGCGGGCGGGCCGTGGAGATCACGGACCCGCAGCTGCTCGCCCGCTTCATCGAGGAGGCGAGCCCGCCGGAGCCGTTCCACCTCTTCCGGGCCGAGCTGACCGAGGTGGTCCGGATCGGGCTGGACGGCGAGGCCCTGGTCATCCGGTCCTGGCGTCCCGGACAGCCGCTGCGCACCGTGCGACGCACCGGCGACGACGCCCCGCCGACCGAGGCCGTCTGAGCGCGGGGCCGGGGCCCGGGGCGGTTCAGCCGGCCAGTACCCGGGCCCGGCAGGCCGACGGCGTCCCCCACGCGTCCCGCAGCGGCCGGGCCCGGCGCAGCCACCACGCCAGGTCCAGCTCCTCGGTGTAGCCCACCGCGCCGTGCGACTGGAGCGCGGTGCGGGCCGCCGCGTACCCCGCCTCGCCCGCCGACACCTTCGCCGCCGCGACCGCGGCCCCCGCCCCGGGCGATCCCCCGGACAGCTCCACCGCCGCCCCGTACACCAGCGGGCGCGCGAACTCCAGGCCGAGCAGGGTGTCCGCCAGCCGGTGCTTGACCGCCTGGAAGGACCCGACGGGCACCCCGAACTGGGTGCGCTGCTTGACGTACGCCACGGTCGCCCGCAGCAGCTCCTCCCCGCAGCCCAGCGCCAGGGCCGCCGTGGCGAAGGAGGCCCAGTCGCCCGCCGCCCGTGCCGACGGACGTAGCGCCGGGGTCGTGGCGACCGGCTCGCCGCCCGGCTCCGGCCGGAACAGCCGCCGCGCCGGATCCGCCGAGGCCGACAGCGCCCCGGGGCCCGCCGCGAGCCGCAGCTCGTCCCCGGTCACCGTGAACACCGCGTCCGCCGCGTCCGCGTCCAGGGCGTAGGGCCCGTGCCCCTCCAGGACCAGCGACACCACCGCCGTACCCGATGCGATCCTCGGCAGCCACTCCTCGGCCACCGGGCCGCCCGTCCCGCTCAGCAGCGCCCCGGCCGCCAGGGTCTCCGCCACCGGTCCGGGCACCGCGTGCCGCCCCAGCTCGACGCAGGCGACGGCCAGCTCCACGGGGAGCGGCCCGAGACCTCCGTACGCCTCCGGCACCGCGAGCGCGAACACCCCCGCGTCCGCGAGCCGCCCCCACAGGGCGCGCCCCGGCCCGTGCTCCCCGGCGGCCCACGCCCGCAGGACCGACGGCGTGCCGGCCGCGCTCAGCAGCGCGTCCAGCGACCGGGCGAACTCCCGCTGCTCGTCGTCGAGGAGGAATCCCATCAGCGCCGTCCCTTCGGCAGGCCGAGGAGCCGCTCGGCGATGATGTCGCGCTGGATCTCGTTGGTCCCGGCGTAGATCGGGCCGGCGAGCGCGAAGACGTAACCCTCCGCCCACGCGGTGTCCGCCAGCTCCGCGTCCGGGCCCAGCAGGTCGAGCGCCGTCTCGTGCAGCGCGATGTCGTAGCCCGACCAGAACACCTTGTTCAGGCTGGACTCGGGACCGAGCGCCGCGCCCGCCGCGAACCGGGCCGCGGAGGCGGCCGTGAACAGCTGATAGGCCCGCGCCCCGATCACCGCGTCCGCCACCCGCTCCCGCAGCGCCGTGTCCGCCGGATCGCCCGCCTCCCGCCACAGCTCCCTCAGCCGGTCGGCGGCGGCCAGGAAGCGGCCGGGGGAGCGGAGCGTGAGGCCGCGCTCGTCGCCGGTCGCCGACATCGCGATCCGCCAGCCCCGCCCCGGCTCCCCGATGACGTCCCGGTCCGGTACGAAGACCTCGTCCAGGAAGATCTCGGCGAACGCGGGCTTCCCGTCCAGCCGCCCGATGGGACGCACGGTGACGCCCGGCTCCGACAGCCCGAACATCAGGTACGTGAGCCCCTGGTGCGGCTTCGCGGTCCCCGGGTCCGTACGGAAGACGCCGAACGCCCGGTCGGCGAACGCCGCCCGCGAGGACCAGGTCTTCTGCCCCGACAACAGCCAGCCGCCGTCCGTGCGCACCGCCCGCGAGCGCAGCGCCGCCAGGTCCGACCCGGCCTCCGGCTCCGACCAGGCCTGCGCCCAGATCACCTCGCCGCTCGCCATCGGCGGCAGCACCCGGGCCCGCTGCTCCGCCGTGCCGTGGGCGAGAAGGGTCGGGGCGAGGAGGCTGATCCCGTTCTGCGAGACCCGGCCCGGCGCGCCCGCGGCCCAGTACTCCTCCTCGAACGCCAGCCAGCCGAAGAGGTCCGCGCCCCGGCCCCCGTACTCCTCGGGCCAGGAGGGGGCCGACCACCGGCCGGTGTGCAGCAGCGCCTCCCACGCGCGGTGCGCGGCGAACCCCTTCCCGGTCTCCAGGGAGGGCAGCGGCCGGGCCGGCACATGCTCCCGCAGCCAGGTCCGGGCCTCGGCCCGCAGCGCTTCGGTCCGTGCTGTCCGCGCCAGATCCATGACCCGCCCGCCTTCCCCACGTCGTCGGCGCCATCACCGAGAGTGTTCCCTAACAAGTGTTTGGTAGGTTAACGTACGCCCCACAAGCCGTCGAGAAGTCGGGGGAACGGGCCATGAGCGCACCGCCGTACCTGCCGGGACACGGGCTGCTGGCCGGCCGCACCGCCGTCGTCACCGCCGCCGCCGGATCCGGGATCGGCGGAGCGACCGCCCGCCGCTTCCTGGAGGAGGGCGCCCGCGTCGTCATCAGCGACGCCCACGCCCGCCGACTGCGGGAGAGCGCACACGCCCTCGCCGACACGTTCGGCGCCGACCGGGTCACCGCCCTCACCTGCGACGTCACCGACGAGGACCAGGTCGGGGCCCTCTTCGCGCACGCCGAACGCGCCCACGGCGGCCTCGACATCGTCGTCAACAACGCGGGCCTCGGCGGCACCGCCGAACTCACCGAGATGACCGACGACCAGTGGACGAAGATCCTCGACGTCACCCTGAACGGCACCTTCCGCTGCACCCGCGCCGCCCTGCGCTCCCTCAAGGCCGCCGGAACCGGCGGGGTCCTCGTCAACAACGCCTCCGTCGTCGGCTGGCGCGCCCAGCGCGGCCAGGCCCACTACGCCGCCGCCAAGGCCGGCGTCATGGCCCTCACCCGCTGCGCCGCGATCGAGGCCGCCGACTACGGGGTGCGCGTCAACGCCGTCGCCCCCAGCCTCGCCCTGCACCCGCACCTGGCCAAGGTCACCTCCGCCGAACTCCTCGCCGAACTCACCGAGAAGGAAGCCTTCGGCCGGTACGCCGAACCCTGGGAGATCGCCAACGTGATCGTCTTCCTCGCCAGCGGCTACTCCTCGTACATGACCGGCGAGGTCGTCCCCGTCAGCAGTCAGCATGCGTGAGGCGTCGGGAGGCGGCGGCGGGCGGACAATGGCCGGGTGCCTACCAAGAAGAAGCCCCAGGTGACCCCCACCCCCGAACGGCGCCGCGAACTGCTCGCCACCGCCGCCGAGGTCTTCGCCGCCCAGGGATACAACGCCACCACCGTCCGCCGGATCGCGGACGAGGCGGGGATGCTCGCGGGCAGCCTCTACTACCACTTCGATTCCAAGGAATCGATGGTCGACGAGATCCTCTCCTCCTTCCTCGACGAGCTCTGGCAGGGCTACGACGCGGTCCTGGAGGCCGGCCTCGGACCGCGCGAGACCATCGAGGCCCTGGTCACCGAGTCCTTCCGGGAGATCGACCGGCACCGCCCCGCCGTCGCGATCTACCAGAAGGAGTCCCGACACCTCGCCACCCAGCCGCGCTTCGCCTACCTCGCCGACTCGCAGACCAAGTTCGAGAAGGCCTGGCTCGGCACCCTGGAACGCGGCGTCGCCGAAGGCGTCTTCCGCGACGACCTCGACATCCGCCTCACCTACCGCTTCGTCCGCGACACCGTCTGGGTCGCCGCCTCCTGGTACCGGCCCGGCGGACACCACAGCCCCGAGGAGATCGCCCGTCAGTACCTCTCGATGGTGCTCGACGGCATCGCCCTGCGTACGTAAGCCGGAACCCGGTCCACCCCGAGCGCACCGAGGAGCAGCAGCCATGGCCGAGGCCTACATCGTCGAAGCGGTACGCACCCCCGTCGGGCGGCGCGGAGGAGGCCTCGGGGCCGTCCACCCCGCCGACCTCGGCGCGCAGGTGCTCAAAGAGCTGATCGCCCGCTCCGGGGTGGACCCGGCGGCCGTCGAGGACGTCGTCTTCGGCTGCCTGGACACCGTCGGCCCGCAGGCCGGCGACATCGCCCGTACGTCATGGCTCGCCGCCGGACTGCCCGAGGAGGTCCCCGGCGTCACCATCGACCGGCAGTGCGGCTCCTCCCAGCAGGCCGTCCACTTCGCGGCCCAGGGCGTCCTCTCCGGCACCCAGGACCTCGTCGTCGCGGGCGGCACCCAGAACATGACCCAGATACCGATCGCCTTCGCCTCCCGGCAGGCCGCCGAACCCCTCGGCCTCACCCAGGGGCCCTACGCGGGCAGCGAGGGCTGGCGCGCCCGCTACGGCGACGCCCCCGTCAACCAGTTCCACGGCGCCCAGCTGATCGCCGAGAAGTGGGGCATCGGCCGCCGGGACATGGAGGAGTTCGCCCTCACCTCCCACCACCGGGCACTCCGCGCCATCGACGAGGGCCGCTTCGACCGCGAGACCGTCGCGTACGGGGACGTCACCGCGGACGAGGGGCCGCGCCGCGACACCACCCTGGAGAAAATGGCCGGACTGCGCCCCGTCGTCGAGGGCGGCACCATCACCGCCGCCTGCTCCTCCCAGGTCTCCGACGGGGCCGCCGCCCTGCTCATCGCCTCGGAGCGGGCCGTCGCCGAACACGGCCTCACCCCGCGTGCCCGCATCCATCACCTGTCCGTACGGGGCGAGGACCCGATCCGGATGCTCTCCGCCCCGATCCCCGCCACCGCGTACGCCCTGAAGCGAACCGGTCTCACCATCGACGCCATCGACCTCGTCGAGATCAACGAGGCGTTCGCCCCGGTCGTGCTCGCCTGGCTGAAAGAGACCCGTGCGGACCCCGAGCGGGTCAACGTCAACGGCGGGGCCATCGCCCTGGGGCACCCGCTCGGCGCGACCGGCGCCCGGCTGATGACGACGCTGCTGCACGAACTGGAACGCACCGGCGGCCGCTACGGGCTCCAGACGATGTGCGAGGGCGGTGGGCAGGCCAACGTCACCATCGTCGAGCGACTCTGAGGCCACCGCCCGGATCCCGGCCCGGCACCGCCCGTACGCCCTCTGGTCAGCCAAGTTTTCCCTCTGACGGGGTGGTGCGATCCGCCGCTGGAGGAGAGGACGTGCTAGGGTGTTTCCCGTTGCAGTTTTGGTACCCATGAACTTTATGTGCGCCTGACGGGAATGCTTCCTCAGGCGCTTTATTGTTTTCCGGCTTTCTCCGGGTGGGGCTCAATGCGGCGACTTGGAATCCGTAAAGTGCGGGTTCTCGGCACTGCACCTCTTTTAGGAGAATGACATGGCTACTGGAACCGTGAAGTGGTTCAACTCGGAAAAGGGCTTCGGCTTCATCGAGCAGGACGGCGGCGGCGCCGACGTCTTCGCCCACTACTCCAACATCGCCACCTCGGGCTTCCGTGAGCTCCAGGAGGGCCAGAAGGTCTCCTTCGACGTCACGCAGGGCCAGAAGGGCCCGCAGGCGGAGAACATCGTCCCGGCCTAATTGCCGGACGCGTACCTCGCTGACCGGGGCCCGCACCGTGAAGGTGCGGGCCCCGGTTTGTGCTGTCCGAGCAACAACCCGTTTCGTGCGCACATCCTGGGGGCGCATCACAGACGGTCGGGCCGGCACATCGCAGTAAACCCACTCGGCAGTTGCCCAGGAATCCCCCAGGAGGGCAATTCCGTATGACTCGCTCCGAACACCAGGACCGCACCCCCCGCTCGCGACCGGCCCGAGGCCGCGGCCAGGGCGCCGCAGCCCAGGCACCGTCGAACGGCCGGGGCGGCGCTCCCCGCTCCAAGGCGCCCGGCTCCAAGGCCCAGGGCTCCAAGGCTCCGGCCCGTCGCCGCGCCACCCCGCCGCAGGGCGAGTTCGCCCTGCCGGAGACGGTGACCCCCGCGCTGCCGTCCGTGGACGCCTTCGCCGACCTGGACATGCCCGCCGCGCTGCTGAAGACCCTCGCCGCGCAGGGTGTCACCGAGCCGTTCCCGATCCAGGGCGCGACCCTGCCGAACTCGCTGGCCGGCCGGGACATCCTCGGCCGCGGGCGCACCGGCTCCGGCAAGACCCTCGCCTTCGGCCTGGCGCTGCTGGCCCGCACCGCCGGACGCCGCAGCGAGCCGCGCGCTCCGCTCGCCATGGTCCTGGTGCCCACGCGTGAGCTGGCCCAGCAGGTCACCGACGCGCTGACCCCGTACGCGACCGCCGTGAACCTGCGGATGGCCACCGTCGTCGGCGGCATGTCGATCACCAAGCAGTCCGCCACCCTGCGGCGCGGGGCCGAAGTGCTCGTCGCCACCCCGGGCCGGCTCAAGGACCTCATCGAGCGCGGCGACTGCCGCCTGGACGAGGTCGCCATCACCGTCCTCGACGAGGCCGACCAGATGGCCGACATGGGCTTCATGCCGCAGGTCGTCGCCCTGCTCAAGCAGGTCGAGGCGGACGGGCAGCGGATGCTGTTCTCCGCGACCCTCGACAAGAACATCGACCGGCTCGTCAAGATGTTCCTCACCGACCCGGTCGTGCACTCCGTCGACCCGTCCGCCGGTGCGGTCACCACGATGGAGCACCACGTGCTCCACGTCCTGGACGAGACCGACAAGAAGGCCGTCGCCACGAAGATCGCCGCCCGCGAGGGCCGGGTGATCATGTTCGTCGACACCAAGCGCGCCGCCGACCGCTTCGCCAAGCGACTGCTCGCCAGCGGTGTACGGGCGGCCGCGCTGCACGGCGGGCGCTCCCAGCCGCAGCGCAACCGGACGCTCGACCAGTTCAAGAACGGGCAGGTCACCGCGCTCGTCGCGACGAACGTCGCGGCCCGCGGCATCCACGTCGACGATCTCGACCTGGTCGTCAACGTGGACCCGCCGACCGACCACAAGGACTACCTCCACCGCGGCGGGCGCACGGCGCGCGCCGGGGAGTCCGGCAGCGTCGTCACGCTGGTGCTGCCCGAGGAGAAGCGGGAGATGACCCGGCTGATGCAGGACGCGGGCATCGCGCCGCGCACCACGCGGGTCACCTCCAGCGACGCGGAGCTGGGCCGGATCACGGGGGCCCGTGAGCCCTCGGGCATCGCGATCGTCATCGAGGTGCCGCAGCCGACCCCGCCGAAGCAGCGGGCTCGGTCGGGCGGCGCGGCGGGTGGCTCCGGCGGGGGCGCGGTGCGGTCCGGGAGCCGGGGGCGTGGACGTCGTGGCACCGGTGCCGGTGGCGGCGCCCAGGGGGCCGGTGCGGGGCGTTCCGGTGGCACGGGTCGCTCCGGCGCGCCCGCGCGGGGACGCCGGGCGGCGTAGGACCACCTCCGCTCTCGGGGCGCCCGCGCCCGCGCTGGGGCTCCGGGCCACTTCCAGCCTCCGGCCTGGGTGCGCTGGGCGGTGTAGGGCCACTTCCAGCCGTCCGGCGATTGAGGACCGGGGTCCGGGGCAGAGCCCCGAAGGGCCCCGGACCGGTCGCCGGGTGCGGGCGATGTGGGCCGGGGCTTTGTCCTCAAGCGCCGGACGGGCTGGATGTGGCGGTCGGGTTGTCGGCCTCGGCCTCGGCCGAAGGACTGTCCTCAAGCGCCGGACGGGCTGGATGGGGCGGTCCGGTTGCCCCGGCCTCGGCCTCGGCCGAAAGATTGTCCTCAAGCGCCGGACGGGCTGGAAGGCGCTCGGCCTCGGCCGCAGGGTCGTCCTCAAGCGCCGGGCGCGCCGGACGCGGCCGTCCCGTTCAGGGTCGTGCGGGTCTCCTCCGCCTCGGTCAGGATGCGGGACACCAGCTCCGCCACGCTCGGCAGGTCCTCGATCAGGGCGGCCACCTGGCCCGACGCCATGATGCCGAGGTCCGTGCGGCCGTCGACCATCGACGCCCTCAGCAGCATCGGGGTGTTCGCCGCCAGCAGCACCTGGCCCCAGCCCAGGTCCTTGCCGCGCCGCATCGCCAGACCGTCGCGGACCATACCCGGCCAGCTCAGGCCGGAGAGCCGGCGGAAGCGGGACGCCCGGCGCAGCGCCGCGTACAGGGAGCGCACCCGGCCCGCGCCCTCCAGCTCCGCCACCATCTCCGTACGGAGCATCCGGTGCGGGAGCCCGTCCACCGCCCGGGTCAGCGTGATGTCCTTGACGGTCGCCGCCAGGTAGCGGGCCTTCACCGCGTCCGGGACCGTCGAGTCCGAGGTCAGCAGGAACCGGGTGCCCATCGCGACGCCCGCCGCCCCGTACGCCAGCGCCGCCACCAGGCCCCGGCCGTCGTGGAAGCCGCCCGCCGCGACCACCGGGATGTCCACCGCGTCGACCACCTGCGGCAGCAGCACCGTGGTGGCGACCTCACCGGTGTGGCCGCCCCCCTCGCCGCCCTGCACGATCACCGCGTCCGCGCCCCACGCCGCCACCTTCTCCGCGTGCCGCCGGGCCCCCACCGACGGGACGACCACCACCCCCGCGTCCTTCAGCTCCGCGATGAGCTCCCTGGACGGGGCGAGCGCGAACGACGCCACCCGCACCCCCTCCTCGACGATGATCCGCACCCGCTCCCGGGCGTCCCCCGCGTCCGCCCGCAGATTCACCCCGAACGGTTCGTCCGTCCGGGACTTCACCTCCCGTACGGCCGAACGCAGTTGGTCCGGCGTCATGGTCGCCGACGCCAGGATGCCCAGCGCCCCGGCCCGCGCGGTCGCGGTGACCAGGCGGGGGCCCGCCACCCAGCCCATGCCGGTCTGCACGATCGGGTGCCGGACTCCGACGAGGTCGGTCAGGGCGGTGCGCATCAGGACCGGACCTCCCGGTCCCGGGTGCGGGCGGGGTCGATGACCTCGCGGATCAGGGCGAGTTCGGTGGGGGAGGGGGCGCGGGTGCACGGGACGTCGTCCGGGACCGTGAGCGCGAACCCCGTCGCCTCGCGGACCTGGTCCACCGTGACGCTGGGGTGGACCGAGGCCAGTCGCATCGAGCGGTCGGGCGTCGCGAAGTCGAAGACGCCGAGGTCGCTGACGACCCGGGGGATGCGGTGGAAGCGGGTGGCCGACGGGCCGGCCGCCCGCGCGCTGTCGTGGCCGACCCCGCAGATCATGTCGACGCGTTCGACGAAGACCCGCGGGGAGTGCCGGGGGATCCAGTAACTGACCGGGTTGTTGAGGGTGTTGACCGGAGCTCCGCGGACGCCCAGCAGTTGCCGGGAGGGCTGCTGCCAGTCGCCGATGCAGGAGATGTTCTGGTTGCCGAAGCGGTCGATCTGGCTCGCGCCCATCATCACGTGCCGCCGCCCCCCGGTCACCAGGGCCAGATGTCTGCGGTAGGGGAGCCAGCCCTCCGCCTCGCCGTCCGGGCCGACGAGCGTCGCCTCGCCGTCGGTGAGGAGGAGCCCGGGGGCGAAGGTCAGCCGGGCCAGCCGGGCGCCCACGGAGGGGATCGCGCCCATCGGGCTGGCCAGGATCTCGCCGTCGCCCCGCCATGCCTCCGCGCACGCGATCACGCAGTGCTCGGCACGGGTGGTGCTTCCGGTCGCGGACGCGTTCATTTCTGCTCCTCGTGCCAGGTGCGGACCGCCTGTCGGTAGCCCTTCTCGTCGCCGTCCGGCGGCAGGAAACGGGCCGCGAACTCCGCCCAGGCGACCGGGTCCGCCGCCGCGGTCGCGTACGCCTTCTGGAACGGCTCGTCGCGCGGGTGGTCGGGGACGCAGGAGGTGAAGTGCGCCCCGCCCGGCGTCTCCACGACACCGGTGACGGAGTGCCGTTGGACGAGGAGGGTCTGCGGAGCCGTCGAGCCGGCGGTCAACTCCCTGGTCTCCACGAGGCGTTCGCAGGAGACGTACGCCGTGTCCGCCGCCTCGCAGAACAGGTCGTCGAAGTACGGGTCGGGGCCCAGGTACTGGCCGTTGCCGAGCCGGTCGGCCCGGTTGAGGTGGACCAGTGCCGCGTCCATCCGCAGGGCGGGCATCGCCACGAACTCCTCGCCGTCCTCGTACGGCGAAGTCACCGTGCGCAGATCGGGGTTGACCCGCATCACATCCGATCCGATGCCCGCGCGCACCGGCAGGAACGGCAGCCGGTTCGCCGCCGCGTGCAGCCCCCACATGAACATCGCCTCGTCGATCTCCGTCAGCGCGAACGCCCCGCGCTGCCGGGCCGCCCGGTAGTGCGGCTCCAGCGGAATGGAGTCGAGCGTCACGAACGCCGTGACCAGGCGGCGGATCCGGCCCGCCGCGGCCAGCAGTCCGATGTCCGGGCCGCCGTAGGAGACCACGGTGAGATCGGTGACGGACGACCGGAGCAACGCCCTGACCAGGGCCATCGGCTTGCGGCGCGACCCCCAGCCGCCGATCCCGATCGTCATGCCGCTGCTCAGCCGGTCGACGACCTCCTCGGGCGTCATCGTCTTGTCGCGCACAGGGGGTGCAGCGGTCATGGGTCAGGCCTCCTTGCCGAAGGTGTCGCGGACCCGGGCGGCGGTCCCGGCGAGGTTCGCCTCGAAGGTGAACCCCTGCTCGAAGCGGTAGCTGCGCTGTACGTCGACGGGGTCGATGCCGTTCAGCGCGGCTTTCGCCAGCCGCAGCAGATGACCGTCCTTGGCGGCGATCTCCCGCGCCAACTCCAGTGCCGCGTCCAGCAGTTCCGCTGCCGGAACCACGCGCCAGACCGAACCGTGGGTGAGCAGCTCGGCCGCGGTGACGGTGCGGGAGGTGTAGTACAGCGTGCGCATCAGGTGCTGCGGCACCAGCCGGGCGAGGTGGGTCGCGGCGCCGAGCGCGCCCCGGTCCAGCTCCGGCAGGCCGAAGACCGCGTCCTCGCTCGCGACGATCGCGTCGGCGTTCCCGACGAGGCCGATGCCGCCGCCGAGGCAGAAGCCCCGCACCGCCGCGACGACCGGGACCTCGCACGCGTACACCGCCGCGAACGCCTCGGCGCAGCCCCGGTTGGCGCCGAGCAGGGCGTCGTGCCCGGTGTCGCGCTGCAACTCCTTGATGTCGACGCCCGCGTTGAAGCCGCGCCCGGCGGCGGCCAGGACCACGCAGCGCGTCTCGGGGTCGCGGCCCGCCGCCCGGACGGCGTCGGCCAGGTCGTACCAGCCCTGCACGGGAAGCGCGTTGACGGGTGGGCGGTCCACGGTGACGACGCGGACGCCCTCGAAGGGGCAGGAGGTGGAGACACTCATCGGAGGATCGGCTACCTTTCCACCAAACGTTTGTTAGGTGGAAAGTAGCAGTCACGCCGCCGCCCGCCAACCGGTACCGCCCACCGTGAACCAGCCACCGATCAAGGGGAGATGAGATGACCGCACACCGTGGGGGACTCTGCGCGGGCCGGGTCGTCGCCGTCACGGGCGCCGGGCGGGGGCTCGGCCGGGCCCACGCGCTGGCCTTCGCCGCCGAAGGGGCGCGGGTCGTCGTCAACGACCTCGGCGTCGGACCGGACGGCGGCGGAGGCTCCACCGGCCCGGCCCGGGAGGTCGTCGACGCGATCGTGGCGGCGGGCGGCGAAGGCGTCGTCCACGGCGGCGACATCGCCACCGCCGAGGGCGCGGCCTCCTTGGTCGCCACCGCCGTGGAGGCGTTCGGCCGGCTCGACACCCTGGTCAACAACGCCGGATTCCTGCGCGACCGGATGCTCGTCAACCTGGACGAGGACGACTGGGACGCGGTGCTGCGGGTCCACCTCAGGGGCCACTTCCTGCCGCTGAAGCACGCCGCCGCCCACTGGCGGGCCGAGGCCAAGGCGGGCCGCCCGCCGGTCGCCCGGGTGATCAACACCAGCTCCGGCGCCGGACTCCTCGGCAGCGTCGGCCAGGGCAACTACGCGGCCGCCAAGGCCGGAATCGTCGCGCTGACCCTGGTCGCGGCGGCCGAACTGGGCCGGTACGGGGTTCATGTCAACGCCCTCGCCCCCGCCGCCCGCACCCGGATGACCGAGCAGACCTTCGCCGAGGCGATGGCGGCCCCGGGGGAGGGGGAGTTCGACGCGATGGCCCCCGCGAACGTCTCGCCCCTCGTCGTCTGGCTCGGCTCCCCCGCGTGCGAGGGGGTGACGGGCCGCGTCTTCGAGGCCGAGGCGGGCCGCATCACCGTCATGGAGGGCTGGCGCCCCGGCCCCACCGACGACCGGGGCGCGCGCAGGTCCCCCGCCGAGGCGGGCGAGACGGTACGCCGGCTGCTGGCGGACGCGGCGGAGCCGGGGCGGGTCTACGGGGCGCCCTGAGAACCGTCCCGTAGATCCGGGAGGACGCGCGCGATGCCCGGCCGGTCGCGTGCGGGGCCGGGAAACCCGCTTGCCGGGGCCGCCAGGCACCGGATATCCAGCAGGGGACACCCGCGGCGCCCACGACGACAGGACAGGTCCCGAACCGATGAACGACTTCTGCTGGATGGATCTCAGGACCCACGATCCGTCCGGCACCGCCGCCTTCTTCTCCTCGGTGCTGGGCTGGGACTTCGCCGTGGACGAGGAGGACTCGCGCCGGGCTGTGAAGTTCTCCGCCGGGGGCCACCGGATCGGCGGGCTCAGCGACCTCGCCCAGCCCGTCCACCCGCCCGGGACGCCGCCGCACATCGCCTACTACCTCGCGGTCGACGACGTCGACGCCCGCACCTCGGCGGCGACGGCGGACGGCGCGCGCGTCGTCGTGCCGCCCTTCGACACGGGGGACCAGGACCGGATCGCCACGCTGATCGACCCGTTCGGCGCCGCCTTCTCCCTCCTGCGGTCCCCCCGGCCCGGGGGATGGCCCGCCGCTCCGGACGGCGCGACCGCTGCCGTGCCCCTCCGGATGGTCCTGGCCTGCGACCGGCCGGAGCGGGCCCGGCGGTTCTACGCCAGGGCGGCGGGCGCGCCCCTGGGCCGGGCCGCCTTCCACACTGCGGCCCCCACCGCCACCGGATCGGCGCCGCGGTGGGAACTGGTCCTCGGCGTGGCCGACCTGGACGGTGTGATCGGCCGGGCCCGCGCCCACGGGCAGGACCCCGTCACCCTCGCCGGGGAGGGCGATCGTCGTCCCGTGCGGCTGCGCGGCCCCGAAGGGCTGACGTTCCTGATCCAGGCGGATCGCCCCACGCGCGCCTTCCTGGAGACCGACCGGCTTCTCCTGCGCCCGGTCACCGCCGCCGACGCCCCCGAGCTGCTCGCCCTCGACAACGACCCCGCCGTGATGCGCCACATCAACGGCGGCCGGCCCACGAGCGCCGAGGACATCGTGGACCGGACCCTGCCGAGGCTCCTTCACCACTACCCGTGCACCGGGACCCGCGGCTACTGGGCCGCGCAGCGGAAGGACACCGGAGCGTTCCTCGGCTGGTTCGGACTCCGGCCGCTGGAGGACCACGACCCCGCCGTCGTCGAACTCGGCTACCGGCTGAACCGGGCCGCGTGGGGCCGCGGATATGCCACCGAGGGCGCACGCGCCCTGGTCGAGAAGGGGTTCACCGACCTCGGGGTCCAGCGGGTCACCGCCAACACCATGGCGGTCAACACCGGATCCCGGCGCGTGATGGAGAAGGCCGGCCTGACCTTCCTGCGGGCCTACACCGAGGACTGGCCGGAGGTCATCGAGGGCTCCGAGCACGGCGACGTGGAATACGGGCTGACGCGGGAGGCGTGGCAGCGCGGACGGTGACGGCGAAGGGCGGTCCGGCTCATGTCCGCCCCTCCAGCAGCGCCACGATCTCCCCGTGCCCCGTGTGCTGTTCCACGCCCGCCGACGGCACCCCGTCCCGGAGCAGCTCCACCGCCACGGTCTCCTCGCCGTCCCGCCGGTCGCGGAGCACCACCGTGTCGAGCCCGGAGCCGTACATCTCCTCCAGCCGCCGCAACAGCTCCCGCTCCGGATCGAGTCCGGCGATGCGCCGCGCCTCGGCCAGCGCGAGCGCCACCGCGGACTCCTGTCCGTCCGCCGCCGCACCGTGCGCGAGCAGCGCCCGTACCGTCCGCACCGAGCCGCGCTGCGTCGCCGGCACCAGCATCGCCTCGCCCTGCGGGCCCGGCAGCAGCGGGTCCGCGCCGTGGGCGAGCAGCAGCTCCACCGTCGGGGCGTGGCCCAGGCCCACCGCCCAGCGCAGCGCGGTGAAGCCGAACTGCTCGCGCAGATCCGGCCGCGCCCCGGCGGACAGCAGCGCCGCCACCACCTCGGTGTGTCCGCCGCACGCCGCTCCGCACAGCGGCAGATCACCCGCCTCGGGCCCGCTCGCGCGGTCCGGATCGGCTCCGGCCGCGAGCAGCAGCCGGACCGTCCCCGGGCGGTCGTGGACCGACGCCAGATAGAGCGCCGTCGTGTCTTCCTCGTCGCTCGCCTCGGCCCGCGCACCCGCGCGCAGCGCCCGTACGACCGCGTTCTCATCCTCGTACAGCGCGTCGAACAGGCTTGGTTCGTCCCTGATCGGCTCGTTCGTCATGCTTCGACCCTACGGTGGGCCGCCGACAGTCCCCGTGCTCAGGTGTCGCACTCCAGGCGGGTGTGGCACAGACCGCAGCGCGCGGTGAGCCGGCCCCGGACCGGAACGCGGATGCGCTGGTGGCAGGTGGGGCAGGGGAAGGAGACCCGCGGTCCCTGGTCGTCGGCCTCGAAGGCGTACGGAACGTCGGGGGCCGGGCCGGTGCCGGGGTGGTCCTGGGCGTACCGCCGGTCCTTGGCGTAGCGGCGGCGGCCCGCCCAGCCGGCGGCGGCCAGCGGAGGCCTGCGCAGATCCTCCAGCGCCCGCTGACGCCCCTTGGTGTACGCGGTGTACGCCTGGGGGCTGGTGAACCACGGGGAGGGGTCCTCGTCGAAGGCGAACGCCCGCTTGGCCAGGACGTATCCGAACTCCTCCGGGGTGAGATAGCCGAGCTTCTGGCGGGACGTGGCGTCCTCGCGGAACGCGTCCAGCAGCAGCCAGCCCGCGCCGAGGTAGGCCGTCGTCGTGTCGGTCAGGATCTCGTTGGCGCGGGTGCCGGGGAACTCCAGGCCGAGCCGGTGCAGCAGCACATGGGTGACCTCGTGCGCGAGCGCCGCCCCGATGTCCCTGCGGTGCGTGCGGAAACGGTCGTTGAGCTCGATGAAGTACTCCGGGCCGGCGGTGAGTTCCACGCTCGCCGCGTGCTCCATCGTCCGGAAGCCGACGATCATGCGGGCGTCGGGCAGATGGAGGTGCTGGACCAGGGAACGCGCCACCCGCTGGGCTCCCAGGTGCAGATCGTCATCGTCCGCGAACGCGGCGTCGACGGGCGCGAGGCTGGTGGCATAGGTGTGGACACCGTCCGCGGAGAGCCGCCGGTAGAGCGCGGTGACGGCGGAGCGGACCGTGTCCAGATGCGGAAAACCATGGGCGACGGGTGCGCCCGGAGGACTGTTCGCCACGTCGGAATCCCCCATCCGCGACGGTCGACGGACCTCCACTGTATGCCGGTGCGGGAACGGGGTCCGGAACAGGCCTGGATGATCTTGGCTGAAAAGTGCACCTTGTGGGAGCGGTCACCGGCTACCGATAATCGGATGGTCTTGTCGGGTGCATGACCAAACCGGCCATGGTGCCGGAAGTCCCCGCCCGGCCGGACATGCGTGCCGGACCGCGCAACCCCGCAACCCGTACAGGCATTCCTGCACCGCAACGCAGCACGGCAACCTCCCACAGCAACCCCCCACACGAAATCCCCCCACGAAAGAAGGCCTCCGTGAAGCTTCTGAGCGCGCTGAAAAGGTGTTCCGTCGCCATAGCCGCCGTCGCCCTCGCGACCGTCAGCCTCCAGCCCGCCGCCGCGGCCCCCCAGCCGATCGTCGGCGGAGAACGCGCCTCCCAGGGCGAGTTCCCCTTCATGGTCCGGCTCTCCATGGGCTGCGGCGGTGCGCTCT
Source organism: Streptomyces sp. NPDC020884 (assembly GCF_044333935.1). Classification (NCBI taxonomy): domain Bacteria; kingdom Bacillati; phylum Actinomycetota; class Actinomycetes; order Kitasatosporales; family Streptomycetaceae; genus Streptomyces; species Streptomyces sp. NPDC020884. Next base: position 223,907 of record NZ_JBIRRY010000001.1, on the reverse strand, counting down.
ACGCGCAGGACATCGTCCTCACCGCCGCCCACTGCGTCGACGGCTCGGGCGACGACACCTCGATCACCGTCACCGGCGGTGTCGTCGACCTCCAGTCGTCCGACGCCGTCGAGGTCCAGTCCACCAAGGTCCTCCAGGCCCCGGGCTACAACGGCACCGGCAAGGACTGGGCCCTGATCAAGCTCGCCCAGCCGATCGACCAGCCCACCCTGAAGATCGCCACCGACGGCGCCTACGACGAGGGCACCTTCACCGTCGCGGGCTGGGGCGCCGACCGTGAGGGCGGCAGCCAGCAGCGCTACCTGCTCAAGGCCGACGTCCCGTTCGTCTCCGACTCCGACTGCCAGGGCGCGTACGGCGACCTCGTCGCCGACGAGGAGCTGTGCGCCGGCCTTCTCGACACCGGCGGCGTCGACAGCTGCCAGGGCGACTCCGGCGGCCCGATGTTCCGCAAGGACGACTCCGACGAGTGGGTCCAGGTCGGCATCGTCAGCTGGGGCCAGGGCTGCGCCCGGCCGAACTACCCCGGCGTCTACACCCAGGTCTCGCACTTCGCGGCCGACATCGCCTCCGCTGCCGACTCGCTCTGACCCCGCTCGGCCGGCCGGCCCCGACTCCGGTCCGGGCCCGGCCGCAGGTCACCGCGCGTCCGGCCGGTGATCACAACTGAACCGCTCCGGGAGCGTCCCTGACCATGGGCGCTCCCGGACCCAGTTCCACGACCACGGGCGCTCCCGGACCCAGTTCCACCCGCGGCTCACCCGCGTCCTCCAGCTCCAGCACCCACACCTCGTTGGAGCCCTCGCGAAGCACCGGACCCGGCACGTACAGCGTCCGCTGCGGGCCCGCCGACCAGTACCGGCCCAGGCAGAAGCCGTTCACCCAGACGAACCCGCGCGTCCAGCCAGGCAGTTCGAGCCCCGCGTGATCCACCCCCGCCGTCCCCCCGATGGCGAAGGTCCCCCGGAACAGGCCCGTCCGCCCCGCGTCACCCGCCCCCGCGGCGCCCTCCACCGGCCCGAACGGCACCGCCGCCACCGCGCCCGCCGCCTCGAAGGCGTCCAGCCGCAGCGCCCGCGCCCGCACCCCGTGCAGATACTGCCGCTCGTGCAGCACCCCGCCCGTGACGCCCTTCGGTTCGCCCAGGCGCGGCCCGTAGTTGACCCGGCCCAGCGACTCCACCCACAGCTCGACCTCCGCCGGACCCGCCACCGGATCCGGCAGCGTGCCGCTCTCCTCGGTCAGCACCCCCGCCCGGACCCCGTCCACCTGCACCACCGCCCGGTCCCGCAGCCCCGAGACGCCCAGCGGATACGCCTGACGCGGCCCCGGCACTGCCACCCGGTAGCGCACCAGGCCCCGGTCCACGCCCAGCTCCTCGAAGGTCGGCGGCACCCCCGACTCCGGCGTCTCCGGATCGCCCAGCACCTCCAGTACGCTCCCGAGCCCGGCCCACTCCGCCAGCTCCACCCGCACCGGCGCGGCGAGCCCGGCCGGCTCCGGCGGCAGCGCGGGCAACGGGCCCTCCGCATAGGCCTCCAGGACCTCCCGGAACAGCCGGAACTTCTCCGTGGCCCGCCCGTACTCGTCGACCGGCGCGTCGTAGTCGTACGACGTCACCGTCGGCTGGAACGACTCGTCCTGGTGCGGGCCGGACCGGTTCGCCCCCGCCCAGCCCCCGAAGTTCGTCCCGCCGTGCGCCATGTAGATGTTCACCGACGCCCCGCACTCCAGGATCTCCCGCAGCGCCCCGGCCGCCTGCTCCGGATCCCGGCGCACCGGCTCGGCCCCCCAGTGGTCGAACCAGCCGCACCAGAACTCCATGCACATCAACGGGCCCCTCGGCTGGTGCCGGCGCAGCACCTCGAAGCCCTCCCGCGCCCCCGAACCGAAGTTCGCCGTCGCCAGCAGCCCCGGCACCGAACCCCCGGTCAGCATGTGGTCCTCGGGGCCGTCCGACGTGAACAGCGGCACCGTCACCCCGCACTGCCGCAACAGCCCCGCCAGCCACTCCAGATACGCGGCGTCACTGCCGTAACTCCCGTACTCGTTCTCCGCCTGCACCAGGATCACCGGACCGCCCCGGGACACCTGCCGCTGCACCACCTGCGGCAGCAGCTCCCGGAACCACCGCTCCACCACCGCCCGGTACGCCGCGTCCCGGGTGCGCACCCGCCGCCCGAACCGACCCGTCACCCACACCGGCAGCCCGCCGTTCTCCCACTCGGCGCAGATGTAGGGACCCGGCCGCACGATCGCCCACAGCCCGGCCCGCCGCGCCGCGTCCAGGAACCGGCCGAGCGCCCCCACGTCCCGCCAGTCGCCCTCCCGGGGCTCGTGCAGATTCCACGGCACGTACGTCTCGACGCAGTTCAGCCCCATCGCGGCGAGCATCGCGAGCCGGTGCTCCCACTGCTCCTCGTGCACCCGGAAGTAGTGCAGGGCGCCCGACAGCAGCCGTACGGGCCTCCCGTCGAGCCGGAAGGAGTCGTCCCCCACGGTGAAGTCGGTCATCGCGCAGTTACGCTCCTGTGCTCGGCCGCACCGGCGGCCCCGAGGTGAATTGGTCCGACCACCTTCACCTCTGGCGCGCACCCGGTCCATGGACAAAGATCGCTGCTGATTGGACGCAACGCGTAGGAGCCGATGCGCGGAAAGGAGGACCGGAATGCCGACCTACCACACCTGGATGCGCTTCTTCACGCCCAGCCCGCTCCACCACCGCCTCGGCCTCGTCTGCCTCGGCGTCGGCCTCCAGCACGGCGCGCTGCCCACCGTCGGCCCCCGCACCCTCGACCACCACGTCGCGGTGATCGTCAACTCCGGCACCGGCTGGTTCAAGGGCCCCGACGGCCGCCGCACCCCCGTCACCGGCCCCAGCCTCATCTGGCTGACCCCCGGCACCCCCCACCACTACGGCGCCGACCCCGGCACCGGCTGGGACGAGAGCTTCGTCGACTTCACCGGCCCCGCCACCACCACCTACACCGAGCTCGGCTACATCGAGCCCGAGCGCCCCCTCGTCCCGCTCTCCGACACCGCCGCCCCGCGCGCCGCCATCGGCCGCATCGTGCGCGCCGCCCGGCGCGGCAACCCCCTCCTGGAGGTGGAGACCGGGGCCGCCGTCCACGAACTCCTCGTCTCCCTGCGCCGTGCCCGCGCCGACATCGGCCCCGACGGCGACCCGGTGCTCCAGGCCCTGGCCCGCGACGCTTTTCAGCCACTGACCGTCGCCGAGCACGCCTCCCGGCACGGCATGACCCCCGCCGAACTGCGCACCGCCGTCCGGCGCGGCGCGGGATGCAGCCCCAAGGACTACCTGCTCGGCATCCGCCTGGGCCGGGCCAAGGAACTCCTCGCCGCCACCGATCTCCCCGTCGCCGCCGTCGCCCGCCGCGTCGGCTACGACGACCCCGCCTACTTCTCCCGGCTCTTCGCCCGCCGCGTCGGCACCGCCCCCGTCCGCTTCCGCGAACAGCAGGGCCGCAGCGTGCCCGGCGGCTGGAGCGACCGGGTGCCCGACCCGGACGACCCGCCGATGATCAGGCCGTGACGGCGGACGTCTAAGCTCGCTGACCATGAGTACGAGCGAGATCGACGCGTCCGTCCAGGCCGAGCTGAACCGGCTGCGCGAGAGCATCGACAACATCGACGCCGCCGTCGTCCATATGCTGGCCGAGCGCTTCAAGGCCACTCAGCAGGTCGGCCGCCTCAAGGCGGACCACAAACTGCCGCCCGCCGACCCCGCCCGCGAGACCCGCCAGATCGCCCGGCTCCGGCAACTGGCGCAGAACGCGAACCTGGACCCGGCGTTCGCCGAGAAGCTGCTGAACTTCATCATCGCCGAGGTGATCCGCCACCACGAGCGCATCGCCGACGAGGCGGAGAACGGCGACACGGGCGCGACCGGGACCACTGCCGGGGCCTGACCCGGCCTCCGCCGGGGCCATCGCCGGGGCCTGAGCAGGACCACCGCCGGGGCCACGACCAAGGCCTGACCGGGGCCACTGCTGGGACCCGACCGGGACCACCCCCGGGTCCGGAGCACCGCCGGGGCCTGACCGGCCCCCGCCGGGGCCCCCGCCGGGGCCTGAGCAGGACCACCGCCGGGGCCACCACCAAGGCCTGACCGGGACCACTGCCGGGACCCGACCGGGACCACTGCCGGGGCCTGACCGGACCACCGCCCGGGACCACCGCCGCGGCCCCACCGGCCCCGAGCCCCGCCCGGCGCCCGCGCCCAGCGTCCCCGCGAGACGTCCCGTCCGCCCAGGGAGAACCCCGCTGCGCCCGCCGTCCCCCGTACGGCAGCATGGGTCCATGTCCGTACTGACGCGCGACGAAGCGCAGACCCGAGCCCAGATCCTCGACGTGGAGCGGTACACGATCGCCCTCGACCTCACCACCGGCGAGGAGACCTTCGACTCCCGCACCGTCATCCGGTTCACCGCCCACGCGGCCGGAGACACCTTCGTCGAGGTCAAGCCCGCCACCCTGCGCTCGATCAGCCTCGACGGACAGTCCCTGGACCCCGCCCTCCTCGACGGCAACCGCTACCCCCTCACCGGGCTCGGCGCCGGCTCCCACGAGCTGCACGTCGACGCCGCGATGCACTACTCGCGCACCGGCGAGGGCATGCACCGCTTCACCGACCCGACCGACGGCGAGACCTACCTCTACACCCAGCTGTTCATGGAGGACGTGCAACGCGTCTTCGCCGCCTTCGACCAGCCGGACCTGAAGTCCGTCTTCGCCATCGACGTCACCGCCCCCGAAGGCTGGACCGTCCTCGGCAACGGCGTCGCCGAACCCACGGGGGAGGGCCGCTGGAGCATCGCCCCCACGCCCCCCATCTCCACCTACCTCGTCGCGGTCGCCGCAGGCCCCTGGCACTCCATCACCACCGAGCACGCCGGACTGCCCTTCGGCATCCACTGCCGTCGCTCCCTCGCGCCCCATCTGGACGCCGACGCCGACGAGATCCTCGACATCACCCGCGCCTGCTACGACCGCTACCACGAGAAGTTCGACGAGCCCTACCCGTTCGACTCCTACGACCAGGCCTTCGTCCCGGAGTTCAACGCGGGCGCCATGGAGAACCCCGGACTCGTCACCTTCCGCGACGAATTCGTCTACCGCTCCGCCGTCACCGACACCGAGCGCCAGACCCGCGCCATGGTCATCGCCCACGAGATGGCCCACATGTGGTTCGGCGACCTTGTCACCCTGACCTGGTGGGACGACATCTGGCTGAACGAGTCCTTCGCCGAGTACATGGGCTACCAGACGCTCACCGAAGCGACCGGCTTCACCGACACCTGGGTCGACTTCGGCGTCGCCCGCAAGGGCTGGGGCTACGACGCCGACCAGCGCCCCTCCACCCACCCCGTCGCCCCGGACCCCGACGCCGTCCCCGACACCGCGTCCGCCCTCCTCAACTTCGACGGCATCAGCTACGCCAAGGGCGCCTCCGCGCTGCGCCAACTCGTCGCCTGGCTCGGCGAGAAGGACTTCCTGGCCGGCATCAACGCCCACTTCGCCCGGCACAAGTTCGCCAACGCCACCCTCGCCGACTTCATCGACAACCTCGCCTCCGCCACCGACCGCGACGTCCACGCCTGGGCCCGGCAGTGGCTGCGCACCACCGGCATCGACACCCTCACCGCCGGCATCGGCGCCGCCGGGCCCACCGAGCCCACCGGCACCGCCACCGGACAGTCCTGGTCCCTCACCGTCACCCGGGACGGCTCCCGCCCCCACCGGATCACCGTCGGCGCCTACGACCACGCCCTCAACACCCAGGCGGGCCCCGGCCACCTCGCCCTGCGCGACCGCTTCGAGATCGACGTACCCGGCGACGGGGAGCCCGTCGTCCGCCCCGGCCGCCGCCCCGCCCTCGTCGTCCTCAACGACGGCGACCTCACGTACGCCAAGGTGCGCCTGGACACCGCCTCCTGGGACACCGTCCTGACCGGCCTGTCCGGCATCCCCGACGCGCTCACCCGGGCCGTCGTCTGGAACACCGCCCGCGACATGGTCCGCGACGGCGACCTCGACCCCGCCGCCTACCTCGCGACCGCCCGCACCCACCTCCCGCACGAGAGCGACCTCGCCCTCGTCCAGGGCGTCCTCACCTTCGCCGTCGGCCAGATCGCCGCCCGCTACGTCACCCCCGAAGACCGCCCGGCCGCCCTCGCCACCCTCACCGACCTCTGCCGCGACCTCATCCGCCGCACCGAGGACGGCTCACAGCCCGGCCTGCGCCTCATCGCCGTACGCCACTTCATCGACGCCGCCACCCAGCCCGACACCCTGCTCAGCTGGCTCGACGAAGGCACCGTCCACGGCGGACCCGAGCTCGACCCCGAGCTGCGCTGGCGCATCCTCACCCGCCTCGCCGTTCTCGGCGCCACCGACGAGACCGCCATCGCCGCAGCCCTCGAGGCCGACCCCAGCGCCACCGGCCGCGAGGGGGCCGCCCGCTGCCGCGCCGCCCTGCCCACCCCCGAGGCCAAGGCCGCCGCCTGGACCGCGCTGTTCACCGACGACAGCCTGTCCAACTACCTCTTCACGGCCACCGCCCAGGGCTTCTGGCAGCCCGGCCAGGAAGAGCTCCTCGCCGGGTACGTGCCCCGCTTCTACCCGGAGGCCACCGCACTCGCCGCCCGCCGCGGCCCCGCCATCGCCGAGGCCGCCGGACGCTACGCCTTCCCCGCGTACGCGGTGGACCCCGAGAGCCTCGCCACCGGCGCCCGAGCCCTGGAAGACCCGGCCCTCACCCCCGCCCTGCGCCGCAAGCTCGTCGACCAACTCGACGACCTCCGCCGCGCCCTCGCGGTACGCACGGCCACCACCCCGACCGGCTGACCCGACGCGTACGGCCGCGGGGGAGGGGACGAGGACCCGGGCCCCACCCCCACGGCCGTACGGACCACCGGCTACACGCACCACGGGCGGCACGAGAACCAACCAGCCGCCACCGCTGCCACCCCCGACACGGCTGTCGCCGTCCGGGGCGTCGCCCCCGGGGCCACCCGCAGCAGCACCGCCAACCCCCGGGTCGGCCCACAGCGGGCGCGGCCGCCCAAACCTCCCCCCGCCAGGCGTCACCAGCCCGGCGCACGGCGCAGCACGGCCGGCCGGTACGAGAGAGGGCCGCCTCGTCCAGACCCGCACGGGGCTGCCGCTCACCGCGCGGCTCCTGCCCTTCGCCACCCGGTACCGCCCGTGCACCGGGCACTTGGCACCGGGCATCGCGCACTGCGCACGACACCGTCCACTCCGCCGTACGCGCCCGAGCCCGGCAGCTCCGCAGCAGTGCCGCCGTACGGATCCATCCGCCCCGGCCAGGACCCTGCCACCGCCGGCCCCATCACGACCGCGAGTGCCGGTTCCGCGTCCAGGGCCGCGACGGCCGTGAGCGCTAGCTCCGGCACCCGGTCCGCGGCCACTGTGAGCGCCGGGTTCGGCACTAGGGCGGCGACTGCCGTGAGCGCCGGTTCCGGGTCCAGGGCCGCGACGGCCGTGAGCGCTAGCTCCGGCACCCGGTCCGCGGCCACTGTGAGCGCCGGGTTCGGCACTAGGGCGGCGACGGCCGCGAGCGCCGCCTCCGGCACCAAGGCCGCCACCCCCGTGAGCGCTCCGGAACCAGGGCCGCCACCCCCGTGAGCGCCGGCTCCGGCACCAAGGCCGCGGCCACCGTGAGCGCTCCGGCACCAGGCCCGCCACCGCCAGCGCCTGGTCCAAGGCCGCGCCACCCCCGTCAGCGTCAGCGCCGACACCACCGCATCCCAACGCGTCGCCCGTCCCCGTCCCGTCCGCCCCCACCCCCGCACGCCCATTCAACGCCCGCACACCCATACCATCCGGTCCCTCCCCAACCGGGCCACACCGGCCGCCAGTACCCCTTTCGAGTTCAGATCGTTGGGCTCTTCGGCCGCGCCACCCGAAACCCGGGACAAGCTGGCACGTCCACCCCCGCGCCCCCGAAGGACCACCCCACCCATGCCCACCCCGCCGCCCCTCGCCGGAGGCACCGCAGGCCCCGCCGCCCTGCGCCCCCTCATCGACACCGTCCTCACCGCCCTCCACGACGGAGCGGCCCTCCGCGGCGGGCCCCTCCCCGCCGGCGGGCCCGACACCGTCACCCCCCGCACCCGCACCGCCACCCACCCCCTGATCCCCGACCACGGCACCGGCCCCCACCACGCCCTGCGCTCCCTCGTCACCGCCCTCGCCGCGGGTGCGGCCGACCCCGCCCACCCCCACTGCGCCGCCCACCTGCACACCCCGCCCCTCGCCCTGGCCGCTGCCGCCGACCTCGCCGCCAGCGCCCTCAACCCCTCCATGGACTCCTGGGACCAGGCTCCGGCCGCCTCCGCCCTCGAAGCCGACCTCACCAGCGCCCTGGCCGCCGAGATCTACCCGCACACCCCCTCACCCGACGCCGTCATCACCACCGGCGGCACCGAGGCCAACCAACTCGCCCTGCTCCTCGCCCGCGAACGCCACGGACCCGTACAGACCATCTGCGGCGCCAACGCCCACCACAGCATCGCCCGCGCCGCCTGGCTCCTCGGCCTCCCCGAACCCGTCGTCGTACCCGCCCCCACCGGAACGCTCGACCTCGCCGCCCTCGACGACGCCCTCACCGAACTGCACCGCCCCCTCCTCGTCATCGCCACCGCCGGAACCACCGACACCGGCGAGATCGACCCCCTCGACGCCATCGCCGACCTCTGCACCACCCACCGCGCCGAACTCCACATCGACGCCGCCTACGGCGGGCCCCTCCTCTTCAGCCCCACCCACCGCCCCCTCCTCCGCGGCCTCGACCGCGCCCACAGCGTCACCCTCGACCTGCACAAACTCGGCTGGCAGCCCGCGTCCGCCGGCCTCCTCGCCGTACCCGAACACCACCACCTCACCCCCCTGCACCACCACGCCCCCTACCTCAACGCCGACGACGACACCGAAGCCGGCCTCCCCGACCTCCTCGGCCGCTCCCTGCGCACCACCCGCCGCCCCGACGCCCTCAAGATCGCCGTCACCCTCCAGGCGCTCGGCCGCACCGGACTCGCCGACCTCCTCGACCGCACCCTCGCCGGCGCCCACCACCTCGCCGACCTCATCACCCGCACCCCCACCCTCGACCTCTACGACCGCCCCACCATCAGCACCGTCCTCTTCCGCCCCACCGGAGCCGACGACCACACCGTCGCCACCGTCCGCCGCACCCTCCTCCAACGCGGCCACGCCGTCCTCGGCCGCGCCCGCGCCGAGGACCGCCTCTGGCTCAAGGCGACCCTCCTCAACCCCCACACCACCCCCGAGGACCTCCAAGCCCTCCTCGACCTCGTCACCCGCACCACCGCCGACCTGCTCACCCACCCGGCCGCACCGGCCCCCGCCGACGCGACACCCCACCCCACTCCTCACCCCACGGAAGGCGACACCCCGCGATGACCGACCGGCCCGCCCCCGAACCCGACCAGCCACACGACCTCGTCGGCATCGGCATCGGCCCCTTCAACCTCTCCCTCGCCGCGCTCGCCCACGCCATCCCCGCAGCGCCCGACGACCCCCGCCCCCTCGCCGCGACCTTCTACGAACAACGCCCCGCCTTCCACTGGCACCCCGGCCTCCTCCTCGACGGCGCCAGCCTCCAAGTCCCCTTCCTCGCCGACCTCGTCACCCTCGCCGACCCCTCCAGCCCCTGGAGCTTCCTCAACTACCTCCGCACCCGCGACCGGCTCTTCCCCTTCTACTTCGCCGAGCGCTTCCACATCCAACGAGCCGAATACGACGCCTACTGCCGCTGGGTCAGCGAACAGCTCCCCGACCTCCACTTCAGCCACCAGGTCGACGCCGTCCGCTGGAACACCGACCGCGCCCTCTTCGAAGTCGACTTCACCCAACTCGACCACGACGGCGAAGCCGAAGCCCTGGGCCGCGCCTACACCCGCCACATCGCCCTGGGCATCGGCACCGAACCCTTCGTCCCCGAACCCCTCAAGCCTCTCGCCGAAGCCGAGTCCGTCCCCGTACTCCACTCCGCCGACTACCTCCGCCACCGCGAACGGCTCCTCACCGCCGAACACATCACCGTCATCGGATCCGGCCAGTCCGGCGCCGAGATCTTCCTCGACCTCCTGCGCGCCCGCCCCGAAGGCGCCGAGAAGATCCACTGGCTCGCACGCACCGAGGCCTTCGCCCCCATGGAGTACTCCAAACTCGGCCTCGAACACTTCACCCCCGACTACAGCCGCTACTTCCACGCGCTCCCCGAATCCGCCCGCGACGAACTCGTCCCCCGCCAATGGCAACTCCACAAAGGCATCGACGCCGACACCATCGCCGCCATCCACGACGAGCTCTACCGCCGCACCCTCCACGGCGGCTGGCCCGACACCACCCTCACCCCCGGCGTCCACGTCCGCACCGCCGGCCGCGTCGCCAACACCCGCGTCGAACTCCACCTCGAACACACCCAGCAAGGCACCCGCTCCCGCCTCACCACCGACGCCGTCATCCTCGCCACCGGCTACCGCGAACGCCCCCTCGACGCCATCCTCGGCGGCCTCGACCCCTACCTCAGCCGCGACACCTCCCACCGCCCCCGCATCGACGACCAGTACCGCCTGATCCTCGACCGCTCCGTCACCGGACACGTCTACGTACAGAACGCCGAACGCCACACCCACGGAGTCGGCGCCCCCGACCTCGGACTCGCCGCCTGGCGCAGCGCCACCATCCTCAACAACCTCACCGGCGCCAACCCCTACCCCCTCCCCGACCGCACCGCCTTCACCACCTTCGGCCTCGCCCCCCAACCCCCCAGAATCCCCGCCCAGGCCCCCGCCCTCGTCCCCCTCAGCCAATCCATCTGACCGCCCCGGAACGCAGAGCGGCCCGGGACTCCGAACAACAGAGCCCCGGGCCACCGACACACCGGACAAGGACTACGGGAACACCGGCGCCCCATCACGCGTCAGACGCCACCCCACCGAAGCGAACGCCGCCGGATCCACCGACCCCTTCTCCCGCACCCACCCGATCATCGTGTTCCGGATCTCGTCCGAATTCGCCCACAACTGCTCGGCACCCGGCACATGCGGGAAATTCCCCCCACCGCTCGCCCGGTAGTTGTTCACCGCGAACACGAACCGCGCCGCCGGATCGATCGCCTTCCCCTCGAACGACAACCCCACGATCCGCGAACCCACCGGCTTCGCGATATCGATGTCATACGTCACGCCCGACACGGCGTCATAGTTGTAATCCGGAATTCCGTCCGCATTCGTCAGCTTCGCCGTGTCCACCGGACCACCCGCCGGGGTCTGCACGTAATACCGCGCCGAATACTCCAGATAGTCCTTCAACTGTGCACCCGTGAGCAGCCGCGCCTCCAGCGTGTTCTCGAACGGATACAGCCCCGCCGCATCCTTGATCGTCACCTCGCCGGCCGGAATCCCCGCCGTCCGGGAGAAGCACGAGGCCTGCGACAGCACCGGCAGCGCCGCGTACTCCCCACCCGCCAGGGCCGCCTGCACCGTCTCCGTCTGCACCTGATTGATCAGATCGATGATCGGCTCGTCCTTCCACGGCGCGTCCGCCGTCGACATCGCCACCACCGACGTACCGATGACCTGGTTGACGTACTCCACCACCTTGCGGTGCTCCGACCGCAGCAGCGACGTGACCTTCCGGTCCTCCGGCACGGTATTGGAGTTCAGCACCCGCGAACCCGCCTTCTCCACCGTCCAGCGGCCCTTCTCCCACACCAGATCGAAGTCGAACAAGGTCAGCCGCTGACCCCACTTCGCCGGCTCCGAGAGCACGACCTGCTTCCCCGTCTCCTTGTTCGTCACGAAGTGCTCGGCGATCTCCACATGCGCGTGCCCCACCAAGATCGCGTCGATCCCCGGCACCTGCTCCGCCACCAGCGCCGCCGCGTTCTCCACGTACGGCAACTGGTCCCCCCACGACGACGTCCCCGAAGACCCCGAATGCGCGGAGACCAGCACCACGTCCGCACCCATCGACCGAAGCTTCGGCACCCACTTCGCCGCCTGCTCCTCCAGCCCCGGGAACACCATCTTCCCGCCCACGTTCGCCTTGTCCCAGATCGCGATACCCGGATTCGTCAGCCCCAGCACCGCCACCCGCACATCACGCCCGCACGGCGTGCGCATCCGCTTGATGACATACGGAGCGAACGCCGGCCGCAACGTCTTCGCATCCAGCGCGTTCGCCCCCAGCAGCGGAAAGTCGCACTGCTCCTCGAACTTCCGCAGCACCGGAATGCCGTAGTTGAACTCGTGGTTCCCGAGCGCCGCCGCGTCGTAACCGATCACGTTCATCGCCTGCGCCATCGGATGCACCGGACCACGACGAGCCGTGATCGGGTCGACCTTCGCGTAGTAGTACGACAACTGCGTGCCCTGAATCGTGTCACCGGCGTCGATCAACAGCGTGTTCCGGCGGCCCTTCTCCCGGCGCACCTGGTCCACCAGCGTCGAGATCTTCGCCAGACCGACATCGTTGTGGGCGGAGTCGTCGTACTCCTTGTCCGTGAAGTAGTCCCAGTTGAAGACGTTCCCGTGCAGATCGGTCGTGCCCATCACCGTGAACGAGTACCGCTTGGCCGGCCGCCCGTGACCGTGGCCGTGCCCCTTCGCCTCCGCCGCCCCGGCCGACCCCGCGACCGCCCCGCCCGCCATCGCCACACCCGCACCGGCAGCAGCCGAACGGCCCAGAAACGTCCTACGGTTCAACGGCATCTCTTCACTCCTCGTTCAGTAGGGCAACGCGCGTAGATTCTGGCCCAGCCACCACCCCGCACAACACCCCACCCAGGTTTCGATCTGATGACCACGCGACACACACCACGACACGCCACCCCCCCGTGCCACAGTGAACGCATGACCGAAACCCCCACCCCCGCAACCCACCACCCCTACGGAACCCCCGCCACCCCCCGCGTCACCGTCCGCGGCGAAGCCCACCTCGAAGTCGACCCCGAAATCGCCCACATCACCCTCACCCTCACCGCCCGCGGAACCGACCGCCGCACCACCCTCGACGACCTCACCCGCCGCAACGCCACCACCCTCGACCTCATCAAGAGCTACGGCGACACGGTCGAAAAACTGGAGACCGGCACCCTCACCATCCGCCCCGAACTCACCCGCCACGGCCGCGCGGAACGCATCCGCGCCTACCACGGCAGCATCCAACTCACCGCCACCCTCAACGACTTCACCACCCTCGGCGAACTCGTCACCCGCCTCGCCGACCAGGACCTCACCCGCCTCGACGGCCCCTGGTGGGCCCTGCGCCCCACCTCCCCCCACCACGCCGCCGCCCGCCGCCAAGCCGTCCAGGGGGCCCTGCAACGCGCCCGCGAATACGCCGAAGCCCTCGACACCCGCATCGGCGCCCTCCTCGAACTCAGCGACACCGGCACCCAGGGCAGCCCCTTCATGGCCCGCGCCGCCTTCTCCTCCCAGGCCGTGTCCTACGGCGGCGCCGGCACGGAAGCGGCGGCCGACGCCGCACCCGTCGACCTCGAACCCGTACGCCAGACCGTCGACGCCCAGGTCGAGGCCTCCTTCACGCTCGTCCCGCCGAACCTCGGATAAACGCTCATCAGAGCACCCCGCCGCACAATTCAACACTTGTCAATAACCCTTCATCCAAAGGTTGTTGAGGTGTCATGCGGAGCCAAATACCTACCCGTAGGTAAGGTTTAGGCTCGAACCATGCGCAGAGCGAAAATCGTTTGTACCCTGGGACCCGCAACCGACACATATGACCAGATCAAAGCCCTGGTCGAAGCGGGAATGGACATCGCCCGCTTCAACCTCAGCCACGGCAGCTACGCCGAACACGAAGAGCGCTACCACCACGTGCGCAAAGCGTCCGAGGAGACCGGCCGCAGCGTCGGCATCCTCGCCGACCTTCAAGGCCCGAAGATCCGCCTCGGACGCTTCCGTGAAGGCCCCGTACTCCTTGAACGCGGCGACACCTTCACCATCACCGTCGAACCCCTCGAAGGCCAGGGCACCGGCGACATCTGCGGCACCACCTACGACGGCCTCGCCGCCGACGTCACCAGCGGCGAGCGCATCCTCGTCGACGACGGCCGCGTCACCCTCGAAGTCACCGGCGTCGACGGCCCCCGCGTCCACACCACCGTCATCGAAGGCGGCATGGTCTCCGACAACAAGGGGCTCAACCTCCCCGGCGTCGCCGTCTCCGTCCCCGCCCTCTCCGAGAAGGACATCGACGACCTCCGCTGGGCCCTGCGCATCGGCGCCGACATCATCGCCCTCTCCTTCGTCCGGACCGGGCGCGACATCGACGACGTCCACCGCATCATGGACGAAGAGGGCCGCCGCCTCCCCGTCATCGCCAAGGTCGAGAAGCCCCAGGCCGTCGACAACATCGACGACATCGTGGCCGCCTTCGACGGCATCATGGTCGCCCGCGGCGACCTCGGCGTCGAAATGCCCCTGGAACAGGTCCCGATCGTCCAGAAGCGCGCGATCAAGCTCGCCAAGCGCAACGCCAAACCGGTCATCGTCGCCACCCAGATGCTCGACTCGATGATCGACAACTCCCGCCCCACCCGCGCGGAAGCCTCCGACGTCGCCAACGCCATCATCGACGGCACCGACGCGGTCATGCTCTCCGGCGAGACCAGCGTCGGCAAATACCCCATCGAGACCGTGCGCACCATGTCCCGCATCGTCGAGGCCGCCGAGGAAGACCTCCTCGCCAAGGGCCTCCCGCCCCTCACCGAGCGCAACAAGCCCCGCACCCAGGGCGGCGCCGTCGCGAGGGCCGCCGCCGAGATGGGCGACTTCCTCGGCGCGAAGTTCCTCGTCGCCTTCACCCAGAGCGGCGACACGGTCAAGCGCCTCTCCCGCTACCGCTCACCCATCCCGCTCCTCGCCTTCACCCCCGACGAGGCCACCCGCGCCCAGCTCAACCTCACCTGGGGCGTCGAGACCTTCCTCGGCCCGAAGGTCGACTCCACCGACGCGATGGTCGCCCAGGTCGACGAGGAACTCCTGCGCATCGGCCGCTGCGCGAAGGGCGACGTCGTGGTCATCACGGCCGGCTCCCCGCCCGGCGTCGCGGGCTCGACGAACCTGGTCCGCGTCCACCACATCGGCGAGGACGACAGCCCGAAGTAGGGCGGCTCAGTATTTCGGCCCGACGTGCGCATCCATGAGGGCGACGGATGCCCGTCGGGCTACGGAGATGTTGAACGGATCGTTGCCACGGGCCAGGGTCGTCCACGCGACGCCCACGGCGGTGAGAGTGTCGCTGAAGAGCTCGCTCATGGGTTCCCACGTCGTACGTGCTGCCGAGTTTCGTCGCGCACGAGACGGTCCGGCGCGGAATGGCACGCGAGTACTCAGATCAAGTGAAGTTAGCTGAATCGCCCTACGCCTTGGAATCCAAGGAAAAGTGCCCCAGGTGGGATTCGAACCCACACTGTCCGCTGTTTGAGAGCGGCCTCTCTAACCAGTTGGAGTACTGGGGCCTTAGAAAGGAAGGGTCATTGCTGCCCTGCGCGTCACTACCTTACAGGAGCTAGGTAGGCTCGTGGCAGCAGTATCTGCCCCATAACAAGGAGCCCCGTGACCACCCCCGAGTCGCCCCAGCCCGTAGACGCCGCCGACGACGACAAGTCGCACGTCCCGCCGCTGACGACCCGCGTCGTCATCGCCGAGGACGAGGCGCTCATCCGCCTCGACCTCAAGGAGATGCTGGAGGAGGAGGGCTACTCCGTCGTCGGTGAGGCGGGCGACGGGCAGCGGGCCGTCGAGCTGGCCCGGGAGCACAAGCCGGACCTGGTCATCCTGGACGTGAAGATGCCGGTCCTCGACGGCATCTCGGCCGCCGAGAAGATCGCCGAGGAGTCCATCGCCCCGGTCCTGATGCTTACCGCGTTCTCGCAGCGCGACCTCGTCGAGCGGGCTCGGGACGCCGGGGCGATGGCGTATCTGGTGAAGCCGTTCAGCAAGAGCGACGTGGTGCCGGCCATCGAGATGGCCGTCTCCCGGTTCGCGGAGCTGAAGGCGCTGGAGAGCGAGATCGCGGACCTCTCGCTGCGGCTGGAGACCCGGAAGCTGGTGGACCGGGCGAAGAGCATTCTGCAGACGGATTACGGGCTCTCCGAGCCGGCCGCCTTCCGGTGGATCCAGAAGACGTCGATGGACCGCCGGATGTCGATGCAGCAGCTGGCGGAGGCGCTGATCGAGGACGCCGAGGAGAAGAAGAAGTCGGCCGAGTAGCCGCGTACGCGACGACGAGAGGTCACGCGAGAGGCCCGCACCCCGGAAGATCGGGAGTGCGGGCCTCTCGCGTACGGCAGGGACGTCAGTCCTCGCCGAGGTAGGCCTTGCGGACCGACTCGTCGTGGAGCAGGTCCGAGCCCGCGCCGGAGAGGACGATCTTGCCGACCTCCATGACGTGGCCGTGGTCCGCGAGGGACAGGGCGGCCTGGGCGTTCTGCTCGACGAGCAGGATCGTGGTGCCCGACGCCTTGAGCTCGACGATGGTCTCCATGATCTTCTGCATCATGATCGGGGAGAGCCCCATGGAGGGCTCGTCGAGCATGAGCAGCTTGGGCTGGGACATCATGGCCCGTCCCATGGCGAGCATCTGCTGTTCGCCGCCCGAGAGGGTGCCCGCGGCCTGCTTCCGGCGTTCCCCGAGGATGGGGAAGAGGTCGTAGGCGCGCTGGACGTCCTTCTCGATGCCTGCCTTGTCGTTGCGGAGGTAGGCGCCGAGGAGGAGGTTCTCGGTGATCGTCAGCCGGGGGAAGATGTGGCGTCCCTCGGGGGAGTGGGCGATGCCGAGGGAGACGATCTTGTGGGCGGGGATGTCGGCCAGCGGCTTGCCCTCGAAGAGGATGCGGCCGCCGAGCGGCTTGAGCAGCCCGGAGAGGGTGCGCAGGGTGGTGGTCTTGCCCGCGCCGTTGGTGCCGATGAGGGTGACGACCTGGCCGGCGTCGACGGTGAAGGAGATTCCCTTGACGGCTTCGATCTTGCCGTAGGCGACCCGGAGGTCTTCGACCTCTAGCAGTGCGGTCATCGGGTGCCCTCCTCATCGGTGCTGGTGGTGTCGGGCGTGGTGTCCTTCGCGGTGCCGGTGGCAGGGGCCGGAGTGGCGTGGGCCGCGGCTTCCGCTTCGGCTGCTTCGACCTCGGCGACCTCTTCGGCGCCGGGGGCGCCTTCGAAGGGGGTGCCGAGGTAGGCGGCGACGACGCGTTCGTCCGCCTGGACGTCGCCGGGGGTGCCTTCGACCAGTTTCTCGCCCTGGACGAGGCAGGCGACGCGGTCGCAGAGGTTGAAGATGAACCGCATGTCGTGCTCGATGACGAGGACGGCGATGCCCTGGTCCCGGATGGCGAAGATGAGCTCTTCGGTGACGCGGGTTTCCTGGGGGTTCATGCCGGCGGTGGGCTCGTCCAGGAGGAGGAGTCCGGGGTCGCTGGCGAGGGCGCGGGCGATCTCCAGCTTGCGCTGGTCTCCGTAGGGGAGGTTGCGCGCGAGGTGGTCGGCCTTGTCCTGGAGGCCGATGAACTCCAGGAGTTCCATGGCGCGTTCGCGGCTGGCGTCTTCTGCCTTGTGGTAGCCGGGGAGGCGCAGGAGGGCCGACCAGAGGCCTTCCTTGGTCCGGGTGTGGCGTCCGACGAGGACGTTCTCCAGGACGGTCATGTTGGAGAAGAGCCGGATGTTCTGGAAGGTGCGGGCGATGCCGGCCTTGGTGACGAGGTGGGGCTTGGGCGGCAGGACCGTGCCCTTGTAGCTGACCTTGCCCTCGGTGGGGATGTAGAGGCCGGTGAGGCAGTTGAAGAAGGTGGTCTTGCCGGCGCCGTTGGGGCCGATGAGACCGACGATCTCGCCGCTGTTGACGGTGAGGTCGACGTTGCGTACGGCGGTGAGTCCGCCGAATCGCATGGTGACGCCGCTGGCGTCGAGGACCGTGGTGGTGGCCGGGGTGGTCGTTTCGGTGGTCATGTGATCACGCCCCCGCCTTCGTGATGCCGGCGGCCTGGTCGGTGAGTGGGACGTCCGGTGGGACGTCGAGTTGGCCGGTCTCGTGGAACTCGAGCTGCTTCCTGCGGTCGGCGACGAGTCCCTCGGGGCGGAAGCGCATCAGGAGGATGAGCGCGATGCCGAAGAGGAAGAGCTGGTAGTCCTGCATGAACTGCAGCTTGGCCGGGATGAGGTAGAGCAGCGCGGCGCCGACGAGGGGTCCGCTGAGGGTTCCCATGCCGCCGAGGATGACGGCGGCGAGGAGGAAGGCGGAGTTGGGAGGCACGGAGCCGGCGAACTGGTACTGCTCGGGCGTCACGGTGTAGGAGACGTGGGCCTGGACGGTGCCGGCGAGTCCGGCCAGGGTCGCGCCGAGGGCGAAGGCGAGCAGCTTGAGCCGGAAGGCGTTGATGCCCATGGCGGTGGCTGCGGTCTCGTCCTCGCGGATGGCGACCCAGGCGCGGCCGATGCGGGATTCTCCGGAGCGTCGGAAGACCAGGACGACGACGGCGGTGAAGACGAGCATCAGCAGGTAGTAGTTGGCCGACCTGCCGAGGGTGAACCCGGCGATGTCGTGGCTGATGCCGAAGTCGAAGCCGAAGAGGTTGAGGTCGGGGATGCTCGGGATGCCCTGGGAGCCGTTGGTGAGGTCGGGGCCGCTGACGCCGTTGAGGGCGTTGACGGTGAGCCGGAAGATCTCACCGAATCCGAGGGTGACGATGGCGAGGTAGTCGCCGCGCAGTCGCAGGGTCGGGGCGCCGATGACGACGCCGAAGACGAGTGAGGCTGCGGCGCCGGTGAGGACGGCGGCCCAGAAGGGGAACTGGACGCCGACGGGGGACAGCGGGGAGCCGGAGACCAGGGCGGCGGCGTAGGCGCCGACGCCGAGGAAGGCGACGTATCCGAGGTCGAGGAGGCCGGCGAGGCCGACGACGACGTTGAGGCCGAGTGCGACGGTCGCGAAGATGAGGATGTTCGCGCCGATGAGGGCGTACTGCTCGTTCTGCTGGGTGAAGGGGAAGCAGAACGCGGCGACGAGCGCGGCGACCAGGGTGACGTTGCGGTGCTTGGTGGTCAGCCGGGTGATCCGGGCGATGAGTCCGGCCCGGGTGAGCGCGGTGAAGCCGAACGCGACGCTGATGATGTAGCCGAGGAAGAGTTCGGCGTACTCGGTGTCGATGCCGTACGTGAAGACGTAGAGGGCGACGCCGAAGGCTCCGGCGATGATGAGGATCTCGGCCCAGTTGGGGAGTTCCTTGGCGCGGGTGGGCGCGGGGGCCCGGAGGCTGTTGACGAGCCGGTTGAGCGGGGTGGGGCGGGTGGTGTCGTCGAGTTCCTGGTCGTTGGGGAGACCGAGGGCGGCGACGGTGGCGATGATGGCGCCGGTGAGGCTGACCCAGGCTCCGGGTTCCAGGTTGACGACGCCGCCGAGCTTGACGGCGATGGCGCCGATGGTGAAGCCGGTGGTGCCGAGGACGCCGAGTGCGGCGAGCCGGACGGGGCTGTTGGCGCCGCCCGGGGTGAGCCAGCCGAGGCCCTTGATCCCGTAGCCCGAGAGGGCGAAGAGGAGGGTGAGGACGGCGCCGACGAGGGTGAGGACCTGGAGGCCGCCGGGGTAGCCGGTGACGGTGAGGTCGCCGGGGAACTCGGCGGTCCAGGTCCAGGCGAGGAAGGTGCCGATGAGGGCGATGGCCGCGCCGGCGGTGGTGAGGTGGCGGGCGGCGGGCAGCGCGATGAGGGCGCTGTTGGTGGGTGTGGTCTTGGTGGTCATGGTCATCACGCCCGATCCGCGACGCGTTCGCCGAGCAGGCCCTGGGGGCGTACGAGGAGGACGATGATGAGGAGGGCGAAGGCCCATACGTCCTTCCAGGCGCCGCCGCCGAAGAGTTCCATGCCGGGGACTTCGCTCATGTAGCCGGTGGCGAGGGCTTCGGCGACGCCGAGGACGATGCCGCCGAGCATGGCGCCGTAGATGTTGCCGATGCCGCCGAGGACGGCTGCGGTGAAGGCCTTGAGGCCCATGATGAAGCCCATGCGGAAGCCGATCTGGCCGTTCTTGAGCCCGTAGGCGACGGCGGCGACGGCGGCGAACGCGGCACCGATGGCGAAGGCCATGACGATGATGCGGTCGGTGTTGATGCCCATGAGCTTGGCGGTGTCGGGGTCCTGCGAGGTGGCCTGCATGCCCCGGCCGGCTCGTGTCTTGGAGACGAAGAAGCCGAGGGCGAGCATGCACAGGGGGGCCGCGACGAGGACGAAGATGTCGCCGCGCTGGATGGTGGCGCCGAGGACGTCGAAGGATTCGCCTTCGAACTGGGGGAAGGAACGATCCTTCGTCGCGTTGGGGTACCACATCCATACCGCTTGCTGGAGGGCGAGGGAGAGCCCGATGGCGGTGATGAGTGGTGCCAGTCGTGGCCCGCCGCGCAGGGGCCGGTAAGCGAAGCGTTCGGCGGCCATGCTGATGGCGACGGCGGAGATGACGCCGCCGACGATCATGAGGGGTATCGCGGCTATGAGGGAGAATCCGGACGGAAGCCCGAGGTAGACCGTGAGGGCTCCGAAGCCCCCGATCATGAAGATCTCGCCGTGCGCGAAGTTGATGAGCTGGATGATTCCGTAGACCATCGTGTAACCGATCGCGATGAGACCGTACATCGCGCCGAGGATGAGTCCATTGGCCAGCTGTTGCGGCAGTTCGTTCACCGCAGGGCCTCCGTGGAGTGGTTCGGATATGGCACCGCGCGGGAGGGCTCGTAGCGCTCCCGCGCGGTCTGGTTGCTTTGTGTGACGGTGGCGGGGTCGTGGCCCGGCCGGTGGTGACTACTCGACGGTGCCGCTGACCTTGGAGACCCACTTGCCGCCAGTGACCTGGTAGGCGGTCATCAGGGTGTTGGTGGTGTCGCCGAACTCGTCGAAGGAGACGGGGCCGGTGACGCCCTCGAACTTGACCTTGTCCATGGCCGCGAGGACCTTGGCGCGGCCGTCGTCCGCGGGGATCTTGCCGTCGTTCTCGGCGGCGACGATCTTGACGGCCTCGATGATGGACCAGGCGGCGTCGTAGGTGCCGCCGCCGTAGGCCTCGTAGGCGTCCTTGTAGCCGGCCGTCTTGTAGTCCGCGATGAACTTCTTGGCGGACTCGAGCTCTTCGACGGGCTTGCCGACCGAGGTGGCGATGTCGCCTTCGGCCTTCTTGTTCAGCGAGATGAAGTCGGCGCTGTACATGCCGTCGCCGCCCATGAAGGGGATCTTGACGCTGTCCTTGATCTGCTGGCTCAGGGGGGCGCCGGCGGGGTATTCGCCGCCGTAGTAGACGGCCTTGGCGCCGGAGCTCTTGACCTTGGTCGCGACGGAGTTGAAGTCGCGGTCCTCGGGGTTGATGTGGTCGTTTCCGACGATCTTGCCGCCGAGCTCGGTGTACTTCGCCTTGAAGGAGGCGGCGAGGCCGGCGCCGTAGGGCTTCTGGTCGTCGATGAGGTAGACGTTCTTGACCTTCGCGGTCTCGAACAGGTACTTCGCCGCGAAGGCGCCCTGGATCTGGTCCGTGGTGGAGGTACGGAAGTAGGACGCGTACGGGCGCTTCTTGTCGCCGGTCTTCCAGTCGTTGCCCTGGGTCAGCTCCGTGCCGGTGTTGGCGGGGGAGACCTGGGTCAGCTTGGCGTCGTTGAGCGGCTTCTGCATCGACTGGGCGACGCCCGAGTTCAGCGGGCCGACGACACCGAGGACCTCTTTGGTGCCGATGAGCTTGACGGCGTTCTGCTGGCCGACGGAGGGCTGGGCCTGGTCATCGAGGGCCTGCAGCTTGAAGGTGACGCCGGGAACGGTCTTGTCCTTGTTCGCCGTCTTGACGGCAAGCTCGGCGGAGTTCTTGATGCCGAGGCCGAGGGCGGACAGGTCACCGGTGAGCGGGGCGTCGAGGCCGATGACGACCGTCTGGTTGCCTCCGCCGTCGCCGCTGCTGCTGTTGCTGTCGTCGCGCGAACCGCAGGCGGTGAGGGTGAGTGCTCCGGTGGTGAGCACTGCGGTGAGTATGAGCAAAGAACGGTGTCGCACGAAAAGTCCTTTCCCTGGCGCGGCCTCCTCTGCTTGAGGTGCCGTGTCGATCGCCGGGCCGTACTGGGTTGGTACAGGGCCGTGCAGCAGACGCGCCCGGCGGCGCGGTGACTGGCGGTGACTCTAAGCGCAGCCGGGGGCCACCGGGACAGGTCGGCGGCGGATGTGACTCTCTTGTTATGCCCTTGAGCAAGGCTTGAGGTTCCTGTGAGGACATGTGCGGGTTTCGCCCGGAGTGTGAAAGGACCACATGCTGAGAACGCGCAGCTCTGCTAAGGGGCTTGAGGTGATCTTGGTGCTGACGCGGTTCAGCGGTCGGGGAGGGCGCGGCGAAGCGTGCCGGGCGCCTCGGGCCGGGGTGCGCAGCGGGATCCCCTCATGCTCGCCTGTTACGCAGTGTTACATCGGTCTCCGGGTCCCTCGGGGCTGTCGAGGCCGATGTGGCTGCTGAGTGGCTCATGGAACGCGCTGTGACGTCAAGGGTGTTGACCGAGTGTGTTGGTCAACACCCTTTCTTTGGTGGAGATATGGCACTGCCCGGCCGGAATGCGCGTGGTGCGACTCCGGTCGGGCAGGCGGGGTTTCGCCGTGGGGGCGAGGGGGTTGGTCCGGGCCGGGGCTCAGCCGGCTTCGGGGCGGGGGACGTCGCGGAGCAGGCAGGTGAGGCGTGCGGTGCAGACGCGCCGGTCCTGCTCGTCGGTGATGACGATCTCGTACGTGGCGGTGGAGCGGCCCCGGTGTACGGGGGTGGCGACGCCGGTCACGAGGCCGTCGCGGGCGCCGCGGTGGTGGGTGCAGTTCAGGTCGACGCCGACGGCGAGCTTGGAGCTTCCGCCGTGGAGCATGGAGCCGACGGACCCGAGGGTCTCGGCGAGGACGGCGGAGGCGCCTCCGTGCAGGAGTCCGTAGGGCTGGGTGTTGCCCTCGACGGGCATGGTGCCGACCACGCGGTCGGCCGCGGCCTCGACGATGGTCACGCCCATGCGCTCGCCGAGGCTGCCGGCGGAGAACAGGGCGGGCAGGTCGACGCCGAGTGCCGCGTACTCGTCGATGACCTCCTGCGGGAGGAGGGGTGCGGTGGGCTCGCCCATGGGTCCGGCTCCGATCGTCTGCGCTGGTTCGTTGCTGTCTGCACTGTTCTTATCAGACGGCTGAGCGAACGCTTAGGGGGATGGGGGTGCCGGTCTCAGCGGGGGGCCCGTGGGTTCTCGAAGCGGACGACGACCGATTTGCTGGCCGGGGTGTTGCTGGTGTCGGCGGTGGAGTCGAGCGGGACCAGGACGTTGGTCTCCGGGTAGTAGGCGGCGGCGCAGCCCCGTGCGGTGGGGTAGTGGACGACGCGGAAGCCGTCCGCGCGGCGTTCCACGCCGTCCTTCCACTCGCTGACGAGGTCGGTGTACGCGCCGTCGGCGAGGCCGAGGGCGGCGGCGTCCTCGGGGTTGACCATGACGATGCGGCGGCCGCCCTTGATACCCCGGTAGCGGTCGTTCAGGCCGTAGATGGTGGTGTTGTACTGGTCGTGGGAGCGCAGTGTCTGCAACAGGAGCCGGCCGTCGGGGAGTTCGGGGAACTCGACCGGGGCGGCGGTGAAGTTGGCGCGGCCGGTGGCGGTGGGGAAGCGGCGCTCGTCGCGGGGGGCGTGGGGGAGGGTGAAGCCGCCGGGGCGGGCGACGCGGGTGTTGAAGTCCTCGAAGCCGGGGACCACGCGGGAGATGCGGTCGCGGATCGTGGCGTAGTCGCGCTCGAAGGCCTCCCAGTCCGTACGGGAGCCGGGGCCGAGGACGGCGCGGGCGAGGCGGGCGACGATGGCGGGTTCGGAGAGCAGGTGGGGGCCGGCGGGGGTGAGGTTGCCGCGTGAGGCGTGGACCATGCCCATGGAGTCCTCGACGGTGACGAACTGCTTGCCGCCCGCCTGGACGTCCTTGTCGGTGCGGCCCAGGGTGGGCAGGATCAGCGCGCGGGCGCCGGTGACCGCGTGCGAGCGGTTGAGCTTGGTCGATACGTGGACGGTGAGGCGGGCGCGCCGCATCGCGGCCTCGGTGACGGTGGTGTCCGGGGTGGCCGCGACGAAGTTGCCGCCCATGGCGAAGAAGACCTTCGCCTCGCCGTCGCGCAGCGCCTGGATGGAGCGCACCACGTCATAGCCGTGGTGGCGCGGCGAGGTGATGCCGAACTCCTTGTCGAGGGCGTCCAGGAAGGCCGGCGCGGGCCGTTCGAAGATGCCCATGGTGCGGTCGCCCTGGACGTTGGAGTGGCCGCGGACCGGGCAGACCCCGGCGCCGGGGCGGCCGATGTTCCCGCGCAGCAGGAGGAAGTTGACGACTTCGCGGATCGTGGGCACGGAGTGCTTGTGCTGGGTGAGTCCCATCGCCCAGCAGACGATGGTGCGTCGGGAGGCGAGGACCAGGGCGAGGGCCTGCTCGATCTCGGCGCGGGTGAGGCCGGTCGCGGTGAGGGTCTCGTCCCAGTCGGCGGCTTCGGCGGCTTCGGCGAACTCCTTGTAACCGTGGGTGTGCTCGGCGACGAAGGCGGTGTCGACCGCGCCCTCGGTGGCGAGTATCAGTTTGTTGAGGAGGCGGAAGAGCGCCTGGTCGCCGCCGATGCGGATCTGGAGGAACAGGTCGTTGAGCGCGGTGCCCCTGATCATGCCCTGCGGGGTCTGGGGGTTCTTGAACCGCTCCATCCCGGCTTCGGGGAGCGGGTTCACCGAGATGATCTTCGCTCCGGAGTTCTTGGCCTTCTCCAGGGCGGAGAGCATCCGGGGGTGGTTGGTGCCGGGGTTCTGTCCGGCGACGATGATCAGGTCGGCCTGGTGGAGGTCCTCCAGGGAGACGCTGCCCTTGCCGACGCCGATGGTCTCGGTGAGCGCCGAGCCGGACGACTCGTGGCACATGTTGGAGCAGTCCGGCAGGTTGTTGGTGCCGAACTCGCGGGCGAAGAGCTGGAGGAGGAAGGCGGCTTCGTTGCTGGTGCGCCCCGAGGTGTAGAAGAGGGCCTCGTCGGGGGAGTCGAGGGCGGTCAGCTCCTCGGCGATGATCGCGAACGCCCGTTCCCAGGTCACCGCCTCGTACCGGTCGGCGCCCTCGGGGAGGTACACCGGCTGGGTGATCCTGCCCTGCTGGCCGAGCCAGTAGCCGCTGCGCTCGGCGAGGTCGGCCAGGGAGTGCTCGGCGAAGAAGTCGGGGGTGACGCGGCGCAGCGTCGCCTCCTCGGCGACGGCCTTCGCGCCGTTCTCGCAGAACTCGGCGGTGTGCCGCTTGTCGCCCTCCGGCCAGGCGCAGCCGGGGCAGTCGAAGCCGTTCTTCTGGTTGACCTTGAGGAGGGTCTGGGCGGTGCGGCGCACCCCCATCTGCTGTTGGGCGATGAGCAGGGAGTGGGCGACGGCGGGCAGGCCGGCGGCGGCGTGCGGGGCCGCCTCGACCTGCGGGGCGTCCTGGACCGGGTCACCGGTCGGCGGTTTGGTGGCCATGATGCTGCTCCCCTTCGAGCGCTTCTTCCACGGGTCGTGCTTCCTCGCCATCGATCCTGTCACGGCCCCGCGGAGTCGTGCCGGTCCGGATTGTCAGTGGGCCGTGGCAGGATCGGGGGCGTGGCTGAGACGGCATCGAAGAAGACGGCAGACAACCGACCGCGCCTGCTCCTCATGGACGGGCACTCCCTGGCGTACCGGGCGTTCTTCGCCCTGCCCGCGGAGAATTTCACGACGGCGGTGGGGCAGCCGACGAACGCCGTGTACGGCTTCATGTCGATGCTGGCGAATACCCTGCGTGATGAGGCGCCCACGCACTTCGCGGTGGCGTTCGACGTGTCCCGCAAGACCTGGCGCGCGCAGGAGTTCCCGGAGTACAAGGCGAACCGCTCCAAGACCCCCGACGAGTTCAAGGGGCAGGTCGAGCTGATCGGGGAGCTGCTCGACGCGATGCACGCGGACCGGTTCGCGGTGGACGGGTTCGAGGCGGACGACGTCATCGCGACGCTGGCCACCCAGGCCGAGGCGGCGGGCTTCGAGGTGCTGATCGTCACCGGTGACCGGGACTCCTTCCAGCTCATCACGGAGAACGTGACCGTGCTGTACCCCACCAAGGGGGTCTCCGAGCTGACCCGGTTCACTCCGGAGAAGGTCGTCGAGAAGTACGGGCTCACCCCGCGGCAGTATCCGGACTTCGCGGCCCTGCGCGGCGACCCGTCGGACAACCTCCCGGGCATCCCCGGGGTCGGCGAGAAGACGGCCGCGAAGTGGATCAACCAGTTCGGTTCGTTCACCGAGCTCGTGGAGCGGGCCGACGAGGTCAAGGGCAAGGCCGGGCAGAACTTCCGGGACCATCTGGACGCGGTGAAGATGAACCGGGTCCTGACCGAGATGGTCCGTGACGTGGAGCTCCCGAAGGCCCCGGCCGAGCTGGAGCGCGCCCCGTACGACCGCACGGCGGTCACCGGTGTCCTGGACATACTGGAGATCCGCAACCCGAGCCTGCGCGAGCGGCTCCTGGCCGTCGACCCGGGGGCGGCGGAGGCCGAGCCGCCCGCGCCCGCCGCGGGCATCGAGCTGGACGGGGTGGTGCTCGGCTCCGGCGAGGTCGCCCCCTGGCTGGAGGCGCACGGCGCGCAGCCGCTCGGCGTCATGACGGTGGACACCTGGTCGCTGGGGGCCGGCACGGTCACCGAGGTGGCGCTCGCCGCCGCCGACGGGGCCGCCGCCTGGCTGGACCCGACCCAGCTGGAGGAGGCCGACGAGCGGGCGTTCGCCGCCTGGGCGTCGGACCCGGCGCGGCCGAAGGTCCTGCACAACGCGAAGAACGTGATGCGGGTCTTCCCCGAGCAGGGCTGGCGGCTCGAGGGCGTCGCGATGGACACCGCGCTCGCCGCGTATCTGGTGAAGCCGGGGCGCCGGTCCTTCGCCCTGGACGCCCTGGCCGTGGAGTATCTGGGCCGGGAGCTGGCCCCGGCCGCCGCCTCCGACGGGCAGCTGGCCTTCGGCGCGGACGACCGGGCCGAGGCGGACGCCCTGATGGCGCAGGCCCGTGCCGTGCTCGACCTGGGCGACGCGTTCACCACCCGGCTGAAGGAGGTGGGGGCGGCGGAGCTGCTGCATGACATGGAGCTGCCGACCTCGATCCTCCTGGCCCGTCTGGAGCGGCACGGGATCGCCGCGGACCGGGCCCATCTGGAGTCCATGGAGCAGCAGTTCGCCGGGACCGTGCAGCAGGCGATCAAGGAGGCGCACGCGGCGGTGGGCCGCGAGTTCAACCTCGGATCGCCCAAGCAGCTCCAGGAGATCCTCTTCGGCGAGCTGGGCCTGCCGAAGACGAAGAAGACCAAGACGGGATACACGACGGACGCGGACGCGCTGGCGTGGCTGGCCGCGCAGACCGAGCACGAGCTGCCGGTCCTGATGCTGCGCCACCGTGAGCAGGCCAAGCTGCGGGTCACCGTCGAGGGGCTGATCAAGACCGTCGCGGCCGACGGCCGGATCCACACCACGTTCAACCAGACGGTGGCGGCGACGGGCCGGCTCTCCTCCACCGACCCCAATCTGCAGAACATCCCCGTCCGCACGGACGAGGGCCGGGCGATCCGCCGGGGCTTCGTCGTCGGCGAGGGCTTCGAGACGCTGATGACGGCGGACTACAGCCAGATCGAGCTGCGGGTGATGGCGCACCTCTCCGAGGACGCCGGTCTCCTCGAGGCGTTCGCCTCCGGCGAGGACCTGCACACCACGGTCGCCTCGCAGGTCTTCGGCGTCGAGAAGGACGCGGTCGACGCGGAGATGCGCCGCAAGATCAAGGCCATGTCCTACGGCCTGGCCTACGGGCTCTCCGCGTTCGGCCTCTCCCAGCAGTTGAACATCGACCCCGCCGAGGCCCGGGTGCTGATGGACACCTACTTCGAGCGGTTCGGCGGGGTGCGTGACTATCTCCACCGGGTCGTCGAGGAGGCCAGGGCCACCGGATACACCGAGACGATCCTCGGCCGCCGCCGCTATCTCCCCGACCTGAACAGCGACAACCGCCAGCGCCGCGAGGCCGCCGAGCGGATGGCGCTCAACGCCCCGATCCAGGGCACCGCCGCGGACATCGTGAAGGTGGCGATGCTGCGGGTGGACCGGGCGCTGACCGAGGCGGAGCTGACCTCGCGGATGCTGCTCCAGGTCCACGACGAAATCGTCCTGGAGATCGCGAAGGGCGAGCGGAAGCGGGTGGAGGAGATCCTGCGCCACGAGATGGCGCACGCGGTCGAGCTGCGCGCCCCGCTCGACGTCTCGGTGGGCGTCGGCAAGGACTGGGAGTCGGCCGCGCACTGAGCGACGGCGAAAGGGCGGGCCCGGACCGCATCACGGTCCCGGGCCGGCCCTTTGCTTTTTCCGCTACTTCCGGCCGGTGGTGACCCGCTTACGGGACTCCTCCGGTACGCCCGCTCCCCGCCCCGGGCCCTGCGTCCTCCGCCGGATCGGCGGCAGGTGCATCGCCACCCCGTACAGCAACAGTCCGGCCGCCAGCCCGGCGCCCGCGCCGAAGCAGGCCGTGGGGATGATGTCGAGCGGGCTCTCGACCCCGCCGAAGTGGGTGTACCAGCGGGCGCACCGATGGGCGACGCCCAGCAGCAGGCACAGGGCCAGCAGACCGAGCGCGGCCCACCGTTCCCGGCGGCCGAGCACCGGGACCTCCGCGGGCGTTGGGGCCGCCGCGGTCCGCCGCAGCCCGGTGACGGCGAACCAGCCGATGACCCCGAGGGCCAGGGCCGAACTGCCGTACTGGACGAACTGGAACACCGGGATGCCGCCGACGCTCCGGCTGAGGACCGGCAGCAGCTCGGTGCCCCACCGGCTGTGGTGGGTGAACGCGTCCCACACCACATGGGTGGCCGCGCCCAGCGCGCCGGAGGCGGCGAACCACGCCCAGGCGGACGGCCCGAAGGAGGCCCGCGTCCACCGCTGCCCCCGGACGAAGGCGTGGACGCGGCCCCGCAGGCGTACCGGCAACAGCGCCACCAGCGGCTCCCGCAGCAGCGCCCACACCGCCACCAGCGCCGCGGCGATGGCCACGTTCACCGTGACCACCCCGAGGAAGGTGTGGGTGAACGACCCGAACTCCATCGCCCCGGGGACCACCGTGTCCGCGAAGTAGGTGATGTCGGGCGCGAACGAACCGGCGACGAGAGCCGAGGGGAACAGCGGCCACCGGGCGGTCCCGTTCCGGCGGATCGCCGGGAGCACGGCGGCGGCATGACTGAGCGTGAACGGCATGGCGGCAAGTATGCGCGACCGTTCGGGCACCCCCGGGTGACCGACGGGACACCATGCGCCGGGGAACGTGAGAAAACCGTAAGAAGCGGTCAGCCCTCGGTGTTCGGGCGGCGGAAGGTGCCGTAGGGTCGCCTGAGTCCTTGCGCTGGGGAGCGCGAGCAGCCTTCGAGGGGGAGGGACCGGAACGTATGGCAGCGCACATTCGCCGACGTCTGCGCAAGGGGGCCACGACCACCGCGGTGGCGGCGGCCGCCGTGGCGGCGCTCGCGGCCTCGCAGGCACCAGCGGCGACCCTGGCCGAAGGACCCGCCGGCGGCGGGGACCAGGCGGCGGCGGGTGAGGACACCGCGGGCGCCGAGGACGGCGCCGCGACCGGCAACTCGCCCTATTACACGGACCTCCCGCCCCTGGTCACGCCCGACAAGCCCGGATCGTCCAGCAATCTGCCGGTGACCGGGAGCGCGGAAGCGGGCATTCCGGCATCGATCCTGGCCGCGTACAAGCAGGCCGAGCAGACCGTCGGCACCACCGACCCCGCCTGCCGGCTGCCCTGGCAACTCCTCGCGGCCATCGGCAAGGTCGAGTCCGGCCAGGCCCGCGGCGGACGCGTCGACGCCAACGGCACCGCCAGCCCCCCGATCCTCGGCCCGGCCCTCAACGGCCAGGGCTTCGCGCTGATCAAGGACACCGACGGCGGGGCGTACGACAGCGACGCGGTCCACGACCGCGCGGTCGGCCCCATGCAGTTCATCCCGTCGACGTGGGCCACCTGGGGCCAGGACGCGAACGGCGACGGACGCAAGGACCCCAACAACATCTACGACGCGGCGCTCGCCGCCGGCCGCTACCTCTGCGCGAACGACCGTGACCTGGCCGTCGGCGCCGACCTCGACCGGGCGGTCCTGAGCTACAACCGCTCGACGGAGTATCTGCGTACGGTCCGCTCCTGGTACTCCTACTACCAGCGCGGTACGCACGAGATCCCCGACGGCACCGGCGCGCTGCCCACCGCCCCGAGCATCCCCTCCGGCTCCTCCCCGAGCCCCACGCCCAGCCCGAGCGGGACCCCGAGCCCCAAGCCCTCCCCGTCCAAGCCGGGCGGCAAGCCGACCCCGGGCCCCTCGAAGCCCGGTGACGGCGGTTCGACCAGCCCGACGCCGAAGCCGCCCACGCCCAAGCCCACGCCGTCCGAGACCTTCGGCTCCCTGGAGAACGCGGGCACCGGCCCGCTGCGCGCCACCGCGGGCGACGCGTTCGAGGAGCGCGTCTCCGTCCGCGCCCGCAACGCGCTCGGCGCCCCGCTGGCCAAGGTGCCTGTCACGTTCACCGTCACCGGGAGTACCGGCACGCTCTTCACCGGCGGCAAGAAGACCGTCACGGTGCGGACCGGGGCCGACGGCACCGCCACCGCTCCGGAGCTCCAGGCGGGCGAGAAGGCCGGGGAGTTCACGGTGACCGCCGTCGCCGGCACCGGCCGGCCGCGCACCCTGACCTACGCGGCGACCGTCACCGCCCGCCAGGCCGACGCGATCGCCCGGACCGACGAGAAGGAGCTCGTCGCCGCACCCGGCGAGAAGTTCGCGGACGCCGTCACCGTCAAGACCACCTTCAAGGACGCGCCCGCGGCCGGAGTGGCGGTCACCGCCACCATGGTCAAGGACCCCCTGGGGCTCTTCGACAACGACAAGGGCCCGTACTTCAAGGACGCGGACGGCAAGCCGGTCCGCACCCTCACCACGCTGACGACCGACGGCGAGGGCGTGCTCCGGCTCCCGGAGATCTTCGCCGACGACGCCGAGGGCACCTATCTGCTGCGCCTCACCACCGAGGGCGGCGCCGCGGTCGTCATCGAGCTCACCGTCAAGGCCCCGCAGGAGACGGAAACCCCCGAAGCCTGACCCCCGCCGCACCGCACAGCCACCGCACAGCCCCTTCGCCACCCGGCGGAGGGGCTGTCCGCTGTGTTCTCATCTCGCGCCCCGGTTGCTACGGTGCCCCAGCCCTGACGACCCATCAGGTCGCCGTCATCGGATCACCGTCCCGGGAGGCCGAGCATGCGTGCCCTCGTCGCCGCCGCCATCGGACTGGCCGCCGCCCTCGCGCTCGTGTTCACCCTCTCCGCCGTCGGCTCCCCGGCCGGGGAGACCTCGCCCGAACCCCTGCTGACCACCGTCCCGGGCCCGAAGAGATAGCCGCCGCAGAGGGAGAGGTCACCACCATGCGCCGCCGAGCCGGTCTCGTACTCCTGGCCTTCGCCGTGTTCTTCGCCGCCCTGTCGCCGCTGCTGCGGTGGTACGCCTTCCCGCGCCTGGCCAAGGTCCCGCCCGGCCAGTACCAGGAAGTCGTCCTGGAGGCGTCCCCGGCGACCCTCCTCGACTACACCACCCTCAAGGCCAGAAAGGTCGAGAAGGTCACCATCGTCCAGACGCTCAAGGGCAACGTGGAGGAGTCCGAGAAGATCGAACGCAGCGCCGGACGCGACGTCGTCGTCTGGGACGCGCTCTCCTACATCGAGGGCCCCGACGGCAAGATGGTCTCCGAGATCCCCGAGCGCTACATCTTCGACGCCCACAGCCAGGCCCCCGTCAACGCCACCGGCGAGATGGTCGACGGCGACCCGGTCCGGCGCGAGGGCATCGAGTTCAAGTGGCCCTTCCTCACCGAGAAACGGGACTACGAGTACTTCGACGCCCAGAGCCGCACCACCGCCCCCATCCACTACCGGGGCACCCGCACCTTCCGCGGCCTGGAGGTCTACTACTTCGAGCAGACCATCCCGTGGACCAAGGTCCCGATGCCGAAGAAGATGCCCATCAAGGGCATCACCGCCGAACAGGTCGCGCAGACCGGCATGACCCGCTGGTACACCACCCAGCGCATGTTCTGGGTCGACCCCGTCACCGGAGCCCCCGTCAACGGCGAGGAGATCCACCGGGAAGAGCTGCGCAACGCCAAGAAGATGGGCATGTCCAAGGACACCGTCACCGCGTTCTCCGGCCATGTGAAGATGCGCGAGGACTACATCGTGGACACCGTCGACCTGGTGAAGTCCCAGCGCGTCCTGGTCCTCCTCCTCACCTCGTACCTGCCCTGGGGCTTCCTGGGCCTGGGCGTCGGACTGCTCGCGCTCGCCCTGTGGCTGGAGGCCCGCTCCCGGCAGCCGGCGAGTCCGCGGCCGGCAGACGCTACGAACGCTTGAGCCGCGCCGAGGTGAACCGCGTCGCCGCTACGGTCGCCGGATCCTCCGGCCACGGATGCTTCGGGTAGCGGCCGCGCAGCTCCGCCCGCACCGCCTGGTAGCCGTCCTGCCAGAACGACGCCAGGTCGGCGGTGACCGCGGCGGGCCGCCCCGCGGGGGAGAGCAGATGGACCAGCACCGGCACCCCGGCCACCCGGGGCGTCTCCCGCAGCCCGAACAACTCCTGGACCTTCACCGCCAGTACGGGCTGCTCCCCGCCGTACTCCACCCGGATCCGCGAACCGCTCGGCACCTCGATCCGCTCCGGCGCCAGCTCCTCCAGCCGGGCCGCCTCCCCGGTCGTCCAGGGCAGCAGCCGCCGCAACGCCTGGCCCGCGTCGATCCGGCCCAGGTCGGAACGGTGCCGCGCCCGCGACAGCTCGGGCTCCAGCCACGCGTCCGGATCCGCCAGCAGCGCCTCGTCCCCGACGTCCGGCCACGGCGGCCCCAGCACCCGGTGCAGGAACGCCAACCGCAGCCGCAACTGCCCGGTGTCCCGGTTCCACCGCAGCAGCCCGAGCCCCTCCCGCCGCAGCCCCTCCAGCAGGGCCCCGCGCACCAGCGCCGGATCGGGCTGCCGCAGCGGGCGTACCGCCAGCTCCACCGCCCCCAGCCGGTCCACGGACCGGGCCACCACCGCACCGTCCACCCAGCGGACCTCCTCGCCCCGCACCCGCAGATGCCCGGCGGCCAGCAGCGCGGTGGACTCGTCGACCACCGCCGCCAGCCGCACCCGCGCCGAAGCCGCGTGCGAGGGCCGGTCCGCGACCGCCACGGCCAGCCAGGGCGCGCTGCGCAGCCGCGAGGAGTCCCGCAGCTCCGCGCCCGTGCCCGACGCCATCAGAAAGGCCCCGTCGCCCCGGGCCCGCGCCACCCGCTCCGGAAACGCCAGCGCGGCGACCAGGCCGACGACGGCGTCATCGGAACGGCCGCCGTCCTTCCCGCCCGACGAGCCGCCGCCCAGAGACGACGACAGCCGCCGCACCTCCTGCTTCCAGCGCGCCGCATACCCGTCCTGGCCCCGGCGGGCGGTCCGCAGCGCGGCCGCGAGATCGTCCCCGTACTCCCTCGGCGGCTCCTCGCTCAGTAGCGCCACCACCTCCGCGGCCCGCCGCGCCCCGGCCTCCCGCGCGCCGTCCAGCAGCGCCCGCGCCAGCCGGGGATGCAGCCCGAGCCGGGACATCCGTACGCCGCGCTCGGTGACCCGGCCCCCGCCGTCCACCGCGCCGATCGCCTCCAGTACCTCCCGGGCCGCGCCCATCGCCCCGGCGGGCGGCGCGTCCAGCAGCGCCAGCGATGAGGCGTCCGGATCGCCCCAGCACGCCGCCTGGAGCGCGAAGGCGGCGAGGTCGGCGACCTTGATCTCGGGGGAGGGGAAGCGCGCGAGCCGCCCGTCCTCGGCCTGGTCCCAGCACCGGTACACCGCCCCCGGGGCCTCCCTCCCCGCCCGCCCGGCGCGCTGCCGCCCGGCCGCCTGCGAGGCCCGTACGGTCGTCAGGGCGCTCAGGCCCCGGGCATGGTCGGTACGCGGCTCCCGGGCGAGACCCGAGTCGACGACGACCCGCACGCCCGGCACCGTCAGGGACGACTCCGCCACCGAGGTCGCCAGCACCACCCGCCGGCCCCCCGACGAGCCGGCCAGCACCGCGTCCTGCACGGCCGCCGGAGCGCGCCCGTGCACCTGGAGCACCTCCGCGTCCACCCCCGCGAGCTGCCCGGCCACCCGGCCGATCTCCCCGACGCCGGGCAGGAAGCAGAGCACGTCCCCCTCCCGCTCCGCGAGCGCCCGCCGCACGGTGGCCGTCACATGGGTCAGCAGCGCCGGATCGACGCGCATCCCGTGCGGGGGCCTCACCGGACGGGCGGGCGGCGCCCAGACCACCTCCACCGGATGCGAGACGCCCTGCGCCTCGATCACCGGGGCGTCCCCGAGCAGTCGCGCCCAGCCCTCCGCGTCCGTCGTCGCGGACGCCGCCACCAGCCGCAGATCGGGCCGGATCGTCTCGCGTACGTCCAGGAGGAAGGCGGCGACCGTGTCGGCGTCCAGATGCCGCTCGTGACACTCGTCGATGACCACCACGTCCACCCCGGCCAGCTCCTGGTCCCGCTGGAGCCGCTGGAGCAGCACCCCGGTGGTCACGACCTCCACCACCGTGTCCCGCCCCACCAGGCGCTCGCCGCGCACCGTGAACCCGATCCGGCCGCCCGGCCGCTCCCCGAGCAGCCAGGCCATCCGCCGGGCCGCCGCCCGCGCGGCGATCCGGCGCGGCTCGGCGACCACGACCCGGCGGGCCGGGCCCTCGCCGGTCAGCCCGGCCAGCACCAGCGGGACGAGCGTCGTCTTGCCGGTGCCGGGAGGGGCGCACAGCACGGCGACGCCCCGGTCATCGAGCGCGCGTCGCAGGGCGGGCACGGTGGTGCGGACGGGCAGGCTTTCCAGGGCTTCGGTACGGATCACGTCCCCAGTGTCGTACGGGTGCTCCCGTCGGCGAGCGGTCAGTCCCGCTCGCAGACGAAGATCGCGGTGCCCGGGATCAGGTTGCCGCGCAGCGGGGACCAGCCGCCCCACTCCTGGTTGTTCCAGGCGGGCCATTCCGGTTCGACCAGATCGATCAGCCGGAAACCGCCCGCGACCACGTCCCGGACCCGGTCGCCCAGCGTGCGGTGGTGTTCCACATAGACGGCGTCGCCGTCCTCGTCCTGCTCGACATAGGGGACACGGTCGAAATAGGAGGCGGCGACGGAAAGCCCCTCGGGTCCGGGCTCGTCCGGGAACGCCCAGCGGATCGGATGCGTCACGGAGAACACCCAGCGCCCGCCGGGCCGCAGCACCCGGCGGACCTCGCGGAAGACCTGCACGGGGTCGGCGACGAACGGCACCGCCCCGTACGCGGAACAGGCCAGGTCGAAGGCGCCCTCGCGGAACGGGAGCCGGCCCGCGTCCGCCTCGACCAGTGGGACGCCCTCGCCGATCCGCAGGGCGTGCTGGAGCTGGCGGTGGGAGAGATCGAGCGCGACCGGGCGGGCGCCCCGGCCGGCCAGCCAGCGTGAGCACTGGGCGGCCCCGGCCCCGATCTCCAGGACGTCGAGGCCCTGGAGGGAGGAGGCCGGCCCCAGCAGGGCGGCCTCCGCCTCGTCCAGCCCCTCGGGACCCCAGACGAAGCGGTCGTCGCCGAGGAAGCTGCCGTGGTCCGTCTGGTAGTCGTCGGCGTTCCGGTCCCACCAGCCGCGGTTGGCCCGGCTGCTCTCCGCGACGCCGGCCGCGCGCCGTGTGGCCTCGGGTTCTGCCGGTTCTGCGGAGTGGGGCCCGTGGATCTCTTGGCTCATTGTGCCCGTCGTTGTAGTTTGCCTTCACCCGCCGCACGCGGTCCGTACCCGGGTGCACGTCGTGTGCACAGGGACGTGTCCGCGGCGCGGTGCCGTAGTGTGTTCGGGCCGATATGGCCTCGGAGAACACGAGTTGTGCCGGGATCGGGGCGATGTGCCCCGGGTGTGCGCCTTCGCGCATTGACCCTGTCCGGCTGCCCCCGTATGCTACAAGTTGCGCTGCGAGCCTGCGCGCCTCAGACCTAGCAGGCCGCGCTCGCGTCTGTTGCATGTCCCCTCGGTTGTCGAGAGCGTCTCTCCGGAAACGGATTGCGTGCTTTCCAGGCTGTCCGGCTTCTGCAGAGGCGATACGGGCTTTCGGCGTGGCAGTACCTACGACTCTCTGTCCGTACCGGAGCCCTTTCCCACATGACGAGCAGCACCGAGACCACCACCACGCCGCAGGTTGCGGTCAACGACATCGGCGACGCGGACGCGTTCCTCGCGGCGATCGACGAGACGATCAAGTACTTCAACGACGGCGACATCGTTGATGGCGTCATCGTCAAGGTTGACCGCGACGAGGTCCTCCTCGACATCGGTTACAAGACCGAAGGTGTCATCCCGAGCCGCGAGCTCTCGATCAAGCACGACGTCGACCCGAACGAGGTCGTCAAGGTCGGCGACGAGATCGAGGCCCTGGTTCTCCAGAAGGAGGACAAGGAAGGCCGCCTGATCCTCTCGAAGAAGCGCGCTCAGTACGAGCGTGCTTGGGGCACCATCGAGAAGATCAAGGAAGAGGACGGCATCGTCACCGGTACCGTCATCGAGGTCGTCAAGGGTGGTCTCATCCTCGACATCGGCCTCCGTGGCTTCCTGCCGGCGTCCCTCGTCGAGATGCGTCGTGTCCGCGACCTCCAGCCCTACGTGGGCAAGGAGCTCGAGGCCAAGATCATCGAGCTGGACAAGAACCGCAACAACGTGGTCCTGTCCCGCCGTGCCTGGCTCGAGCAGACCCAGTCCGAGGTTCGCCAGACGTTCCTCACGACCCTGCAGAAGGGTCAGGTCCGCTCCGGCGTCGTCTCCTCGATCGTCAACTTCGGTGCCTTCGTGGACCTGGGTGGCGTCGACGGTCTCGTGCACGTCTCCGAGCTGTCCTGGAAGCACATCGACCACCCCTCCGAGGTTGTCGAGGTCGGCCAGGAAGTCACCGTCGAGGTCCTCGACGTCGACATGGACCGCGAGCGCGTCTCCCTGTCGCTCAAGGCGACGCAGGAAGACCCGTGGCAGCAGTTCGCCCGGACGCACCAGATCGGTCAGGTCGTCCCGGGTAAGGTCACCAAGCTCGTTCCCTTCGGTGCGTTCGTGCGCGTCGACGAGGGCATCGAGGGTCTGGTCCACATCTCCGAGCTGGCCGAGCGCCACGTGGAGATCCCGGAGCAGGTCGTCCAGGTCAACGACGAGATCTTCGTCAAGGTCATCGACATCGACCTCGAGCGCCGTCGCATCAGCCTCTCGCTGAAGCAGGCCAACGAGTCCTTCGGTGGCGACCCGGCCTCGGTCGAGTTCGACCCGACGCTGTACGGCATGGCCGCGTCGTACGACGACCAGGGCAACTACATCTACCCCGAGGGCTTCGACCCCGAGACCAACGACTGGCTCGAGGGCTTCGAGGCGCAGCGCGAGGTCTGGGAGACCCAGTACGCCGAGGCGCAGACGCGCTTCGAGCAGCACCAGGCCCAGGTCATCAAGTCCCGCGAGGCCGACGAGGCTGCTGCGGCCGAGGGCGCTGCTGCCCCGGCCGGCGCGGCTCCGGCTGCCTCCGGTGGCACCGGTGGCGGCGGTGGCGGCGGTTCGTACTCCTCGGAGTCGGCGGACAACTCCGGCGCCCTGGCGTCGGACGAGGCCCTGGCGGCGCTGCGCGAGAAGCTCGCGGGCGGCCAGAGCTGACGCTCTGACCCCGGCGGCTCATCGGCTGCGATTGCTGTAGAGCGGTAAGTGAGGCCCGTCCCCCTCGGGGGGCGGGCCTCACTCGCGTCCGGGGGCGGCCGGACATCCCCTACGGGGTGACGGCGATGTTGGTGAGGCCCTTGCCGCCGGTGACGGTGTTGCTCGCATACACGGTGGTGCGGCAACCCGAGCTGTTGTTGGTGACGTTGATGGCGAGCTGCTTGTCGCCGGTGGCCCCGGAGAGGTTCGAGGAGTTGCCGCGGAAGACGGTGCCGCAGCCCCAGCCGCTCTGCTGGGTGTGGGTCTCGTAGCCGTTGTTGGTGGTGCGCGAGCCCCTGTTGCCCTCGACCAGGACGTTGTTGCCCTTCACGTCGACCCAGGAGTCGTCGTAGTTGGCGCCGGTCAGCCCGTCGCCGTCGAAGGTGTTGCCGATGATCCTCGCGCCGGTCGTGCCCTCCTTGATGTCGATGCTCTCGCCGCCGACACCGGGGCCGATCGTGTTGTCGATGATCTGCGCGTTGTCGCTGCGGTCGGAGAGGTCGCCCGCCGAACCGACGTACACGCCCTCGCCCATGCCCCGTCCGTTCTGCCCGGTGTCGTAGATCCGGGAGTTCTTGAGGACGCCGTCCTTGCTGGACTTGCGGAAGTGGACCCCCTCCATGTCGAGGTCGTGCACGGTCACCGCGTCGATGACGACGCCGTTCGCCGCGTCGGCCATGATGCCCTTCTGGCCGCCCTTGATCGTGATCCCCTGGACGGTCCAGTACGAGGCGCCGTTCAGGTGCAGCCCGTAGCCGCCGCCCGCCGTCAGCACGGCCCCGCTGGAGCCGGTGAGGGTGATCCGGGCCCCGGAGGAGCCGGGCCGGGTGGCCTTGAAGTTCCCGGTGTACGTGCCGTCGGCGAGCCGGATCGTGTCGCCGGGGGAGACGGTGGTGAGCGCCGACTTGAGCTGGGCCGCGGTGCTCACGTCGATGACCGCGGCGTTCGCGGGTCCTGCGCCGGCCAGGGTGAGGCCACCGGCGGCCAGGGCGGCGGTGAGCAGGGCGGCGAGGGGGGAGCGGGTGCGCATGGGGGTGCCTTCCCGTCGTAGGGGTCCAGGATGTTCCCGTACATGAACGTGAGCCGTGTGTCTGAACGTGTTGCCCAGTGACGGTAGGGACGGCGGCGGGGCGCGTCAAGGTCTGGACCAGGATCGGCGGGTGGTGCCGGAAGGGGTGAAGCATCCCCCCGGCACCGGCAACTGACGTGCCTTGCCCCGCTCTCGCCCGGGAAAGATCAGGGCGTGGGGAATGCTCGTGCGGCCGCTCGTGTTCTTGCTGAGGAACACGAGGAGGAGCGGTAACCGTGCCTGATCCGCAGAGTTTGTACGAATGGGAGCCGAAGGGCCTGGCCGTCGTCGACATGGCGCTGGCGCAGGAGTCGGCCGGCCTGGTCATGCTCTACCACTTCGACGGCTACATCGACGCGGGCGAGACCGGCGAGCAGATCGTCGACGGTCTGCTCGAGACGCTGCCCCACCAGGTCGTCGTGCGCTTCGACCACGATCGGCTCGTCGACTACCGCGCACGGCGGCCCCTGCTCACCTTCCGGCGCGACCGCTGGTCGTCCTTCGAGGCCCCGACCCTGGAGGTCCGCGTGGTCCAGGACGCCACCGGGGCCCCCTTCCTGCTGCTGTCGGGCCCGGAGCCGGACGTGGAGTGGGAGCGGTTCGCCGCCGCCGTCGAGCAGATCGTCGAGCGCCTCGGCGTCCGGCTCGCGGTGAACTTCCACGGCATCCCGATGGGCGTCCCGCACACCCGCCCCGTCGGTATCACCCCGCACGGCAACCGCACCGATCTGATGCCGGGCCACCGCAGCCCCTTCGACGAGGCCCAGGTCCCCGGTTCCGCCGAGGCCCTCGTCGAGTACCGGCTGATGGAGTCCGGTCACGACGTCCTCGGGGTCGCCACCCACGTCCCGCACTACGTGGCCAGGTCCTCCTACCCGGACGCGGCGCTGACCGCGCTGGAGGCGATCACCGCCGCGACCGGTCTGGTGCTGCCCGCTCTCGCGCACTCCCTGCGCACCGAGGCGCACCGCACCCAGACCGAGATCGACCGGCAGATCGGCCAGGGCGACGAGGAACTGGTCTCCCTCGTCGAGGGCCTCGAGCACCAGTACGACGCCATCGCCGGCTCCGAGACGCGCGGCAACCTCGTCGCCGAGCCGGTCGACCTGCCGTCCGCCGACGAGATCGGCCGCGAGTTCGAGCGGTTCCTCGCGGAGCGGGAGGGCGAAGGCTGAGGACGTACGCCGGGCCCGTAGGCTGCGGCCCATGCTGAAAGTGGGCCTGACCGGCGGCATCGGCGCCGGCAAGAGCGAAGTGTCGCGGCTGCTCGTCCAGTACGGCGCGGTCCTGATCGACTCCGACCGGATCTCCCGCGAGGTCGTCGAGCCCGGGACGCCCGGACTCGCGGCCGTCGTCGAGGAGTTCGGGCCGGGCGTCCTCACCGCCGAAGGCACCCTGGACCGTCCGGCGCTGGGCGCGCTGGTCTTCGCCGACGGCGAGCGCCTCGCCGCCCTCAACGCGATCGTCCACCCGCTGGTCGGCGCCCGCGCGGCCGAGCGGGAGCGGGCCGCCCCCGAGGACGCCGTCGTCGTCCACGACGTCCCCCTCCTCACGGAGAACGGGCTCGCCCCCTTCTACGACCTCGTCGTGGTCGTCGACGCCTCCGCCGAGACCCAGCTCGACCGGCTGGTGACGCTGCGGGGAATGGCGGAGTCCGACGCCCGCGCCAGGATGGCCGCCCAGGCGACCCGCGAGCAGCGCCGGGCCATCGCCGACCTGATCGTGGACAACGACGGGCCGCTGGAGGCGCTGGAGCCGCAGGTCCGCACGGTCTGGGACGAGTTGGTCCGCAGGGCCGCCGCCCGCTGAGCCCGCGCACGGGAGGGTCCGGCCGGAATGCCGGAGCCGGGGCGGATGTTGGAAACGCGTGAGGGAAGGGAAGGATGCGACCGTGCCCGAGAGGAATCCGCAGACCCACGTCATCGACTTCCGTGCGGCCGAGCAACTGCTCGACGCCCGGGACCCCCGGGGTGCCGTCAAGCTCCTCGACTCGGTGATCGCCGCCCACCCGGAGAACACCGCCGCCCGGCTGCTCCGGGCCCGCGCCTTCTTCGCCTCCGCGCAACTGCGCCCCGCCGAGCTGGAATTCGAGCTGGTGCTGGAGCGCGAGCCGGACAACGCCTTCGCCCACTTCGCACTGGCCCGCACCTTCGAGCGGGCCGGCCGCCCGGAGCAGGCGACCCGGCACTTCCGGCTGGCGGCGGCGCTCGACCCGAAGCCGGAGTACCTCCGGGCCGCGAAGTTCGACGAGCGGGACTGAGGGCCGAGCACGCGGCGTACGCGCGGGCCTGAGGGGCCCTCGGCCGGGCCGCTAGGGCGGCCCGGCCGAGGGGCCTGCCCGGTCCCCGTTCTTCCATCGGCCGTCCGCGCCGGGCCTCGGCCGGCGGGGGCGGCCGTCGCCGTGGTCCGGCTCGTACGGCGGGACGTCACGCCCCGGCTGGTAGTGCGGCCCCTGGCGCATGCGGTACGTGACCACGCCGAGGTCCACCAGCGCGAGCAGCAGC
Source organism: Streptomyces sp. NPDC020884 (assembly GCF_044333935.1). Taxonomy (NCBI): domain Bacteria; kingdom Bacillati; phylum Actinomycetota; class Actinomycetes; order Kitasatosporales; family Streptomycetaceae; genus Streptomyces; species Streptomyces sp. NPDC020884. The sequence continues at coordinate 182,446 of NZ_JBIRRY010000001.1, read as the reverse complement.
ACCACCGCACAGGCCGCCGCCCACCCCGGCCGTCCGGTCAGCGAGAAGGCCACCAGACCGAAGAGGGCCCAGAGCATCCCCCACAGGCTCAGCCAGAGCCGCATCCGCAGCGGACTGCGGGCGGTCGCGGGCTCACTGCCGGTACGCATCGAGATCACCTCACTCACCAGCATGGACCCGCCCGGCGACGGACGGAACGGGGCACGGTGCCCGGCGGGCGGCCACTACGCTGCGGGCCCCGGCGCTGACCCGGTGTGAGGGGCGGGGAACCGCGTTCGGCGGCGGCTCGTTCGTCCTTCATGAGCGAATCACTGGTACGCGAGGGGTATGAGGGGACCGGTCCCGGAGCCATCACTCCGGACGGCTGCGCGGTGGAGCTGTATCGCCGGCTGTCCGTCGGCGAGGAGCCGGACGTGATCGCGGGCGCGGCCCGCGCCGGTGCGAGCATCCTCGAACTGGGCTGCGGGGCGGGCCGGGTGACGCACCCGCTGGTGCGGCGCGGGTTCGCCGTGACGGCGGTGGACGAGTCGCGGGAGATGCTGGAGGCCATCGTCGGGGCGCGCACGGTGCGCGGCTCCATCGAGTCGCTGGACCTGGGCGACGAGCGGTTCGACGTGGTGCTGCTCGGCTCGTTCCTGGTCCACGCGGGCGAGCACCGGGTGCGCGACGGGATGCTGCGCGTCTGCCGCGCCCATGTGCGGGACGACGGGATCGTCCTGATCCAGCGCGAGGGCGTGGCGCACCGCTCGGAGCTGCCGTGGGAGCGGACCGACCCGTCCGGCGGCCTGATCCGGATCGTCTCCGCGGACCCGGTGGGTGACGGCGTGCGTTCGGTGCGCGCGGAGTATCACTTCGACGACGCGCGGTGGACGCAGACCTTCCTGTCGCGGGAGCTGTCCGACGAGGATCTCGCCCGGTATCTCGCGGCGGCCGGACTCGCGGTGGACCGGGCCCTCACCGACGACGGCACCTGGTTGCTGGCCCGCCCGGTGCTCTGACCGGCCGGGGCCGGGCGACCGGCTGCCCGGTGGCCCCCGCCGCCGGTCGCGGCTCCCCGTCCCTCGGTGCTCTCGGTGCTCTCAGCGCCCCGAGCGCTCTCAGTGCACGAAGCTGTAGCTGCGCCACGGCTCGCTGCCCGGCGCCGTCACATCGCTGAACCGGGTGGCCACATAGGTCGTGCCGCCGCCGGTGCAGTCGCGCGTGCGGTAGAGGATGACGTCGACCAGCGTCCCGTTCTCCACCTCGTGGGCTCCCGCCGGAGCGATCCGGTGGCAGCCGCGCACGGAGGGGCTGTTCACCTGCAGCACCGCCTCGCGCTCCGTCGTGTACGTCACCGGGCCGACCGCGGTGCGGCCGAGCCCGGAGCAGCCCGAGACGGCGAGGGCGAGCAGCGAGGCTCCGGCGGCGATCCGGAGGCGGCGTCGGCGGCGGTGAGCGGTAGCGGTCACGGACATGGTCGGGTCCTCGTCTGCTCGTCCGGCGAATCGGTACGTCGGGAGGACGTGCCGGCGCTGGCCACCCTGCCCGCCCGGGACCGCCCCGGCATCCCGTACGCGGCCGACCGGGCGAGCCGCCGTTCGACGGAGGTTCCCCCTGCGGCCAAATGGGGCATAAAATCGTAAAAGGTGTTAATGGGATGCGCGTGTGTCCGTTCCCCTTCCCGTCAGGGGGCCGTGATGGCTCAGGAACTAGTGATCGCGTTGGTGGCGGTGCTCTGCGCCGGAGCGCTGTACGTGGCCTCGGCGGCGCGGGTGATCCGGCAGTACGAGCGAGGCGTCGTGCTGCGGCTCGGCAGGCTGAGGGAGGACGTGCGGCGGCCGGGCTTCACGATGGTCGTGCCGGGGATCGACCGGCTGCGCAAGGTCAACATGCAGATCGTCACGATGCCGGTGCCCGCCCAGGACGGCATCACCCGGGACAACGTCACCGTCCGCGTGGACGCCGTCATCTACTTCAAGGTGGTCGACCCGACGAACGCCGTCATCGCGGTGGAGGACTACCGGTTCGCCGTCTCGCAGATGGCCCAGACCTCGCTCCGGTCGATCATCGGCAAGAGCGACCTGGACGATCTGCTGTCCAACCGCGAGAAGCTGAACCAGGGGCTGGAGGTCATGATCGACAGCCCGGCGGTCAGCTGGGGCGTGCAGATCGACCGGGTGGAGATCAAGGACGTCTCGCTGCCGGAGACCATGAAGCGTTCCATGGCCCGCCAGGCCGAGGCGGACCGGGAGCGGCGCGCCAGGGTGATCAACGCCGACGCGGAGCTCCAGGCCTCGAAGAAGCTGGCGCAGGCGGCCGGAGAGATGTCTGCCCAGCCCGCGGCCCTCCAGCTGAGGCTGTTGCAGACGGTGGTCGCGGTCGCGGCGGAGAAGAACTCCACCCTGGTGCTGCCCTTCCCGGTGGAACTGCTCCGGTTCCTGGAGCGCGCGCAGCAGCCGCCGGTGGAGGCGGGGCCGGGCCGGGCGGGACAGCAGCCGCCGGCGGAGACGAGGCCGGGCCGGACGGGACAGCAGCCGTCGGCGAACGGCGCCGCCGTCTCCGAGCAGCCGTTCGCCCATCACTGAGCGTGGCGGGTCCGCGCGCCGGAAGGGACCGGTGCCTGGCCGATCTCGCCGCCGCTGAGCTGCGGTGATGCGACCGGAGACCGCAGTGTCAGAGCTCCCGCCTAGACTCACGGAGTCAGCACATTCCGTGGGCAAGAGACCGTGGATCGGGTGGGAGGGGGCAGCGGAGATGACGGCACGGACGCGCGAGGGCGAGGCGTGGGACACCGAGGGCGCGCCCCGGACGGCCGACGTCGGCCGCCTGCTGCGCTGCGCGGCGGTCTTCCTGCCGGGCCCGGTGCCCAGGGACGGCCGCATCGCCTTCTGGGACCCGCACGCGGACGGTGACCCGTGGCGCGACGAGAGCGCGCCCGGACGCGACGGCACGTCCTTCGTGTACGCGGACGTCCCCGCGTCGCCCGACTCCGTCCCGTACACCCCTGCCCGGCTCACCGTTGTCCGGCCGGATCCGGCCGCGGGCCCCGGAGGCGTCCGCACCGCCGCGACGCCCGCCGCCCTGCTGTCCGTGACCGACGCGCTGCCCGTGCTCGTCCGGGCGCGTCAGCACGCGCCCGCCCACTCCGCCACCCGCTGCTGGGGCGCGGCCGCGCTGCACGCCCTCCAGCTCGTCGCCCGCGGCAGGCTCCTGCCCGGACTCACGGCGGACGGCCACGACGCCTGGCGGGCGGGCCCGCGGGACGCCGAGGACATCGCGCATCTGCGGGCGGTCGCGGCCGCCCTGCCGCCCGAGGGGCACGCGGTGCCGGTCCCGGCGTCCGAGCCGCCCCGGCTGCCCGACCCCGAGGCCCTGATCGGGTCGTTCCTGGACGCCGTCGCCGACACCTTGCCGCGCACTCCCGCCGCCGCGTTCGCGATGGGCGCGCCGTTCGCCGCCCGCGAGGCCCAGCATCTGCCCCATGCCGCGGCCTGGGCCGTGGAGGTGGCCTCGGGCCAGGACGCGGGCGTGCGGGTGTCGCTGCGCCTGGACCTCTCCGCGTACGAGCTGTTCGACACCGCCGACACCTACGCGGTCACGGCCGCCCGCGAGGAGGCCGAGGCCGCCGACGGACCCGCGCGGCCCGAGCACCCCGACGACCCGGCGGTCCGCCATGCCGCAGCGGCCGTCGTGCAGGTGCACAGCCTCGCCGACCCGACGTATGTCGTGGACGCGATCGCCCTGTGGAACGGCGGGGCGGGCGAGCCGTTCGGGCCGCGCGCCCGGGTCGACGCGGTGCTGGCGCTGCGCCGCGCGGCCCGCGTCTGGGCTCCGCTGGAACGACTCCTGGATCAGCCCGTCCCCGATGTCCTCGCGATCACCGAGGACGAGCTCTACGAGCTGCTGAGCGACGCCGGATCCCGGCTGGCCGCCGCCGGAGTCGGTGTGCACTGGCCGCGTGAGCTGGCCCGTTCGCTCACCGCTGCCGCCGTCGTGCGGCCCGCGCCCGGATCGGCCACCGACGGCACCTCGTTCTTCGACGCCGAGCAGCTGTTCGCCTTCGACTGGCAGCTGTCCCTGGGGGACGAGCGGCTGACCGAGGCCGAGATGGACACCCTGGCCGAGGCCCACCGCCCGGTGGTGCGGCTGCGCGATCAGTGGGTGGTCGTCGACCCCGACCTCGTACGCAAGGCGCGCAAGCGGGAGTTGGGGCTGCTGGACCCGGTGGACGCGCTGGCCGTCGCCCTCACCGGCAGCGCGGAGGTGGACGGCGAGCGCGTGGCCGCCGTCCCCGCCGGGGCGCTGGCCGCCCTCCGTACGCGGATCCTCAGTCAGGACATGACGATCGCGCCGCCGCCGGGCCTCGACGCGACCCTGCGCGACTACCAACTGCGCGGACTGGCCTGGCTGGACCGGATGACCTCGCTCGGGCTCGGCGGCTGCCTCGCCGACGACATGGGGCTCGGCAAGACGATCACCCTCATCGCCCTTCACCTGCACCGGGCGCACTCCTCGCCCACCCTGGTGATCTGCCCCGCCTCCCTCCTCGGCAACTGGCACCGCGAGATCAACCGCTTCGCCCCCGGCGTCCCGGTGCGCCGCTTCCACGGCACGGACCGGACCCTGAGCGATCCGGACGCCGGCTTCGTCCTCACCACCTACGGGACCATGCGCTCCAGCGCGGCCCAGCTGGCCGACCAGCGCTGGGGCCTGGTCGTCGCCGACGAGGCGCAGCACGTGAAGAATCCGCACTCCTCCACGGCCAGGGCACTGCGCACCATCCCCGCCCCGGCCCGGGTCGCCCTCACCGGCACCCCCGTCGAGAACAACCTCTCCGAGCTCTGGGCGCTGCTCGACTGGACCACGCCCGGACTGCTCGGCCCGCTCAAGGCGTTCCGGGCCCGGCACGCCCGCATCGTGGAGAACACCGACACCGCCGCGGGGCTGGGCAACGAGGAGGCGGTGGAGCGGCTGTCCCGGCTGGTGCGCCCCTTCCTCCTGCGGCGCAAGAAGTCCGACCCCGGCATCGCCCCCGAGCTGCCGCCCAAGACGGAGACCGACCACCCCGTCTCCCTCACCCGCGAGCAGGCCACGCTCTACGAGGCGGCCGTGCGCGAGACGATGGCACAGATCGAGGCGGCGGAGGGCATCGCCCGCCGCGGACTCGTCATGAAGCTGCTGTCCTCGCTCAAGCAGATCTGCAACCACCCCGCCCAGTATCTGAAGGAGGAGCCCACCCGGCTCACGGGCCGCTCCGGCAAGCTCGCCCTCCTCGACGAACTGCTCGACACGATCCTCTCCGAGGACGGCTCGGTCCTGATCTTCACCCAGTACGTGACGATGGCGAAGCTCCTCTCCGCGCACCTCGCCGCCCGTGCGATCTCCTCCCAACTGCTGCACGGCGGCACGCCGGTGCCCGAGCGGGAGCGGATGGTGGACCGCTTCCAGTCCGCCGAGGTCCCCGTCTTCCTGCTCTCCCTCAAGGCGGCCGGCACCGGACTGAACCTCACCCGCGCCGCCCATGTCGTCCACTTCGACCGCTGGTGGAACCCGGCCGTGGAGGAGCAGGCCACCGACCGGGCGTACCGGATCGGCCAGACCCAGCCCGTGCAGGTCCACCGGATCATCGCCGAGGGCACGGTGGAGGACCGGATCGGTGAACTGCTGGAGTCCAAGCGGGCCCTGGCGGACGCGGTGCTCGGCAGCGGGGAGAGCGCGCTGACCGAGCTCAGCGACCGTGACCTCGCCGACCTCGTATCGCTGCGGAGGCCCGCATGAGCCCGCGCCCGACCACCGGCCCGGCCGCCCGGAGATCGGCCCCCCGCGCCCGGCCCGGCCCGGACGATCTTCGGCGCACCTTCGAGGCGGTGCCGGCCCGCACCTCCGCCGAGGGCGAGCCGTTCGCGGACAGCTGGTGGGGCCGGGCCTGGGTGGACGCGCTGGAGTCGCTGTCGATGGACGAGTCCCGGCTCGCCCGCGGCCGTACGTACGCGGACGGCGGCCAGGTCGCCGCGATCACCGTCACCCCCGGCCGCGTGATCGCCTATGTGCACGGCAGCCGGGCCCGCCCCTACCGCGCCGAACTGCGGCTGCGCACCTTCGCCGACCCCGGCTGGAACACGCTGCTCGACGCGGTCGCCGCCCACCCCGGACACCTGTCCGCGCTGCTGGCCAAGGAGATGCCGCACTCACTGGCCGACACCGCCCAGGAGGCCGGTGTCCGGCTGCTGCCCGCCGCCGGCGACCTCGACCCCAGCTGCACCTGCCCCGACCACGGGCGGCCCTGCAAGCACGTCGCCGCCCTCTGCTTCCAGACGGCCCGGCTGCTCGACAGCGACCCGTTCGTCCTGCTGCTGATGCGCGGCCGGGGCGAGCGCGAACTGCTGGGCGAACTGGGCCGCCGCAACGCCGAACACTCCGCCCGGGAGCGCCCCGCCGCCCCCGCGGTCCCCTCGGTTCCGGCGGCGGAGGCCCTCGCCGCCCGCTTCCTGCCCCCGCTCCCGGCGCCCCTGCCGGTCCTGCCGCACCCCGGCCAGCCGCCGTCCTATCCGGATCTGCCCGGCGCCCGCGATCCGCTGGGCCTGGACCACCTCGCCACCGACGCGGCCGTCCGCGCCCACGCCCTGCTGACCACGGGCCGCGATCCGCTGGCCGGACTCACCCCGTGGCAGGACGCCGTCCGTCTCGCCGCCGCACGGCCGACCGCCGGGCTCACCGCCACCACCCGCGCGCTCTACCGGGAGCTGGCGTACGCCACCGGCCGCACCACCACCGACCTCGCCCGCGCCGTCGCCGCCTGGCGGCAGGGCGAAGCCGAGGGCCTCGCGGTCCTGGAGACGCCCTGGGACCCGCCCGCCGGGCCGTTCGACCGGGCCCGCCCCGCGCTCGCGGCCGCCGGCTTCCCGCGCTTCACGCCCTGGCGCAACCACCTCACCCACCCGGTCGGTTCGCTCCAGCTCCGCTTCGGTCGCGACCACCGCTGGTACGGCTACGAATCCGACCCCGGCGCCGACGACTGGTGGCCGCGCGCGGCCCCGGACGCCGACCCGGTGTCCGCCCTCGAAGCCCTGCTGGCCGGTGACGCCGTCCCGGACTCCGCCGGGGCCGACCCTCTGTATGTGCGGTAAACCCTTGGCCATGGGGGAGTTTCCGCTGCTAGCGTCCTCGACGTGGCGAAACTCAATCAGATCATCGCAGTGGAGAAGGGCGTCAAGTCCAAGGCGCACCAGGACCTGACGGCGGCACATCACGGCCTTCAGAAGGCCGGGCTGCTGGCCGGGATCTCCCGTACCTACCAGCCCAAGGACGAGGAGGGCGAACAGCTTCCGCCCGAGTCGACGCTGGTCCAGGTCAAGGCCGAGGACGTGCTGCGGGACACCGCGGCCACACTGACCCGGCTCTTCGATGTGACCGCCACCAAGGACTGGGCGAACTGCTCGGCCCGAGCGGACGTCAAGGTGGACGGCCGGGTGCTGGTGAGCGAGGTGCCGGTGTCGTATCTGCTCTTCCTGGAGAAGCAGTTGACCGACCTCAACACCTTCATCCGCAAGCTGCCGGTGCTGGACGCGGCCGAGGCCTGGGTGCAGGACCCGTCGACCGACTCCTGGAAGACCGAGCCGGTCCGCACGCTCCGCACGAAGAAGGTGCCCCGCAACCACGTGAAGGCGGAGGCCACCGAGAAGCACCCGGCGCAGGTCGAGGTGTACTACGAGGACATCCCGATCGGGTCCTGGACGACCGTCAAGTTCTCCGGTGCGCTGCCCGCGCGGCGCGTCAACGAACTGCTGGACCGGATCGAGAAGCTCCAGCAGGCCGTGAAGTTCGCCCGCGAGGAGGCCAACGGCGTGGACGTCGACGACCAGCGGGTGGGTGATGCGGTATTCGGTTACCTCTTCGGGTGACCGACCATGGAATCCCCGGGCGCCGTTCAAGGCGGCCGGGGTGCGCGAGGAGCGCAAAGCTGAAACTGAAGTTCGTCGTGAAGGCGCGGTTCCAGTGGAGGTTCGATTCCTCCCTCCGGCACGAGCCGGAGTAGCCCAAACAGGCAGAGGCAGACCGCCGTCAATCTCAGACTCTTGCTCCAGACTCAGCATTCGCCGCCGATCGCCGGATCGAACGGGCTCGGGCCCGCGCGCGTCGAGATGCCGGTTCAAGTCCGGCCCGCAGAGCTCCGATCTGCGGTGGTCCAAAGGCAGGACGCGACGACATCAGACTGACCCGAACCCTTAAACGTGCCGGCGTGCCCGATGGGCGGCACCTTCAGGGCCCGGAGGCCGGCTACGCCTCCGGGCCCGCTCCCGTTTCCCGGCCGGCTGATCCGACCCCGGCCGCACCGGGCGCCCGGGTCACTGCCGGTACCCGTCCAGGAAGCGGCCGATGCGGCTGATCGCCGCGTCGAGGTCGTCGGCGTACGGGAGGGTGAGGATGCGGAAGTGGTCCGGGCGCGGCCAGCTGAAGCCCGTGCCCTGCACCACCTGGATCTTCTCCCGCAACAGCAGGTCCAGCACGAACTTCTCGTCGTCGACGATGGGGTGCACCTTCGGATCGATGCGCGGGAACGCGTACAGCGCGCCCTTCGGCTTCACGCACGAGACGCCGGGGATCTCGTTGAGCCGCTCCCAGGCCCGGTCGCGCTGCTCGTGCAGCCTGCCGCCCGGCGCGACCAGCTCCCGGATGGACTGCCGCCCGCCGAGCGCGGCCTGAATGGCGTACTGCGCCGGGGCGTTGGGGCACAGCCGCATGGAGGCCAGCATGGTGAGGCCCTCCAGGTAGTTGCGGGCGTGCTGCCGCGGACCGGACACCACCATCCAGCCGGAACGGAAGCCCGCCACCCGGTACGTCTTCGACAGGCCGCTGAACGTGAGGCAGACCAGGTCCGGGGCGAGGACGGCCGCACTGTGGTGCTCGGCTCCGTCGTACAGGATCTGGTCGTAGATCTCGTCGGCGAACACCATCAGCCCATGCCGCCTGGCCAGGTCGAGAATCCCTTCGAGGATCTCGCGCGGATAGACCGCGCCGGTGGGGTTGTTCGGGTTGATGATCACGACGGCCCTGGTCCGGTCGGTGATCTTCGCGGCCATGTCGGCGAGATCCGGGTTCCAGTCGGACTCCTCGTCGCAGACGTAGTGCACGGCCTTACCGCCCGCGAGCGTGGTCACCGCCGTCCACAGCGGGAAGTCCGGAGCCGGGATCAGCACCTCGTCGCCGTCCTCCAGCAGCGCCTGCACCGCCATCGAGATCAGCTCGGAGACCCCGTTGCCGAGGAACACGTCGTCCACGCCCACCTCGGTCAGCCCCATGGCCTGGTAGCGCTGGACCACCGCGCGCCGGGCCGAGAGGATGCCGCGCGAATCGGTGTAGCCGTGCGCCTGGGGCAGCATCCGGATCATGTCCTGGACGATCTCCTCGGGGGCCTCGAAGCCGAAGAGCGCGGGGTTGCCCGTGTTGAGCCGGAGCACGCTGTGGCCCGCCTCCTCCAGGGCGTTGGCGTGCTCGATGACCGGGCCCCGGATCTCGTAGCAGACCTCGTTGAGCTTGCTGGACTGCCGGAACTCCATGCGCTGCCTCCCGAGCCGAATTGCGATACTTGGTTTTACCAAGCTTCAGCTTGGAAAGTCCAACAACATGTCTAGACTGCGTCGCATGCCACGTCAGCAGCAGCCAGCAGCACGCCCCGTCCGCCGCCGGAGCTACGACCAGTTCGACGCCACCGCCCGCGCCCTCGACTCCGTCGGCGACCGGTGGACGCTGCTGATCGTCCGTGAACTGCTGGGCGGGCCGCGCCGGTACACGGACCTGCACGCCGACCTGCCCGGCGTCAGCACGGACGTGCTGGCCTCGCGTCTCAAGGACATGGAACAGACCGGGCTGGCCCTGCGCCGCAAGCTGCCGCCCCCGTCGGCGGCGTCGGTCTACGAGCTGACCGGGCGGGGCCACGCCCTGCGGCCCGTCCTCGCCGCTCTCGCCGAGTGGGGAGCGCCCGCCCTCGCCGAGCGCCGCCCCACCGACGCGGTGCGGGCCCACTGGTCCGCGCTGCCCCTGCTCGGCGCCCTCGGCGGACTCACCCAGGAGGGCGTCATAGAAGTCCGGCTCGACGAGGGCGAGTTCCACCTCCATGTGGGTGGGGGAGCGGGGGCCGTGCCGCCGGGCGCCGCGACGTACGGCGAGGTGTACGGGTACGGTCCCGCCGACCGCCCCGACGCCCGGATCGTCCTCGACGCCGCGGTCTGCCTGGAGCTCGCGCAGGGCGGGGCGACCCTCGCCCAGGCGGTGAAGGACGGCCGCGTCGAGGTGTTCGGCGAAGGCCCGCTCGCCGCCGAACTGCGGGGGACCTGAACCACGTTCCGCCGGCCGGAGTCCTCGAGGAAGCGGCTCCGCGCGGATCCGGCGATGATGGAGCCGTGCGACTCGAAGCGATCACCTGGGAACGGCTGGCCGGTGAGCTGGCCCGGCACAGCGACGGGCTGTCCGCCGCCGACGGCGGGCCCTGGCTCGCCCTCGGCGTCGACGGCGCCCCGGCCGCCCGGACCGGCGAGACGGCCGAACGTCTGGCCCAGGAGCTGCGGCTGCTCGGGCGTGCGGTGCTCGTGGTGTCCACCGAAGGGTTCCTGCGCCCGGCGAGCCTGCGCTTCGAGTACGGGAAACAGGACCCGGACGCGTACGCCGACGGCTGGTTCGACACCGGGGCGCTGTGGCGCGAGGTGTTCGGCCCGCTGGAGGCGGGCGGCACCGGCCGGGTGCTGCCCGACCTGTGGGACCCCGCGACCGACCGGGCCACCCGCACCCCCTACCACTCCCTGCCCGAGGGCGGGGTCGTCGTCGTGCACGGCCCGTTCCTGCTGGGGCACTGGTTCCCGTTCGCGCTCAGCGTCCACCTGCGACTGTCCCCGGGTGCGCTGCGCCGGCGCACCGAGGAGTCGGAGCGCTGGACCCTGCCCGCCTTCGCCCGGTACGAGGACGAGGCGTCGCCCACGGAGCGGGCGGATGTGGTCGTCCGGGCCGACGACCCCTCGCACCCCGCCTGGTCGGGACTGCCCGGCAGCGGATGAACCGCGCACGGTGCGACACCGGCCGTCACCGACGGGCGGCTGTCGGCGTCCCGCCACGGCCGCAGGCGTCCGGCGGCAGTCAGCGGACCGGCGGCCGCCCGCCCACCGTGGCCACGGCCGCCGCCCCCGCCCGGCAGCCCTCGGCCGCCGCCGCCAGGTCGTCCGCCCCGGCCAGCAGGGCCGTGAGGAACCCCCCGGTGAACGCGTCGCCCGCCCCCGTCGAGTCGACCGGCTCACGCACCGCCGGGCCGGGAACGCGGCCGATGACCTCGCCCCCGGCGGCCACCACGGCTCCCCGCGCACCCAGGGTGACCGCGACGCGCGGGAACCACCGGCTCAACTCGGCCGCCGCGGCAGCGGGTTCGGGCAGCCCGGTGAGCAGCCGGGCCTCGTCCGCGTTCGGCAGCAGCAGCTCCGCCCCCTCCGCCAACTCCAGGAACCGCTTCGGCCCCAGCTCGCCGAGGAAACCGGCCGACGCCGGATCCACACTCACCGGAACGCCCCGCTCCACGGCGGTGCGCAGGGCGAGAAGCGCCGCTTCCCGGCTCATCGCGGCGAACAGGAGATAGCCGGAGAGATGCAGCCGCCCGACGTCCTCCAGCATCGACGGCGCGAAATCCTCTGCGGCGAGCCGCAGCACCGCCCCGCCGTCGGTCAGGAACGTACGCTCGGCCGCCGCGTCGACCAGGGCGATGACGGTCGCCGTCGGAAACTCGTCGTCCACCGCGAGGAACGCCCGCACCCCCGCCCGCTCCAGCTCCTCCCGGTGCCAGCCGGCGGACTCCGCCCCCGCCCTGGCCAGCAGCCGGACGTCCGGACACCCCGAACGCACCGCCCAGCAGGCCACGTTGGCCCCCGCACCGCCCGGCAGGGTCCGGATCCGGGCCGAGGTGTCCGTACCGTGCGCGAGCGCCGATCCGTACCGCGCCACCACGTCCGTGACCACGTCCCCCACCACCAGGAGCCCGCCGCCCCCCGCCGGACGGCTCACCGGGCGCCCGCCGCCGCGACGGCGATCCGCGCCGCGAGGGCCACGTTTCCGCGTACGGCCGCGAGGTTCGCCTCCAGCGACGCGCCCTCGGTCCGCCGCATCAGCTGGTCCAGCAGGAACGGCGTCACGCCCTGCCCCGAGATGCCCCGCTCCCGGCACGCGTCCAGCGCCTCCGCGAGTACCCGGTCGTGCAGTACCGGGTCCAACTGCTCGTGCTCCGGTACGGGGTTGGCGACGATCAGCGCGGCCTCCGGGCCGCCCAGCGCCGCCTTCGCCCGGATCACCTCCACCACGTCCTCGGGGCTGCGCACCGTCCAGTCGACCGGTTCGCCGGAGCTGCTCAGATAGAAGCCGGGGAAGTGCTCGGTGCGGTAGCCGACGATGCCGACGCCGAGGGTCTCCAGCCGCTGGAGGGTCGCCGGGACGTCGAGGATCGACTTCACCCCCGCGCAGACCACGGTGATCCCGGTGCGGGCGAGCAGCCGCAGATCGGCCGACTCGTCCTGGCTCTCGGCCCACCCCCGGTGTACGCCGCCGAGCCCGCCGGTCGCGAAGACGCCGAGGCCCGCCCGCGCCGCCAGGAACGCCGTCGCGGACACCGTCGTCGCCCCGCTCGCCCCGCCCGCGAGCGCCGGGGCGAGATCGCGGTGCCCGAGCTTGCGCACCGCCGGATCCCCGGCGATCCGCGCCAACTGTTCCGGCCCCAGGCCCACATGGGCCCGCCCGTCCAGAACGGCGACGGTGGCCGGGACGGCGCCGGCGGACCGGACCAGCCCCTCCAGCTCCAGGGCCACGGACAGATTGCGGGGGCGCGGCAGACCGTGCGCGATGATCGTCGACTCCAGCGCCACGACGGGCCGCCCGGCGCTCAGGGCGGTGCGCACCTCCGCCGAGAGCACCGGCTCGTAGGAGTTCGGTCCCGGGGTTCTCGACTCCGCGGGACGCTGGTCCGGTGGGTTCTGAGGCATGCCCCATCCCTGTCGCGGGCGGGAGGGGCGCAAACCACGGGCGGACGTCCGGTGGCGGGTCCTGGTCGCCCACCGGACGGAAGCGGTCGCTAAGGTGACCGGCCATGACGACACATGACCAGGTCAACGCCTCCTTCGCCGTGCACATCCCGGATGCCGAGCTCGTACCGGAACCCCTCGATCCGGCGCAGATCGTCTCGGGCGACCCCGTGGTGACGGGCCGGGTGCTGTGGGAATCGGCCGACGGCCGGCAGCTCCGGGGCATCTGGCAGATCACGCCCGGCGTGGTCACCGACACCGAGGCGAACGAGCTGTTCGTGGTCGTCAGCGGCCGGGCGACCGTCGCGGTCGAGGGCGGGGCCACGCTGGAGATCGGCCCGGGGGACGCCTGCGTCCTGCGCGAGGGCGACCGGACGACCTGGACCGTTCACGAGACGCTCCGCAAGGCGTACCACATCAGTCTCTGACGGCCGTGGCCGTGGCAGCCGCAGCGCGGGGCCGGCGGCGCGCGTCAGCCGCTGACCGCGCCCGGCCGCCGCAGGCTCCGGCGCAGGGCGAGCGCGGCGACCGGCAGCAGCAGCGCGGCGCCGATCGCGTTCAGGGGGCCGTACCCCCACTGGGCGACGATCACGCCGGCCGCCGCCCCGCCGACGCCCGCCGCGGCGTTCATGGTCAGGTCCGACAGCCCCTGCACGGCCGCCTGGGCGGACTGCGGCACCGCGTCGGTGAGCAGCGCGGAACCGGCGATCATCCCCGCCGACCAGCCGAGGCCCAGCACGAAGAGGCCCACCGCGGTCTGCCCGTGCCGGGGCCCCGCGGTGCCCGCGAGCAGCGCGGCGAAGCTCATCAGCCCGACGGCCAGCCCGATCACGGCCAGCCGGCCGAACCGGTCGGCCAGCCGCCCCATCACCGGTGAGAAGGCGTACATGCCCGCGATGTGCCCGCTGATGACGAGCCCGATCAGCTGGAGATCGGCGCCGTGCCGGCCCAGATCGACCGGCGTCATGACCATGATCGACACCATGGCGGTGTGCGACACGGCGACCGTCACCAGGGCCAGCTGCGCCATCGGCGACTCCCGGACGGCCTCGACCCCGGCGCGCAGGGACCGCTTCGGCGGCCCCTTCGGGCCCTCCGGTGCCAGGGCGCGGGCGGTGAGGAGCGGATCGGGGCGCAGCGCGAACGCCACGACGAGTCCGGCGAGCAGGAACACGGCGGCCGAGCACAGATAGGGCCCGGCCGCCTCGGGCACCGGCGTACCGCGGAACAGCCTGCTGGCCGGGGCCGAGATGTTGGGGCCCAGCACCGAGCCGATCGTGGTGGCCCAGACGACGGTGGAGATCGCCCGCCCCCGCCGCTCCGGCCCCACCAGGTCGGCCGCCGCGAACCGGGCCTGGAGGCCGGCCGAGGACCCCGCGCCGAACGCGGCCATGCCGAGCAGCAGCAGCGGGAAGCTGGGCAGCACCGTGGCGAGGACCACCAGCCCCCCGCCCAGCGCACCGATCAGATAGGCGAGCACCAGGCCGGGCCGGCGGCCCCGGGTGGTCATCAGGGCGGCCAGCGGCAGCGACAGCAGAGCTGTGCCGACGACGGACGCGGTGGGCGCCAGCCCGGACAGCGCCTCGGACCCGCTGACCTCGGCGGCCAGCATCGGCGCCAGGGCGATGCCGATGGCCACACCGAGGCCGCCGAGTATCTGGCTCACGATGAGCACGGCCGACGTACGGCGCTGCAGGGCGGGCAGGTCGGCGTCGGTGACCTGGGGGAAGGAGAGGGGTCGCGTCACCGGCGCAGTGTGCCATCCGCCCGGCCGCCGTGCACCCGGGTGGGTGACCGGACCCTTGCGCATGATCAACGAGACGCTCCCCCCCCGTACGCGAGACGCCCGGGAACACCGGGGACGCCCGGGAACACACGGCGCTCAAGAACCCACGACGCCCTAGAACAGCGGCTGCGGCAGGATCCCCTCCAGTGCCAGCAACTGCCGCTTGGTCTCCAGACCGCCCCCGAACCCGCCCAGCCCGCCGTCGCTCTCCACCACCCGGTGGCACGGCACCACCACCGGCAGCGGGTTGGACCCCATGGCCGCCCCCACCGCCTGCGCGCCCTCCGGGCGGCCGACCCGCGCGGCCAGCTCCCCGTACCCGACGACCGTCCCGTAGGGCACGGTGGCCGCCAGCTCGCGGAGCACCTCCCGGGGGAACCCGGCCGTCAGCGACCAGTCCAGCGCCAGCTCCACATCCTGCCGCTCGCCCGCGAAATACGCCGCGAGTCTCCGCAGGGGCTCGGCGAGCCGGGCCGAGCCGGGCGCCTCCACCGGCTCCGCGCCGAGCCGGGTCCGCAACTGGGCGAGGACCGTGTCCCGCACGGCGGGGCGGGCGTGGAAGGACACGCTCACCAGCCCCGCCTCCGTCGCGGCGAGCATCAGCGGGCCGATACCGCTGTCCAGGACGGACCACTCGACGGTCGGCTCGCCACCGACCCCGTTGCTGTTCATGCCGACCACCGTACGACCCGCCACTGACAGCGGCGGTCCCGTCGGCGCCCGACCGGCGGGGCCGCCCCGGCCGCGTCAGCTCGTCGCGTCACGCACCACGTCGGGGAAGTTGGTGATGATGCCGTCGACCCCGTGGTCACGGGCCTTCGCCGCGTCCGCCGCCTTGTTGACCGTCCACGTGTTCACGCGCAGACGCTTGCCGTGCGGGCCCTTGAGCCGCTGGACGGCGGCCACGTAGTCGGCGCCGATCGTCGCGTACGAGGGGTTGATCTGGTCGGCGAACGCCGCGTACGAGGGCAGGTCGGCCACCGCCGGGGTGCCCAGGAAGCCGGTCGTGACGTCGGGGCGCAGGCGGTGCACCTCCTTCACGCTGTCGGCGCCGAAGCTCTGGATGACCAGCCGGCTCCGCACGTGGGAGCGGTCCAGCCACCCCGACCTGCCCAGCACCCGGATGATGTCCCGCTCGATGCCCGGGTAGGTCGACGGGCTCTTGATCTCCAGGAGCAGCTTCTGCCGGTTGCGCTCCAGACGGTCCAGGAACCGCGTGAGGGTGGGCACCCGGGCCCCGGTGAACTGCGTGCCGAACCAGCTGCCCGCGTCGAGTTTCGCGAGCTCCGCCGCGGTGAAGTCCTTGACCGCCCACGGCGCCCGGTCGGGGAAGACCTGCTCGACGTCCGTCGTGCGCTTCAGGTCGGTGTCGTGCAGGACGACGAGCACGCCGTCACGGGTGCGGTGGACGTCGTTCTCGACCCAGTCGATACCGAGCGCGTTCGCGGCGTCGACGGCGGCGAGGGTGTTCTCCGGTGCGTAGCCCGATGCCCCCCGGTGGGCCACGACGACCGGGGCCGCCTGCCGCTCCGGAGCCTCGGGCCGGTCGGCGGGCAGCAGCAGGGCGCCGGCGCCGAGCAGGGCGGCGGCCGTGGTGGAGGCGGTTGCGGTGCGGACGAACACGGGGACTCCTCACGTCGGGAGAGTGCGGACACGCAGAGAGTGACAGCGGCCCGCCAACGCCCGGCGGGGAGGCGATGGCCGCGGAATGAACGGAACCTTCGGTCCCGGGGAGCACCCCTGAGCACGGCGGAAGGCCGTGGCGATAAAATGGGCTTTCTTTGTCTGCCTGCCGGGACTCGCCCCTTGGGGACGCCCCTCGACCCCGGGCTTTCTCGAAGGGCGCGTGCTCACATGCAGGGAACAGTCGACGGATTCACCTACGGCCTGGTGACTCCGGTCGCGGCGTTCCTCATGGCCGCCCTGGGAGCCGCCCTCGGACTCCGCTGCACCACCCGGTCCCTCCACGCGGCACGCTCCCACCGGGCCGGCTGGCTGGCGCTGGGCTCGCTGTCCATCGGCTCCGGTGTGTGGACGATGCACTTCGTCGCGATGACGGGCTTCACCGTCGCGGAGGCTCCGATCTCCTACGACAAGCCCCTCACCTTCGCCGGCCTGGCCATCGCCGTCGTGATGGTCGGCATCGGCATCTTCATTGTCGGGTACCGGGGCGCGACCCGCATGGCGTTGATCACCGGCGGCACCATCACCGGCCTCGGCATCGCCTCGATGCACTACCTCGGCATGGCGGGCATGCGGATGGACGCGCAGTTCGCCTACAACACGCCCCTCGTCGTCCTCTCGGTCCTGATCGCCGGGTGCGCCGCCACGGGCGCGCTGTGGGCGGCCGTCGCCGTCCGGGGGGCTCTCTCCGGCCTCGGCGCGAGCATCCTGATGGCCGTGGCGGTGACCGGGATGCACTACACCGGAATGGCCGCGCTCGACGTGCACCTGCACCTGCCGCCCACCCTGCCGTCCGACCTGTCCGCCGTCCTGCCCGGCGACCGGCCCGCCGAGATGATCGGCCCGATGCTGGCCGGCCCCGCCTGCTTCCTGCTCCTCGCCGCCGTGGTGATCCTGTTCGACCCCAGGGCCGTGATGGGCGAACGTGACCCGGACCCGTGGGCCGGGCGGAGCCCGCGGAGCACCGCTCGCGAGGGCGCGGGAGGGGCCCGGTACCGCTGATCCGGGGCCGTTGTCAGTGGCGAGCCGTACGGTGGTTGCATGCGGCCCGTTTCCAAGATCGAACGTTCGGTGGCGCCCTTCGAGGTCGTCAGTCCCTACCAGCCCAGCGGCGACCAGCCGGCGGCCATCGCCGAGCTGGAGCGGCGTATCCGCGCCGATGAGAAGGACGTCGTCCTGCTCGGCGCGACCGGCACCGGCAAGTCGGCGACCACCGCCTGGATGATCGAGAAGCTGCAGCGCCCCACCCTGGTGATGGCGCCGAACAAGACCCTCGCCGCCCAGCTGGCCAACGAGTTCCGTGAGCTCTTCCCGAACAACGCGGTGGAGTATTTCGTCTCGTACTACGACTATTACCAGCCCGAGGCGTACGTCCCGCAGTCGGACACCTACATCGAGAAGGACTCCTCCATCAACGAGGAGGTCGAGCGGCTGCGCCACTCGGCGACGAATTCGCTGCTCACCCGGCGCGACGTCATCGTGGTCGCCTCCGTCTCCTGCATCTACGGCCTCGGTACGCCCCAGGAGTACGTGGACCGCATGGTCCGGCTCGAGGTCGGCGAGGAGATCGACCGCGACCAGCTGCTGCGGCGCTTCGTCGAGATGCAGTACACCCGCAACGACCTGGCGTTCACCCGCGGCACCTTCCGGGTTCGCGGCGACACCATCGAGATCTTCCCGGTCTACGAGGAGCTCGCCGTCCGCATCGAGATGTTCGGCGACGAGATCGAGGCCCTGTCCACGCTCCACCCGCTGACGGGTGAGATCATCAGCGAGGACCCCATCGTCCACGTCTTCCCCGCCAGCCACTATGTCGCCGGTCCCGAGCGGCTGCAGAAGGCCGTCGGCGGCATCGAGCAGGAGCTGGAGCAGCGCCTGGCCGAGCTGGAGAAGCAGGGCAAGATGCTGGAGGCCCAGCGGCTGCGCATGCGCACCACGTACGACATCGAGATGCTCCACCAGATCGGCACCTGCTCCGGCATCGAGAACTACTCGATGCACTTCGACGACCGTGCGCCGGGCACCGCCCCCAACACCCTCCTCGACTACTTCCCGGACGACTTCCTGCTCGTCCTGGACGAGTCCCACGTCACGGTCCCGCAGATCGGCGCGATGTACGAGGGCGACGCCTCCCGCAAGCGGACCCTCGTCGACCACGGCTTCCGGCTGCCGTCCGCGATGGACAACCGGCCGCTGAAGTGGGAGGAGTTCCTGAAGCGGATCGACCAGACGGTGTACCTCTCCGCCACTCCGGGGAAGTACGAGCTCTCGCGCGGCGACGGGTTCGTCGAGCAGATCATCCGCCCCACCGGACTCGTCGACCCCGAGGTCGTGGTCAAGCCCACCGAGGGCCAGATCGACGACCTGGTCCACGAGATCCGCAAGCGCACCGAGCGCGACGAGCGGGTCCTGGTCACCACGCTCACCAAGAAGATGTCGGAGGACCTCACCGACTACTTCCTGGAGCTCGGCATCCAGGTCCGCTATCTGCACAGCGACGTCGACACCCTGCGCCGCATCGAGCTGCTGCGCGAGCTGCGCTCCGGCGAGTACGACGTGCTCGTCGGCATCAACCTCCTGCGCGAGGGCCTCGACCTTCCCGAGGTGTCCCTCGTGGCCATCCTCGACGCCGACAAGCAGGGCTTCCTGCGGTCCGGCACCTCGCTCATCCAGACCATCGGCCGCGCCGCCCGTAACGTCTCCGGCCAGGTCCACATGTACGCCGACAAGATCACCCCGGCCATGGCGCAGGCGATCGACGAGACGAACCGCCGCCGCGAGAAGCAGATCGCGTACAACACCGAGCGAGGCATCGACCCGCAGCCGCTGCGCAAGAAGATCAACGACATCGTCGCGACCATCGCCCGCGAGGAGGTCGACACCGAGCAGCTCCTCGGCACCGGCTACCGGCAGGGCAAGGAAGCCAAGGCCCCGGTGCCCGCACTCGGCGGCAAGGCCGCCAAGGGCGGGGCGAAGGGCCGGGCCGCCTCGAACGGCGCCGTGCTCAGCGATCGCCCCGCGACCGAACTGGCCGGGATCATCGAGGAGATGACCGAGCGGATGCGGGCCGCCGCGGCGGACCTGCAGTTCGAGGTGGCGGCACGGCTGCGCGACGAGGTCGGCGAGCTGAAGAAGGAACTGCGTCAGATGAAGGAAGCCGGCCTCGCCTGATTCCGGTGCCGCGGCCGGCTTCGCTGCCGGTTCCGGCACCGGTTCCGGCACGGCTCCAGGCACCGATTCCGCCGCACCGGGCAGGCCACGCCCGGTGTGTTGCAAGAGCGACACAAAAGACGACCGCACCTGCTGCCGCCCGGGGTGGAATGCGTAGGGTGCGGGGAAACCGCACACGGACGGTTGCGGGGCAATGCCGAGAGGGGACAGCGCGTGACGGTCAACATGACCAAGGGTCAGGCCATCAACCTGCAGAAGAGCGACGGGGGGACCCTGACCGCGGTACGGATGGGGCTCGGATGGCAGGCGGCTCCGCGTCGCGGCCTGTTCGGCTCCCGCACCCGCGAGGTCGACCTGGACGCCTCGGCGGTGCTCTTCGCCGACAAGCAGCCGGTCGACGTCGTGTTCTTCCGCCACCTCGTCAGCGATGACGGCTCGGTCAAGCACACCGGCGACAACCTGGTCGGCGGCGCGGGCTCCGGCGGCGACGACGAGGCGATCCTCGTCGACCTCCAGCGCGTGCCGGTCCACATCGACCAGATCGTCTTCACGGTGAACTCCTTCACCGGGCAGACGTTCCAGGAGGTCCAGAACGCCTTCTGCCGCATCGTCGACGAGACCAACGGCCAGGAGCTCGCCCGGTACACGCTCGACGGCGGCGGCCAGTACACCGCCCAGATCATGGCGAAGGTGCACCGCGCGGGCAGCGGATGGCAGATGACGGCCCTCGGGAACCCGGCCAACGGCCGGACCTTCCAGGACCTGATGCCGTCGATCCTGCCGCACCTCTAGGTCCTGTCCGGCACGGGCCGGCACGAAAGCGGGCAGGGGCAGCTCCCGGCGGCACCGGCCGCCGGGAGCTGCCCCACGCACGGCACAGAGCGCAGACGGCCGCGCACGGCGGACCGTCGCGCACGGCACAGCACGAACACGGCATCGCACGGCACCGCAGCCACCGGCGCGCGGGCCATCGTCGAGGGGGACAGGGCATGACGGCCGAACTGGTCCGGGGGCAGAACCACACCTTGCCCCAGACCCGTCTGGAGATCCGGGTATCGGCGGGCACGCCCGTCGTGGCCGGAGCCACCCTCGGCGACGAACGGGGCACGGTACGCGGCGTCGAGTGGATCGCCCACCCCGGCTCGCCCCAGCTCCCCGGGCTCGAGGTCTCCCAGCAGGCGGCGGCCGACCACCGGCTCGCCGTCGACCTGGAGGCCCTGCCCGCCGGCGCCCACCGGGTCACCGTGCTGCTCGCGCTCCCCGTGGGCACCGGCGGCCCGGCGCGGTTCGGCGCAGTCCCCGCCCCCTTCGTCGCCGTCACCGGGCTCGACGGCGCCGAGATCGCCACCTTCACGCTCACCGACCTGGACGCCGAGTCCGCGGTCAGCGCCCTGGAGCTCTACCGCCGCCAGGACGCCTGGAAGGTCCGCGCCGTGGGCCAGGGGTATGCCGGCGGGCTCGCCGAGATGCTCGCCGACCAGGGCGTGGCCGAGGCCGCCGGGCTGGCCGGATCCATCAACGAGGCCGTCACCCGGGGACTGGCCCGCTCGGTGGCCCCGCCGCCCCGGACCCCGGAGGGCGACCGCGTACGGCACGCGACGGGCCCCGCGGACCACCGCCCGCCCACACCGCCCCCGGCCCCGCAGCCCCCCGAGCCGCTGACCGACCCGGCGCACACCGCCCAGCCGCACACCGCCCAGGGGCAGGCCGCGGGGAGCCCCGCCGACGGCCCCATCAACTACGCGCACCCGCGACGGCAGCACGCCGCGCCTCCGACGCCTCCGCCCACCGCGCCCCCGGCCCAGCCGGGACAGCCCGCGCAGCCGGTCGCCGGCGACGCCACCGGCTGGTCGATGGACGAGCGCCTCTACAACCAGATCTGGGGGATGTTCGAGGATCTGGCCCGCGCCGTCGCCGCCTACCGCAGCGCCGTTGACTTCGCCGAGTCCCGGATGGGTCAGGAGCTCGACCGGTCCCTGTCCGACCCGCGCAACCGGATCGGCGGGGCGGGCGACCGCGCCCGCGAGGAGGCCCGCGCCAAGTGCGACGAGCTGACCTCCCGGGCCCGCGAGGCCCTCGACCGCGACCTGGCCCAGCTGACCGCCGAGGCGGCCGTCGTCGAGCCCGCGCTCCCCGCCGCGTACGCGGGCTGGGGCAATCCCGTCTGGCACGCCCACCGCGTCCCGATGGAGATACCGATGGCCCTGCGCATCGGCGACCTCCATCTGCCCGAGCGCACCGATCTGCGCATCCCCCTGCTCGTCCGGCTGCCGCTGGAGCGCGGGATCTGGGTCGACAGTGGTCGGACCGCGTCCGAGGCGGCCGCCCTGATGGACACGGACCGGCTGCGCCGGCTGGCCATGGAGACCGCGGTCGCCCACGCGGCCCGGCTGCTCGCGGTGTATCCACCCGGTGAGTTCGCGGTGCACGTCATCGACCCGGCGGGCGCGGCGGCCGGTCCGCTCGCGCCGCTGGTCCGGGCGGGCGTCCTCGCCGGACCGCCCGCCGCCGGACCCGGGGGAGTTGCCTCGGTCCTGGCCCACCTCACCCGGCGGGTGGACCTGGTGCAGATGGCGGTGCGGGCCGGGGCGGCCGACTCGCTCCCGCCGGACCTGGACACCGGGGAGCAGCTCTTGGTGGTCAACGACTTCCCGCACGGTTTCGACGACCGGGCCGTCACCCAGCTCCGCTATCTCGCCGACGAGGGCCCCTCGGTCGGGGTGCATCTCCTGATGGTCGCGGATCGGGAGGAGGCGAGTGCGTACGGGCCGATTCTTGATCCGCTGTGGCGTTCGCTGTTGCGGATCACACCGGTCGCCGACAGCCATCTCGCCGACCCCTGGGTCGGGCATGCCTGGACCTACGAGCCGTTGGTGATCCCGCCGGGCAGCCACGTCCTGGAACAGGTGCTCGCGGCGGTGGCCGCCGCCCGCCGAGCTGCTGGCCGTTGAGACAGTCACCGCTCTGAACTGCGGTTTTGACGAGTTCTTTACCCTTCCCTTTACCTTTTCTTGGTGATGCCTGTACTGTTCGGGGAACGGAGGGGAGTACTCCTTACGCGACGTCCCGTCAATACGGACCGTTATCGGTCCCGGGGCGCCGGTCCAGGCGCACACCGTGCGCAGGGGCGGAAGAGACCTCCGGCAGCGACGACGCTGATCAGTAGCCGTAGCGAACTGCCGGAGGCGCAGTGGACGTTTCATGGACTCTTTGGGTCCTGACCATCTTTGGTCTGTCAGCCTTGATCGCCGTCGACTTCTTCATCGGGCGCAAGCCCCATGACGTGTCGACCAAGGAAGCCGGAATCTGGACGATCGTCTGGATCGCGCTCGCCGTCCTCTTCGGAGCCGGCCTCGCGGTCTTCGGCGAGAGCCAGGCCTCCGGCGAGTTCTTCGCGGGATTCATCACCGAGAAGTCGCTGAGTGTCGACAATCTCTTCGTCTTCGTCCTGATCATGGCGAAGTTCTCGGTGCCCTCACAGCTCCAGCAGCGCGTGCTGCTCATCGGCGTGCTCATCGCCCTGGTGCTCCGGGCGATCTTCATCGCCGCCGGCGCCGCCGTGATCGCGAACTTCTCGTGGGTGTTCTACATCTTCGGCGCGTTCCTGATCTACACCGCCTGGAAGCTCATCCAGGAGGCGCGGGCCGACGAGGACGACGACGACTGGGAGGAGAACCGCCTCCTGAAGTCGATCGAGCACCGCTTCGGTGTCGCCGACAAGTACCACGGCACCAAGCTCTTCATCCGCAACAACGGCAAGCGCGTCATGACTCCGCTGATGGTGGTCATGCTCGCCATCGGTATGACCGACGTGCTGTTCGCGGTGGACTCGATCCCGGCGATCTTCGGCCTGACCCAGGACCCGTACATCGTCTTCACGGCCAACGCGTTCGCCCTGATGGGGCTGCGCCAGCTGTACTTCCTCATCGGCGGTCTGCTGAAGAAGCTGGTCCACCTCAGCTACGGCCTGTCGGTGATCCTCGGCTTCATCGGCGTCAAGCTGGTGCTGCACGCCCTGCACGAGAACGGCGTGCACGTGCCCGTCGTCTCCATCCCGTTCTCCCTCGCCGTCATCGGCGGTGTCCTGGTGATCACCACGATCACCAGCCTCGTCGCCAGCAAGAAGCTGGCGGCGGCCGAGGCGGAGGAGGCCCGCAAGACGGAGGCCGCCGGCCCGTCCGACGAGGAGAGCAAGAGCATCAGCAGCTGACCCGGGGCCGCCCCGAGCGGCACAGGGACAGACCGGCAGCGGCCGGGGCGGAACGGCGAAAGCCGTCCGCCCCGGCCGCTCTCGCGTGTGTACGCGGAAGGTGCGGGCGCCCGGCTACCAGCCGCGGGCGCGCCACTCGGGCAGCTGGGGCCGCTCGTCGCCGAGCGTCGTGTCGTGCCCGTGGCCCGGGTAGACCCACGTCTCGTCGGGCAGCCGGTCGAACAGCTTCGTCTCGACGTCGTGCAGGAGGCTCGCGAACGCCTCGGGGTTCCGGTTCGTGTTCCCGACCCCGCCCGGGAAGAGGCAGTCCCCGGTGAACAGGTGCGGGGCGCCGTGCGGGTCGTCGTAGACCAGGGCGATGGAGCCCGGGGTGTGACCGGTCAGATGGCGGGCGGTCAGCTCGACCCGGCCGACGGTGACGGTGTCGCCGTCCTCGACCAGGACCGCGGTCGGGACCGGGATGCCCTCGGCGTCGTAACGGCCCGCGTACGTCCGGGCGCCGGTGGCCCCGACCACCTCGGCCAGCGCCTGCCAGTGGTCCCCGTGCTGGTGGGTGGTGACGACGGAGGCGATGCCGTCGTCACCGATCAGCGCGAGCAGGGTCTCCGGCTCGGCGGCCGCGTCGATCAGCAGCTGCTCGCCGGTCGCCCGGCAGCGCAGCAGATAGGCGTTGTTGTTCATCGCGCCGACGGCCACCTTGGAGATCATCAGATCCGCCAGTTCGTGCACGCTCGCCGGTCCGCCGACCTTCACCGCTCCGCTGTACGTCATACGGCTCAGCCTATAGCGGGGGCAGCGCGGGAAGGAGGCCCCCGGCCACGGTCAGGGCGGAGCCGTCACGGCGTCCGCAGAGCCAGCCCAGCAGCTCCACGGCGGGCCCCTGCACCGTCACCAGGTCGCTCGGCGGACCGCCGCCGGTGCTCCAGGTGCGGCCGTCGAGGTCGGTCAGCCCGGTGGCGGGCACGCCCTCGTTGCCCAGGAAGCGGTCGGCGAGGAAGGCGATCTCCCGCTCCACGAATTCCGCGGGCAGGTCCTCCAGCTCGTAGCCGACGTCGAGGTCGACGTGGTGCAGCTCCACCTCGACCCGGCGGCGGAAGGGGATCCGGGCCGCGGAGTCGGTCACGCCGTTGCGCAGGGTGACCGTGCGGGACCAGTCGGCCGGTTCGGCGGCGACCGCCAGGAAGCCGTCCGCGCTCTGCCGCAGGTCGGTCAGCTGCTCGGCCGCCGTGCGGGGGGCGCCGTCGGCGATGTCGGCGTCCCGGGTTTCGCTGCTCGCGTACATCGGGAGGCCCCGGAGAACATTTCCGAGCGCGTCGGCGTTACGTGACAGGTGGGCCAGTACATGGCCCCGACTCCATCCGGGCAACCGTGACGCCCCGGCGACCGAGGCGTTGTCCAGTTTGCCGACTGCGTCGAGCAGCCGTTCGGTCGCCCCGCGTACAGCTCCCAGGTCGTGCGCATGATCAATCATGCGGCCGAGCCTAGCTCTGCCACTCATTCGGGTGAAGGAGTCGAAGGGTGGCCGTAAATCGAATGTGCGTGCTATACGCTCGGATTTGAAAGCTTCCAACACCGCTGTGGCGCCCCCCATACCCTGGGAGAGGGGCTCAGTTCCCCCGCTTCTCTCTAGAAAGGTGCGGACCGGCGTGGCCGACCGTCTCATCGTCCGTGGCGCGCGCGAGCACAACCTGAAGAACGTCTCGCTCGACCTGCCCCGCGACTCCCTCATCGTCTTCACCGGGCTCTCCGGGTCGGGCAAGTCGTCCCTCGCGTTCGACACGATCTTCGCCGAGGGGCAGCGCCGCTACGTGGAGTCGCTCTCCTCGTACGCCCGGCAGTTCCTCGGCCAGATGGACAAGCCGGACGTCGACTTCATCGAAGGTCTCTCTCCCGCCGTCTCCATCGACCAGAAGTCGACCTCGCGCAACCCGCGCTCGACGGTCGGCACCATCACCGAGGTCTACGACTACCTCCGGCTGCTCTTCGCCCGGATCGGCAAGCCGCACTGCCCCGAGTGCCACCGCCCCATCTCGCGCCAGTCGCCGCAGGCCATCGTGGACAAGGTCCTCGGTCTGCCCGAGGGGAGCCGCTTCCAGGTCCTCTCGCCGCTGGTGCGCGAGCGCAAGGGCGAGTTCGTCGACCTCTTCGCCGACCTCCAGACCAAGGGCTACAGCCGGGCCAGGGTCGACGGCGCCACCATCCAGCTCGCCGAGCCGCCCACGCTCAAGAAGCAGGAGAAGCACACCATCGAGGTGGTCGTCGACCGCCTCACCGTCAAGGACAGCGCCAAGCGCCGGCTGACCGACTCGGTCGAGACCGCGCTCGGCCTCTCCGGCGGCATGGTCGTGCTCGACTTCGTCGACCTCCCCGAGGACGACCCCGAGCGCGAGCGGATGTTCTCCGAGCACCTCTACTGCCCGTACGACGACCTCTCCTTCGAGGAGCTGGAGCCGCGCTCCTTCTCCTTCAACTCGCCCTTCGGCGCCTGCCCCGACTGCACCGGCATCGGCACGCGCATGGAGGTCGACCCGGAGCTGATCGTCCCGGACGAGGAGAAGTCCCTCGACGAGGGCGCGATCCACCCCTGGTCCCACGGCCACACCAAGGAGTACTTCGGCCGCCTGATCGGCGCGCTCTCCGAAGCTCTCGGCTTCCGTACGGACATCCCCTGGGCAGGGCTGCCGCAGCGGGCCAAGAAGGCCCTGCTCTTCGGCCACAAGATCCAGACCGAGGTCCGCTACCGCAACCGGTACGGGCGCGAGCGCGCCTACACCACCCCCGCCTTCGAGGGCGCGGTGCAGTTCGTCAAGCGGCGCCACACCGAGGCCGAGAGCGACTCCAGCCGGGAGCGCTTCGAGGGCTACATGCGCGAGGTGCCCTGCCCGACCTGCGAGGGCACCCGGCTCAAGCCGATCGTGCTCGCGGTGACGGTGATGGAGAAGTCCATCGCCGAGGTCGCCGCGATGTCGATCAGCGAGTGCGCCGAGTTCCTCGGCCGCCTCAAGCTGAACGCCCGCGACAAGAAGATCGCCGAGCGGGTCCTCAAGGAGGTCAACGAGCGGCTGAAGTTCCTCGTCGACGTCGGCCTCGACTACCTCTCGCTGAACCGCGCGGCCGGCACCCTGTCCGGCGGCGAGGCCCAGCGCATCCGGCTGGCCACCCAGATCGGCTCCGGCCTCGTCGGCGTGCTCTACGTCCTGGACGAGCCGTCCATCGGCCTGCACCAGCGCGACAACCACCGGCTCATCGAGACCCTGGTCCGGCTCCGCGACATGGGCAACACGCTCATCGTCGTCGAGCACGACGAGGACACCATCAAGGTCGCCGACTGGGTCGTCGACATCGGCCCCGGCGCCGGAGAGCACGGCGGCAAGGTCGTCCACTCCGGTTCGCTCAAGGAGCTCCTGGCCAACAAGGAGTCGATCACCGGCCAGTACCTGGCGGGCAAGCGGTCGATCCCGACCCCCGAGATCCGCCGCCCGGTCGACCCGGCCCGGGGTCTCACCGTGCACGGCGCCCGCGAGAACAACCTCCAGGACATCGACGTCTCCTTCCCGCTCGGCGTTCTCACCGCCGTCACCGGCGTCTCCGGGTCCGGGAAGTCGACCCTGGTCAACGACATCCTCTACACCCACCTGGCCCGCGAGCTGAACGGCGCCAAGTCGGTCCCCGGCCGCCACACCCGGGTCGACGGCGACGACCTCGTCGACAAGGTCGTGCACGTCGACCAGTCGCCCATCGGCCGGACGCCCCGGTCGAACCCGGCCACCTACACCGGAGTCTTCGACCACGTCCGCCGGCTCTTCGCCGAGACCATGGAGGCGAAGGTGCGCGGCTATCTGCCGGGCCGCTTCTCCTTCAACGTCAAGGGCGGCCGCTGCGAGAACTGCTCCGGCGACGGCACGATCAAGATCGAGATGAACTTCCTGCCCGACGTGTACGTCCCGTGCGAGGTCTGCCACGGAGCGCGCTACAACCGGGAGACCCTGGAGGTCCACTACAAGGGCAAGTCCATCGCCGAGGTGCTGGACATGCCGATCGAGGAGGGCCTGGCGTTCTTCGAGGCCGTCCCGACGATCGCCCGCCACCTCCGTACGCTCAACGAGGTCGGCCTCGGGTATGTGCGGCTGGGCCAGTCCGCGCCGACCCTCTCCGGCGGTGAGGCGCAGCGCGTCAAGCTGGCGAGTGAGCTCCAGAAGCGCTCCACCGGCCGCACGGTCTACGTCCTGGACGAGCCGACCACCGGTCTGCACTTCGAGGACATCAGCAAGCTGATCACCGTGCTCTCCGGACTCGTGGACAAGGGCAACACGGTGATCGTCATCGAGCACAACCTCGATGTCATCAAGACCGCCGACTGGGTCGTCGACATGGGCCCCGAGGGCGGCAACGGCGGTGGCCTGGTGGTCGCCGAGGGAACGCCGGAGCAGGTCGCCGGGGTGCCCGCCAGCCACACCGGGAAGTTCCTCCAGGGAATCCTGGACGCGGACCGCATCAGCGAGGCCGCGGTGCCCTCCGGGCGGGGGACGGCCCGCAAGACGGCCGCCCGCAAGACCGCCCCGGCGAAGAAGACGGCCGCCGCGGCCAAGAAGGCCACGACGGCCAAGGCCGGTACGACCAAGGCGGCAGCCACCAAGACGGCCGTGGCGAAGAAGGCCACCCGCGCCCGCAAGGCCTGAGCGGAGCCCGCAAGGGCTGAGCGGGGGCCCGGCCGGGCCCCCGCTCAGCCGCTCGCCCCTCGCCGACGACGGCGGCCCCCGCGGCACGAAGGGGGCCGCCGTCGCCCGTCGAGGCGGGCGTTCCGGCCCGGTCGCAGAGCCTTTGATCCCCGCCGGTATCGTCGGTTCTGTCACCGGCACGCAGGGCCGCCGTCGCCGCCCCGCCCTGTCCGGCGACCCGATGCACCGTGATCCACCGTGATCCACCCCGAACAACGACCCGTGGAGTCCGCATGCCCGGCCTGCCCGCCGCCCGTCGCACCGTGCTGAAGGGCGCCGCGCTCGCCGGCGCCGCCGGGCTGGGAGCGGCCGCCTGCTCCACCGAGTCCAAGCTCGGCCACGCCAAGAACCCCACGCCCACCGCGCCCGTCGACCTCGGGGCCGCCTCGGCGGTGCCCGTCGGTGGCGCCAAGCTCTACCGCGAGCAGCGCCTCGTCGTCGTCTGCCCGGCGAAGGGCGAGTACAAGGCGTTCAGCGCCCAGTGCACCCACGGGGGCTGTGTCCTGGACAAGATCGAGGGCATCGAGGGCCACTGCCCCTGCCACGGCAGCCGCTTCGATGTGACCACCGGCCGGCCGGTGAAGGGCCCGGCCACCGTGCCGCTGCCCGCCGTCCCGGTCACCGCCGAGGGCGGCAAGCTCGTCGCGGGCCCCGACGCCTGACGCGAGGACCCGGGCGCCGACGCCCGACGAGGAGCCGAGGGGCCCGCAGGGCGTACGGCAGCGCGTACGGCAGGGTCCCTCACTCCCAGTCCCAGTCGATCCCGATCAGGCCCGGCCGTACCCCCTCCTCCACCAGGTGCACGGTCCGGTGCCGGCCGGTCAGCGTGAGGTCGCCGCGGGCCCCGCGCGGCGCCCCCGCCGACGCCTGGGCGAACCGGTGGCACCGCACCGGGAGCGCCGCCTCGTCGAAGCCGACCTGGAGCACGTACTGGCCGCCCCCGAAGGTGAAGCCGCGCACGTATTCGCCGCTCGCCCCGCCCGTACCGTCCTCGAAGCCGTAACCGAAGAGGTACGTCTCGCCGGTCCGCAGCCGGGTGTCGAAGAGCAGCTCCGCCACCAGGACCCCCGCGTCCCGGTCCCAGCGGACCCGGCCCGTCCGGCAGTTCTCCAGGGCCCGCACCGCGATCCGCGACGGGTCGCAGCCGGGGTCGCCCCGGTGCACCGCGAGATAGCGGTCGACGCCGTCCCGGTGCGCGCGCACCAGATGCCGGGAGGTGCGGTCCGCCAGCTCGCGCCGCGCCCCTATCCGTACCCGCTCCTGGTGCCCCACGGTGTGCAGACCGCCGTCCACAGGTGACTCCATGGCCGTGAGGAGCCGCTCCACCGAGCCCGACGCCTCCATCAGGGAGCGGTACGAACGGGCTGCCGGACGGTCCCCCTCCGCCGGGGCGTCGCCGTCGCGCAGCAGCCGCAGCAGCGAGTCGTCCGGCAGGGCGAGCACCTCCTCCAGCGCCCGCACCGCCCGCAGCGACTCGGCCCGCCGGGGGCGGCGCACCCCTTGCTGCCAGTAACTGAGGCTGGTCACTCCGAGCTTGACGCCCCGGTGCGCCAGATGGTGCTGCACCCGCTGGAGCGGCAGCCCGCGCACCGACAGAGCGGTGCGCAACGCCAGATGGAACGGTCCGGTCCGCAGTACCTGCGCCAGTTCGGTCTCGGTCTGCCGCATGGCGGGCCTCCGGTGAACGTTCACGTGGGGAGTGGCGACACCGCCCCCGGGGGATGCGGGGGAGCAGGTGACCGGGGCCGGGGCCGTTCACACGGACGCCGTGCCGTTCACACCGCGATGTCACCTCGCATTGAAGCGTGTTGACCTGCTCCGGACAACGCCGGATGCTCCTCATCAGCGTCCGGACGCGCTCCTCCGATCCCCACCCCCCGCCTTGGGAGGAACGCCATGCGCAACCGAAGAGTCAGGCCCGGAAGGTTCTCGTTCACCGCCCTCCTGGCCGCCGTCCTGCTCGCCGTCCCCGCGGGCACCGCCACCGCCGCCCAGTCCCCGGACGGGGCGGGCTTCACCGTCGCCGCCGCCCAGCGGCTCGACATCACCATGCAGGCCCAACAGCAGAGCAACTGGTGCTGGGCGGCCGGCGGCAACACCATCGCCGCCTGGTTCGGCCGCAACTACTCCCAGAACCAGTTCTGCAACGCCGCCTTCAACCGCAGCCAGAACTCCCAGTGCCCCAACTCGCAGGCCACCCTCGGCAACGTCCAGACCGGTCTGTCCTGGGCCGGGGTCAGGCCCGGCAGTTACGTCACCGGCTGGCTGCGCTACCCGACCGTGCAGGCCGAGATATCCGCCCAGCGACCCATCGAGACCCGAATCCAGTGGTCGTCCGGCGGCGGGCACATGCACGTCATCTACGGGTACGACGACGCCAACAGCTGGGTCTACTGGGGCGACCCGTGGCCCTCCAGCGACCGCTACAACTGGGCGTCCCACGCCTGGTACGTGAACAACAACGAGTTCTCCTGGACCCACTCGCTCTACCGGATCGGGGCGTGAGGACATGAACTCCACCACCCGACGCGTCGCCGTCGCCACCGCCCTCACCGGCGTCGCCCTGTTCACCGCCGCCGCCCCCGCCCTCGCCGACGACGGCCGGACGGCCCCGCCGAAGCTGACCGCCGCGACCCTCGAAGCCGCCCACGAGGCCGCGACGGAGCCGGCCACGCTGGACACGCTGTCCCGGTTCTTCGCCCGGGAAGGCGCGGTGAGCAAGGCGGCGGCCGCACCGCGGATCGAGGCCAAGGCCGTCCCGGTCCGTACGCTCTCGGCCGCCTTCGTCGCCGGCGAACCCGGCGCGGCCCCGAGCACCCTGGACTACCTCGCCAGCACCGCCGTCTCCTCCGACGGCCAGAAGGCCTCGCTGTGGACCGTTCCCGCCGGATCCGGCGGCAGCGCCGACTGGCAGGTGGTGAACATCGCCACCGGCGACGACGAGGCCCGCTACACCTCCCTCGGCGCTCGCGCCCTCCCCGGCGGCACCGTGTTCCGCGAACCGCAGATCGACGCCTGGTACGTCCACGACGGCTCCCGGGTGCTCCCGCTGGACGAGGAGGCGAAGGCCGCCGTGGGCGCCCGCGGCACCGCGCTCGGCGCCTACCGGACCCGGGTCCAGGAGGCGTACGGCGACAAGCTCCCCGGCTCCGGATACGCCCGGTCCGGCAAGGCGGGCGGTTACGGCCCCGAGGCGGTCACCGGAGCGGCCCCCGCTCCCGGCCCGGTCCCGGGCCCGGCCGCCGATCAGGCGGCGGACACCGCCGGGAGCCCCGCGCTCGCCGGCGCGGCAGCGGGCCAGGAGACGGCGCTGACCGCCGTCTCCACGACCGCCGGGGCCGGGGCGCTGCTCGCGCTGGTGCTGTGCGGCGCGGCCGCCCTGCGCCGCCGGAGCCGTACCGGGCGCTCCCCGGCCGCGGACGCCTGAGCAGCGGCTCCACCGGTCCCACGAGACCCGCGCTCCGGGGTGCGAACACCCCACGGCACTCCGGAGCGCGGCACCACCCGAGAGCGACGCACTGTCAGCGCCCGCAAGTAGGGTGTGAGACATGGCAGACCCCTCCAGCTACCGCCCCAAGCCGGGACAGATCCCCGACTCCCCGGGGGTCTACAAATTCCGCGACGAGCACCGCCGGGTGATCTACGTCGGGAAGGCCAAGAACCTGCGCCAGCGCGTGGCCAACTACTTCCAGGACCTCGCCGGCCTCCATCCGCGTACGCGCACGATGGTCACCACCGCCGCATCCGTCGAGTGGACGGTCGTCTCCACCGAGGTCGAGGCGCTCCAGCTGGAGTACTCCTGGATCAAGGAGTACGACCCCCGGTTCAACGTCAAGTACCGCGACGACAAGAGCTATCCGTATCTCGCGGTCACGCTCAACGAGGAGTTCCCCCGCGTCCAGGTCATGCGCGGCGCCAAGAAGAAGGGCGTGCGCTACTTCGGTCCGTACGGCCACGCCTGGGCGATCCGCGAGACGGTCGACCTGATGCTGCGGGTCTTCCCCGTCCGCACCTGTTCCGCCGGGGTCTTCAAGAACGCCGCGCGCACCGGCCGCCCCTGCCTGCTGGGCTATATCGGCAAGTGCTCGGCCCCCTGCGTCGGCCGGGTCACCCCCGAGGAACACCGGGACCTCGCCGAGGACTTCTGCGACTTCATGGCCGGCCGCACGGGCACCTACATCCGCCGCCTGGAGAAGGACATGGCGCAGGCGGCCGAGGAGCTGGAGTACGAGCGGGCCGCCCGCCTCCGCGACGACGCCGAGGCCCTCAGACGGGCCATGGAGAAGAGCGCCGTCGTCCTCGCCGACGCCACCGACGCCGATCTGATCGCCGTCGCCGAGGACGAGCTGGAGGCCGCCCTCCAGATCTTCCACGTCCGCGGCGGCCGGGTGCGCGGCCAGCGCGGCTGGGTCACCGACAAGGTCGAGGCGGTCGACACCTCCGGCCTCGTCGAACACGCCCTCCAGCAGCTGTACGGGGAGGAGCGCGGCGACGCCGTCCCCAAGGAGGTCCTGGTCCCCGCCCTGCCCGAGGACACCGAAGCGGTCGCCCAGTGGCTCGCCGAGCGCCGGGGCTCCCAGGTCAGCCTGCGCATCCCGCAGCGCGGCGACAAGAAGGACCTCATGACCACCGTCCAGCGCAACGCCCAGCAGGCGCTCGGACTGCACAAGACCAAGCGGGCCTCCGACCTGACCACCCGCTCCCGCGCCCTGGAGGAGATCGCCGAGGCGCTGGGCCTGGACACCGCGCCGCTGCGCATCGAGTGCTACGACATCTCCCACCTCCAGGGCGACGACGTGGTGGCCTCCATGGTGGTCTTCGAGGACGGCCTCGCCCGCAAGAGCGAGTACCGCCGCTTCCAGATCAAGGGCTTCGAGGGCCAGGACGACGTCCGCTCGATGCACGAGGTGATCGGCCGCCGCTTCAAGCGCTACCTCCAGGACAAGGAGCGCACGGGGGAGTGGGAGGAGCAGCCGGTGGACGCCCCGGCGGCCGGGCCCGCCGCCACCGGCCCCGTCCCCGCCGTCGCCCCGGCGGCCGCCGACGACGAGGGCGAGCCCCGCGAGGACGACGGCCGGCCCAAGCGGTTCGCCTACCCGCCGCAGCTCGTCGTCGTCGACGGCGGGCAGCCCCAGGTCGCCGCCGCCAAGCGCGCCCTGGACGAGCTGGGCATCGACGACATCGCCGTCTGCGGCCTCGCCAAGCGCCTGGAAGAGGTCTGGCTCCCCGAGGACGACGATCCCGTCGTCCTGCCCCGCTCCAGCGAGGGCCTCTACCTCCTCCAGCGCGTCCGGGACGAGGCCCACCGCTTCGCCATCACCTACCAGCGCGCCAAACGCGCCAAGCGCATCCGCGCCAGCCCCCTCGACGACGTGACCGGCCTCGGCGAGACCCGGAAGCAGGCCCTGATCAAGCATTTCGGCTCCGTGAAGAAGCTCCGGCAGGCGACAATCGACGAGATCTGCGAGGTCCCCGGGATAGGGCGACGGACGGCGGAATCGGTGGCCGTGGCCCTCGCCTCGACCGCCCCCGCGGCGCCTGCCGTGAATACGGCCACAGGAGAGATCATTGAAGAGGACGACGGGGACAGCTCATGACCGAGAACAGCAACGAGACCGCACCGAACACCGCGGAATCAGCAGACACCGCGGAACCGGCAGACACCGCAGACCGAGCAGACGGAGCAGCAGACGTGAGTACGAACACCCCGAACGAGACGGGTGACGCGGCCATCCCCGAGCTGGTGATCATTTCCGGGATGTCTGGCGCCGGCCGCAGCACCGCCGCCAAGTGCCTGGAGGACCTCGGCTGGTTCGTCGTCGACAACCTGCCGCCCGCGCTGATCCCCACCATGGTGGAGCTCGGCGCCC
Source organism: Streptomyces sp. NPDC020884 (assembly GCF_044333935.1). Classification (NCBI taxonomy): domain Bacteria; kingdom Bacillati; phylum Actinomycetota; class Actinomycetes; order Kitasatosporales; family Streptomycetaceae; genus Streptomyces; species Streptomyces sp. NPDC020884. Next base: position 147,983 of record NZ_JBIRRY010000001.1, on the reverse strand, counting down.
GCTCCCAGGGCAACGTGGCCCGGATCGCCGTCGTCGTCGACGTGCGCGGCCGGCGCTTCTTCGACAACCTCCGTGAGTCCCTCGCGGACCTGGAGTCCAAGCAGGTCACCCGGCGCATCGTCTTCCTGGAGTCCTCCGACGACGCCCTCGTGCGCCGCTTCGAGTCCGTCCGCCGCCCGCACCCCCTCCAGGGCGACGGTCGCATCGTGGACGGCATCGCGGCCGAGCGCGACCTGCTGCGCGAGCTGCGCGGCGACGCCGACCTGGTCATCGACACCTCCAGCCTCAACGTGCACGAGCTGCGGGCCAAGATGGACGCCCAGTTCGCGGGCGAGTCGGAGCCGGAGCTGCGGGCCACGGTGATGTCCTTCGGCTACAAGTACGGCCTGCCCGTCGACGCCGACCTGGTCGTCGACTGCCGCTTCCTGCCCAACCCGCACTGGGTCCCCGAGCTGCGCCCCTTCACCGGCGTCAACGAGGAGGTGTCCGACTACGTCTTCGACCAGCCGGGCGCCAAGGAGTTCCTCAACCAGTACACGGAGCTGCTCCAGCTGATCGCCGCCGGCTACCGCCGCGAGGGCAAGCGGTACGTCACCATCGCGGTGGGCTGCACCGGCGGCAAGCACCGTTCCGTCGCCATGTCGGAGAAGCTCTCGGCCCGCCTGGCCACCGAAGGCGTCGAGACCGTCCTGGTCCACCGTGACATGGGGCGAGAGTGACCGGACGCACTCTGCGGATGCGGCGCCTGAGCCGCGCCACCTCGGCGCTCTCCGGCCGCAAGCGCGGTGCTCAGCCCAAGGTCGTCGCGCTCGGCGGCGGCATGGGCCTCTCGGCCTCGCTGGCGGCGCTGCGCCGGATCACCGGCGATCTCACGGCCGTGGTCACCGTCGCCGACGACGGCGGCTCCAGCGGCCGGCTGCGCGAGGAGCTGGGCGTGCTGCCGCCCGGCGACCTGCGCAAGGCGCTCGCCGCGCTGTGCGGCGACGACGACTGGGGCCGCACCTGGTCCCGCGTCATCCAGCACCGCTTCGAGTCCAAGGGCGACCTCCACGAGCACGCGGTCGGCAATCTGCTGATCGTGGCCCTCTGGGAGCAGCTCGGCGACCCCGTCCAGGCGCTCGACCTGGTCGGCAAGCTGCTCGGCGCGCACGGGCGGGTGTTGCCGATGTCGGCCGTCCCGCTGGAGCTCCAGGCGCTGGTCAAGGGCCATGACCCGGACCTGCCGGACGCGATCGTCACCGTGCGCGGTCAGGCCACCGTGGCGCTCACCCCCGGCGAGGTGCAGTCCGTGCACGTCGTCCCGCCCGACCCGCCGGCCGTCCCGGAAGCCGTGGCAGCGGTCCTGGACGCCGACTGGGTGGTGCTCGGTCCCGGCTCCTGGTTCTCCTCGGTGATCCCGCATCTGCTCGTGCCGGAACTGCTCGACGCCCTGGTCACCACGAAGGCCCGCAAGGTCCTCTCGTTGAACCTCGCACCTCAGCCCGGTGAAACAGAAGGCTTCTCACCGCAGCGTCATTTGGAGGTTTTGGGGCGACACGCCCCTAAACTCGCCTTGGACGTGGTGCTGGCCGATGAGGCCGCCGTGCCCGACCGTGAGTCCCTCGCCGATGCCGCACAACGGCTCGGAGCCGCGGTCGAGCTGGCGCCGGTGGCATCGCCCGACGGCGTTCCGGTCCATGATCAGGAGCTGCTGGCCGCCGCGTACGACCGTATTTTTCGGATGCATGGAAGGATCGGCCCATGGCGATGACGCCAGCGGTGAAGAACGAAATCTCTCATCTTCCCGTCACCCGGACCTGCTGCAGGAAAGCAGAGGTCTCGGCGATTCTTCGGTTCGCGGGCGGGCTGCACCTGGTGAGTGGCCGGATTGTGATCGAGGCGGAGCTGGACACCGGGAACGCCGCCCGCCGGCTCAAGCGCGACATCCTGGAGATCTTCGGGCACAGCTCGGAGCTGATCGTGATGGCCCCCGGCGGACTGCGGCGCGGCTCGCGCTATGTCGTACGGGTGGTGGCGGGCGGCGACCAGCTGGCCCGCCAGACCGGCCTGGTGGACGGCCGCGGCCGGCCGATCCGGGGGCTGCCCCCGCAGGTGGTCTCGGGGGCCACCTGCGACGCCGAGGCGGCCTGGCGCGGAGCCTTCCTCGCCCACGGCTCGCTCACCGAGCCCGGCCGCTCCTCCTCGCTGGAGGTCACCTGCCCGGGGCCCGAGGCGGCCCTCGCCCTGGTCGGGGCGGCCCGTCGGCTCTCCATCGCCGCCAAGGCCCGGGAGGTGCGCGGCGTGGACCGGGTGGTGGTCCGCGACGGCGACGCGATCGGCGCCCTGCTGACCCGGCTCGGCGCCCACGACGCGGTGCTCGCCTGGGAGGAGCGGCGGATGCGGCGCGAGGTCCGCGCCACGGCCAACCGGCTCGCCAACTTCGACGACGCGAACCTGCGCCGCTCGGCCCGCGCGGCGGTCGCCGCCGGGGCCCGGGTGGGGCGCGCGCTGGAGATCCTCGGCGAGGAGGTTCCCGAGCACCTCGCCGCCGCGGGACGGCTGCGCATGGAGCACAAGCAGGCCTCCCTTGAGGAGCTGGGCGCGCTCGCCGACCCGCCGCTGACCAAGGACGCGGTCGCCGGCCGGATCCGCCGGCTGCTGGCGATGGCCGACAAGCGGGCCCAGGACCTGGGCATCCCGGGGACCGAGTCGACCCTCAGCGAGGAGCTCGCCGACGGCCTCGTCGGCTGACCCGGCGGCGAGCGGGGGACGTTCGGTCCCGGGCGACCGGGTCCGGGGTCCCGGGGCCACCGGGACCCAGGTCCTGACCGGCGAAACGGAGGTCCGTACTCCTACTGGCGAGTACGGGCCTCCGGTCGTATCCGGTGGCGTGCGGTGGCCCTCTCGATGTCACTCCCGGGCCCTGGGAGAGGTAGGGTCGGAAGCGGTCGGGGACATCCCTATACAACTCGCCGGCGTCGAAAACCGGCGTACCTAACGAGGAGATCGGTTCGTGACGATCCGCGTAGGCATCAACGGCTTCGGCCGCATCGGTCGCAACTACTTCCGCGCGCTGCTCGAGCAGGGTGCGGACATCGAGATCGTGGCTGTCAACGACCTGGGTGACACTGCGACCACGGCTCACCTGCTGAAGTACGACACCATTCTGGGTCGTCTCAAGGCAGAGGTCAGCCACACCGCCGACACCATCACCGTCGATGGTCACACCATCAAGGTGCTCTCCGAGCGCAACCCGGCCGACATCCCCTGGGGTGAGCTGGGCGTCGACATCGTCATCGAGTCGACCGGCATCTTCACCAAGAAGGCCGACGCCGAGAAGCACATCGCGGGCGGCGCCAAGAAGGTCCTCATCTCGGCTCCGGCCAAGGACGAGGACATCACCATCGTGATGGGCGTCAACCAGGACCAGTACGACGCGGCCAACCACAACATCATCTCCAACGCCTCCTGCACCACCAACTGTGTGGCGCCGATGGCCAAGGTTCTCGACGAGAACTTCGGCATCGTCAAGGGCCTGATGACGACGGTCCACGCGTACACGAACGACCAGCGGATCCTGGACTTCCCGCACTCGGACCTGCGTCGCGCCCGCGCCGCCGCCGAGAACATCATCCCGACCACCACCGGTGCCGCCAAGGCCACCGCCCTGGTGCTCCCGCAGCTCAAGGGCAAGCTCGACGGCATCGCGATGCGCGTCCCGGTTCCGACCGGCTCCGCCACCGACCTCGTCGTGACGCTCACGCGCGAGGTCACCAAGGACGAGGTCAACGCCGCGTTCAAGAAGGCCTCCGACGACGGCGCCCTCAAGGGCTTCCTGACGTACACCGAGGACCCGATCGTCTCCTCGGACATCGTCGGCGACCCGTCGTCCTGCACCTTCGACTCCTCCCTGACCATGGTCCAGGAGGGCAACACGGTGAAGATCCTCGGCTGGTACGACAACGAGTGGGGCTACTCCAACCGCCTCGTCGACCTCACGGTCTTCGTCGGCGAGCAGCTCTGATCCTCGGATCGGCAGGCACATCGATGTAAGCGAAGGGGCTCGACCGGCGCAACGAAGCGCGGGTCGAGCCCCTAAGCCGTGTCGACGAACGCGCGGCCCGGCCGGTGGCCGGGCAACGGCGGTTTGTCGACACGGCCTAGCATGCTCATCGGTCCTTCCAAGGAGTAAACGGAACAGATGAAGACGATCGACGAACTTCTCGCCGAAGGGGTCGCGGGTAAGCGGGTATTCGTCCGCGCCGACCTCAATGTGCCGCTGGACGGCACCACGATCACCGACGACGGCCGTATCCGCGCCGTCGTCCCGACGGTCGCCAAGCTCGCCGAGGCCGGCGCGCGCGTCGTCGTCGCCTCGCACCTCGGCCGCCCCAAGGGCGCCCCGGACCCGGCCTTCTCGCTGGCGCCCGCCGCCGCACGTCTGGGCGAACTGCTCGGCGCCGACGTCGCCTTCGCCACCGACACGGTCGGCGATTCCGCCCGCGCCGCGGTCGCCGGCCTCGCCGACGGCCGGGTCGCCGTCGTCGAGAACCTCCGCTTCAACGCCGGCGAGACGTCCAAGGACGACGCCGAGCGCGGCGCCTTCGCCGATCAGCTGGCCGAACTCGCCGACGTCTACGTGGGCGACGGCTTCGGCGCGGTGCACCGCAAGCACGCCTCGGTCTTCGACCTCCCGGCGCGGCTCCCGCACTACGCGGGCTACCTCATCGCCACCGAGGTCGGCGTCCTGAAGAAGCTCACCACCGACGTCAAGCGCCCGTACGCGGTCGTGCTCGGCGGTGCGAAGGTCTCCGACAAGCTCGGAGTGATCGACCACCTGCTGGAGCGGGCCGACCGCATCCTGATCGGCGGCGGCATGGCGTACACCTTCCTCAAGGCTCAGGGCCACGAGGTCGGCAGCTCGCTGCTCCAGGAGGACCAGATCCCGGCCGTCCAGGAGTACCTGCGGCGCGCCGAGAAGAAGGGCGTGGAGTTCGTCCTCCCCGTCGACGTCGTGGTCGCCCCCGCCTTCCCCGACCTGAAGACCAAGGCCCCGGCCCACCCCACCACCGTCGCCGCCGACGCCATCCCGGCCGGCCAGATGGGGCTGGACAACGGACCGGAGACCAACAAGCTCTACGCATCGAAGCTCGCCGACGCGGCCACCGTCTTCTGGAACGGCCCGATGGGCGTCTTCGAACACCCCGACTTCGCCGACGGCACCCGCGCGGTCGCCCAGGCGCTCGTCGACTCGTCGGCCTTCAGCGTCGTCGGCGGTGGCGACTCCGCCGCGGCCGTTCGCATCCTGGGCTTCGACGAGAACGCTTTCGGACACATTTCGACCGGTGGCGGCGCGAGCCTCGAGTACCTCGAGGGCAAGACGCTTCCCGGGCTCGCCGCACTGGAGGACTGACCTTTCATGACCACCCGCACCCCGCTGATGGCGGGCAACTGGAAGATGAACCTCAACCACCTCGAGGCCATCGCCCACGTTCAGAAGCTCTCCTTCGCGCTGGCCGACAAGGACTACGAGGACGTCGAGGTCGCCGTCCTGCCGCCGTTCACCGACCTGCGCTCGGTGCAGACCCTGGTCGACGGCGACAAGCTGAAGATCAAGTACGGCGCCCAGGACATCTCGGCGCACGACTCCGGCGCGTACACCGGAGAGATCTCCGGCTCGATGCTGGCCAAGCTGCGCTGCACCTACGTGGCCGTCGGCCACAGCGAGCGCCGCCAGTACCACGCCGAGAGCGACGAGATCTGCAACGCCAAGGTGAAGGCCGCCTACCAGCACGGCCTGACCCCGATCCTCTGCGTCGGTGAGGGCCTGGACATCCGCAAGGCCGGTGACCAGGTCTCCTACACCCTCGCGCAGCTCGACGGCGGCCTGAAGGACATCCCGGCCGAGCAGGCCGAGACGATCGTGATCGCCTACGAGCCGGTCTGGGCCATCGGAACCGGCGAGGTCGCCACCCCCGAGGACGCCCAGGAGGTCTGCGGCGCGATCCGCGGACGGCTGGCCGAGCTGTACTCGCAGGAGCTGGCCGACGCCGTCCGCATCCAGTACGGCGGCTCGGTGAAGTCCGGCAACGTCGCGGCCATCATGGCCCAGCCCGACGTGGACGGCGCCCTCATCGGCGGCGCCGCGCTGGACGCCGACGAGTTCGTCAAGATCGTCCGCTTCCGCGACCAGTGAGTATGCGGTAGCGCGGATCCGTCGTACCCTTGCGGGGGCCGAGGGGGTTGCCACCCTCCGGCCCCCGCTGTACGTACAGGCAGTAGTCAAGAATTCCGGAAAGTAGGGACCAGCCGTGGTTTTGGCGTTCCAGATCGCTCTGATCGTCTTCAGCCTGCTGCTGATGCTGCTGGTGCTCATGCACAAGGGCAAGGGCGGCGGCCTCTCCGACATGTTCGGTGGCGGCATGCAGTCCTCCGTCGGCGGCTCCTCCGTGGCCGAGCGCAACCTCGACCGGATCACCGTGGTGGTCGGACTGTCCTGGTTCGCCTGCGTCGTCGTCCTCGGTCTGCTCATCAAGCTGGACAACTGACCCGTCGACCGCGATTCCCGGTAAGGGTGTAACTCCTTTCACTGGACGCGCGTTGGGCCTTACGTAGACTGGGGCATCGCTCGAGCACCATCACGCAGGGAGTTACGACCGTGGCAAGTGGCAACGCGATCCGGGGAAGCCGGGTCGGAGCGGGGCCGATGGGGGAGGCCGAGCGAGGCGAGTCCGCGCCGCGCCTCCGCATCTCCTTCTGGTGCTCGAACGGGCACGAGACGCAGCCGAGCTTCGCCCATGACGCGCAGGTGCCGGACACCTGGGACTGCCCGCGCTGCGGCTTCCCGGCCGGCCAGGACAAGGACAGCCCGCCGGACCCGCCCCGCACCGAGCCGTACAAGACGCACCTGGCGTACGTACGCGAGCGGCGGAGCGACGAGGACGGCGAGGCGATCCTCGCCGAGGCACTGGCCAAACTCCGCGGCGAGATCTGAGCGTCCTGCCGGCCCAGCTCCACGGTCCGGTTCATCCCGGATCGGCTCCACGGACCCCAGTCGTACACCGGCCGGACACCCCACGGGTGTCCGGCCGTATCGCGTTCCCGCGCCACCGCCCTCCTCCGCGCCGCCGGCCACCTCGATCAATTAGGTTGGAGGGGCAGCGGGGATGCTGATGACGAGAAGAAGTGGGCTGATATCCGGGATGAACGCAGCAAGCCGAACCAAGCTCGACCAGACGCCCGAGTGGACGGCTCTCGCCAAGCACCGTGAGGAGCTCGGCGCACCCCAGCTGCGCGAGCTGTTCGCGCGCCGGCCGGACCGGGGCACCGCCTACACCCTCCGGGTCGGCGACCTCCACCTCGACTACTCCAAGCACCTGGTCACCGACGAGACGCTGCGCCTCCTGCGCGACCTCGCCGCCGCCACCGGGGTCGCGGAGCTGCGGGACGCGATGTTCCGCGGCGAGAAGATCAACACCACCGAGGACCGGGCGGTCCTGCACACCGCGCTCCGCGCCCCGCGCGACGCGGTGATCGAGGTCGGCGGCGAGCCGGGTGAGAACGTCGTGCCCGCCGTGCACGCCGTCCTGGACAAGATGGCCGGCTTCGCCGAGAAGGTCCGGTCGGGGCAGTGGACCGGCCACACCGGCAAGCCCGTCAAGAACATCGTCAACATCGGCATCGGCGGCTCCGACCTCGGCCCTGCCATGGCGTACGAGGTGCTGCGCTCCTTCACGGACCGCGCGCTCACGGTCCGCTTCGTCTCCAACGTCGACGGCGCCGACCTGCACGAGGCCGTCCGTGACCTCGACCCGGCCGAGACGCTGTTCGTCATCGCCTCGAAGACGTTCACGACGATCGAGACCATCACCAACGCCACCTCCGCCCGGGACTGGCTGCTGACCGAGCTGAAGGCCGGTCAGGACGCCGTTGCCCGGCACTTCGTGGCGCTGTCGACCAACGCCGCGAAGGTCGAGGAGTTCGGTATCGACACGGCCAACATGTTCGAGTTCTGGGACTGGGTCGGCGGCCGGTACAGCTTCGACTCGGCGATCGGCCTCTCGCTGATGACCGCCATCGGACCCGACCGCTTCCGCGAGATGCTCGACGGCTTCCACCTCGTCGACGAGCACTTCCGCACCGCCCCGGCCGAGGAGAACGTCCCGCTCCTGCTGGGCCTGCTCGGCGTCTGGTACGGCAACTTCTTCGACGCCCAGTCGCACGCGGTGCTGCCGTACAGCCACTACCTGTCCAAGTTCACCGCGTACCTCCAGCAGCTCGACATGGAGTCCAACGGCAAGTCCGTCGACCGCGACGGCAACCCCGTGGACTGGCAGACCGGCCCGGTCGTCTGGGGCACGCCCGGAACCAACGGGCAGCACGCGTACTACCAGTTGATCCACCAGGGCACCAAGCTGATCCCGGCGGACTTCATCGGCTTCGCCGCCCCGGTGCACGACCTGCTGCCCGGACTGATCGCCCAGCACGACCTGCTGATGGCCAACTTCTTCGCCCAGACCCAGGCCCTGGCCTTCGGCAAGACGCCCGAGGAGGTCCGCGCGGAGGGGGTGCCCGAGGAGCTCGTCCCGCACAAGACCTTCCGGGGCAACCACCCCACGACCACGATCCTCGCCGACAAGCTGACCCCCTCGGTCCTCGGCCAGCTCATCGCGCTCTACGAGCACAAGGTCTTCGTCCAGGGCGCCATCTGGAACATCGACTCCTTCGACCAGTGGGGCGTCGAGCTCGGCAAGGTCCTCGCCAAGAAGATCGAACCGCTCCTGACCGAGAGCGGGGCCGCGGACGCCGGGCAGCTGGACAGCTCCACGGCCGCCCTGGTCGACGCCTACCGCACCCTGCGGGGGCGCTGAGCCGATGACGCAGGGGGAGGGGACGCCGGTACGGCTGCGGCCGCCGCGCAACACGCTGGACGAGCGTGCCGTCGGCTGGTGGCGGGCCCAGTGGCTGCTGACGACCGCCGTGCCCGTCGTGCCGCTCGCGGTGCTGGGCGCGCTGATCGGGCCTGCCCGTTTCTGGCTGCTGCTGTCCGCCGCGGTCCTGGCCGCGGCGGGGGCGGCGGCCACCGTCCTCTTCCCCCTGTGGTGGTTCCGTACCCACCGCTGGGAGATCACCGAGGACGCGGTGTACGTCCGCACCGGGTTCTTCTGGCAGGAGTGGCGGATCGCCCCGATGTCCCGGATCCAGACGGTGGACACGGTGCGCGGCCCGCTGGAGCAGCTCTGCCGGCTCGCCACCGTCACGGTCACCACGGCCTCCGCCAAGGGCGCGGTACGGATCCAGGGGCTGGACCACGAGGTGGCGGCCGACCTGGCCGGACAGCTCACCCGCATCACCCGCGACACTCCCGGCGACGCCACATGAGCACCGCCGCCCCGGAAGGCGACTGGCGCCGCCTCGACCCCCGTACGGTCCTGGTCACCGCACTCGTCGTGGCGGGCGTCGTCGCGGGCGCCGCCATCCCCGTCACACTCGGGCTCACCCGATGGTCCAGCCTCCCGGTCGCCGTGCTCCAGGCGCTCGCCGGAGCCGTCCTGGTCATCGGGACCGCGGCGGGCGCCGACCGCGTCCGCTGGCACCGCACCCGCTACCGGATCGGCGAGGAGCGCGTCGACCTCCACACCGGCCTCCTGCTGGTCAAGCGCCGCTCCCTGGCCCGGGAGCGGATCCGCACGGTCGACCTCACCGCCAACCTGATGCTGCGCCTCCTCGGCCTGGTCACCGTCAGGATCGGCACCGGTGAACAGGGCTCCGACTCCACCCTCGAACTGGACCCGGTCACCCGCGCCGAGGGCGAACGGCTGCGCCGCCTCCTGCTGGAACGCGCGGCCGCCGCAGCGCCCGGCGGCATCCACCGCGAAGGGGAACTGGCCGTCCTGGACCCCCGCTGGATCCGTTACGCCCCGGTCTCCTTCGTCGCCCCCATGCTCGGCGGCGCGGCCGCCGGGGCCACGCTCCAGGTCAGCGACTGGGTCGGGGCCCAGGGCGATGTCATCGCCTGGGTCGGCGACCGCTTCCGCGAGACCCCGCTGATCTGGACGATCGTCGTCCTGGTCCTGGCCGCCCTGGTCGCGGGCGTCGTCGGGGCGCTCGGCCTCTGGATCGAGATGTGGTGGAACTACCGCCTGGAGCGCGAGCCCGGCGGCACGCTGCGGGTCCGGCGCGGACTGTTCACCTCCCGGTCCATCTCCGTCGAGGAGGCCCGGCTGCGCGGCGTCGACCTGGTCGAGCCGCTGGGCGTCCGACTGCTCGGCGCGGCCCGGCTGGACGCCATCACCACCGGCCTCGCCAAGGACCACGAGGCCAAGAACGCCGACCACAACACCCTGCTGCCGGTCGCGCCCCGCGAACGCGCCGACACCGTCGCCGCCGACGTGCTGCGCGAGCCGGCCACCCCGACCGGCGCCGCTCTCGTCCGCCACCCGCGCGCCGCCCGGGGCCGCCGACTGCGCTGGGCGCTCGCCGCGGTCCTCGCCCCGGCCCTCGTCCTGAGCGTCCTCGGGGTCCTGCTCACGCCCGTGCTGCTGTGGATCGCGCTCGGCTGCACGGTGGTCCTCCTGCCCGTGACGGTCGCGCTCGCCCTGGACGCCTACCGGGGTCTCGGGCACGCGCTCTCGGGCCGCTATCTGGTCACCCGCTCCGGCACGCTCCGCCGCTCCACCGCCGCCCTGGAGCGGGCCGGGGTGATCGGCTGGACGGTCAAGCAGTCGGTCTTCCAGCGGCGCGCAGGGCTGCTGAGCATCACGGCCACCACGGCCGCCGGCGGGGGCGCGTACACGGCGTACGACACCGACGCGGCCGAGGGCCTGACCTTCGCCGCCGAGGCCGTGCCGGGGCTGCTGGAACCCTTCCTGGAGCGCGCCGAGCGCTGACGCCGAGCCCGCACGGCGGTACGCCCTTCAGCCGCCGTGCGTCGTGTCGATGACGCAGAAGCGGTTGCCCTCGGGGTCGGCGAGCACCACGAAGTCCGGGTCCGGCGGGTACAGGTCCCACTCCACCCGCACCGCGCCCAGCCCCACCAGCCGCTCCACCTCGGCCTCCTGGGTGTCGGAGTAGAGGTCGAGGTGGACCCGGGGGACCTCCTGCACGGGGGAGGCGGAGCGCCCCAGCGACAGCCCCACACCGGACCCGCTCACCGGGACCAGCACGACCCAGTCGTCCGTCCCCGGCTCCCGCTCGGTGTACTCCAGCGCCGCCTGCCAGAAGGCGGCGGCCCGCCGTACGTCGGACGCGCCCATCACCACAGTTCCGATATGCACCATGGGCCGAGGCTTTCACGCCGCAGGCCCGGACCGCCAAGGAGAAACGGTCCGGGCCTGCGGCGTGCCGCGCACGGGAAGCGCTCGGGAAGTGCCCGGCAAGCGCTCAGGGAGAAGCGGGCGGATACAAGGCGCGCGGCAGCTGCGAGGCCGCCGCGGCGTCCAGCAGCCACAGCGTGCGGCTGCGTCCGTGGGCGCCCGCCGCCGGGGCCTGGATCTCGCCGGCCCCGGACAGTGCGATGGCCGCGGCCTCCGCCTTGTCCTCGCCCGCCGCCAGCAGCCACACCTCACGCGCCGCGCGGATCGCGGGCAGCGTGAGCGAGACGCGCACCGGCGGCGGCTTGGGAGCCCCGTGCACGCCGACGACGGTGCGCTCGGTCTCCCGCACCGCGGGCAGCTCCGGGAAGAGCGAGGCCACATGCGTGTCCGGGCCGACGCCCAGCATCAGCACGTCGAACGCGGGCACCGGGCCGTGGTCCTCCGGACGCGCGGCGGCGGCCAGTTCGGCGGCGTAACCGGCGGCCGCCGCGTCCACGTCCTTGCCGTACGGGCCGTCCGACGCGGGCATCGCGTGCACCCGCGCCGGGTCCAGCGGCACCGCGTCGAGCAGCGCCTCACGGGCCTGGGTGACATTGCGCTCCGGGTCGCCCTCGGGCAGGAACCGCTCGTCGCCCCACCACAGGTCAAGACGAGCCCAGTCGACCGCGTCCCGGGCGGGCGCGGCGGCGAGCGCGGCCAGCAGGCCGTTGCCGTTGCGCCCGCCGGTCAGCACCACCGAGGCGTGGCCCCGGGAGGCCTGGGCGTCCACGATCCTCGTGATCAGCCGGGCCGCCGCGGCCTGGGCCATCAGCTCCTTGTCGCGGTGCACGACCAGTTGAGGAGGTGTCACTTGGACGCCGCCTTCTTGGCCGGGGCCTTCTTCGCGGCGGGAGCCTTCGGCCCGGCGGCCCGGTCCGTCGTGTCCGCGGTGCTCCCGGCGGGAACCGCCTCTACCTCGCCGCCCGCGTGCAGTCGGCCGACGCCGAACTTCACCGCGGACGCGTAGGTGTTGTCCGGGTCGAGCCGGCGCAGCTCCTCCGCCAGCAGCTCGGCGGTCTCCCGCCGCTTGAGCGCCACCGCGCGGTCCGGCTGGTTCTGCATGGAGAGCGTGGCCAGCGAGCCGTCGGCCCGGTCCAGGACGATGACGCCGTTCTTCGTCTCCATCCGGACCGCGGTGAGACCGGGCCCCCCGGAGTGCGTGCGCTCCACCGGGACGCCGAGCCGGTCCGCGAGCCACATGGCCAGCAGTTCGCAGCTCGGGTTGTCGCTCTCGCCCTCGACCGTCGCGCCGATGACCTCGGCCGGTTGCTGGTCCAGCGCGGCGGCCAGCATCGAGCGCCACGGCGTGATCCGGGTCCAGGCCAGATCGGTGTCGCCGGGGCTGTACGTCGCCGCCCGCACCGCCAGCTCGTCGAGCGGACGCTCGGCGGAGTAGGTGTCGGTGATCCGGCGCTGGGCGAGGGCCCCGAGCGGGTCCTTCGCCGGGTCGGCGGGCGCGCCCTCGGGCCACCACACCACGACCGGGGCGTCCGGCAGCAGCAGCGGAAGGACCACCGACTGGGCGTGGTTGGCCAGTTCGCCGTGCAGCCGCAGGACGACGGTCTCGCCGGTGCCCGCGTCGGAACCGACCCGGACCTCGGCGTCGAGGCGGGCGTCCCGGCGGGCGCGCGGCGAGCGGCTGAGCCGCTTGATCACCGCGATGATCCGCGAGGGGTGCTCGCGGGAGGCGTCACCGGCCGACTTGAGCGCGTCGTACGCGTTCTCCTCGTCGGTGACGATGACCAGCGTGAGCACCATGCCGATGGCGGGGGTGCCGATGGCCCGGCGGGCCGAGACCAGCGCCTGGTTGATCTTGCTGGACGTGGTTTCCGTGAGATCGATCTTCATGGCCGCCTCCAGCTCCGTCCGTCACGTGCGAGCATCTCGTCGGCCTCGGCCGGACCCCAGGTGCCGGCCGCGTACTGCGCGGGCTTGCCGTGCTTGTCCCAGTACTCCTCGATCGGGTCGAGGATGGTCCAGGAGAGTTCGACCTCCTGGTGGCGGGGGAAGAGGTTGGCGTCGCCGAGCAGGACGTCCAGGAGGAGCCGCTCGTACGCCTCCGGGCTGGACTCCGTGAACGACTCGCCGTACGCGAAGTCCATCGTGACGTCCCGGACCTCCATCGAGGTGCCGGGCACCTTGGAGCCGAAGCGCACGGTGACGCCCTCGTCCGGCTGGACCCGGATGACCAGGGCGTTGCCGCCCAGCTCCTCGGTCGCGCCCGACTCGAACGGCAGATACGGGGCGCGCTTGAAGACGACCGCGATCTCCGTCACCCGGCGGCCGAGCCGCTTTCCGGTCCGGAGGTAGAACGGCACGCCCGCCCAGCGGCGGTTGTTGATCGTCAGCTTGATCGCGGCGAAGGTGTCGGTCGTCGACTTGGGGTCGATGCCGTCCTCCTCCAGATAGCCGGGGACCTCTTCGCCGCCCTGCCAGGCGTGCGCGTACTGGCCGCGCACGGTGTGCTTGCCGAGGTCCTCGGGCAGCTCGACCGCGGTGAGCACCTTGAGCTTCTCGGCGACGAGCGCCTTCGGGTGGAAGGAGCCGGGCTCCTCCATCGCGGTCAGCGCCAGCAGCTGGAGCAGGTGGTTCTGGATGACGTCACGGGCGGCGCCGATGCCGTCGTAGTAGCCGGCCCGGCCGCCGATGCCGATGTCCTCGGCCATCGTGATCTGTACGTGGTCGACGTAGGACCGGTTCCAGATCGGCTCGAACATCGTGTTGGCGAACCGCAGCGCCAGGATGTTCTGGACCGTCTCCTTGCCGAGGTAGTGGTCGATCCGGAAGACCTCGTTGGGCGGGAAGACGGCGTGCACGAGCTGGTTGAGCTCCTGCGCGCTGGCCAGGTCGTGGCCGAACGGCTTCTCGATGACGGCACGCCGCCAGGAGCCCTCGCTCTGGTCGGCCAGGCCGTGCTTCTTCAGCTGCTGGACGACCTTGGGGAAGAACTTCGGCGGCACGGACAGGTAGAAGGCGAAGTTGCCTCCGGTGCCCTGTGCCTGGTCGAGCTCCTGGATGGTCGCCTTCAGCGTCTCGAACGCCTGGTCGTCGTCGAAGTTGCCCTGGACGAAGCGCATCCCCTGGATGAGCTGCTGCCAGACCTCCTCGCGGAACGGCGTACGGGCGTGCTCCTTGACGGCGTCGTGGACGACCTGGGCGAAGTCCTCGTCCTCCCAGTCGCGGCGCGCGAAGCCGATGAGCGAGAAGCCCGGCGGCAGCAGGCCGCGATTGGCCAGGTCGTAGACGGCGGGCATCAGCTTTTTACGGGACAAATCGCCCGTGACGCCAAAGATGACCAGGCCCGACGGCCCCGCGATACGCGGGAGCCGTCGGTCCTGTGCGTCACGGAGCGGGTTGGCTCCGGGAACAGCAGACAAAGTGGTCAGCCCTCCGAGGGGGCGAGGCGCGAAAGCTCCGCCTCGGTCGACTTGAGCAGGTCGTTCCAGGACGCCTCGAACTTCTCGACGCCCTCGTCCTCCAGCACCTGGACGACGTCGTCGTACGAGATGCCGAGCTTCTTGACCGCGTCGAGGTCGGCGCGCGCCTGGTCGTAGCCGCCGGTGACGGTGTCGCCGGTGATCTCGCCGTGGTCGGCCACCGCGTCCAGCGTCGCCTCCGGCATGGTGTTCACCGTGTTCGGCGCCACCAGGTCGTCGACGTACAGCGTGTCCTTCAGCGCCGGGTCCTTGACGCCGGTGGAGGCCCACAGCGGACGCTGCTTGTTGGCCTGCGCCTTGTCCAGGGCGCTCCAGCGGTCGGCGGAGAAGACCTCCTCGTACGCCTCGTAGGCCAGGCGGGCGTTGGCCAGCGCGGACTTGCCCTTGGCCGCCTTCGCCTCGTCGGAGCCGATGGCGTCCAGCCGCTTGTCGATCTCGGTGTCCACCCGGGACACGAAGAAGGAGGCCACCGAGTGGATCTTGGAGAGGTCCAGGCCCGCGGCCTTCGCCTTCTCCAGGCCCGCCAGGTAGGCGTCCATGACCGCGCGGTAGCGCTCCAGCGAGAAGATCAGCGTCACGTTCACGCTGATGCCCCGGCCGATCGTCTCGGTGATCGCCGGCAGACCCGCCTCGGTCGCCGGGATCTTGATGAGCGTGTTCGGCCGGTCCACCAGCCAGGCCAGCTGCTTGGCCTCGGCGACGGTGGCCACGGTGTTGTGCGCCAGGCGCGGGTCGACCTCGATGGAGACCCGGCCGTCCTGGCCGCCCGTCGCGTCGAAGACCGGGCGCAGGATGTCGGCGGCGTCGCGGACGTCCGCCGTCGTGATCATGCGGAGCGCTTCCTCGACGGTGACCTTGCGGGCGGCGAGGTCGGTGAGCTGCTGCTCGTAACCGTCGCCCGAGGAGATCGCCTTCTGGAAGATCGAGGGGTTGGTGGTGACGCCGACGACATGGCTCTGGTCGATCAGCTCGGCCAGGTTGCCGGACGTGATCCGCTTGCGCGACAGGTCGTCGAGCCAGATCGCCACGCCCTCGTCGGAGAGGCGCTTGAGTGCGTCTGTCATGGGTTGCATCTCCTACTAGTGGTCTGTACCGGCGTCAGCGCGTGGCGGCGGCGAGAGATTCCCGGGCGGCGGCGGCCACGTTCTCGGCGGTGAAGCCGAACTCGCGGAACAGCACCTTCGCGTCGGCCGAGGCCCCGAAGTGCTCCAGCGAGACGATCCGGCCGGCGTCGCCCACATACCGGTGCCAGGTCAGGCCGATGCCCGCCTCGACGGCGACCCGGGCCTTCACCGACGGCGGCAGCACGCTGTCCTTGTACGCCTGGTCCTGCTCCTCGAACCACTCGACCGACGGCATCGAGACCACCCGGGTCGGCACCCCGGCCGCCTGGAGCTGCTCGCGCGCCCCGACGGCGACGTGGACCTCGGAACCGGTCGCGATCAGCAGCACCTGCGGCTCGGCGTCCTGCCCGGAGGAGCCTTCGGCCTCGAACAGGACGTAACCGCCCTTGGCCGCGTCCTCGTTCGCCTCGTACGTCGGCACGCCCTGCCGGGTCAGCGCCAGACCGTGCGGCGCGCCCTTGCCGAACACCTTGGTGTAGCGGCGCAGGATCTCGCGCCAGGCGATGACGGTCTCGTTCGCGTCGGCCGGGCGCACGATGTTCAGGCCCGGGATGGCGCGCAGCGCGGCCAGGTGCTCGACCGGCTGGTGGGTGGGACCGTCCTCGCCGAGGCCGATCGAGTCGTGCGTCCACACATACGTCACCGGCAGGTGCATCAGCGCGGACAGCCGCACCGCGTTGCGCATGTAGTCGGAGAACACCAGGAAGGTGCCGCCGTAGATGCGGGTGTTGCCGTGCAGCGCGATGCCGTTCATCGCGGCGGCCATCGCGTGCTCGCGGATCCCGAAGTGGATCGTGCGGCCGTACGGGTCGGCCTCCGGCAGCGGGTTGCCCGCCGGGAGGAACGACGACGTCTTGTCGATCGTCGTGTTGTTCGAGCCCGCGAGGTCGGCGGAGCCGCCCCACAGCTCGGGCACGAACTCGCCGAGCGCCTGGAGCACCTTGCCGGAAGCCGCACGCGTCGCCAGGCTCTTGCCGGTCTCGAACGCCGGAAGCCTGTCCTCCCAGCCCTCCGGCAGCTCGCCCGCGGCGATCCGGTCGAAGGAGGCGGCGCGCTCCGGGTTGGCCGTGCGCCACGCGGCGAAGGCCTTGTCCCAAGCGGCGCGGGCCTCGCGGCCGCGGTCCAGCGCCTCGCGGGTGTGGCCGATGACCGCGTCGGAGACCTCGAAGGTCTGCTCCGGGTCGAAGCCGAGGACCCGCTTGGTCGCCGCGACCTCGTCGTCGCCGAGCGCCGAGCCGTGCGCGGCCTCGGTGTTCTGGGCGTTCGGGGCGGGCCAGGCGATGATCGAACGGGCCGCGATGAACGAGGGGCGCTCGGTCTCGGCCTTGGCCGCCTGCAGCGCCGCGTACAGACCCGCCGGGTCCAGGTCGCCGCTGGGCAGCTGCTCGACGCGCTGGACGTGCCAGCCGTACGCCTCGTACCGCTTGAGGGTGTCCTCGGAGACCGCGGTCTCCGTGTCGCCCTCGATGGAGATGTGGTTGTCGTCCCAGAGCAGGACCAGGTTGCCCAGCTTCTGGTGCCCGGCCAGCGAGGACGCCTCGGCCGAGATGCCCTCCTGGAGGCAGCCGTCACCCGCGACGATCCACACCATGTGGTCGAACGGGGATGCGCCGGGGGCCGCCTCGGGGTCGAAGAGACCGCGCTCGTAGCGGGCGGCCATCGCCATGCCCACCGCGTTGGCGACACCCTGGCCCAGCGGCCCGGTCGTCGTCTCGACACCGGTGGTGTGGCCGTACTCCGGGTGGCCCGGGGTCTTCGAGCCCCAGGTGCGGAAAGCCTTCAGGTCATCCAGCTCCAGGCCGTAGCCGGCCAGGTAGAGCTGGATGTAGAGGGTCAGGCTGGAGTGGCCCGCGGAGAGGACGAACCGGTCGCGACCGGTCCACTCGGCATCCGCCGGGTCGTGCCGCATCACCTTCTGGAAAAGGGTGTACGCGGCAGGAGCCAGGCTCATCGCCGTGCCCGGGTGGCCGTTTCCGACTTTCTGTACGGCGTCCGCGGCGAGAACGCGGGCGGTGTCCACGGCCCGCTGGTCCAAATCGGTCCACTGGAGGTCTGTGGTGGTCGGCTTGATGCTCACCCTGAGTCAGGGCTCCTCTCCACTGTCGTAAACCGGTGACTGTTACCGCACCGGGCGCTGTCGAGCCTACCCCCGTTGACAGGCACACTTTCCGAGCACTTTCCAGGGTGTGGGCGACCCGTGGAGTTCGCCTCCCGGCGGAATGCGCATCCGGCGAACAGTCACCCCCAACACGACCCCACCCCCGCGAAGGACGGCGTATCCGCAGCGTCTAGAGTGAACGGGTTCGCGCAAGTCTTCACCGGGCCCACTCGCCCGGAGCTTGCTGGGATTTCTCTGTCAGGGGTGTGCGTGACGGCCGTCGAGTCCCGACCCGCGGGGGTCGCCTTGACTTCCAGCCCGAGGGGTCATCGCCCGTTCGGGGCCCGCGTCAAGGCATTCGTGGCGCTTACCAAGCCACGGATCATCGAGCTGTTGCTCATCACCACCGTTCCGGTGATGTTCCTCGCTGCCCAGGGTGTACCCGACCTGTGGCTCGTTCTCACTACCACCATCGGGGGATTTCTCTCCGCCGGTGGCGCCAACGCGCTGAACATGTACATCGACCGGGACATCGACGCGCTGATGGACCGTACGTCCCAGCGCCCGCTGGTCACCGGCGTGGTCAGCCCCCGCGAGTGCCTCGCCTTCGGCATCGCCCTCGCGGTGGTCTCCACGCTCTGGTTCGGACTGCTCGTCAACTGGCTCTCGGCCGCTCTCGCGTTCGGCGCGCTGCTCTTCTACGTCGTCGTCTACACGATGCTGCTGAAGCGCCGCACCTCGCAGAACATCGTCTGGGGCGGCATCGCGGGCTGCATGCCGGTCCTCATCGGCTGGTCCTCCGTGACGAACTCGCTCTCCTGGGCGGCCGTCATCCTCTTCGCCGTCATCTTCTTCTGGACGCCGCCGCACTACTGGCCGCTGTCGATGAAGGTCAAGGAGGACTACGCCCGGGTCGGTGTCCCGATGCTCCCGGTCGTCGCCTCCAACCGGGTGGTCGCCCGGCAGATCGTCCTCTACAGCTGGGTGATGGTCGTGGTGTCGCTGCTGCTCACCCCGCTCGGCTACACCGGCTGGTTCTACACCGTGGTGGCGCTGCTGTCCGGCGTCGCCTGGCTCTGGGAGGCCCACGGCCTGCAGAACCGGGCCAAGGCCGGGGTGGCCGGGGCCAAGCTGAAAGAGATGCGGCTCTTCCACTGGTCGATCACCTATGTGTCGCTGCTCTTCCTCGCCGTGGCGGTGGACCCCTTCCTCCGCTGAACCGCTCATCCCACGGCCGTACGGGCGGGTCGCGTGGCACAGGCCACGCGACCCGCCCGTCGCCAGTTCATCTACCCGTCGGTAGCATCCTGTTCATGGCAGAGACGGCAACAGACGCAGCAGACACCGGGCAGGCCTCGCGCACGGACGCCAGGAAGGCGGCCCGCGCCGAGCGCAGGGCGGCGAAGATCGCCCACCAGATCGGCGCCTTCGCCAAGCAGCACGGCGGCGCGGAGGGACAGCTCGCCTACATCGGCCAGGCGGGCGCCCGCATCGTCCTGGTCGGCGAGGACGGCGCCTGGGGCGACCTCGTGGCCCCGACCTACGCGGTGGCCGAGAGCGCGGCGGAGAAGTCCGGCATCACCCTGCACGAGGACTTCGACGGCGAGTTCGCGCTCAAGGTCCGCACCGGCCCCTACGAGTGGTCCCGGATGGCCGGGATGCAGATCGGCGGCCCCTCCAACGACCGCTGACGGGGCTCTTTCCACCCCCTCGGGCAACACCTGACCCGGGGCTCACCCGTTAGGCCGTGTGCATACGCACGCCGTCCCAGGGAGCCCCGGATGACCGACCCCGTGCCCGTGGCCGACCTGGTCGACCAGAACTGCCACGGCGTCCTGCGCACCGAGCTGGGCCTCGGCACCTTCGAGGCCCAGCTCGGTGCCGCCGCCGGCGCCCCGGCCGCCCCCGGCACCACCTTCTTCGACACCCAGACCGGGTTCGCCGTGCGCCGCTGGTGCCCGCCGCTGCTCGGGCTCGAGGCGCACTGCCCGCCCGCCCGCTATCTGGCCAGACGCCGCGAACTGGGCGTCGCCGAGACCTCCCGTCGCCTGCTGCGGGCCTCCGGGGTCGCCGCCCACCTCGTCGACACCGGCCTCCCCGGCGACCTCACGGGGCCGGCCGAGATGGCCTCGGCGGCCGGGTCCCGGGCCCGCGAGATCGTCCGGCTGGAAGTCCTCGCCGGACAGGTCGCCGACACCTCGGGCACCGTCGACGCCTTCCTCGTCAACCTCGGCGAGGCCGTGCACACCGCCGCGTCCTCCGCCGTCGCGTTCACCTCCGTCACCGGACCCGCCCCGTTCGCCGCGCCCGAGCCGCCGGGGCCGGTCCGGGTGCGGGCGGCGGCCGGGCGCTGGCTGGCCCGGCGGGAGGCGGAGCGCCGGGCCGCCCGCCGGGGCGCGGGGGACCGGGGCGGCAGCAGGGCGCCCGTCGAGCCGGAGCTGCTGGACCATCTGCGCTGGAGCGCGGTGGCCTGCGGGCTGCCGCTGCAACTGCGCCTGGGCGCCGCGGACCCGGCCCGCCTCGCGGACTTCGCCGCCGCGACCGAGGGACACGGCTGCGACCTCGTCCTCCTGCACGGCTACCCGCACCACCGGCAGACCGCCGCGCTGGCCGGGCGGCACCCGCACGTCTACGCCGACCTGGGGGGCGTGCCGGCGCGGACCGGGGCGCGGGCGGCGGGCGTCCTGGCGGAGATCATGGAGCTCGCGCCGTTCGGCAAGCTGCTGTTCTCCAGCGGGGCGCGGGGGCTGCCGGAGCTGCATCTGGTGGGCGCGCGCCAGTTCCGCGAGGCGCTCGGGCGGGTGCTGGGCGGCTGGGTCGCGGACGGCGCCTGGACCCGCCAGGACGCGGCGCGGGTCGCCGCGATGATCGGGTCGGGCAACGCGCGCCGGGTGTACGGACTGGAGTGAGGCGCCGGGCACGCGTGAGGGGCGGCGGGCCTCGGCCCACCGCCCCTCAGGGGCGTACGTATCCCCCTCAGGCGGCCGTCGCGGGCGCCGTCCGAGGCTGCTCGGCGGACGGGCCGGGCAGCGGGGCCGGCGCGTCGTCGCCGCGCTCGCGCATGCTCAGCACCAGGCGGATCACGGCGATCCACATGATGGCCGAGCCGAACATGTGGACGCCGACCAGGACCTCGGGGACATCGCTGAAGTACTGGACGTACCCGATCGCACCCTGGGCGAGCAGCACGAGCAGCAGGTCGCGGGCGCGGGCCCGGGTGTCGGCCGGGGCGTCGACCACCCGCAGGGCCAGCCACATCGCGATGGCCAGGGCGCAGACCACCCAGGCGGCGATGGCGTGGACATGGGCGGCGGCCGACCAGTCCCAGGGCATGCGCGGTACGTCGCTGCTGTCGCCGGCGTGCTTGCCGGAACCGGTCACCGAGGTGCCCAGCACGATCAGGACCACAGTGGCCGCCAGGATCGCCCGAGCCAGACGGCGCACCGGCAGCGGAGTCCGGGGGCGCGGCGGGCCGTCGCCCTCGCCGACCCGCACCCAGGTGATCACGGTGACCGCCAGGAGCGCGTTGGCGAGCAGGAAGTGCCCGGCCACCGTCCAGGGGTTGAGGCCCGCCCAGACCGTGATCCCGCCGAGGACGGCGTTCCCCAGCACGATCCAGAACTGCGACCAGGCCAGCCGGGTCAGCTTGCGGCGGCGGGGCTTCATCGAGCTGACGGCGATGATCGCCCAGCCGACCGCGGCCGACAGCACATAGGTCAGCATCCGGTTGCCGAACTCGATCGCGCCGTGCAGTCCCTGCTCGGGCGTCGCGAACAGGCTGTCGTCGGTGCACTTGGGCCAGGTGTCGCAGCCGAGGCCCGAACCGGTGAGCCGGACGGCCCCGCCGGTGACGATGATGAAGACGCTCATCATGACGGCGGAGAGCGCGGCGCGCTTCACCACCTGGGTGGACGGCGTCCAGCGCTTGGCGATGAGGGAGATGGGGGTTTCCACGCGGACCATCGTAGGACGGGGCTTGTGCATGATTTCACGAGGGGTGGGTTCGTACCCGCTTGCCCGGACAAGTCCCCGCGGCCGGCCCTACTCCCAGCGGAAGAACCTCGCCGCCGCGCCGAGCCCCAGCACCGCCCACACCGCCAGGATCCCGGCCTCGGCCCACGGCATCGCCGCACCGTGCTGGAGGACGTCCCGCAGGCCCTCGGAGAGCGCCGACACGGGCAGCAGGCCCAGCACCGACTGCACCGCGTCCGGGAACTTGTCCAGCGGCACGATGACCCCGCCGCCGACCAGCAGCAGCAGGAAGACCAGGTTGGCCGCGGCGAGCGTCGCCTCGGCCCTCAAGGTCCCCGCCATCAGCAGCCCGAGCCCGGAGAACGCGGCGGTCCCCAGCACCAGGAGCAGCAGCACGGCGAGCGGATTGCCCTGCGGCGACCAGCCGAGCGCGAGGGCGATGGCGGTCAGCAGCACGATCTGGAGCACCTCGGTGACCAGCACCGAGAGCGTCTTCGCCGTCATCAGGGCCCAGCGGGGCAGCGGAGAGACCCCGAGCCGCTTGAGGACCCCGTAGCGGCGTTCGAAGCCGGTGGCGATGGCCTGGCCGGTGAAGGCGGTGGACATCACGGCGAGCGCCAGGATGCCCGGGGCCAGGAAGTCGACCGATGCGCCCGATCCGGTGTCGATGATGTCGACCGCGCTGAACAGCACCAGCAGCAGCGTCGGGATGATCACCGTCAGCAGCAGCTGCTCGCCGTTGCGCAGCAGCATCCGGGTCTCCAGCACGGTCTGCGCGGCGATCATCCGGGGGAGCGGGGCCGCGCCGGGGCGCGGGGTGTACGTACCGGCGCTCATGCGCGCAGCTCCTTGCCGGTCAGTTCGAGGAAGACGTCCTCCAGGGTGTGCCGCTCCACGGAGATGCCCTCCGGCATCACGCCGTGCTGGGCGCACCAGGAGGTCACGGTGGCCAGCAGCTGCGGGTCGATGGTCCCGGTGATGCGGTACGTCCCCGGCAGCGGCTCGGCGGCCCCCGATCCGTCGGGCAGCGCCTTGACCAGGGAGCCGAGGTCGAGCCCCGGGCGGCCGGTGAAGCGCAGGGTGTTCTCGGCTCCGCCCCGGCAGAGTTCCTCCGGGCTGCCCCGGGCGATGACCCGGCCCGCGTCGATGATCGCGACGTCGTCGGCGAGCGCCTCGGCCTCGTCCATGAAGTGGGTGGTCAGCACGGTGGAGACCCCGTCGGCGCGCAGTTCGCGCACCAGGTCCCAGGTGGAGCGGCGGGCCTGTGGATCCAGGCCCGCGGTCGGCTCGTCCAGGAAGACCAGCTCGGGCCGGCCGACGACCGCCATCGCCAGCGAGAGGCGCTGCTGCTGGCCGCCGGAGAGCCGTCGGTAGGAGGTGCGGCCACAGCCGGCGAGGCCGAGGCGCTCGATCAGGGCGTCGACGTCGAGGGGGTGGGCGTACAGCTTCGCCATGTGGCGGAGCATCTCGTCGGCGCGCGCTCCGGAGTAGATCCCGCCGGACTGGAGCATCACCCCGATCCGCGGGCGCAGCCGGTCGGCGTCGGCCACCGGGTCCAGGCCGAGGACCCTGACGCTGCCCTCGTCGGGGCGGCGGTAGCCCTCGCAGGTCTCGAGGGTGGTGGTCTTCCCGGCGCCGTTCGGGCCGAGGACGGCGGTCACCACGCCGGTCGCGACCACCAGATCGAGGCCGTTCACCGCGGTCTTCGCGCCGTACCGCTTCACCAGGCCCCTGACCTGTACGACGGGCTCGTTCTCCATGGCGCGTAAGTCTAGGCAGGGTCGCGAGACGGACGTCTCCCGGGGCCAGATTAGGTAACCCTAAGTGACGAACCCCACCGTAGATCATTCCGGACCGCAGTTGTCAGGGTCGAATGAATTACGCAACAATGGTGTTGTGAAATACGACGGACGGGCTCCTCAGGAGGAACTCGCGACCGGTGAGCGCTCGACGCGCAACCGGGTCGCGCGCTCCATCCTGGACCACGGTCCCTCCACCGTCGCGGATCTCGCGGGGCGCGTGGGCCTGACCCAGGCCGCCGTCCGCCGCCACCTGGACGCCCTCGTGTCCGACGATGTCGTCGAGGCCCGTGAACAGCGGGTCTACGGGGCGCGGACCCGTGGCAGGCCCGCCAAGGTGTTCGCCCTGACGGACTGTGGCCGCGACGCCTTCGACCAGTCCTACGACAAGCTGGCCGCCGACGCCCTGCGCTTCATCGCCGAGTCCGGGGGCGACGAGGCGATCATCGCCTTCGCCCGCGCCCGGATGGCAGCGATGGGCGAGGCGTACCGCACCGCGGTCGAGGCCGCGGAGCCCGAGCGGCGCACCGAGGCACTGGCCAAGGCCCTGACCGCCGACGGGTACGCTGCTACGGCGCGAAGCGCGCCTGGCCCGCAGCAGGGCGAGCAGCTGTGCCAGCACCACTGCCCGGTGGCGCATGTCGCCGAGCAGTTCCCACAGCTGTGCGAGGCGGAGACGGAATTCTTCTCCAGCCTCCTCGGAACCCATGTGCAGCGTCTGGCCACCCTCGCTCACGGCGACGGTGTGTGCACGACATACGTGCCGCGCAGTGGCCACACGGCACCCCTACAGACCACCCATTCAGCATCTGCAAGCACGGCCGGGAGGAACCCCGCATGACGCTCCCCACGGAGACTGCCCACCCTGAGCTCGAGGGTCTGGGTACGTACGAATTCGGCTGGGCCGACTCCGACGCGGCAGGCGCGGCGGCGAAGCGCGGTCTCTCCGAGGCTGTCGTCCGCGACATCTCGGAGAAGAAGAACGAGCCCGAGTGGATGCTGAAGCTGCGGCTCAAGGGCCTCAAGCTCTTCGGCAAGAAGCCCATGCCGAACTGGGGCTCCGACCTGTCGGGCATCGACTTCGACAACATCAAGTACTTCGTGCGGTCCACGGAGAAGCAGGCGGCCTCCTGGGAGGAACTGCCCGAGGACATCAAGAACACGTACGACAAGCTCGGCATCCCCGAGGCGGAGAAGCAGCGCCTCGTCGCCGGCGTCGCCGCGCAGTACGAGTCCGAGGTCGTCTACCACCAGATCAACGAGGAGCTGGAGGCGCAGGGTGTCATCTTCATGGACACCGACACCGCGCTGAAGGAGCACCCGGAGCTCTTCAAGGAGTACTTCGGCACCGTCATCCCCGTCGGTGACAACAAGTTCGCCTCGCTGAACTCGGCCGTGTGGTCCGGCGGCTCGTTCATCTACGTGCCCAAGGGCGTCCACGTCGAGATCCCGCTCCAGGCCTACTTCCGTATCAACACGGAGAACATGGGCCAGTTCGAGCGGACGCTGATCATCGTCGACGAGGACGCCTACGTCCACTACGTCGAGGGCTGCACCGCCCCGATCTACTCCTCGGACTCGCTGCACAGCGCCGTGGTCGAGATCATCGTGAAGAAGGGCGGCCGCTGCCGCTACACGACCATCCAGAACTGGTCGAACAACGTCTACAACCTGGTCACCAAGCGGGCCGTGGCCTACGAGGGCGCGACCATGGAGTGGGTCGACGGCAACATCGGCTCCAAGGTGACCATGAAGTACCCGGCCATCTACCTGATGGGCGAGCATGCCAAGGGCGAGACCCTGTCCATCGCCTTCGCGGGCGAGGGCCAGCACCAGGACGCCGGCGCCAAGATGGTCCACATGGCCCCGAACACCTCCTCCAACATCGTCTCCAAGTCGGTGGCGCGAGGCGGCGGCCGTACGTCCTACCGCGGTCTGATCGAGATCGGCGAGGGCGCGCCGGGCGCGAAGTCCAACGTCCTCTGCGACGCTCTGCTCGTCGACACGATCTCCCGCTCGGACACCTACCCCTACGTCGACGTCCGCGAGGACGACGTGTCGATGGGCCACGAGGCGACCGTCTCCAAGGTCTCCGAGGACCAGCTCTTCTACCTCATGAGCCGCGGACTCACCGAGTTCGAGGCCATGGCGATGATCGTGCGCGGCTTCGTCGAGCCGATCGCCAAGGAGCTGCCCATGGAGTACGCCCTGGAGCTCAACCGGCTGATCGAGCTGCAGATGGAGGGTTCGGTCGGCTAGGTCCTCACCGAGGACCACCGGGACGGCCGTCCGCGGCCGTCCCCGCCCCACCGAATCCCCCGACTTCTTGACTTAAGAAAGCGAGCACTACGACAGCCATGGCTGAGGCTCAGAACACTCCGGCGGGCTCCACCACCGCCGGCTCCATCGCGGTGGCCGCCGAGTCGACCGTCGCCACCCGCATGAGCGCACCCCCGTCCTTCGACGTCGCGGACTTCCCCGTCCCGCACGGCCGCGAGGAGGAGTGGCGCTTCACGCCGCTGGAGCGGCTCCGCGGGCTGCACAACGGCACCGCCGTCGCGAACGGCGGAGGCGTGAAGGTCGCGATCGAGGCCCCCGAGGGCGTCACGGTCGAGACCGTCGGCCGCGACGACACCCGGCTCGGCAAGGCCGGCACCCCGGTGGACCGGGTCGCCGCCCAGGCGTACAGCTCCTTCGAGCAGGCCTCGGTCGTCACGGTCGCCAAGGAAGCCGTGCTCACCGAACCGATCCGGATCGCCGTGCACGGCGAGGGCGGCGTCGCCTACGGCCACCAGCTCATCGAGCTGGGCGCCTTCGCCGAGGCCGTCGTCGTCCTCGACCACACCGGTGACGCGGTGCTCGCCGCCAACGTCGACTACGTGCTGGGCGACGGCGCGAAGCTGACCGTCGTCTCCGTCCAGGACTGGGACGACACGGCCGTCCACGTCGGCCAGCACAACGCGCTGATCGGCCGGGACGCCTCCTTCAAGTCGATCGTCGTCACCTTCGGCGGCGACGTCGTGCGCCTGCACCCCCGGGTGGCGTACGCGGCCACCGGCGGCGAGGCGGAGCTCTTCGGTCTGTACTTCACCGACAAGGGCCAGCACCAGGAGCACCGCCTCCTGGTCGACCACAACACCCCGCACTGCAAGTCCAACGCGGTGTACAAGGGAGCCCTCCAGGGCGACGGCGCGCACGCCGTCTGGATCGGCGACGTCCTCATCCAGGCCGCGGCCGAGGGCACCGACACCTACGAGATGAACCGGAACCTCGTCCTCACCGACGGCGCCCGGGTCGACTCCGTGCCCAACCTGGAGATCGAGACCGGCGAGATCGTCGGCGCCGGCCACGCCTCCGCGACCGGCCGCTTCGACGACGAGCAGCTCTTCTACCTCCAGTCCCGCGGCATCCCGGCCGAGGAGGCCCGCCGCCTCGTCGTGCGCGGCTTCTTCGCCGAGCTGGTCCAGCAGATCGGTCTGCCGGACGTGGAGGCGCGTCTGCTCGACAAGATCGAGACCGAGCTGAAGGCGTCCGTCTGATGGCCTTCGTCAAAGCCTGTGCGCTGAGTGAGCTGGAGGACGACACCCCCAAGCGGGTCGAGCTCGACGGCACACCGGTCTCCGTCGTCCGCACCGAGGGCGAGGTGTTCGCGATCAACGACATCTGCTCGCACGCGAACGTCTCCCTCTCGGAGGGCGAGGTGGAGGACTGTTCGATCGAGTGCTGGCTGCACGGCTCGTCGTTCGACCTCCGCACCGGCAAGCCGTCCGGCCTTCCCGCGACGCGCCCCGTCCCCGTATACCCCGTAAAGATCGAAGGGGACGATGTGCTCGTCTCCGTCACCCAGGAGTCCTGAGTCACCCATGGCAACGCTTGAAATCCGCGACCTGCACGTTTCCGTCGAGGCCGACAACGCCACGAAGGAGATCCTCAAGGGCGTCGACCTGACCGTGAAGCAGGGCGAGACCCACGCCATCATGGGCCCCAACGGGTCCGGCAAGTCCACCCTCGCGTACTCGCTCGCGGGTCACCCCAAGTACACGATCACCGGTGGCACGGTCACCCTGGACGGCGAGGACGTCCTGGAGATGTCCGTCGACGAGCGGGCCCGCGCCGGCCTGTTCCTCGCCATGCAGTACCCGGTCGAGATCCCCGGTGTCTCGGTCTCCAACTTCCTGCGCACCTCCGCCACCGCCATCCGCGGCGAGGCCCCCAAGCTGCGTACGTGGGTGAAGGAGGTCAAGGAGACGATGGCCGGGCTCCAGATGGACCCCGCCTTCGCCGAGCGCAACGTCAACGAGGGCTTCTCCGGCGGTGAGAAGAAGCGCCACGAGATCCTCCAGCTGGAGCTCCTCAAGCCGAAGATCGCCGTGCTGGACGAGACCGACTCCGGCCTGGACGTCGACGCGCTCAAGACCGTCTCCGAGGGCGTCAACCGGGTCCGCGAGAGCGGCGAGGTCGGCACCCTGCTGATCACGCACTACACGCGCATCCTGAAGTACATCAAGCCCGACTTCGTGCATGTCTTCGCCAACGGCCGCATCGCCGCCTCCGGCGGTGCCGAGCTGGCGGACCAGCTGGAGAACGAGGGCTACGAGGCCTACACGAAGGGTGGCCCCGTGACCGGAGGGAACTCAGGAGGTGCAGCCGCGTGACTGACGCCCGACAGGGGCTCACCGGCCTCCTCGACACCGAGGCGATCCGCAAGGACTTCCCGATCCTGGACCGCACGGTCCACGACGGCAAGAAGGTCGTTTACCTGGACTCCGCGGCGACTTCGCAGAAGCCGCGGCAGGTCCTCGACGCGCTCAACGAGTACTACGAGCGGCACAACGCGAATGTGCACCGCGGCGTCTACACGATCGCCGAGGAGGCCACCGCGTTGTACGAGGGCGCTCGCGACAAGGTCGCGGCCTTCATCAACGCACCCAGCCGCGACGAGGTGATCTTCACGAAGAACGCCTCGGAGTCGCTGAACCTCGTGGCGAACATGCTCGGCTGGGCGGACGAGCCCTATCGGGTGGACCGTGAGACCGAGATCGTCACCACGGAGATGGAACACCACTCCAACATCGTGCCGTGGCAGCTGCTCTCGCAGCGCACCGGCGCGAAGCTGAAGTGGTTCGGCATCACCGACGACGGCCGGCTCGACCTGTCGAACATCGACGAGATCATCACCGAGAAGACGAAGATCGTCTCCTTCACGCTGGTCTCCAACATCCTCGGCACGGTCAACCCGGTCGAGCAGATCATCCGCCGCGCCCAGCAGGTCGGCGCGCTGGTCTGCATCGACGCCTCCCAGGCGGCCCCGCACATGGTGCTCGACGTGCAGGCGCTCCAGGCCGACTTCGTGGCCTTCACCGGCCACAAGATGGTCGGCCCGACGGGCATCGGCGTGCTGTGGGGACGGCAGGAGCTCCTGGAGGACCTGCCTCCGTTCCTCGGCGGCGGCGAGATGATCGAGACCGTGTCGATGCACTCGTCGACGTATGCCCCCGCGCCGCACAAGTTCGAGGCCGGTACGCCCCCGATCGCCCAGGCCGTCGGCCTCGGCGCGGCCGTGGACTACCTCTCCTCGATCGGCATGGAGAAGATCCACCAGCACGAGAAGGCCATCACCGAGTACGCGGTGAAGCGTCTTCTGAGCGTTCCCGACCTGCGGATCATCGGTCCGGCGACGGCCGAGGACCGCGGGGCGACGATCTCCTTCACGCTCGGCGACATCCACCCGCACGACGTGGGCCAGGTCCTCGACGAGTTGGGCATCTGCGTCCGGGTCGGCCACCACTGCGCGCGCCCGGTGTGCCTGCGGTACGGAATTCCCGCGACGACGCGAGCGTCGTTCTATCTGTACTCCACGCCCGCCGAGGTCGACGCCCTGGTGGACGGTCTGGAGCACGTCCGGAACTTCTTCGGCTGAGGGCTGACTGGTGAAGCTTGAATCCATGTACCAGGAAGTGATCCTGGACCACTACAAGCACCCCCACGGGCGCGGCCTGCGGGACGGCGACGCCGAGGTGCACCACGTCAATCCGACGTGCGGTGACGAGATCACACTCCGGGTGAAGTACGACGGCGAGACCATCGCCGACGTGAGCTACGAGGGCCAGGGCTGCTCCATCAGCCAGGCCAGCGCCTCCGTGCTGAACGAGCTGCTCGTCGGCAAGGAGCTGTCCCAGGCGCAGAAGATCCAGGACGCGTTCCTGGAGCTGATGCAGTCCAAGGGCCAGCTGGAGCCCGACGACGCGATGGAGGAGGTGCTGGAGGACGCGGTCGCGTTCGCCGGCGTCTCCAAGTACCCCGCCCGGGTCAAGTGCGCGCTGCTGAGCTGGATGGCGTGGAAGGACGCGACGGCCAAGGCGCTGTCCGAAGGGAAGACCGCATGAGCGACAACGAGACCGTGACCATGAAGCCGGCCTCCGAGGAGGAGGTCCGCGAGGCGCTCTACGACGTCGTCGACCCCGAGCTGGGCATCGACGTCGTCAACCTGGGGCTGATCTACGGCATCCACGTCGACGACGCCAACATCGCCACCCTCGACATGACCCTGACGTCCGCGGCCTGTCCGCTGACCGATGTCATCGAGGACCAGGCGAAGTCCGCCACGGACGGCATCGTCAACGAGTTGCGGATCAACTGGGTCTGGATGCCGCCGTGGGGCCCGGACAAGATCACCGACGACGGACGCGAGCAGCTCCGCGCGCTGGGGTTCAACGTCTGACACGCTCCCCGAGACATGACGAACGGCCATGCCCGCCAGGCAGACTGGCGGGCATGGCCGTCTCCATGTACCACATCGCCGTCGACTCCCACGATCTGCCGCTCATGGCCCGCTTCTGGAGCGCGGTGCTGGACTGGCAGGTGCTCTTCGAGCACGAGGAGGAGATCATCATCGGCGCGCACGAGACCGCGCTGCCGGGCATGTGCTTCCTCCCCGTGCCCGAGGGGAAGACCGTCAAGAACCGGCTGCACATCGACCTGACACCGGACGACCAGGACGCCGAGGTCGAGCGGATCCTCGCACTCGGCGCCCGGCGGGTGGACGTCGGGCAGGGGCCGGACGCCACCTTCGTGGTGATGGCCGACCCGGAGGGCAACGAGTTCTGTGTGCTGCGCCCCAAGCGGACCCTGACCGACTGAGCCGGTCCGACCCCCGCGTGCTCAGACGTGGGCGGGCGGCGGCGGGCCGTACTGCTCGGGCAGCGTCGTCGCCGCCGCCTCGGCCAGGACCGGGCCCAGGTTCTCCGTGCGCATCCGGAGGTCGACGTAGAGCAGGCCCACCACCAGCGGCGGGAAGATCGCCGTGATCAGCTGGGAGATCATCTGGCTGAGGAAGGACAGCAGCATCACGCTGCCGATCACGGCGATGATCATTCCGTCGCTCGGGTCGGCGTCCATGTCCGCGGGGTCGAACACACCGGGGAGCGCGCCGGCCATCTGGAACGGCATCTGGATCATGAAGCCCATCGTGGACGCCAGCACATAGGCGAGCAGTCCGATGCCGAAGACCCGCCACCATGTTCCGCGCACCAGCTGGGCCGAGCGGCGCAGGGCCGCGACCGGGCGCTGGTTCTCGAAGACCACGACGGTCGGGGCCAGGGAGAACCGCACCCAGAGCCAGACCGCGAACGGGCCGATGACCAGCGCGCCGATGAGGCCGATCGCGATGAGCGGGGCGACGCCGTCCTCGTCGCCCAGCGAGATGGTGTAGATCATCAGTCCGGCGAAGCCGGCCAGGAAGAGCGCCATCGGGACGAGCATGATCAGCCCGGTCAGGAACACCGTGCCGATGATCGACCAGACCCGCGCCCACGCCCGCTTCCAGACGGCCCCGAAGCGGATCGGGCGGCCCAGGACGGCCTCCTGGAGGACGACGGGGACCGCCGCCTGCACCACGGCCGACGCCAGCATGTAGGTGATCAGGCCGACGATCATCAGCACGCCGAACGCGATGCCCAGCGGGACCAGTTCCGCCGCGTCCGGGGACCCCGGGGAGTCGGACGTCAGCTCGTCCCAGTGGGTCGCGACGGCGGAGGCGGCGACCACCAGGGCGACGATCATCACGAGCGTCGCCGCGCCGAACAGGGTCAGCGCCATGCCGATCAGCGGCTTCCAGTACCGCCCGAGCGTCGAGAAGGCGCCGCTGAGCATGTCCGAGACCCTCAGCGGCGCCAGGGGTATCACCCCGGGCTTGGGCGGTGCGGCCCACCCGCCGTTCCAGCCGCCGTGCCAGCCGCCGTCCGGTCTCTGCGCGCCTCCGTGGAAGGGCCCCCCACCGTGAGGTGCGCCCCCGTACGGGCCGCCGCCCCACCCTGCGTCCTGCGCCACTGCGTCTCCGTCGTGTCGTCGGCCCGCGTACCGCCGGCCGTGTTGTCGATCGCCACACCGTAGCGCCCATGACGTGGGCCGATGATATGTACGGCCGTACGCAACGTTGGGTACAGTCGTCCACATGGGATACGCATACGGACTGCTGGCCGCCGCCATCGCGGCGGAGGTGGCCGGGACGACGGCCATGAAGTACAGCGAGGGCTTCACCCGGCTCTGGCCCTCGCTCGGCACCGTGGTGGGCTACCTCATCGCCTTCACCCTGCTCGCCCAGACCCTCAAGACGCTCTCCGTGGGCACCGCGTACGCCATCTGGGCGGGCGTCGGCACCGCGGCCGTGGCCCTCATCGGGATCCTGTTCCTGGGGGAGTCCAGCGGCCTGGTCAAGATCGCGGGCATCGCCCTGATCGTGGCCGGGGTCGTCGTCCTCAACCTGGGTGGGGCGCACTGATGGCCCGGCGGTACGACCCCGAGCGGCGGACGCGGATCATCGACGCGGCGCTGCGTGTGATCGCGGCCGACGGCATAGCCGGGCTCAGCCATCGCACCGTGGCCGCCGAGGCCGATGTGCCGCTCGGCTCGACCACGTACCACTTCGGCTCCCTCGACGAACTCCTGGTCGCCGCCCTGCGCCGGTGCAACGAGAACTTCGTCCAGGCCCTGCGCGGCAGCGAGGTCCTCGCCGGACCGGCCGCGGGCCCCGGGCCGGACGGACCCGCCGGTTCCGGCGGCCTCGCGGACGAGTTGACCCGGCTGCTGGGCCGATGGTTCGCGGGCGACCGCGGGGCGATCGAGCTGGAGTACGAGCTGTACCTCGCCGCCCTGCGCCGCCCCGTGCTGCGCCCCGTCGCCGCCGAGTGGACCGAGGAGGCCGCCGAGCTGCTGTCCCGGCGCACCGACCCGGAGACCGCGCGGGCCCTCGTCGCGCTGATGGACGGCATCTGCCTCCAGGTCCTGCTGACCGGGGGTGCGTTCGACGCGCCCGGCACCCGCGAGATGCTGGCCCGGATCGTCGACGGCGGGGCCTGAGCCGACGCCGCGGGGCACCCGGGGCGGGCCGACCGGGGACGCCCCGCGCGGGGGTCCGCCCCGGCCCGCTCCCGGGGCTCCGCTCTCAGGCCACCGGGCGGCGGACCGCTTCCAGGGCCTCGCGCACGCTCGCCCCGATGTCCGTGACCGGGTACAGCACCTCCCGGATCGTCCGTTCCCGGTCCACCACCAGCGTCAGCCGCTTGAGCCGGCTCACGCCCGCCGTCCGGAACGTCGGCAGCCGCAGCGCCGCCGTCAGCGTCAGGTCCGCGTCCGAGAGCAGCGGGAAGCGCAGCCCCTCCTTCTCCGCGAACGCGCGCTGCTCGTCCGGGCGTTGCACGGACACCCCGTGCACGGTCGAGCCCGCCGCCGCGAAATCGGCCAACTGGTCGCGATACGTGCACGATTCGAGGGTGCAGCCGCTCGCCCCCGGGATCCCCGCCCAGCCCGGCGGGTAGGCATCGGGGCGGGCGTAGGCGCCGGGGAAGCAGTACAGGACGGTGTACGGGGTGTCGGCGACCGGGTCGCGCGGCTCGCCGTCGGTCCCCGTCAGCAGCAGCTCCGGCAGCCGCGTCCCTCTCAGTGCCCGCACCCGGGCCGCCTCCTGCGAGGCCTCCGCCGCCGTGGCCGTCGTCTCCCCTTCTCCCAGCACCCAGGTGTCGCCCCAGTCCTGGAGCGCGATCAGTACGGGCAGCAGCGCCCGGCCGCGCGGGGTGAGGAGGTACTCGTACCGGACTGGGCGGTCCTGGTAGGGCTCCCGCGCGAGCACGCCCGCGTCGACCAGCAGCCGCAGCCGCTCGGTCAGCACCTTGCGCGAAACCCCCAGCTCCCGCTGGAGCGCGTCGAACCGGTGCACCCCCCGCGCGGTGTCCCGCACGATCAGCAGGGTCCACCAGTCGCCCACGACGTCGAGGGCCTGGGCGATCGAGCAGTCGGCGTCGGCCAGGCTGATGCGCTGGGGCATGGTCGTCCCTCCGGTTGCGGCCGCTGCCCGTCCCGCCGCGGCGGCCATGCGGTTGACCTCGATGCGATCATGCTGCCATAGTCCGTTCCCATAAGGAACTCACCGGGGGGCGTGGGAGTGGCGGGGACGGGAATGGTGCGCGGCGTACCGCGGACGGTACGGCTGCTGGCGCTCGGGGCGTTCCTCAACGCCGTCGTCAGTTTCACCTTCGTCTATCTCTTCGTGTACCTCGTGGGGCCACGCGGTCTGACCGTCACCCAGGCCGGAGTGATCAGCGGCGTCGGCGGCCTCGGCCTGGTCGCGGGGAACTTCACCGGCGGCTGGTTCGGCGACCGCTTCGGCCATCGCCGCGCCCTGCTGACCGGCGCCTGCGTCAGCGGGGCGGCGCTCGTCGTCCTGCCCACCCTGCCGGTCGCCGCCCTGTACGCGGTGCTCCCCCTCGCCCAGTACGCCGCGGGCGTCGTCCGCGCCGCCAACGCGGCCCTCGTCGCGGTGTCCGTCCCCGAGGGCGGAAGCCGCCGCCAGAGCTTCGCCCTCACCCGCTTCGCCTCCAACGGGGGCTTCGCCGTCGGCCCGCCGCTCGGCGCGCTGATCGCCACCCGGTTCTCGTACGACTGGCTCTTCGTCGCCGACGGCGTCGGCACCCTGCTCTTCGCCCTCTACGCCGCCCGGATCCTGCCGGCCCGCGGCGGCGTCCACTCCGCACCCGCCCATGACCCGGACGCCCCGGGCCTCTGGCGCGAACTGCGGGCCAGGCCCGCCGTCCTGGTGCTGCTCGCCGCGATCGTCCTGGTCGACCTCGTCTACCGGCAGCAGTACTCGACGCTGCCGGTCTTCCTCGCCGACCACGGGCACTCCACCCAGCTCTACGGCTGGCTGCTCGCCATCAACGGCGGCGTCATCCTCTGCCTCGAACTGCCCGCCGCCCACGCCCTGCGCCGACGTGCGCCGCTCGGCCTCGTCGGCGCGGGGCTCCTGCTCGTCGGGCTCGGCTACGCCGTCCTGATCCCCGGCGCGGGCGTGCTCTTCGCCGTCACCATGATGCTCTCGCTGACCCTCGGCGAGATCCTGTACAAAACCCCCGCCACCGCCTACGTCGCCGACCAGGCCCCGGGCCACGCGCAGGGCCGCTTCCAGAGCCTGTACGCCGGCGCGTCGATCAGCGGGCAGGTGCTCGCCCCGCCGCTGGGAGCCGCCCTGTACGCCGCCGCTCCCGCCCTGCTCTGGCCGCTCTGCGCCCTGCTCGCGGCGGGTGCGGGGGGAGCGGTGCTGGCGGCGCGGCGGCTGCCCGGACCGGGGGAGCGGGCGCGGCCTGCGGGGCAGGGGCCGCACGCTGAGACCGGTTCGCCCGAGCGGGCCCCGGCCGGTTAGGTTGCTGTCCATGACCGACACGACTTCCCAGGGTTCTGCCCGCACCACCGGCGCCGTCGCCGCCGGCCTCGCCACCGTCGCCGGTGACGGCACCGTCCTCGACACCTGGTTCCCCGCCCCCGAGCTGACCTCCGACCCCGGCCCGGCCGGTACGCAGCGCCTCACTCCGGACGAGGCCGTGAACCGGCTCGGCGAGGGCGCCGCCAAGGCTCTCGGCGTGGATGCCCGGCGCGGCGTCGAGGTCGTCGCCGTGTCCACGGTCATCTCCTCGCTCGACGACAAGCCCCTCGACGCGCACGACGCCTACCTGCGCCTGCACCTGCTCTCGCACCGGCTCGTCCAGCCGCACGGCCAGAACCTCGACGGCCTCTTCGGGCTGCTGTCGAACGTCGCCTGGACCTCGCTCGGCCCGGTCGCCGTCGACGACCTGGAGCGCGTGCGGCTCAACGCCCGCGCGGAGGGCCTGCACCTCCAGGTCACCTCGGTCGACAAGTTCCCGCGGATGACGGACTACGTCGCCCCCAAGGGCGTGCGCATCGCGGACGCCGACCGCGTCCGGCTCGGCGCGCACCTGGCCGCCGGGACCACCGTCATGCACGAGGGCTTCGTCAACTTCAACGCGGGCACGCTCGGCACCTCCATGGTCGAGGGCCGGATCTCCGCGGGCGTCGTCATCGGCGACGGCTCCGACATCGGCGGCGGCGCCTCCACCATGGGCACCCTCTCCGGCGGCGGCAAGGAGCGCATCATCATCGGTGAGCGCTGCCTGGTCGGCGCGGAGGCGGGCGTCGGGATCGCGCTCGGCGACGAGTGCGTCGTCGAGGCCGGTCTGTACGTCACCGCCGGCACGCGCGTCACGCTGCCGGACGGCCAGGTCGTCAAGGCCCGCGAGCTGTCCGGCGCCTCGAACATCCTCTTCCGCCGCAACTCGGTCACCGGCACGGTCGAGGCCCGTCCGAACAACGCGGTGTGGGGCGGGCTGAACGAGGTCCTGCACGCCCACAACTAGGCCCCTCCGCAAGGAGATCGGGCCGCGTAGAGATCGGGCCACAAGAAGATCAGGTCGCGTAGAGATACGGGCCACAAGAAGATCAGGCCGCAGCAGATCAGGCCGCGAGGAGTTCCTCGTACGCCTTCCGCAGCCCGTCGGACGCCCCGCGCCCGGCGGGCTGCAGCGGTTCCCGGACCGGTCCCGCGTCCAGCAGCGCCTTCGCCGTGACGGTTCCGGGCAGGCCGCTCGCCATCATCAGCTCGACCAGCCGGTTCGTCAGCCCGTTGAGCCGGGCCGCCTCGTCGGTGCGGCCCGCGTCGAACGCGTCCAGCGGCGCCCGCATCGCGGCGGGCGCCACGTTCGCGACCGTACTGACATAGCCCGTGCCGCCCACCGCGTACAGCGGCAGGTTCAGCTCCTCGCAGCCCGAGTAGTACGCCAGCGAGGTGCGGGCCATCACCTTCGTCGAGCCGAGCAGGTCGTAGGCGCAGTCCTTCACCGCCACCACACGCGGGTGCGCCGCCAGCCGCAGCAGGGTCTCCGGCTCGATCCGGGTGCCGGTGCGGCCGGGGATGTCGTACAGCATCAGCGGCAGCCCGGAGGACTCCGCGACCCGCAGGAAGTACGCCTCGACGGCGGCCTGCGGCGGGCGGCTGTAGTACGGGGACACCACCAGCAGCCCGTCCGCGCCCGCCTCCTCGGCCTCCCGGGCCAGGCGCAGGGTGTGTGCGGTGTCCGGGCCCCCGACGCCGGAGAGCAGCGGCACCCCGTCGCCGACCTCCGCCCGGACGGCCCGCAGCAGAGCGGACTTCTCGGCGTCCGTCGTGGTGGGGGACTCGCCCGTGGTGCCGCTGAGGACGATCCCGTCGCAGCCCTCCGCCACCAGTCGGGCGGCGTGCGCACGGGCGGCGTCCGGGTCCAGGGCCCCGGTGGCGGTGAAGGGCGTGATCATGGCGCAGAGCGTGCGGCCGAAGGGGCGCGATGCGGTGGCGGTCATGCCCGAAGTGTCCGCTCCCGGAACCATGAAGGTCCACTTAGATCTGCTTGGGGTGACCGGCAAGAGATGCTGAAGAGTCCGAAAGGACGGCGCCTGCTTCTGACATGATCGAACAGACAGGCGACAGGCAGGCGACAGCGGGTGGCGAGGGGTGGGCGGCATGGGTGGGCGCGTACGGCTGCGGAGACGGGTGCCGGTCCTTCTGCTGACGGCGACGCTGACCGCGCTGACCGGCTGCTCCGGCTTCCTCGTCCCGGCCGGCGAGGGGGAGGTGGACCCCGCTCCGGCCGCCTCCGCGCCCCCCTCCGGGGGTGTCCGTGCCGAGACGCTGCCCCCGACCCCCGCACCGGGAGCGGACGCGCCCACCGGCCCGACCTCCGCCCCGCCCGGGAAATGTCCCGCCTCCGGGGTCGTGGTGGACATGGGCCCGGTGGAGACCGCGATGATGCACCGGGCCGTCGTGCTGACCCTCACCAACTGCGGCCGCAAGCCGTACGCCGTGGACGGCTACCCCTGGATCAGGGTCCTCGACGAGGCCCGCCGCCCTCTCCCCGTCGAGGTCAACGAGGACGGCTCGTACTTCGGCAACGACCCGGGCCCGAAGAAGCTTCTGCTGGACCCCGGCGGCACGGTGAAGTCGATCCTCGCCTGGGTCTCCACCCCGGAGGGCGGCGACCTCATCGAGGGCGACGCCCTGGCGATCTCCGCCGCCCCCGGACTCCCGGTACGGGTCTTTCCGCTCGAGGGCCACGACATCCGGCTGATGGACGAGCTCGACACGACGGCCTGGCGCACCGAACTCGCCACCTGACGCGGGCGTCCTCCGGCGGAACGGCCTTGACCTCGACCGGACTTGAGGTGTCACCGTGGTGACCG
Organism: Streptomyces sp. NPDC020884; assembly: GCF_044333935.1. NCBI lineage: Bacteria > Bacillati > Actinomycetota > Actinomycetes > Kitasatosporales > Streptomycetaceae > Streptomyces > Streptomyces sp. NPDC020884. The sequence continues at coordinate 109,664 of NZ_JBIRRY010000001.1, read as the reverse complement.
CGACGCGCCGACCGGCGCGCGTGAGAGGGGAACACCGCCATGACCACGCACGTCACCGACCGCCCCGACCCGGCCCGCGCCGATGCCCGGATCGTCAAGGCCTCCACCTGGAACGCCGGGACACCGCAGCGGCAGCGGGAGGCCGTCGACGCCATCCGGAAGGCCTGGGAGAGCCGGGACTGGCCGCACCCCGGGCTGCTCTCCTACAGCGTCTACGCGGGGGAGGACGGCGCGACCCTGCTGCACTACTCCCAGTGGACCGGCGAGCAGGCCTACCAGAGCTTCGTGGCGGAGGGCCGCGACGCCCGCAACGCCGAGATCGACGCCGCCGTCCCCGGCATCGAACGCCTCGGGCTGCACAGTTACGAGCTCTACCGCTCCGGACTCCGGGCCGAGGGCGACACCCGGGAACCCGGCTGCGTCGTGATTGTGGACGTCGTGTTCGAGGGGCCCGACCCGGACCGCCAACGCGACTGGGTGGACGCCGTGTTCGCGGCGCTCGGCGACGACGTCCAGATGCCCGCCGGCGGCATCGCCGCACACTTCCACGCGAGCACCGACGGCACCCGGGTCCTCAACTACGCGGAGTGGGAGAGCGCCGAGCACCACATCGCGGCCCTCGCCGCCCCCGGGGAGGGCGTCGGGTCCCCGTCCCCGCTCTGGGAACGCGTCCAGAAGTACCCGGGCATGACCGGCGGCGGCGTGAACCGCTACACCCCCGCGCTCAGCCTGGAACCGGGCGCGGGCGTCCGGGGCGGGTAGGGGCGCGAGGGGCGGCGGGCGGCGCAGGCGAGGGGTTGCGTGCGGGGCCAGCGGCGGGCGGCATGCGCGAGGGGTTGCGTGCGGGGCCAGCGGCGGGCGGCGTGCGCGAGGGGTTGCGTGCGGGGCCAGCGGCGGGCGGCGTGCGCGAGGGTTGCGTGCGGGGCCAGAGACGGGCGGCGTGCGCGAGGGTTGTGTGCGGGGCCAGCGGCGTGCGGCCAGAGCGGCGGGCGGCATGCGGCGAAATGCGTCTAGGCTTGGGCGGCTGAACCGCGTCCGTACTCCGTACGCCCCCGAGCACGCACCGAGGAGAACCCCCGATGTCCGCAGAGCGCCCCTCCCTGCCGCCGGTGCGGCTCAACTCCGAGGCCGAACTGGCACGGGACGCGCTCGCCGCTCCGCTGTTCGTCCGTGCCGTGAAGCTCGCCCGCTGGGCCGGGCCGGACACCCGTGTCGGGGCCGGCGGCGAGCTCGTCGAGGCGCAGCTGCCCGCGGCCGCCGAGTACCTGGGGCTCCCGGCGGACGAGGACGGCGCCGCGTACGCCAGCGAGGCCTGGCGGCTGGCCGTCGACACCGGCCTCCTCGACGTCACGGACCCCGAGGAGGGGGACGAGGAGGCGGACGACGCGGAGGGCTCGGACGGTTCGGACGGTTCGGACGGTTCGGAGGCCGGGGGCACCGTCGCCGCGGGCGAGAACCTGGCCCTGCTCACCGGTGGCTCCCCGCAGGACGTCCTGGGCATCTGGCTCGACGGCCTGGACGCCGTGCACGCCGATGCCACCGCGCCCGTCCTGGACGACTTCGCGGATCTCGTCGGCGAGGACGGCTCGATCGACTTCGACGCCCTGGAGTGGGACCCGGAGGCCGAGGCGGAGTTCCTCGACGGGGTCCTCGGCAACCTCTATCTGCTCACCCTCGCGGGCACCGGCGCGGGCGAGGAACCCGTTCCGCTGCCCGCCCTCGCCGCGTCGATGATCGTCCCCGACGACATGGGCGAGCCCACCGACGACATCCTGGAGCAGGTGTCGGAGGCGATGATGCGCCTCGACGACCAGTTCCGGCTCCTCGAACCCATCGGGATCGTCGAATACCGGCCGGTCGACGAGGCGTTGCTGGTCGAGGAGGGCGAAGCCGCCGACGGCTCCGTCGCCGGGGCCGACGACGAGGACGTCACCCGCTACGGCATGGTCAAGCTCACCCCCCTCGGCCTGTACGGCATCCGGGCCCGGATGCTGGAGGCCGGGGTGGACGCCCCCGCCGTCGGCGACCTCGCGGGCAAGGGCGCCGACGTCCTCCTCGACGGCATCGCCCACTACGCGGAGTCCGCCGCCCGCGCCGAGATCCAGCTCTGGCTCGCGGGGTACGGCGCCGAGGGCGCGGTGGCGGCGGCGGCCGAGCTGCTGGCCGCCGCCCACGGCGCGGACGAGGGTGCGCCGCTGCGCCGCCTCCACTGTCAGCAGGCCCTCGCCCTGGCCGGCCCCGAGGCGGAACCCGCCGTACGCGGGGTGCTCGGCGACCCGGAACTCGGCGGCCTGGCCCGCGTCTGGCTCGCGGAGCGCGGCGCGGCCGACGTCCCCGCCCCGCCGGAGGACATGATCTTCTGGCTGGCCATCGACACCATCGCCGCCCAACTGGACGCGGACGGCGAGCTGGACGAGCTCCAGGGCCTGGTCGAGGGGCTCTCCGCGCAGCACAGCGGCTTCTTCGACGAGGTCTGGCGCGTCGACCACCCGGCCACCGCCGATGTGCTGGAGGCCATCGGCCGGCTGCACAGCGACAAGAGGGCCGCCAAGGACGCCCGCAAGGCGGCGTTCAAGGCCCGTTCGCGCGCGGGCGGCCGAGGGGCCTGAACGGCCGGGCCGCTCAGGAGCCCCGCACCGGCGCAGCCGTGTGGTTGTACGCCCGTATCGCCTTCGTGCCGATGCGGGCGTACCAGCCGGAGGGGTCCGCGGCGAGGTCCCGGACGTCGGTGACCGCCCAACCGCGCTGCACCGCACCCCCGTTCACGCCCAGGGCCCGGCACAGCTCACCGGTCGCCGCGTACACCGTGCCCCCCGTCACCGTCGGCGGCACCTGGCCGACCCCGCCGAGCGTGGCGGCCCAGCGCTCCTCGCCGCTGCGGAGGTCGAGGGACTGGAGGACCCCCGCCCGCGCCCAGTGGAGCAGCGATCCGCCGACCGTCACCGGGGTCCGGACACCGCCCGTGCCCGCGGGCCAGCTGGTGTCCAGTCCCACCGTCCCCGCCGACCAGAGCTTCCGGCCGGTGGCGGGTGCGTAGGCGTGGACCCGGCCCCCGGTGGTCAGCAGCACGGTGGAGCCGACGGCGGCCAGCGCACTGGATCCGGAACTCGGCCCGCCCTCCAGCACGGCGGATGCCAGGCCGCCGCCGTCCCGTGCCCGGAGGAAGCGCAGGTCGCCCCCGACGCCGAGCAGGGCGAAACAGCCCGCCTCCGGGACCGCCGCCAGAGCGGCCACCGGACCCTCGAACTCCTCGTACGCCCAACGGATTTCACCGCTGACCGCGTCGACGCACCGGATGTTCTCGCCGTCCTCGTCGGCCAGCAGCACCGACCGGTCCAGCACGGCAGGCGACCGGACCTCCGCCGTGCCCCCGCTCCAGCGCTTCGCACCCGTGCGCAGGTCCACGGCGGTCAGCGTCGGCGCGTCGCCGTCCGCCGCGAAACCGGAGACCAGGGTGCCCGCGGCGACGGCGAACCAGAGGGGGACCGGGTGCTCCGCGGGCTTGCCGCGCGGTTCGCCCGTCGCCAGATCGAGGGCGTCGAGCCCCAGGTCGGCCGCCACGAGCACGGAACCGGACACGCCCCACTGCGCCGGGGTGTCCTCCGCGGCGCCGACCAGCCACCGGCGCCCGGCGTCGAGGCTCCGCCGCGCGGTGACGTATCCGCCGCCGCTGCCGGCGTCCCCGACATCGGGCACGGCGACACCGTGCACCAGCAGTGAACTCCCGGTGGGCCGCAGGGCGTCGACGGTGGTGCTGTCGCGGGCGGGGGACAGGGTCCAGCGCAGGTCGCCCGGCTGGGCGCTCCCCGCCCGGAGCTTCAGAGGATCCTCGCCCCGCTCCTCCCGACCGCCGGCCCCGCCGCCCCGGAGGAAGGCATACGTGACGAGCGAGGCGAGCCCGCCGCCTCCGGCCAGCAGAAGACCGCGTCGGGCGAGCTCCCCGCGCCGCGCCGGCCCCCTCGGCGTGGGCGGCGCGGGCGGGGAGGGCAGGGGGCGGGTGCGGCCGGGCGCGGGGGCCGGACGGGTCGCGGTGCCTGCACGGGGAGCCTCGGCGGGGCTGGTGGCGGCGGGCGTGGCGCTGGGTCCGGGGTCCTGGTCTCTGGTTGGGACGGTGGCGTGCCCGGTGCTGGGGCCAGGGTCCCGGTCTCTGGTCGGGCTGGTGGCGTGCCCGGCGCTGGGCGGGGTGTCCTGGTCCGTGGTCGGGCTGGTGGCGCGCCCGGCGCTCTGCCCGGGGTCCCGGTCCGTGGTCCGGTCGGTGGCGGGCGTGCCGTCGTCCTCGGGTGGCTCCTCGGGGGCGTGCCCCGCCGCCTCGCCCAGGACCAGCGAGCGCAGCGGCTCCGTGCGCCACCACAGCGCCGGATGCGGATCCGCGGTGGCCCGCAGGACCTGGTCCACCGTCGGCCGCAGGCCGGGGTCCTTCTCCAGGCAGGCCGTCACCACCTCCCGTACGTCCTCGGGCACGTCCGAGAGGTCAGGGTCCTCGTGGACGGCCCGGTAGAGCAGCACCGCCGGGGTCGCCGAGCCGAAGGGGCTGCCTCCGGTGGCGGCGAACACCAGCACCGCCCCGAGGGCGAACACGTCGGCCGCCCCGGTGACCGATCCCCGGGTCACCGCGACCCCGGTGACGATGGCCCCGGTGATCTGTTCCGGGGCGATGAACCCCGGGGTGCCGATGACGTCGCCCGCGCCGGTCAGCCCGTGGTCGCCGATCGCGCGGGCGATCCCGAAGTCGATGACCCGGGGCCCGTCGGCGGTGATCAGCACGTTCGACGGCTTCAGGTCGCGGTGGACGAGCCCCGCCCGGTGGACGGCCGCCAGGGCCTCGGCGAGGGCCGCGCCCAGGGACCGTACGGCGGAGGGCGCCAGTGGTCCGGTCGCCGCCACCGCGTGCCGCAGCGTGACGCCCGGCAGATACGCGGTGGCGAGCCACGGCCGGGGCGACTCCGGGTCCGCGTCGAGCACCGCGGCCGTGTGCGCGCCGGTCACCGCGCGGGCGGCGGCGGCCTCGCGGCGGAACCGTTCACGGAAGTGCGGGTCGGCCGCCAGGTGTTCGTGCACCGTCTTCACCGCGACGGTCAGCCCACCGGGCGTCCGCCCCAGGTAGACGGTGCCCATGCCGCCCGCCCCGAGCCGGCCCAGCAGGCGGATGGAGCCGAGCCGTTCGGGATCGCCGGGAAGCAGGGGGCCCGTCACGCGGAGTCCGGTCCGGTGAACGTCTGCACGGTCCCGTCGGCGCAGACATGGAGGAGGCCTCCGCCCGCGGCGGCCAGCAGAGCCCCGTCGGCCTCGACGGGGGCCGACCACAGGCGGCGCTCGCGGAGGGCGTCGAGGGCGTGCACCCCCCAGAGCGCCCCCTCCCCGGCCTCCTCGCCGCTGCTCGGCTGCGGCCCGGTGGCGTACAGCGTGCCGTCCGTCACCAGCGGCGGCCCGGGGGCGATGACGCTGCCGTCGTCGGAGGCGAGCCGCCCGACGTCCGTACGGCTCCAGCGGACCCGCCCGCTCCGGGCGTCGAGCGCGGTGACCCCGCCCGCCGACGCGGCGTGCACCACGCCACCGGTCGCCACGGGCGTGACCGTGGGCGAACCTTCGAGCTTCCGGCGCCAGGCGGTGCGCCGGGTCGCCAGATCGACCGCGAGGATCCGGCCGCCACGCGTGTAGTAGCGGGTGCCGGAGGCGCCGGGGTGGGCGTGCGGATAGGGGGCGCCGCCGGGTATCTCCGGCTCCGGCCACGGTGCCGCGCCGGAGGTCCGCAGCACGAACAACGGCTCCTCGGGGGGTGCCCCGTAAGGGGTGGGGAGGCGGAGCCCGACGGCCAGCCGCCCGCCCGCCGCGTCGATGCCGGTCACCGCGGCCCGTGTCCCCTCGTGGAACCAGAGAGCCTTCCCCGTACGGGAATCGAACCCGTAGGCGCGCCAGGGGCGTTCGCCCAGGGTCCGCTTCGCCCACAGGCTGGCGTCCGAGGCGTAGGTGACCAGGGCCGTCGTCGCGCCGTCGACCGTGAAGAACGCCGACTGGCCGTCGGGAGCGGTGGACGTCCCGGCGCCGGGCGGCCGGACCGGCACGGCCGACCAGCGCCGGTTGCCCGTACGGGCGTCGAGGGTGAGGAGTTCCGGTGCGAAGAGCAGCCCGGAGAGCAGCAGGTGCACCTGGTCCCCGAGCGGCCGGACGGCCGTGACGTCCTGCGCGGGATGCCGCCAGCGCACCGCACCGGTGGCCGCGTCGAGCGCGGTCACCGCGGCCGCGTCCGTGACGAGGAGCGCGCTGCCGTGGCGCAGCACCCGGCCGGAGGGGCCGAGGTCGCCGACGGTCCGGGTCCACTGAAGCCGTCCCCGGGTCCAGCGGGTCTTCGGCGGCGTGGTGGCGGGGGAGCCGGTCGGGCGGTCCTTCTCGGTGAGGCCGAGCACGGTCACCCCGGCGATGCCGGTCCCCGCCACGAGCGCGGCCCCGCCGAACGCGAGCAGCCGCCGCCTGGTCGGGCCCCGGCCCCGCTCCCCGTCGTCCGGGACGGCATCCCGCGGCGCGACCACGGGACGGGCCCGGTACGGGACGGCGTCCGCCGGGGTGCGGGTGGCGCGGGTGAGGGCGGGTACGGCATCGGCCGGAGCGGGACCGGCGTCCGCCGCGCCGGGCGGGGCACTCGCGCCGGCGGCGCTGGGCGGAGCACTCGTGCCGGCCGGGGTGCCCGCGTCGACCCGGATGCCCGCGGCATCCGCACTGGCTGGGGCACCCGCGTCGTCCGCGTCACCCGTGCCTGCCGGGATGCCCGTGTCACCCGTGCCTGCCGGGATGCCCGTGTCACCCGTGCCGGCCGGGGCACCCGCGTCATCCGCGCCGCCCGGGGCACCCGCGTCACCCGTGCCGCCCCGGCCACCCGCGCCGCCCCGGCCGCCCGCCTCGCCCGCCACCAGCGCCGCGACCCTGTTCTCGTGGGCGTGGACCAGGCCGGACACCGGGTCCCGCTCCCACCACGTGTCGGCCGGGGACCGCTCCGCGCACCAGCTCAGTACCTCGGCCACCGTGGGACGGTCCGCCGGGTCGCCCGTCAGCGCGGCGGCGAGGAACGTGCGCCACTCGTCGGTCGGCGCCCCGTCCAGATCGGCTTCGCCCCGCACCGTCCGGTACAGCACCTGGTGCGCGGGGCCGGAGCCGAAGGGAGCCCGGCCCGTCGCCATCCGTGCCAGCAGGGCCGCGAGGGCGAACACATCGGTGGCGGGGGACGGCTCGTCGTCGGCCGTCAGCAGTTCGGGTGCGATGAAGCCCGGCGAGCCGATGACCTCCCCGGTGTCCGTGAGCGTCTCGTCGGCCGCCCGCCGGGCGATGCCGAAGTCCAGGACCTTCGGGCCGCCCCGGGTGAGCACCACGTTCGCCGGCTTCAGGTCGCGGTGGATCAGCCCGGCCCGGTGGATGCTCGCCAGCGCCTCCGCGAGCGCCGCCCCCAGCCCGGCCAGCGGCCCCGCGCCCAGCGGCCCGAGCGCCCCGGCGGTCTCGGCGAGCGTCGGCCCGGCGCAGAACTCGGTCGCCAGCCACGGCCGTACGGCATCGGGGTCGGCGTCCAGCACCGCCGCCGTGAACGGACCGGCGACCGCCCGCGCCGCCAGCGTCTCGCGCCGGAACCGCTCCCGGAACTGCGGGTCGGCGGCGAGATGGGCGTGGACGGTCTTCACCGCCGCCAGCCGGCCCGACGCCGTCCGGGCGAGATGGACCCGGCCCATGCCGCCCTCGCCGAGCAGCGCCACGAGCCGGTACTCCGCGAGCTGCTCCATACCGTGTGCGTCCCCCCTCGTGCCGCCGCGCCGGGCCTTGTCCGGGCCGGGGGACGATCACCCCGGGACCCTTCTGTGCGACGCCCCCGCCCACCGTTTCGGTTGCGCCCCCTCGCGTTTCGGTGTCCTCGTCGTCACCGACGAGGACACCCCGTACACGCGCCGTGGCGACGCGACCCGGAGCGTTTCGGGCACGGTGCCCGTCCGCACCGGGAATCCGACCGGACACCGGCTCGGCCACGCCCCGTCCGGTGGCGGAAACCGCCACACGTTCGGGGGTCTTTCCGACGCGGCGTTCCGCGTGGTTCCGCTGCTGGGGGCGGGAGGAAGCGCTGACCGGCCGTGGTGAGCGCTGATTACGAATCCGGCACTTCTGGGGCCCCGGCCCCGGCGGGCATGGCGTCGGGCCTTCACAGGGCGCATACTCGACGTAATGAAACAGTCAGCCGGATCCCGGCGTCACCTGCCTTCCAGTCCCTTCAACCGCCCGGCCCAGGAGGCCCCACCGGTCGAATGCTTCGATGTGGGCGACAGGGTGTCGCACGACCAGTTCGGGCTCGGCAGGATCCTTGCTGTCGAGGGCGACAACGACGCAGTCCTCATCGACTTCTCGGGGCGTCAGGGAAGGATCCTGAGCCCGTACTCCAAGTTGACCAAGCTCTGAGACGCGAGACGAGCACGAGCAGCGTCCGCCTTCTCCGGACCCGGGGCGCCTGAATCACTTCAGGCGCCCCGGAATCCGTTGTGGCCCCCGGGCGGGGGCCCACGGCGGCTACAGGGACTGGGCGGCGGGCTTGACCATGCCCCGCACGGTGCGTGACTTCACGAACTCGCCCATCGCGGTCATCTCCCACTCGCCGGTGAACTGCTTGATGAGCTTGGCCATCATCACGCCGGTCTGCGGCTCGGCGCCGGTGAGGTCGAAGCGGACCAGCTCCTCCCCGGACGCGTCGTCGATCAGCCGGCAGTAGGCCTTGGCGACCTCGTTGAACTTCTGACCGGTGAACGAGTTCACCGTGAAGACCAGGCCCGTCGCATCGGCGGGGATCCGGCCCAGGTCCACGACGATCACCTCGTCGTCGCCCGCGCCCTCACCGGTGAGGTTGTCGCCGGAGTGCTTGATCGCCCCGTTCAGGATGGTCAGCTTGCCGAAGTAGCAGCTGTCCAGGTGGTTGCGGTTGGGGCCGTACGCGATCACCGACGCGTCCAGATCGATGTCCTTGCCCCGGAACGCGGGCTCCCAGCCCAGCCCCATCCTGACCCGCGAGAGCAGCGGGGCGCCGCCCTTGACGAGGGACACGGTCTGGTTCTTCTGGAGGGTGACCCGGCCCTTGTCCAGGTTGATCTTCCCCGAGCCGGCGGGCGCGGCGGGGGCCGCCGGGGGAGCGGGCGGTGCGGGCGGGGCCGGCGGGGCGATCCGGGGGTCGACGGGGGCGGCGACCGGCGGCGCCACCGGGGCGACCGGAGCCGCGACCGGCACCGGCGCGGCGGCGGGGGCCGCGGGCTCCTCGACCGAGACGCCGAAGTCCGTGGCGATCCCGGCCAGCCCGTTCGCGTACCCCTGGCCGACCGCGCGGGCCTTCCAGGCGCCGTTGCGCCGGTAGACCTCGATGACCACGAGCGCCGTCTCGGCGCCCAGCTGCGGCGGGGTGAAGGTGGCGAGCGCGCTGCCGTCGTCCGCGTTGCGCACGGTGGCGGTGGGCTCGACGCCCTGGAAGGTCTGGCCCGCGGCGTCCGGGCTCGCGGTGACGACGATCTTCTCGATGCCGGGCGGGACGGCGGCGGTGTCCACCACGATCGCGTCGGGCGCGGAGCCGCCGCCGGCGCGGTAGGTCACGCCGGGGCCCGAGGGCTGGTTGTAGAAGATGAAGTCGTCGTCGGAGCGCACCTTGCCGTCGGCGGTGAGCAGCAGGCCCGAGACGTCGAGCCGCACCGGAGCGGCGACGTCCACCGCCACGCGGGCGACGGAGAGAGGGATGTTCGAGCCGGGGGTCATTGCGGTCATGCACGGGGTAACGAACGACCCCGCTTTGCCGTTCCCTTACCCTCGGCTGTCCGGAACGCCGCTTTCGCGGCCCCCGGCACGCGCTCGGCCGCGGTTCGGCAGCGCCTCAGCGCCGGTTGCGCGGGTGGTTGCGGGCGGTGCGCTCGTTGCCGTGCTTGTACGCGCCGGTCCAGCGCGCCATCACCAGTTGGGCGTCGCCCGACGCCACCTCGGCCAGGAACTTCTCCGCCCGCCCGCCGCGCAGGGTGCCCGCCGGGCGGCCCTGGTGGGTGATGGTGACGCTCTGGTCGCCGTGCTGTTCGTACTGGAATCCGGAAGGTCTCGGCATGGCGGCCATCCTGCCCGCCCGGTCGCTCCCGCGTCGCCCCGATTTCCGCCGGCCGCCGGCTCTCAGTGCGGCCAGATCGGCGGGTCGGTCACGAAGTGGCCGCCCACGCGGGCGTGCGCCGGATTGTCCGGGGCCAGCTCGCCCTGTTCGGCGACGAGCTTCGCCGCGTACGGCTCCGAGTCGTCCAGCGGCCGGTAGCCCAGTGCCCTCGCCGGGGCGAGGTCCCACCACAGCCGGGTGTTGGCGGAGGAGCCGTAGACGACGGTGTGCCCCACGTCCTCGGCGGTGAGGGCCGCGTGCAGCAGCCGGGCGCCGTCGCCGGGGCTCATCCAGACCGACAGCATCCGCACCGAGGTGGGCTCGGGGAAGCAGGATCCGATCCGTACCGAGACCGTCTCCAGCCCGTACCGGTCCCAGTAGAGCTGGGCCAGGTCCTCGCCGAAGCACTTCGAGAGCCCGTAGAAGGTGTCGGGGCGGCGCGGTGTGTCCAGCGGGATCAGCGGATCACCGGCGGTCGGACGCGGGGTGTGGCCGATGACGTGGTTGGAGGAGGCGGACACGATGCGCCGGACGCCCTCCTCGCGGGCGGCCTCGTAGAGGTGGTGGGTGCCCTGGATGTTGGCGTGCAGGATCTTGTCGAACGTGGACTCCAGGGAGATGCCCGCCAGGTGGACGACCGCGTCCACCCCGCGCACGGCCTCGCGCAGCGCCTCCCGGTCGTTCAGATCGGCGGTGACCGCGTCGGGCGCGCCGTCCACCGGGACCAGGTCGAACAGCCGCAGGTCGTATCCGTACGCGGGCAGCAGCCCCCGCATCAGGGTGCCGAGGCCGCCTGCGGCGCCGGTGAGCAGGACGGTACGGGGAGCGGTCATACGGGGGTCTCCTCGGGGCGTACGCGGGCGCTGTGCCAAATCCTGGCTGGCATTCACATGCATGGACAAGCTAGGGAGGGGAGATCGGGTGCGTCAAGAGGCCCCGTCTGCCTTGACCTGCCCTTGGAGGCTGCCTTAGCGTTGCGGTGTTCAGAAATATGGACACCGATCAGAGTTGTGCACGCCTGAATCTGCTCAGGGAGCGCCCGTGACCTCAGCCCCCCTTGCCGCCCGGCTCAGCGAAGTCGCCGGGCCGCTCTTCTTCCCCGTGACCGCGTTCGGGCCGGACGGCGCCGTCGACCTCGACGTCTTCCGGGCCCATGTGCGGGCCGGGATCGACGCCGGAGCCGCCGCGGTGTTCGCCTGCTGCGGCACGGGCGAGTTCCATGCGCTGACCCTCGAGGAGTTCCGCCTCGCGGTCGCCGCCGCCGTCGAGGAGACCGCCGGACAGATCCCGGTCGTCGCCGGGGCCGGCTATGGCACGGCGCTCGCCGTCCAGTTCGCGCGGGCGGCCGAGGAGGCCGGTGCGGACGGGCTCCTCGCCATGCCGCCCTACCTCGTCGTCGCCGACCAGGAAGGACTGCTGAACCACTACGCGGCCCTCGCGGCGGCCACCGGCCTGGAGACGATCGTCTACCAGCGCGACAACGCCGTCTTCACCCCGGAAACCGTCGTGGCCCTCGCCCGCACCCCCGGAATCATCGGGCTCAAGGACGGCTGCGGAGACCTCGACCTCATGCAGCGCATCGTCAGCGCGGTCCGCACCCACCGGCCCGCCGACGACTTCCTCTACTTCAACGGACTGCCCACCGCCGAGCTCACCGGCCTCGCCTACCGGGGCATCGGCGTCACCCTCTACTCCTCCGCCGTCTTCGCCTTCGCCCCGGACATCGCCCTCGCCTTCTACCGGGCCCTGGACTCCGGCGACGACGCCCTGGTCAACGCGCTGCTCGACCACTTCTACCGGCCGCTCGTCGAACTGCGCGCCAAGGGCCGCGGGTACGCCGTCTCCCTGGTCAAGGCCGGAGTCCGGCTCCAGGGCCTGGACGTCGGCGAGGTGCGCACCCCGCTCACCGAACCGCCTGCCGCACACGTCAAGGACCTCATCGAGATCATCGCGAGCGGCCGCTCCCTGCTGGCAGAGCAGGCGACGGAGCAGCGGGCGGCGGGTGAGCGGGCGTGAAGGCAGGGGTCTTCCTCTACCCGTGGGACGTCGTCGGGGACCCGGACGCCGCCGCCCGGATCGCAGACCTCGGCGTCCGGCAGGTCACCCTGGCCTCCGCCTACCACTCCACCCGGGCCCTCACCCCCCGCCACCCCGCCCACCGCGTCGTCACCGCCGAGCACGCCGCCGTGCTCTACCCGCCGGACCCGGCCCGCTGGGCGGGGCGGGCCCTCGCCCCGTACCGCCAGAGCTGGGTGGCCGGCGACGATCCCTTCGGGGAGGCCGCCGGGGCGCTGACCGCCGCCGGACTCGAGGTGCACAGCTGGGTGGTCCTCGCGCACAGCTCCCGGCTCGGCGCGGAGCACCCGGACACCTCGGTGGTCAACGCCTACGGGGACCGCTACCCCTGGGCCCCCTGCATCGCCCGGCCCGCCGTGCGCGCCTACCTCGTGGACCTGGCGGCGGAGGCCGCCGCCCGGCCCGGAACGCGCGGCGTCGAACTGGAGTCCTGCGGCTGGTACGGCTTCGCCCATCTGCACGCCCACGACAAGGTCGCCGGCGTGGGCCTCGGCGACGCGGCGCAGTTCCTGATGTCGCTGTGCTTCTGCGCCGACTGCCGCGAGGGGTACGGGCAGGCGGGCGTCGACCCCGGCGAACTGGCCGCCACCGTCCGTCGCGCCCTGGAACCCGCCTGGTCCGGGGCCGGATCCGCCGAGTCGGGCCGCGACGGCATCGAGAAGCTGCTCGGGCCCGCAGCGGCGGACGCCACCCTGCGCCGGCGCGGCAGCGTCGCCCGTACGTTCCAGGAAGCGGCGGTCGCCGCCGTGCGGGCCGCGGCCCCGCCCGGCTTCCAGGTCCTGCTGCACGCCGACCCCGCCCCGTACCGCACCGGGGCCAACGCCGGTGTCGAGCCGGACCACATCCTCGCCGTGGCCGACGGCGTGGTCCTGCCCTGCACCGGGTCCGACAGCGCCCGGGAGGCGGTCCTCGGGCCGTTCGCCGGCCGGGGCGGAGTGCGCGCCGCCACCTTCGGGATCGTCACCGGGATGGGCGGCAGCCCCCGCACCCTGGCGCGCGATGCGGCCCACGCCGCCTCGCTCGGGGCGAACCAACTGCGCCTGTACCACGCGGGACTCGCCTCGGGCCCGGACCTGGAGGCGGTCGCCGCCGCGCTCTCCCGGACGGGCTGAGGAGCAGGGCTCCGGGGGGCGTGGCCGAAGCCCGACGGCGGGGCGGAGCGGCGGCATCACAGCTGGGGTGGAGCGGCGGTCTCACGGCCGGGGCGGGGCGGAGGCCTCACGGCCGGGGTGGAACGGCGGCATCACAGCTGGGGTGGAGCGGCGGTCTCACGGCCGGGGTGGAACGGAGGCATCACGGCCGGGGCGGAACGGCGGTCTCACGGCCGGTGCGGCGCGGAGGCATCACAGCCGGGCGGAACGGCGGCCTCACGACCGGTGCGGCCCGGCGTCGGACGCCGGGCTCGCGGGGGTGTCGCGGCGGCCCCGCGCCCCCGTCACCAGCGCCACCGCGACCAGCACCCCCGCCGCCCCGGCCCCCGCCGTCAGCACCCGCACGTCCACCACCGCGACGAGCCCCGCCCCCACCGCCAGGGCCACTGCGTTGGGGGCCGTCATCAGCGAGCTCGCCGTCGCCGCCGTCCGCCCCAGCTCCGCGTCCGGCGTCTCCCGCTGCACCGCCGTCATCGCCGCGATCAGCACGCACGGCAGACCGAACCCGATCGCCGCGCTCGCCGCCAGGGCCACCGGCTCCAGCGGCAGCGTCCGCGCCCCCAACGCCAGCGCGAACAAGGCCGTCCCGCCCGCCGCGAACACCCGCTCGGGCAGCCGGCGCAGCAGCGGCCCCACCAGCAGCCCCACCGCCACCGAACCCGCGCCCTGCACCGCGTACAGCACTCCCGCGTAGGCCGGCGCCCGGCCGAGCACATCATCGACGTACGCGAAGGTCGCGGCCCCGTTCACCCCCGCCAGCAGCATCGTCGCCGCCCCGGCCGTCACCAGCGGGCGCAGCACGGCCGATGCGCGTATCCGGCGCAGCCCGGCGGTGAGTTCGCCGCGACGCGCACCCGCCGGGGGCCGGGGAGCCTCCCGTACCCGTAGACGGGCGAAGATCAGGGCTGCCAGGGCGCACGTCGCCGCGTCCAGCAGTGCCACGGCAGGCCCGCCGTAGCGCGCGTACAGTCCCGCGCCCGCCAGCGGGGCGACCAGCTTCATGCCCTCGTTGGCCGTCATCCGCAGCCCGTTGAAGTCCGCAAGGAGCGAGGCGTCCACGGTCCCCGCGACGAGCGCCGACTCCGCCGCGTCGAGCAGGACGCCGCTCGCCCCGTAGAGCACCAGCACCACGAAGACCAGCCACACCATGGTGCTCGAGTCCACCAGCGTCAGCGTGGCCAGCAGGCAGGCCATCGCCAGATTCACCCGGACCAGCAGCGCCTTGCGGCCCATCCGGTCCGCGAGCGCGCCGAGCAACGGCCCGGCCAGCACCGGGGCCCACATCGCGCACACCGTCAGCGCCGCCAGACTGTTCGACCCGGTCAGCGACTTGACCCAGATCCCCGCCGTGAGCCACATCGCCGACGTACCGAACCCGGAGACGACCACCCCCGCCAGATATCGCCCCGCCGTCCGGTCCCGCAGGACCCGCACCGCCGCCGAACCGCCCATGCCGCCCCGCTCCCCGCCCCGTGCTCCGCATCCGTGCCGTGCGGCCCATGCTGCGGAGTAAGGCGGTCCGGCGGCATCGGGCGGATGCCTTAGGGCCTCCGGTCGCCGGTGCGGTGCGCCTCGGCGCGCCCCACGAAGATCCGGTGCAGGTCGCGGGCGGCCCGGGACACCGAGCCCGTACGGCTGCGCTGCACCACCAGCAGCACCGTGGTGGCATCGTTCGTCAGCGGCCGGCAGGTGATCGCCCCGGTGCGCTCCAGCGGATCCCCGACGACGCTGTAGTCCGGGAGCACCGTGACCCCCAGCCCCTCCGCCACCATCAGCTTGCCCATCTCCGCACCGTCGGCGGAGTACGAGAACGAGGGCACCCGGCCCTTCAGCAGCCGGTGGGTGAAGCGGTGCATCAGATAGCCCGAACGCATGACGATCAGCGGCTCGCCCAAGAGATCGTCCACGCCGACCGACTCCCGCGCGGCCAGCGGGTTGTCGGGGCGCAGACAGACGACCGGACGGCCCCGGATCAGCTCCGTGGTGTCCAGGTCGGGCGCGATGTCGTCGCCGTCCAGGTAGTTCACCAGTCCGAGGTCGACCCCGCCCTCCAGCAGGGAGCGGTGGATCACGGACTGCTGGGCCGCGATCACCTCCACCTCGGTGGCCGAGTGCAGCGCGCGGAACTCCCGGATCGCCGGGACCAGCAGCGGAACCGTCGCCGCGAACACCGTGCCGAGCCGCACCGTGCGGCTGGTGCGGTGCTGCTCGTCGGCGGCCCGGCGCAGCCGGTCGACCGCGTCCAGCACCCCGATGATGTGCGGCAGCAGTTCGCGGCCCGCCTCGCTGATGGTCGCCCCCGACCGCTTCCGGTCCAGCACGGCGACGCCCAGCTCACGCTCCAGATTCCGTACGGTCTCGCTCAACGCGGGCTGGGACAGGTGCAGTTCGTCCGCCGCCCGGCGCAGCGAGCCCAGCCGGGTGACGGCCTCGATGTACTCCAGCTGCTCGATGCGCATGCCGCCGGACCGTCCTCCCGCGGTTCCCCGCCTCGACTCGGTGAAAGGGAAACCCTATCGCTCCTTCGCGGATGCCTTCTCGACCCGCGGGGCCCCGCCGCCCTACTCTGGATCCCGAGGACGCGCCCGGAGCAGCCGGGCACGCGTCACGGAACGCGTAAGGAGAGGGATGTGCGCCGCCTGACCCGTCGCCGCCACATCGACCTCGGCCGCGTTTCCAGCGCCTTCTGTTGTCGCGGAGTCTGAGCGGAGTCTGAGGAGAGACCTCCTCCTTCGCGATCCTCGCGCTCCCGCGCGGTCCCGCACACGTCTGCGTACCTCCGTACGCATGTGCGCCGGTCCGAGTGTGTCTGCGCATCCCTCCGTGCGGGAGCACCTCGCACGCGCCGATCGCCGCACCTCCTTCCGTACGCGCCGCCGCTGATCGGGTTTCACGATCACCGGGCCCCGCGCCGTGCCCACCCCACCCCACCGCGCCACCACCCGCCTTCCTGTTCCGGGAGAACCCCATGCCCCCTCCGCCCTCCGCCGATCCGGTGCGCTTCGCGTACTGGGTCCCCAACGTCAGCGGTGGCCTCGTCACCAGCACGATCGAACAGCGCACCGACTGGGGGTACGACTACAACCGCGAACTCGCCGTCCTGGCCGAGAACAACGGCTTCGACTACGCCCTCACCCAGGTCCGCTACATGGCCGGCTACGGCGCCGAGTACCAGCACGAGTCCACCTCCTTCAGCCTCGCCCTGCTGCTCGCCACCCAGCGGCTGAAGGTCATCGCCGCCGTCCACCCCGGCCTCTGGCACCCCGCGGTCCTCGCCAAACTCGGCGCCACCACCGACCACCTGAGCAACGGACGCTTCGCCGTCAACGTGGTCAGCGGCTGGTTCAAGGACGAGTTCACCGCCCTCGGAGAGCCCTGGCTGGAACACGACGAGCGCTACCGCCGCTCCGAGGAGTTCATCCGGGCCCTGCGCGCCGTCTGGACCGAGGACCACGCCGAACTCGCCGGGGACTTCTACCGCATCCGCGACTTCACCCTGAAGCCCAAGCCGATCGCCTCGGCCGGGCGCCCGCACCCGGAGATCTTCCAGGGTGGCAACTCCACCGCCGCCCGGCAGATGGCCGGACGGGTCTCGGACTGGTACTTCTCCAACGGGAAGGACTTCGACGGCGTCACCGAACAGATCCAGGACGTGCGCGCCGCCGCCGGGGCCGCCGGGCGCACCCCGCCCCGCTTCGGCCTCAACGGCTTCCTCATCGCCCGCGACACCGAGGCGGAGGCCCGCGACACCCTGCGCGAGATCGTCGCCAAGGCCGACACGGAGGCCGTCCGCGGTTTCGGCTCGGCCGTCCAGCAGGCCGGACGGTCCACCGGGGACGGCAAGGGCATGTGGCAGGACTCCTCCTTCGAGGACCTGGTCCAGTACAACGACGGCTTCCGCACGGGGCTGATCGGCACCCCGGAACAGATCGCGGAGCGCATCGTCGCCTACAAGCGGCTCGGCGTGGACCTGCTGCTGCTCGGCTTCCTGCACTACCACGAGGAGGTCGAGTACTTCGGCAAGAAGGTGCTGCCGCTCGTCCGCGAGCTGGAGGAACGGGCCCCGCTTCCGTAGACCCGCCCGCCCTCCGGCAACCGTCGAACCGTCTTCGAGAGGTCCGGCAGCCCACCGGGTGCTCCCGGCCCGCCCCAAGAGATGAGGTCCCCATGGCCACCGTCCTGTCCGTCTCCGGCAGTCCCTCCGCCACCTCCCGCACCGCCCGCCTGCTCCGCCGCCTCGACGCCGACCTGGTCGCCCAGGGCCACGAGGTGCTACCGCTCGACGTCCGCACCCTGCCCGCCGACGCCCTGCTCGGCGCGGACTTCGCGCATCCCGAGATCGTCCGCGCCACCGAGCTGTTCGCCCGCGCCGACGGCATCGTCATCGGCACGCCCGTCTACAAGGCCGCATACTCCGGGCTGCTGAAGTCGCTCCTGGACCTGCTGCCCCAGTACGCGCTGACCGGCAAGACCGTCCTCCCGCTCGCGACCGGCGGCACCACCGCCCATGTCCTCGCCCTCGACTACGCGTTGCGCCCGGTGCTCTCCTCGATGGGCGCGGCCCACATCGTCCAGGGCTGGTTCGTCCTCGACCGGCACATCACGACCGGCGACGACGGATCGGTGGTCCTCGACCCCGCGTCCGCCGCCCCGCTCGACCAGGTCGTCGCCCAGTTCGCCGCGGCCCTGGACCGGACCGCCCCCGTCCCCGCCAACCGCTGACCCCTCTCCGCACCCCACTGGAGGCAGGCCGTGACCGCGCCGACCCGACGACCACTCATCACCGCCCGGGTGATCCGCGACGACGCCGACGCGCTGCGCACGGCCGCCGAACTCGCCGAGGAATTCCGTCCGGGGGCCTCCGGGCGCGATGCCCGCCGTGAACTGCCGCGCGCCGAGCTCGACCGCCTCACCGCCACCGGGCTCCTCGCCGTCACGGTGCCGGCCGAGCACGGTGGCGCGGACGTCTCCGCGGCCACCCTGGCGGAGGTCTTCCGGCTGCTCGCCTCGGCCGACGCCAGCCTGGCGCAGATCCCGCAGAGCCACTTCGCGTACGTCAACGTGCTGCGGCAGCAGGGCAGTCCGGAGCAGCGGGCCTTCTTCTTCGCGGAGGTGCTGGCCGGGCGGCGCTTCGGCAACGCCCAGTCCGAGGCGGGGACCAGGCACCTCCAGGACATCCGCACCCGGCTGGCGGCCGCCGGAGACGGCTCGTACCTCCTCACCGGGGTGAAGAACTACTCCACCGGGGCCCTCTTCGCGGACTGGATCCCCGTCCTGGCCCGTGCCGAGGACGACCTGCTCCATGTCGCGTACGTCCCCGCCGACGCCCCGGGCCTCACCGTGACCGACGACTGGGACGGCATGGGGCAGCGCACCACCGCGAGCGGCACCGTGACGCTGGAGGCCGTGCCCGTACCCGCCGTGCGGGTGGTGCCGCATCACCTCACCTTCACCGGCCCCCAACTCCACGGCGCACTCGCCCAGTTGCTGCACGCCGCCATCGACGCCGGGATCGCGGCGGGCGCCCTGGACGCGGCGGTGGACTTCGTCAGGACCCGCAGCAGGCCCTGGTTCGAGAGCGGATACGAGAGCGCCGCCGAGGACCCGCTGCTCATCCAGCGCTTCGGCGAACTGGCCCTGCGCCGCCGGGCCGCCGACGCGCTGCTGACCGCCGCCGCACGGGCCGTGGACGCCGCGCGGGCCGACCTGGACGACGACAGCGCGGCCGAGGCGTCGATCGCGGTGGCGGCGGCGAAGGCGTACGCGGGGAGCGCGGCGCTGGAGATCGCCGACGCGCTGTTCGAGGTGTCCGGGACGCGCGCCGCCCTCGACGGCCTCAACCTGCACCGGCACTGGCGCGACGCCCGCACCCACACCCTGCACGACCCGGCGCGCTGGAAGATCCAGCACCTGGGGCGGTACGTCCTGAACGGAACCCGGCCGCCCCGCCACGGCCTGCTCTGACCTCTCCGCCCGCCCGGCCTCCCGACCGACCCCCCTCCCGCCCGGCCTCCCCTTCTGTCCCGCGTACGGATTCCTTCGGAGAAACGATGTCCCTGACCTTCCACTGGTTCCTGCCCACCAACGGCGACAGCCGCCATGTCGTCGGCGGCGGCCACGGCACCCCGGTCACGGCGGCCGGCGGCGACCGCCCGCCGACGGTCCGCTACCTCGCCCAGATCGCCCGCGCCGCCGAGGACCTGGGCTTCGCCGGAGCGCTCACCCCCACCGGGGCGTGGTGCGAGGACGCCTGGCTGACCACCGCGATGGTCAGCCAGCACACCGAGCGGCTGAAGTTCCTCGTGGCCTTCCGCCCCGGCTTCGTCTCGCCCACCCTCGCCGCCCAGATGGCCTCCACCTTCCAGCGGCAGAGCGGCGGACGGCTGCTGCTGAACGTCGTCACCGGCGGCGAGAGCCATGAGCAGCGCGCGTACGGGGACTTCCTCGACAAGGACGCCCGCTACGCCCGCACCGGCGAGTTCCTGGAGATCGTCCGGCAGTTGTGGGACGGCCGGACCGTCGACCTGGCGGGCGAGCACCTGCACGTCGAGCAGGCCCGGCTGACCCAGCTCCCCGACCCCGTGCCGGAGGTCTACTTCGGCGGCTCGTCCCCGGCCGCCGGTCGCGTCGCGGCCCGTCACGCGGACGTCTACCTCACCTGGGGGGAGCCGCCCGCCCAGGTCGCCGGGAAGATCGCCCGCATCCGGTCCCTCGCCGCCGAACAGGGCCGTACCGTACGGTTCGGCATCCGGCTCCATGTGATCACCCGGGACACCTCCGAGGCGGCCTGGGCCGAGGCCGACCGGCTGCTCGCGGGCTTCGACCCGGCCACCGTGCGGGCGGTCCAGGAGGGCCTGGCCCGCAGCGAGTCCGAGGGGCAGCGGCGGATGCTGGAGCTGCACGGCGGCGGCCGGGACGGTCTGGAGATCCACCCCAACCTGTGGGCCGGCATCGGGCTCGTCCGGGGCGGCGCGGGCACCGCGCTGGTCGGCAGCCACACCGAGGTGGCCGAGCGGATCCGGGAGTACCACGCCCTGGGCATCGACGAGTTCGTGCTCTCCGGCTACCCGCACCTGGAGGAGGCGTACTGGTTCGGCGAGGGTGTCCTGCCCCGGCTGGCCGAGGCGGGACTCTGGACGCACCCGGCGGGCCCCGTGCGCACGGGCGGCGGCGCGGACGTCCCGTTCGCCGTCGGAGCCGCGCGGTGACTCCGTGCGGAGTCCGCGGGGCCCCGGGCGGCAAGGGAGCCCGCCGGCGCCCCGCCCGGCGGGCTCAGCCCACCAACCGCCGGATCTCCTCCGCGAGTTCCGCCGCCGAGGTGGTCAGCACCATGTGGTCCGCCTCCGGCAGCACCACATGCCGCCCGTGCGGCGACTGCCGGGCCCGATGCGCGTGCGAGAGGGTCGCCCGCTCCCGGACGGACTTCGGCATGCCGGGGGACACCCGTCCCGCCGACACCACGGTCACCGGCAGCCCCGCCAGGCCCGGCGGGTTCTCCTTCAGGGCCCGCAGGTCGCCCGCCGCGTCCGTCAGCTCCCGGCCCCGGGTGCGGGTCATGGCGACGGAGTACCCCTCGGCCCGCAGGTCGGCCGCGGCGTCGGGCGGCAGCGCGGCGGTGAGCGAGCGGTAGGCGCGGCCCAGCAGTCCGAGCCGGGCCAGCGCGACCGTCGCCAGCTGCCCGATCCGCTCGGCCCGCCGCATCGAGGGCTTGAACAGCAGCTCGCACGCCTCGTCGGTGGGATCGACGAGCACCAGGCCCGCCACACGGGCGGGCTGCGCGGCGGCCGCCAGCCGCACCAGCGGCCCGCCCCAGCTGTGACCGACCAGGAGGTACGGGCCCGGCGGGCCCAGCCGGTCGAGGTGGTCCAGCAGGTCGCCCAGATCGTCGGCGAGCGCGGGCAGCCGGCGGGAGGCCCCGGCCGGGGCGGCCGGGCTGCGTCCCAGCCCGCTGCGGTCGTACACCACCGTCGTCGCGACATCGGCCAGCGCGGCCTGGACGCCGGCCCAGTAGGAGCGTCCGGCGGCGAGCCCGCCCTCGAAGACCACGGTGGGACGGCCGTCCCATCCGTCGGGTCCCGCCAGCCGCTGGTAGTACAGCTCCCGCCCGTCGCGGGTCCGGGCGCGGTCCGTCTCGCCCTGGCTGTGGGCGGAGGCGGCGGCTCCACCGCGCTCCGCTCCGCGTTCTTCCGGATCCATCCCGCGCCTCCCGCACTCGGTCGTGGACGCAGCCCCAAGGGCCTCAAGTAAGGGAAGGGTAACCTAAGTTGAACGGGGTGGCGGTTCATCGGCGGGGCCGGTGCGCGTCCGGCCGCCGGCCCCCGCGCTCACCGCTCCAGCGCCGCCTTCATCATCTTCTGGGCGATCGGCGCGGCCAGCCCGTTGCCGCTGACCTCGGAGCGCGCCGAGCCGGAGTCCTCGACGATCACCGCGACCGCGACCTCCTTGCCGCTCCCGCGGTCCTTCGCGTACGAGGTGAACCAGGCATACGGGGTGTTGCTGTTGTCCACGCCGTTCTGCGCGGTGCCCGTCTTCCCGCCCACCTCGGCCCCGTCGATCCGGGCGTTGGCGCCGGTGCCCTCCTCGACGACCGTCACCATCGCGCTCCGCAGCTGCTCGGCGGTCGACTCCTCCACCACGCGCTTCGTGTCGCCGTCGCCGGTCTCCTCCAGCGCCGTGCCGTCCCCGTCGGTCACCTGGGAGACCATGTGCGGCGCGGCCAGCTCACCGCCGTTGGCCAGCGCCGAGGTGACCATCGCCATCTGGAGCGGGGTCGCGGTGACCTCGAACTGGCCGATCCCCGTCAGCGCCGTCTGCGCCTTGTCCATCCCGGTCGGATAGACGCTCTTCGCCGCCCGCACCGGGACGTCCAGCTTCTCGGTGTCGAACCCGAACGCGTCCGCCATCGCCTTGACCTCGTCCTGGCCGAGGTCGGCGGCGGCCTTCGCGAAGACGTTGTTGCAGGAGTACTGGAGGGCGGTGCGCAGGGTCGCGTTCTCGCAGGGGGCGGACGCGTTCTCGTTGCGGAGCACGGTGCTGGTGCCGGGCAGGGTGTACGGGTCGGGGCTGTCGGTGCGCTCGTCGACCGAGCCGTACAGCCCGTTCTCCAGCGCGGCCGCCGCCACCACCAGCTTGAAGGTGGAGCCCGGCGCCAGCGGCTGCCGCAGCGCCCGGTTCACCAGCGGCTTGTCCTCGTCGTCCAGCAGGGCCTGCCAGGCCTCCCCGTCCGCCGTCCCGCTGATCTTCGAGGGGTCGTACGAAGGCGTGGAGACCATGCCGAGGATCCGCCCGGTCTTCGGGTCGAGGGCCACCGCCGCGCCCTTGTCGTCGCCGAGCGCCTCGTAGGCCGCCTTCTGGACGTCCGGGTCGATCGTCGTCAACACGTTGCCCGGGGCGGCCTGCCCGCCGGTGATCAGGTCCTTCGGGTTCTTCAGCCGGTCGTCCGTGCCGTCCAGCACATCGCTGTGGATGCCTTCGAGCTGGGTCGCCCCGTAGGCCTGGGAGCTGTAGCCGGTGACGGCCGCGTACAGCTCGCCCTGGGTGTACGTGCGCTTGTACCGGAGGTCGCCGCCACTGGTCCCCTTCGATCCGGTGACCGGCGAACCGGCCACGATGATGTCCCCGAGCGGCTGCGCGTACTGCGCGATGGTGTTCCGCCGGTTGTTCTCGTCGTCTGCGAGCGCCTTGGCCTCGTAGCCCTGCACCCATGTCGCCCGCACCAGCAGGGCGAGCACCATGAGCAGACAGAAGACCGAAGCGCGCCTGATTGTCTTGTTCATCCCGCTGGAGGGACGAGCGGGCCCGCTCCGGCCGTTCCCGGTTGTGCCGCTTCTCACCGATTTCTCACCCGGCCCACCCTGCTGTGACGCTCAGCCCGGGGTGATGAAACCGGACTCGTACGCCGCGATGACCGCCTGGGTGCGGTCCCGGGCGCCGGTCTTGGCGAGGACCGCCGCCACATGCGTCTTCACCGTCGCCGGACCCACCGCGAGCCGCCCCGCGATCTCCGCGTTGGTCAGCCCCGCCGCCATCAGCCGCAGCACGTCCGCCTCCCGCCCGGTCAGCCGCGCCACCCACGCCGGGGCCCCGGCCGCCCGCCGCCCGGCGTGCTCGGCGGCCAGGGTGCGCACGGCCGCCGGATACAGGAGCGAGTCGCCGCACGCCACCAGCCGCACCGCCTGCACCAGCTCCTCGGCCGCCGACCGCTTCAGCAGGAACCCGGCCGCCCCGGCGCGCAGGGCCGCGTACACGTACGCGTCGTTCTCGAAGGTCGTCACGACGACGATCCGCGGCGGGTCCCGCAGCGTGGCGAGGATCTGCTCCGTGGCCCGGATCCCGTCGATCTCCGGCATCCGCACGTCCATCAGCACCACGTCGGGCCGCAGCTCCCGCACCACGGAGACGGCCTCCGCCCCGGTGGCGGCCTCCCCGACGACCTCGATGCCCTCCTCGGCCTCCAGGATCACGCGCAGCGCCGTACGCACCATCCGCTCGTCGTCCGCGAGCACCACCCGTACCGGGGCCCCGCTCATCGCCGCTCCTCCGTCCGCCCGGCCGCCAGCGGCAGCCGGGCCGTCAGCCGCCAGACGCCGTCGTCCGGCCCCGCCTCGGTCCGGCCGCCCAGCAGGACGGCCCGCTCCGCGATGCCGCGCAGTCCGCGGCCGCCTCCGGGCCGCGCCACGGCGGGCCGCTCGCCCAGCGGATTCTCCATCACGATCTCCAGCTCCCCGTCCCGTACCGCGATCAGCAGCCGCACCGGGGACGCGCCCCCGCCGTGCCGCGACGCGTTGCTCAGCCCCTCCTGGACGATCCGGTACGCCTCCCGCGAGACCACCGGAGCCACCACGCCCGGGTCACCCGGATCGCCCTCCCGCTCGTACGCCACCGGCGTCCCGCAGTGCGCCAGCAGTCCGCCGAGCGCATCCAGCCCCGGCCCGTACTCCGTGTCCTCGCCCGGCTCCCCGTCCTGCCGCAGCAGCCCCAGCACCGAGTCCAGCTCGCCGACCGTCCGCCGCGTCGTCTCCTCGATGGCGGTCAGCGCCTCGCGGACGAACTCCGGATCGCGGTCCAGGACCCGGCGTGCCGCCCCCGCCTGCAGGGTCACGGCGCTCAGCGCGTGCCCCACCGAGTCGTGCAGTTCACGGGCGAGCCGGTTGCGCACCGCCAGATCCGCCGCACGGCGCTCGGCGGCCGCCAGCCGGTCCTCGGGCGTCGGCCCCAGCAGCACCGGGGCCCGCCGGGCCAGCAGCTCCCCGGCCCCCGCCGCGACCAGCGCCAGCGCCGTCAGCATCGCGAGCCCCGCGAACGGCGCGAGGGCCAGGGCCCACGGCTCCCGCAGCACACCGGGGTCCTCCATCGGCCAGGAGTCGCGCACCGCCACCGAGAACGGCAGGGCGGCCACCGCCACCGCGAACGGCGGCACCGACAGGGTGGCCCCGCTGACGATCCCGCCGAGCGCCAGATGCGTGGTGTACCAGAGGGCGGTACGCACCCGGGCCTGCCCGGTCCGGGCGGGCCCGTCGGCCAGCAGGGCGGGCGGGACCCCGCACAGGGCGCGGGCGGCCGCCACACACAGCGGCCGGACGAGGGCGAAGAAGCCGGTGGCAGCCGCGATCGGCAGGGCGATGGCGAACGCGATGAACTGGGCGGACAGCGAGGAGAAGAGCGGTATCCCGCCGCCCGCCATGCTGACCAGGGCCGAGCCGGCCAGGAAGTACGGCATCAGCAGGGCGCCGCCGATGATCAGATGCAGCCAGCGCCGCCGCGCCTGCCGTCCGAACAGCGCGGCGACCGGCCTCATGACGCCCGGTCGCCGGGGGCGGAGACCGGAGCGCCGGCGGACGCGGGCAGCGTGGAAGCCGCCGCGCGCTCCGCGAAGAAGTACGCACCCAGCGTCACGACGAGCGCCCCGGCCAGCATCTGGACAGCGTAGGTCACCACCATCGCCGTCGTCGGCCGATCCGCCGCGTCGCCCGTGCTCATCAGCGCGGCGGCGGTCAACCAGCCGCCCCAACAGGCCACCTCCGCCGAACCGGCCCAGGCCAGAACGAGCGGCAGCCGCAGGGAGAGGCGGCCGTTGCGCCGGAAGACGAGCAGGAGCACCCCGGCCACGGTGACCACCACGAAGAGCATGCTGACGGCTTCCACCACGAAGAAGTCGCTGGTGCGGTCCGCCGCCCGGCCCGTGTTGAGTCCGACGGTCGAACCGGTGGCCCACAGCAGGTGCGCGACGCCGGGGAGAAGGGCCACCAGTGCGACGGCGACGGCGGTCACGCGCTGGGCGGGCATGGTCGGGCTGTCCGGCAGATCCCGCAGCCGCCCCTGCCACAGATGGCCCCAGCGCTCCCTGGCGTACAGCGCGAAGAGGATGCCCAGGGTGAGGCCCTGGACGATGAAGCCGCCGTAGACGACGCCGAAGACCCACGGGTCCAGGAACGGCTCGGCGCCCCCATCGGCGGCCGGCTGCCCGCCGTCACCGCCGAGGAGCCGCACGACCAGCTGGAGCGGGAAGGCCGTCATGATCGGCAGCAGCAGACCGCTCGCCGCCCACATCGGCAGCACCAGCAGCCAGGAGGGCACCCGCTTGCCCCAGGGCTGGGTGAGCAGCAGGGCGAGGACGATGACGCCGCCGTCCATCAGCACCCCGGCCGCGTTGGTGACGCGCAGCACGGTGCCGCCGTCCAGCAGTCCGCTGCCGTCCGGGATGCCGAGATGGCTGCCCGCCAGCCAGGCCGTCTTGAGGGCGATGTAGGGCAGACAGGACACCATGGCGACCGCCCGCAGCACGGACCGCGCCCGGCCGAGGCGGTCGGGGCGCGCCGCGGGCGATTCGGTGCGGTGCGGTGCGGGCGGGGGCGTCGCGGGGGGCCGGTTCGCTGTCATGGCACTCAGCCTTCCGTACCGGCCGCCCCCGCACGTCCTGCCCGGTGACGATGCGTCTCCGCCGCGCGGGGGAGAGGCCCCCGCCTCCCGGGGGTGTCCCGCGGCGTGCGAGGGACCTCGTCGGTCTCCTTGCCGCGCACCCGGGCCGACCCGCGGGCGGCGGCCGTGGCCATCAGAGCCGCCGGGTCGCCAGGGTGAGCCGGTCCCGGGCGTCGAACAGGGCGTCCTTCACCATCTGCTCGTGCCCGGGGGTGAGCCGGGCGACCGGCACCGAGCAGCTGATCGCGTCGCGCGCGGGCGTCCGGTAGGGGATCGCCACGCCGAAGCAGCGCAGCCCGAGGGTGTTCTCCTCGCGGTCCACCGCGTAGCCCTGCTCGCGGACCAGCCGCAGCTCCTCGATGAGCTTCTCGCGGTCCGTGATGGTGTGCTCGGTCAGCGCGGGCAGCGCCGCGGGAAGCATCTTGCGGACCTGCTCGTCGCTGTGCGTGGCCAGCAGCGCCTTGCCGAGCGAGGTGGAGTGCGCGGGCAGCCGGCGGCCGACCCGGGTGAACGGGCGCAGATAGTGCTGGGACTGCCGGGTGGCGAGGTAGACCACGTTCGTCCCGTCGAGGCGGGCCAGGTGGATGGTCTCCGTGGTGTCGTCGGACAGCCGGTCCAGGGTCGGCCGGGCGGCGGCCACGACCTCGTCGCCGTCGATGTACGACGTGCCGACCAGCAGGGCGCGGACGCCGATCCCGTACCGGGTGCCCGTCGCGTCCGTCTCCACCCACCCCAGCTCCACCAGGGTGCGCAACAGCATGTAGAGGCTGGACTTGGGATAGCCGACAGCCTCCTGGACGGCGGCGAGCGAGTGCATACCGGGCCGCCCCGCGAAGTATTCGAGGAGCTCCACCGTCCGTACCGCGGACTTGACCTGTGCTCCACCGGACTCGGCGACCGACATCGCCCACGCCCCCTTCTCCAGCCTCTTCGGCTCCTCGGCCGACACGTCGTCCGAAAAGCCCGCCACCACGATTGCCAACACGGAACGCCCGGAAATAGAGTCCCAGCACATTCACCATCAGGAACTCTGTTCAGAATACCGAACACTTGCTGATGTGCGGCCGGATACGGTCAGGCGATGGGAGGGAATCACGGTGAGCGCAGCACCAGTCTGGAGCGTCGACCCCCGAACCGGGAACCCGCGCGAGCAGGTTGCCGTGGAGGCTACCGCCGAGGAGGTGGGCCGCGCGGTCCGGGCGGCCCACGCCGTCCGCGACGCCCTCGCCGACCGGGCGGTGCGCGCCGCGTTCCTGCGGACGGCGGCGGAGCTGCTGGAGGAGTCCGGCGAGCACATCATCGAGGCCGCCGACGCCGAGACCGCTCTCGGCCCGGCCCGGCTCACCGGTGAACTCGCCCGCACCACAGCCCAGTTGAGGGCCTTCGCGGAGGTCGTCGACGAAGGGGCCCATCTCGATATCCACATCGACCACGAGGACGGCTCCCGGACCCCGCCCTGGCCCGATCTGCGCCGCTACAAGATTCCGCTCGGGGTCGTCGCCGTCTACGCGGCCAGCAACTTCCCGCTCGCCTTCTCCGTCCCCGGCGGCGACACGGCCAGCGCACTCGCGGCCGGCTGCCCGGTCGTCGTCAAGGCGCACCCCGACCACCCGGCCACCTCCGAACTCTGCGCCTCCGTCCTGCGCCGGGCCGCCGCCCGCGCCGGCCTGCCCGAGGACGTGGTCACCCTGGTGCACGGCTTCGACGCGGGCGTCGAGCTGATCCGCCATCCGCTGGTGAGCGCGGCGGGTTTCACCGGCTCGGTACGCGGCGGACGCGCCCTGTTCGACGCGGCGGCCGCCCGCCCCGCCCCCATCCCCTTCCACGGCGAACTCGGCTCCCTCAACCCGGTGGTCGTCACCGGGGCGGCCGCCGCCGAGCGCGCCGGGGAGATCGGCGCGGGGCTCGGCGGCTCGATGACCCTGGGCGTCGGCCAGTTCTGCACCAAGCCCGGCTTCGTCCTCGTCCCCGAGGGCGCGGCGGGCGACCAGCTCCTGAAGACCCTCACCGAGGCGGTCAGCTCCACCGGCTCCGGCGTCCTGCTGGACCACCGCATGCGCGACGCCTTCGTCGCGGGCGTACGGGAGCGGGCCGCGCTGCCGGACGTCGGGGCCCCCGTCACCCCCGGCGCGGCCGGCGAGCACACCGTCTCCGCCGGCTTCCTCACCGTGCCGGCCGCCCGGCTGACCGCGAAGGGCCCGCACGACGCCCTGCTGGAGGAGTGCTTCGGCCCGGTCACCGTGGTCGCCCGGTACGCCTCCGTCGACGAGATCGCCGCCGTCCTGGCCCGGCTGCCCGGGAACCTCACCGCGACCCTCCAGATCGCCACCGAGGACGCCGACCCCGACGCGGCGCGCCTGCTGGCCGCCCTCACCCCGCTCGCCGGGCGGATCCTGGTCAACGGCTGGCCGACCGGCGTCGCCGTCGCCCCGGCCCAGCACCACGGCGGCCCCTATCCCGCCACCACCTCCACCTCCACCTCGGTCGGAGCGACGGCGGTCGAACGCTGGCTGCGCCCGGTCACCTACCAGTCCACCCCCGAGGCGCTCCTCCCGCCGGAGCTGCGCGAGGACAACCCGCTCGGCCTGCCCCGCCGGGTGGACGGACGCCGCGCATGAGCCCGCGCGACGGGCGGTGACGGGGATACGGGAATCCTCCGGCTCCCCGGCGTGTTCGCACCGGTGACCTGCGGTGCGGAGCGACCCTCCGCACACCCCCGCGACCCCTGGAGAGAAGAAGAGTCATGCGCGTCGAGATCTGGAGCGACATCGCTTGTCCCTGGTGCTACATCGGCAAGGCCCGCTTCGAGAAGGGCCTCGCGGAGTTCCCCCACCGGGACGAGGTCGAGGTGGTGCACCGCTCCTTCGAGCTCGACCCCTCGCGGGCCAAGGGCGACACCGCGCTCGTGATCGACATGCTGGCCGAGAAGTACGGCCGCAGCCGCGAGGAAGCCGCCGCGATGGAGGCCAACGTCGCGGCCAACGCGCAGGCGGAGGGGCTCGGTTATCGCACCGAGGGCCGTGACCACGGCAGCACCTTCGACATCCACCGGCTGCTGCACCTGGCCAAGGCCCGCGGCCGCCAGGACGAGCTGCTGACCCTCGCCTACCGGGCGAACTTCGCCGAGGACCGTTCCGTCTTCGACGACGAGGTGCTGCTCGCCCTCGCCGTGGCGGCCGGACTCGACGCCGACGAGGCCCGTACGGTGCTCGCCGACCCCGAGGCGTACGCGGACGACGTCCGCACCGACGAGCGCGAGGCGGCCGAACTGGGCGCCAACGCCGTGCCGTTCTTCGTTCTCGACCGGCGGTACGGGATCTCCGGCGGCCAGCCGTCGGAGGTCTTCGTGCAGGCGCTGGAGCAGGCCTGGAAGGACCGCCCCGCCACCGCGCTGACCACCGTCGGCGGGGACGCGGCGGCCTGCGACGCGGACGGGGCCTGCGAGGTTCCGGGGAGCTGAGCCCCACCCGTCGCGGATCATAAGTAATCCTTTGGTGCACCCCTTAACTCTTCGTAATTGACTTTGGGTTAAGGGGGCTCCAGGGTGGGCGTATGACGATCCTCGCGCCCATCCAAGCGGCAGCCGTCGAATTCGCCCCCGAGGTCACCTACCTCAACACCTCCAGCTGGGGTCTGTTGCCCCGTCGGACGATCGCCGCCGTCAAGGCCCTGGCCGACGAGAACGCCGTCGGCCGGCGGGAGGGGGCGGGCAGCTTCGACGCGGTGGAGGCCGCCCGGGTCGGCTTCGCCCGGCTCGCCGGGGTCCACCCCGACCGGGTCGCCACCGGCAGCTCCGTCACCGTCCACGTCGGGCTGATCGCGGCCTCGCTGCCGCCCGGCGCCGAAGTCCTCTGCCCCGAGGGTGAGTTCTCCTCCGTGGTCAGCCCGTTCGCGCTCCGCGGCGATCTGCGCATGCGGTACGCGCCGCTCGCGGAACTCGCCGGGGCCGTACGCCCCTCGACCGCGCTGGTCGCCTTCTCCGCCGTGCAGTCGGCCGACGGCCGGGTCGCCGACCTCGCCGCCGTCCGCGCGGCCGCCGCCGCGCACGGGGCCCGGACCCTGCTGGACGCCACCCAGGCGGCCGGCTGGTTCCCGCTGGACGCCGGGGCGTACGACTACACCGTCACCGGCGGCTTCAAGTTCCTGCTCTGCCCGCGCGGCACGTCGTTCCTGACCGTCACCGAGGAGGCGCAGGACACCCTGCCGCCGCTCTTCGCCGGCTGGGTCTCCGCGGGCCGCCCCTGGAACAGCAACTACGGCCCGCTGGAGCGCCTCGCCCCCACCGCCCGCGGCTTCGACGAGCCGCCCGCCTTCCTCTCGTACCACGGGGCCGAGCACTCCCTGGACCTGCTCGCGGAGGTCGGCGCCGACGCCCTGTACGCCCACGCCACCGGGCTCGCGGCCCGGCTGCGCGCGGGGCTCGCCGAGCTCGGGCACGCAGCCGTCCCCGGGGAGTCGGCGATCGTCGCCGTGCCGGGACTGGACGGCCGTCGGCCGGAGCTGGTGAAGGCCGGGATCGCCGTCTCGGCCCCGGCCGGGAATCTGCGGATCTCCTGCCACCTCTACAACACCGAGGCCGACGTGGACCGGGTGCTGGAGTTCCTGGCCTGAGGTCTCCCGCGTACGCCTGGGATCAGCGCCCGTACGTCAGTGCCCGTGCGTCGCAGCCCGTGCTTCGGAGCCCGTGCGTCAGTGCCGGTCGGGGCAGTCCGCGGTCTCCCGGCAGAGGTTCTCCTCGACCTTCGCCAGCAGCCGGATCAGCTCCGTGCGCTCGGCCGGGCCCAGACCCGCGAGCGTGTGCTCCTCCAGGCTGCCCCAGGCGGCCTGGACCGCGGTGTGCAGCGCGCAGCTCTCGTCCGTCGCCTCGACCAGCACGGCCCGCCGGTCGGCCGGGTCGGGGCGACGGCGCACATGCCCGGTCTGCTCCAGCCGCTGGAGCATCTTGGTGACCGTGGACGGGTCCAGGTCCAGGGCCCTGATCAGCTCCGTCTGACGCACCGCCCCCCGGTCCCACAGATGCATCATCAGCAGTTCCTGCCCCGGGTAGAGGTCCACCCCCTTGAGCGCCTTGCCCGCCGCGGTCCGGTGCAGCCGGGCCACCCGGGAGACGGCGTGGCTCACCGGCCCGCTGAGCGCCGCCGTGGGCAGCGCGTCGGTACAGGCGTCTTCCGCGGGGGTGGCGTGGCCGGTGATCATGACGGGCTCCTGGGGGTCCTCGGGGCTGTGTTCGGCGGCTTTCGATGATGCCCGACGGTTTCCCACGACTTTACCTTGGTCGGCCAATCAATGGGTTACAGTTGCCGTCGGCGCCGATGCTTGGCCGACCACATACTTTCTTGGGAGCCTTCATGACCACCGCTTTCGACCCGATCGACCTGTCCGGCACCCCGCTGGCCAACCGCATCGCGCTGGCCCCGATGACCCGCAGCCGGGCCGGTGAGGGCGGCACCGCCACCGAGCTCACCGCCACCTACTACGCCCAGCGTGCCTCGGCCGGCCTCGTGATCACCGAGGGCATCCAGCCCTCCGTGGTGGGCCAGGGCTACCCGACCACGCCCGGTCTGCACAGCGCCGAGCAGGTCGCCTCCTGGCGCACGGTCACCGACGCGGTGCACGCCGAGGGCGGCCGGATCTTCGCCCAGATCATGCACGCGGGCCGCATCGGCCACCCGGTCCTGCTGCCCGACGGCCTGGTCCCGGTCAGCGCCTCCCCGGTCAGGGCCGCGGGGCAGGTCTACACCCACGTCGGCCCGAAGGACTTCGTCGAGCCGCACGAGCTGACCGACGCCGAGGTCCGCGCGACCGTCGCCGACTTCGTGGCCGCCTCCCGCAACGCGGTGGACGCCGGGTTCGACGGCGTCGAGCTGCACGGCGCCAACGGCTACCTCATCCACCAGTTCCTCGCCCCCAACACCAACCTGCGCACCGACGCGTGGGGCGGCTCCGACGAGGCCCGCATCCGCTTCGCCGTCGAGGTCGTCAAGGCCGTCGCCGCCGAGATCGGCCCGGAGCGCACCGCGCTGCGCGTCTCGCCCGGCAACCCGTACAACGACATCGACGAGCCCGCGCCGGACGCCGTCTACACCGCGCTGGTCCGGGAGATCGAGCCGCTCGGCCTCGCCTACCTGCACATCCTGGAGGCCACCCCGATCCGCGAGCTGACCCTCGCGCTGCGCAAGGCCTTCTCCGGGACCCTCGTCATCAACGTGCACTCCGAGGGCGTCACCGGACCCGAGGACCACACGGTGATCGACGACGGCATCGCCGACCTGATCTCCTACGGGGCGCTCTTCCTCGCCAACCCCGACCTGCCCGCCCGGCTCAAGGCCGGGGGCCCGTTCAACACCCCCGACCCCTCGACCTTCTTCGGCGGCGACGCCAAGGGCTACACCGACTACCCGGCGCTCGACGCCGTCTGAACGCTCACCGGCCGCCCGTCCCACCGCCACGACGTGCGGCGCGGATGGTCCGGCAGCTCGGCGCGGCCGGTGGCCCACAGCAGCACGGTCCACCGGTCGCCGCCCGCCGGGGCGTCGGGGAAGAGCCGGGCCAGCACCCGGTCGCAGAGCGCGGGGGACGGCGACCACTCCAGCCCCAGGCCCTCGGCGAGGTCATGGGTGTGCACCAGGGTCTCCACCACGCCCATCGCGGCGAAGCCCTCCGGGTCGGAGATCCCGAACCCGTGGTACGAGCGCACCTCGGGCCCCGTCGTCCGCACCATCGAGGCCAGCAGCGCCCCGCTCGCCTCGAGCGTGGCCAGCAGCCCGCCGGGCCCGGCGGCACGGTCGGCGAAGATCGCGTTGTACGGCCCGCCCTGCCGATCGGGCGCCCACCGGTAGGGCACGTCGTGGTCCAGCGGCGGCGTACGCGGCCCCAACTGCACGGCGTACGCGAACAGATCGTCGCTCAGGTGCTCCACCGTCTCCCAGCAGGTCCACGTCAGGCTCCCCGCGGGCGTCTCCCAGCGCTCCGCCGGGGCTCCGGCCAGCACGTCCACGGCGAGCCGCACGGACGCGGTGACATCGTCGGCGGTCACCGGCAGCCGGGCGCCGGTCAGCGCCGCCCGTTCGGCCGCGCCGCACTCCACGCAGAACTCGTTGCCCTCGGGATCGGCGAGCGTCGCCCAGCCGCGCCCGTTCGGCTTGCGGTGGTCGCCCACCAGCGTGGCCCCGAGCGCGAGCAGCCGCTCGACCTCCTCGTCCCGGGAGCGGTCCTGCGGCTGGACGTCCAGATGGACGCGGTTCTTCGTCTGCTTGTCCTCGGCCACCTGCACGAAGAGGATCGCCGCGCCGGGGGTCTCGACCAGCGCCTCCGGATCGCCGGGCTGGTCCTCGTCGGAGAGCGGGGCGTCCAGCACCTGGGCCCAGAAGCTGCCGAGCGCGTAGGCGTCGGCGCAGTCGATCGTGATGTGGCGCACGTGGGAACTCATGGCGGACACCCTCCCCGGTGACCCCGCCCAGGTCCAGCGAGTTACCCGCGCAGGGCCGGGACGGCATCCCGTCCCGGCCCGTGCGTCCGCTACTTCACCGGGGTGAAGTCCCGCGCCCCGATGAACTCCGGGCGGCGGATCGGAGCCGCGAAGGGCTCCCGCGCCTCGTTCTCCACGCTGTTGAAGACGATGAAGACGTTGCTGCGCGCGTACGGGGTGATGTTGTCGCCCGAACCATGCATGGCGTTGCAGTCGAACCAGGTCGCCGAACCGGCCGGGCCCGTGAAGAGCTTGATGCCGTGGCGGTCGGCCATCTTCGTCAGCGCCTCGTCGGACGGGGTGCCGGCGTCCTGCATCTGGAGCGACTTCTTGTAGTTGTCCTTCGGCGTCTCGCCCGCGCAGCCGAGGAACGTCTTGTGCGAACCGGGCATGATCATCAGCCCGCCGTTGGTGTCGAAGTTCTCGGTCAGCGCGATCGACACGGACACCGTCCGCATGTTCGGCAGACCGTCCTCCGCGTGCCAGGTCTCGAAGTCCGAGTGCCAGTAGAAGCCCGAGGCCCCGAAGCCCGGCTTCACGTTGATCCGCGACTGGTGGACGTACACGTCCGAGCCGAGGATCTGGCGGGCCCGGCCCACCACCCGCTCGTCACGGACCAGAGCGGCGAAGACCTCGCTGATCTTGTGGACCTCGAAGACGGACCGTACGTTCTGCGACTGCGACTCGATGATGGAGCGGTCGTCGTCGCGGACCGCCGGGTCGGAGATCAGCCGGTTCAGCTCCGCCTCGTAGACGGCGACCTCGTCCGGGGTGATCAGCTGGCCGACGGTGAGGAACCCGTCGTGCTCATACCCCTGGAGATCCTTGGCGGCGATCGGACCCGGTGCGCCCGGCGCGGACCAGATGACCGGGTCCTGGCGGGGAGTGGTCATCTCGGCGGCGCCGCGCGATGGGTACAGATCGGCGCGTACTTCGGTGGTCATAGTGGTTCAGGCCTCCTCGGTCAGCAGTGGGTAGACACCGTTCTCGTCATGATCCTCCCGTCCGGTGACGGGGGGATTGAAGACGCACACGCAGCGGAAGTCGGTCTTGGGCCGCATGGTGTGCCGCTCATGCCCGTCCAGCAGATACATGGTGCCGGGCGTGATCCAGTGCTTCTCGCCGGTCTCGTCGTTGGTGAGCTCGGCCTCGCCCTCGGTGCACAGCACCGCCTCGATGTGGTTGGCGTACCACATCGAGGTCTCCGTGCCGGCGTACAGCACGGTCTCGTGGAGCGAGAAGCCCACCTTCTCCTTGGCGAGCACGATGCGCTTGCTCTCCCAGGTGCCGGACGCGGACTTCACATGCCGGTCGGTGTTCTCGATGTCACTGAACGATCGGACGATCACGGTGAGCGGTTGCCTTTCTCTCGGTGCAGCGTCCCGGGCCTCGCGGCCCGGGACCTCTCTTCTCCACCTGCCCCGGCAGTGCCGGGTCAGGCCGTCTCGCGGACGCAGCGGGCCAGCGTGCGCAGGCCCTCGTCCAGTTCCTCGGTGGTGATGGTCAGGGACGGCAGCAGCTTGACGACCTCGCTCTGCGGGCCCGAGGTCTCCAGCAGGAGCCCCAGCTCGAAGGCGCGGGCGCAGACCGCCGAGGCGCGCGCCGGGTCCTCGAACTCCATGCCCCAGACCAGGCCACGGCCGCGGAACTGCGCGGTCGGCTCCTCGGCGCAGATGGCCAGCAGCGCCTGCTCGACCTGCTCGCCGCGGGCCAGGGTCTGCTTCTCCATCTGGCCGTCCGCCCAGTAGGCGTCCAGCGCGGCGGCGGCCGTGACGAAGGCCGGGTTGTTGCCGCGGAAGGTGCCGTTGTGCTCGCCCGGCTCCCAGATGTCCAGCTCCGGCTTGAACAGGCAGAGCGCCATCGGCATGCCGTAGCCGCTGATGGACTTCGACAGCGTGACGATGTCCGGGACGATGCCGGCCTCCTCGAAGGAGAAGAAGCCGCCGGTACGGCCGCAGCCCATCTGGATGTCGTCGACGATCAGCAGCATGTCCTGGCGGTGGCACAGGTCCTGGAGCGCGCGCAGCCACTCGGCGCGGGCGACGTTGATGCCGCCCTCGCCCTGGACCGTCTCCACGATCACGGCGGCGGGCTTGTTCAGTCCGGAGCCCTGGTCCTCCAGGAGCCGCTCGAACCACAGGAAGTCCGGGACCTGGCCGTCGAAGTAGTTGTCGAACGGCATCGGGGTGCCGTGCACCAGCGGGATTCCGGCCCCGGCACGCTTGAAGGCGTTGCCGGTGACGGCCAGCGAGCCCAGCGACATCCCGTGGAAGGCGTTGGTGAACGAGACGACGGACTCGCGGCCCTTGACCTTACGGGCCAGCTTCAGCGCCGACTCGACGGCGTTGGTGCCGGTCGGGCCGGGGAACATCACCTTGTACGGCAGGTCGCGCGGGCGCAGGATCACGTTCTGGAACGTCTCCAGGAACGCGCGCTTGGCGGTGGTCGCCATGTCCAGGCCGTGGGTGATGCCGTCGCGCTCGATGTAGTCGATCAGCGCTCGTTTCAGCACGGGGTTGTTGTGGCCGTAGTTGAGCGAGCCGGCCCCGGCGAAGAAGTCGAGGTAGGAGTGGCCGTCCTCGTCGGTCAGCCGCGCGCCCTGCGCGCGGTCGAACACGGCGGGCCAGCCGCGGCAGTAGCTGCGCACCTCCGACTCCAGGGTCTCGAAGACGCTCAGTGCGGGCGGGGTGATGGTCACAGCGGATCTCCTGCGTGAGGGGGTGTGACGGGCGGTGGTCGCGTGCTCCCGCCGCGCGACGGCGGCCGGGATCGCACCGGGTGGTCGGCCGGCGCGCAAGATCGTGGGTCCCGGCGTAGGGGTCGGGTACGCCGGGTGGTGGCCGGGACGGCTCAGGTGGAGAACGGGCCGATCCGGTAGAGCACCTCGGGCAGGTGCGTTCCCTCGGGGAACAGCCCGCCGTCGAAGAGGACCTCCTGCTCCAGCGCGACGTCGTGACGCTGGGCGTAGGACGTGAACAGCCGGTCGGAGGCGGTGTTGTCCGGGGTGATCGTCGTCTCGACGGACGACAGGCCCTGGTCGGCGGCGACCCGGGCGGTCAGCGCGTCCAGCAGGGTGGCGGCCAGTCCCTTGCCCCGGTGGGCCTGGTCGACGGCCACCTGCCAGACGACGAGGGTCTGGGGACGGTCGGGCCTGAGGTAGCCCGTCACGAAGGCGATGGGCTCGCCCTTCTCGCCACGGGCGACGGCGGAGGTCGCGGCGAAATCACGGCACCACAGCAGGTAGCTGTACGAGGAGTTCAGGTCCAGAACCTGGGAGTCGCGGGCGATGCGCCAGATCGCGGCTCCGTCCTCCACTCGTGGGGCATCGATACTGAGGAATTCGCTTCGGGCACGGGCAAAATCTGCTGGTGCGGCGGTCATGGGAATTGAATTTACCCAGCAAATTTCGAAATTGCATCGACGCGAAGGGTTGGGTGGAGAGGCCCTGTGTGTTATCAGGCGTGCGCGAGATTCACCATGATCCAGGTACTATTTGCCGCTGTTTGTCCTGAATTTTTCGGGCATAACGCCGCCCGTGTGGAGTCGGTCACAGGGTTGTAACTCTCGTGAGACGTGTCCGAATCACGAGGTTCGATGCCCGCGAAAACTTCCGCGTTTAGGGGGCGGGAAAGCGGGCAGAAGAATGCGGGGAGCTGCTTTCGGTAAAGCAGCTCCCCGCATTATGGATATCTAGAGACTCGGCCAGGTTTCCGATACGGCCCGGCGGGCAGCCTCGATATCGACCCGCCGGCCCGCCTCGGCCAGCGCCGCCCCCAGAGCCGCGAGCGAGGACAGCACCGCGCCCCGCGTCGCATCCGCCCCGTAGTGGTTGACCCGGATCATCTCCTTGGACAGCGCCCCGCCGCCCGCGACGAGAGGCAGCGCGGGGTCCGCCGCCAGTGCCCGCGCCACCAGCGCGGCCGCGTCCGTCCCCGCCGGGGCCCGCAGCGTCGTCGCCACCGGAGCCGCGTCCCGCGCCTCGTGGACGTAACCCTCCAGTCCGCCGCCCAGGGCCACCGCTCCGGCCCGGGTCGCCGCGGCGGCCGAGGCGTGGCGGGCCATCACCGTGTCCAGGCCCTCCTCCTCGATCCGCGCCACGCAGGCTTCCAGCCCCAGCATCTCCAGCTGCGCCGGGGCGTGCGGCAGCGCCGTACGGCCGCCGTCGATCCAGCGCTCCTTCCAGTCCAGGAGGGAGAGGTAGGAGCGCCGCGGGGCGGCCGGGTTGGCGGCGATCCGCTCCCAGGCCCGCGCGCTCACCGACACCGCCGACACCCCGGCGGGTCCGCCCATGGCCTTCTGTGCGCCGATCACGCACAGGTCGACGCCCCAGGCGTCCGGCAGCAGCGGTTCGGCGCCCACCGAGGCGACCGCGTCCAGCATGAACAGCGCGCCGTGCGCCCGGACCACCTCGCCGATCTCCGCGACCGGGTTGGTGTTGCCGGTCGCCGCCTCCGCGTGCACCAGCGAGACGAAGTCGATCCCGGGGTGCTCGGCGAGCGCCTCGGCGACCTGGCCGGCCGTCACGGCGGTGTGGAAGGGCACCGTGAGATCGATGACTTCGGCGCCGCAGTCCCGCAGCCAGTTGCCGAAGGTCTGTCCGTAGGGACCCGTGACCACGTTCAGCGCGGTCGAGCCGGGCCGCGCGCCGCTGCGGATACAGCCCTCCAGCGGCAGCAGCGCCTCGCCCTGGGTGATGACGACGTCCTGCTCCGTGGCGAGGAGCCGGGCCACGCGTCGCTCGATCGCCGCGAAGTGGGCGGCGGTGAGCGGGGGGAGGTCGAGGAAGGGGTGCGTCACGGTTCGGTGCTCTCTTCGGGTTCGTGGTCGGTCGGGCTTCCGGCGGCCGGGCGGCGGGCCCTGCCCGCGGCCGACGCCCCGTCGGCAGCCTACCGACGGCCTCGTACAGTGCCGCGTATGAGTGATCAGGAGGAGCAGCGGGTGCTGCGGGTGAAGGGCCGGGTGCTCGTGGGCCCGGACGAGGTGCGGGACGAACTCTGGGCCGTGGGCGGGCGGATCACCTACGAGCGGCCACCCGGCGCCGACGGCGCGGTGACGCTCACCGGCTGGGCGCTGCCCGGTCTGGTCGACGCGCACTGCCATGTGGGTCTGGACCGGCACGGCCCGGTCGACGCGGCGACCGCCGAGGAACAGGCGCTCACCGACCGGAAGGCCGGCGCCCTGCTCGTCCGCGACGCCGGATCGCCCTCCGACACCCGCTGGATCGACGACCGGGAGGACCTGCCGAAGATCATCAGGGCCGGCCGGCACATCGCCAGGACCCGCCGCTACATCCGCAACTACGCTCATGAGATCGAGCCCGGCGACCTCGTCGCGTACGTGGCGCGGGAGGCCCGGCGCGGGGACGGCTGGGTCAAGCTGGTGGGGGACTGGATCGACCGCGACGCCGGGGACCTGACCGCCTGCTGGCCGCGCGGTGAGCTGGTGGCGGCCATCGCCGAGGCGCACCGGCTCGGCGCCCGCGTCACCGCGCACTGCTTCGCCGAGGAGTCGCTCCGCGACCTGGTGGAGGCGGGCATCGACTGCATCGAGCACGCCACCGGGCTGACCGAGGACACCATCCCGCTCTTCGCCGAACGAGGGGTGGCGATCGTCCCGACGCTGGTCAACATCGCCACCTTCCCCGACCTCGCGGCGGGCGGCGAGGCCAAGTTCCCCCGCTGGTCGGCCCGTATGCGGCGGCTGTACGAACGCCGCTACGACACCGTCCGCGCCGCATACGACGCAGGCATCCCGGTCTACGTCGGCACCGACGCGGGCGGCTCCCTGGCGCACGGCCTCGTCGCGGGCGAGGTCGCCGAGCTGGTCAAGGCGGGCATCGGGCCCCTGGAGGCGCTGTCCGCCACCGCGTGGGGAGCCAGGCGCTGGCTGGGGCGGCCCGCGCTGGAGGAGGGCGCCCCGGCGGATCTCGTCGTGTACGACGAGGACCCGCGCGCGGACGTCCGGGTGCTGGCGGCCCCTCGGCACGTCGTGCTGAACGGGCGGCTCGTGGGCTGAGGCGGGCCGCGCGGGCACGGTGTTGACGGGCGGTGACCGATGAGGTCCCCGGCTCGTTGAAGCACTTCTGCGCACGCACCGGACATGCCCTGGCGCGATCGGCCGCCGTACGGCTCGCGCTCGGTGAAACGGGTGACAGAAGGGCACCGGAGGGAACGCGCGTGCCGAAAGATTCGAATATGCGCACGGAAACCCCCCTTTGGGGTGAACTCACGTCAGGTATCCGCCAGTTCACCCTCAGTGCGTAAAGATTCACGGAGTCGAGGCCGCCGGCACGGGCGATGTCCCCCATTGGACTGTGCCGGTGGCTCCATGTCTCTTGTGGGGGTTCCACCATCTTGAACAGCAACACCTTCCGTCTCGCTGCCCTGGCGGTCGCCGCCGCTCCCGTCGCGCTGCTTGCCGCCGTCCCCGCGCACGCAGCCCCGGCGACGCCCACCACCGGCGGCGAGGGCAGGGCGAGCGCGGTCGTGCTCCGTACCGGACTCGACGTCTCGCTCCTCAACAAGACCGTCCAGGTCCCTCTCAAGGTCACCCTCAACGAGGTGAAGGCCCCGGCCAGCGCCGAGAAGACCGCGCTCAGCGTGAACGTGGACGGAGTGGAGGGCGGCGCCCCGGTCAGCGTCCTGCGCGCCGACGTGGCCACCGCGAACGCGACCGTCGACGAGCACCGGGCCGAGGGGTACACGAACCTGGTCAAGGCCCGGATCCATGTGCCCGGACTGCCCCTGCTCTCGCTCGTCGAGGTCGAGAAGGTCACCTCCAAGGCGGTCTGCGAGACCGGCAGGAAGCCCGTCGCCGAGTCGAACGTGCTGGGCCATGTCTCGGTGCTCGGCAAGAAGGTGACCCTCACCGCGGGCGGTCCGACGCGGGTGTCGGTGCCGGGCGTCGGCGAGGTCTCCCTCGACCTCTCCAAGACGGTCACCACCGAGCGCACGGCGGCCGCGACGGCACTTCAGCTCAAGGTGTCGGTCAACCCCCTCAAGCTCAACGTCGCCGAGGTGGAGGGCGAGGTCACCCTCGCCGAGGCGACCTGCGAGACCCCCAAGAAGCCGAAGACCCCGGAGAAGCCGGGCACCACGGACGGCGGCTCCACAGGCGGCGACCAGGGCGACGGAGGCACCACCGGAGACCAGGGCAACGGCACGAGCGGCGGCGACGTGAAGCCGCAGACCGGCTCCGACACCGCCCCCACCCCACCGAACCTCGCCGAGACCGGCGGCAGCTCCACCACCCCGTACATCGCGGGCGGAGCGGCCCTGCTGCTGGCCGTCGGCGCGGGCGCCACGGTGGTGGCGCGCAGGCGCGGCAGCCAGGCCTGACCCGCCCGGCCCGAGGGGGGAACGGAGGGGCGGCGCTCGTACGACGAACGCCGCCCCTCCGCGCAGGACTCCTCAGCGCGCCGATCTCGTGGGCAGCGCCTGCACGGCCTGGTCCAGGGCCTGGAGGAATCGGTTGGTCGTGGCCCGGTCGCGGACCGCGAGCCGCAGCCACTGCGGCCCCAGCCCCGGGAACGTATCCCCGCGCCGGGCCGCGAAGCCCAGCAGCCGCAACCGCTCCCGAACCTCCGCCGCCCGCTCCAGACGCACCAGGACGAACGGCCCCCGGGCCGTCTCCACCGCCTCCACCTCGCTGAACTCGGCCAGCCCGGCGAGCAGATGGGCCCGGTCCACCGTGATCCGGTCCGCCGCCTCGGCCGCCTCCACCAGCGCCCGCGGCTCCATGCACGCCTCCGCCGCCGCCAGCGCCGGGGACGACACCGGCCACAGCGGCTGCGCCTCGGCCAGCAGCGCCACGGTCTCCGGAGCGGCCAGGACATAACCGATCCGCAGCCCGGCCAGCCCCCATGTCTTGGTCAGACTGCGCAGCACCACGAGCCCCGGGATGTCCGTCCGGTCGCACAGCGCCTCGCGCTCGCCCGGCACGACGTCCATGAACGCCTCGTCGACCACCAAGGTCCGCCCCGGTCGCGCCAGCCGCTCCAGCAGCGCCGCCGGGTGCAGCACGGACGTCGGGTTCGTCGGATTGCCGATCACCACGAGGTCCGCCTCCTCGGGCACCGCCGCCGGATCGAGCCGGAAGCCGTCCTCGGCGCGCAGCAGCACCCGCCCCACTCCGTGCCCGGCCGCCCGGAGCGCCGCCTCCGGTTCGGTGAACTGCGGATGCACCACGACCGGATACCGGGCCGGAAGCGCGCGGGCGACCAGCACGAAGGCCTCGGCCGCGCCCGCCGTCAGCAGCACCCGCTCCACCGGCAGTCCGTGCCGGCCGGCGACCGCGGCGCGGGCGGAGGACCCGTCCGGATAGGCGGCCAGCGAGGTGAGCGACGCGGCTATCCGCTCGCGCAGCCACTCCGGGGGAGTGTGGGTACGGACGTTCACGGCGAGATCGGTCAGATTCTCGCCGCGCACCTCCGCGTCGCCGTGGTGGCGCAGGTCGGGCCCGGCGCTCTCGATGTTCCGTGTGGGGGGAGTCATGGCAGCCATGGTGAACGGGCGGGAGCCCGCCGTCACCGGTGAGGTGGAAGTTTTCCTGCCGGAAACATCGAAAGTCCCGGTGACGGCCGGAAGCCGACGGGCCACCGCACAGGTCGCCGCCCCCTTGGCCGCGGCGTTCCCGCCCGGCCCGCGGGTCTTCGGCACCACCAGTTCGTCCGCCTCGATCAGCGCCGCGGCCTCCGCGACCGACGGCGTTCCCACCGCCGCGCCCACCGCGCCCGAGGGGTGCGGCACGTGGACCGCGGCCAGCGCCCCGGCCGGATGGGTCCGCACCGGCACCCCGAGGCGGGCCGCCGCCCCCACGATCCCCGGCTCGTCCCCCTTGGCCTCCACCGTCGCCACCTCCGCGACATCCGCCACGTCCAGCCCCGCCCCGCTCAACACCGCCTCGATCAGGGCGAACACCACATCGCCGGGGACGCCGCGGCGCGCGCCGATGCCGACCACCAGACTGCGGGCGCCGGACTCCGGTCCGGGGCCGACGGATGCTCCGGTCATGGGCGGAGTCCTGCCTTTCAGGTCAAACGTCTCGGTGGTACGGGGGAGAGGCGGGGCCGTTCGGTAGACGAAGCACGGACCCGGGCGGCGGGAGGCGTACGGCGGAGGCCGCCGGTAAGGACACCCTGAGATGCGCGGAGAGGGCCCGATCGGCTAGCAAGGCCCCATGGCGGTGTTCGTCGCGCTCGGCGCGTTCCTGATGACTCTGGCCGGCGGCTGGGTCGCACAACGCGTCACCGACCGCCGTCACCTGGTGCTCGGCTTCGCGGGCGGGCTGATGCTCGGCGTGGTCGGCCTCGACCTGCTGCCGGAGGCGATCGAGGCCGCGGGCGCCCCGGTGTTCGGGGTGCCGGCCGCGCTGCTGCTGTTCGTCGGCGGCTTCCTGGTGGCCCATCTGGTCGAGGGCCTGCTCGCCGTACGCCAGGTGGCACACGGGGCGAGCGGTGAACGCGTACCGCAGGTGGGGCTGACGGCGGCGGCCGCGATGGTCGCCCACAGCCTGATGGACGGCATCGCGCTCGGCGCCGCCTTCCAGGTGAGCGGAGCCATGGGCGTGGCCGTCGCGCTGGCGGTGATCAGTCATGACTTCGCCGACGGATTCAACACGTACACCCTCACCAGTCTGTACGGGAACGCCCGCCGCAGGGCGCTCCTGATGCTGTTCGCGGCTGCCGCGGCACCGGTCGTGGGCGCCGCGACGACGCTGCTGTTCACCCTTCCGGAGGAACTGCTCGGCGGCTATCTCGGCTTCTTCGGCGGAGCGCTGCTCTACCTGGCCGCTGCGGAGATCCTTCCCGAGGCGCACCACACCCATCCCGCCCGCTCCACCCTTCTCTGCACCATCGGGGGCGTGGGCTTCATCTGGCTGGTCGTGGGCATCGCCGAGTGAGCCGTGCGTACGCCCGCACGCCGCGTCACGACGGACGCGCCCCCGGGAGAGCGGCTCACCGCGCCCCGCAGTGCTCGACGAACCGCCGGGCCACCCCGGGCGACGCGGCCCAGTGGGTGTGCAGATAGCTCGCGTGCACGCCCCGCTGGACGTACCCCTCGACCCGCCGCTCCGGCTGGTGCATCCCCCAGGCCGG
Source organism: Streptomyces sp. NPDC020884 (assembly GCF_044333935.1). Taxonomy (NCBI): domain Bacteria; kingdom Bacillati; phylum Actinomycetota; class Actinomycetes; order Kitasatosporales; family Streptomycetaceae; genus Streptomyces; species Streptomyces sp. NPDC020884. The sequence goes on along the minus strand of NZ_JBIRRY010000001.1, from coordinate 65,820 downwards.
TGTGGTCCCCGCCGCCGGCTCCAGCACCGTGCGGTGGAACTCGTGGCCGCGCATCCGGGTCCCCGCCACCGCCAGCGCACTGTCCGAGACCGCCACCGCCTGCCGGTAGCCGAGCGTGAGCCGGTCCGACATCCGGGCCTCGGCGTCCAGCACCCCGCACATCGGCCGCCCGTCCAGCTCCCGCGCCAGATACAGCAGCCCCGCGCACTCGGCCGCCACCGGGGCGCCGCTCAGGGCCAGCTCCGTCACCGCCCGGCGCAGCGGATCGTTCGCCGACAGCTCGGGGGCGTACATCTCCGGGAACCCGCCGCCGATCACGAGCCCCGCCGTGCCGACCGGCAGCTTCTCGTCCCGCAGCGGGTCGAAGACCACGACCTCCGCACCGGCCGCCGTCAGCAACTCGGTGTGCTCCGCGTACGCGAAGGTGAACGCCGCCCCGCCCGCCACGGCGACGACGGGCCTCTCCGGTCCCGCCGCCGGGGCCGTAGGCGGCTCCCACGCCTCGTCCGGCAGCGCCGGCGAGGTCCGGGCCAGCGCCATCAGCGCGTCCAGATCGCACCCGGCGCGCACCCGCTCGCCCATCGCCGCCACGGCGTCCACCGCGTCGCCCTGCCGCTCGGCCACCGGGACCAGACCCAGATGACGCGAGGGCGTGGCCACCTCCGGGGCCCGGCGCAGCACGCCGAGCACCGGCAGGCCCGACTCGTCCAACGCGTCCCGCAGGAGCGCCTCGTGCCGGTCGGACGCCACCTTGTTCAGGATCACCCCGCCGATCCGCACCTGCGGGTCCCAGGAGGCGAAGCCGTGCACCAGGGCCGCCACCGACCGGGACTGCGACGAGGCGTCCACCACCAGCACCACGGGGGCCTTGAGCAGCTTCGCGACCTGCGCGGTCGACGCCAGCTCCCCCTGCCCCGAGGCGCCGTCGTACAGTCCCATCACGCCCTCGACCACGGCGAGGTCGCACCCGGCGGACCCGTGCGCGAACAGCGGGGCGATGAGATCCGTCCCGCACATGTACGCGTCGAGGTTGCGGCCGGGACGCCCCGTCGCCAGCGAGTGGTAGCCCGGGTCGATGTAGTCCGGGCCCACCTTGTGCGGCGAGACGGCGAGCCCGCGCGAGGCGAAGGCGGCCATCAGGCCGGTGGCGACGGTGGTCTTGCCGCTGTTGGAGGCCGGAGCGGCGATGACCAGGCGAGGGACGTTCACCACTCGATGCCCCTCTGTCCCTTCTGCCCCGCGTCCATCGGGTGCTTGACCTTCGACATGTCGGTCACCAGGTCGGCCGCCTCGACGAGCCTGTCGGGCGCGTTGCGGCCGGTGATCACCACATGCTGGGTGCCGGGCCGGTTCCGCATCACCTCGACGACCTCGTCGGTGTCGATCCAGCCCCAGTGCATCGGATAGGCGAACTCATCGAGCACGTACAGCTTGTACGTCTCGGCCGCCAGGTCGCGCTTGACCTGCTCCCAGCCCTCGCGGGCCTTCTCCTCGTTGTCGAGCTGACCGTCGCGCTGGACCCAGGACCAGCCCTCGCCCATCTTGTGCCAGTCGACGGTGCCGCCCTCGCCGCTCGCGCCCAGTACCTTCAGCGCCTTCTCCTCGCCGACCTTCCACTTCGCCGACTTCACGAACTGGAACACCCCGATCGGCCAGCCCTGGTTCCAGGCCCGCAGTGCGAGCCCGAACGCCGCTGTCGACTTGCCCTTCCCGATGCCCGTGTGGACGAACAGGAGCGGGCGGTTGCGCCGCTGACGGGTGGTGAGCCCGTCGTCCGGCACCGATGTCGGCTGTCCCTGTGGCATTAAGCGGCCCTCCCGGTTGCGGTGACATTCTTGACGAGCCCGGCGATCGAGTCGGCCCGCAGCTCGTCGAGCGTGACGGCGGTGCCTCCCAGTTCCCGGGCGAGTTCCCCGGCGAGACCGAGGCGTACGTACCCCGACTCGCAGTCCACGACGACCGAGGCCGTCCCCTCGGAGCGGTGCAGCCGGCCGGCCCGTCCCGCGAGCGCCACCGGCTCGGGACCGCCGGTCGCCCGGCCGTCCGTCACCACGACGAGCAGCGGCCGCCGCGAGGGATCGCGCAGCCGCTCCACCCGCAGCACGTCATGGGCCTTGAGCAGCCCGGCGGCGAGCGGGGTGCGCCCCCCGGTGGGCAGCGACTCCAGACGGGAAGCCGCCGCGTCCACGGAGGAGGTCGGCGGCAGCGCCACCTGCGCCTCCTTGCCCCGGAAGGTGACCAGGCCGACCTTGTCCCGCCGCTGGTAGGCGTCGAGCAGCAGCGACAGCACGGCCCCCTTGACCGCGCTCATCCGCTGCCGGGCCGCCATCGACCCGGAGGCGTCCACGACGAACAGCACGAGGTTGCCCTCCCGCCCCTCCCGGGTCGCCTGCCGCAGATCGTCCCGGCGCACCACGAGCCCGCGCCCGGAACGCCCGCGCGCCCGCTGGTGCGGGGCGGCGGCCTGCACGGTGGCGGCCAGATGCAGCTTGGTCAGCGCACCCTGCGGCCGACGCGCGCCGGTCGTACGCCCGTGCTCGGTACGGGCCCGGGAGCGCCGCCCGGCAGCCCCCTCGCCCAGCCCCGGCACGCTGAGCATCTTCGTACGGAACGGCTCGGCGGACGCCACCGGCTGCTGCTCGGCCCCGGCGGACCGGCCGGGCGCGTCGGGTCCGTCCTCGGGGGCCCCGGACGGCGTGTCGCCGCCCTCCGAGGCCGGCGGAGTGCGGTCGCCATCGGCCTGCGGCGGCACGCCACCGCCCCCACCACCGCCGTCGTCGTTCCCACCCCCATCGGGATCGGGATCAGGATCAGGATCAGGATCGGGATCGGGATCAGGATCGGGATCGCCGTCGTTCGACCCCCCGTCGCTCCGCCCCTGGTCCCCGGCGGCCTCGTCCAGGGTCTGGTCCAGCTTGTCCTCGTCCAGGCCCGGCGCGTCGAAGGGGTTACGGCGACGCCGGTGGGGGAGCGCCAGCAGCGCGGCCTGCCGGACATCGTCGGCGGTGACCTCCTCGCGCCCCGCCCAGGCGGCGAGCGCGGTGCCGGTACGCGCCATCACGATGTCGGCCCGCATCCCGTCGACCTCGAACGCGGCGCAGGTCGCGGCGATCTGCCGCAACACGCCGTCGCCCAGCACGACACGGGGCAGCAGGACACGCGCGGCGGCGATGCGCTCCCGCAGAGCGGACTCCTCCTCGGCCCAGCGCGCGGCGAATCCCTCGGGGTCGTCGTCGTAGGCGAGCCTGCGCCGCACGACCTCCACCCGCTCGTCGGTCTCCCGGGACGCGGCTACCTCGACGGTCAGCCCGAACCGGTCCAGCAACTGCGGCCGCAGCTCGCCCTCTTCCGGGTTCATCGTCCCGACCAGCAGGAACCGCGCCGCATGCCGTACGGAGACACCCTCGCGCTCGACGTACGAGGCGCCCATGGCCGCCGCGTCCAGCAGCAGGTCCACCAGGTGGTCGTGGAGCAGGTTGACCTCGTCGACGTAGAGGATCCCGCGGTGCGCGTCGGCCAGCAGCCCCGGCTCGAACGCCTTCACGCCCTCCGAGAGCGCCCGCTCGATGTCCAGCGCCCCCACGAGCCGGTCCTCGGACGCGCCGACGGGCAACTCCACGGTCCGCGCGGCCCGCGACACCCCGCCCGTCACCGCGTGCGGCCCGTCGGGACACGCCGGGTCGGGGGAGACCGGGTCACAGGAGAACCGGCACCCCGGCACGACCGGAACCTCGGGCACGAGCGCGGCCAGCGCGCGGACGGCGGTGGACTTGGCGGTCCCCTTCTCCCCCCGCACGAGCACCCCGCCGACAGCCGGACTGACCGCGTTCAGCAACAACCCGAGCCGCAGGTCGTCCTGCCCGACGATCGCGGTGAAGGGATACGGCGTACTCACTTGGCCTCCTGGGCGACATGAACATCAGCTTCTGGGTGTCCGCCCACATCAAGCCCTTGGGGCGTCGCGTCAGCGGACCGTCCCGTCTCAAGCCCCCCGTCCCTTGACCCGGCGGACCCGGCGAAATCAAGCCCCTGGGGCGTCGCGCCAGCGGACCGGCCCGTCTCAAGCCCCTCGTCCGTTGACTCAGCGGACCCGGCGAATTCAAGCCCTTGGGGCGTCGCGTCAGCGCCCCGGCTGCCCGCCGCACCAGCGCCCACCCCCGCCACCGCGGACGGCGCCCCCGGCGGCACGAACGGCAACCCCCCCGGCGCACCCCCCTCGATCAACCGCCACAACCCCTCCGTGTCCGCGTGCTCCTCCACCAGATCCCCCAGCCGATCCAGCTGCTCCTCCCGCAGCACCCCGAAACTCGTGTCCGGCGCCGGCACGAACCGCCGCCCCGCGGCGCGGGCCACCTCCACCAGGAACCGCCGCCGGAACCCGTCGCTCTCCAGCGACCCGTGCCAGTGCGTCCCCCACACCGCCCCCACCCGGCACCCGTCGAGGAACGGCTCCCCGCCCCGCACATCGGCCACCCCGTGGTGGATCTCATACCCCTCCACCGGCTCGCCCAGCGCCGAACCGACCGGCCGCGCCAGCGTCTTGGCCCGGTCGAAGCGCACCCGCACCGGCAGCAACCCGAGCCCGTCCACGACCCCGGCCCGCGACTCCACCTCGTCCTCGATCCGCTCACCGAGCACCTGGAACCCGCCGCAGATCCCCAGCACCGGCCGGCCCTCCGCCGCCCGCCGTGCCAGCGCGTCCGCGAGCCCCCGCTCCCGCAGCCAGGCCAGCGCCTTCACCGTGCCGCGCGTCCCGGGCACGATCACCAGGTCCGCGTCGGCCAGCTCCTCCGCCCGGTCCACGAACCGCACGACGACGCCCGGTTCGGCGGCCAGCGCGTCCACGTCCGTGAAGTTCGACATCAGCGGGACCGCGCAGACCGCCACCCGCAGGACGTCCTCACCTTGCGGGGGAGCCACGACCGACTCCCGCACCGCACCCCGCAGGGACACCCGCAGGCCGTCCTCCTCGTCGATGCCGAGCCCGTGGGCGTACGGCAGCACCCCGTATGTCCGCCGCCCGGTCAGCCCGTACAGCATGTCCAGGCCCGGCTCCAGCAGCGAGACATCGCCCCGGAACTTGTTCACCAGATAGCCCGCGACCAGCGACTGGTCCTCGGGACTCAGCAGCGCCGTGGTCCCGAAGAACGACGCGAAGACCCCGCCCCGGTCGATGTCCCCGACCACCAGTACGGGAAACCGCGCGGCGCGCGCGATCCCCATGTTCACGATGTCGGTGCGCCGCAGATTGATCTCGGCGGGGGACCCGGCCCCCTCACAGATCACCGCGTCGTACGTGGCCCGCAGCTGCTCCAGACAGTCCGTCACCGTCCCGAGCAGCGCCTCCTGACGCCCCCCGTGATACCCCCGGGCGCTCATCTCGCCGACCGGCTTCCCCATCAGGACCACCTGGCTGGACCGGTCGCTGCCGGGTTTCAGCAGCACCGGGTTCATCAGGGCCGTCGGTTCCACCCGGGCGGCCTGCGCCTGCATCGCCTGGGCCCGCCCGATCTCCGCGCCCTCCCGGGTCACGAAGGAGTTCAGGGACATGTTCTGGGCCTTGAACGGCGCGACCTTCACGCCCCGGCGCACCAGCCACCGGCAGATGCCCGCCGTGACGACGCTCTTGCCCGCGTCCGATGTGGTCCCCGCGACCAGCAGCCCGCCGCTCATGCCCGCTCCCGTTCCCGTACCGCGCTCCGTGCCGGACCGTTCATGACCGCCCCCGCTTCCGCCCCGTGGCCAGCCGCCCCGCGACCGTCCGGCCCGCCACGCACACACCGAGGGCCAGGACGCTCACCCGGCGCGACAGCCGTACCGCGCGCTCGATGTCCGTGCTCCGTACGTCCCGCCCGGCCGCCCCGTTGAGCACCGGCCGGTGCTCGACGCGCCCCGCGTACGCCAGCGTTCCGCCCAGCCGTACGCCGAGCGCCCCCGCGAACGCGGCCTCCACCGGCCCCGCGTTCGGGCTCGGGTGACGTTCCGCGTCGGCCTTCCAGGCGCGGGCGGCCTCCCGGGGCCGCCCGCCCGCCGCCACGGCCAGCGCGGCCGTCAGCCGGGCGCCGGGCCACCCCGCGAGGTCGTCCAGGCGGGCCGAGGCCCAGCCGTAACGGCGGTAGCGGGGCGACTTGTGGCCGACCATCGCGTCGAGCGTGTTCACGGCCCGGAATCCGACGAGCCCCGGCACTCCGCCGATCGCGCCCCACACCAGCGCGCCGACGACGGCGTCCGAGGTGTTCTCGGCGACGGACTCGACGACCGCGCGGGCGATCCCGGGACCGTCCAGGGAGTGCGGATCGCGCCCGCACAGATGCGGCAGCCGCTGCCGGGCCGCCGCCAGGTCCCCGGCCACCAGCGCACCGCCGACGGCGCGGGCCTCCCGGCCCAGCGACGTACCGCCGACGACGGACCAGGCGGTGGCGGCGGTCAGCGCGACGGCGAGCGCGGGGCGTCCCCGGACGGCGCGGGCCGCCAGCGCGGCGGCCCCCACGGCGCCTCCGGCGCACACGAGGGTGTGCAGGGCGCCCGCGCCCCGGTCGTCACGCCACAGGAGCGACTCGGCCCGCGCGGCGGCGCGGCCGAAGCCGGCGACGGGGTGGCCGCGCCGGGGGTCGCCGAGCAGTGCGTCGGCGATCAGCCCGGCCGTGGCGCCGTACGCGAAGATGCGGTCGGCACGCACGGCTCAGCCCGTCGTGGGAGAGGGCGTTCCGGCACCGGGGCCTGTTCGGGGGGTCAGGGAAGGCGGCGCAGGGCGGCCGGGCATGGTGTAGGTCCTCACTCAGGGTCCGCGCCCTGGTTCGACGTGACCGGCGACGAGAGTCTCCTGGCTTCCGGATCCGCAGTTCCCCCGGCCTTCCAGCCCGCGTATCGCGGGCCGTGACGTCCGGTGTGGGGGAGTGCTCCCCGGTGACAGTGGCGGGACCGCGCCGGATTCGCACCGGCTTCCTCTGCTGTCGCCGTAAATGGCTCCGGCAGTCCACCACGCTGCGAGAACAGCCGTCAACTTGCTGTTGACCTACGGGGCTCCACTGTGCGCAGACGCACATCGGGCCGGACACACGAGGTGTGTCCGGCCCGAGGGAGTGCGGGGATACGGGGTCAGGCGACGATCAGATAGATCCCGTACGAGACGGCCGCCAGGCACAGCGCGAAGCAGGCGTACGCGCCGGTGCGCGCCAGCGCGACCGATCCGCCGGAGGCGCTGCTTCCGGCCGTGGCGGACTGCTTGGAGAGGGCGACGATGCCCACGGTGAAGAGGCCGACCAGCGCGATGGTGACCACGAGACTGACACCGAAGACGGAGGCGAGAGCTGCCCAGTCGATTTTCATGCGGATCTGTCCTTACACCTTGGCCGGCGGCCGGGCCGGGTCGTCGGGCGCCGAGGCCGGGGCCGGGATGGTGGTCATGAGGTCGGAGGCCGGACCGCCGACGGGCGGCGGCGACACCGCGGCGATGGCGGTGGTGACGATGCCCTGGGGCTCGTCGTCACCGCCGGCCGTGTCGTTGACGTTGTTGTGGTCGACCGGCTGCCGGCGCGAGGCCAGCCAGATCGCGAAGGAGCCGCCCACCAGCAGGATCGCGGTGACGGTGATGCCCCAGGTGCCCTGCTTGGTCAGGAACTCGGCGCCCGCGCCGACCAGACCCGCGGCCGGCAGCGTCAGACCCCAGGCGATGAACATCCGGGTGGCGGTCGACCAGCGGACCACGCCCCCCTTGCGGCCGAGGCCCGCGCCCATCACGGCGCCGGAGCAGGACTGCGTGGTGGAGAGCGAGAAGCCGAGGTGCGAGGAGGCCAGGATGACGGTCGCCGCACTGGTCTGGGCGGCGAAGCCCTGCGGCGGCTTGAGCTCGGTCAGGCCGCTGCCCATGGTGCGGATGATGCGCCAGCCGCCGAGGTAGGTGCCGAGCGCGATGGCGATGCCGGCGGAGACGATGACCCACAGCGGCGGGTTGGAGCCGGGGGCGAGGACGCCGCCGGTGACCAGGGCCAGGGTGATGATGCCCATCGTCTTCTGGGCGTCGTTGGTGCCGTGGGCGAGCGAGACGAGACCGGCGGAGGCGATCTGTCCGGCCCGGTAGCCCTTGGCCGTCGACTTCAGCTGGTTCTCGTCGGTGACCTTCCGGTTGATCCGGTACGTCAGCCGCGTGGCCAGCATCGCGGCGAGCCCGGCCACCAGCGGGGCGGCGATCGCCGGGAGCAGCACCTTGGTGACGACGGTGCCGCCGTTGATCGAGGACCAGCCGGCCGACATGACCGCGGCGCCGATCAGACCGCCGAACAGGGCGTGGGAGGAACTGGAGGGCAGTCCGACCAGCCAGGTCAGGAGATTCCACAGGATGGCGCCGACGAGCGCCGCGAAGATGACCTCGGTTCTGAGACCGTCCTCATTGACGATCCCGCCGGAGATCGTCTTGGCGACCTCCACCGACAGGAACGCGCCGATCAGGTTGAGAACGGCGGACATCGCCACCGCTGTCTTGGGCTTCAGGGCGCCGGTCGAGATGGTGGTAGCCATCGCGTTGGCGGTGTCGTGGAAACCGTTCGTGAAATCGAACACGAGAGCTGTTACGACCACAATCGCAAGCAGCAGCGTGATGTGTTCCATTTACCCAGGCAATCGTTCGACGGCAGTGGCTCGTGGACCGTAGGCAACCTGAGTGAACGGAAGATGAACTGGGCAGGGCGTTGCGGTGACCCCAAGCGGAGTGACCTCCTTCCGCTTGTGTGCGGGAGAGGCCGCGCGATGCTCGTGGGGTGCGGCGTGGACTGCCCTTTGCCGCCCGTTGGCGAACATTTTGACCGGCCGTTCGGCACCCGGAAGAGATCCCCGTCACTCCCTGTGTGACGTTCCGGTTGCGCGCCTTCACACCTACGCTCGCCCCATGAGCGAGCAGCACCCGGAATCTGTCGGAGAGACCTGGCGGGACGTCGTCGCGACGGCCCGCCGCAGCGCGGCCGACGGCCTGGTCGTCGGCACCTCGGGCAATGTGTCGGCCCGCGTCGGCGACCTGGTTCTGGTGACGCCCAGCGGGGTGCCCTACGACCGGCTCGGACCCCATGACGCGGTCGGCGTCGACCTGGACGGCCGCCAGGTGCTCGGAGACCTCCGGCCCACCAGCGAACTCCCGCTCCACCTGGCGGTCTACCGCCGCACCGACGCCGCCGCCGTGGTCCACACCCACGCGGTGCACGCCACCGCCGTCTCCACCCTCGTCACCGAGGTGCCGCTGGTCCACTACGCGGCGGCCGTTCTCGGCGGCCCCGTCCGCACCGCCGCCTACGCCCGCTACGGCACCCCGGAACTGGCCGAGTCCATGCTCGGGGCCCTCCGGGGCCGCACCGGCTGCCTGCTCGCCAACCACGGCACCGTCACCTACGGCGACACGCTCGACCAGGCCTACGAGCGCACCGCCCAACTGGAGTGGCTGTGCCGCCTCTGGCTCACCGCGAGCTCCGTGCCCGGCCGCACCCCGGCCCTGCTCGACGCGGCCCAGCTGGACGAAGTGACCGAAGCGCTCAAGGGATACGGCCAGCCCGGCTGACCGTGCGCCCGCACATCGCCGCTCCGGGCTCCCCAACCGCTCCCGGCTCCCCAGCCGCGCCCGGAACCGCCGGACCGAGCCCCGGGGCCCCGGCTCCCGGCCCTGGATCCCGGCTCCCGGCTCCCGGCCCCGGCTCCCGGCCCTGGATCCCGGCTCCCGGCTCCCGGCCCCGGCTCCCGGCCCTGGATCCCGGCTCCCGGCTCCCGGCCCCGGCTCCCAGCTTCCGGCCCCGGGCCCGTGGCCCCGCCCCCTCCGCCCCGGACGGCCCCCGCCCACTGGCCGTCCGTCTCCCGCCCCACGACACTGAAGCGGTGCGCCCGGTAACCGCGACGGCAGCGGCCGTCACCTCGATCCTCGGCGTCGGCGCGGCAGCGGTCGCGGCCGGCCGGTACGCCAGCGACGTCGCCCTCAAGGCGGCGCCCGGACGTCCCCTCCCCGCCGACCGCCGACTCACCGTGCACGCCACGGCGGCCGGACAGGTCACCCTGACCCGCTCCCTCTCGGCGCTCCGGCCCGGCGTCTACGGGCTGGCCGGCCCCGGCGTCCACGCGGTCGTCGGACCCGTCGTCGAAGGGGCGTCCCCGGCCGCCGACACCGTCGTCCGCAGGCTGGAGAGCGTCGGCCAGGGGCTCCTCGAACCGGGCATGAAGGTCCGGCTCACCCCCGCGCTGTACGGCGGCGACCCGGCCGGCGACCTGGGCCTCGACCATCAGGAGGTCGAGATCCCCGGCGAACTGGGGACCCTGCCCGCCTGGTACGTCCCCGGCGCGCGCGACACCTGGGTCATCACCGTGCACGGCCTCGGCACCACCCGGGCCCACCCGATGAACCTGATGGCGTTCCTGCGCGAACAGCGCTTCCCCGTGCTCGACCTCGCCTACCGGGGCGACCACGGAGCCCCCCGCCCCGCCGACGGCCTCGGCCACTTCGGCGCCGCCGAGTGGCGCGACCTCGACGCCGCCCTCCGCCACGCACTGCGCAACGGCGCCCGGAACGTGATCGTCCACGGCTGGTCCACCGGCGCCACCATGGCCCTGTACGCCGCGGTCGAATCCCCGCTCCGCGACCGGATCAGCGGCCTCGTCCTCGACTCCCCGGTGCTGGACTGGCAGGTCACCCTGCGCGCCCTGGCCGCCGCCCGCGGCGTTCCGGCCGCACTGCTGCCGCTCGCCGTCCGCGCGGCCCAGGGCAGGACCCGGATGAGCGGCGCCCCGGTGCTGGAGACCTCCGCGGCGGCCTCCCTGCGCACCCCGACCCTGATCCTGCACGGCCCGGACGACACGATCGCCCCCTGGGGCCCCTCCCGCGAGCTCGCCGCCCGACGCCCGGATCTGGTCAGCCTCCATGCCGTGGCGCAGGCTCCGCATGCATCGATGTGGAACGCCGATCCGGCCCGCTACGAGGAGACCCTGCGACGCTTTCTCACGCCCCTGATGTGAGCCGATGGGGTGAACTCTCCCGCTTGCGCCGCACCGGGAGAACCTTTCACGTACCGGTGAAAGGCCTTCCGTTTGGGCTTTCGGGCCGACAGGGGCAAGACTGCTCCCGTGACGTCCCGTACTCCGCGCGACTCCAGGCTGCGACTTGTCCGCCCGCGACCCCTTGCCACCGCCCGCAAGGCCGTGACCACCCGGCGCACCAGGCCGGCTCCCCGGCCCCCCGAGGGCACCCCGCCCCGCACGGAACTGGCCCGCCAGGCCAGGGGGGTGCTCGCCGAAGCCGTACGCATCGCCCACTGGGCGGCCGGTACTCCGGGTCCGGGCACCGCCGCCCCGCTCGCGGCCCATGCCCTCGAACGGGCGGCCACCGCTCTGGAGCTCTCTCCGGCGCAGGTCCGCACGGGCTGGGACCGGGCCCGGCTGGCCGGTCTCATCGAGTTGCATGGCGGGACCGCGCGGCCCGGCTGGCGGCTGCGGGCCTGGGACCGTGACGATTCCGCTGTGCTCCGTGGCTGGGTGGCGTTGTTCGATGCCTGGTCGCTCGTCCATGCCGCGCCCGAGGGCATCGAGGCGGGCGCCGTCGCCGAAGCCGTCGAGGCCGTGCCTCAGGTGCTTTCTCTTCTTCAGCTGTCGGCGGGCCCCGTCACGGTCCCCGCGTTGCTGGACCTTCTCGGTCAGCGGGTCGCCGAGCTCCAGGAGGAGCGCTGCGAAGTGCCTCTGGGACCCGGCAGAGCAGCGCCCGCTCCCGTTCCCGCCCGGAGCGCCGACCTCAACGCCCTGCTGCTGGACTGGGCCCTGGAGGGGCTGGCCGCCGTGGGGGCGCTGACCCTCGGGAAAGGGCAGGCCACCCTGACCCCGCTCGGGAACTGGGCGGTCTGGGTCAAACTCGAGCAGATCTGCGTCGCCGCCCAGAGCCCCGCCGGGAACATCGAGCAGTCCGCCGCCGACATGCTGCTGGGCTGTGCCCGCCTCACCCCCGGCCCGGCCCGTGACGAATACCGCGCCTGGCTTGCCGCCCGCACTGTCGGCAGCGCCGTTGCCGAACTCCTGGCCGTCGCCCGGGGCGAGGACGCGCTGCTGCGCGGACTGGCCTTCGAGGCACTCCGGGTCGTCGGCGCACCGGCCGAACCCGAGGTCCGCGCCGTGCTCACCGAACCCTCGCTGCGGCCCTACGCGCTGCTCTGGCTCGCCGAGTACGAGGGCAACGACCCGGACGACGCCCAGGACGTCCTCAGCCGCGAGGAGGCCACCTGGCTCTGGGTCGACACCGCCGCCGCCGTCGCCGACCACGGCGAGACCGGGCTGCTGGTGCGCCACCTCGACTCCGCCGTCCAGGGCACCGTCCCGGCCCTGCTCGACGAGGTCAGGGCCGTCGGCCACCCCCGCACGGTCCAGGTCCTGGTCGCCCTGGCCGCCGCCCACCCGGACCCGGCCCTGGCCAAGGCGGTCCGCCGGGCCGCCTTCCAGGTGCACACCGGCGGAGCCTGAGCCCGCCCGCCCCGGGGGCCGACCGCGCCGACCGCACCCCGTGGCCCCGCGCCCGCCCCCGGGGGCCGCTCAGCCGGACCCCGGGGCGTACGTCCCGAAGCTCCACACATTGCCCTCGGCGTCCCGCGCCATGTAGTCCCGGGAGCCGTAGTCCTGGTCGGTCGGCTCCATCAGGATCTCCACGCCGAACTCCTTCGCACGGGCGTAGTGCTCGTCCACCTCGTCCACCACCACGTACACCCCCGCCGGGCCCGCGCCCGCCATCGCCTGCGCGAACACGCCCTCGCGCCCCTTGGAACCGAGCATCACCCTGCCGTTGCCCAAGGACAGCTCGGCATGCAGCACACTGCCGTTCTCCCCCTCGTAGACCGCCTCCTCGGTGAAGCCGAGGCCCTGTGTGAGCGTCCTGATCGCGGCCTTCGCGTCGTCGTACAGAACCGTCGGGTAGATCGTGGGAACACCGCTCGCCGCGCCTGCCATCGCCCTCACCTCTCCTGGTGCCGCGCCCTGCTGTCCGGATCACCCTGATGTGATCTGCGTCTCAGTCTTCCACCCGCCACTGACAACGCTCGCCCGAGAAGGGTTTCCGCAGGTCAGGCGGGATTCCTTCAGGCGAAGGTGTTGCACTGGGCCACATCGCCCGTGCGGAACCCGGTGGAGAACCACTGCTGCCGCTGTGCGGCCGAACCGTGCGTCCACGACTCCGGGGTGACCCGGCCCTGGTACCGCTCCTGGATCCGGTCGTCGCCGACCGCCGCCGCCGCGTCCAGGCCGTCCCGGACGTCCGCCCGGGTCAGCTCCGTGATCAGCGGCCGGCCGGTCGACTCGTCCGGCGTCGTCGTCGCGTGGTGCGCCCAGACCCCGGCGTAGCAGTCGGCCTGCAGTTCCACCTTCACCGCGTTGCTGTTCTCGCCCTGCCGCCCGTCCTGCGACCGGCTCAGCGTGCCCATCTGGTTCTGCACATGGTGGCCGTACTCGTGCGCCACGACGTACGCCTGGGCGAACGGCCCGCCGCTGGAGCCGAACTTCGTCCGCAGGTCGTCGAAGAACCCGAGGTCCAGATAGACCTTGCGGTCGCCGGGGCAGTAGAAGGGCCCGACCGCCGAGGTGGCGGCCCCGCACGCGGTGCCCACCTGCTGGCTGAACAGCACCGTCCGGGCGCCCGTGTAGGAGGCGTCGCGCCGCTCGAACTCCTGACGCCAGAAGTCCTGCACGCTGTTGACCACCGCCACCGTCCGGCAGTCCTCCCGGCTGTTCGCGTCCTGCCCCTTCAGGCAGCTCTCCTGCACCTGCCCGGCCGACGACGAGGTCGCCGCCGGGTCCGCCCCGTCGGAGGTGAGCCCGAGCTGATCGGGCCCGACGCCGAAGAGCAGGCCCAGGATCAGGGCGATCACCCCGGCGATGCCGCCGCCCACGGTGGCCCTCCCGCCCGGGATCCGGCTGCCGCGGACATCCTGGACCTCGGACGTGTCCAGATCGGCGTCGTCGTCGAACTGCACGGTCGCACCACCCTCGGGCTCGGCCGGGCGGCGAGGTGCCGCCCTGCGCCGAGTATCGGATGGTTCGTCCCACCGGGCACGCGGAAAAGAAGTTGCGCAGCGCCAGTAGAATGGGCCCTATGGCCTTCCTCCTTGTGCATTAGCGGCGTCGAGAGACCTCCGCCCTCGTCCCTCCGCCGTCCAAACTGCCCTGGAGTTTTTCCGTGATCACCGCTACCGGCATCGAGCTGCGCGCCGGCGCCCGCATTCTCATCGAGTCCGCCTCCTTCCGTATCGCCAAGGGCGACCGCATCGGCCTCGTCGGCCGCAACGGAGCGGGCAAGACCACCCTCACCAAGTGCCTCGCGGGCGAAGGCACCCCCGCCGGGGGCACCATCACCAAGTCCGGCGAGGTGGGCTACCTCCCGCAGGACCCGCGCACCGGCGACCTCGAGATCCTCGCCCGCGACCGCATCCTCTCCGCCCGCGGTCTCGACGCGATCCTGCGCAAGATGCGCGAGAACGAGGACCGGATGGCGAACGGCCAGGGCGCCACCCGCGAGAAGGCGATGAAGAAGTACGAGCGCCTGGAGACGGAGTTCCTCACCAAGGGCGGGTACGCCGCCGAGGCCGAGGCCGCCACCATCGCCGCCGCGCTCAGCCTGCCCGACCGGGTGCTCGGCCAGCCCCTGCACACGCTCTCCGGTGGTCAGCGCCGCCGGGTCGAGCTGGCCCGGATCCTCTTCTCGGACGCCGACACCCTGCTCCTGGACGAGCCGACCAACCACCTGGACGCCGACTCCATCGTCTGGCTGCGCGACTACCTCAAGTCCTACCGCGGCGGCTTCATCGTGATCTCCCACGATGTCGAACTGGTCGAGACGGTCGTCAACAAGGTGTTCTACCTCGACGCCAACCGCTCCCAGATCGATGTCTACAACATGGGCTGGAAGCTCTACCAGCAGCAGCGCGAGGCCGACGAGAAGCGTCGCAAGCGCGAGCGCCAGAACGCTGAGAAGAAGGCCGCGACCCTCAACGCGCAGGCCGACAAGATGCGCGCCAAGGCCACCAAGACCGTCGCCGCGCAGAACATGGCCAAGCGGGCCGACCGACTGCTCTCGGGCCTGGAGGCCGTACGGGTCTCCGACAAGGTCGCCAAGCTGCGCTTCCCCGACCCCTCGCCCTGCGGCAAGACCCCGCTGATGGCGGAGGGCCTCTCCAAGTCGTACGGATCGCTGGAGATCTTCACCGACGTCGACCTCGCCATCGACAAGGGCTCCCGCGTCGTCATCCTCGGCCTCAACGGCGCCGGCAAGACCACGCTGCTGCGCCTGCTCGGCGGCGCCGAGAAGCCCGACACCGGCCAGATCATCGAGGGCCACGGGCTCAAGCTCGGCTATTACGCCCAGGAGCACGAGACTCTCGACCCGGAGCGCACGGTCCTGGAGAACATGCGCTCCGCCGCGCCCGACCTCGACCTCGTCGCGGTCCGCAAGACGCTCGGTTCCTTCCTCTTCTCCGGCGACGACGTCGACAAGCCGGCCGGAGTCCTCTCCGGCGGTGAGAAGACCCGGCTCGCCCTCGCGACCCTGGTCGTCTCCTCCGCCAACGTGCTCCTGCTCGACGAGCCGACGAACAACCTCGACCCCGCCAGCCGCGAGGAGATCCTCGGCGCGCTGCGCACCTACAAGGGCGCGGTCGTCCTCGTCACCCACGACGAGGGCGCCGTCGAGGCGCTCCAGCCGGAGCGGATCATCCTGCTCCCGGACGGCGTCGAGGACCTGTGGGGCGCGGACTACCGCGACCTCGTCGCCCTCGCCTGATCCACCGGGGATAGATCATTCGGCCTACGCGTGATCCATCATCTGCGTGAGAACGTCTCGTACTCCGGTGGTGCGCCCGGCGCTGACCCGCCGTGCGCCCCTTTTCCGGCCGCCGTTCCCCGTACGGCCCTGACCTGCCTGTTCTCCTGCCGGTCCGGGCCGAGCGCCCGCCTGCGCCCGCTGGAATCAGGGATTCCGCTCGTGTCGAAGCGCTTCTCGTCCGGGAAACCGCTCGCACCGACCTTGCCGAATGGGTGGCCAGGAAGCGCGGGAGGGGTGATCATGAGAGTCCAGAGCGCACTTCCCACGAGGAGGCACGGGTGGCCGAGACTCTGAAGAAGGGCAGCCGGGTAACCGGCGCCGCGCGTGACAAGCTCGCGGCAGACCTGAAGAAGAAGTACGACTCCGGTGCGAGCATCCGGGCGCTGGCCGAGGAAACCGGCCGCTCCTACGGGTTCGTCCACCGGATGCTCAGTGAGTCCGGAGTGACGCTGCGGGGACGCGGCGGCGCGACACGAGGCAAGAAGGCCGCTTCGGCCTGAGGCCTCTGAGTTCTCGGCGTCTTCGGCGTCATGCGGGCCCAACGGAATTCGGGGTGACCACCCGGCTGACCGCAAGGTCGTCCGGGTGGTTACTGTTCAGTCACTTAATTCCGAGTGCTGACTGCACCCCATCCGGAGGCTCCCCATGACCTCGCTCGACACTGTGCTCGACAAGGACGGCGTACGGCTCACCGTCGACGATGCCGTCGCCACGGTGACGCTCACCAACCCGGCCAAGCGCAACGCTCAGTCTCCCGCTCTGTGGCGGGCGTTGACCGAGGTCGGACGGGCGCTGCCCGGCACGGTGCGGGTCGTGGTGCTCCGCGGCGAGGGCAAGTCCTTCTCCGCGGGCCTCGACCGGCAGGCCTTCACTCCCGAGGGCTTCGACGGCGAGCCGTCGTTCCTCGACATGGCGCGCGGCCCGGAGGCCGAGCTCGACGCGATCATCGCCGAGTACCAGGAGGCGTTCACCTGGTGGCGCCGCAACGACCTCGTCTCGATCGCGACGGTCCAGGGCCATGCCATCGGCGCCGGCTTCCAGCTCGCCCTCGCCTGCGATCTGCGGATCGTCGCCGAGGATGTGCAGTTCGCCATGCGCGAGACCAGCCTCGGCCTCGTTCCCGACCTCACGGGCACCCACCCCCTGGTGCACCTCGTGGGGTATGCCCGCGCGCTCGAAATCTGCGCCACCGGCCGCTTCGTGCACGCCGAGGAGGCCGAACGCACCAGTCTCGCCAACCTCGTGGTCCCCGCCGACCAGCTCGACGCGGCGGCCCGCGACCTCGCCGCCGCCCTGGTGGCCGCCCCCCGCGACGCCGTCATCGAGACCAAGGCACTGCTCGGCGGCGCGCTCTCGCGCGACCTCGAGCAGCAGCGTGTCGCCGAGCGGGCCGCCCAGAGCCGCCGGCTCCGCGACCTGGCGGGCATCACCGACTGACACCCCACGAGGGGCCACCGGCCGGCGGGCCTCCCACGGGTTCGCCGGCGTCCGGGCTCAGCCGCCGGAGCCCGGCCGCACCACGTCCGTCCCCACGACGTCCGGCCGCACCACGTCGGGCCCCACCGCATCCGGCCCCACCACATCCGTGACCAGCACCGACACCGGCAGCGTGCCCTCCGTGGCCGCCGCCACCGCCGTGCGCACCGACCGGGCCACATCCAGCGCCCGGTGGTCCCCGGCCGTCGCCACCTCGACCCGTACGTGCTCGCCCGTGGTGTGCACCGGGCTGCCCAAGACCCGGGTCAGCGAGACGACGCCCGGCGTCCCGGCCGCCGCCGCGGCCACCGGACCCTCCGGCTCCACGCCCGGACGCGCCGCGACCGGCGCGGGCGCCGTCACCTGATCGGCCGCACCGTCCTCCAGCAATGCCGTCACCGTCAGGTCCACCTCGGCGATCTCCAGACCCAGCCGGGCGGCGGCCGCCGTGAGGAGCGCCGCACGCAGGGCCGCCGCGGCGGCGGGCAGCGGCCGGTCCGGGGCGGCCGAGAACTCCGCCTCGATCCGCAGCGGACCCGGCGGCAGCGCGCTCGGCGGAGCCGGGGGCGCCCCCGGCTCCGATGAGGCCCCCGGAACCTCCCCGTCCGCCGTCGCCTCCGTGGCCGGGCCGATCCGCAGCTTCCCCAGCACCGTCCCGGGACGGGCCGCCGCCCCGCGCAGCACCGAGGCGGCGGCCGTCTCCGCGATCCACGCGCCGTCCGCGGGGCCGCCCAGCGGCAGCAGCCTGCCCAGGCCCAGCCGTTGTCGTACCGCAGCGGTCCATCCGTCGACCCTCTGCGGGCCCCGCGCCGTTGTCATTGCCCCACCCTGCCGCATCCACGGCGCGGGATGGGGAAAGCGCACTTAACGTGGGCAAGGAAGTCCCAACCCTGCCCCGAAGGGAAGAGCGGCGATGACTGACACCTCCCAGCGCAACAACCCCGACAGCGGTCCGGGCGACAAGACCCTCGGCAAGCGCGGCGGTGGCGACCCCGGCACCCGGGGCCGTACCACCATCGCCGACGGCGTCGTCGAGAAGATCGCCGGGATGGCGGCCCGCGACGTGGTCGGCGTCCACGCGATGGGCAGCGGTCTGTCGCGGACGTTCGGCGCCGTCCGCGACCGGGTTCCCGGCGGCGGCAAGTCCGTCACCCGCGGCGTGAAGGCCGAGGTCGGTGAGTCCCAGGCGGCCCTGGACCTGGAGATCGTCGTCGACTACGGCGTGTCCATCTCCGACGTGGCCCGCGACGTGCGCGAGAACGTCGTCGCCGCGGTGGAGCGCATGACCGGCCTCGAGGTCGTCGAAGTCAACATCGCGGTCAGCGACGTCAAGCTGCCCGACGAGGAGGACGACGAGGACGAGCCCGAGCAGCGGGTCCAGTGACCCTTTCGCATCTCCGTCGCACGGCAGTTGAGGAGAGAACACGATGAGCATGGCTGTCGCCGGCCTGTTGGCCGGCATGGCACTCGGATTCGCCGGATATTTCGGCGGGTTCGGAGCCTTCGTACTGGTGGCCGCGCTGGGCGCGATCGGCTTCATCGCCGGCCGATTCCTGGACGGTGATCTGGAGCCCGGCGACTTCTTCCGGAGTCGCGAGCGCGGCGACCGGCGACGGTGACGGCGGTGACCGGCCGGGTCGCCGCCGCGGAACGGGGCGAGACCCGGATCGCCGACCGGGTCGTCGCCAAGATCGCCGCCCAGGCGGCGAAGGAGGCGGTCGACGCCCCGCCCGAGGACGGGGCGTCGCCGCGTGCCACCGTCACGGTGCACCGCGACGCCGCCCGGGTCCGGGTCAGCCTGGAGCTGGGCTATCCCTGCGACATCGGCCGTCAGTGCGGTGCCGTACGTCGCCGGGTCGTCCAGCGCGTCAAGGCGCTGGCAGGCATGGACGTACCCGAAGTGGCCGTGCAGGTCGAACGGCTTCACCCGGTCGGCGCGAGCGCCGCCGCACAGGGGAGGATCCGATGACCGAACCCGGTGAACCGACCGGCTCCACCCGGCGGATGCCCACCGTGGAGCAGCGCGGGGGCGACGCGCCCCCGCAGGCTCCGGACGCGTCGGCCGACGGCTCCGCTCCGGTCCCCACCCTGGAACAGGGCGACGGCAGGGCGGGCCGCTTCTGGTCCGCGCGCCGGGTCCCGGCCGCCCTGCTGGCCCTCGTGCTCCTGGGCGCGGCCGGACTGCTGCTCTACGACATCGCCGCCGTACGCGCCGACCATCCGGCCATGCAGTGGCGCCGCTCCCTCGCCGACGGCCTGGCCGAACGGCATCTGGACGACGTCCCGGTGCTCGTCGGCGCCGCGGTGGCCGCGGCGATCGGCCTCTGGCTGATCCTGTTGGCCCTCACCCCCGGACTGCGCGACCTGCTGCCGATGCGCCGCGACCGCGCCGACGTCCGGGCCGGACTCGACCGCACCGCCGCCGCACTGGTCCTGCGGGACCGGGCCGTGGAAGTGTCCGGCGTGCAGTCCGTGCGGGTCGCGATGGGACGGCGGAAGGCGAAGGTGCGCGCGCTCTCGCACTTCCGGGAACTCGACGACGTGTCGACCGACCTGAACACCGTGCTGGGCACCGCCGTCCAGGAACTGGGCCTGGCCAAACCGCCGGGTCTCTCGGTCCGGGTCAGCCGTCCGGCGAAGAAGGGATGAGCCGCATGCGCTCCACCGTCAACCGGGTCCTGCTGGCCCTGGCCGGACTGGTGCTCCTCCTCGTCGGCGGAGCCGTGCTCGCCGCCGGTCTCGGCGCGTCCGTGCCGTCCTGGTGGCCCTGGGACGGCAAGAACGACGTGCTGCTCAGCGTGGCCGGCCGGCAGCGCTGGCGCGACGAGGGCTGGTGGTGGCCGACGGTGATCGCCGTCCTCGCGGTCCTCGTGGTCCTCGCCCTGTGGTGGCTCCTCGCCCAGCTCCGCCGCGGCCGGCTCGCCGACGTGCTGGTGGACAGCGGCGACGGCGAGGGGGCACAGCTGCGGGGCCGGGCCCTGGAGAACGTGCTCGCCGGGGAGACGAGCGACCTGGACGGAGTGGCCCGCGCCCAGGCGATGCTGACCGGCCGCCGCACCGCGCCCCGGGCCCGGCTCCGGCTCCTGATGGAACCGCACGCCGCCCCGCTCGGGACGCTGAACGCGGTGGCCGACGGGGCGCTGGCGCACGCCAGGGACTCGGCCGGTCTGGACGAACTTCCCGCCGAGGTGCGCCTGAAGGCCGTCAAGCACCGCGCGGAGCGGGTGTCCTGACGGCCCGTGGGCGTACGGAGCGGGCGGCGGCGGTACGGTAACCCGGCCCGGTCAGAACCCGTGCCGTGATCCGCCGTCCACCGGGACCATGATCCCCGTGAGGTAGGAGGCGGCGGGGGAGAGCAGGAAGGCCGCTGTCTTCCCGAACTCCTCGGGCGTCCCGTAGCGCCGCAGCGGGATCCGCGCCTCGTGCGCGGCGCGGGCGGCCTCCGCGTCGCCGGACAGGGCGTCCAGCTCGCGGATCCGGTCGGTGTCGATCCGGGCGGGCAGCACGCCCACGACCCGGATGCCGCGCGGGCCCAGCTCGTTGGCCAGCGACTTGGCGAATCCGGCGAGGCCGGGGCGCAGCCCGTTGGAGATGGACAGCCCGGCGATCGGCTCGTGGACCGATCCGGAGAGCACGAAGCCGATCACCCCGCCCTCGCCGAGCGCGGCGGCCGCCGTCCGGGCGAGCCGCACCGATCCCAGGAACACGGTCTCGAACGCCGTCTGCCACTGGTCGTCCGTGTTGTCCGCGAGGAAGCCGGGGGCCGGCCCGCCGACGCTGATGAGGATGCCGTCGAGCCGCCCGAAACTCTCCCGCGCCGTGTCCACCAGGCGCTGGGCGGCGCTCGGGTCGGCGTTGTCGGCGGCGATCCCGACCGCGTCCGGGCCCAGTTCGGCGGCGGCCTCGGCGGCGGCCTTGCCGTCCCGGCCGGTGATGATCACTTTCGCGCCGTCGGCGGCCAGCGAACGGGCCGTGGCGTTGCCGAGGCCCCGGGTCGCTCCGGTGACGATGTAGACGCGGTCCTTCAGTCCAAGATCCATGGCCCTATCCTGCCGGGTCCTCACCGGCGAGGTCGACAGCGGAGTTCACCAGTCCGATATGGCTGAACGCCTGGGGGAAGTTGCCCAGCTGCCGCCCCGCCGTGACGTCGTACTCCTCGGCCAGCAGCCCGAGGTCGTTGCGCAGTTCCAGCAGCCGTTCGAACAGGACCCGCGCCTCCTCCGGCCTGCCGGTCCGCTGCAACGCGTCGACCAGCCAGAACGAGCAGACGATGAACGCCCCCTCGCCGCCCGGAAGTCCGTCCACGGAGGCGCTCTCGGTGCTGTAACGGCGGACCAGGCCGTCGCTGCCCAGCTCGTCGCGGACCGCGTCGACCGTGCCGATCACCCGGGGGTCGTCCGGCGGCAGGAACCCGGTCCGCACGATGAGCAGCGTCGAGGCGTCCAGCTCCCGCGACCCGTAGGACTGGGTGAAGGTGTTCCGCACGGGGTCGTACCCCTTCTCGCAGACCTCGGCGTGCACGGCGTCCCGCATCGCCCGCCAGCGGTCGGCGTCGCCGGGCAGCTCCGGGTCGTCCTCCAGCGAGCGCACCGCCCGGTCGGCGGCGACCCAGGCCATCACCTTGGAGTGCACGAAGTGCCGCCGCGCACCGCGGATCTCCCACAGCCCCTCGTCCGGCTCGCGCCAGGTCGACTCCAGGAAGCCGAGCAGGCTGAGCTGGAGGTTCCAGGCGTGCGGCTTGTCGCCGAGGCCGGCGACGCGGGCCAGCCGGAGAGCGTCGATGACCTCGCCGTAGACATCGAGCTGGCGTTGGCGCACGGCCGCGTTGCCGGTGCGCACCGGCCGGGAGTTCTCGTACCCGGCGAGCCAGGGCAGCTCCATCTCGGGGAGCCGGCGCTCGCCCGCCAGCCCGTACATGATCTGGAGGTCGGCCGGGTCCCCGGCGACGGCCCGCAGCAGCCAGTCCCGCCAGGCCGCCGCCTCCTCCAGATAGCCGGCCGAGACCATCGCCCCGAGGGTCAAGGTGGCGTCCCGCAGCCAGCAGAAGCGGTAGTCCCAGTTCCGTACGCCGCCGATCTCCTCCGGCAGGGAGGTCGTCGGGGCCGCGACGATGCCGCCGGTCGGGGCGTACGTCAGTGCCTTCAGGGTGATCAGCGAGCGCAGGACGGCGTCCCGGTAGGGGCCCGTGTAGGTGCACCGCCCGGTCCACTTCGCCCAGTCGTGCAGCGTGTGCTTCAGCGCCTTGTGCGGGTCGATCAGCTTCGGCCGCGCCGAGTGCGAGGGGTGCCAGGTCAGCACGAACGCCACGCTCTCGCCCTCGCTGACGGTGAACGAGGAGCAGGTGCTGTACTGCTGGCCCCAGGTCTTGACCGGCGGCTCGCTGCGCAGCCAGACGGAGTCGGGGCCCGCGACCGCGACCCGGTGGCCGTGCGAACGCCGCACCCAGGGCACCACCGAACCGAAGTCGAAGCGCAGCCGCAGCACCGAGCTCATGTCCACGGTGCCGCTGACGCCCTCGACGATCCGCATCAGGTCCGGCGACTTGTCGCGCTGCGGCATGAAGTCGATGACCTTCACCGTGCCGGTCCGCGTCTGCCAGTACGTCTCCAGGACCAGGGAGTCACCCACGTAGCCGCGCCGGGTGCAGGTGTCGGAGGCGCCGACGCCCTGGGGTGCGATGCGCCAGTGGCCGTTCTCCTCGGTGCCGAGCAGGGCGGCGAAGCAGGCTCCGGAGTCGAAGCGGGGCAGGCAGAGCCAGTCGACAGAACCGTTCCTGCCGACGAGCGCGGCGGTCTGGAGATCGCCGATCAGGGCGTAGTCCTCAATGCGTGGGGTCACGCCTGGCGTTTTCCCGAACCAGGCCGTTGTCAACCAGCCAACTTGTTTGGGAGGGCGCCGGAGCCCTCAGGCGCTCGCCGGTTCGGGCTGCTCGGGGGCGTCCACCGCGGCGTTCTCGGCCGCGGCCTGCTCCCGGTCGCGCTTCTCACGGCGTACGAGAATCAGCCAGCCGACCGGGACCGCGGCGACGAACAGCCACCACTGGACGGCGTAGGCCATGTGCGGACCGATCGAGCTGTCGTCGGGGGAGGCGATCTGCTCGGGCAGATCACCCGTCGGCTCGGGAGCGGTCTGCTCGATGTATCCGCCGAGGACCGTCCGGGACAGCAGCTGGGACTGCTGGTCGCTGTTGATCAGCATCACCTGCCGGTCCGGCAGTCCCGCGAGGTCCTTGATCCCGCTGCTGCCGGTCGTCTCGTCGGCCTTGAGGCGGCCGGTGACGGTCACTTCGCCCCGGGGAGCGGGCGGCACGTCGGGAAACGCGGTCTGGTTCGGCGCGGCGGGGACCCAGCCCCGGTTGATCAGGACGGTGCCGCCGTCCCGGAGGTCCAGCGGGGTCAGGACATGGACGCCGATGCGGTCGTCGTCCGAGGTCCGGCGGCGGACGACCACCTCGTGCTCGGTGTCGAAGGTGCCGGTCGCGGTGACCGCCCGCCAGTAGTCGGCGCGCGGCACCGTGTGCCCGGGAGTGGTGAGGTCGGCCACCGGGACCGGCTGCGCGTCGAGGTTCCGCGAGATCAGCCCGTTCTGCTCGACCCGGTGCTCGTGCCGGTGGAACTGCCAGAAACCCAGCTCGATCATCGTCGGGATCAGCACGAGGCCGAGAAGGGTGAGGATCACCCACTGCCGGGTCAACAGGAAGCGGTACACCCCATGACCGTACAACCGGGGTCATGGGGTGCGGCACTCAGGGGTGCTGCCGGGACGACCCGACAACGAGACGTTCCGTCACACTTTGTCCACGATGCCCGCCCTCCCTTCGGCGCGGGCGCAGTGGGCGCCGCAGTACCAGTGCCCCTCCACCTCGACGCCCTGCCCGATCACCTGGACCCGGCAGTGCTCGCAGATCGGCGCCATGCGGTGGATGGCGCAGGAGAAGCAGTCGAAGACGTGCACCGCGCCCTGCGCGTGCACCTCGAACGACATGCCGTAGTCGTTTCCGCAAACCTCACAACGTGCCATGCGCCACAGGGTGGGACGCCCGGCGGCCGGCAGGCGAGCGGCTGCCGGGCGAGTCGTGCCCGGTTCACTCCGATGACGGGATTCCCTCCGGTGACGGCGGGGGCGCCTGGTGCGGCAGCGCTGCCCCCTCGGCCGGGGCCACATCCCGCAGCAGATGGGTGAAGGCGCTCTCCTCCAGGATCGGCGTGCCGAACGACTTCGCCTTCTGCGTCTTGGAGGTGGCCGCGTCCGGGTCGTTGGTCACCAGCAGGCTGGTCAGCCGGGACACGCTGGTCGCCACATGCAGACCGGCCTCCACCGCCCGGTCCTCCAGCAGCTCCCGGTCGATCGAGGTGTCCCCGGAGAACGCCACCCGCATCCCCTGCTGGAGCGGCTTCTCCTTCGTGTACCGACCCGGATTGGGATACGGGCAGGCCGGCCGTTTGCGCGAGGGCCGCCAGCTGTTCTGCTGCCGCGAGGGCTGATACCCGACGCGCGGGGCGACGGGGGAGTCGGACCACTCGGTCAGCGGCCGGCACTCCAGCAACGGGAGCCGCACCCCGCCCCGGGCCGCCGCGTGCAGACTCGGCCGGAACGCCTCGGCCAGCACGCGGGCGTCGTCCAGGGCGTGGTGGGCCTGCTGCTGTACGACCCCGAAGTGCGCGGCCAGGGAGGCCAGCTTGTGGTTGGGCAGCGGCAGCCGCAGCTCCTTGGCCAGCGCGATCGTGCACAGCCGGTGCTCCACCGGGGCGATCACCGAGGCCCGTGCGTACTCCCGGGCGATCATCGACCAGTCGAACGCCGCGTTGTGCGCGACGAGCACCCGGTCCGCGAGCCGCGCCGACAGCTCGGCGGCCACCTCCGGGAAGAGCGGCGCGCCTTCCAGGACGTCACTCGTCAGCCCGTGGATCCAGACGGGACCGGGGTCCCGCTCCGGGTTGACCAGCGTGTACCAGTGGTCCTCGACATTGCCCAGGGCGTCCAGCCGGTAGACGGCGGCGGACACTATCCGGTCGTCGCGGGCGAGTCCGGTGGTCTCCACGTCGACGACCGCGTACCCCTGGGGGTAGGCGGTCGGCCATGGTGCGGCTGTCTGGCGGTCGTCGAGCATGGTCACAGAGAATACGGGCCGCGACTGACAGTCCCCTATTCGGCCGGTCGCGGCGACGCGGTCCCGCGGTCAGAGGAGGCGGACGATGCGGTCGGGCGGGAAGAGGTCGGCGCCGGTGACGTGGGTGTCGTGGGCCAGTCGGATCGTCAGATGATGCGCACCGGACAGAGGGGTGAGGTCGATGACGTCCTCGCCACCGTTGATGCTGAGTGAGGTGAGAGAGGGCAGTTCCGCGAGGGCGCTGAGATCCGAGGTGAGACCGCAGGCGACGAGCGTGAGTTCCCGCAGGCGGGTGAGGGGCTCCAGCAGGCGCAGATCGGCATCCGCCATCTTGAGCAGGCGCATCCTCTCCAGTGTGTGGAGCGACGGCATCCGGTTGAGCTGCCGAAGGTGGGTGGCGCCGGACAGCCGCAGATCCCGCAGGCCGGTCCAGGCCGCCAGCCCCTCCAGGCCGAGATACCGCGTCTCGGTCAACAGCTCCAGGGCGATCACCTTTTCGCACACGGGCAGTTCGGAGATGCGTTCCAGGAGGAAGGGGTGGCCGAGCACCAGATGGCGCAGGTCCGGCATCGCGGTGAGCGGCGAGGGGTCGAGATCGAGGTGCAGCTGGACCAGGGACAGGGACTCCAGGCCGGGGCGGGCGAGTGGAGAGAGGTCACGAACCCGAGGACAGCTGCTCATGCCGAGCCTGCGCAGCCTGGGCATCGCTGCGAGGGGGCGCAGGTCGTCCACCGACGCGTTGAGCCAGAGGAAGACCTGCTCCACGTCGGGCCGGGACGTCAGAGGCGTGAGGTTCTGCAGGTTTCCTGTCACGTGGACGTTGCCCAGGCGGGGGATGTGGCGCAGTGCGGACAGCTGGGCGCCGGTCCGCACGTACGCGCTGACGTCGTTCCACGGGCGGTCCGCCATGATCTCCTGTGCGTAGAGCTCGGGTTCGAACCCTTCCCAGGCGGCGGACAGTTCGTAGAGCACCTGGCTCCGGTTGTCGTCCCGGAACTGCTTCACCAGGTCGAACGCCATGTCGCCGCCCACCGCTGCGGCGGTCCGCACGACGGCCGCGGTCTCGCGCTCGGTGAGCTCGTCCAGCATCGACGACAGCAGCTCCAGTGCTAGCTCGCCGACGGTGACCAGCTCGTTGATGCTCTCCTGGCTGTCCGGCGGCAGAAGTCCTTCCGTGCGTCCCTCCACCCGTTCCCGTACCCCTGGATCCAGCTCCGGCGCATGGGCCAGGCTCGCCGCCGCCAGCAGGACCAGCCGGTGTTCGTGGACGGCTTCCGCACTCGCCCGCCGCAGGAGGGCGGTCAGCAGGGACGCCCGCTCGTCCGGCCGGGCGTGCCCCACCGCCATCTGCACGACGTCGTCCCACTGGTCCTCGTGGGCATGGCGGACCAGGACGCCGAAGTCGCGGGCCTCCACCGCCGCCTTCGCTCCCAGATAATCCTGGAACGTCCGGTGGACGAAGTCCACCGCGCCGGGCACCGGTTCACGCAGGAGACCGCTGCGGTTGAGCAGGTGCGTGAAGACCTGTCCTGGGGTGCCCCGGACCTGGGACATCGACCGCAGCCAGTCGGCGATCAGGGAGATCGCCTCGTCCCGACCGGCCTGGACGAGATCGTTGCGGATCAGCCAGTACGCCAGCCGCTGGAGCAGAGCCGTCTGCTCCTCGCGCGTCAGGTCGACGCCCTCCACGCCGACGAT
The DNA here is from genome assembly GCF_044333935.1 of Streptomyces sp. NPDC020884. Classification (NCBI taxonomy): domain Bacteria; kingdom Bacillati; phylum Actinomycetota; class Actinomycetes; order Kitasatosporales; family Streptomycetaceae; genus Streptomyces; species Streptomyces sp. NPDC020884. The sequence continues at coordinate 38,722 of NZ_JBIRRY010000001.1, read as the reverse complement.
CTCGCGCTCGGTGTCGCGCCGGACCAGCAGCATGTCCAGCGCCGCGTCGTACAACTCCTTGCGCGCTCGCGGCAGTTGCATCCGCCGGTCCCGGTTGAGCGCGCAGAGCAGGGCGCACATCAGCGGGTTCGTCGCCAGCCGGCCCAGGTCCCGGCGCGTTCCGACCGCACGGCGCAGCGCGCTCTCGTACCGGTGCAGCTCGGCGCTCTCCTCGTCGGACCGGCACTCCGAGAGGGCCGCCCGGTGCCAGTGGCCGATGAAGGCGTTGATGTCGGCGCGGCCCATGGTGAGCAGCGTGTGCGGCTCGAAGCCGGAGCCGGACAGCCAGCTCTCCGGGACCGCCGAGGGGCGGGTCGTCACCACGTACCTGGCCCGAGGGTAGGCGGCGATCAGATCCTTCAGCCAGCGTTCCGTGCGCTGGCGCAGGCGGTCCGGCACCTCGTCGACTCCGTCCACCAGGACCAGTGCCCGGCCCGCCAAGAGCAGCCGGTCCGCCCAGCCGACCGGAGCCGAGCCGTGCAGCGGTACGCCGGCCGCGCGCAGGAAGTCCTCCGGGCCGGGCAGTGTGTCCTGCGTCGTGAAGGCGCGCAGCCGCAGCACGAAGGGGACGCACCGGTTCCAGTCCGCCAGCTCGCTGCCGAACGTCTGTCGCGCGGCGTTCAGCGCCAGCCACTGCACCAGCGTGCTCTTGCCGGACCCGGCGGGACCGCGCAGGATCAGCCGGTCCCCCTCGCCGAGGGCTTGTTCGACCCTGACCGTCGTCCGGACCGGGTGATGCAGACTGTGCGGGCCCGTGCCCTCGTAACCGCTGACCGAGAGGCTGATGTAGGCCGTCTCCAGCGGCCACTCGCTCGCCGACCTGCCGAACGTCAGCCCGAACAGGCCCATCCGGCTGTTCGCCGTCGCCATGAATTCCGCGTACCGCCGCTCGAACTCCAGGTCCGCCGCGTCCGGGAGCGGGCCGACCCGGTCCCGTACGTCCGCGACCAGCTCCTGCGTCCGCCCCGCCGCGCGGACCTGCTCCACCGCCGCCCGCGCCGCGAACGACGGGTGCGCGGTGAGCTGCTCCACCAGCTGTGCGCAGCAACCGCCGAGGAGGTCCTCGTACAGCTCCCGGGCCCGCTCCGAGAGCCCGGCTGCCGGGGCCGACAGGTCCGCGCGCAGCCGCTCGGGGTCCAGCTCCAGCGCGAACAGCCGCCCGGCGTCCGGCTCGCCCGCCGCCGCGAACGTGTCCTGTACGGAGGCGAGCGCGGCCAGCCGCTCGTGCTCGGGGAGGTCGGGGAAGGCGGCGGCCATGCGGGCCGCGAGCACCTTGGCCAGCCGGTCCGGCTTCGCGGGGCGGGGGAGGGGGCGGACCGGATCCGGGACCAGTCCCGCGCCCGGTCTGGGGGTCAGCAGCGCCTTGGCCGCCGCACCGGCCACCGTCGTGGCCAGCCGTAACAGGGCAACTTCCGTACCGGACACGCACGTTCCTCCCGCCAGGGCCTGTACCGCAGATCCTACGGTGCGGGCGATTGGCAGAAGGTGCCAAAGACTGCTGACACCAGGTCTCGCATACTTGTGGGTAACAACGTCTAGCCCTCACCGGCCGACGGCCCTACGGTGCTCGCATGGAGCCGAACCTGCCCGATGTCGTGCTGTGGTCAATACCCGCCTTCGTGCTGCTCACCGTGATCGAGATGGTCAGCTATCGCCTCCACCCGGACGAGGACGCGGCCGGTTACGAGACCAGGGACGCCGCCACCAGCCTCACCATGGGCCTCGGCAGTCTGGGCTTCGACCTGTTGTGGAAGATCCCCATCCTGGCGATCTACATGGGGGTCTACGAGCTGACGCCGCTGCGGGTGCCCGTGCTGTGGTGGACCGTCCTGCTGATGCTCCTCGCCCAGGACTTCTTCTACTACTGGTCCCACCGCGGCCACCACGTGATCCGGATCCTGTGGGCCTGCCATGTGGTCCACCACTCCAGCGAGAAGTTCAACCTCACCACCGCGCTGCGCCAGCCCTGGACCTCCGCGACCGTCTGGCCGTTCTACCTGCCGCTGATCGCCTGCGGGGTGCACCCGGCGGCGCTCGCGTTCTGCCAGTCGGCCAACCTCGTCTACCAGTTCTGGGTGCACACCGAGCGCGTCGGCAAGCTCCCGAGGCCCTTCGAGTACGTCCTCAACACGCCCTCCCACCACCGCGTCCACCACGCCTCGCAGGGCGGCTACCTGGACCGCAACTACGGCGGGATCCTGATCGTCTGGGACCGGATGTTCGGATCCTTCGCGGCCGAGACCGAGCGGCCCGTCTACGGGCTCACCAAGAACATCTCGACCCACAACCCGCTGCGCGTCGCGACCCATGAGTACGCCGCCATCGCCCGGGACGTCCGGGCCGCCGGCACCTGGAGCGAGCGGGCCGGGCGGATCTTCCGGGGACCCGGCTGGCAGCCGGCGCCGAAGGCGGGAGCCGGAGCCCCGGCGCCCGCCACCGCGTCGCCTGCTACCCCGGCGCCCGCCACCGTGCCCGTCCAGGCTGCGGCCGCCCCGGCCCCGGAACGCACCCGGTGAGCGCCACGGCGTCCCGCCCCGCGCGCAGCCAAGGAGCCGAGCGCCTCGCCCGCCCCGTGCTCCTCGCCTTCCTCGTCGCCGCCGCGGCCGACCTGGCCGGACTCCTCGCCGGGGCCGAGACCGTCCACCTGGTCGCCAAGCCGCTGCTGATGCCGCTGCTCGCCGGGTACGCGGCACTGCGCGGCGGACCCCGGCTGCTCGTCGCGGCCCTTCTCTTCGGGTGGGGCGGCGATGTCTTCCTGCTCGCCGACAACGACCTGGCCTTCCTCGTCGGCATGGGCTCCTTCGCCGTCGGCCATGTCTGCTACCTGACGCTGTTCGGCCGCGACCGGGCCCGTGCCCCGCTGGCCACGGGGGCCGCATACGTCCTGGTCCTCGTCGTCTTCCTCGTGCTGATCTGGCCGGACCTCCCGGCGGACCTGCGCGCCCCGCTGACCGGCTACAGCCTGCTGCTCACCGCCATGGCCTGGCGGGCCGGCGCGCTCGGCCCGTACGCGGCGGCCGGCGGGGCGCTCTTCCTGGTCTCCGACGCCCTCATCGCCACCGGCATCGCGGAATGGCCGCAGGCACCCGCCCCCGACTTCTGGGTCATGCTCACCTACATCGCCGCACAGGCCCTGCTGACCCTGGGGGCCCTCACGGCGGGGGCGGCACGAGGAGCCGGGCGAACCGGGGCGTACCGTGAACGGGGTATCAGCATCTGAGACCGGCAAGGACCCCGAACGTATGCGCGCCACCGTCATCCACGCCCCCCCACGACATCCGGGTGCAGGAGGTGCCGGACCCGGGGATCCAGCAGCCCACCGACGTGGTGCTGAGGGTCCTGCGGGCCTGCATCTGCGGCAGTGACCTGTGGGCCTACCGGGGCGAGTCGGCCCGGCGGCCCGGTCAGCGCATCGGCCACGAGTTCCTCGGCATCGTCGAGGAGGCGGGACCCGGGGTCGGCGGCTTCGCCGTCGGCGATCTGGCCGTCGCCCCGTTCGTCTGGTCCGACGGCACCTGCTCCTACTGCGCCGAGGGCCTCACCACCTCCTGCCCCCGAGGCGGCTTCTGGGGCTCGGTCGGCCCGGACGGAAAGCAGTCGGACGGCGGCCAGGGCGAGGCCGTCCGCGTCCCGTACGCCGACGGCACCCTGGTCAAGCTCCCGGCCGCCGCCGCGTCCGACGACCGCCTGCTCACCGCCCTGCTGGCGCTCTCCGACGTCCTGGGCACCGGCCACCACGCCGCCGTCGGCGCGGAGGTGGCCCGGGGCGGCACCGTCGCGGTCGTCGGTGACGGCGCGGTCGGCCTGTGCGGGGTGCTCGCCGCCAAGCGGCTCGGCGCGGAGCGCATCATCGCGCTCGGCCGCCACACCGCGCGCACCGACATCGCCCGCCGCTTCGGCGCCACCGACGTGGTCGCCGAGCGGGGCGAGGCGGCCGTCGCCGCCGTCCGCGAGCTGACCCGGGGCGAGGGAGCGCGCAGCGTCATCGAGGCCGTCGGCACCGAGCAGTCGATGCGCACCGCTCTGGGCATCGTCCGCGACGGCGGCTCCATCGGCTACGTCGGCGTCCCGCACGGCAGCGCCACCGGCGTGGACCTCGGCGTGATGTTCGACCGGAACATCGCCCTGCGCGGCGGCGTCGCCCCGGTGCGCAGCTACCTGCCGGAACTGCTCCCGGACGTGCTCGACGGCACGATCGACCCGTCGCCCGTCTTCGACCGGTCCATCGGCCTGGACGAGGTGCCCCTCGGCTACCGGGAGATGGACGAGCGGACCGCGCTGAAGGTGCTCATCACGCCGTGACCCGGCGGGGAACGGGCTGCGGGGCCGGGGAGATCGATCTCCCCGGCCCCGCAGCCTTACGCCGTCGTGCGGCCGGCTGCTACCAGCGCACCGCGTCCAGCGCGTCCACCACTCCGGCCCCGTAGAAGCCGTTGTTCTGCTTCCCGCCCTCGCAGACCGCGTCCACGGTTCCGTCGCCGTCGATGTCGTACGGCGCACCGCACGCCTTCGCGTCCGACTGGAGCGTCAGCAGCGCCTTCACCGCGGCCGGCGAGGCGTGGGGGTGACGGGACTTGATCAGCGCCACGACGCCCGCGACGTGCGGGGCCGCCATCGACGTACCGGCCTTGTAGCCGAACTTGCCGCCCGGCAGCGTCGACAGGATCAGACCGTTGACGGCCGGGGCCTCGGGGGTCTGGTAGACCGTCGAGTCACCGCCCGGGGCCGCCACGTCGATGATGCCCCTGCCGTAGTTCGAGTACGAGGACTTCAGCCCCTTCGCACCCGTCGCGGAGACCGTCACGACGCCCGGCAGCAGGGCCGGGATGTCCGGGCAGGCCTTCGGGTCGATCGTCCGGGTGACCGCCTCGGAGTCGTTCGGACTGGTCGTGTCCTCGATCGCGCTGGACGCCAGGTCGTGGCGGGAGTTGCCCGCCGACGCGACGTTGACCGTGCCCTTGCGCTCCGCGTACTTCACGGCGCGGCCGAGGGCGTCGACCAGGGCGCCCTGGTCGACGTCGTTCTTGCAGTTGAACAGCCATGGGTCGGTGTAATAGCTGTTGTTGGTCACGTCGACGCCGTGCTCGGCGGCCCAGAGGAACCCGCAGACGACGGCCTCGGTGTAGAAGAACCCGTCCGGGTTCGACACCTTGATGCCCGACACCTTCACGCCCGGGGCGACGCCGGTGACCCCGGTGCCGTCCTTCGCGGCGGCGATGGTGCCGGCCACGTGCGTGCCGTGGTCGCTCCCGCCCGCCTTCGGACGCCAGGCGCCGTCGGTGGTGTCCGGGGAGCCCGAGGAGCAGTCGACCGAGGCGCGGCGGTCGAAGTTCGGGGCGAGGTCCGGGTGGGTGTCGTCGACGCCCGTGTCGATGACGGCGACCGTCACCCGCTTCGAGCCCAGCGACTTCTGGTGCGCCCTGTCCGCCTTGATCGCGGGCAGCGACCACTGGAGCGGCTCCAGCGGGTCCTGGTCCGACGTCGCGTCCGCGGCGGCGGCCGCCGCCTGCTCGGCGGTGAGCGGCTGCGCGATCGCGCCGACGTCGTTGGTGGCCTGCGGCACGATCGGGTTCGTCCGGGTGGCGCCCGCCGACTCCACGCCGCGTACCCGGCGGATCGTTTCGCCGAAGGCCGGGTTCTGCGAGTGGACGACGATCACGCCGATCTGCTCATGGGCGACGACCACCGTGCCGCCGGCCTTGGCGATCGCCTTCTTGATGTTCTTGACGGTGCCGTGGCCGCCCCGGGTGTTGACCACGTAGGACAGCTTCGGCCCGTCGGTCCGGACGCTCGCGGCAGCCTGCTCGCCGGTGGGCGACGCCGTCGCCGTCGCCGTCGGCAGGAAGCCGAGCGAGGCGGTCAGTGCGAGCCCGACGGGCACCGCGAGTGCGCGGGTCCGTCTCGATGCCAGATGAGCCATGGGTTCTCCACATCATCCGTGCCGAACGACCGGACACCTGGCGCGTCCGGTCGCGTACATGACGAGTGAAGCTATCGCTGATCATCCCGGTGCATCAACGATTACGGGCAAGTGAGTTCGAAGAGTGACCGATGCGGCGGAATGTGGACGGGTGACTTCTGGGCCATCGGGCGCACCGGCGACACCCCCGAGAAGGCGAAAGGCACGGTGAACCGCTTCGTCCCGCCCTCCGTGCCGTTGTCCAGGAGACACATCACCGTCCCCCGGCAGCGAGGTCTCCCTTGACACCCGCCGTCCCCCCGATCACCGCACCCGCGTCGCGAGGAGATTCCGTGGCTACCGATGCCCCGCCGCCCGAGGGCGGTTCGCCCACCGGACCCGCCCAGCCCACCACCGAGGCGTTCGTCGCGATGCAGGCGAGCCCGGAGTTCGCCGACCTGCGCCGCTCCCACCGCTCCTTCGCCTTCCCCCTGACCGTCGCCTTTGTGACCTGGTACCTGCTCTACGTCCTGCTCTGCAGCTACGCGGGCGGATTCATGGCCACGAAGGTCGTCGGCAACATCAACGTGGCGCTCGTCCTCGGGCTCGCCCAGTTCGCCACCACCTTCCTCATCGCCTGGCTCTACTCCCGGCACGCCGCCACCAAGCTCGACCCCAAGGCCGACGCGATCAAGTCCCGTATGGAGGCCGACGTATGAGCGCCGCCCACGCCCTCTATCCCACCGTCCAGCTCGCCGCCACCGAGGGGGCGAGCGAGCACCGGCCGCTGATCATCACGCTGTTCGCCGCCTTCGTCGTGGCGACCCTCTTCATCACCGTGTGGGCGGGCCGCCAGACCAAGAGCGCCGCCGACTTCTACGCGGGCGGCCGCCAGTTCACCGGATTCCAGAACGGACTCGCGGTCTCCGGCGACTACATGTCCGCCGCGTCCTTCCTCGGCATCGCCGGAGCCATCGCGCTCTTCGGATACGACGGCTTCCTGTACTCCATCGGTTTCCTCGTCGCCTGGCTCGTCGCCCTGCTCCTGGTCGCCGAACCGCTGCGCAACTCCGGCCGCTACACCATGGGCGACGTGCTCGCCTACCGGATGCGCCAGCGCCCCGTGCGCACCGCCGCCGGCACGTCCACGATCGTCGTCTCGATCTTCTACCTGCTGGCCCAGATGGCCGGAGCCGGCGTCCTGGTCTCCCTGCTGCTCGGCATCACCAGCGACGCCGGGAAGATCCTCATCGTCGCCCTGGTCGGCGTGCTCATGATCCTCTACGTCACCATCGGCGGCATGAAGGGCACCACCTGGGTGCAGATGGTCAAGGCCGTCCTGCTCATCGCGGGCACCCTGCTCATCACCTTCCTGATCCTGCTGAAGTTCAACTTCAACATCTCCGACCTGCTCGGCACCGCCGCCAGCAACAGCGGCAAGGGCTCGGCCTTCCTGGAGCCCGGCCTGAAGTACGGCGCCGACAGCGTCTCCAAGCTGGACTTCATCTCCCTGGGCATCGCCCTGGTCCTCGGCACCGCGGGCCTGCCGCACATCCTGATCCGCTTCTACACCGTGCCCACCGCCAAGGCCGCCCGTAAGTCCGTGAACTGGGCGATCGGCATCATCGGCGCCTTCTACCTGATGACGATCGTGCTCGGCTTCGGCGCCGCGGCGCTGCTCAAGCCCGGCGACATCATCGCCTCGAACAAGGCGGGCAACACGGCCGCGCCACTGGCCGCACTGGAGATCGGCGGCGGCTCCGGATCCACCGGCGGCGCCATCCTCCTCGCGGTGATCTCCGCCGTCGCCTTCGCCACCATCCTCGCCGTCGTCGCCGGACTCACCCTCGCCTCCTCCTCGTCCTTCGCGCACGACATCTACGCCAACGTCATCCGCCGGGGCAAGGCCACCGAGAAGGAAGAGGTCCGCGCCGCCCGCTGGGCCACCGTCGCGATCGGTGTCGTCTCCATCGGCCTCGGCGCACTCGCCCGCGACCTGAACGTCGCCGGGCTCGTCGCCCTGGCCTTCGCGGTCGCGGCCTCCGCCAACCTGCCGACGATCCTCTACAGCCTCTTCTGGAAGCGCTTCACCACGCAGGGGGCCCTCTGGTCCATCTACGGAGGGCTCACCTCCTCCGTCCTGCTGGTGCTGTTCTCGCCGGTCGTCTCCTCCAAGCCGAGCTCGATGTTCCCGGACGTCGACTTCGCCTGGTTCCCGCTGGAGAACCCCGGCCTGATCTCGATCCCGCTCGGCTTCCTGCTCGGCTGGGTCGGCTCGCTGCTCTCCAAGGAGAAGCCCGACACGGACAAGTACGCCGAACTGGAGGTCAAGTCCCTCACCGGCGTCGGAGCCCACTGACACCCCGGGGCGGGCCCTTCGGCCCATCGCCCACCACCGCCGGCCGGGCCGCGTCGTAGAGTCCTACGACGCGGCCCGGCCGCGCCTCGTGGCAAACGGGCCACCCCGATGTCACCCGTCTCACGTAGGCTCGGTAGTACCAGAACCCCGAAGGGCCCGCGTCTTGGACAAGGCGACGACCCGGCAGGGGGGACGGCTCGACAGGAGCGACCGCACCACCGCGGACACCACCGGGGGAGGGACCCACCGTGCTCATCGACACCTTCGACCGGGTCGCCACCGACCTGCGCGTGTCACTCACCGACAAATGCAACCTGCGCTGCACCTACTGCATGCCCGAAGAGGGCCTCCAGTGGCTCGGCAAGAGCGAGCTGCTCTCCGACGACGAGATCGTGCGCCTGATCCGCATCGCCGTCACCTCGCTCGGCATCACCGAGGTCCGCTTCACCGGCGGCGAGCCCCTGCTGCGGCCCGGCCTCGTCTCCATCGTCGAGCAGTGCGCCGCGCTCACCCCGCGCCCCCGCATGTCGCTCACGACCAACGGCATCGGCCTCAAGCGGACCGCCGCCGCCCTCGAGGCCGCGGGCCTCGACCGGGTCAACGTCTCCCTGGACACCCTGCGCCCGGACGTCTTCAAGACCCTCACCCGCCGTGACCGCCACCAGGACGTGCTGGACGGCCTGGAGGCCGCCCGCGAGGCCGGGCTCACCCCGGTGAAGGTCAACTCCGTCCTGATGCCGGGACTCAACGACGACGAGGCCCCCGACCTGCTCGCCTGGGCCGTGGCCCACGACTACGAGCTCCGCTTCATCGAGCAGATGCCCCTGGACGCCCAGCACGGCTGGAAGCGCGACGGCATGATCACCGCAGGGGACATCCTCGCCTCCCTGCGCACCCGCTTCACCCTCACCGCCGAGAGCGACGAGGCCCGCGGCTCCGCCCCCGCCGAGCGCTGGACCGTCGACGGCGGCCCCCACCGCGTCGGAGTGATCGCCTCCGTCACCCGCCCGTTCTGCCGCGCCTGCGACCGCACCCGGCTCACCGCCGACGGCCAGGTCCGCACCTGCCTCTTCGCCCGCGAGGAGACGGACCTGCGCGGGGCCCTGCGCGGGGACGCGCCGGACGAGGAGATCGCCCGGCTCTGGAAGGCGGCCATGTGGGGCAAGAAGGCGGGCTCCGGACTGGACGACCCGACCTTCCTGCAGCCCGACCGCCCGATGTCGGCGATCGGCGGCTGAGGCTCAGCCCCGAGGGGTGTCCGGCGACCCGCCGCCGTCCCCGGACTCCCAGTCCTCCAGTGCCACGACGTCCTTGAGGAAACCCCGGACATCGAGGAACGAGGACAGGTGCTCCCGGTGTTCGTCGCAGGCCAGCCAGGTCTTGCGCCGCTCGGGCGTGTGCAGCTTGGGGTTGTTCCAGGCGAGCACCCACACGGCGGCGGCCCGGCAGCCCTTGGCGGAACAGAGCGGGGCACCGGTGGGACTCTCGGCGGACGTCTCGGGAAAGATCACGCCACCCAGCCTAAGTCAGGTGCTCCGCAAGGTTCCTGACGCATCCCCCGGCCGGAGAAAGGGCGACGCCGAGCAGCCACGGGGGGAGCTGCCCGGCGTCGGTCCGTCGCTCCGACGGGGGATGCGGAGCGCTTTCGAAGTATGTCACGGGGACCGGGGTCCGGTGCACCGGAACGTCATGATTGATCTGAGCTTTTCCTGAGCTTCGCGGGACGTACGGGCTCAGATGTGCTCGTGTGGCGGCGGGACATGGCCGGACGCGCCCCCGGAGTCCCCGGACTCCGCCGAACCGGCCGCCGGAGCGGCCTCCACGGCGGGCTGCATCGGCATCTGCACGAACGTCGTCGGCAGTGAAGTCGCGTTCTCCCGGCCCGCGTTGGCGATGACCACCGACACGTACGGCAGCAGCACCCCCAGAACGAGCGCCACGGTCGCCACATGCCGCTCCACATTCCACAGCACCGCGGCCAGCACCACCGACACCGTGCGCACCGACATCGAGATCACATAGCGTCGCTGTCGGCCGCGGACGTCGTCCGCCAGCCCCTGACGGGCGCCCGTGATCCGGAAGACCTCCGAACCCGCGTTCTTCCGCAGCATGCTCCACCACCAGATCTCGTCGCCGGACGCTCCCCGGACCGGGCCGCATCCACGGTACGCCCGGCACCCGCCGGGCAGGCGACCGGGGCGCGCTCCACGGGTGGGATCGGGGTCCCCCGTACGGCCCAACCGGGCATGCGCCGCACCGACCGCGGGCCGAGACTGGGCGGACGCGCACTCCGCGCCGCACGAGGAGGCGAAATGAGCTGGTTGTGGGCCATCATCGTGGGATTGGTTCTCGGTGTCATCGCCAGAGCGATCCTGCCCGGTAAACAAGACATCCCGCTCTGGCTGACGGCCGTGTTCGGTATTCTCGGCAGCATCCTCGGCAATGCCGTGGCCGGCTGGATCGGTGTCGAGGACACCAAGGGCATCGACTGGATCCGTCACCTGCTGCAGTTGGCGGGCGCCGTGGCGGTCGTCGCCGTCGGCGACATGGCCTGGCAGGCCTTCCGGGGCAACCGGAAACAGAGAACCTGACCACCGAGGTCAGCACAGCGCCGCGGCCGGACACGTGAGAGAACGTGTCCGGCCGCGGCGCTGTGCCGATCGGGAGGGTCAGCCCGCCGGACGGACTTCCACGGCCGCCAGGTTCTTCTTGCCCCGGCGCAGCACCAGCCAGCGCCCGTGCAGCAGCTCCCCGGCGGACGGTGCGACCTCACCGTCGGCGACCTTCACGTTGTTCACGTAGGCGCCGCCCTCCTTGACCGTGCGGCGCGCCCCCGACTTGCTGGGCGCCAGGCCGACCTCCACCAGCAGATCCACCAGCGGACCCAGCTCGGCGACGGTGGCGTGCGGCACCTCCGACAGGGCCGCGCTCAGCGTCGCCTCGTCCAGCTCGGCCAGGTCACCCTGCCCGAACAGCGCCTTCGACGCCGCGATGACCGCGGCGCACTGCGCACCGCCGTGCACCAGCGTGGTCAGCTCCTCGGCCAGCGCACGCTGTGCGGAACGCGCCTGCGGGCGCTCCTCGGTCAGCTGCTCCAGCTCCTCCAGCTCCGTACGGCTCCTGAAGCTGAGGATGCGCAGGTAGCGCGAGACATCGCGGTCGTCCACGTTCAGCCAGAACTGGTAGAACGCGTACGGCGTCGTCATCTCCGGGTCGAGCCAGACGGCGCCGCTCTCGGACTTGCCGAACTTCGTCCCGTCCGCCTTCGTCATCAGCGGCGTCGCCAGCGCGTGCACGGCTGCGCCCGGCTCCAGCCGGTGGATCAGGTCGATGCCCGCGGTGAGGTTGCCCCACTGGTCGCTGCCGCCCTGCTGAAGGGTGCAGCCGTGCCGGCGGTACAGCTCCAGGAAGTCCATCCCCTGGAGCAGCTGGTAGCTGAACTCGGTGTAGCTGATGCCCTCCTGCGACTCCAGCCGGCGCGCAACCGAGTCCTTGGTGAGCATCTTGTTGACCCGGAAGTGCTTGCCGATGTCCCGCAGGAACTCGATCGCGGACAGGCCCGCGGTCCAGTCCAGGTTGTTGACCATCGTCGCCGCGTTCTCGCCCTCGAAGGACAGGAACGGCTCGATCTGCGACCGCAGCCGGGCCACCCAGGCGGCGATGGTCTCCGGGTCGTTCAGCGTGCGCTCGGCGGTGGGCCGCGGGTCACCGATCTGGCCCGTGGCCCCGCCCACCAGGGCGAGCGGCCTCAGCCCGGCCTGCTGGAGCCGCCGCATGGTGAGCACCTGCACGAGGTGCCCCACGTGCAGACTCGCCGCGGTCGGGTCGAAGCCGCAATAGAAGGTGACGGGACCGTCCGCGAGCGCCTTGCGCAATGCGTCCTCGTCGGTGGACTGGGCGAACAGCCCACGCCACTTCAGCTCGTCGACGATGTCCGTCACGGTTCCGGTGCTCCTTATGACTGGAAGAGATCTGGGTGTCAGTCTAGGCGGGTCACACCCCCAGGCTGACCGAGCTCATATTGAAGTCCGGGATGCGCAGCGCGGGCATCGCGGCCCGTGTGAACCAGTCGCCCCACTCGCGCGGCAGCGTCTTCTCGGTGCGTCCCGCCTCCGACGCCCGGGACAGCAGGTCCACCGGCGACTCGTTGAACCGGAAGTTGTTCACCTCGCCGACCACCTCGCCGTCCTCGACCAGATAGACGCCGTCCCGGGTCAGCCCGGTCAACAGCAGCGTCGCCGGGTCCACCTCGCGGATGTACCACAGGCAGGTCAGCAGCAGCGCCCGCCCGGTCGTCGCGGCCACCATCTCCTGGAGCGACCGCTCGCCGCCCCCGTCGAGCACCAGGTTGTCGATGGCCGGGGCGACCGGCAGCCCGGTGAGACCCGCCGCGTGCCGGGTCGTCGTCAGCCGCTCCAGCTTCCCCTCGCGGATCCAGTCGGTCGGGGCCAGCGGCAACCCGTTGTCGAAGACGGAACCGCTGTCGCCGGAGGAGTGGGCGATCACGAACGGCGCCGACTCCAGTCCCGGCGCGTGCGGATCACTGCGCAGCGTCAGCGGGAGCGGAGCGAGCGTCTCGCCCAGCCGTGTCCCGCCGCCCGGCGTGGAGAACACCGTCCGGCCCTCGACGGCGTCCCGCGCGGTGGACGACCAGAGCTGGTAGATCAGCAGGTCCGCCACGGCGGTCGGCGGCAGCAGCGTCTCGTACCGCCCGGCGGGCAGCTCGATGCGCCGCTCCGCCCAGCGCAGCCGTTGCGCCAGCTCCGCGTCCATCGCCGCCGGATCGACGTCCTTGAAGTCCCGGGTCGCCCGGCCCGCCCACGCGGAGCGCGTCCGGTCCGGCGACTTCGCGTTCAGCTCCAGCGTCCCGTTCGGCTGGTCGTGGCGCAGCCGCAGCCCCGTCGACGTCCCCAGGTAGCTGGAGGTCAGCTCGTGGTTCGCGAACCCGTACAGCTCGCGCCCCCCGGAGCGGGCCCGCGCGAAGGCGTCGCCGAGCGCCGGGGCGAAGTCCGCGAAGACCTCCGAGCCGGTCTCGGCGGGCGCGTCGGTGAAGTCGGGGGAGGACGGCACTCCGCCGACCAGCGGCTGCGCGTCCTCGGCCGGCCCGGCCCCGCGGGCGGCGGCCTCGGCGGCCCGCACCAGCGGCTCCAGGTCGTCCGCGGTCACGGCGGACCGGGAGACGACCCCGGACGCGGTGCCCTTCGCCCCGTCGGCCGTCGCGATGACGGTCAGGGTCCGGCCCCGGGTCACCCCGTTCGTCGTGAGGGCGTTGCCCGCCCAGCGCAGATTGGCGGAGGACTCCTCGTCGGCGATGACCACCAGGCCGTCCGTGGTGGACAGCTCCAGGGCCCGCTCGACGATCTCGTACGGCTTGCTGACGCGGCTCATCGTCCGGCCTCCTGCGTCGTGTTGAGAATGTTCACGCCTCGGAAGAGGGCGGAGGGGCAGCCGTGCGAGACCGCCGCGACCTGGCCCGGCTGGGCCTTGCCGCAGTTGAACGCACCGCCGAGCACATAGGTCTGGGGGCCGCCGACCTTCTCCATCGAGCCCCAGAAGTCCGTGGTCGTCGCCTGGTACGCCACATCGCGCAGCTGCCCGGCGAGCTTCCCGTTCTCGATGCGGAAGAACCGCTGACCGGTGAACTGGAAGTTGTAGCGCTGCATGTCGATCGACCAGGACCGGTCGCCGACCACGTAGATCCCGCGCTCCACCCCGCCGATCAGGTCCTCCGTGGACAGCCCGCCGGGATCCGGCCGGAGCGACACGTTCGCCATGCGCTGTACGGGGACATGGCCCGGCGAGTCCGCGTACGCGCAGCCGTTGGAACGGCCCAGGCCCGTCAGCTTCGCGATCCGGCGGTCCAGCTGGTAGCCGACCAGCGTGCCGTCCTTCACCAGGTCCCAGGACTGCGCCTCGACGCCCTCGTCGTCGTACCCGATCGTCGCGAGCCCGTGCTCGGCCGTGCGGTCGCCGGTCACGTTCATCGCGGGGGAGCCGTACGCCAGCTTGCCCAGCTGGTCGAAGGTGGCGAACGAGGTCCCGGCGTACGCCGCCTCGTACCCCAGCGCCCGGTCCAGCTCGGTCGCGTGACCGATCGACTCGTGGATGGTCAGCCACAGGTTCGACGGGTCGACGACCAGGTCGTACGCCCCCGCCTCGACGCTCGGCGCGCGCATCTTCTCCGCGAGCAGCCCGGGGATCCGCTCCAGCTCGGCGCCCCAGTCCCAGCCGGTCCCGGTGAGGTACTCCCAGCCCCGGCCCGCCGGCGGCGCGACGGTCCGCATCGAGTCGAAACCGCCGGTCGTGCCGTCCACCGCGACGGCGGTGAACTGCGGGTGGATCCGCACCCGTTGCTGGGTGGTGACGGTGCCCGCCGTGTCCGCGTAGAACTTGTTCTCGTGCACGGTCATCAGCGACGCGTCCACATGCGCGACGCCCTCCGCGCCCAGCAGCCGGCCGCTCCACTCGGCGAGCAGCGCCGCCTTCTCCTCGTCCGGTACGGAGAAGGGGTCGACGTCGTAGGCCGAGACCCAGGTCCGCTCGCCGTGCACCGGTTCGTCCGCCAGCTCGACCCGCTCGTCGGAACCCGCCGCCGCGATCACCTTCGCCGACAGCTTCGCCATCGCGACCGCCTGCGAGGCCACCTTCGCGGCCGCGCCCATCGTCAGATCGACCCCGGACGCGAACCCCCACGCCCCGCCGTGCACCACGCGCACCGCGTACCCGAGATCCGTGCTGTCCGACGCCCCGGCCGGCCGGGCGTCCCGCAGCCGCCAGGAGGCGCTGCGCACCCGCTCCAGCCGGAAGTCGGCGTGCGTGGCGCCCAGGGCCCGCGCTCTGGCGAGCGCCGCGTCGGCCAGCGCGCGCGACGGCAGGGCCAGAAATGACTGATCTACCTCGTGGGGCACAGGGAGTTCCCTTCTCGATACACCACGGCAGTGAACCATGCCGGAGGGTGACCGCACCGGGGGATATCGCAGACGCGTGGGCGGGCCACGCAGGGGGGCGCACTGTAGGAACCCGACAGCACCCCGGACAAGCCACTGTCAGGGCCCGATTCCTCGATCGGTGCACGGTAACGATAGGTTTTCGAGGTACCAGACAGCCAAGGAAAGGGTGATCCGTTGAGCCGCTCGGTTCTCGTCACCGGAGGAAACCGGGGCATCGGCCTCGCCATCGCCCGCGCCTTCGCCGACAACGGCGACCAGGTCGCGATCACCTACCGCTCCGGAGAGCCGCCGCAGGTCCTCACCGAGGCGGGTGTCCTCGCGGTCCGCTGCGACATCACGGACGCCGAGCAGGTGGAGCAGGCCTACAAGGAGATCGAGGACCGGCACGGCCCCGTGGAGGTGCTGGTCGCCAACGCCGGGATCACCAAGGACCAGTTGCTGATGCGGATGTCGGAGGAGGACTTCACCTCCGTCCTCGACACCAACCTCACCGGGACCTTCCGGGTCGTCAAGCGCGCCAACCGCGGCATGCTGCGGGCCAAGAAGGGCCGCGTCGTCCTGATCTCCTCCGTCGTCGGCCTCCTCGGCTCGGCCGGCCAGGCCAACTACGCCGCCTCCAAGGCCGGGCTCGTCGGCTTCGCCCGGTCGCTGGCCCGTGAACTCGGCTCGCGGAACATCACCTTCAACGTCGTCGCCCCCGGTTTCGTCGACACCGACATGACCCAGGCGCTCACCGAGGAGCAGCGCAAGGGCATCGTGTCGCAGGTGCCGCTCGGGCGCTACGCGCAGCCCGGGGAGATCGCCGCCGCGGTGCGCTTCCTCGCCTCCGACGACGCGTCGTACATCACTGGAGCCGTCATTCCCGTTGACGGCGGATTGGGCATGGGTCACTGATCACCATGAGCGGAATTCTCGACGGCAAGCGCATCCTGATCACCGGGGTGCTGATGGAGTCGTCCATCGCGTTCCACGCCGCGAAGGTGGCCCAGGAGCAGGGGGCCGAGGTCATCCTGACGGCCTTCCCCCGCCCCACCCTGACCGAGCGCATCGCCAGGAAGCTGCCGAAGCCGGCCAAGGTCCTCGAGCTGGACGTGACCGACCAGGAGCACCTGGACCGGCTGGCCGGCCTGGTGCGCGAGGAGCTCGGCTCGCTGGACGGCGTCGTCCACTCCATCGGCTTCGCGCCGCAGGACGCGCTCGGCGGCAACTTCCTCAACACGCCGTTCGAGTCCGTCGCCACCGCGATGCACGTCTCGGCGTTCTCCCTGAAGTCGCTGGCCATGGCCTGCAAGCCGCTGATGAGCGAGGGCGGCTCGATCGTCGGGCTCACCTTCGACGCCCAGTACGCCTGGCCGCAGTACGACTGGATGGGCCCGGCCAAGGCCGCGCTGGAGGCCACCTCCCGCTACCTCGCCCGGGACCTGGGCAAGGACGGGCTGCGCTGCAACCTGATCTCCGCCGGACCGCTCCGCTCCATGGCCGCCAAGTCCATCCCGGGCTTCACGGACCTGGCCGACGTCTGGAACCACCGCGCCCCGCTCGCCTGGGACATGACCGACCCGGAGCCGGCCGGCCGCGGCATCGTGGCCCTGCTCTCCGACTTCTTCCCGAAGACCACGGGCGAGATCATCCACGTCGACAGCGGCGTGCACATGATGGGCGCCTGACCGCGCACCACCCCTGCTGGACGGCCCCCGGCCGCGTACCCCCTCCCGGTTCTCCGGAGGCGGTACGCGGCCGGGGGCCGTCACGGTCCGTGGCCTCCCGCTGCCGCTCCGGTCGAAAACTCGGCCGATCCACCGCAGAATAGGGAGGAACCGGACTTCTTGTCAGGCTGCGGGAGGGAGATCGCTGTGCGCCCCAGGCGTCACCGAACCCGTCTCCTCCTGGCCGCCTCGCTGGCCGTCGCCGCCCTCGCCGTACCCCTGGGATTCCACGCCGCCAGGGGAGCCGACTCCGGTACGGGAGCGACGCCCCCGAAGCCCGAGCCGGCCGGCTCCGAGTGCCGTACGTCCGTCGAGGGCTCCCGGGTCGTCGCGTACTGCCACAACCCCTACCCCTCCACCGACCTGGTCCGGCTGCACACCGAGTGCGACCGCTGGTGGGACGTGGACGCGGACGGCGCGGCGGTCGCGGTGGAGCCCGGCCGGACCGTACGGCTGGAGGACCGCTGCTGGAAGGAGATCGCCACGGCCTGGGTCAGCCACCGCCCCGCCCCGGTCTGAGGCCCTGGGACCTGTCGTCAAACTGCCGCCTGCCGGGCGACGGCAGTTTGTCGACAGGCCCTAGACCCGGTCCGCCAGGCAGTTCAGCGCATGGCTCGCCGCCTCGGCCGCCGCCGTCTCCGCGTCCCCGGCCCGGATCGCCTCGACCAGCCGCCCGTGGTCCATGTGGTTCTCCGGCCGCAGCTCGGGCCCCACGTCGCCGCGCAGATAGTCGCGCAGCAGATCCCCCAGGTCGGCGTAGAGCTCGGTCAGGACGTCGTTGTGCGAGGCGGCGACCACCGCCAGGTGCAGCGTCGCGTCGGCCGCGACGAACGCCTCCGCGTCGCCCGACGCCCAGGCCTCCTCCCGGCGCGCCATCAACGTGTCCAGCTGCCGCAGATCCCGCTCGGTGCGCCGGGCCGCCGCCAGCCGGGCCGCCGACGACTCCAGCGTCGAGCGCAGCTCCGCGATGTGCCGGGGATCGGCGGCCGCGAACCTGCGGTGCATCACCCCGGCCAGCTCGCTGGTGGCGATCACATAGGTGCCGGAGCCCTGCCGGATGTCCAGCAGCCCGTTGTGCGCGAGGGCCCGCACGGCCTCGCGCACGGTGTTGCGGGCCACGCCGAGCTGCTCGACCAGCTCGGGCTCGGTCGGAATCCGCGAGCCGACCGGCCACTCGCCCGAAGTGATCTGATTCCTCAGCTGGGCGATCACCTGGTCGGCGAGTGCCGAACGCCGCGGAGACGTCAACGCCATGGTGCTCCTTGCTCGTGGGCCGGCCCGGAGAGGGTGTCCGGGCCGAAGAGGTAACGGCCGGATTCTTCCAGGAAGCCCGGGAGAATCAGGGGGCGGGACGGATTGGACAATCAATCATCCCATGATTCTATGATGGGTCTATGCCGGACGACGAGACGCAGACCCCGACCCTGAACCGCGGTCCCGCCGCGCGCCCTTCCCGCGACCCCCGAGCCGAGCGGCTCCCCGGTGCCGCCGAGGCCCCCGCGCCCTGGCTGCTGCGCCTCATCGCCGTGGGGCTCGTCATGGCCGCCCTGAACCTCCGCCCCGCCATCACCAGCCTCGGCGCCCTCCTCGAAGAGGTCCGCGAGGGGCTGCACATGAGCGGCAGCGTGGCCGGTCTCCTCACCTCCGTACCGCCGCTCTGCTTCGCGGTCTTCGGCGTCATGGCGCCCCGCCTGGCCCGCCGCTTCGGCGCGGGCGCCGTCGTCTGCGCGGGCCTGGTCGCCATCGCGGCCGGCCTGGCCATCCGCCCCTACATCGGTTCCACCGCCGGGTTCCTGGTCGCCAGCGCGCTGGCCCTGATGGGCATCGCCGTCAGCAACATCCTCATGCCGGTGATCGTCAAGCGCTGGTTCCCCGACCGCGTCGGCACCATGACCGGTCTCTACTCCATGGCCCTGGCGCTCGGCACCGCCCTGGCCGCCGCCGTCACCGTCCCCGTCACCGGGGCGCTCGGCGGCAACTGGCAGGCGGGTCTCGTCGTCTGGGCCGTGCTCGCCGCCGTCGCCGTGCTGCCCTGGATCGTTCTCGTACGCGACCGCACCCCGGCCCCCGGCCAGCAGGCGCCCGGCCCGGCCGCCGCGAACGCCGCCGAGGCGCCCGCCCTCCGGATCACCCGCAGCCGCACCGCCTGGGGCCTCGCCTGCTTCTTCGGGCTCCAGGCCACCGCCGCGTACATCACCATGGGATGGATGCCGCAGATCTTCCGGGACGCCGGGGTCTCCGCCGGCACGGCCGGACTCCTGCTCGCGGTCACCATGGCGATGGGCGTCCCGCTCGCCTTCGTCATCCCGCGGGTCGCCTCCCGGCTCAAGCAGCAGGGCCCCATCGTCGTCGTCCTCGGCCTGTGCGGCCTGATCGGCTACGGCGGCCTCTACCTCGCCCCCGCCGCCGGAGCCTGGGCCTGGGCCCTGCTGCTCGGCGTGGCCAACTGCGCCTTCCCCCTCGCCCTCACCATGATCGGCATGCGGGCGCGGTCCGGCGCGGGCGTGGTCCGGCTCTCCGCCTTCGCCCAGTCCACCGGTTACCTGCTCTCGATCCCCGGCCCGCTGCTCGTCGGCGTGCTCTACCAGCACAGCGGCGGCTGGGGGCTGCCGATCGCCCTGATGGCGGGCCTGATGATTCCGCAGATGGTGGCCGGGATCCTGGCCGGCCGGGACCGGACGATCGAGGACGAGTGCTGAGATGCGAGACTGACCTCATGCCTGTGCTCGATCCGCATCCCCAGAACGGTCAGAAGAAGCTTCTCCTCGTGTTCGGGGCGATGCTCCTCATCACGGTGATCATCGGTGTGATCGCCACGATCGCCTCGCCCTGACGCCCGGGGCCCTGCGAGGGTGGGGCTAGCCCCACCTTCCCCTAGGGGGCCAGGGTCAGGGTGAAGTGGGTGGGTCACCGGATGGGGCCGGCCGCCCCGGGTCCGTAGGTTCTTCGGTAACGACCCGATGACTTGACGGAGGCGGACATGCCGGCACCGACGCACACCAGGCCCCATCGACCGGCGGCCGACGGCGTCGAGATCCGGCTGCCGTGGTGGGCCGTCGCCCTGCCCGCCGTCGCGTTCGCCGCTCTGCTGCTGATGATCCTCAGCCCCGGGCAGGCCCAGGCCGCCACCGGCGACCCCGCGCTCGGACAGCTGATCGAGCGGACCCTCCAGCTGGTGTCCCGCTGAGACGAAGCCGCCCCGGACCAGCGCGCCAACTCCCCGGACGAGCCCGTCAACACCCTGCGCCAGAGGCCGCAATTCATGCGAAGCTGAGGTGTATGAGCGTCGAGACACCTCGCAGGATCGTCCTTCTCCGGCATGCCAAGGCGGAATGGTCACAGGCTTCCGATCATGAGCGTCCGCTGGCCGAGCGCGGCCGCAAGGACGCGCCCGTGGCCGGCCGCAGGCTCGCCGGTTCCGGCATCGATTTCGATCTGGCCCTCTGCTCCAGTGCCGCCAGGACACGGGAGACCTGGAAGCTGGCGGTCCACGAATTCCCCCAGCGCCCCCGGACCGTCTACGAGGAGCGGCTGTACGAGGCCTCCCTCGGCGAACTGATCGCCCTGTTCAACGAGACCCCGGACGAGGTGCGCAACCTCCTGGTCATCGGCCACAACCCCGGAATGCACGGGGCCGCCGACGCCCTCTCCGGCTCGGCCGACGGCGACGCCCTGGCCCGGATGACCCGGGACGGCTTCTCCACCGCGGCCTACGCCGTGGTGGAGTTCCCCGGCACCTGGAAGAGCGTGGAGCACGGCGCGGGCAAGCTCATCGAGTACTGGACGCCCAACGACTGAACGCGTGCGGCACGGCTGCGTACCCCGTACCGGCTGAGCGCCCCGTACCGCTGAGCACCGAGAACAGGCAGGGCCCCGGCACGTTCCCCGTGCCGGGGCCCTCTTCCGTCCGCCGTCAGTCGACGAGACCGTCCGCCGCCTCGACCTCTTCGCGGGTGATGCCCAGCAGATAGAGCACGGTGTCCAGGAACGGCACGTTCACCGCGGTGTGCGCCGCCTCGCGGACCAGCGGCTTGGCGTTGAACGCGACGCCGAGCCCGGCGGTGTTCAGCATGTCGAGATCGTTCGCCCCGTCCCCGATCGCCACCGTCTGGGCCAGCGGCACCCCCGCCTGCTCGGCGAAGCTCCGCAGGAGCCGGGCCTTGCCCGCCCGGTCCACCACATCGCCGACGACCCGGCCGGTGAACCTGCCGTCCACCACCTCCAGGGTGTTGGCCGAGGCGAAGTCGAGGCCGAGCCGCTCCTTGAGATCGTCCGTCACCTGGGTGAAGCCGCCGGAGACGACGCCGACCTGGTAGCCGAGCCGCTTCAGCGTACGGATCAGGGTGCGGGCGCCGGGGGTGAGCCGCACCTCGGCGCGCACCTTGTCCACCACCGAGGCGTCCAGGCCGGCCAGCAGCGCGACCCGGGCGTGCAGCGACTGCTCGAAGTCCAGCTCGCCGCGCATCGCCTGCTCGGTCACCTCGGCGACCTTGTCCTCGCAGCCCGCGTGCGCCGCGAAGAGCTCGATCACCTCGTCCTGGATCAGCGTGGAGTCGACGTCCATGACCACCAGCCGCTGGGCCCGGCGGCTCAGTCCGGCCGAGACCACCGCGACGTCCACGCCGATCTCCGCGGCCTCGGTCGCCAGCGCGGTCCGCAGCTCCGCGGTGCCGGTCCCCGACACCGCGAACTCGACCGCGGTCACCGGGTACTTCGCCAGCCGGAAGACGCGGTCGATGTTGCCGCCGGTCGAGGTGATGGTGGCCGCTATGGCGGCGGTCGACTCCGCGGTGAGCGGGTGCCCCAGCACCGTCACATGGGAACGGCCGTCACCGCGCGGGCGGTTGTCGCCGATGCCCGAGATGATCTCGGCCTGCAGCTTCAGGGAGTCGGCCCAGCTGTGCACGGTCGCCCGCAGATCGCCCTCGGTGGTCCCGCCCGCGGTGGGTGAGGTGACCAGGGCGCACAGCACGATGCGGCCACGGGTGACGACCTGCTCGATGTCCACGACGTCGACCGCGTACGCGGCGAGGGTGTCGAAGAGCCCGGCGGTGATGCCGGGACGGTCCTTGCCGAAGATCTTGACGAGCAGCGTGGGTGCGTCGCTGCCCGGAGGGGGCCCGTCGCCGATCTCACCGATCCGACGGGACTCAGAGGGCTCAGGAGACGAGGGGGGCTGAGGTGGCTGAGATGCGCTCATGGTGCTCCCACCGTATCGGTCCGGCCGCCTTCCGCGGCCGCTCGTCCCGAGTGCCGGGACGGAGGGGACCGGCCCCGCTCACGGCGTCGGGCCGCGGTCTGCGCCCGGGTGCGGGAGAAGTCGCTGATCTGGCCGGTACGGGTCTTGTGTCCGGCCACGCCGGGTGTCCTGTTTTCACCGTTATGAAGTCACTGAACATTCTCTGGCCGGTAACCGGTTCTTCATCCCGTCTTCTTCCGGTCCGTTGTCTTTTCACCCCCCGTTATCGAGGGGTCCGCGCAGGTCTCCGCCCGCTCTTCACCCGCCCGACTTTCGGATCGGGGACTGGTCCTGGAATAGTTCCCCACGATGTTCAGCATCCCTAGACTCCCTGCGACGGGGGAAAATCGGGGGACAACTAGTGGGGCGCGGAGTGCCGGAACTCGTACTGGAATTGAATGGCAGCACCTGGACGCTCGATCCGTCCAGGTCATACACCCTTGGTCGCGATCCGCAGGGCGACCTGCCGATCGACGACGCCAGAGTGTCGTGGCGGCATGCCACGATCAGCTGGAGCGGCCGCAGTTGGTTCATCGAGGACCACGGCAGCACCAACGGCACCTATGTGCAGGGCCGGCGCGTCCAGCAGGTGGAAATCGGCCCTGGCTCCGTGCTGAACCTGGGCAACGCCACCGACGGGCCCCGGGTGAGCCTCAGCGCCGCCGCCGCGGCCGGTGCCCAGCAGGCTCCCGTGCAGCAGCCCCACCAGCAGCCGCAGGGCGGCGGCGCGGGCTGGCCCGGACAGCAGGCCCCCGCGCAGCAGCACCAGGCGCCCGCGCACCAGGCGCCCGCGCAGCAGCACCAGGCCCCTGCGCACCAGGCGCCCGCGCAGCAGCACCAGGCCCCTGCGCACCAGGCGCCCGCGCAGCAGCACCAGGCGCCTGCCCAGCACCAGGCCTGGCAGCAGCCTCAGCAGCAGGTCCCGCACCAGCAGCCGCCGCACCAGAAGGTGCCGCACCAGCAGAACCCCGGGCATCCGGCCGGACCGGGACAGGGCGGTGCCGCGGGGGCGCCGCCGGTCTACGGCGACCGCAGCCCGACCACGTTCCACCAGCTGGCCCTCGGCCGGGTCATGCGCATCGGTCGTGCGCTGGAGAACGAGCTGGTCGTCTCCGACCTCCAGGTCTCCCGCAACCACGCCGAGTTCCACGCGACGCCCGACGGCCGCTTCGAGATCCGCGACCTCGGCTCGCACAACGGCACGTACGTCAACGGTCTGCCGCTCCACAAGTCCGGCTCGGCCCTCATCGGCCCGAACGACATCGTCGGCGTCGGCCACTCGACGTTCCGGCTGGTCGGGGACCGGCTGGAAGAGTTCGTCGACACCGGTGAGGTCTCCTTCTCCGCCCGCCACCTCACGGTGACGGTCGACGGCGGGAAGCAGATCCTCAAGGACGTCTCCTTCGGCGTCCCCGAGAAGTCGCTGATCGCCGTCATCGGCCCGTCCGGCTCCGGAAAGTCCACCCTGCTCAAGGCGCTCACCGGCTACCGGCCCGCCAACCAGGGTGACGTCCTCTACGACAACCGAAACCTGTACAAGCAGTTCGCCGAGCTGCGCCAGCGCATCGGTCTGGTCCCGCAGGACGACATCCTGCACAAGGAACTGACCGTCACCAAGGCCCTCAAGTACGCGGCCAAGCTCCGCTTCCCCGCGGACACCACCGAGGCCGAGCGCCAGTCCCGGATCACCGAGGTCCTCGCCGAGCTCAAGCTCGACATCCACAAGGACAAGAAGATCACCTCGCTCTCCGGCGGCCAGCGCAAGCGCGTATCGGTCGCCCTGGAGCTGCTCACCAAGCCCTCGCTGATCTTCCTGGACGAGCCGACCTCCGGTCTCGACCCGGGCATGGACCGCGACGTCATGCAGCTGCTGCGCGGCCTCGCCGACGACGGCCGCACGGTGCTCGTGGTCACGCACTCGGTCGCCGAGCTGGCGATCTGCGACAAGCTCCTGGTGATGGCCCCCGGCGGTTCCGTCGCCTACTTCGGTCCGCCGGAGGAAGCGCTGAACTTCTTCGGCTACACCAGCTGGGCCGACGTCTTCTCCGCCTTCGAGAACTACCGCGACTACGACTGGGCGGGCCGCTGGCGCGGTTCGCAGCACTACCAGATGTACGCCGCCGACATCGACGCGGTCGCGGCCCAGCCGGTCAACATGCCGCCCCCGCAGCAGATGCGCCCGCCGAAGCCGCAGGGCTGGATGGCGCAGTTGTGGACGCTGATCCGGAGGTACTCCTCCGTCATCGCGTCCGACAAGGGCTTCATGGGCCTGATGCTGATCCTGCCCGCCGTGCTGGGCGTGGTCAGCGTGGTCATCCCGGCGGAGTTCGGTCTCGCGGAGCCCGATCCGCCGTCCCGGTTCAACGGCAAGGCCGGAACGATCATGCTGATCCTCGCGGTCGGCATGTGCTTCTCCGGCGCCGCCAACTCCGTACGAGAGCTGATCAAGGAACGGGTCATCTACGAACGGGAGCGGGCCACCGGCCTCTCCCGCTCCGCGTACCTGATGTCCAAGGTGATCGTCCTCGGCGTGATCACCGCCTTCCAGGGCGTGATCATCTGCGGCATCGGCTTCGCCACCCGCGATCTGCCCGCGGAGGGCCTGATCATGCCGCCGGCCGTCGAGATCTGCCTCTCGATCATCGCGCTGGGCTTCACCTCGATGATGTTCGGCCTGGTCATCTCCTCGCTGGTGAAGACCTCCGAGAAGACCATGCCGCTGCTGGTCATGTTCGCGATCATCCAGGTCGTCTTCACCGGCGTGCTCTTCCAGGTGTACGGGTCGCCCGGCCTGGAGCAGTTCGCCTGGCTGATGCCGTCCCGCTGGGCGATGGCCGCGGCCGGTACCACGCTGGACCTGGCGCATCTGATGCCGCCGTGGGACCCGAAGAAGCCCACCGACCTCGACCCGCTGTGGGAGCACACCGCGGGCCAGTGGGGCATCAACATCACCGTCCTGCTCGCGCTCGGCGTGATCTGCGGTATCGCGGTCGCCCGCCTGCTGCGGCGCCATGAGCCCGAGGTCATGCGCAAGTAGTCCGTGACGTCCGCCGTGGCGGAACGACGCCGGAGGCCGGCACCCCGCGGGGTGCCGGCCTCCGGCGTGAGATGGGCTGGACTCAGTACGCGCTGTCGACGTTGTCCATGGTGCCGTAGCGGTCGGCCGCGTAGTTGCAGGCGGCGACGATGTTGGCGACCGGGTCGTACAGGTCCTTCTTGGTGCCCGCCACGTGGTAGCGGTCGAAGGTCGGCTGGATCACCTGGAGCAGGCCCTTGGACGGGATGCCGTTCTGGGCGTTGATGTCCCAGTTGTTGATGGCCCAGCGGTTACCGCTGGACTCCCGGATGATGTTGCGGTGGATCCCCTCGTAGGAGCCGGGGATGCCTTCCTTCTTCATGATCGACATGGCCTCGCGGATCCAGCCGTCCAGGTTGTTGGCGTAGACGGGCTTGCGCGCGGTGGAGCGGTTCGCGGCCTCGGTGCCGCGCTTCTTCGCGTCCGCCTTGGCCTTGGCGGCCTTGTCCTTCGCGTCGGCGGCGGCCTTCGCCTTCGCCTTGGCGTCGGCGGCGGCCTTGGCCTTCGCCTCGGACGCGGCCTTGGCCTTCGCGGCGGCGGCCTTGGTCTCGGCGGCGGCCTTCGCCTTGGCGGCGTCGGCGGCCTTCACCAGCTTCTCCGCGGTGGAGTGCTGCTCGATCATGCTGTTCTGGACGGTCTTGGCCTGGGCGGATCCGGCGGCGTTGGTGAAAGCCACGGGCGCGGCGGCGGCCGCGGCCTGCGGGGCGATCTCGGCCTCGGCGTTCGACGGGACGAGCGAGAAGGTCAGGGCGGCGACGCCGAGGGCCGACACACCGGCCACGGAGATCTTCTGGACCTTGTTCAGACGACGGACACGGCTGGGTATGCGAGTCGCAGACATGTAGGGCTACCTCTTCGAATGCTCAGGTGTCCTCACGGAGGACGAGACCGGAGGCGGTGATGCGCACCTCCGTCGGGGACGAGAGCAATTCTTAGCGGCCGCAAAATCCTGAGGCAAAGGTGTGACGTACGAAGCTGAGTAGTGGAGCAGGGTCCCGTTCGCCCGAAATGACCCCTACTTACGCCTGCTCAAATCGCCCTTATATGCCCACTAGGTACGTTCGTAAGTGACGTAGGCCCTATGCCTGGGCTCACATCGGCGACGTAACGGTCTCACCATTCGTTGCTGAAGCAATCCAGAGCGTTACGTTCCTCATCCGACAGGATGAGGTGGACGTCCCCGAACTCGTGCCAGAGGTACCGCTCCTGGAGCGCCGCCTCGTACCCGCGGCGCAGCGCCTCGCGCCCCGCCACCGCCTCCAGCATCAGCAGATGCGAGGCCTGCGGCTCGTGCAGCCCGGTGAGCAGGCCGTCCACCACGCGCACGCCCCGCCGCGGCGTCACCACCAGATCCGTCCACCCGGCGACCGGCCGCACCACCCCGTCCGCCCCCGCGGCCGACTCCAGCGCCCGCACCGCGGTCGTCCCCACCGCGATCACCCGCCCGGCGCCCGCCGCCCGTACCGCGTTCACCAGCCAGGCCGTCGCCGCCGGCACCGCGAACCGCTCCGGGTACGGCGGCTCGTGCGCCTCCGCCGACGACACCCCCGTATGCAGCGACAGGGGAGCGAACAACACCCCCCGGCGGACCAGCTCCGCCACCAGCGCGGCCGTGAAGGGCCGCGCCGCACTCGGCATCTCCGCCGAACCGCTCCCGTCGCCCGACGGCGTCGCGAACACCGTTCGATACGCCGACAGCGGCTGATCCCGCTCTGTGTACCCGTACCGGATCGGCCGCCCGTACCGCCGCAACAGCTCCGCCACCGGCTCCGGCACCCGCGCCCACCACAGCCGGGCCCCCGTCGTAGGCCCCAGCGGCTCCTCCAGCACCAGCGCCCGCCCGCCCGGCAGCCGCACCACCGCGCCCGCCGGACCGCCCGGCCGGGGCCCGGTGACCCCCGCCCGGCCGGGAGCCCGCAGCTCCACCGCCCACCGGCCGTCCGCACCCCGCGTCGAGAAGTGCACGACGACCCGCTCCCCGCCCACCCGCCCGTTCACCGCGGCGGGCAACGTCATGGACGTGTTCACCACCAGCACGTCCCCGGCCCGCAGCTCCCCGGGCAGCTCCCGGAACGCATGGTGCGAGACCGCCCGCCCCCGCGACACGAGCAGCCGTACGTCATCACGCCCCGCACCCCGCTGCTCGGCCGGCACCCGGGCCGACAGAGCCTCCGGAACCCGCAACGCCTCCAGGGCCACCGGGCCGCCCGGGGCCATCCGGTCCGGGGCGCTCCGGTCCGGGTCCACCCCGCCCGTCCGCACCCCGCCCGCCCGCCACCCCTGCGCGCTCACCGCGGACCTCCGCCAGGTCCCGCCGGGCCCTCCAGCAGGGCGGGGGCCGAGAACCGCCCACCGGCCGGCCGCCCCCGCAGCAGGCGCAGGAACGCGGGAGCCACGCTCTCCGGCGACGGCCGGGGCTCGTCCGCCTCCTCCGGTACCGCGGCGGCGTACAGCTCCGTCGCCATGTCGCCCGGGTCGACCGCCCACACCCGCAGCCCCGGCTCCTCCTCGCCCAGCACCGCCGCCAGCTGGTCCAGCGCCGACTTCGACGCCCCGTAACCGCCCCAGGTCGGATACGGCTCCGCGGCCGCGTCCGAGCTGATCACGACCACCGCCCCCGCCTCCGAGGCCCGCAGCGACGGCAACGCCTCCTGTATGAGACCGAGCGCCGCCACGACATTCGTCTCCAGCGCCCGCCGCAGCCCCTCCAACGGCAGCGCGTCCAGCCGGACCAGCGGTTCCGTCCCCAGGGCGCTCGCGTTGCTCACCAACAGGTCGAGACCGCCCAGCGCCCCGGCGGCCGCCACCAGATCCGCCCGGTGCGCCGCGTCCGTGACGTCCCCCGGCACCGCCACCACCCGCGTCCCGTACCGGCCGCGCAGCTCCGCTGCCGTGTCCGCCAGCACCCCGGCGGTCCGGGCGTCCAGCACCAGGTCCCACCCCTGACCCGCCAGCGCCGCCGCCAGCGCGCGCCCCAGCCCCTTCGAACCGCCCGTGATCATCGCGACCGGCATGGTGACCGTCCCCTCTCCCTGCTCGGCGTCCGCCGGGAGACCCCGGCGCCTTCACCGTAGGAAGCCCCGGCCGCACCACGCCTCGCCCGTGAGCCGCACCCGTACCCGGCACTTGGTCGTAGGTCCCGAGAGGTCCTAGGACCTTGGGCGGAGGGGCCCGCCGGCCGGGCCTAGGCCCCCGCCCGCCGACCACCGACCCCGGCCCGATACGGCCGCGCGACCCCGCCGGTACGGTGATCCCATGAGCCATCGCCCACCGTCGGGCCTCGCCGCGGTGAGTGCCGCACTGCTCGCCATGAGCCGGCACCTCGAAGTGGGCGACGTCCTCAAGACGATCGTCGCCTCCGCCCGCGAGCTGCTCGACGCCCAGTACGCGGCCCTCGGCGTCCCGGACGACCGCGGCGGCTTCGCGCAGTTCGTGGTCGACGGGGTCAGCGACGAACAGTGGAAGGCCATCGGCCCGCTGCCCCGCCAGCACGGCATCCTCGCCGCGATGCTCCACCAGGCGAAGCCCGAACGCCTCGCCGACGTCCGCGAGGACCCCCGCTTCGGGGGCTGGCCCGACGCCCACCCGGACATGTCCGACTTCCTCGGCCTGCCCATCACGGACGGCGACGAGATCATCGGCGCCCTGTTCCTCGCCAACAAGCAGTGCCCCAAGCCCGAGGGCGGCTGCGGCTTCACCGCGGAGGACGAGGAACTGCTCTCGATCCTCGCCCAGCACGCGGCCATCGCCCTGACCAACGCCCGCCTCTACGAGCGCAGCCGCGAGCTGACCATCGCCGAGGAACGTTCCCGCCTGGCCCACGAGCTGCATGACGCGGTCAGCCAGAAACTGTTCTCGCTCCGTCTCACCGCCCAGGCCGCCACCGCCCTCGTCGACCGCGACCCCGCCCGCGCCAAGGACGAGATGCAGCAGGTCGCCGTCCTCGCCGCCGAGGCGGTCGACGAGCTGCGGGCCGCCGTCGTGGAGCTGCGCCCGGCCGCCCTCGACGAGGACGGGCTCATCGCCACCCTCCGTACCCAGATCCAGGTCCTGGACCGGGCGCACACCGCCGAGGTCGCCTTCGAGAGCTGCGGAGTGCGCGCCCTGCCCGCCGCCCAGGAGGAGGCGCTGCTCCGGGTCGCCCAGGAGGCCCTGCACAACGCCCTGCGCCACTCCGGGGCGGAGCGCGTGAGCGTCACCCTGGCCCGCCGCGGCACCGCCACCGTCCTGCGCGTCACCGACGACGGGAGCGGCTTCGACCCCACCGCCGTCCGGCGGGCGGGCCGCCACCTCGGCCTCGTCTCCATGCGCCACCGGGCGAGC
Source organism: Streptomyces sp. NPDC020884 (assembly GCF_044333935.1). NCBI lineage: Bacteria > Bacillati > Actinomycetota > Actinomycetes > Kitasatosporales > Streptomycetaceae > Streptomyces > Streptomyces sp. NPDC020884. The sequence goes on along the minus strand of NZ_JBIRRY010000001.1, from coordinate 9,131 downwards.
AGCGTCGGCGGCCGACTCACCGTTGCCTCGGAGCCCGGCAAGGGCGCCACGATCGAGATGGAGGTCCCCGGTGGCTGACAAGATCATCAGGGTGCTGCTGGTCGACGACCATCAGGTCGTCCGCCGCGGACTGCGTACGTTCCTGGAGATCCAGGACGACATAGAGGTCGTCGGCGAGGCGTCCGACGGCGCGGAGGGCGTGGCCCGGACCGAGGAGCTCCGGCCCGACGTCGTGCTGATGGACATCAAGATGCCCGGCACCGACGGCATCGAGGCCCTGCGCCGTCTCCGGGAGCTCGACAACCCTGCCAAGGTCCTCATCGTCACCAGCTTCACCGAACAGCGCACGGTGGTCCCCGCCCTGCGCGCCGGAGCCTCCGGCTACGTCTACAAGGACGTCGACCCGGACGCCCTGGCCGGGGCGATCCGCTCCGTCCACGCCGGTCACGTCCTGCTCCAGCCGGAGGTCGCCGGGGCGCTGCTCGCCCAGGAGGACGCGGGGACCGGAACGGGCCGGGGGAGCACCCTGACCGAACGTGAACGCGAGGTGCTCGGCCTCATCGCGGACGGCCGTTCGAACCGCGAGATCGCGCGTGCGCTCGTCCTCTCCGAGAAGACGGTCAAGACCCATGTGTCGAACATCCTGATGAAGCTCGATCTGTCCGACCGGACCCAGGCGGCGCTGTGGGCGGTACGCCACGGAGCGGCGGGCTGACGTCGCCGCCGCGGCGGGTTCCCGTCCGGGCTGAGATTCATACTGTCGGGTGTATGTCACCCGAACGGCGCATCCTTCCGGACCGCACGGCGTTCTCCAGAGCGTGCTGCGGCGGCTCGCCGCAGCCTCTCTAGGAGGATCCTGAAGTGAAGAACCTGAAGAAGGCCGCCGCCGTCACCATGATCGCGGGCGGGCTCATCGCCGCCGGCGCCGGAGCGGCCTCCGCCACCGGCCACAGCGGTGCCGACGCCCACGGCGTGGCCACCCACTCCCCGGGTGTCGCCAGCGGCAACCTCGTGCAGGTTCCCGTCGCCGTCCCGGTGAACGTGGTCGGTAACACGGTCAACGTGGTGGGCCTGCTGAACCCGGCCTTCGGCAACCTCGGCCTCAACCACTGACCCACCCCGTCCCAGTCCGTCCGGCATCCGAGGACGGAACCCTGGACGCGGGGGCCCCGGGCCCGACAAACCCCCGGGCCGGGGCCCCCTCTTCCAGCCGCCCAGGCCCAGCCGGTCAGCCCGTCCGGGCTCGAGGACAGAAGGCCCGCGGCCCTACCGCCGCACCTCACCGCCCTCCACATACGCGTTGTACGCCGCCACCTGAGCCCGCCGAGCGATCCGCTCCACCGGCCGCAACGCTTCCCCCCGCGCCGCGATCTCCGACGCGCTCACCGCACCCCCGTGCCCGTTCTCGTACGCCACCGAGACCAGCAGGCCCACCCGCTGCGCCATCTCCAGCACCCGCACCGCCCGCGGCGGATAGCCGGGCGCCAGTACCTCGCGCCCCCGTTCCGCCCGCGCCCGGTAGGCATCCATCGCCGCCTCCGCCACGGGCCCGGACCCGGCCACGTCCAGCCGTGACAGCGCCGCCGTCGCATCCCGCAACGCCTCCGCCAGCTCCCGCTCCGCCTCGCCCAGCGACGGGACGTCCGCGGGCGGCGCCTCCCGTACCGGCAGCACCCGCCACACCACCTCGACGTGCAGATCCCCCTCCGGCCCGACCTCGCTCACCTCCGGCACCAGTCCGTACGGCACCCCGTACGCGACCACCGCCTCCTGGGCCTCCAGCGCCCGCGCATTGAAATCGGGCGGACCGCTCAGCCCCAGCGGATGCCCCGGCACCGGCAGCGCGACCCGGAAACCGGTCGCTCCCAGACCCCTCAGCCGGCCGAGCGCCAGCGTGAGCCCCACCGGCCCCGACTCACCCGGCACCCCCTCGACGCGGTGCACCGCGTCCTGTCCGACAATCGCGAGGACCGCCTCGTCCGGCGAGACGAGTCCCGCCAGCAACGCGTTTCCCCAGGCGGCCAACAACCCTGAACGTGGTTCGACAAGCATGCCGACAGCCTAGGGAACGCCTGCGGAACGGACCTCACGCCGGAAGCACTCGCGCGGTGGCGTAGGTTTTCCCTGGGAGCCGTGCCCACCGGCACGCGACGATCGACGAGACTGCTTGGGGAGACAACGCGCCATGAGCGATGTACTGGAGCTGGTGGACGTATCCGTGGTCCGGGACGGACGCGCTCTGGTGGACGACGTCTCCTGGTCGGTCAAGGAGGGGGAGCGCTGGGTCATCCTGGGCCCCAACGGCGCCGGCAAGACGACCCTCCTCAACCTCGCGTCCAGCTACCTCTTCCCGAGCAGGGGAACGGCCACGATCCTCGGCGAGCAGCTCGGCGGCGTCGGGACCGACGTGTTCGAACTGCGGCCCCGGATCGGCGTGGCAGGCGTGGCGATGGCCGACAAGCTGCCCAAGCGCCAGACGGTGCTCCAGACGGTTCTCACCGCCGCCTACGGCATGACCGCCACCTGGCACGAGAACTACGAGGCCGTCGACGAGGAGCGCGCCCGCGCCTTCCTCGACCGCCTCGGCATGACCGAGTACCTGGACCGCAGGTTCGGCACGCTCTCCGAAGGAGAGCGCAAGCGCACCCTGATCGCCCGCGCCATGATGACCGACCCCGAGCTGCTGCTCCTCGACGAGCCCGCCGCCGGACTCGACCTCGGCGGGCGCGAAGACCTCGTCCGTCGCCTCGGCCGCCTCGCCCGCGACCCGTTCGCCCCCTCCATGATCATGGTCACCCACCATGTCGAGGAGATCGCCCCCGGGTTCACCCACGTCCTGATGATCCGCCAGGGCAAGATCCTCGCGGCCGGCCCCATGGAGACCGAGCTCAGCTCCCGCAACCTCTCCCTCTGCTTCGGCCTGCCGCTCATCGTCGAGCACACCGGCGACCGCTACACCGCCCACGGCCTGCCGCTCTCCTGACGCCCCCTCCGCCCACCCCGGGGCCGCCCCGGCGGCCGCGACCGCCCTCGCACCACGATCCGTAAGCCCTTCACCGGAGTTGGCCACCTGTGCGCCCTGTCGGTGACGCACCGACAGTCCTACGATGACCATGTGGACATCGACGCATGGGTGTGGTGGCTGATCGGCGCGGTGGGACTGGGCATCCCCCTCGTCCTGACCGCGATGCCCGAATTCGGGATGTTCGCCGTCGGGGCAGTGGCCGCATCGGCCGTCGCCGCCCTCGGCGGCGGAATCGTCGCCCAGGTACTGGTCTTCGTCCTGGTCTCGGTCGCGCTGATCGCCGTCGTGCGCCCGATCGCCGCCAGACACCGGGCCGGACAGACCGGGCACGCCAGCGGCATCGACGCCCTGAAAGGACGTCAGGCGGTCGTCTTGGAACGGGTGTCGGCCTCCGGCGGCCGCATCAAGCTGGCCGGCGAGGTCTGGTCGGCCCGCTCGCTCGACACCGACCAGGTCTTCGAACCCGGCAGCCAGGTCGATGTCGTGGACATCGACGGAGCGACGGCCGTCGTCATGTGACCGAAGCGTGCACGAGGCGGGCCGAGGTCTGCCAGACTCGAAGTCGATCATGTCGATCATCATGAGAACCCGGCTCGGCCCGCAACGCACCGACCACCGGCCGCACATGAGGACCGACCCCGATCACCGCGATCCGCCGGCCAACGAAGGGCACGAGAGACACGATGCAACCGATCATCATCGTTCTGATCATTCTGGTGGTGCTCGTCTTCATCGCCCTGATCAAGACGATTCAGGTCATCCCGCAGGCCAGCGCCGCCATCGTGGAGCGGTTCGGCCGCTACACCCGCACGCTGAACGCGGGCCTGAACATCGTCGTCCCGTTCATCGACTCGATCCGCAACCGGATCGACCTCCGTGAACAGGTGGTGCCCTTCCCGCCGCAGCCGGTGATCACCCAGGACAACCTGGTCGTCAACATCGACACCGTCATCTACTACCAGGTGACCGACGCCCGCGCCGCGACCTACGAAGTGGCCAGCTACATCCAGGCGATCGAGCAGCTCACCGTCACCACCCTCCGCAACATCATCGGCGGAATGGACCTGGAGCGGACCCTCACCTCCCGTGAGGAGATCAACGCGGCCCTGCGCGGAGTCCTCGACGAAGCGACCGGCAAGTGGGGCATCCGCGTCAACCGCGTCGAGCTCAAGGCGATCGAACCGCCGACCTCCATCCAGGACTCGATGGAGAAGCAGATGCGCGCCGACCGCGACAAGCGCGCCGCGATCCTCACCGCCGAGGGCATCCGGCAGTCCCAGATCCTCACCGCCGAGGGCGAGAAGCAGTCCGCGATCCTGCGCGCCGAAGGCGAGGCCAAGGCCTCCGCCCTCAGGGCCGAGGGCGAGGCCCAGGCCGTCCGCACGGTCTTCGAGGCCATCCACGCCGGCGACCCCGACCAGAAGCTCCTCTCCTACCAGTACCTCCAGATGCTCCCGAAGATCGCCGAGGGCGACGCCAACAAGCTCTGGATCGTGCCCAGCGAGATCGGCGACGCCCTCAAGGGACTCAGCGGAGCCTTCGGGAACCTCGGCGGCGGCATGCCCGGCTTCAACACCGGCGGCAACGGCAACGGCGGCAACGGAGGCAACGGCAACGGAGGCAACTCGGGTGCCCCCGCGGTGGAACGACGCGAGGAACCCCCGGTCTCCTGACCCCCGAGCCTCTTCGTGCATGATCAGTGAGGCCCCTCGACCTTGATGGCGGGGAGGCGTCACTGACCACCGAAGGAGATGGCCTTGTCCATCTGGGAAATAATCGCCGTCTTCGCGGCCGGAGTCGGCGCGGGCACGATCAACACGATCGTCGGCTCGGGAACCTTGATCACCTTCCCCGTCCTGCTCGCCACCGGCCTCCCCCCGGTCACCGCGACCGTGTCCAACGCGCTGGGCCTCATCCCCGGATCCATCAGCGGGGCCATCGGCTACCGCAAGGAACTCGCCGGACAGCGCCGACGCCTCCTCAAACTGAGCGTCGGCGCGGCGATCGGCGGCCTCTGCGGAGCGACCCTGCTGCTCGCCCTGCCCTCCACGGCCTTCGAGACCATCGTCCCGGTCCTGGTCACCCTGGCGCTCGTCCTGGTGATCCTGCAACCACGCATCAGCAAAGCCGTCCAGCGCCGCCGCGACCGGACCGGCGCCCAGGCCCGCCCCGACGGCGGCCCGCTCCTGTTCACCGGCCTGATGCTCGCCAGCGTCTACGGCGGCTACTTCACCGCCGCCCAGGGGATCATCTACCTCTCCCTGATGGGCATGCTGCTCGACGACACGATGCAGCGCCTCAACGCCGTCAAGAACGTCCTGGCCGCCGTGGTCAACAGCATCGCCGCGCTGTTCTTCCTCTTCGTCGCCCACTTCGACTGGACGGCCGTCCTCCTCATCGCGGTCGGCTCGGCCATCGGCGGCCAGATAGGGGCCAAGGTCGGCCGCCGGCTGAGCCCCACCTTCCTGCGCGCCCTCATCGTGGCCGTCGGCACGGTGGCCATCGTCCAACTGCTGCTCCGCTGAAACGTGTGGGCCCGCCCCCTCACAGGGACGGGCCCACACATCCGCCACCAGGCGTACGGCGACTACGCCACGGCTCCACGCAGCCGCGTCACACGGTCACCGCCACGCCCTACGCCGCCGCTGCCCGGTCGAGCCACTCGGGCAGCGCCGAGCGGTCGCCGGCCCCCATCGCCAGCAGCATCGCCTCGGCGGGGGAGGGCACGAACGGCTGCTTCAGCAACGGCATCCCCGCCTGCTCCGGCGTCCGGGCGGCCTTGCGGTGGTTGTCATCGGCACACGAGGCCACCGTGTTCAGCCAGGTGTCCTGCCCGCCCTGGGCGCGCGGCACCACGTGGTCGACGGTGGACGCCCGACGCCCGCAGTACGCACACCGGTGCTGGTCCCGTATCAGCACACCCCTTCTGGACCACGGAGCCTGTCTTCGGAACGGCACCCGTACGTACCGGCAGAGCCTGATCACCCGGGGCGCCGGAATGTCCACGGCGGCACCACGCATACGGAGCTCGGGATGCGACTGCTCGACGACGGCCTTGTCCGTCAGGATCAGGACCACCGCACGGTTGAGTGTCACTGTCGACAGCGGCTCGAAGCTCGCGTTGAGAACCAACGTGTCACGCATCCTGCCCACCTCCCGTGTGCCGCCCGCCCCCTGGCAGGCCCGGATCAACTCTGGCTGGGCAGGCCGCGATGGACAACGCAATAAAAATGCCCTGCTCTGATCTCTCCAAGACCAGAGCAGGGCAAACAGCAAACGAACTAATCGCCGACGGGAGCCTCGTACGTACCGACCAGCTGCGCACGTCCCAGCGTGTGGAACCGGAGATTGAATCCGGCCACCGCGGGCGACACGTCGCTGTCGATCCCGAGCTTCTCGGTGTCCACCGCGTACACGGTGAACACATAGCGGTGGTTCTCCCCGGGCGGCGGCGCGGCGCCCCCGAAGTCCTTGGACCCGTAGTCGTTACGGGCCTGGACGGCCCCTTCGGGCAGCCCCGCGAACTCCCCGCCGCCCGCACCGGCCGGCAGCTCCGTCACCGAGACCGGGACGTCGAAGAGCACCCAGTGCCAGAACCCGCTGCCCGTCGGGGCGTCCGGGTCGAAACACGTCACGGCGAAGCTCTTGGTCCCCTCGGGGAACCCCTCCCACCGCAGCTGCGGCGAAGTGTTCCCGGACGCAAGCACCTGGGCGTCGCCCAGCACGGCCCCCGGTGCGAGATCGTCGCTCACCACGGTGAACGCCGGAACCTCCGGATGGAAGTCGTGCGGCAGTGGGGCCCTCTTCGGCTCGGTCACGTCTCGCACCTTTCCTGATCGGTTCGTCTGCCTTCCCACCCGACCCTAGGGGGCGGCGCCGCTCCCTAGAGCCAGTTGCGCTGTCCGCCGACCTGGGCGAGCCACTGGTTGAGGTACGCCGCCCAGTCGGTCTGCTGGTAGTCGTGCAGCCCCACCTGGAACGCGCGGTAGGAGTCGCTGCCCTCGCTGAACAGACCCGGCTTCTTGTCCATCTCCAGAATGACGTCCATCTCGCGGTCGTCGGCGACGAACGTCAGCTCGACCTGGTTCAGTCCGCGGTACTGCGTCGGCGGGATGAACTCGATCTCCTGGTAGAACGGCAGGCGCTGGCGGGTACCGCGGATGTGACCGCGCTCCATGTCCGCGCTGCGGAAGCCGAAGCCCAGCTGGCCGAAGGCGTTCAGGATGGCCTCCTGAGCCGGCAGCGGGTGCACGTTGATCGGGTCCAGGTCACCGGAGTCCAGCGCACGGGCGATCTCCAGCTCGGTGGTCACCCCGATGTTCATCCCGCGCAGCTGCTGGCCGCCGAACGTCGTGATCGGGGTCTCCCACGGGATCTCCAGGCCGAACGGCACCACGTGCACCGCGCCCGCCTGCACCTCGAACGCGCCCCCGAGCCGCAGCTTGGTGAACTCGATGTCCTGCTTGGTCTCCTGGTCCGCGCTCTCGACCTCGACCCGTGCCTGCAGGCCGACGGAGAGCCCCTCGATCTGCTGGGCCACCGAACCGCCCTGGATCCGCACCTCGCCCTGGACGACCCCACCGGGGACGACGTTCACCTCGGTGAGCTCGGTCTCCACCGAGGCACCGCCGGCACCCATGCTCGCGAGCAGCCGCTTGAAGCCCATAGTCACTCCTTCTTGGTCCTGACCCCTACATACGCGCCACGACGGTAGCCGGTTCCCGTATGCGCGATCCCAGTACCCTCGGTCGACATGACCGAGAGCCCGGACCGCGCCCCCCTGACGCGCGACTTCTTCGACCGGCCCGTCCTGGACGTCGCCCCCGATCTCCTGGGCCGCACGCTGGTCCGCCGGGGCCCGGGGGGCACGATCGAGCTGCGCCTGACCGAAGTGGAGGCGTACGCCGGTGAGGCCGACCCGGGCTCGCACGCCTTCCGGGGCCGCACGGCGCGCAACGGCGTGATGTTCGGCCCGCCCGGTCACACGTACGTCTACTTCACGTACGGGATGTGGCACTGCCTCAACCTGGTCTGCGGCCCGGACGGCCACGCGAGCGGAGTCCTGCTCCGGGCCGGCGAGATCAACGTCGGCACCGGCCTGGCCCGCGACCGACGCCGCTCCGCCCGCACGGACGAGGAACTGGCCAAAGGCCCGGCCCGCCTCGCCACCGCCCTCGACGTCGACCGCGACCTGAACGGCAGCGACCTCTTCGACGGCCCCGCCCCGGCCCTGTCCGTACTGCACGGCACCCCGCCGCCCCGGGACCTCGTACGCAACGGCCCCCGCACCGGGGTGGGCGGCGACGGGGCCCACCAGCCGTGGCGCTTCTGGATCGAGGGAGACCGCACGGTGAGCCCGTACCGCGCCCACGCACCGCGCCGCAGGGCGAGCCACCAGGCGACTTGACGCGCCATCGGCGCACGCCTAATGTAGTCCGAGCCGCTTGACACGGGTACAGCTCTCGGCACGGTCCATCGGACCGCACCGAGCCACTCGAAGCGGCCAAACCACTACCTACGACTCACCCTGGCGGGTGCGAATTCGGCATGCCCGTAATTCGCCCTCTCGGCTCGATTATGAGCTGCCAAGGGAATCGGCTAACGTAGTGAACACGCCGAAAGGCAAGGCCATTCGACAGGCCGCCGGAATTCACCTACGGACCGGAAACGGAACGTAAATGAGTCTGGTAAAGTCGGACTCGCCGGAAAGGGAAAACGCGAAAGCGAAGAACCTGGAAAGCGAAAACTGCTTGACCCGCTTCGGCCGGGAATCGGACGCGAAAGAGTCTGATAGAGTCGGAAACGCAAGAACGAAGGGAAGCGCCCGGAGGGCCCCGGTGAAACCGGACCGAAGGAAGCGTCCGTTCCTTGAGAACTCAACAGCGTGCCAAAAGTCAACGCCAGATATGTTGATACCCCGGCCTGCTTCGGCAGGTTGGTGGTTCCTTTGAAAAGTCCTGCACGGGTCGCTTCGGTGACATTCGGGCAGGCAATTACACAGCGAGGACGCTGTGAACAACGGGTCTTATTCCGACCGGTTGTTCCGCTCTCGTGTGTGTGCACCCGATTACGGGTAAACATTCACGGAGAGTTTGATCCTGGCTCA